>NZ_BMDR01000004.1 GCF_014635885.1 Acinetobacter vivianii
GAAAGATGCGAAGTTCGACAGCATTACCACTGGCGACAGCGTATTAAACAACAACGGCTTAACCATTAAAGATGGCCCAAGCATCACTAAAGATGGCATCAATGCGGGTAATAAAACAATTACCAACGTTGCTGATGGCGTAAATGGTAAAGATGCAGTCAATGTTGACCAGTTAACCAATGTTAAAGATGGTTTAGACGGCAAGATCACAGATACCAACAACAAGTTAGACGACGCGAAGAAAGACTTGGGTAACCAGATCACCAATACTAAAGATCAGTTAACCAATCAGATTACTGATACCAAGACTGAGTTAAACAACACGATCAACAACACCAAGACCGAGTTGGAAAACAAAGGCTTAAACTTTGCTGGTAATACAGGTGCAGATGTTCATCGTAAGTTGGGTGACAAGTTAAACATCGTCGGTGGAGCTGATGCTGCAACAGCGGAAGACAAGACCAGCGGTGAGAACGTGATCACACGTACCACAGAAGATGGTATCAAGATTGAATTGTTGAAAGATGCGAAGTTCGACAGCATCACGACTGGCGACAGCGTATTAAACAACAATGGCTTAACCATCAAAGATGGCCCAAGCATCACTAAAGATGGCATCAATGCGGGTAATAAAGTCATTACTAACGTTGCTGATGGTTCAATTGCCAATGGATCTAAAGATGCAGTGAATGGCGGTCAGGTGAAGAATATCTCTGACAGCATCAAGAACAGCATCGGTGGTAATACAACGGTTAATCCAGACGGTAGCATTACAACCAACAACATTGGTGGTACAGGCAAAAACAATATCAATGATGCGATCAAGTCAGTTGATGACAAAGTGACTAATGGTGTGAATGACCTGACTAATAAAGGTCTAAATTTTGCTGGTAATGCAGGTAAAGATGTACACCGTAAGTTAGGTGACAAGTTAAACATCATCGGTGGAGCGGATGCTGCAACAGCAGAAGACAAGACCAGCGGTGAGAACGTGATCACACGTACCACAGAAGATGGCATCAAGATTGAATTGTTGAAAGATGCGAAGTTCGACAGCATCACCACTGGTGACAGTGTATTAAATAACAATGGCTTGGTCATTAAAGATGGCCCAAGCATCATTAAAGATGGCATCAATGCAGGTAATAAAACGATTACCAACGTTGCTGATGCTGTAAATGGTAAAGATGCAGTCAATCTTGACCAACTTCATAAAGTTATCACAGGTGACAATTCGATCAATAATGGTGGAGCAATCACTAATATTGGTGGTACTGGTAAAGATAATGTTAATGATGCGATTAGCCATGTAAAAGACGCTGCAACTAAAGCGAAGACGACAGTTACTGAAGGCGATAACATTGTAGTTAAAGAAACCACCAATAAAGATGGTAGTACAAACTACAAAGTTTCGACTAAGAAAGACTTAACTTTAGACAGCGTTACGACTGGCGATAGCGTATTAAACAACAATGGCTTAACCATTAAAGATGGCCCAAGCATCACTAAAGATGGCATCAATGCGGGTAATAAAGTCATTACTAACGTTGCTGATGGTTCAATTGCCAATGGATCTAAAGATGCAGTGAATGGCGGTCAGGTGAAGAATATCTCTGACAGCATCAAGAACAGCATCGGTGGTAATACGACTGTTAATCCAGACGGTAGCATTACAACCAACAACATTGGTGGTACAGGCAAGAACAACATCAATGATGCGATCAAGTCAGTTGATGACAAAGTCACTAATGGTGTAAATGACCTGACCAATAAAGGTCTGAACTTTGCTGGTAACGCAGGTAAAGATGTACACCGTAAGTTGGGTGACAAGTTAAACATCATCGGTGGTGCGGATGCAGAAACAGCAGAAGACAAGACCAGCGGTGAGAACGTGATCACACGTACCACAGAAGATGGCATCAAGATTGAATTGTTGAAAGATGCGAAGTTCGACAGCATTACCACTGGCGATACTGTATTGAACAACAACGGCTTGGTCATTAAAAACGGCCCAAGCATTACTAAAGATGGCATCAACGCGGGTAATAAAACAATTACTAACGTTGCTGATGGCGTGAATGGTAAAGATGCAGTCAATGTTGACCAGTTGAATAAATTGAAAGATCAGATCGGTAAAGACATCGGTAATCTTTCAGATAACGCGGTTCAATATGACAAAGACAAAGATGGCAATGTTGATAAGAACTCAGTGACTTTAGGTGGTGGTGATAAGGGCACTAACTTGAAGAATGTTGCTGATGGTAAGGTTGAGAAAGATTCTAAAGATGCGGTGAATGGTGGTCAGTTGTGGGATGTCAAACAGAATGTTGACAAGAACACAAATGATATTCAGAACATCCAGAACAATATCAACAACATTAACAATGGTAAGTCTGGTCTTGTTCAGCAACAGGAGTCAAATGGCGAAATTACTGTTGGTAAAGATACTGGTGGTAAGAGCGTCAATATGGCTGGTAAAGATGGTGACCGCGTTGTTAAAGGTGTCGCAGATGGAACGATTGCAAAAGGTTCTAAAGATGCAGTGAATGGTGGTCAGATCCATAATATTTCTGACAGCATCAAGAACAGCATTGGCGGTAACACGACAGTCAATCCAGACGGTACGATCAAAACCAATAATATTGGTGGTACAGGCAAAGACACGATTCATGATGCGATTGGTACATTGAACCAGTCAAATCAGGAATTGGGTAACCGTATTACTAATCTTGGTGATCAGTTACAACAAGCGTTCTACGATACCAACCAACGTATTGATAGCGTAGAGAAAAAAGCCAATGCTGGTGTTGCAGCTGCGATGGCATTAGAAGCGGCTCCATTTGTTGCAGGTAAATATACCTATGCTGCGGGTGCTGCTTACCATGGTGGTGAAAACGCGGTCGGCGTAACTTTGCGTAAAACTTCTGATAATGGTCGCTGGTCAATTACCGGTGGTGTTGCAGCAGCATCTCAAGGTGATCCAAGCGTACGTATCGGTATCAGCGGTGTAATCAACTAAGAAACTGGCGGGGAGAGCGCATGCTCTCCTTACTCAACAAATGAAGAGAGTAATGAAATGAAAAAAACGATTCAATGCTTAGCAGTAGCAGCTCTTGCTGGTTTCTCAGTAGCGACTTATGCAGATGAAGATACAACTCCAGTTCAGCAAGAAGAAATCAAGTTTCCTGCGGTTGAAAAGAGTTATTTAAAACAGGTAAAACGTTATGAATATGACGATGTTGCCCGTTTAGATACAGGTTTAACCAAAGACCAGATTCGTCATTTATTGGGAAATCCTCAATTTAGCGAAGGCGTATTCTTTGTTAAGACCTGGAACTACGTTTTAGATATTCGCCAGCCGAATAGCCAAGACTATTTACGTTGCCAACTTCGCATCGATTTTGACAAAAAATATTTGTCAGAACGATTGTCATGGAAGGGCGAAGCATGTGAAGGCTTAATGGCTTGGGGTGCAAATAATCAGGTGCCTAACGATGCAAACGTAAATACTGCACGTTCTGGCAGCGTATTCTTTGCCTTTGACCGTTTCAATGCCAATGCAATTGAACAAGGTTCGGCTTCAGTATCAGCAATTGCACAACGTATTAAACAAAGCAATGCAACAGGCCCAATCCTTGTCGCTGGCTTTGCGGATCCATTAGGTAAATTTGCTTATAACCATCAATTATCAGCACAACGTGCCAATACAGTCGCGAAGTTGCTGGTAAATGAAGGTGTTGATGCAAACCGTATTCAGATTCAGGCAAATAGCCAGACTGATTTATATCAGCAATGTGCGGGTAATAAAGCCAACTCTAAACTTGTTGGTTGTTTGGCACCAAACCGACGCGTTAACGTAAGCTGGTAAACCAGTTCATCTTAAAAAATGGCTGCTTTAAAGTGGCCATTTTTTATGTCTTTATGAAATGAGAAATCTAAAATGCAGTTAAACCGATGCATGAAGTAAAAAAATATTTCGTATGAATTTTTACGAAAATCTAATTTTTTGTGAACTGTTAGACAAAATGTGTAATTTTGCTTAATAAATGATCTAGAATGCAGCGCGTGAGATAACAGCTTTAGATGTCAATTATATGTATCTCAACCATTAAATAAGTATTTTTTAGCAGAAATGGTCTGCTTAAATTGACCATTTGCGGGGATAGAAGTTTAGCGACTTTAGAAAATACTTCACATTGCGATGACTTTTTAGAGAGAAAACGATGTTTGAATCAAAAAATCTAATTGTTCTGGATCAAATGCTTGTCTTAAAAAAAGAAGGTAAACGTGATTTAGTCTATGAGAATGATACGCTTCTCAAGGTCAAAATGATTTCTAACCAGCATATCGTGGTAGAAGATGATGCTCAGACCAGCTTTTTATTGAAACCTCAGGATGAAAATGTGGTTTGGTCATTTATTTAATCTGAAATACCTTGGATAAGCTGCTCGTTTCCATGTCATAGAAAGCAGCTTATTCGGCATATTTCAGTTAATTCGGCCTTCCAATAAAAATATCCGATAAACGTATTACGCCTTTTCTAACACCACATCCTTTAGCAGCTCAGCATCTTTTATGGCTAAAATGGGGTGGCTTGTTTATTTTGACTCAATTGACACGCACCGACCAAATACAGTCAATTCTATTTTTATCTTTTCTCCTTAACTTGAATAAAACTGTTGGGAAATAGCTAAAAATGGATCGGTCTATGCACAATAATAAATTTATCAAATTCACAAAATCCTTTTTGACTCACTGCGTTCTGGCAAGCTCGATATTGCTGATGAATACCACTTATGCAGCGCCAGAAGGAAAGCTGGATTTAAGACTGTCGACACATTCGCAGAATAAGATTAAACAACTGTTGAATGATCCAAAAACATGGCAGCAGATTCCCAAGCAAGTCACTTTATGTGTGTTTTCACCCAATGGTGAACATAGCGAGGCTTTTGAACAGGCCACTAGTTATATCACTGAAATCCCTCGTATGGTTCGTGTCGCGAAGCAGTTTGGTGTCAATATGAATGTGACCCGACCTTCGCATTTGCAATTCAAGCTGGATTTTGATTATCCCAAATTAAAAAAAGAAGCCTCGACTCTGGTTAATCTGAAGGTCTATACCAACGAAGCGGTGCTTACGGAAGATTTCCGTAGCAAGCGCTGTGATGGGGCAGGAATCAGTAACCTCCGTGCCAAACAGTTTAATAAATTTGTAGGTAGTATCGATGCGATTGGTGCATTACAAACCTATAAGCAGCTCAGTTCTGTGATTCAGGTTTTGGCTAATCCAAAATTCGATGAAAAGATGGTGAATAAAGATTATGAGGTTGTTGGTATCGTGCCGTTGGGTGCGGCTTATATCATGGTGACTGATCGTAATATTAATACTTTGGCAAAAGCTGCTGGTAAGAAAGTAGCGGTATTCCAGTTCGATGAAACGCAAAAGAAACTGGTGCAGAATGTCGGAGCACAACCTGTATCGGTGGATCTGGTGACGGTAGGTGGAAAGTTTAATAATAAAGAAGTCGATATTATGGCTGGGCCAGCGATTTTATTTGAGCCATTGGAACTACAAAAAGGCATGACTGATAAATCAGGTAAAGCCGTTGGGGGCATCATTAAATTCCCTGTGATACAGGTCACAGGCACCCTGATTATGCATCGTAATAAATTTCCAGCAGGGATGGGCTCTATTGCACGTGAAGTGATTTCCAAACAGCTGAATCCAGCCTTTGAATTTGTCGATAAAATTGAGGCTAATATCCCTGACAAGTTTTGGTTAAAACTGAATGAAAGTGATAAGCCTGGCTATGTACGCTTGATGCGTGAAGCGCGGATTCAAATGACCAAAGAAGGCTTTTACGACAAGGATATGATGAAGTTGTTGAAGCAAGTGCGTTGTTCACAAGAGCCGAGCAATTATGAATGTGCTTTGAAAGATGAGTGATTAAGCTTAATTAAAGTGATGCGCGTATAGAATAGTGTCGAAAATATCGGCATTATTTTATCAGCTCATCGATTAAGCAACTTTTTAAATGAAAAATAATTATTCTGATCGACCAATTGTCTTTGTTGCTGGGGCAACAGGTGCAATCGGCTATAAACTTTGTCTTATTCTCAAGCAAAAGGGCTTTAATGTTTATGGTTTGACTCGCTCAGCTGACAAGGCAAAGTTTCTTCAAGCAATCGGTGTTCATCCGAGGATTGCAGATATTTTTGATGCGGAAAGGATTAAAGAAATAATAAGTGAAGTTGCGCCAGATGTGGTGATTCATCAACTCACAGATTTACCTTATGGTTTACAGCTAGATTTAATGGAACAAGCGCGCATTAGAAATGCAAAAATTAGAAAAGTGGGAACTTACAATCTTATTCAGGCTTTAACAAACAAGTCCTGTAAGTTAATTGCCCAAAGCATCGCTTTTGCTTATGTGCCAGATCAGCCTTACTATGATGAACAAACAGAATTAGACCTAGATTCAGTCAATCCTGTATTGAAGTTGAATGCTGAGAGTATTTACGCATTGGAGGAACAGGTTCTTGGCTATGGATTGAACAGTGTGATTCTGAGATATGCAAAACTGTATGGGAGTGCGACAGGATGTAGTGCTGCTCAGCTATGTAAAGTCCACGTCGATGCCGCTGCATATGCTGCTTATTTAGCGATTGAAAAGGGCGAGGGGATTTATCAAATTGTTGAAGATGAACAATTATATTTGAATGAAAAAGCCAAAAGAGAGTTGGGGTTTAATCCAGATTATCGTTTTTATATGAACATAAGTCATTGAATACTTAAAATAATGCTCCAGAGGTGCCGCTGCATGGTCGTTACCCTGAACCCGATGAGTTCAAGGTGGAGGTGACGCGTACTTAACGGGTTTCCTACTCGAGGCAGGCATACACTCAAAATACACAGAACACATCCATAAATTTAAGTATCGGCAGGGGAATAGACGTACTGGCGAACACCCTAGAGACAGTTTTAGTATAACTGATCTTTACACGATGACAATCCTTGCAAGGCAGTTATCTGTAAAGATACTTACTAATTGATGGGGCTTTGTGCAATTTTACTCAACAATTTGTTCGACATCTTCCAAAATGGTTTGGAGTAGATGTTCGCAGTGTGCATATTCCTGTAAAGACTTATTCAGGCTAAACACTTCCTGTGCCATTTGTAGCGCTACCATAATCACAAGTTTGTTGTGTTCTACACGCGGTGCATTACGACGCATATCATGAAACTTCTGATTTAATAATTCAGCGGCGCGTTCTAGCTCTTCACGTTTATCTTCAGTCGTGTTTAAACGAAAAGTCTGTTCAATTAAGCGAAGTTCGACAACGATTGATTCACTCATGATCAGGTCTCCTCGTGTGTTTCAGCATTTGGATGGGCGAGTTGCTGAATTTCTTGTGCATGTTGATCTTGGGCCGTACCTAAAATAGAAAGACGCTGGATAATGGCTTCCACTTTAGATTTTGCAAGTTCATTTTTTTGCAACAAACGATCACGATCCTGTTGTAAATCCTGAATTTCTTGTTGGCTATGACGCTGCTGTGCTTGTAATTTTTCTTTGTTCACACGCAAGTCATTACGCTCAGCCAAGATTTCCTGAAAGCGGTTTTTTAAATCAGTGGTGCTTTTCTCTAGACGGCTATAACGTTCCGCTAAAGTTGTTGCATCTTGATTCAGTTGTTTAAATTGATCTTGTAACTGAGTCAGTTGTTCAGTTAAGTTATCAACTTCTTCCTGCTTTTGCGTGATGATGCTATTTTTCTGCACAACTTGTGCATGATGGTCAGTTTCAGCTAATTGTTTAGCTTCAGTGAGCGATGTATTTTCTCGCTCAAAGTGATGTAGGCGTGTTTTTAAAACACCAATATGCGCTTGTAGACGCTGTAATTGTTCTAACATAACGAAGGTCGCACAGAGTTGCAATCAAAGGTAATATATACAGCAGTATAGAGATTGGATAAACGAATGCAAGACGATATTTCAGGTTGGACGGAATGGAATGCCCATTTTGATGGTATTGAAGAAATTTCAAGTCCAAGTGAGTTACATGGTTTACTCACTGGTATAGTTTGTGTGACACAAGCGCCAACCGCAGATGAATGGTCACAAATCTTAAACACCCTTAATGTACCTGCTTTACAGCCAGAAGCACTGGAAAGTTTGACAGATGAAGCAGAAGATGTGGCGCATGCTTTATCTGATGATGAATTAGACTATTTACCAATGCTCCCAGATGACAATCATTTGCTGGTTGATCGTGTTCAGGCATTGGCTGACTGGTGTGCAGGGGTTGTACTTGGTTTTGGTTTGGCTTCAGGTCATATTCGTGGCGAGGAGCAAGAGCTGATTGAACATTTACAAGATGTTGCAGCGGTTGAGTTTGAAGACTCGGACAATGATGAAGAAGGCGAAGAAAGTTATCAGGAATTGTATGAATTTGTACGCTTGATTCCGTTGAGCCTGTCGATTGGCCGTACCAAAATCCCTGTTGCTGAAAGTTCTTTGTTACAAAATTTTCATGCTAAAAGCAGAAATTCAGACAACCCTTCCGATCCGCAAACCGTGGTAGAAATGTTTACCCCACATCGTCCGAGTTAACTCGGGCGGTGCCTTAAACTTTTATAAATAAAGATACTTACAATTATTCATCTTCATTAGAAGGACAATATGAAATTAAGTCAGGCCGATTTTAAACTACGTCGTGATCTTCTCGCTCAACAGATAGGCAGCAATAGCATTGCAATTATTGCAACGCGGGCAGAAATGTATCGTAACCGCGATGCGGATTATAAATATCGTGCAGACAGTAGTTTTTATTATCTGACTGGATTTGCAGAGCCAGAAGCGGTTGCCGTGATCGAAACCTTTGAAGAAGGTGAGGAATATAGCTATAGCTTATTCTGCCGCGAACGTAATCGTGAAATGGAAATCTGGAATGGCTATCGTGCCGGTATTGATGGTGCGATTGAAATTTATGATGCAGATGAAGCTTATGCAATTGATCTACTTGATGAAGAAATCATCGACAAATTATTGAATAAACAACGTCTTTACTATCGTATTGGGCAGAATGCTGAGTTTGATGCGCGTGTCAGCCAGTGGATTCAGAAGACGGATGCACATCGTGGGGGTACTGCGCCAGCAGAAGTTGTTCAGCTTGATCGTATTGTTGATGAAATGCGTTTGAAAAAATCGGCACAAGAAATTGAGCTGATGCAGATTGCATCGAATATCAGTGCTGAAGCGCATACCCGTGCCATGCAAATGGTTAAACCTGAGATGATGGAATACGCGCTTGAAGCGGAACTTAATTATATCTTTGGTAAAAATGGCTGCGTGCCAGCGTATAACAGTATTGTTGGCGGCGGTGAAAATGCCTGTATCTTGCACTATGTTGAAAATAACCAGCCGTTAAAAGATGGTGATTTAGTGCTGATTGATGCGGCATGTGAATATGAGTTCTATGCATCGGACATTACCCGTACATTCCCTGTAAATGGTAAATTCAGCCCTGAACAAAAAGCGTTATATAACGTGGTTCTTGATGCTCAGTTGGCTGCGATTGATGCAACTCGTATCGGCAATCCTTATAAATATCCGCATGAAGTGGCTGTGAAGATTTTAACTCAAGGTCTGGTTGATCTTGGTTTAATGAGTGGTAATGTGGATGAGCTGGTTGAAAGCGAAGCATTCCGTCAATTCTTTATGCATGGTACAGGGCATTGGCTTGGTATGGATGTGCATGATGTCGGTACCTATAAAAATGGCGAAGACTGGCGTGTTTATGAAGCTGGTATGGTGGTCACCGTTGAGCCAGGTTTATATGTGGCACCTGATGATGAAACGGTCGATGCAAAATGGCGTGGTATCGGGATTCGTATCGAGGACGATATTGTTGTGACTGAAAATGGCCCATTGGTTCTCACCAAGAATGTCGTGAAAACTGTTGAAGAGATTGAAAGCTTGATGGCTAGTCTTTAAATCTTCATCTAGCTATTTCTTGTAACTTATTTAAATCTTTTAATGCCTCATCATAATAAAGATGGGGCGAGATTAATGTCCGTGATTAAAGTCTACATAATTCCTTTTCATGTTAAAAGAATGGATATTTCGATTATGTCTTTAGATATTGGAGGGGCATATGTAAGCTGTTATGTTGCTTCTGATAATTATATAAATGCAATAAAACTAGCTCTAAAAAAACTTAATAGTGATGGGCTTTATCCTGAAGAAATACTTCAACCCATTAATGAAATAGAAGTTTCCTCTTGGGGTGAGTATATCCATACTACTTGGCCAGATCATCTCGACTGGTTTCCAAATTGTATTGAATTTGAATTAGCGATGAAATCTAGTTGTGTTTTATATAGCCCATTTGCTTACTATGATTGAGTAATAAAATAGTGATGATAAAAGATTTAGCTACCTTTAAAGCTAGTGGATTCTATAATTTTAAACATATAAACGTGAGGTAGTCTCTCATCTTAATTTCAATCTTTGATGTCTAAAATCTATTTTAAAAACATAGACCAAACAAAGTACAAATTCCCTTCCTGATTTGAGTTAGAGTAAGATAGGTCCCGAAACATCAAGTCATGAAAAACTGATAAGGAATAATATTATGCAGCAACAAGTCATCATTGTCGGTGGAGGTATGGTTGGACTCAGCCTTGCTTTAATGTTGGCAAAATCTAATATCGCAGTAAAGCTATTAGAAGCTGTGAAATATCCGAATTACGATGACGAAAATGTTGCCCCTTATCATTCCAGTTTTGATGCGCGTAATACCGCATTGTCACGTCGTAGTGTACAGATTTATCAAAAGTTAGGTCTGTGGGATGCATTACAGCAATATGCGACTCCAATTCTGCAAGTGCATATTACTGAGCAGGGGAGTTTCGGTAAGGCTCGCCTCGTCGCTGAACAAGAAAAAGTAGAAAGCTTTGGGCAGGTCATTGAGAACGCATGGTTAGGCCGTGTATTGCTGACACAGGTTCGTCAGCAGCCGTTGATTGAGTTGATTGATGGCGTACAAGTGACTTCACTCACGCAAAATGAGGGTGAGGTACACATCGAAGCGATGCGTAATGGTGAATATATCCATTCTTTAAAATCCAAGTTGGTGATTGCTGCCGATGGTCGTAATTCTTTCTGCCGACAAGCGATTGGCGTAGGTGTGGATGAGCATGATTATGACCAAGTGGCGATTGTGACTACCGTACAAACATCTAAACCGCACCAGCACGTTGGTTTTGAGCGTTTTAGCGCATTAGGGCCATTGGCACTTTTACCTTTACCAGGTGAATATCGTCGCTCGGTGGTATGGCCTGTGAAGAAGGGCACTGAAGCAGAATGGTTAGGTGAAGAAAACGACCAGCACTTCCTTGATGCTTTACAGGAAACTTATGGTGATCGTGCTGGAAAATTTGAAAAAACGGGTAAGCGTTTTAGCTATCCATTGGCACAAGTGTTGGCGCATAAGCAGGCCGTTGGGCGTGTGGTGCTCATGGGTAATGCAGCACATACGATTCATCCTGTTGCAGGACAAGGTTTTAACCTGTGCTTGCGTGATGCGGATGTGCTGGTTCGTTTCCTGATGGAACAATTGGCGAAGTCAGATGATATTGGTGCGCCTGAAAATTTATTGGCCTATGAGCAATCCCGTTTAAAGGATCAGCAACGTGTGATCAAGTTCTGTGATTCGGTGGTGCGTGGTTTTAGTAATCAGAATCCAATTCTTAAATTATTACGCAATACGGGACTGATTGCATTTGATGTGATTCCGGGCGTTAAGCCTCTGGTTGCCAATTATGCGATGGGACTAAAAGCATGAGTGAAATGTTAGATGTTGTCATTGTTGGTGGTGGTCTGGTTGGTGGTTTAACCGCTTTATTGTTGGCCCAAGGTGGGGTACAAGCTACAGTGCTGGATGCTGCGCCTGTACTTGATCAAGACAAAACACTGGCAGTCATGAATCCTCGTGTATTGGCACTCAGTCAGGCGACGATTCACTTACTCAAAACGGTTGATGTCTGGAATGATTTAGCGCGCCAAATGCCTTATTCAGGCATGCAGGTCTGGAATAAAAATGGCTATGGCGAAATCAATTTTGGACATGCTTCTGAGCAGCCACCCCAGTCAGATCAAGCCTTAGGTTCAATGGTCGAACCGAGTGTCTTGAATGTTGCCATTCAACAGAAAATGTTGCAGCAACTTAAAGATTACCGTACTCAAGTCAAGGTGATTCGGATTGAACAGATTCCACAAGGCTGGTCGATTCAACTGGCGGATGGTACAACATTAAAAACGAAGTTGCTCATTGGTGCAGATGGTGCGAATTCTTTTGTCCGTGATCAAGCCTATATCGATTTAGATGTCTTGGATTACAAACAGGCTGCCATCAGTTGTGCGATTAAAACCACACAATCGAATCAATATGTTGCTCGCCAGATTTTCTTGCCGACAGGCCCATTGGCTTATTTACCGATGGCCAGTCTGGATGCGCAGGAAAATGGTTACTGGCAGTCGATTGTCTGGACATTGCCCGATGATTATGCCGATGAATATTCAGCGCTTACTGATCAGGAATTTATGCAATTGCTGACGCAGGAAAGTTTACAGATGCTGGGTGAGGTGGTTGAAGTGCGTTCCAGAGCACAATTCCCACTGAAAGCACGCGCAGCGCAACGTTATATTAAATCGGGGCTGGCGTTGATTGGTGATGCAGCACATGTGATCCATCCTCTAGCAGGACAAGGCGTGAATATCGGTTGTCTGGATGCCGCCGTACTTTGTGATGTCTTACTACATGATTTAAAACGTGGTGCATGGGCCAATGAGCAAACCTTGCTGCGTTACGAGCACCAGCGTAAAGGCCAGAATGATGCGATGATGCATAGCATGTCTGCGATTGGCTGGCTGGAAAGTTCAGAGCTATTCCCGTTTGTTTGGGCGCGAAATTTTGGTCTTAAACAGGTGGAACAGTTCGACTGGTTCAAAGATCGTTTTATGCAGCAGGCGAACGGATTAGGTGCGTTGAAACACACACAATATGCGTGCTAAAAAATAGTAGATATTTTTTAAACAATCATTTATAAATCAGAGTGAATTTGGTCGTAAAAAATACGATTTAATCAAGATTGTACTTTGCGAATTGACGAGAGCTTGCTAAATTTCACCAAGTTCTGATGACCAAATAGCGATGATGAGAAATTTAGTCATTGTGGGGAGATTAATATGACGGAAATGAATGATTACGACGAAAACACAGAAGATTCTGCTGTAGACGACGAAGAGGCGAAAGCCGCAGAAACTGGTGCAGATAGCGAAGAGTCGAGTGCCAATGATGCCGATCTTGCCGAAGCAGAAACGTTAACGGTGACTGCAAAGCAGAAACAACGTCAGGCTTTAGAAGATGAAGTGGCTGCGTTTCTTGCACGTGGTGGACGCATTACCGAAGTTCCGCCAGATGAACATCAAGATTAAGTCGAATAAAGACATCAAAAAAGCATCACGATTGTGGTGCTTTTTTGTGTTGATGTGATTCATGTTCACATTCGAGTGGTTGATGTAGTTCTTTTAAAATTCCACATTGTTCAATGGTACGGTGTTGAGAACATTGTTGTTTTAAATGCGTTAGATCCTGCTTGAGATGTTCTAGGTTTCGAATCTTCTGGGAAACCTCGGCAAGATATTGATCAATCAGATGGTCGACCTCCATGCAGGTTTGGTTCGGGTTCTCTGACATATCTTTGAGCTTTTGAATATCCTGTAAGGTAATGCCCAGTTCACGGCAATGTTTTAGAAACAGGAGTTCTGACAGCATCTGTTCAGAATAATGTCGATAATTGCCCGCCGTGCGTTTAGCTTTCTCAAGCAGCCCAATTTTTTCATAATAACGAATCGTATCCACAGATACGCCAGACTTTTTTGCCAATTGCCCAATTGTAAAATTTATCATGCTTGACTCTGGAGTTACTCTAGGGTTTTAAATCACTATAAAAGATTAAGTGAGAAAAGTCATGGCAGGATGTGGATGCAACACAACATGTTCACCAACACAAAAGATTAGTCCGAAGTTTCGTAGAGCTTTGTGGATCGCGCTCGTTCTAAATGCGCTGATGTTCTTTGTGGAAATTATTGGTGGTTCACATGCACGCTCTGTATCGTTATGGGCCGATGCGTTAGATTTTGCAGGTGATGCGGCTAACTATGCCATCTCATTGGCAGTGCTATCTATGAGCTTGTATTGGCGCGCGACCGCAGCTTTAGTCAAAGGTATTACCATGGCGGCATTTGGTATTTTTGTGATCGTTAAAGTGTTTTGGTCATGGTGGCTGGGTGTTACACCTGAACCAATGCTCATGGGGGCGATTGGTGTACTTGCACTGGCGGTGAATGTGGTTTCTGCACTCCTGCTTTATGCATTCCGTGATGGTGATGCCAATATGCGTTCAGTGTGGTTGTGCAGCCGTAATGATGCGATTGCCAATATCGCGATTATTATTGCAGCTGTCGGCGTTTTTGGAACAGGAACCATGTTTCCCGATTTACTGGTCGCTTTTGTGATTGCTTATCTTGGTGTGTCTTCGGGGCTGAGCGTGATTAAACAGGCGAGAGCGGAAAGAAAAATGGATCAAGCGAATATCATGACTAAGGCTTAAAATATATTGTTCTTGTTGCATATTTAAAACATAAGGGGAGATTTTTATAATCTCCCCTTATGTTTTATTCATTATTTTGGGTGAGTTCCAAAGCACGCTGATAAGCCACTTTCTTTTTAATGCCAGTCAAATCCGCAGCCAGTTGCGACGCCGCTTTGACTGATAAATCCTGTAATAAGCGTTTTAACAACTCATCCAGTTTATCCTGTTCCATGTCTTTTTCTGCGGATGCACCGCCGACCACCACCACGATTTCACCTTTTTCCTGGTTGTGGTCATTTTCAATAAAAGTGACCAGTTCTTTTAAGGTCATTTTCTTGATGGTTTCAAATGTTTTGGTAATTTCACGTGCAAAACCAACAGGACGATCTTCACCAAAGACCTGAACCATATCTTGAATACACGCCAGAATACGGTGGGGTGCTTCATAGAAAATCAGGGTCTGGGTTTCATCTTTGAGCTTTTCAAGCTGGCCAATTCGTTGAGACGCCTTGGATGGCAAGAAGCCTTCAAAGCTAAAACGGTCACTTGGTAAACCCACCGCACTTAATGCAGCAATTGCAGCACAGGCACCAGGCACAGGAATCACACGAATGCCGTGTTCTTGTGCAGCACGAACCAGTTTAAAACCGGGATCGCTAATCAGAGGCGTTCCAGCATCACTAATTAAGGCAACACTCTCACCATTTAGCATTTTTTGGAGAAGTTGATCAATTTTGTTACTTTCGTTGTGATCATGACACGCTGTTAGCGGAGTTGAGATATTATAGTGTTTGAATAATTGAGCAGATTGACGAGTGTCTTCTGCGGCAACCACCGAAACGGATTTTAATATATCAATTGCACGAAAGGTCATGTCATCTAAGTGCCCAATCGGGGTTGCTACAACAAATAATTGAGCACTCATAAAAGGTAACTCCCTAATGTATTACAAAAAATATTGGCTGCTACTCAGTTTGGCAGCAATTGTGAGTCCAGTTTATGCGGACGTACTGGTGATTCTACCTGAATCTGGTGCGATGGCGCGAGCTGGTCAGAGCATCAAACGCGGTTTCTTGAGTGCTTATACAGCATCTGGTAGCAAAGAAAAAATCATTTTTGTAGATTCTGCAAAAAATAACATCGATACGATTTTCAAAAAGCGGGTCAATAACAAAACTCGTTTGATTGTTGGTCCATTGGCTCGACCTGATATTGAAAATGTGATGCAGCGTAATCCAGCGATTCCTGTATTGGCATTGAATGATATGAACTCCCAAACCACCAATGTCTGGCAGTTCAGTCTGGCCAAGCAGCATGATGCAGTGGCACTGAATCAATTGTTGAAAAAAGACAAAATTAAAAAGCTGCTGGTGGTGCGTCAGGCGGGCACAGAGTCGGCAACAGAGCTATTTATGATGGCATTGATGTCTGAGTTTGGTTCAGATATTCATGTGGTCAATGAAGTCCCTAAAAAACTGTCACGTCGAGAAGGGCTGTTATTGCTCGGTGATCATCAATGGCTAGAACAATTAGGAACACTGCCAGAAAAGAATATTTATGCGACAGCGCTGAGTATTGAGCAGGATAAACCGATTCCTACAGGATTAAGCTTCTGTGATACGCCTGCTTTATATAATGGGCACTGGGCTGATGTTGTCAAAGCTTATAAAGAGCAACCTGAAAATATGGCTTTCCAGCGTTTATTGGCTTTCGGTGGAGATGCCTGGACCATCAGTCAGCAATTTCTCAGCAGTCCTGACCGCAAGTTTAATTTTGAAGGTCGTACTGGGGCAATTGAGGTGAAGGACGGTAAAATTTACCGACAACCATATTGTTATCAACAGCAGAAAAATGGCATTCAGGTGTTGAAATAAGTTGACCGATCTATGCAACAGACATTTCAGGATTTAGGGCAATGGGCTGAACAGACAGCGCTTGCCTTTTTACAATCACATGATTATGAATGCGTAACGCAAAATTATCATTCACGTTATGGCGAAATTGATCTTATTGTCCAGCGTCAGCAGGAGCTGGTCTTTGTTGAAGTTAAAGCCAGATCGGCTGGAAGTTATGCCGAAGCATGTGAGGTCATTTCCCCAACTCAACAGCGAAAAATTATTAAAACTGCACAGCTATTTTTACAGAAATATCCTAAATATTATGACTTTGATTGCCGTTTTGATGTGATTTGTTTTGATTTTCCACAGAAAATTGCAAAAACAGTACAACCAGATTTTTCAAAATTGCAGTATGATCAGCAATGGATTGAACATGCATTTACTTTAGATGGGTGAATGTACGGTCTAAAGCTAAATATTGAAATTGAACAAATTTGTTTGTAGTTAGGGAGTCTTGCCAAGTGTTAAAACGTTTAACGATTACGTTGCTTTGCGCTGCAAGTTTATCGGGATGTGCGAGTTTTATTTCTGGTGGTACGGGAACGTCGCCAGTTGGAACAAATAGTGGTGAACGTAGTCTAGGGCAGATTTTTATTGATTCTTCAATCAAGCGTACTGCAAATATCAATTTGTATAAATTAGACCACCGTTTTAAACAGTCACGTATCAACATTGAAAGTTTTCACAGCAATGTTTTATTGACGGGACAAGTGCCTGATCCATATTTGAAACAGCTGGCTGAAGACAACTTACGCTCAATGACGGATGTTAAAGCAGTACACAACTATATTACAGTAGGCGACAAAGTTGGCTACAACACCATCATGCAAGATGCGACGGTGACTGCAAATACTCGCGGCTTGTTAATGAAAGCACCAGTGGTATCGGACAGTAAAGTACTAGTACATACAGAAAATGGTGTGCTGTATGTGATGGGACGTTTAAATACAGCTGAATCACGAGATTTGGATGACGTCTTACAAAAAGTTGGAAATGTGACTAAAATTGTGACGCTCATTGACAATGTGGACCAGCCTTCAGGTACTGTAGCGAGTTCAACAGCAGCAGCCCCAATGGTGGGTACTGCGACGACACAGCCTTTAGTTGAGACACCTGTTGCAATTGACCCAGATCAGGCGGACCCTGCGACCATTACTCCAACTAATCCTTAATTTATGAAGCAACTCATCCAACAAGTACAAGAAAATGTCATCAAGGCGAAAACTTTATATCAGGAGTTTCGCCTTTATGATTTTGCCAGTTATTCAATTAACTATTTAACGCCTAAAGATACTTTTGAAAAAGAAGAGCATCTGGCCTATGGGCTCAAAGCAAGACAGCGTCTGGATCTGTATCGGACTAAAAATCCGAAAAAGCAAAGACCGCTGATTGTATTTGTGCATGGCGGTTCTTGGCAGCATGGCAATAAGCGTGATTATTTATTTGTTGGAGAAAGCTTTGCCAGAGAAGGCTATGATGTTGCGGTGATTAACTATCATCTTGCACCAGCGCATATCTTTCCCACCTTTATTGATGATATTGCGCAAGCGATTCATTACCTGAGTCAGAATCAGGACAAACTCAATATTTCGACAGATAACATCATATTGATGGGCCACTCAGCGGGTGCTTTTAATGTAATGTCTGTGGTGTATTCAGCTTATTCACAAAGTTTTAAATATAAAGACAAGATCCGTGCAATTGTTGGCATGGCTGGCCCTTATCATTTCGATTATAAGGGTGACCCGCTGGCAGAGCATGCCTTTGATCAGAAAGTGTCGTATCAGCAAGTCATGCCTTATTACTTTATTGAGCCGAACCAGATTAAGCACTATTTGTTGATGGCTGAACAGGATCAGCTGGTTGGTAAAGAAAATAGCTTTGATCTAGATAAAGCATTAAGAGAAAAGGGCAATCATAGTCATATCGCCGTGATTCCAAAAACAGGGCACATTACGATTGTGGCGACACTGGCAAGTTTAATGAGCCATTATTTCAAAACTAAACGGACCATCTTACATTTCTTGGATGAAGCCTTAGATCCTTAAACAATAAAAAAGCATCGTTTAAGATGCTTTTTTATTGTCGATGATTTGCATGATCATGCTATGGGCAATACTGCCTTTAAATGGAATCTCTGGAAGTTGGTTCAGCTTAAAAGTTAGACATGTTTTTTATATTTGACTTCTTTTTATATATTGCTTATTTTAATGGAATGATTATTCCGTAATTGATTTTAATGCGCCCAAAAGAATTTGATTTAGATGTCGTGACCGATGCTGCTATGCAGGTTTTCTGGCTAAAAGGATATTCAGGAACGTCCATTCAGGATTTGGTAGATGGCACAGGTCTTTCAAGAAGTAGTTTGTACGGAACTTTTGAAAATAAACATACCTTATATCAAAAGACACTGGATCGATATGATGCTGTGACAACGGCCAATATACATTGTTTAGAACAAGAACAGAGTGCCAAAGCAGCCATTAAACGCCTGTTGATGAAGATCGCTGAAGATGAGTTGGCTGATCCTTTACAGCGTGGATGTCTGATTGCCAATGCCAGTCTGGAACTTGCAGGACAAGATGCGTTGATTGCAGAAAAAGTCACCCAGAATTTACAACGTCTTCAAAAAGCAATTGTGAATGTATTGCTGAAAGCACAGCATCAAGGGGAAATCTCAAAAGAAATTGATGCTGAAGCACTCTCCTTTTTTATTGTGAATACGATACAAGGGATGAGGGTTTTAGCAAAAGGAACACCTGCTCATGAGCGTCGACAGTGTTTATTGAATATTATTGATATTGCACTTCGCGTTTTCTAATTAACCAGAAACCCACGACTTTTATTCGGCAGTGGGTTTTTATTTATTCTATTTTGGAATGATTATTCCATTATTCGAGAGCTATATGAATAGTCCGCCTAGTATCAATGTAAATAAACCCTTACAAACTTTAGTCACTCAGAAATCAGCAGAGCAATTTCCTATTTGGAAATTATTGGCTTTCTCATGGATCGGGTTTATTACGATCATGACGGAGACCATGCCTGTTGGTCTATTACTTCAGATTAGTCATGACTTGCAGATATCTAAGCTGTGGGCTGGGCAATTGGTTAGCTTTTATGCCTTAGGTTCTGTCTGTGCTGCGATACCTATTATCGCACTCACAAAACATTGGGACAGACGTCGCTTATTGTTAATCACTTTAGGCAGCTTATGTATTTTCAATGGGCTAGCAGCGATCTCATCACATTATATTTTTACTTTGTTTGTTCGCTTTTGCGCAGGGATGGCAGCAGGTGTCATTTGGGGGCTATTTGTGAGCTATGTCCGTTATTTGGTTGCTCCGCATTTACAAGGACGTGCTTTAGCTGTTGCAGGAATTGGACAGCCATTAGCATTGTGTTTTGGTGTGCCACTGGGAACTTTTCTCGGAACGTTGTTTGATTGGCGTAGTGTCTTCTGGATGATGTCGATTTTGGCATTGATCTTGTTGAGTTGGGTTCGATTGTTTATTCCCCGTTTTATGGTTGATCCTACACAGCAAAAAATAGCATTTGGGCAAACGCTTAAAATGAAAGGTGTTGGGCTAATTTTATTAATACTGTTTGTCTGGGTCTTGGCACATAATATTTTATATACTTATATTTCTTTATATTTAATCGCAGTGGGTTTGGGAGAACATATTGATGTCATGCTGTTGATTTTTGGTCTGGCAGCAATTGTCGGTATTTTCATCACTGGGCATTTTATTGATCAATATCTACGGCACTTAACCTTGGTGAGTCTTATTATATTTGCTTTTTCAGCCTTATGTTTGGGCATCTTTATGCATTCCATCTGGATGGTTTGTGCCGCAGTGATTGTATGGGGGATTTCATTTGGCGGTGCTCCCATACTGTTACAAACGGCACTGGCCGATATTGCGAAAGAACAGACGGATGCCGCTCAATCTATGTTGGTGACCATATTCAACATTGCTGTTGCGGGAGGTGGGATAGTGGGTGGTCTTCTCTTTGATCAATGGGGGATTCATTCTTTTGCGTGGAGTGCGTTGATTTTGTCATTCATTGCACTGATTTTAGTATATCGGGCTAAAGATCATGGATTTGGGGTAGGTCATCGTGTGTAGAATAGATTACTAAAAATACATGGGAATAAAAAAGCATCGTTTAAGATGCTTTTTTATTGTCGATCATTTGCATAATCATGTTATGCGCAATACTGCCTTTAAAAGGAATTTCTGGCAGCTGATCGAATTTAAAAAATTGAGCGTCACTGATTTCTTCAAGCTGAAGCTGGATCTCACCAGAGTCATATTCAGCATGAAAGGCAATCATCAGGTTACTTGGAAATGGCCAAGGCTGGCTCGACATATAGCGGATATTTTTCAGTTTCAGTCCGACTTCTTCAAATGCTTCACGTTGTACGGCTTCTTCCAAGGTTTCGCCGACTTCAACAAAACCTGCGATCAGTCCATACATATTGGTTTTATTGTGCGCTGACTTGGCCAGCAGGACTTCATCATTACCTTTGGTGATAATGGTAATGATGCACGGTTGAACACGTGGATATTGATGATAAGCACAAGCAGGGCAAATCATTGCATATTCTTTAGGATGTACTTCGGTTGCATGACCGCAGTGACTACAGAATTTGTGATTGCGTCGCCATTCCAGCAATTGAACTGCACGGCTGGCTTGCAAGAAATCACTGCTTGACCAGCTTTGAATCAGCTCCCGAATCGGAATGAGTTGGTAGCCTTCTGGGATGGCTTCATCTTCAAGAAGATCACGTGCGATGACGTGATCATTCTGATGGATGGGGAGGTCACTTGCTAACTTTTCAACCTTTGGCAGTTGAAAGTTTTCGTCTACTAAAAGTTTTTGGTGTTGAAAAATATAAGCAAGTGATAGTTGAGTCATTATGCGGCTTTAGATTGTAATTGCTGACTGTTTGATAATGCCACATCAAACATAGATTGCAAGACTGGTTGCTTGTTCTTCAAGTTATCAACCAGTAAATCCAAGCCAGCCACAACATTTAAAACACAATTAATTTCTTCCGCAGAGAATGCCTGATTTTGTGCCAGACGATGCTGAGCGAATTGTGCTGCACCGACCAACGCATTTTGTTGTGCTGAGCTACCGAGGAACAGGGCAGCGCCAGCAAGCTCTTTCAAATAGCCTGGCAAAGCCTCTAGACTATGTACATTAGGATCTTGCACGTAAAGACTTAAAGTCTGGGTTAAGGTTTCCACCAGCGTTTTTGTTTCAGTCAATAATGCCTGATGCGCTTCATCTAAACGATCCAGCGAGATCTGCATATTATTGACGCGTAACTGTAAACGGCTCGAAGTGTAATTACGTTCTAGAATGCCAATAGAGTTCATTGACGCCAGAATACTGTTCATGAGCTGCTGTACCGAAGTGGCATCAGTTAAGGTATTTGGTAAACTCAGTTTTTCAGCTTGCTGGGTTAATTCTCGTGCAGCTTCATTGAGATTCAATACCTTGAAAACATTGCAAAGTTGAGTCAGCTTTTGCTGAATTTCCTGTGTCTTTTCAGGTGACATATTTTGATGGTTATATTCAATTTCATTACGAATCTGAACCATCTCATTGGTCATTAACTGGCTAATGGTGTGCACTGTTTCATAGTCAGGGCCATATAAATGACGGCTCAGAACTTGAAGTTGGGTGTCGCTGAGTAATTCATCACCAATATTCAACTGTTCACGAATATGTTCAGAAACTTCATCTTCTTGACTGATACAGATGCATAAAATGTCTGCCAGATCAGCAATGCTATTCTTGAAAATAGTTGGCTGTGCCAGAAATTTACCGATATTGGTTTCAATTTGAATCAAAGTACGTAAACGTGCTTCGGTAATTGAAAGCTCGTCAATGTGACCTAAGCCAACGTTGACCAGTTGCCAGTACTGCTGACTTGGTTGGCCTGCCGCTAAACCAGCAAGATAAACACCCACTAATTTAATGCCTTGCAGGTCAAGCGCTGTTTCTGATTGTTTAATCAGTTTGTTTAGGCAAAGCTTATATAACTGATGAATATATTGCGATTGTTCCAGATTCGGTGCCTGAGGCAAATTAAAACTTGGCGTAATAAACTCAAGTAAGGGTTGAACTGTCTGGCCTTCTTTGGTTAGTGGACGACCTAATGCTTTTTCTAAACGGTTCAGTGTATCTAGCAAGAATTGCGGCACTTTTACTTCGCGTAAGCAGATAAACTCAATATAACGTTTCAGCATGGTCGTGCCTTCGCTTAGAGCAACCACATCACTGGTCTGAACCTGTTGAGGTTGAGCCATGATTTTGCGCATCAACTCAGCAGAGTATTGAGTAATTTGTGATAAGTGAGGCATATCAATCAGAGCAAGTACTTGCGTACATTGTTCAAACTGGTTGAGCGCATCATCAATCCCGAATGGTAAGGCTTGTTCTTCGGCAAGGGTATTGACTGCTGTTTCTACCAATTTAATCGAGTTATCGATCTCATTTTTTATTATTAATAATGCCGTTGGGTCGAAGTGAATCGAGGTTTGGTAAGACATATGACCTACACCTTTCCTGAGTTGTTATATCCATGGGCCTTCTGTTGAGAAGGCCTAAATCTTTAATAGTTAATATAACGTAAGTTTTAAAACTTGAAATACAAAAAATTACATTGAGCAGTAAATTTATTTTGCGAAAAGGCAAGGCTCTCCATGTTTTTGCTCGTATTGTTTGACCCAAGTCTCATGTTCATTTAATTCATGTTCCGAAGGTTCGATGATGGGTAAATCAACCTGCACACGTTGACGTGTTGTTTTATTCTGATTTTTTTCGCTCTGAGAGAGAGCATCCATATCAAAAGAGACTTGCCCACCTGTCATGGCAAGATAAACATCAGCCAGAATCTCGGCATCGAGTAATGCACCGTGGAAGGTACGATCTCGTGCCGGAATTTCATAACGGCGAACCAGCGCATCCAATGAGTTCTTCTGTCCCGGGTGCTTGTTCTTGGCAAGTGCTAGCGTATCGGTCACTTCACACACATCTGAGAGTGGCGGTAGGCCAACCCGTTTGAACTCGGTATCAAGGAAGTTCATATCGAAGGTTGCGTTATGTGCGATAATTTCAGCGCCTTTTAAATAGGCAAATAAAGTATCGGCAATCTCGGCGTATTTCGGTTTGTCCTTTAAAAAGTCATCGCTAATACCGTGGACATTTTCAGAGTCACCCACTGGTTTTTCTGGATTGATATAAATATGAATCGAGCTGCCCGTAAGTTTACGGTTGATCATCTCAATCGCACCGACCTCAATAATACGATCGCCATCCTGAAAGTAAAAACCTGTAGTCTCTGTATCTAGAATGAGCTGACGTGGGCCTTGCAGTTTTAATTTTGCTTCAGTCACAACAATGTGCGGATGTTGACTAGAAACAACGGGTGCTGGAGACGTTTCTTCTGTAGTCTCGATTTCATCAGCAACATTATTTTCAGTTTCTTCGATCATCTCAACATCATCCATGTCTTCATCCATATCTAAGCCAAAAGGATCATTTAAGAGCCAATCAGCTTCAGGCTTTTTTGTATCAGCGTTAGCCTGTGTTGTATTTTTTAATTGTTGAGCCGTTTGTTCTGCACCTAAATTTGCCAGGTGGTCAGCCATTTCATTACCTTCATGACCAGCATGACCTTTGATCCAGTTCCACTCAATGTTTCGGTTGGCACAGACGGCATCCAGTTTTTGCCATAAATCTGGATTTTTAACATCTTTCCAGTTTTTCTTTTTCCAGCCATGAATCCATTCGGTGATGCCTTGTTTTACATAGTTGGAATCTGTCCAGATAATGAGATGGGCATCTACAGGACAAAAGGAAACCCCTTCGATTGCTGCTTGCAGTTCCATGCGGTTATTGGTTGTTTGAGGTTCGCCGCCACAAAGTTTGTGCTCACCTTGTTCGGTAATGACGTACGCACCCCAACCACCGAGACCTGGGTTTCCTTTGCATGCGCCATCAACGTAAAGCGTGATTGTTTGTGACATATCTGAACCTGAACAATAAAATAAACAGCGTGAAAAATTTGAGTATTTAGAATCCGAAAAAGAAGGCCAATCTTCAATTACGAATTAAGCAAATCAACCAGAACCCAGATTTTTGCTTGAGTTCAGGTCATTTGAGAATTTTAGCATCCCCGTGCGCCAAGGGGTATTGTAAAGCCAAATTCTGTTTTTGAACGTTACAAAACTCATCTTTTTTAATTTCTTGTAACATTTCCATGCAAATCACGTTAAATTATTACCTTGTCTAAGTGACATGCTTTAATACAATGGCAAATCTAAAGTAAAACTAGCGTGAGTTGACTGGAAGTTTTTATGTATAAATCTGGCAAATTGGTGTGGCAAACATCTGCAACATCATTATTCAAAATCACTGTACTCACTTCTGCTCTAGCCGCGTTGGGAATTACCACGGGTTGTTCTTCAACACCTCAATCAGGAAAAACATCATCTTCTAAACAGGCGGGTTCGGGTTATCTGGATGCACGCAGTTTAGACTCACTGGAAGACTTACTTTCTGCTACCGATATGCGTGCGGTGGAAGGGGACCGTTTACTGGTGCTCAAACATGGTGATGTGTGGAAACGCATGACAGTCGGTTTCAAGATGGACTTGAATCATTGGGATTCCCGTATTGAAGCGCAACGTAGCTGGTTTATTTCACGTCAACCTTATTTAGACCGTTTGAGCGCCCGTGCCAGTCGTTATTTATATCACACAGTAAAAGAAGCAGAACGTCGCGGTATGCCGACCGAGCTGGCTTTACTTCCGATTATTGAAAGTTCTTACGATCCAGCTGCGACCAGTAGTGCTGCGGCTGCAGGTTTATGGCAGTTTATTCCAAGTACGGGACGTATTTATGGTTTGCAACAAACCAGCCTGTATGATGGTCGCCGTGATGTCGTAGAGTCAACCCGTGCCGCTTATGAGTTTTTTGGAAGCTTGTATAACCAGTTTGGTTCATGGGAACTTGCGCTTGCTGCCTATAATGCAGGCCCAGGTCGTATTCAGCAGGCGATTAACCGTAACCGTGCTGCGGGTCTACCAACTGATTACTGGTCATTAAAACTTCCACAAGAAACCATGAACTATGTGCCGCGTTTCTTGGCGGTTGCCCAAATTATTAAAAATCCAGGTGCTTATGGCGTGAGTTTACCGCCGATTGCCAACCGTCCTCACTTCCGTGAAGTAAGTTTATCGACACCACTTGAGTTAAACCAGATTGCTTCGATTACTGGTTTGAGCCGTGCTGAGCTGTATGCATTGAACCCGGGCTATCGTGGTGAAATGGTTGATCCACTCAGCCCGATGCGAATTTTAATTCCAGCGGATTTAAGTCCATCAATTGATGCCAAATTACGTTCTGGAAAATCAAGTTCAGGTGGTTTCTGGGCAAGCAACAAAACGCCACCACCAATGGCAAACAATTCGTCGAGTACATCAACCACCATTCGTACCACAACAAATACAGCGCAAACGGTGAGTCCATCGACCAAGACACCGCCGAATTTAACAGCAAGTAATACAACGCGTACCACGACACCAACGATCCCAAAGACTAAAGTGAATACGCCTAGAGGATCTGATGCGCTGGCTTCATTTGCAGCAGCGGCAGATGTTCCAAGTGCACCACGTATTCCAGTGGCAATTACACCTGCTACCAATATTAAACCTGTGAAAACAGAGCCACCTATTTCTGCGCAAGAGCGTGAGAAAATCACGGCTGCAATCAAGGAAGAAGGCAAAAAGGAAACTGTTGCTCAAGCTTTAGAGCCACAAGCAACCCAAGCTGAGCGTGATCAGGTCGTTGCAGAAATTAAGGCAATTGCACCGAAAGGTACCGAGATTGTCGATCCATTTGATGGCAAGATTAAACTGACTGCGATTCAAACCAGCCAGTCCGTGGCCGATGAGAAAGGTCAGGAAGTTAGCAAGGGCTTTGCTTATCCAAAAAATCTGGTTGAAGATAGTGCCACAGCAAATAGTGATGACGCTAAACGTAACCAAGGCAAGCCTTATATCAAGACAGATACCGATGTTGTCGTGACCGCGCCGAAGGGTAAACGCAGTACCTATGTGGTACAACCTGGAGATACCTTAGCGGTTATTGCTCAGAAAAATGGCGTGAACTGGCGCGATATCGCCCAGTGGAACCAGATTGATCCAAACGGAACTTTATTTGTTGGCGCAAGTTTGTATCTATACAATGCTAAACCACAAGCAGAAGCACCAAAAGCAGCTGAGAAACCTGAGAGCTATGTAGTGCAATCAGGTGATAGCTTAACCAATCTGGCTTCACGTTTTGATTTAAGCCTGAAGCAGCTCGCTGATTATAATAATCTGTCTGTGACCGATGGTTTATTCGTTGGGCAACGACTTACGCTGATTGAGCCTAAAAATAATTCACGTACGGCACAGCAAAGTACCCGTAATAATGAGACAAAAGCGGCCACAACATCTAAGGTTGCAACAAAATCTTATACGGTTAAACGTGGCGAATACTTGAAATTGATTGCTGATCGCTATGCATTGTCAAATCAGGAATTGGCTTCTTTAACTTCGGGCTTAACTGCGGGCAGTAGTCTATTTGTGGGACAAAAAATCAATGTTCCATTACATGAAGTTTCTCAAACAGAAGAAGCTGCTGAGCCTGCTAAAAATACCGTTAAATACGAAAATGTAACTGCATCGACCAGTTATAAAACTGAAAATTATACTGTGCAACGTGGTGATACTTTATCCAGTATTGCAACCAAGTCAAAGATCAGCTTGAGCGAGTTGGCTGAACTCAATAATTTGAAGTCAAATAGCGGTGTTCGTTTAGGTCAAAGCTTAAAAATTCCGGCAGGTTCAACAGTCCCTGATCAGTATGTGGTTCAGTCGGGTGATAGCCTGAATGCGATTGCTGCCAAGTACAATCTGCAATTGAGCTATGTTGCTGACCTGAATGGTCTGGAACGAACTGCGGGTGTACGGGTAGGTCAACGTTTGAAATTAATAGGCGATGTTCCTACAAAAACGGCGACCAGCAGCAATACAAAATCGAGAGAAGACAGCACGCCAGAAGTCTATACTGTGAAGTCAGGTGATACTTTAGGCAACATTGCAAACCGCTATAATTTACAGCTGGATTATGTGGCAGGCTTAAATGGCTTAACCCGTACCAGTAACGTGCGTATCGGTCAGCGTTTGAAATTGACAGGCGATGCACCTAAAGCTGAAACAGCAAGTGTCGATACAGCGCCTAAGGCCGCAGCACCAAGCCGTAATACCGAGCGCTATAGCGTAAAAGCAGGCGAGTCTCTGAATAGTATTGCCAATCGTTTTGGTATGTCGGGTCGTGAGTTGGCAGATTTAAATAATCTGAAAGCCAATGCCAGTTTGCAACGTGGACAAAATATCTTGGTTCCGAAAACCATTGCCGAGTATAAAGTTAAACGTGGCGATACGCTGATTGGTTTAGCAAGTCGTTATGGCATGGAAACCAATGCATTGGCAGAAATGAATGATTTAACCCCAAGCACTCAATTACGCATTGGTGATGTGATTAAAGTTCCTAGCTTGTAATTCAGCATGAATTCATTGCTTTGCACAAAAAGGCTTAGTCTATTGTATGGACTAAGCCTTTTTGCTCCGCTTTCATTTGCAGCCATGCAAACCACACCCTATTTAGCCATGCATGTGCAGCCTAAATATGCCCAGCTTAAAGCAATGCCTTATGCCAATCCCAGTGCACCCAAAGGTGGGATGTTGAGTCAATCTAGTCTGGGGACCTTCGATAATTTAAATAGCATGAATGGCAAGGGCAGTTCGACTGAAGGGGTGAATTATCTGTTTGATAGCCTGATGGATCGTTCGTTGGATGAACCGCGGGTGATGTACCCTTTACTGGCTGAACAGGTCAGTTATGATCCAGACCATTTGCAAACAGTGACCTTTCATTTAAATCCCAAAGCCCGTTTTAATAATGGTCAGCCTTTAACAGCAGAAGACGTCAAATTTACCTTTGATACCTATCAAACCAAAGCCAATCTCGGCTTTCAGATGTATTTGTCTGATCTGGCAAGAACGGAAGTGCTGTCTAGACATCAGGTTAAATTCATTTTTAAATCCAAAAATAATGTCGAGATGCCCCTGATCGTGGCGAGCTTACCGATCTATTCAAAACTGGACTGGAAAAATAAAGATTTTAGCCGTGTCACGTTGCAACCGATTGTGGGTTCTGGGCCTTATAGGGTAGAGCGTATTGATGCCGGACGCAGTATCACCTATAAACGCAGTCCGAACTATTGGGCCAAAGATTTACCTGTTAATAAGGGCCGTTATAATTTTGATCGGCTGAAATATGTATATTACCGAAATTTAGACGTTAGTTTTGAAGGCTTTAAATCACGGCAATTTAATTTATATGAAGAAAAAAATATCCGGAATTGGGTCACCTCCTATCATTTTCCAGCTGCGAAATCAGGCTTGGTCAAAAAATACAAAGCACGGTTAGCCACACCGCTTGATATTCAAAGTCTGGTATTTAATATCCGTCGCGCTCCATTAAATGACATTCGCTTACGTCAGGCATTGACCTATGCCTATGATTTTGAATGGCAGAATAAAGCTTTATTTTTTAATCAAAATCAGCGCTTACAAAGTTATTTTGATAATACCGATCTGGCTGCTAAAGGTCGCCCGAGTGCTGCTGAGTTAAACATACTCAAACCTTATTTGGCACAATTGAATCCGCTGATGCGACAAGGCGTATTGACTGATTGGCGCTATCCTGTTTCAGACGGTAGTGGCTTTAATCGAAACAATTTATTGATTGCGCAAAAGATTTTAAAAGATGCGGGTTATGTGATTCGTGATGGCAAATTATATGATCGCACAGGTAAAGCTATTCAAATCGAATTATTAATGCAGCAGGAAAATCCACAACGTGAGCTGATGCCTTTTGTGCGGAACCTGAAAAGATTGGGCATTCAGGTTAATCTTAGACAGGTCGATGTTCCTCAGTACATGGAACGGATTCGCCGTCAGGATTTTGATATGATGGTACTGAAATTGCCACAGACCTTAACACCTGGTAAAGAACAGGTCCAGTTTTGGGGAAGTGCAGCAGCAGATGAATCGGGTAACTATAACTATTCAGGTATTAAAAATCCTGTAATTGATCAAATGATCGAAAACATTGTTATGGCTAAAACACGTGAAGAAGTTGTGCTCTATACCCGTGTGCTTGATCGTCTGTTACGTGCGGGTTATTACCAGATTCTGACCTATGGAAAACCTGAACGCTGGTTTGCCTATTGGGATATTTATCAGCAGCCAGCAGTGAAGCCAAAGCTTTCTGTAGGATGGGAATATTGGTGGGTGGATGCAGATAAGGCGAAGAAACAGGAGCAGGCTATACAAAAGTATTAATTAGCATGGTTTTGACTAGCGTTTGGTGAAGTTGTTAGATTAATATTACGGAGTCTTCGAGTTCTCATCTTAATTTCAGGATAAGCTTTCAGCTGGAGTGACTTTGGTTTCGCCTAATAAGAAGCTACGCTTTGGAGGAAAGGCTTCTTGCGCTGCTATAATCGCAGCTCACCTCAAAACCTGTTTACTTATTGGACCTTTTTTATTATTTCGCAAAAACATGATCTTGTTTAAAACACGCAGGTTGTGGATGAGGTTTCCGCGTATTTTCTCTCAAGTTAGATTTTATAAAAACTTAGTAAATAAATTAATAAGGGTTCGATTTCAATGGTTCACTATATTCTAAAAAGAATGTTGTTGATGATCCCGACATTATTTTTCATTTTATTGATTAATTTCTTGATTGTGCAAATTGCTCCTGGCGGGCCAGTTGAACAGGCGATTCAGCAAATTCAAAATGCACAAGGTTTAGGCGCAGGAGCAAGCGGGCAGTCTAATCTCGCACAATATCAGGGTGCACGTGGTTTAAGCCCCGAAATGATTGAAAAAATCAAAGCCCAGTATGGTTTTGATCGGCCTGCAACAGAACGTTTCTGGCTGATGCTGAAAGGGTATATGCATCTGGATTTTGGTACCAGTTTTTTTAAAGATAAACCCGTCACGCAACTCTTATATGAAAAGCTACCTGTGACCTTGTCTTTGGGGGTGTGGAGTACTTTTCTGATCTATTTGATTGCCATTCCACTCGGCATTAAAAAAGCAAAAAATAATGGCTTGCTGTTTGATCAATCCACATCGTTATTATTGGCGGTCAGTTATGCCATTCCATCGTTTGTTTTTGCCATTTTATTGATCGTCTTTTTTGCGGGCGGCAGTTATTTGCAATGGTTTCCATTGCAAGGGCTGGTGTCTGAAAATTTCTCCCAGTTAAGCTTCTTGGCAAAAATCAAAGATTATCTGTGGCACATGTGTTTGCCGATTCTGAGTATGTTGCTTGGTAGCTTTGCCGCACGTACTTACCTGACAAAATATGCATTTGTAGAAGAGCTGAACAAGCCTTATGTATTAACAGCCCGAGCGAAAGGATTAAGTGAAAATCAGGTGCTGTATGGGCATGTATTTCGTAACGCGATTTTGATTGTGGTTGCTGCTTTGCCAGAAACGTTGGTGGGTATTTTCTTTGTCGGTAATTTATTTATCGAGATCATTTTTAATCTGGATGGGATTGGGTTATTAGGCTTTGAGGCGATTACCCAGCGTGATTATCCTGTTATTTTTGGCACCTTGTTTTTATTTACCTTGTTCGGAATGATTTTACGTTTACTGGGTGATTTGCTTTATCACCTCATTGATCCGCGGATTGATTTTGAATCAAGAGGTGAACAATGATGTCACCCTTAATGCAAGCGCGATTTGATCGTTTTCGGCAAAATAAGCTGGGTTTTCGCTGTTTAATCCTGTTCTTGATTATTTTTGTGCTGTCTTTGCTGGCGGAACTGATTGCCAATGATAAACCTTTGCTGGTGCGTTATGAGCAGTCTTTTTATTTTCCGATTCTGAAAGATTATCCAGAAACCGCATTTGGTGGGGAATTTGAAACGGCAACAGATTATCAAGACCCAGTGGTAAAGCAGTTGATACAGACGCATGGCTGGATGATTTCACCTCCTGTAGCTTTTTCTTATCAATCGCCGAATCTGTCTTTGGCTGTACCCGTTCCTTCTGCACCGAGCGCACAGAACTGGCTTGGCACGGATGATCAGGGGCGTGATGTATTTGCCCGAATCCTGTACGGTCTGCGGATTTCGCTATTATTTGGTTTTGCACTCACATTCTGTTCTGCTGTGGTCGGGATTATGGTCGGGGCGATACAAGGCTATTATGGTGGCTGGGTTGACTTGATTGGGCAGCGCATTCTGGAAGTGTGGGGTGGCTTACCGATGCTTTTCATTGTGATGATTCTGGTCAGTATGTTTAGCCCGAGTGTGTATTGGCTATTTGTGATCATGTTGCTTTTTGGCTGGACAGAACTGGTCGGCCTAGTACGTGCTGAATTTCTCCGTGCCCGTAATTTTGATTATGTTCGTGCGGCGCAAGCGTTAGGTGTAAGTCAGTATAAGATTATCTTTAAGCATATTTTACCCAATGCGATGAGTTCTAGTCTGTCGCAAATTCCTTTTATGCTGACGGCAAATATTATTGCTTTAACTGCACTTGATTTTCTGGGCTATGGCTTGCCACCTGATTCAGCTTCGCTCGGAGAGCTATTATTACAAGGGAAAAATAATCTGGATGCGCCGTGGCTGGTGTTGTCGGGCTTTTTTAGCTTGGCAATTGTTTTGTCTTTACTGATTTATATTGGGGAGGCGGCACGTGATGCATTTGATCCAAGACGATAAGTTGCCTCTAAATCAACCTTTACTCAAAGTACAGCAGCTCAGTATTTGTAATGGCGCTGAGAAGTTGCTTGAGGATGTCAGTTTTGATATTTATCCTGCCCAAACCGTTGCCATCGTGGGAGAAAGTGGTTCAGGTAAATCTATTACTGCGTTGGCATTGTTGGGGTTATTAGCTCAGACATTAAAGGTGACAGGTGCAGTTCAATTTCAAGATCAGGATGTACTGAAACTGAGTCAACTGCAGTTGCAGCAAATACGTGGCAAGAAAATTGCCATGATTTTTCAGGAACCGATGACAGCATTGAATCCTTTGCATACTGTAGAAAGAATGCTTGGGGAAAGCCTGATTTTACAAGGTTCTGCAAAAGCTGTGGTACGACAAAACACGTTGCGTTTGTTAGAAGATGTGGGCTTGCCTGAAGCAGAAAATCTTTTGAAGCGCTATCCACATGAATTGTCAGGCGGTCAACGTCAACGCGTTATGATTGCCATGACCTTGGCTTTAGAGCCAGATATTTTAATTGCTGATGAGCCGACGACTGCTTTAGATGTGGTGTTACAGGCACAGGTCTTGATGCTACTGCAAAAACTACAGCAACAACGACAGATGGCGATGATTTTAATTAGTCATGATCTCAATCTTGTTCAGCAATATGCAGATCATGTGGTGGTACTGAATCAGGGACGGCTAGAAGAGCAGGCAAGTAGCGCTGAAATTTTTAGCTGTCCTCAGAGCGTTTATACGCAAAATTTATTGAATCACGATTTTGGGCAAGCTTTGCTGCTACAACCCTCAGAACCATTGCTTGAACTTAAAAATGTCAGGGTCAAATATTCCGTCAAAAGAGGTTTATTTCCTCGGATCCAAGCCTATAAGATTGCTGCTGAATCAATTAGTTTTACTCTAATGCAAGGTGAGGCTTTGGGGATTGTTGGAGAAAGTGGTTCAGGCAAGTCCTCAATCGCCTTGGCAATTGCCCGTTTGATTGCGAGTGAAGGGGAAATCAGCTTTCAGGCACGAGATCTAAATCAGCTTAGCCAGAAACAGCTTCGACCGATTCGTAGTGAGCTTCAAATTGTATTCCAAGATCCTTTTAGCAGTTTAAATCCACGAATGACCGTTGAGCAGAGTATTGCCGAAGGACTTAAACGCCAAGCGATTTCCCAGCCACAATGCACTGCAAAAATTGACGAAGCCTTGCTCAAGGTTGAGTTATCTCCCGAGGATAAAGGCAAATATCCGCATCAGCTTTCAGGCGGGCAACGGCAACGGGTTGCATTAGCACGAGCTTTGGTGGTGCAGCCGAAACTGATTATTCTGGATGAACCCACCTCTGCGCTGGATCGATCTACCCAGCTTGCAATCATTCAATTGTTACGACGTTTGCAACAGCAAGAACAAATTAGTTATCTGTTCATTAGTCATGACTTGCAAGTCATTAAAGCCTTATGTCAAAAAGTGCTGGTGATGCATGAAGGGAAAGCCTTGGAATATCAGGCAACCGAGACTTTATTTGCCCAGCCCCAGACTGAATATACTCGTCAGTTGATTGAGGCCAGTGGATATCCTCATTGTAAATAAACTGACATGTGATATTGTCAATTTTTCGGAACAGCTATTGACACCACTAATAATCGGATTAAATTAGAGCAAACACTCTAATTGCAGCAGAGGATGGCCATGAGTCAGATTGCAGACAGTATTCAGATACGTAATACCACATTTAAAAATCGCATCATTAAAGGGGCAATGAGTGAAGCGCTTGCCAATGATGCAGGGCAACCGAATGATTTGCTGATTGGTTTATATGAAGCTTGGGCGAAAGGTGGTTTAGGTTGTGCCGTTACAGGTAATGTGATGGTGAATATTGGCGCCAAAAATGAACCGGGTGTGGTGGCAATTGAAACTGAGCGTGATCTGGAGAAGTTAAAGCAATGGGCTGCTGTGGGTAAAAAACACGGTATGGTGCAATTGATCCAGTTGTCACATCCCGGTCGCCAATGTCCCAAAGGTTTAAATAAAGAAACGGTTGCGCCTTCGGCTGTACCTTTTAGTCCTGTACTGGCAACCATGTTTGGAACGCCACGTGAGCTGACGCATGATGAAATTCTGGATATTATCCAGCGTTTTGCGATCGCTGCTGCTGTTTGTGAAAAGGCAGGTTTTGAAGGGGTACAATTTCATGGTGCACATGGTTATTTAATCAGCCAGTTTTTATCACCATTAACCAATAAACGTACTGATCAGTGGGGCGGTTCAATCGAGAACCGTATGCGTTTCTTGCTGGAAATTTATAAAGCAGTACGTGCAGCGACCTCTGAAAATTTCATCATTTCGGTTAAATTAAATTCGGCTGATTTTCAGCGTGGTGGCATTACTGAAGAAGATGTCATTACTGTATTTAAAGCGATTGATGCAGCAGGTATCGATATTATTGAAATTTCAGGCGGTACCTATGAAGCACCTGCGATGGCAGGTGCAAAAGCAGAAAAGCGTAAAGCCAGTACCATTGCCCGCGAAGCCTATTTCTTGGAATTTGCCGAAAAGATTCGTCAGCATGTGTCATGTAAATTGATGGTGACAGGTGGTTTTCGTACAGTCGAAGGAATGAATGCAGCTTTGGCCAGCGGTGCTTGTGATTTTATTGGAATTGCGCGTCCTTTAGCGGTAGAACCAGATTTGCCAGAGCGTTTAATTGCAGGGCATGATGTTCGTTATGCGGTAAATCAGATTAAAACAGGGATTCCATTTGTTGATAAAATGGCAATCATGGAAATCATCTGGTATGCAGCGCAATTTAAGGCGATTGGGCAAGGTAAAAAACCGAATCCAAAACTATCACCGTTATTGGTCTTCTTGAATTATGCGAAAGGCAATATCAAAGCGGTGGTGAAAGGCCGAGTCAATTCGCGTAAGTCAGCGTAATATTTTCTAGGACTCTTCGGAGTCCTTTTTATTTTTAATCAATAACGTCGTAGTAGAATTCTTTTAATAATTACATTTAGAATGTTCTTTTTATTGAAGGGGAGATATTTATGACGTGGATCATTATTTTAATTGTTGTGTTTACAATTTTGGCTTTAGTTTTAGGGAATGTGAAGAAAGAAAAGAAAGGTGGAGCGCGTAATCCGATTAAGGGTAAACGTATTCTAACAATGAACGAACAACCCACTTTCTTCAGATTAAGAGAAGCATTACCAGAGCATATTATTTTGGCGCAGGTTTCATTTAGTGCATTTATGACAGCTCAGGGCTACGCCACTAGGAATTTATTTAACCGTAAAGTTGCTGATTTTGTTGTATTGGATAAACAATTCAATATTGTCGCTATTGTTGAGCTTGATGACTCATCTCATAAAGGGAAAGAAGATAAAGATGCGGATAGAGATAGTTTAATCATTGAAGCAGGACATCGGATCATTCGCTATCCAAGAACACCTGATATAGATCAAGTCAAAAAAGATTTTGGAATAACTTCTATAGAAACCACAATAATTGAATCTGAAGTACCAGAGAAGACTGTTCTCGTCTCAGAGGCTTTTGTTTTTGAAACTGAATCAAATGAACAAAAAGTACTTTGATCGTTATAGGAAATATTTTAATTAAATAAAAAAGCCACTGTCTAAATAATGCAGTGGCTTTTTTGAATTTGGCGTCCCTACGGGGATTCGAACCCCGGTTACCGCCGTGAAAGGGCGATGTCCTAGGCCTCTAGACGATAGGGACTTCTTGAGGTGGGTGTATATTAGGGGTCTGTCACCAAAGTGTCAAGAAGGTGAGGAGACAGTTTGTTCAAAATATAGCAAAACAGTTCAGCAGTCTTCTGTGTATCGTACAACGCAGAGTGTGCTTCTTTGCCATCAAACTCGATTCCAGCCTGAATACAGGCACGCGCCAACACCGTTTGCCCGAACATCACCGCACTCAGCGTCACAGTATCAAAGACTGAAAAGCTATGGAACGGATTCTGGTTCTTTGTTCCAGAGCGTGCAATTGCAGCTTGAAGGAAACCTAAATCAAAGTGCGCATTGTGTCCCACCAAGACCGCATGGGTACATTGTTGGGCTTTTCGGACTTCATTTAAAGATTTGAAAATACGGCGTAAAGCAGTACGTTCATCTTCAGCCATGGCAATACGCATCGGGTTAGAAGGATCAATGCCAATAAAATCGAGCGAGCGTCGATCTAGATTGGCACCTTCGAATGGGTTGATATGCGCTTGGAATGATGGGCCTGGTACAAATTGACCGTTTTCATCATAGACAATTGGAATACACGCGATTTCAAGCAGTGCATCGGTTTGTGAGTTAAAACCTGCTGTTTCGACATCGACGACAACAGGTAAAAATCCACGAAAACGCTGGCCAATCACAGGAGCTTTGTTTTCTTCTTGTGTCACACTTTTCTCCATTGCAGTGTTTTGCCTGCATGAAGTGGAATAATTTTTTGATCTTCAAGATAATCAAAAGACTCGGCAACCGTATTTTCTTCTTTCACTAAGGTGATTGTTGAAGTATTACGTGGTAAACCATAGAAGTCAGCACCAAAGATGCTGGCAAAACCTTCCAGACGTTCTAGCTTACCGACTTGGTCAAATGCCTGTGCATAAAGCTCAATGGCATTTGGTGCGCTATAGCAGCCTGCACATCCACATGCATTCTCTTTGGCATTTTGCGCATGTGGTGCGCTGTCTGTGCCAAGGAAGAATTTTGGATTACCGCTGGTCGCCACTTCTAATAACGTCGTTTGATGGGTTTGACGTTTTAAAATCGGCAAACAGTAGAAATGCGGCTTAACACCACCAACCAACATGTCATTACGGTTAAACAGTAAATGTTGAGGGGTAATTGTTGCAGCAACATTACGATCCTGCTCAAGCACAAAATTAGCCGCGTCGCTTGTTGTAATATGTTCTAGCACGACTTTTAATTGAGGGAATTGCTTGAGGAGCGGTGACAGGACTTCATCCAGAAATCTTTTTTCACGATCAAAGATATCGACGTGATTATGAGTCACTTCGCCATGAAGCAATAAAGGAACCTGATGTTCCTCAAGTTGTTCAATAACGCCATATACCTTACGGATATCACTTACGCCATTATCCGAGTTGGTGGTTGCACCAGCAGGATAAAGCTTAATTGCATTAACGAACTCAGATTCTTTAATTTTACGAACTTCATCTGGAGAGGTATGGTCAGTAAAATAAAGCACCATGCGCGGATCAAAATTCAGACCTTCAGGAACATGCGCCAGAATACGTTCGCGATAAGCTAACGCTTCTTCGACAGTTTTAACAGGTGGAACAAGATTCGGCATACAAATTGCGCGTGCAAATTGTTTGGCTAAATCAGGGACAGTGCGTTTTAAAGCTAAACCATCACGCAGGTGTGCGTGCCAATCATCGGGTTGCAAGAGTGTAAGAGTATTCAAGGTCTACTTCAAACTTAAAAATAATACAAATAATAATGCATAAACCGTGAAAATGGTAACTACAATTACGGATAAGTGGTTAAGCAAAGCACATGACAAAATGAGAAATTGTGTTATTTTTATGCGGCACAAGAATAGTGCATTATAAAAAGAGTATTCGGGATGGATAACCAATATGATCTTGATCAATTACGGAGGTCAAAAGAAGATCTAGAGCAGCTTGTTGCCCAGCATATCCAGTCCAAAAATGCCCATCAAACCCTACCTCAAGCACTGGAAAATGAATTCTGGAAGTTTAATGTCGACCGAACGCGAATTAATGCGATTCAGTTTTTCGGACAGGGTGTCATTACCTATACTATTTTTGTGCTGTTGATATTACCTTCTAATTTTATTGTGATTCGAAACAGCGAAAATTTTGTTCTGGATTTTATTTATAGCATCCTGAGCCTGATTGTGGTGGGGGCTGCGCTTTTCCTGTTTTGGGCAGTGTCCCGTTTTAAACAAGTTAATTCCTTATTTTATCCAGCCGTCTGTGTCATTGTGTTTTTTACAATTGTATTGACCTCATTACTCATGATGAGTGTGTCGAATGTCGTCTTACAAAATCAGGCTATGGTACTGGTAGCATTTCTATATATGCTGGGTTTTATCCTGAGTGGCATTCGACCTGTACATATGTTGTGGATTGGCTCTTTCGCAGCAATATCGATTCTTGGATTTTTACTTCTATTTCATATTCCCTGTGATTTTCTCATGATCGGGCGGACATTGATTGGAAGTTTATTATTAGGTTTTTCAATTAGTGTCATGCTGACCTCCAAAGAAAGAAAAATATTCATCAAGTCAAAAATATCGGAAATTGATGAGCAGATTCTCCGTCTTCAGGCTTCCGAATTATTACATTTAAGTCAGCATGATGAATTGACCAATGTGTCAAACCGCCGTACTTTTGAAGAAATGTGTACCTATCATTATCAGCAAGCGTGTAAAGAACATAAGCCTTTGTCTGTGCTGTTTATCGATATTGATTATTTTAAAAACTATAATGATTTCTATGGTCACCAAATGGGGGATCAGGTCATTGCTGAAATTGCAAAAACCATAAAAAGCTCAATTCGACATATGGATTTTGTGGCACGTTACGGGGGCGAAGAATTTGTGGTTCTACTTCCTGAAACGTCAGCTCAAGGCGCTTATGCGGTGGCAACCAATATCTACCGCGCGATTGACCGTTTAATGATCCCACATCACAAATCGACAGTTTCTCATTATGTGACCATTAGTCTGGGCATTACCGTGTTTAATGGTAATGCCAAAATCAGTCAGGAAATGCTGATTCATACGGCCGATAAAGCTTTATATCGTGCTAAGCAACTGGGACGTAACCAGATTTACTATCAGCCATTACCAACGTTAGAAGAAAATATTTAAGCAATAAAAAACCCGAATATCAGAATCGATATTCGGGTTTTTGTTTAGAACAATTTTAAATTATTCCAAGAATTTTACAGTCACGCCTGAACGTACTTTCGCGCCCAAGTCGTTAGCATCCCAGTTAGTCAAACGGATACAACCGTGTGATGCTGTTTTAGAGATTAAAGATGGATTTGGCGTACCATGAATACCAAATGATTTTTTGCTTAAACCGATCCAGATATTACCGACTGGTGCATTTGGACCTGGTGGTAAAGAAAGTGGTTTAAGGTTTTTACCTTGTACAAAGTTTGATGGAGAGTAGCTATACCAAGGGTTTTTCGCTACACCCACTACTTTATAGGTACCTGCTGGAGAAGGCGTATCAGTACTGCCAATTGTTGCAGGAAATGAGGCAATCATCTGGTTATTGCTGTTGAATAAATACAGTTGACGTGCGCCTTTGTGTGCCACGATCAAGTGAATATCTTCAGGTAAATCATTGCGTACATTGGCTACAATAATTTTTTCACCAGGTTTTTTGAAGGTTGCCGTCGGATTCAGTTTCTTTAAGAAAGCCTCATCCATATGGAATTTTTCACCCAGCATTTCTGTAACACGGGTGTAGTACAAACCTTTCATTTTTGCTTGTAAGGCATAGTCTGATGGGATTGAATCCGCATAAGGGCCTTTAAAGTCAGCATCAGTCAGCGTGTATTCTACATAAGCTGGCTTAGTTTGCTTGGCAACGAGGGCATCCCATGTTTCTTTAGTCAACTGACCAGTTGGGGTAATACCGTTCATTTGCTGGAATGACGCAATCGCTTTTAAGGTATTTTTACCATTTGAACCATCAATAGCACCAGGTGAGGCATGTGCATTGTTTAACATCACATGTGCACGTGCATAAGCTGGTAGTTGTCCTTTCGGTAAACCTTCAGGCCATTCAGCATTATTCATGCTGTCCAGCGTCCATGAAACTTTAGCTGTAGGAGCAACAGTCTTTGAGGTCGTTGAGTCAGATGTATTTTCTAATTTTTGCGATACAACCGAAGCAGCGCCAGTATTCACTTGAGGCTCAGATGCAGCTTGAGCGGCCACACTCGAAGCGGGTTGAGCTGCAACACTTGAGGCAGGCTGGGCAGTAACACTTGAAGCTGGACGCTCGATAGCCAGAGGATCAATCGGATCTTGTACGGAGCCAGCGATTTTTTTTGGATTTAATGGTTGCTCAGTTGTTGGAGCAGCGAAAGCAACATTAGCAAGAATACAACTTAAACTCATAGCGAGTAATGAGCGAACAAACATGTAATTCAACCTTATGAATTATTCATATTGAGATATAAGATATTGCAAGTATTACAGAAAATGAGCGCGCTTGCAGTAGCAGTTTTGTGTCAAAGCGAAAATTTATTTTAAGTCATGAATTTTGTATGGAATTCGAATTATAAATTCCAGCCTAACTTTGTTATCATGCGCTTTATATGAAAAAATTTAGAGATTGGTAATGACAACGTTGAAAAATGATCGTTTTTTACGAGCTTTATTACGTGAACCTGTAGACACCACGCCAGTATGGATGATGCGTCAAGCAGGGCGTTATTTACCAGAATATCGGGAAACGCGTGCACAGGCAGGTGATTTCCTCTCTTTATGCAAAAATACCGAATTTGCTTGTGAAGTAACGTTGCAGCCTCTACGCCGTTATGAGCTAGATGCAGCAATTTTATTCTCGGATATTTTAACTGTTCCTGATGCTTTGGGTTTAGGTCTGTATTTTGAAACTGGTGAAGGCCCAAAGTTTCATAAAACAGTACGTACCGAACAAGATGTCGCAAATCTGCCGAAATTAAATGCCAAGTCAGATTTAGCTTATGTGATGAATGCAGTATCGACCATTCGTTCAGCTTTAAATGGGCAAGTGCCATTAATCGGTTTTTCTGGCAGCCCTTGGACTTTAGCGACTTATATGATTGAAGGTGGTTCAAGTAAAGAGTTTCGTTTCACCAAAAATATGATGTATGCACAGCCAGAAGTGTTGCATGCGTTATTGGATCATCTTGCAGATTCAGTGATTGACTATCTCAATGCTCAGATTGATGCGGGTGCTCAGGCGATCCAGATTTTTGATAGCTGGGGCGGTGCGCTGGCGCATAGAGAATATGTTGAGTTCTCATTGAATTATATGACCAAAATCATTGCTGGATTGCAAAGAGAAAAAGATGGTCGCCGTATTCCGATTATTGTCTTTACCAAAGGTGGCGGACAGTGGTTAGAAAATATGCTGACTACGGGTGCAGATGCATTTGGTTTAGACTGGACTACACCGCTCTATACCGCACGTGATGTTATTGCAGGACGTGCTGCCTTACAGGGTAACCTAGATCCAGCCGTACTTTATGGTTCAGCTGCTTCGATTGAGAAATCGGTCAAAGCCATGCTGGATGATGCCTATGCCAATGGTGAGAAAACAGGTTATATCGCTAACTTGGGTCATGGTATTACCCAGTGGGTCGATCCAGCACAACCGAAAATTTTTGTGGATACCGTCCATGAATACAGCGCGAAATATTTAGGCTGATATTTAACAGACACTTCAACGTTAAACACGCTAGGATCAGTTTCGTGCAGTTTATTGTATTACCACTCAGTTTTATCACTAAGGCAGCTTCGGCTGCCTTATTTGGGTTATTGTTGCTGATCGCATTTGCAGTCACTGCACCCATGGGAAGTCATGAGTACTGGGGCTTCTTCCGTTATGATTATTTGCTGTTTTATGCCCTAGTCATTCAGGTTTGTCTGGTTTATTTAAAGTTAGAATCATGGGCAGAAGCGAAGGTTATTGCCTTATTTCATATCATGGCAATGGGCATGGAGATATTCCTGACCCATCCTGCGATTGCATCTTGGCAATATCCGCAACCAGCCATTTTTAAATTATGGACTGTGCCACTCTTTGCTGGATTTATGTATTCAGCCGTGGGCAGTTTTTTCGCTCGGTCATTACGGCTTTATCAAGTCTCTTTTGAATATTTACCGCAATTTGGCAATATGCTGTGTTTGGCGGTTTTATCTTATTTAAACTTTATGACCAAGTTTTTTATCCCAGATATTCGGGTGGCTTTATTTATATGGAGTGTTGTGATTTTCTGGAAGACCAAACTTTATTTTCAGTTGCAACAATATCGTTTTAAAGTGCCGATGTTACCGATTTTACTGTTGTTGGCATTCCTGATCTGGATTGCTGAAAACATTAGTACTTTCTATCAAATCTGGCTCTATCCAAGTCAGGTAGATGCATGGCATATGGTGGGCTGGGGCAAATTAGGTTCTTGGTATCTATTATTATTACTGAGTCTGGTTTTGGTATTAAAGATTCTTGGTACACGAGATAAACATGGGATATGGCACTTAAATTAAAGTTGTCGAGAGAATGGGGCTTTTGCCCCTGATATAAATATTTCAGATATATTTAAAAATTTATTTGCTAAAACAAGTCAAGCTGGTTATTTTAATTCCTGTGTAAGAAGAATTACACAACACAATAGTGATAACAAATAGTTAAAAATAATTGATACTGGAGATCGTTCCTATGTTAAAGAAAATTGCATTAGCTGCATTGTTAGCCGCTGGTTCAACTGTAGCAATGGCTGATAATGATGTGGGTTGTGGTGTGGGTACACAAGTTTGGGCGGGTAAAAAAGGTGTTGCACCTAAAATTCTTGCTGCAACAACCAATGGTATCTTTACCAACCAGTTACTCGGTATTACCTTCGGTACTTTAGGCTGCCGTCAGGGTGGAACAGTCACAGCTCAAGTGGTGACATTTACCAATGAAAATGCTGAAGCTTTAGCGCGTGATATGGCTGTTGGTCAAGGCGAAAGCTTAAATGTTCTTGCTGAATTAATGCAAATTAAAGCCAATGATAAAGCACGTTTCTTTGCTGTATCTAAAGCCAATTTTGCAGAAATTTACTCAAGCAAAAATACAAATTCACTTCAAGTTCTAGACGCTTTACAAGGTGTGATGGCAAAAGACGCTGTGCTTAAAGCATACGTTTAATTTGTTGCATGATAAAACCCTGTCTTGATGGCAGGGTTTTCTTATAGCTATTTTCCTTATACTTAAATAAAAATATTTGCTGCTGAATGAAATTAATTACTTTTGCAATAGCGTCTTTGATGTGCCATTTTGCACATGCCTCGGTTGAATCTGATTTACAGCAATATTTAGACCTTGCTCAACAAAAACAATTAGACCAGCAAATTACATGGCAACGCTTGATGTATGCTGACCAAAAGCAAAACAGTGAAGTCAGCTATGCAGGTTACTTTTATGCCAAAGATGGCAAAACGAATTTAAAAAGCGAATTACAAGCAGATATTAAAGCCTTATTTCTGGAAGCTGCCGATAATCAATCGATACGGTGTAAATTCCCTGCACGCAGTCGCTGGTTGATGCAGCAGTTGAATATTGAGTCGACACAACTTTCTCAAGCCAATTGTACTGAGTTTGAGGACTGGATTAACCAGATCAAGCCGTATAAGGCCACCTTGATTTATGCCACTGACTTTATGGGCAATCCGAGTTCCATGTTTGGGCATACTTTATTGCGTCTAGACCCTAAAGATCAGAAACAGCTTAATCTGGTCTCGTATGCAGTCAATTACGCTGCAACGGTGAAAGGGGATGATAACTGGTCTTATGCATGGAAAGGCTTAACTGGACAGTATCCTGGTGAATATTCATTGATGCCGTACTACCGTAAGGTCAAAGAATATGGCGATTTTGAAAGCCGTGATCTGTGGGAATATGAGCTGAATTTAACCCCTGAAGAAACCCGTTTTCTGGTCGAGCATATCTGGGAAATGCAGCATGTGAGTTTTCCTTATTATTTCGTCAGTGATAACTGTGCTTACCGCTTGCTCGGCCTGATTGATCTGGTACGTCCGAATTTAAACTTAAAACAGCAGTTTAATTATGCTGCCATTCCAATTGAAACCTTGAAGGCTGTTGACCAACAGAATCTGGTTAAAGAAGTGGTCTATCGTCCTGCACTGGAAACCCAATTACTTGCTCAAGCTAAGCAGCATGGCACGCCTTTAGCTAAAGTTGCACATCAAGTTGCGTTTACTGAGATTAATCAAGCTGAACCTGTTTTAAAAAATTACAGTCCGTCTGAGCAGGCTAAAATTCTTGAAATGGCCTACGACGATTTATATCTGCAATATATTAGCCATCAGGTCGATGCAGATTTTGCTCAGCCACAATTACGCCAATTACTGGCTCAGCGTAGCCAGATAGAAGTGCCTAAACAGCGTCAGGAACCAGCCCGTCCGAGAAAGCAGCCTGTAGAAGGGCATCATGCGCGTAACGTGTCGGTAAATGTGGGTGAAGTACAAGGGCAGAAGTTTATTGAGCTGGGTCACCGTCAGGCTTATCATGATCTGATCGATCCCCAAGGTGGCTATCGTACTGGCACGCAATTACTGTTTCTGGATGGAAGCCTGCAATATCGTGATGACAAGCTTAAACTTGAGCATTTAGATCTCTTATCTGTCAATTCATATAACCCGATTCAACCTTTTAAATCACCATTAACGTGGGGCTTTAATCTCGGCTGGAAACAGGAAAGTACTGAGAAAGGCCAGTTTAGTGAAGACCAACAACATGGCGTGATGAATTTAAATATGCAGGTGGGTTATAGTCTGGCGGATTATGATCGTCGACATTTATGCTATGCCCAATTACAAAGTCATATTCAAGGTGGAAAGGATTTGGATAAAGGTTGGCGTGTTGGCGCTGGGCCTACAGTGGGGTGCATGAATGTATGGTCAGATAATATCAACAGTGTTGTACAGGTAGAATTGCCGTATTGGCAAGATTTAAACCAGTGGAATCTGAGAGTGGGCACACAACTGCAATATAGTTTAAGTGCAAATGATGCTGTGCGTTTGAATTGGGATTTCGAACAGCAAGATCATAAAGACTGGAATAAATTCGGCTTGGGATATGTACGGTTTTTTTAAAGAGGCTAAAGCTTTGATCAGTGCATTTCGCAGTGATCAGATTTCTACAATCACGTAGTATTTTTTGACGGTTTCCACCACTTCAAATGTTCCCACAAATGCAGGTGGGATAATGCCTGCTTGGCCAGCAGTCACTTCAATAAAGGAATTGGTTTTTGCATCATGGATGCGGACAATGCCTTCAATGATCTGAAAGAATTCTTGCTTGTTATCAGCAAATTGAATATTCCATGCACCGACTTCACACTGCCAGATGCCACAGTCCATCTGCGGATGTTCATACAAGCTATAAGTGAGCCGTTCAGGATTACCCTGAACCAGACGATCTGGTCGAGGGTAATCAACGCTGGCTTCATTTTTTAAATGACCGAAACCTGCTAACTGAATGGATGACATATGCAGTACTCGTATTAATAGCTTTCTGGCACAGCGCTCAAGAACTCGCGACGCGTATCTTTATCTGTTTTAAAGTCACCGATAAAAGAAACCGTACGAGTGGTTGATTCTTGCTTACCCACACCACGCATCATCATGCACATATGTGCAGAGTCAATCACAACTGCAACACCACGTGCCTGAGTTACCTGTGCAACTGCTTCAGCAATCTGCTGGGTCAGGTTCTCTTGAACTTGAAGTCGACGCGCAAACATTTCAGTAATACGAGCAAATTTTGATAGACCCAGTACCTGACCCTCAGGTAAATAGGCGATATGCACGCGGCCATAAAATGGCAATAAATGGTGTTCGCAAAGCGAATAAAATTCGATGTTTTTAACCAATACCATTTCATGGTTATCGGAAGGGAAGAGTGCGCTATTCGTAACTTCTTCAAGCGTTTTGCTATAACCAGAAGTTAAAAAAGAAAAAGCTTTCGCCGCACGCATCGGTGTATCTTGTAAGCCCGGGCGATTTAGGTCTTCGCCAACGGCAGTTAAGATATTTGCGTACGATTGCTGCATAGACATAACAATGTTCACTTAGGTGGGTTGAACAAAAACGGCAATTGTATCAGAAAACGATTAAAAATCTTAATTTTGATATAAATACCGATTACTGTTTGAATTTAGGGTTCTTTTCAGCACGTTTGAGCAGGACTAAAACAGCGCCTGTGCCGCCCTGATTTTCAGGCGCGCTCACAAAAGCAAGTACATCACGATGCTGTCTCAGCCAGCCATTGACATAGGTTTTTAAAATCGCTTCTGGGCCTTTGCCATGCACGATCTTAATGACATTCTGGTTTTCTTCTTTTGCCATTTGAATGATTTGCAGAACCGCTGCACGTGCTTGCTCAACGGTACAACCATGTAGATCCACCGCCTCGAACCAGCGAATTTTACCTGCTTTTAAGTCTTCAAATACTTTGTGCTGTAAGGTCGCGATGCGGTAGCTTAATGCCGCTTGGCTAGCCACAGGATTTAAGATCGCTTGGGTATCGGATATTTCTGTGAGCTCTTGCTCAGCTCCACCTTCTGCCGCAGCACGCTTTGCCAAGGTTTGGGCATCAACTTTTTTGCTACGCGTTACTTTAGTATCAGCAATATTTTGATTGTCGATTGGTTTGACCCCAAGTAGGGCTTTTTTAAAAAGTTCTGTATCTTCCAACTCTTCAGCAGCAGCTTGAGCCTTTTTTGATTCGGCTTGCTTTGCAATCGCGCTGGATTGAGGATTAGAGATTTGCTTTTTAAAGGCTTTCAGTAAATTAAACTGATCTTTAGAAAGCGATGAATCGTGTTTACTCATAATGTTAGAAAAATAGGCAAGATACGAGAGAGGTGTGAAATTATAGTCCGAATCTATGATAATTTGAACTGTATTACGTTCAGGAGGCTATGGAGATTAGTTTTTTAGAGCGGATTGAAAATTAAAAATGCATTATTTTTAAGATGATGACTCACTTATAATTTTTATAATTCGAGATTGATTTAAACCTTTATTTTTAAAGCGATCATATAGTTCAAAACAAATATGCTGATTTGCTTGGAGACGCGGTAAATTGCGATCAAAATCAAAATAGCGAATATAACCAGATTGGTCCATGACAATTTCTAGCCGTTCGAAGTGTCCTCCTCGTTTTTGAATGTTTTTATATTGTTCGATTACACCACATGCTTGAGACATCATTAAGGTCTGAGCAGGGGATGAATACATTGCAATGCCAATCAAAATGTAGCCAGGAATGATCGTTAAGTAGTAAAAAACTCTTGGGTCTTTAAAACTCTGAATTTTTTCGTGAAAAAACAAATGACTATAAATAGGGAAACCCACTAATAAGATTAACCCGATGAGTAATAAAAAATTATTCATATTGTTCCATCAATTTTATTCTTTATTCGGAACTTATTTTAATTCTAGTATCATTTTAAAGGTTCAAGATAAAACCTTAGCTTGAACCTTATTGGCTTAAATTTTCTCAGGCTGACCAAACAATTCATTAAATGCTTGATCTGGGCGAGGTTGTTTCATAAAGCTTTCGCCGACCAAGAAAGTATGAATATCATTGGTTTGCATCATTTCTACGTCAGCAGGTGTGGCGATACCACTTTCTGTCACTAAAACGCGGGAAGCAGGCAATAATTTCTTTAAACGCAATGAGGTATTTAAATCGACATCAAAGGTTTTAAGATTACGGTTGTTGACACCCAAAATGCATTGTTCAGAAAGTTTTAAAGCACGCTCTAATTCATATTCATCATGCACTTCAACCAACACATCCAACTGCTGTTCAAATGCCGTTTTCGACATTTCTTCCAGCTGTTGATCGGATAGGCAGGCCACGATCAATAAAATACAATCTGCATGTAAAGCACGTGCTTCAATGACATTATAAGGATCAACCAAGAAGTCTTTACGTAAAGCTGGCAGGGCACAGTGGTTACGTGCAATAGCAATATTTTCATCCGCGCCTTGGAAGAAATCCACATCCGTTAATACAGACAGGCAAGCAGCGCCCGCTTGTTCATACTGTTGAGCAATTTCTGCGGGATTGAAATCTGCACGAATAATGCCTTTAGACGGAGATGCTTTTTTAATTTCAGCAATAACGGCTGGACGTTTATGTTGTAAGGCATTGGCAAAACCACGTACAGGTGAAGCCTCTTTTGCCCATTGTTCAACATCATGCAAGCTACGTTGTTTTAAACGTGCTGCAAGCTCCTCATGTTTGCGGTCAACAATTTTACCTAAAATGGTATTTTGAATATCGATCATGAGAAGTCCTTAGTCTGCCTGATATTGTTTCAATGTCTTGGTAAATTCAGCCAAGATACTCATTTTTTCGAGCGCTTGTCCGCCGTACAGAATATCCTGAGCCAGCTCAACGGCTTGTTTATAGGTTTTGGTAATGCCCGCTACATAAATCCCAGCAGCTGCATTTAGTGCAATCATATTTGCTGCTTTTTCGCCAATGTCGGATTTATTACGGCCTAGTGCATCTTTAATCAGTTTTAGGCTTTCTTCTGAACTATTCACCACTAAACCTGACAAGGTTTGAGATGGAATACCGACATCATCTGGATTCAATGTCCATTCAGTAATTTCGCCATCTTTGAGTTCAGCGACGGCAGTTGGTGCAGCCAGACTGATTTCGTCCAGACCATCTTTAGAATGCACAACCAGTACATGCTCGGCACCCAACTGTTTTAATACTTCAGCAATCGGACGGCAAAGTTCATCTGAGAATACGCCAATTACAAAACGGTTCACGCCAGCAGGGTTGGTCAATGGCCCCAGTAAGTTGAAAATACTGCGGATTCCCAATTCACGACGTGGGCCAACAGCGTATTTCATGGCTTTATGATGATTTGGCGCAAACAGAAAACCCACACCCATTTCACGGATGCAGCGTTCAGTTTGTTGCATATCCAGGTCAAGCTGAATCCCGATTTGTTCAAGTACATCAGAAGAACCTGATTTACTGGATACGCCACGGTTACCGTGTTTGGCAATGGTTGCACCCGCAGCGGCAATTACAAAGCTAGACGCGGTTGAAACATTAAACAGGTTTTGACCGTCACCGCCTGTACCTACGATATCGACGAGATGCGGAATATCACTGACATCAATCTTGATGGCAAACTCACGCATAATGCGTGCCGCAGCGGTGATCTCATCAATACTTTCACCTTTCATGCGTAAGCCCATCATCAGTGCACCAATCTGCGCTTCCGTTGCTTCGCCCTGCATGATGCTGCGCATCACATCTTCCATTTGAGGCTGGGTAAGATGAATGTTTTTGGTAATGTGATTAAGGGCCTGTTGGATATTCATAGTCATGAGTTACAGCATCAATGATTAAAATTTTGAGTGAGGTCAGTTGTCTGAGTAGATGGTTTGGCTTTTTGTGATCCATGATTCACTAGCTGCGAGCTATGTTATCAGAAAATAAACAAAGTTTTTTGTCGTTCGGTCATAGTTTTAAAAATTTTGCTGCTTCGCTGATGCGATATTTGGGGATAGTTCAATTTATTTCTGGAAAAAGGTTTTAATTTATTCTGAGTTTTTATGATAAGGAATTAACCTTTTGGTATATCTTAATCATACATATCCCTAGAAAAAATGAGTATAAATCAACTAAATAAAAGTAGATATATTAGGTCGGTCTTCATTTTACTCATCCATAAATATGTACCTAAATTACTTGAAATATCTTGGGGCTGCTAAAAATAAAGGTTGTTTTGTTTTTGTCTTTATTGCATGCCTTCATCCATTAGAAAGTTATGCTGAGACCCATGTAGAACAGCCACAAAGCAAGGCAACATCGGATAAAGTGGTGCGTGTAGCAGTCACAGGTTCACGTATTTCCAAAGCTCAAAAAGATGGTCCAACCAGTGTAACTGTGATTACCGCAGCCGATATCGAAAAGCAGGGCTTTAGCAATGCCTTTGATGCATTAAACAATCTGACCCAAAATACAGGCTTTGTGCAAGGAGCTGACTATGGTAATACCTTTACGCCTGCCGCCAATGCAATTAGTTTGCGAGGTTTAGGACCGAATCATACTCTGACCTTAATCAATGGACATCGGGTGGCTGATTATCCTGTGCCATATGATGGCGCTGTGAATTTCGTCAATTTAGCCAATATCCCAACCGCAATTATTGATCGAATCGAAATATTAAACGGTGGTGCTTCCGCGATTTATGGTTCAGATGCAATCGCAGGTGTAGTGAATATTATTCTGAAAAAGAAAACCGATGGAACCCAATTCAATATCAAGGCAGGTGGAACCAAAGAAGGTGGGGAGAACCTACGTTTACAACTGAGTGGCAGTAAAACACTGGATAAGTTAAATCTGGTGTATGGACTTGAGCTGAGTGGGCGTGAACCGATTTGGGCAGCTGATCGTGACTTTATGACGAGCCGAACACGTTTGGGGGAAAAGCCAGACACGATCGTTGGACGTAAAAATGCCAAGACAGGACAATATCTCTCAATCGGTGGTTGTGATGCATTTGATGGCTTATTTAAAGGATCAGTCCAGAATATAGGAAAAATAGGTGCAGATAACTGTGCCAGTGGATTAGCACGACCGACCTATTGGACGGTTCAAACCAAGAATCGCAGCCAAAATGGCTATCTCGGTTTGGATTATGAGTTGGATGAAAAAACACAATTTTTCGCAGATGTTTTGATTGGTGCCAATCAAATTGAAAATAATACCCGTGGCCCGATATGGACATCCTTAGGTGCAAGTAGCGGCTATTTTCTTAATCAAGACACAGGAAATTATGAAATCTGGACACGACGTTTTGCGCCAGAAGAATTAGGGGATGTTGAGCAAGCCAATAAAAAATGGAAAGAACTGTCTTCCAATTTGAACTTTGGTATCCGTGGCGATATTGGGGACAGCAGCTGGCGCTATGAAGCAGCCTATAATGGCTCGATTTATACCAGCCAATTACGTAAACAAGGGCTGGTTCGTTCGAATGTTGATGAATATTTCCTAGGTCAGCGACTGGGTGTAGACCAAGATGGTATTCCAATTTATTCCCCGCATTTAGACCGTATCAGTCGGCCACTGACCGTGAGTGAGTTTAGAAGCATTTCAGGCACAACTGAGGAAAACGACAAGTCATGGGCACAAGGTTTAACGCTCAGTGCCAATGGTGATGTGTTTGAATTGCCTGCAGGAACGGCCAAGCTTGCTGCTGTGGCAGAAATTGGGCGTCAAGGTTTTACAATCAAACCCGATAAGGCGGTGGAAAATGGGGACTTCTATAATGCCACTTCCAGTGGCGAATATGGTGGGGCGCGTACCCGCCAAGCGTTGGGTATGGAATTATTCTTACCTTTAGCCAAGCCACTCAATTTAACTTTATCTGGACGCTATGACCGCTATGCCTTATCCGATAACAGTATTGATAAATTTACCTTTGGTTCAGGCTTAGAATTTAGACCACATCCAACCTTATTGGTGCGAGGCAATTACGCCACCAGTTTCCGCGCGCCAGATATGAATTATCTGTTTTTAAATAAACAAAAAGGTTATTTCCCAAGTACCACCGATTATTTACGTTGCAGTCAGACCGGACAAGCTTTAGATAAATGTAGCTTTAAAGATTATTCACCAGGGGCAAACTACACCTTAACGGGCAACAGGGATTTAAAGCCAGAAGAGGGTAAATCTTATGGTGCAGGTTTTGTTTGGTCACCAAGTAATAAGTTTGATATTTCCGTCGATTATTGGGATATCAAAATTGATAATCTGGTAACCAATTTAAGTGAAGATAAAATTTTACGTCTGGAAGCAGATTGCCGTTTGGGCGCACAAGATATCAACTCGGCACAATGTATTGATGCTTTAGCACGTGTAGAACGGAATCCTGCAAATGCAGTGGTTGATCCAAATGTGATCAACAATATCAATATTGTGCCGATCAATGCCGCTTCAGATCATACCCGAGGAATTGATTTCACCAGCAAATGGCGTTGGAAAACTGAAAATCTGGGTAATTTCCTGTGGACGGTGAATTATAGCCGCGTGCTTGAACGTGAATATCAACAATCTAAAGACGGCGAGAAAGATAACTACTTAAAAGATTTAACCATTCCAGATTGGAGAGATCGTTTCAATACCAGCCTCAGTTGGAGTCGAGGTGATTGGGCATCGACCGTTCTGGTGAATCGCTATGGCAAGATTCCAAACGGGAATCAAACGGCTTACTTAAGCCCGACCTATTTGGTCAATTGGAGCGGAACCTATCAAATTTCGCCAAAAGCCTCTGCATCAATCATTGTGAATAACCTGTTTGACAAAGTGAAACGCGATGACACAGGCGGATGGCCATATTATCCAGTAGGATCATATTCACCATTCGGCCGTCAGGGCTGGCTGGAGTTTAATTATAAATTCTAACAATGATGTGTGGATGCAGCGAAGTGGTACACCATTTGCTGCGTCTTTTTATTTTAAAAACTACAGAGGACAGATCTCCTATGTTGGTCAAACCTTCATTAAAAAAACGATTGCTACTTACGACATTAATTTCTTTATCCGCAACACAGATTTTTGCATCAAATAGTAAAGAACAAATTCCAATTGGAAAATTACCTGAATGGGTTGTGCCTGAATCTTATGATTTAGACTTTAAAATTGATCCTGCTCAAAAAGGGTATACGGGCAAAACCACCATTCATTTAAAACTCACCCAAGCGACCGACCATCTGTGGATTCATGGCAAATCCTTGTCGGTAAAAGAGGCGAGTATTAGCTCCGTAAATGGACAGAAAATCAAAGCCAAATATGAACAGGCTTCAGAAGTTGATGGTGTGAGCCTGATTAAATTTGCCAAGACCTTAGCTGTTGGGCAATATCGTTTAGTGCTGGATTTTAATGCAGATTATGATCAGCAACTTGATGGTATTTATAAAATTGAGTTTGAAGGTAAACCTTATGTCATGACTCAAATGGAAGCCATTAGTGCCCGTCAATCATTTCCATCTTTCGATGAACCACGTTTTAAAACGCCGTTTAATATTCGTCTGACCATTCCAGAGAAATATTCAGGTTTTGCCAATACCAATCAGACATCGGAGCAGACCGATCAGTCAGGTTGGAAGACTTTAAGTTTTGCACAGACCAAACCATTACCAACTTATTTGCTTGCGCTGGCAGTTGGACCTTGGCAATTACAGAAAGGGCCAGATATTGCTGCAACACAATGGCGCAAAGATGCCATTCAACTGCGCGGGATTGCACCAGATGGTAAGGCTGCAAAAATGCAGCATGCTTTATCGGAAACCCCTGCAATTTTAAAAACACTAGAAGATTATTTCGCTTTTGGCTATCCCTTCGACAAATTAGACTTGCTTGCTGCGCCTGACTTTGCTGCGGGAGCAATGGAAAATCCCGGGTTGATTACCTTTAGAGACTATTTGATGCTGCTAGACAAAGACTCACCTGTGTCATTTGTACATGGCTCTTTTAATGTCAATGCACATGAGTTGGCGCATCAATGGTTTGGCGATGTGGTAACGATGCCGTGGTGGGATGACTTGTGGCTGAATGAATCTTTTGCCACTTGGATGCAAAGTAAAATAACGCAACAATTACATCCAGAGTTTAATGCTGATCTTGAACGTGTAGTCGATACTGCAGGTGCAATGAAAAGCGATAGCTTGGTCAGTGTACGCCGTATCCGCCAGCCAATTTTAAGTAATGCCGATATTCAAACTGCTTTTGATGGTATTACCTATCAAAAAGGCGCGGCTGTTTTAAATATGTTTGAAAGTTATTTAGGTGAGGAAAAGTTCAAACAAGGTGTACGGAATTATATTAGCAAGCACCAATATGGTAGTGCCACCGCCAATGATTTAATCAGTTCTCTTGCAGAGCAGTCTGGTCAGGCTGAGCGTTTTAGCAAAGCGGTAAAAAGTTTTATTGATCAACCGGGCGTACCTTTGCTAAATACCTCATTGCAACAACAAGGTAATAAAGTCTTTTTAAATGTGAAACAAACTCGCTATCTACCAGTCGGTTCAAAAGGGGATGCGAATAGCCTTTGGGGCGTACCATTATGTGTACGCTACGAAGTTCCAAATGCTGCAAGCAAAGTTCAATGTGAACTGGTTGACCGAGCTGAAGCCAAAATTGAGCTCAAAGGCGCAAGTATTAACAGTTGGTATATTCCAAATGCAGATGCTGCAGGCTATTACCAATTTAGTTTGCCTGAACAAGAACTTGCTCGTTTGACAGCAGCAACAGCAAAACTCTCCAATACTGAACAATTGGCCCATGCTTATGCGATTTCGGCAGCATTTAATCATGGTGATATTAACTTGTTGGCGGTGGTGGATGTTGCGAAGAAGTTTGCTCACTCGAATAGCCGCCAAATCAGTACCGCATTATTTCAGCAGCTCAGTGTGATACAACGTCATGTATTGAAAACAGATGCTGAACGTGAGCATTTGAGAAAGGTTCTGGCGAATTTATACTTACCAAAACTGAATCAGTTGGGTTATACCAGTAAAGCGGGTGAATCTGCTGAGGATAGTTTATGGCGTAGTGAGTTGGCGCAGTTCCTTGCACTGGATATTCAGGTACCAGAAGTTCGTCAAAAACTCTTAAAGCAATCGGATGCTTTATTTGAACAGAAGCAACTGAACTTTGCCCAGCTCACGCCAGAATTATTACCCACTATTTTGGCAGTACGGGTTCAAGAAAAAGGACAGCCTGTATTTGATCGTTTAGCAGGGGAATTACAACGGATTACTCAACCGACACAACGTTTGGCAATTCTATCTGCTTTAGGCTCAGCTAATCAGACAGACACACGTCAGCAGGCACGCCAGCTCGTTCTTGATCCGCGTGTGAAGGTGGGGGAAGTGCGTACAGTGATTAATGCCATCAATAACTATAGCGGTGAACAAGGTGGATTGTGGTCATGGTTTAAAGTAAATCATGAGGCAGTATTTGATCGTTTAGGTAAGTCTTCTGCGGGACGTTTCCCTGCATTGTTTAGTGGCGCGGCGTGTACCCAACAGGAAGCGACACAGTTGAATAATTTCTTCGCACCGAGAACCAAAGAACTGGTCGGAGTCGAACGCGGCTTAAATCAAACCAAAGAACGGATCCAACTGTGTGAGTCTTTAGTTGCAAAACAGGATGGCTCTATTGTGCAACAATTGAAGTTGTAATTTACTAGCCATAAAAAAGCCAACATTGTTGTTGGCTTTTTTTATTTCAATACGATTTAAGCATCATTATCGGGTTGAGGATCCCTTACTCCCAATAATTGACTGGTTGCTGTACCAGCGGTCATTGAACCATTTACATTTAATGCGGTACGTCCCATATCAATCAAAGGTTCGATTGAAATCAGTAAAGCCACTAAAGTAATTGGTAAGCCCATCGCAGGGAGCACGATTAAGGCAGCGAATGTCGCACCACCACCTACACCAGCAACACCGATTGAACTAAGCGTTACGATGACAACCAGTTGCGCAATCCATAACGGATCCAGTGGGTTGATACCAACGGTTGGGGCAACCATGACAGCAAGCATTGCAGGATATAAACCTGCACAACCATTTTGACCAATCGTCGCACCAAATGAAGCCGAGAAGCTGGCAATCCCTTCAGGTACACCCAATTGCTTGGTTTGTGCTTCAATATTCAGTGGAATACTGGCTGCACTTGAGCGACTAATAAAAGCAAAGCTCAAGACTGGGAAGACTTTCTTGAAAAAGTCGACTGGATTGATGCGTACAAACACTAAAATCAAGGCATGGACCAGGAACATAATCGCAAGGCCGAGATATGAAGCAACAAGGAATTCGCCCAATTTTACGATATCGGCAAGATTAGCTGTTGCGACCATTTTGGCCATTAAGGCCAGCACACCATAAGGTGTAAATTGCATTACCAAACGAACCAGACTAATTACGAGCGCTTGTAATGCTTCAATACCATGCTTGATTCTTTCGCCATTTACATGATCTTTATCCATCAGCTTTAAAGCCGCAACACCTAAAAATGCAGCGAAAATCACCACACTGATAATTGCAGTAGGACGAATACCTGTTAAATCAGCAAATGGATTTTGAGGAAGTAGAGAAAGTAGAAGTTTTGGTATATCTAGATCGGTGACTTGCCCAATATATTGACTTTGAATCGCAGCTAAACGTGCAGCTTCTTGAGTACCTTGTACCAGACCTTCGGCGGTTAAACCAAATAGGTTAGTCACGGTGGCACCCACCAGCGCGGCAATCGCCGTGGTTGCTAACAGGATGCCAATCACTAAGACACTGATTTTTCCAAGCGACGTTGTCTGATGTAATTTCACTACGGCACTGACGATTGAAACGAAAATCAGCGGCATGATCACCATTTGTAATAGCTGAATATAACCATTACCTACAAGGTTGAACCATGCGACAGAGTGTTCAATGATCTGACCATCACCATATATGGTTTTAAGTGCCAGACCGTAGATGATACCCACCACCATACCGATCAGAACTTTCTTTGAAAGGCTCCAATCTTTTCGGTAGGAAAAGAACAATCCTGCCATAAGCAGGACAAAAACAATAATATTCAATAAAACCAAGATATTCACTATAGGTTGTCCTGATTGATATTTCAGGGAGTGCTAAAAATAATGGCGTAGATTCTACCATCCAGCAGCCCTGAAACTTAATCATTCCTATGACTATAGTTAATCTAAAAAAGTAAAAAGGGCGCTGTTCAATCTGAAATCCTATCGCACGTTTACTTTTTCTATTCTGTGAAAAGTGGATTAATTATTGAAAAAGAATGATTTGTTTTAAAGTAATAGATCGTCTTTTAATTTTAAAGCTTAAAAAACAATCAGTTTGTATGAGTTGTATATTGTTTTTATATGTTCAAAATAAAAACAGCCTATTGGATGGCAACAGGCTGTTTTAATACTGAAATTAAAAAGTCAGTTTTGGTTTAAGCATAAAGCTCTAGGAAGTTTTTAAAAATTTGATGCCCATGCTCACTCAAAATTGATTCAGGGTGAAACTGAACACCTTCAACTGGAAGGGTTTTATGTTTAACACCCATAATTTCCTCAATCGTGCCATCAGCCTGATTGGTCCAGCAGGTCAGTTCCAGACATTCTGGTAATGTTTCTTGCTCAATCACTAGTGAGTGATAACGTGTCGCTGCAAATGGAGAAGGGAGATTGCTAAAAATCCCTTTATCTGTGTGATGCATGTCGGATAGGCGACCATGCATTACGGTTTTCGCGCGAATAATGTTTCCACCGAATGCCTGTCCAATTGCTTGATGGCCTAAGCACACGCCCAATAAAGGAATTTTTCCTGCAAAGTGATTGATCGCTGGAATAGAAATTCCTGCTTCACTTGGAGAACATGGCCCAGGTCCAATCACTAAATATTTTGGCTGCCATCGTTCAATATCCTCTAATGAGACTTGGTCATTGCGAACTACTTTTACTTCCTGATTCAACTCGCCAAAATACTGGACGATGTTGTAGGTAAAAGAGTCGTAATTGTCGATCATTAGAAGCATTTTAGGATTAACTCACTAATAGGTAAAAGGAATTTATTTCGAAGTTTAAATTGTACTCACAATTATACTCACTATTGAAAAAGTACCTTTATTTGATCAAATAAAAAGCCGCTTCCTCAGCGGCTAATATAACAAAAAATGAAGTGACCAGTTTAACTATTTCACTCATTACAACTTTGCAGGAAAAAGCTCTAACGGGTATCCAAGTCCTTTGAAAATAGGGATGAAAACAATCAAGGCAGAATAGGCTTTTCTTTAGAAATAAAAAACGATTCTGCCTCAGTTATAGAAGAAGATTAAATCTTACGGGTGTTATAAATCAGCCAGTCTAAAACCTCTCCAGACAAATGTTCAGCCAGTCTTTCTTGAACGGTTTGATGGTAGTGATTTAACCAGTCTTTCTCTTCATTGCTTAGCATATCAATAACGATACAATCTAAATGAATTGGGCAAAGTGTGAGTGTTTCAAACTCTAGAAATTCACCGTAGGTTTTTTCAAAACCAGCGTGCAGCTGGTTTGCAACCAGATTTTCAATGCGAATGCCGTATTTCCCTTCATGATATAGCCCCGGTTCATTGGAGATAATCATTCCCTCACGCAATTTGCTATAGGCATGTATCGGCGCGTAATAAGAAAGTACTTGCGGCCCTTCATGAACGTTAAGCGCAAAACCTACGCCGTGACCTGTGCCATGACGGTAATCTAAACCCTGTTGCCATAAAGTATGACGACAAATTGAATCGAGTAAAGGTGCAGCTAAACCTTCTGGGTAAATGGTTTTTGCCAAAGCAATATGACATTTTAAAACCAGCGTATAGTCACGTTTTTGTTGTTGTGTCGGTGTTCCAACGGGAACAACACGAGTAATATCCGTTGTGCCATCTACGTACTGTCCGCCAGAGTCAATCAGTAATAAACCATCACCTTCGATTAATGAATAATGTTCTTGAGTAGCACGGTAGTGGGGTAATGCACCATTGGCATTAAAGCCAGCAATCGTTGAAAAACTTGGGCCTATAAAACCATCTTGCTGAGCTCGAAAGGCAGTAATTTTCTCATCAATGGTCAGTTCTGAAATGTTCTCTTGATGATGAAGTGCTTGTTCTAGCCAGTGGAAGAAATGACAAAGGGCAACACCATCTTTAAGCATGGCATGACGAATATGCGCAATTTCACTTTCATGCTTGCGTGATTTAAAAAGTGTACTCGGGTTAATGTCGTATACAACCTGAATATCATTTGCGATAGCTTGTTGGTGATCAATCGATACTTTGGCTGGATCTAACAGTACAGACGCATCAGAAATATTCGCTAAAAATCTAGCGGTATCCTGATAGTTACGAATCTCAATACCATCAGCTTTGAACGCCTCTTGCGTGGTGATATCTACCTTAGTGCTATCAACAAATAAAACAGCCTGTTGAGAACTGATGTATAGGTGTGAAAGGAATACAGGGTTGTACTCAACATCTTGTCCACGTGCATTTAACACCCATGCAATATCATCTAAAGATGAAATGAAATGGCCTTCAATTGCCTTACTGTTTAAAGTTTCCCGTATTGCCTGAATTTTTTCTTTACGTGATAAAGCATTTAACCCTTCCGGCATTAAGTGGATATTCTTTGAAGGAAGTTCTGGACGATTAGACCAGATTAGGCCGATTAAATCTTGCTGTATTTCAAGTTTAAAGTCATGTTGTTTTGCCGTCTTTTCCAATGCCTTAAACTGCTGGATTGAAAGCGTTTGCCCATTAACAGAAATGACCGAGCCAGACTTTAGATTTTTCTCAATCCAGACGAGATGTGTCGAAGATTCATCACTGGTCAATTTTTGTAATTGGAAGCCAGTTCCAGCGAGTTGTTGTTCGGCTTGTACCCAATAACGCCCATCAGCCCAGAGTCCTGCAAAGTTTTGGGTCACAACCAAGGTACCGACAGAGCCACTAAAACCGCTTAACCATTGCCTTGCTTTCCAATAGTCTGGTAAATACTCTGACATATGTGGATCTGCACTCATGACAACCAAAGCATCAACGTTTTGATGGATCATGAGTTCACGAAGTTTCACTAGTTTTTCTGGAACAGTTAAGTCGTTCATATGGTTTCCAAATCAGGTTGAACTTTGCTGGTGCTTTTGCCCATTAATTTGTTCATTGGTTTCTTTAATAAAAATAACACGATTGCGCCAATAACTAAGGCCAATACGCAGCGCATAAATAGGGTGGGTAAATTTTCGATAGCATCTGCCGCGACTTGTCCACCAATCAAACCTGCCATGAGGTTGCCTAAGGCTGAACCTGTGAACCATAGTCCCATAATTTGTCCACGAATGACATCTGGAGCAAGTTTGGTCATGGTCGATAAACCAATCGGGCTTAAGCACAGCTCTCCTAAAGTGAGCAGCAATAAAGCACCGACTAACCATAATGGTGAAACCAGACCATCGCTAATAGCAAAATGGCTAGCCAGAGACATCAGTAAAAATCCGCTTGCTGCCAGTAAAAGTGCAATAATAAATTTTGAGATATAACTAGGGTCTTTGTTCGATTTGCCTAGTCTTGCCCACAGCCACGCAGCAATTGGAGCAAAAATAATAATAAAGAGAGCATTAATCGACTGGAACCATACGGTTGGAATCTCAAAACCTAAAACATTGCGGTTGGTATAATCCTGAGCAAATAAATTAAATGAAGTTGGTTTTTGCTCAAAAGCGGACCAAAAAAGGGCAGAAGTGATCAATAGAACAAAACAAATGATAATTTTAAATTTGTCGTTTTGATCTAAATTGAGGAAAAGCAATAAATACGCAAAATAGGCAATAATTCCTATACCAATCCCTACAGTTAAATAGGTCGCGACAGCGACAGGGTTAATGTGAATGATGCCAAAGAAAGTTAATGCAATAACCACTGTAACTGCGAATAAGAAGCTAAATACAATTTTAGGTGCATTTTTATTTTCTACGACAGGTTTGCTACAGCTGTTGGTTTCTTGACGTAACTTGTTAAAATTTTCCAGTTGGGGAATTGCCATAAAACGGAAAATTAATAAAGCAATGAGCATCCCAAGGCCACCAATACCAAAGCCTAAATGCCAGCCATAATCTTTTACCAAAAGCCCAGTAATGAGCGGGGCAATAAATGACCCCATATTAATTCCCATATAGAAAATGGAAAAGCCTGCATCACGTCTTGCATCTTGAGCTTTATATAAAGTTCCAACAATCACCGAAATACATGTTTTAAATAGTCCAGAACCTAAAACAATAAGTACTAAACCAAAATAAAAGAAAGACTGATCAAAAACAGGTGTAAGCGCAATTGAGAGATGACCTAAGGCAATAATAAGTGAGCCATACCAGACAGCACGTGCTTGACCTAACCAATTATCTGCAATCCATCCACCAAAAACGGTCATTAAATACATGGAACCTGCAAACAATCCCACAATCGCTGCGGCAGTGGGTCGATCAAGTCCTAGGCCACCGTCATTGACCATGGCAATCATATAAAGGATCAGTAAAGGTCGGATACCATAATAGGAAAATCTTTCCCAAAGCTCGGTGAAAAAAAGCGTTTGTAAAGGCTTAGGATGGCCAAAAAAAGCTTTATCCGAACGTTCAAAGTCATATTTCATTAATCAAATCCTTGAATGATTTTAAGTTTTTATAAACATAACTTTGAGTTTGTTTATTAATAATAAAAATTTATGTATACGATTTTTAGTTTTTTTTAATTGTAAAAGCAAGTTTGGCCTGTATAAAAAAAGTGAATGAAAAAGAACATGAATAGTAAAATTTGTTTTTGGTTCGATAATGACAGGCTTACGCGAATGGGTTTGAGTACTGGTTAGACAGCTACTTAATCGTGCATCTCATGAAAAACTCATAAAATGAAAAAATATTAATTGGATTTTAAATAAAGAATATTGCCTATGGATGAATAGGTTAAGCAACAACTTTTAGTTGTTGAAATAAACCAAAACATTCATTGAACAAAAGGCTGTAAAAGATGCGATTATTTTTCATGTTATCCGATAAGAATCTCAGCATTCTATATAAGAAAGTATTATGATCATGAACGATTGTTTGAAATTGATGCAGTGTGTTATATCAGTGCAACAATTTTGCACCAAATTGGGGCGATAATGAGCTATTTAAATATGCCATAATTTGAAAATGTGTGAATATGGTGCATTTACACAAGCAAACAGTATAATGAGTTCAAGACAAGGAGCCTAAATCATGATTACTTATAAGTAATTCAATGTTTTAGGTATGCTTTAAAATTGTTGGTATGATAATTGCTAATTATACATCAACACCTAACACGCACTTAACAAGTGCATAAAAATTTCATTGGAGCAAATGAGCATGGCGAACAAGGTCCTTCAACTCATCAAAGAAAGTGGCGCAAAATGGGTCGATTTTCGCTTTACTGATACTAAGGGTAAAGAACAGCACGTAACTTACCCAGCTGATACCATTGATGAAGATACATTCGAAGACGGTAAAATGTTTGATGGTTCTTCAATTGCTGGCTGGAAAGGTATTGAAGCGTCTGACATGATCTTACGTCCAGATGCTGAAACTGGTTTCCTTGACCCGTTCTTTGCTGAACCGACTGTTGTTGTGACTTGTGACGTTATCGAGCCATCAACTGGTCAAGGTTACGAGCGTGACCCACGTTCAATTGCTCGTCGTGCTGAAGAATACTTAAAATCTACAGGTATCGGTGATACTGCATTCTTTGGTCCAGAACCAGAATTCTTCGTTTTCGACGAAGTGAAATGGGACATCGACATGTCTGGCGCGCGCCACACATTGATCGCTGAAGAAGCGGCTTGGTCGACTGGTAAAGACTATGAAGCTGGTAACTCTGGTCACCGTCCACGTGTGAAAGGTGGTTACTTCCCAGTTCCTCCTGTTGATTCTTCACAAGATATGCGTGCTGACATGTGTGCAAAAATCGAAGACATCATGGGCCCAGGTCGTGTAGAAGTACATCACCACGAAGTTGCATCTTGCCAGTTAGAAATTGGTGTAAGCTTCAACACTTTAGTTCGTAAAGCTGACGAAGTACAACAATTCAAATATGCAGTTTGGAACGTTGCTCACCAATATGCAAAAACAGCAACCTTTATGCCTAAACCAATGGTAGGCGATAACGGTTCTGGTATGCACGTTCATATGTCAATCTCTAAAGATGGCAAGAACTTGTTTGCTGGTGACGAATATGCTGGTTTATCAGAAATGGCATTGTTCTTCATTGGTGGTGTGATCAAGCATGCTCGTGCATTGAATGCAATTACAAACCCTTCTACAAACTCGTATAAGCGTTTGGTTCCACATTTTGAAGCGCCAATTATGCTTGCTTACTCAGCACGTAACCGTTCTGCTTCGATCCGTATTCCTTACGTTTCTAGCCCGAAAGGCAAGCGTATTGAAGCACGTTTCCCAGATCCAATGATGAACCCGTACTTAGGTTTCGCGGCATTGTTGATGGCTGGTCTTGATGGTATCCAAAACAAGATCCACCCAGGTGAAGCTGCTGACAAAAACTTATATGATCTTCCTCCAGAAGAAGAAGCAAAAATCCCAACAGTTGCTCACAGCTTGGATATGGCACTTGAAGCACTTCAAAATGATCATGAGTTCCTGTTAAAAGGTGGCGTGTTCACTAAAGAAATGCTTGATGCATATATCGAACTTAAAACTGAAGATGTACGTCGTCTTAACACGACGACTCACCCAGTTGAATTTGATATGTACTACAGCCTGTAATACATCCCTGATTCAGAAAAGCTCGCTTCGGCGAGCTTTTTTTATGTTTTTGATTCGGTTGAAAGTCGTACTCTTTTTCGTGAGAAATTAATGTAAACTAATCGCGATGTTTTTAGTGAGCCAAGCATGCGAAATTTACGACCAAACAGAATAAAAGGAAAAGAGCTTCCTACAGTATTAAAAAAATGGTTGTACGCATCAGGATCCCTGACCCAACAATTGACTGATTTAGGTCAAGGTCAGTTTCATGTTGAACGCATTAAAGAACATTATCAGCGCCTGACTTTGAATGACAGTCAGTGGATGAAAATGCCAGCGCAGCATGTGGCATGGGTGAGAGAAACCAATCTTTATGGCAGCGAAGAGCAGGCTTGGGTAAAAGCAAAAAGTATTTTTCCAATTTTAAGCTTGCAAAAAAAGGCGAGATTATTTCAGCATATTGGTAATAAACCGATTGGCTGGTTTCTGTTTCAGAGAACCAGTCCAGCTTGCGAGAGACGCGTCATTTATCTTGAAGAGGGATGGACACGTCAGAGTTGCTATACTTGGCATGGTTGTAAGTTTATTGTGCAGGAAACGTTTTTACCCGCATTTGAACAGTTTATTCAACAGCATTGACGCCTAAGGATTATCATGGAAACAGTGCAACACACGACTTGGCGACAACGTTTAGAAGCCTATTATTACCTTTGTCGTTTTGATAAGCCGATTGGCACAGAATTAGTATTCTGGCCAACCATGTGGGCGTTATGGATTGCATCCAAAGGAGTTCCAGATCTCAAAATCCTGTTTATTATGATTTTGGGTGTTATTTTTATGCGTGCAGCTGGTTGTGCGATTAATGATTTTGCTGACCGTAAAGTAGATGCACATGTTGAGCGAACTAAAACACGTCCTTTAGCAACAGGAATTATTCGTGCTAGAGAAGCTGTTTTTGTGTTTCTGGCCTTAGTGCTGGCAAGTGCTGCCTTGTTATTTTTTCTGCCGATTGAATCATTTTACTGGTCTTTTGGGGCATTGTTCTTAGCGTTTATTTATCCTTTTATGAAGCGCTATACCAATTTACCGCAAGTATTTTTAGGTGCAGCATTCTCGTGGTCAATTCCAATGGCGTATACAGCTGTTGGGCAAACGCCTGATTTAACCTGCTGGCTGCTTTATTTTGGTAATTTGGCGTGGACAGTGGCCTACGATACCCAATATGCAATTACAGATCGTGAATATGATCTAAAAATTGGGGTGAAATCGACTGCTATTTTATTTGGTCGTTATGATATCCAGATAATTGGTCTGCTTCAGGTAATGAGCCTGATCTTGATCGGCAGTGCCTTGTATTTGGAAAATCTTTTGTTGCCTTTTGGCTTGATTGCATTGTGCGTGGTCGCAGGTGATTTTATTTATCAGGCGATAAAAACCAAAGATCGTGATCCACAAATCTGTTTTTGGGCATTCCGTCACAATCGCTGGGTAGGGATGATTATTTTCATCGGAATTTTTTTAGAATTAATAGCTTAATCTGACTATCTAGTTGAAAAGTGTCCTATGCAGGGCACTTTTTTTATGCCTTAATAAGGTGGCATGTAGTTTCATGCACAAAAATAACACAAGCATTAAAAGGATATTTTATGAAACGGTCTAAGATCGCATTGGCAATGACGTTCTCAATTTCTGCATTATTTTTAACTGCATGTAATGACAATGATGATCGTTATACGGGTAGTGATTCGAACAAAACCTTTCTATCTGAAAGCACTTATTCTAAAGATAAGGTAGATAATGCTGCATCAGTTAAAGTCATGACCTATAACATGGTCAATGTTCAGGGACGTACTGCGAAAGCGACAGCATTGGTCATGTTTCCGAAAGTTGCTGCACCTAAAGATGGTTACCGGGTTGTCGTTTGGGAGCATGGAACTGTTGGGGTCGCGGATAGCTGTGCGCCAAGTAACAATGCAATCGGTGCACGCTTTAGAATTCTTGCAGAAAGTTTATTGGCTGCGGGTTATGTTATTGTTGCCCCTGATTATGAAGGTTTAGGCACACCGGGTATTCATCCTTATTTGAACTTGGCTAGTGAAGCAAAATCTGCACTTGCTGCTGTACAGGCTGCCAAAGATCATTATGGTACTCAGTTGAACGGCGAGTGGATGTCTGCAGGGCAATCGCAAGGTGGTCAGGCTTCTTTAGGCACGGCAGAGTATGCAAATGCTGATGCAACTTATAAAGGGGCAGTGGCAGGCGCGCCAGCATCGAGTTTAGGTAAAATTATTCTTGAAGTGGCACCAGCAGCATTAGCGGCGATTGAACTCAAAGAAGTTGCTAAGGGAGTACCACTCGAGCAGCGTGTTTCTGTAGATTCTTATGCAACTTTACTGGCTTATGCAGCGTTAACAGGGGTAGGCATCAAGGCTTATGAGCCAAGATTTGATTATCGCGATATTTTTCAGGAAAGAGCAAAACCTCTAGCTGAGTTTGCAGAAGGGACAACAGGCGAAAATGGTCTTTGTCTCACGAATGACGCTGATCCGAGCTTAAGTCTAATCGAGAAGTTTAAAGCGGATATCATTAAATATATGACGGATAATCCAGAGAAGAAAGTAATGGATTATCCGGGTTTAGATGCCAATAACTTCAAAAATAATGACACGGTTCAGAAGTTCCTTATTGCAAGTCAGCCGGGTACTAAGCGCATTGATAAACCAGTTTATATTGTTCAAGGTACAGCAGATACAAATGTGCCATTCCCAGTGACTCAGACATTGGTGGAAAATTTACAAACATTGGGTTCGCCAAATGTGAAGCTTGATCCTGTTGTAGATGCATCACATACGCAAGCAATCGTCTGCCGCAATTTACAGGTCTATAACTTCATTCAGGCTCAAATGCCAGCAAATACGAATATTGTGGTAGATCCTGCGAAGATTGATGCAAGTAAAAATGAGCAATGTACAGGGATTAAACCATAATTCTTTGAAATTGATCTGTTGAGTTAATTAAAAGAGTCTCTTTATCGAGGCTCTTTTTTGTTATATTGTTGCACTTGTTAAAATTGATGTCGTTTGAGTTTAAATCGCTTATGAGCCAGCAGCCTGTTGAAAAAAAATCAGTTCCTTGGTTATTAATGGGTTTGGGATTATTAATTCCAATTTTTATTGTAGGGATGGCTTTTCTGGCAGCTAAAAGTGATGCGCAAACCAAGAAGAAATATGATCAGCAACATGCTGAAATTGCCAAAAAATTTGAACAGCAAAAAAGTGCTGATCAAGCAGAAAAAACTGAATAATCTTCTTAGGAGTGCTGCGTTATCGAATATCCATCTGTAACTGTTTTATCGATGGAATCTGAGTATAACGTTGCACTTGATAGCCTGCTTCTTGCAGCATTTGATCGCGTTTCTGATCTTCTAATTCCTTACCAATGTGACTAGGGTCATCTAACTCGATAATCGCGAGTACATTCATCTCTTTATCCAAAACCACAAAGTCTGTGACCTTGCGATTGAACTTACTGCGAATTTTGTAGTGATGACTAGTAATGAGTGCGCTAAACGCCACTTGTGCCAGAACATGGTGTTGGGGGAAGGCTTGCTGCAAACGGATAAACATTCGAGATTCAAAAGAAGTAATCACAGGACGAGCAAAAAATTCTTGTTTGCTAAAGAAAGGGCGCAGGCAGCTAAAAAGAAGTATAGCTGTGCTTAGAAAGCCGATAACCAGAAAGATGAGATGATTTGATTCAAACATATATTTAACAGGGTGCAAATAAAAAACCCACTCAATAAGAGTGGGTTTTTTAGAATCTTGGCTCTCCCACCTGGGCTCGAACCAGGGACCTGCGGATTAACAGTCCGTCGCTCTACCGACTGAGCTATGGGAGAATCTGGAACGAATTTTAGGGGGTAAATGCAAGCCCGTCAAGTAAAATGAGTATGAATAATAATCGCTTAACTAAAATATTGGCTATTAACGTGCAACTTGGTTACATTGTGTCAATTCAGACGATTTGGCATTCCAGATTGCACCCGCAGAGTTTTTATAATAACTAATCTTACCAACACGTAACACGAGGCTTTGACAAGAGTCTAGAGATAGGGCATTTCCCCAAGGGCCGGACATCGTACAAACTTTTCCATTACACTTCCAGACCACATTGGGGCCATTTTCAATTGGCACAGTCACGGTTCCTTTATAAGAAGAACCTGCATACCAAGTGGTTTGGGCAGCCATGACTGGGCTGGATAGGAATATTAAACAGAATATAAATTTTTTCATTATGTGCTTTCCCTAACATTGTTATTCAATTTGATTTTATATTAAAAATAGCATGGTGGATAAAATATATACGATTATCTAAAATGAGAAGAACAGATACATTGTAATGATAAGAGTAGAACAAAATTTTATGCTTATAAAATAAAAAGCCCATATCAATGATATGGGCTTTTTAGAATCTTGGCTCTCCCACCTGGGCTCGAACCAGGGACCTGCGGATTAACAGTCCGTCGCTCTACCGACTGAGCTATGGGAGAATCTGAGTGCCATTATAGGCAGCTTTTTAAATCGGTCAAGCTAAAAATGTCATGTTGCCTTCATTTTTGTGTCGTATGCTTTTTATTTGCACAATTATGAGAAAGTAGGAAAAATAACTTGAACTTTGATCAGGCTATTGCTAGATTCGAATTAGAAAGAACGTTTAGATATTCATCTAAACAGTGTGGATTTAACCCTACTTGCCAGCACTAAAATGGCTAAACCGGAGGTCGAAATGACGACTCTTAGTATTAAAACTATTTTTTCAAATTTTTCTTTTTATCAAGAACATTATCTCGAAATCATTCAGGATTCGGCACAGTATTATACGCCAGTCGAAAATGCATTCTTAAATACCTTTCCATTTAAGCAACAAGCCTTGTTTTTAGGTGATTTATTGCAATTGTGGTTTGGAAATAAATGGAAAATCCAAAACGTTCATAATCTATTAGCGCAAAAAAATATCTCAACGCTCGATGAGCATACGCCTTTGTATTTATTTCAATTGGGTGGTGAACTCTTTTTAGGCGCAAATACTGCATTGGCATGGTCTGTTGCAGAGCAGAAGGTGGTCACAGTACAGGTGAAAAGTATTTGGCAATATGCGGTGTTTAGTCATTTGTGCATTCGACCAAAGCTATTCAAACAAAATAAAGCGATTGCCTAGGGCCATTATAGCCCTAGTGTGCCTTTGAATTAAGCTCGGATGATCATGCAGGTCGCAGTAGCATGAGCGTACAGCTTGCCATCGGCATCGACAATTTTACCTTCTGAAATGCCTAAATTTTTACTAATATTAATTATATTTCCAGTGGCAATGAGCTTCTGATTTCTTGGAACAGGGCGGCACATTTTAATATTAAGATCAATGGTGCCGTAGCCTACGCCAGCCTCTAAAAGGGTATGCACAGCACAACCTGTCACCGAATCCAGTACGGTTGCCGCAAAACCTCCATGCACACCTCCGAGAGGATTCAGGTGTCGTTCATCCGCCTGTACTTCAAATTTGATATAACCTTCCGCAACTTCAACCGGTTGCATGGGAATGGTCTGGCTAATACTAGCGGGTGGAATTTTCCCTTCACACATGGCAGTTAAAAACTCAAGTCCATTCATTTCTTTTGGATGCTTCATCTTATATTTCCTTTTATAGTTCCAAAATAGAACCTGTTGATAAAATAGCCGTGAGAGATCAGGCTGTCAATATTGCTCATTCATTTGCTGAGTATTTTGTAAATTCTAAGTTACTCGTTAAATGCTTTGTTTTATGATGTTTATAAATGTCTTTATAACAATTTTGAATAAAAGGTAAATTTATAATGAACGGACAATGTGTATGTGGTGAGACCACTTTTGAAGTTGAATTAAGTAATCATGATGTACATGCCTGCCATTGCTCCATTTGTCGTAGACAGACCAGTGGCGTGATTATGACGCTTGATGTCGAACAGGGCAGTTTAAAATTTTTGAAGCAGGATCATTTAGCAATTTACAACTCATCGGCATGGGGAGAGCGCGGTTTCTGTAATGCGTGTGGAACAACTTTGTTTTGGCGCACTAAAGATCAGAACTATTGCAATATCAATGCATTTTCTCTGAATGAACCACCAGAAGATCTAAATTTGGATCTAGAAATTTATATTGATTGTAAACCTGACTTTTATGCTTTTCAGAATCCGACCAAGAAAATGACCGAAGCTGAGGTGATTGCCTTGTTTAGCCCGAATGAATAGTGATTTATTTATTGCTATAAGTTTTATAAGACCATTATTGCTAGCCATTTAAATATAGGTTTTGAAAGCATACCAAGCAAATATGCTTTTCAATTTTAGAGGGAATAGGGCGCAAGGAATGCGTACAAGCATGTTATTCAAAATTATTATTGCGATGCTGGCCTTTGCTGCAAATTCGGTACTGTGTCGCTTGGCTTTGGCTGGGCAGCAAATTGATCCCATGAGTTTTAGTTTGCTGCGCGTACTCAGTGGCGCCGTGGTGTTGATGTTTTTATATTTTGCTCATCGTCGACGTAGTGAAAACCCTTTAAAAATTGAATGGAATCTTAAAAACGCAATTTACCTCGCTGTGTATATTGTTGCCTTCTCGATGGCTTATTTAAAAATAAATGCGGGTGTTGGTGCACTCTTGTTATTTGGAACGGTGCAATTGAGCATGGTGGCTTATGGCATTTTTCATGGCGAGAAAGTTAATCTCATGTGTGGAATTGGTCTGGTTGTTGCTGTATTGGGGATTCTATTTTTATTGTTACCGGGTGCAAATACGCCTAACTTATTTTATTCATTTATCATGATGATTTCTGGTCTGGCTTGGGCAGCATATAGTATTGCGGGGAAGACCATGCTAAGTCCTTTATCCAGTACTCTGGCTAATTTTGTCTTGGCAGTGCCAGTGGTCAGTCTTGGGTTTGTACTATTTGCAAAGGATGTTCTGATCTTGCCGCAGGGGATTGTACTCGCGCTACTTTCTGGTGGTCTGGCATCTAGCGGTGCTTATATTCTATGGTATTCAATTGTGCAGAAAATTGACCGAATTACAGCGAGTACAGTACAACTTTCTGTACCTTGTCTGGCGATTTTGGGTGGGAGTTTATTTATTGGAGAAGTACCGAATTTTCGAATGATTGCTTCGACAGTGATTGTTCTGGTCGGGATTTTATTGGTTATCTTTTCCAGTTCGCATAAAAAAACTCATCATGAATGATGAGTTTTTTTATGGCTTTTATGACTTATTTAGCCGCTTTTTCTGCTTCGATTGATGCAATTGCAGCGTCTACGCCTTCAATTGAATCAGCCGCTTTTTTGATACGCGCTAAAGCATCAACCAGTACTTCATCAGCAGTTGCGTAAGAAATACGCATAAAACCGCCTAAACCGAATGCATCACCAGGAACAACGGCAACGCCAGTTTCTTCAAGTAACCATTCAGAGAATTCTGTGCAAGATTTTAAGCCTTTTGCACGAATCAATGGACGGATGTTGGCATAGGCATAGAAAGCACCATCAGCAGGTAAGCAAGAGATACCTTTAATGTCATTTAAGCCATTCACAACGAGATCATGACGGCGTTTGAATGCTTCAATCATTGGTTGTAAAACGTCTTGTGGACCATTCAATGCCGCTTCAGCCGCAACTTGTGAAATTGAAGTTGGGTTAGACGTTGATTGAGACTGGATTTTTTTCATTGCACCAATGATTTTCGCAGGGCCCGCTGCGTAACCAATACGCCAGCCTGTCATTGCATAGGCTTTAGACACACCATTTAAAACAATCGTGCGGTCATATAAGTCTGGTGCAACAGTTGCGATATTGTAGAACTCATCTTCCCAGCGAATTGGTTCATACATGTCATCAGATGCAACAAAAACCTGTGGGTGACGACGTAAGACTTCAGCCAAAGCTTCAAGTTCAGCTTTGGTGTAGATCATGCCTGTCGGGTTAGATGGGCTGTTTAAAACCACTAAACGTGTATTTGGAGTAATTGCAGCTTCCAGTTGTTCTGGTGTGATTTTGAAACGTTGTTCTTCACCACATTTCACGATGACAGGAGTACCTTCTGCAATGATTACCATATCTGGATAGCTCACCCAGAATGGCGCAGGAATAATCACTTCATCGCCTTTGTTTAACAAAGCGAGTGCTAGGTTAAAGAAGCTTTGTTTACCACCACAAGACACCAGAATCTGGTTTGCTTGATAATCGAGATTATTATCGCGTTTAAGTTTCGCAATAATTGCTTTTTTTAAGCTTGGAGTACCGTCTACCGCTGTATATTTGGTAAAGCCTTTATTAATGGCTTCAATTGCAGCATCTTTGATGTGTTGAGGTGTATCGAAGTCTGGTTCGCCTGCGCCTAAACCAATCACGTTTTTACCTGCAGCTTTAAGCTCAGCAGCCTTGTTGGTTACTGCAAGTGTAGGGGACGGTTTGATAGCATTGACACGATCAGAGAGACGTACGTCCACGGCATTATTCCTTCTTATGGGATTAAAAAATAAAAAGCAGGTTATCTTAGCCTAATTAGACTTCATTGTGGTCGAAACTTGCCTTAATCGCATAAAAAGTTACCAAATTTTAATTCTCGAACGCATTCTATTTTTTTACATATTTTATTTTTATCAAAAGCCTAAAAATCCATTACAATAGCGGCTAGAAATCTAGATTTCGAGAGAATTTCAATGAGTACCCAGCAACCTAAAGCAAAAAAAGCTTTAGTGAAATTACCATTCCCTATGCCATCTGCTCAGGATGATTCTGATGATGCGGCGCATAATCAGGTTCGTCCAAAACCTGAGCAATATGCAGATCGTACTTGGATGCCACCACGCGGCACACGCCGTTCGATGGGGAAGCGTTAAGAGAAAAGCCAATCAATCTGATTGGCTTTTTTGTTTTTTTAATGGCGATTTAATGGATGTTGTATTTCTAATTCACCACGCCATAGCTTGATAAAATCATATTCATCAATATCGTAAAGTTCCATCAAGGCAATAATCACACTGACATAAATCATTGCGCCTTCCGATTTGTCATGGAAATTAAAAATCTTGCCGTTGAGCTTACCGAGAATATCGCTAATTTCATGTTCACGTCCACGTCCATAACGGTCACGTGGATAAAGCTCTTCATTTAAAACCACCAGTGCAATGGCTTTTTCAGCTGCCGTTAAACTGGTTTTATCCAGTGCTTCTTCAAAAGATTCATAACCATGATTGAAGTAGAAAATCACTTCGTCATTAATAAAGGCCTGCACAGTGGCTGCGGTTAAGTTGGGAAATTGTGAAACCGCATCTTCTTCAATATAAGGACGGAAAGATTCGGGGAAAATCACATTGGAATGGATGCCCTTAAATAATGGCGCGATTTCAGAGACTTTATAACCTGCAATACCACAACCTAAAGCTGTCAAAAAGTATTTCATTTTGGCATGGTTTTTTGCATAGATCTTGAAATCATCGACATAATGCTCGATCTGGGCGAGTGGCATTTGTTGTAAATGTTCATTTAGGGTCGGAATTGCAAAGCTTTGTCCTGCCCAACCTCGACCAACACCTTTGACTGCTGCAAAGTGTTGAGCTGCGACACGTGCTGCACCGCTGTCGTGTATACCCGCCAGATTACTGCCAAAAACAAAAACTGTATCTTCTGGGAGTTCCGTTACTATTGTTTCGTCGTGGTATTGGTAAGACATATTTTTACCATTGAAATCGAGTATAACTTCATGTTGCAGTCGATTGGGCAGATGGTCAAGTAAAATCTAAGAAATTACATGGCACAAAAGATTTCATAAAATCATCGATGCAACACTTTAAATCAATCACATTTTCCCCCATAAATAGGGATTAAGTTTTAGTGTAGGAATGAGCTTGTGAGCGAAAACCAGCCTTTTGAGTTAGTCACCAATTATCAACCTGCGGGTGATCAGCCTCAGGCCATTGAGAAATTGGTCAGTGGTATTGACCAGGGTTTTCGTAATCAGTTGCTGCTCGGGGTAACCGGTTCAGGTAAAACCTATACCATGGCCAATGTGATTGCCCAAACCCAACGTCCAACCATTGTGATGGCGCATAACAAAACCCTTGCGGCTCAGCTTTATGGTGAGTTCAAAGCATTCTTTCCAAATAATGCAGTGGAGTATTTCGTCAGTTATTACGATTACTACCAGCCAGAAGCGTATGTGCCATCTTCAGATACGTTTATTGAAAAAGATTCGGCGATTAATGACCACATTGACCAGATGCGTTTGTCTGCGACGCGTGCTTTGTTAGAGCGTCGTGATGCTATTATCGTGGCTTCGGTTTCTGCGATTTATGGTTTGGGTGATCCAAATGCCTATATGCAAATGCTCTTGCATATCGTACAAGGTGATCGGGTCAGTCGTGATGACATTATTCGTCGTCTGGTGGAAATGCAATATACGCGTAATGAGCTGGAGTTCTTGCGTGGTACTTATCGTATTCGCGGTGAAATTATTGATATTTTCCCTGCGGAATCGGATAAGGATGCGATTCGGGTTGAATTGTTTGATGACGAAGTTGATTCAATTCGCTGGTTTGATCCATTGACAGGAAAACTGGTACGTAAAGTTCCGCGAGTAACGATTTATCCAAAAAGTCACTATGTTACGCCAAAAGACCATTTAACCCGTGCCATTGATACCATCAAAGATGAATTGAAAGATCAGCTCAAATTTTTCAAGGATCATGACAAATTACTGGAAGCGCAACGAATCGAACAGCGGACCCGTTATGATCTGGAAATGATGCAACAACTCGGTTATACCAACGGGATCGAGAACTATTCACGCCATTTGTCAGGTCGTACCGCAGGCGAAGCACCGCCAACCTTATTTGATTATGTGCCAGAAGACGCATTGCTGATTATTGATGAGTCGCATGTGACGGTACCTCAGATTGGTGCAATGTATAAAGGTGACCGTTCACGAAAAGAAAATCTGGTGAATTATGGTTTCCGTTTACCAAGCGCTTTAGATAACCGTCCAATGAAATTTGAAGAGTGGGAGCGAATTGTTCCAACCACGGTTTTTGTGAGTGCCACGCCAGCGCATTATGAACTGGAAAAATCTGAACAAATCGTTGAGCAGGTAGTTCGTCCGACGGGGCTGATTGATCCCGAGATTGAAGTACGTCCAGTATTGACACAGGTCGATGATGTTCTATCTGAAATCAATATTCGTAAACAACTGAATGAACGTGTGCTGGTGACCACCTTAACCAAGCGTATGGCAGAAGATTTAACGTCTTATTTAAAAGAATATGGCGTCAAAGTGGCTTATCTGCATTCGGATATTGATACGGTTGAACGGGTCAAGATTATCCATGAATTACGTACTGGTGTGCATGATGTACTGGTCGGGATTAACTTGTTGCGTGAAGGTCTGGATATGCCCGAAGTTTCTCTGGTGGCAATTCTGGATGCCGATAAGGAAGGTTTCCTGCGTTCAGAACGTTCATTGATCCAGACCATTGGTCGTGCTGCACGTAATGTGAAAGGTAAAGCCATTTTATATGCAGATCGTATTACAGATTCCATGCGTAAGGCGATGGATGAAACAGAGCGCCGTCGCAATAAACAGATTGAGTTTAATGAACTACATGGCATTACGCCGCGTAGTGCAGTCCGTCAGGCGATTAAGGAAATTGATACGGGTGAAGTGTTGAGCGATGATGAGATTAATGAAAAAGTGCTTGAACAGGCACAAAGCATCAGTGCCGATGAACAACATCTTTTATCTGATCCGAAATTATTTGCGAAGCACATTAGTAAACTGGAAAAGGAAATGTTGAAAGCCTCTAAAGAACTACAGTTTGAGCAGGCGGCAAGATTGCGTGATGAAATTGTGCGTTTAAAAGCACACATGTTGCAATCTTAATTGAGCAGAGAAACCCTCAAAAGTGATACATATCGCAACAGTTTTTGTTTATTAAATAGGCTATTTTGAATAGCTAAGTATATGACTATTGATAACAAATTTTTGTTTTGAGGATTTCTCATGCCATTTATTAAGAATTTCCCGAAAGCGAGTTGGCGTTTAGCAAAGATTGCAGTTGGTGGGGCGGTTTTGACTGGATTGACTGTTGGAACCATTGCTTATGCTCAGGCAAAACCTTTACCGACTGTAGAAAAAGTAGAACTGGATAAATATTTAGGTGTCTGGTACGAAGTCGCTCGAAAACCGATGTTTTTTGAGCGTAAGTGTGTCTATAACATTACTGCCACCTATACTGTCAATGAAAATGGCAATATCGTTGTTGATAACAAATGTTATGACAGCGAAGGAAATCTACAGCAAAGTGTGGGTGAAGCTTTTGTTGCCAATGCGCCTTTTAATACCAAATTACGAGTAAGTTTTTTACCTGAAGTGGTGCGCTGGGTGCCTATGGCACGTGGTGATTACTGGATTTTGAAACTGGATAATGACTATCAAACGGTTTTGGTGGGAGAGCCACGCCGTAAATACTTATGGGTATTGTCGCGAACACCAAATCCGCACAAAGAAACCATTCATGAATATTTAAATTATGCGAAATCACTTGGCTATAATATTAGTGATGTGATTTATCCTGAACATCGTTAAAATAAGATATACTTGTTTAAAAACCATGCATGCATGGTTTTTTTATTTTTATATAGTGGATAAATCACGTATTTTTTAATTTCCCCATGTAGAGGTTCAAATTGGTTAAAGGTATCGCTTATTCAGTTTTGGCTTCTATCACATTTGGGGTTTTATATTTTTATACTCAACTCCTCGGTGCGCTGGACAGTGAGCAGACCTTTGGCTGGCGGATTATTGCGACCTTGCCTGTTTTGACACTATTTATGTGGTTTAGTGGTGATTTAATCCATATCAAAACGATATTTAAAAGAATTTTAGCAAAACCGACATTATTACTGTTTTTAATGACCACTTCTGTGCTGACTTCAGCGCAATTGTGGCTGTTCCTATGGGGGCCAATGCATGGTCGTGGTTTACAGGTTTCATTAGGTTATTTCCTTTTGCCTTTGGTTTTGGTGCTTGCGGGAAGTTTTCTCTATGGAGAGAAACTTTCTAAATTCCAATATCTCGCTGTATTGCTCGCGGTGTTTGGAGTAGGGCATGAAATTTGGCGTTTAGGCAGTATTGCTTGGGAAACGGCTTTCGTGGCATTGGGCTATGCGGCTTATTTCATCCTGCGTAAAAAAATCCAGACCGATAATTTGGGCGGTTTTTGGTGGGATATGTTAATTATTCTTCCTGTTGCCATTTTCTTTACACAAACGGGCGACATGCCTTTTCTCAAGTTTCTCGAACAGCCGAGTCTGATTCTTGTGGTGATCGGTCTGGGATTATTAAGTGCGATTGGTTTAGGCAGTTATATTCTGGCCAGCCGTTATTTGCCGCTGATTATTTTTGGTTTATTGGGCTATCTGGAACCTGTTCTGCTGGCATTGGCATCTTTGGTCTTAGGTGAGAAAATTGGCGCTGAAGAATGGCTGACTTATATCCCAATCTGGTTGGCTGTTTTGGTATTGGTAATCGAAGGCGCGATACATCTTTATCAGCAAAACCAGCGTAAAAAACACTTGGCATTGAACCTTCAACAATATTCTAAACGTGTCGATTTAGAGGACAAAACTTAGAAACGCTTGAAAATCCACCAGTAATGATCAGAAAAACTGTTATGGTTGTGACACACATCACAGCTATTATGATGATTGGAAAAGATTTTTACCTAAATTCACAAAAATAATTATAGGTATTTTATGAATTTATAGTCAATTAGGACAAAATCTTAGCTCGTTTAGCAGCTTTTGATTCAATCTTGATGATAATTCTATTACAATAATGGCGTTTTAAAAATTCACGCCCAGTATATATAAATTAGAGGACGTAACTGTGAGCAAAGAAACAATCGTTGCCCTACACGCAGAACACCAAGGTCGTTGGAAAAACCGTGAAGAAATCGCGGAACGTATGATTACCTTAATCGGTCAATTATACCGTGAGAAAAATATTGTTGTTTCTGTTTACGGTCGTTCTTTAATTAACCGTTCAGTGATCCAGATTTTAAAAACACATCGTCGTACACGTATGCTTGATGTTGAACTTTCTGTTGTAAATACCTTCCCGATTTTGGAAGCGTTAATGAAAGTTGAAAACATCGGTTCTGCTGAAGTGGATATCGGTAAACTTGCTGTTGAATATAAAAATGCAGGCGGTGATGTAGACGCTTTTGTTGCAAACGCTGTTGCTTCAATTCAAGGTAACGCAACTGCTGCTGCGCCTAAAGATGTTGTTCTTTACGGTTTTGGTCGTATCGGTCGTATCTTGGCTCGTTTAATCATCAGCCAGTCTGGTTTAGGTCGTGGTTTGAGCCTTAAAGCAATCGTTGTGCGTAAATCATCTGATGGTGACTTGGCGAAACGTGCTTCATTATTACGTCGTGACTCTATTCACGGTACTTTTGACGGTACGATTTCTGTAGATGAAGAAAACGAAGCAATCATTGCAAATGGTCAGTTCATCAAAGTGATTTATGCATCAAGCCCAAGCGAAGTGGACTACACTGCTTATGGTATCGAAAATGCACTTTTGATCGACAATACAGGTAAATGGCGTGATGCTGAAGGCCTGAGCCAACACTTGAAATGTGCAGGCGTTGCGCGTGTTGTATTAACAGCACCAAGTAAAGGCGAAATGAAGAACGTTGTATTTGGTGTGAACAACGGCGATATCCTAGATGAAGACAAAATCATCTCTGCTGCAAGCTGCACAACCAACGCAATTACACCTGTATTAAAAGTTTTAGACGACAAATACAAAGTATTGAATGGTCACGTTGAAACAGTTCACTCTTTCACAAACGACCAGAACTTAATTGATAACTATCATAAAGCTGACCGTCGTGGCCGTGCTGCAACGTTGAACATGGTTATCACTGAAACTGGTGCTGCGAAAGCTGTTGCTAAAGCTTTACCTGGCTTAAAAGGCAAGTTAACAGGTAACTCTGTACGCGTTCCAACACCAAACGTTTCTCTTGCAATCTTGAACTTAAACTTAGAGAAAGAAATTGACCGTGAAGAAGTGAACGAATACATTCGTCAAATCTCGATCAACTCTAAGTTACAAGGTCAAATCGGTTATACCAACTCGACTGAAGTTGTATCAAGTGACTTTATCGGTTCACGTACAGCAGGTGTGTTTGATGCGCAAGCAACAATCGCTTCTGGTACACGTTTAACTGCTTATGTTTGGTACGATAACGAAGTTGGTTATAGCTGTCAGGTATTACGTATTGCTGAACAAATGTGTGGCGTAAGCTATACCAAAGTTCCTGCTGAAACAAATGCATAATTTGTTCACAAGCAATAAAAAAAGCCCAGTTTAAAACTGGGCTTTTTTAATGACTGTACAGAATATATGCTGAATAAAACATAAAAATCGATGAGAATGCAGGAAAAGGGAAATAATTAAACAAGGGATAGATCATTGTTGCAGTTCAGACGTTTATTCGTGGTATTTGCTTTAATTGTTGTGGCCAACTTGTGTGGTGTATATATCGCAATGTGGGTGTTTAAGCATTTTAATATTTATATCCCATTGAAGAATCAAGATGTAGCGATTGATTTACAAGAGCCATTGCAGGTGCGGGTAAAAGTAAAAGATGCGCTCAATGTTGATGTGAATGGACGTGTTGATGCCAAGATTCCAATCAATGAGCAATTAAATGTTCCTTTGACGCAAACCCTGACGCCGCGTGTGTACTTCGATAGTCAGGTTCCGATCAGTACCACCATTCCTGTCAAAGAAACCATTAAGGTCAATCAAAGCCTCCCGATTGATACTAAGGTACAGGTCAAAATTTTAGGCAAGGATGTGACGCTGCCTTTAAAAGGCTCGATTCCTTTGCAACTGGATGTACCGATTGATATTCAGGTGCCATTACAACAAAAAGTACATTTGAAATTTGATGCACCAGTACGCACGGTCCTCAAGGAAAACTTAAATATTCCGTTGAAAGCACAGCTGAATGCCAATATTCCGATTCAAGGCAATTTAAATGTGCCGATTACTTCTGAACTGAATGCTTCTGTCGATGTAAAGAATACCTTACCTGTTAAAATTGCGCAGGGTGAACTCAAGATTCCTTTATCCAGTATGTATTTGGGGCGGGTAAAAACACAGGCTGTAGATGAACCTGCAACACCAACCGATGTCAAAGTAGGTGAGTGATGGATATAACCAAATCACTGAAAAGCCTGCTGATCAGTTTTGTGATTGTCACAACGCTGGTTGCGATCTTATTTTGGTTCTATCTGAATATTCAGGCCTCATTAATCGTTTCTGCGCAGCAGGCAGATATTCGTTTACCTGAATCATTAGGTACCAAGATTCAGGTCGGAGAGCATCTGCGTGTTAAGTCAGAAGGTCAATTAAATACTGTACTGGATATTGACCGTAGTTTGGCCTTGCCTTTAAAAGGCAAATATCTGGCTGATTTAAGCTTTGAGGTCGAAACCCCGATTACGGTTGATATTAATTATGAAACCGTACTTAAAATCGATGATGTAGTGCCAATTGAGACCAATACCGATCTGATCTATCAAAATAAATTATTGCCGAAATTTCCGTTGAGCCTAAATATTCCAGTGAAACTGGATATCCCATTTCAATTGAAGCGAACCTATACGGTTCCTGTAAAAATCGTATTTGATGGCCCTGTACATTTTGCTTTTGATGAGTCGATTAATCTGCCTGTAAAACATCAGTTTAAGCCCAGCTTTTATATGAATGATGCAATTAATATGAGTAAAATTTCTTCCTTTGATGCGATCATGTATAACTCGGTGCAGCAAACTAAAGCCAATCTGGATATGCAAATGGCGTTACCTTTAAAAAATGTAAAACCGTAATCGATATTTTCCAGTTGATAAAAAATGAGGCGATAAATCTTCTGTCGAAATTGATGTTTTTCGGCGCTGAATTGTTTAATTTGAATATTCAACCCAGAATAAATTTAAAAAAATCAATTTGCTGATTTTTCTATTCGAGAATTTTCTTAAAATGTGGCAAAATACCCCGTTTTAAAGAATTCAGAGGATTGGCACATGCGCTTTGTTGATGAAGCAGTCATTACCGTAGAGGCTGGCGACGGTGGCAATGGCGTAGCCAGTTTTCGCCGTGAAAAATTTGTCCCTTTTGGTGGCCCGGATGGCGGTGATGGGGGACGTGGCGGAAGTATTTACATCCAGGCGGATGATGATACCAGCACACTTGTAGATTACCGTTATACCCGTCGTTATCGCGCAGAACGCGGTAAAAATGGTTCGGGTGCAAACTGTTCAGGCCGTGGCGGTGAAGACGTTATTTTAAAAGTGCCAGTCGGTACAACGATTGTTGATACTGAGTCTGGCGACATTATTGGTGACTTGGTTGCTGATGGTCAACGTGTCAAAGTTGCCCAAGGCGGTGATGGTGGTTTAGGGAATACTCACTTTAAATCGTCAACCAACCGTTCACCTCGTAAATGTACACACGGTATTAAAGGCGAATATCGTGAAGTCCGTCTAGAGTTAAAAGTACTCGCAGACGTTGGCTTATTGGGTATGCCGAATGCAGGTAAATCGACATTTATCCGTGCAGTCAGTGCAGCAAAACCAAAAGTTGCTGATTATCCGTTTACGACGATGGTCCCTAACTTAGGGGTGGTCGATGCCGATCGTCACCGTTCATTTGTGATGGCGGATATTCCAGGATTGATCGAAGGCGCAGCAGAAGGTGCAGGTCTAGGGATTCGTTTCCTTAAGCATTTGGCACGTACGCGTATCCTGTTGCATATCGTTGATGTTCAACCGATTGATGGTTCAGATCCTGCACATAATGCAAAAGCAATTTTGGGTGAATTGGTTAAATTCTCACCAACTTTAGCAAAACTTCCAGTGGTACTGGTTCTAAACAAACTCGACCAGCTTCCAGAAGAATCTAAAGAAGAGTGGTGCCAGCACATTCTTGATGAATTGCAATGGAAAGGGCCTGTATTTAAAACTTCTGGTTTGATGTCTGAAGGCACCAAAGAGGTTGTGTACTATTTAATGGATCAGATCGAACAACAACGTGAACGCGAAGTTGAAGATCCAGAATATGCAGCAGAAGTTAAAGCATTCCGTGAGCAGCTTGAAGCTGAAACACGTGAACAAACCATCGCAGCTAAAGAAGCCTATCGTGCCATGCGTAAAGCTCAGCGTGAAGCTGGTCTGGACGATGACGAAGACTTTGATGACGATGAGGATGAAGGCGATGTAGAAAGTATCTACATTCGTGACTAGTAAACCGAGGGAAAAATGATAGAAGTGGTCGATGGGCAACGTCAGCTCAATGCGTGTAAACGAATCGTTGTTAAAATCGGATCATCTTTACTCACTGCAAATGGGCAAGGTCTAGATTTAAATGCAATTTCGCACTGGGCGAAACAGATTGCAGATCTACATAATGCCGGACATGAGATTATTCTGGTGTCTTCAGGTGCAGTTGCAGAAGGGATGGTACGCATGAAACTTGCGAGTCGACCCACAGATCTACCCAGTTTGCAAGCTTGTGCGGCTATTGGCCAAATGGGCCTGATCCATACTTGGTCAAGTGTACTTGATCAGCATGGCATCCAGACCGCACAGGTTTTACTCACGCATGATGATCTTGCTGATCGTCGTCGTTACCTCAACTCATGTGATGCATTGCAGAACCTGATTGATTGGCATGTGATTCCGGTGATTAATGAAAATGACACCGTATCTACTGACGAAATCCGTTTTGGTGATAATGACACCTTGGCTGCCATGGTTGCGGGTCAGGTGCATGCAGAGTTACTTATTATCCTAACAGATCAGCAGGGGATGTTTGATTCTGATCCACGCAGCAATCCAGATGCGAAACTGTTTTCAGCCGTTCGCGCACTTGATGATAGCCTGTTCGAGATGGCAGGTGGCGGTGGTGTGCTGGGTCGTGGCGGTATGGTGACTAAGGTTCGTGCAGCGCGTCTCGCAGCGAGATCAGGTTGCCCGACATTGATTGCCAGTGGTGAAAGTGACAATGTACTAGCACGCTTAATGGCGGGCGAGATGTTGGGCACGTTATTTACCACAGACAATGATCGTGTCACAGCACATCAACAATGGCTTGCAGCGCATTTGCAAACGGCAGGGCGTTTAGTAATTGATGATGGCGCCGTTGAAGCGATTAAACGCAAGCACCGTAGTCTTTTACCTGTGGGGGTGAAAGCGATTGAAGGACATTTTGATCGTGGTGATGTAGTGGAATGTGTTGATAAAAATGGTGGTCGTATTGCGGTTGGGCGTGTCAATTTTAGTTCACGTTCAGCAGAAATGATCAAAGGTTTATCATCAGAAAAAGTTTATCAGGTGTTAGGCGAAGCACGTTCGCTTGAAATGATTCATCGAGATCATATGGCGATTTATTAAATTGTCATCCATAAAAAAGCTCGCTTTAAGCGGGCTTTTTTATATCGATTGATTTTGCATATTTGGAATCCAGAACTGGTAATCCTTTTTGCTCACCCATCATATAAGGGTAGTCTGCAAGTGAAAGCATCTCTAAATCTTCTTCACTATTGCCATAGGCATAAACTGCATGATAATCATCTAAATCATACTTTTCTAAAATACGTACTTTCTTCTGTTCGCAACTACAGTCTTCGGAGCTATATTTTCCTGTTAACAGGCCATCTTTTGTTTCGGTCTGGGTGCAGATTAAATCAATCTTGAGCACATCACAGATTGGAGCGAGATAAAGGTCAACTGAAGCTGATACTAGTACCACATGATCACCGCGTTGTTGGTGTTGTCGGAGCTGATTAAGTAAATCAGGATCTAATTTTTTTAATAATTTTTGAGTATATTCCTGTGCTAATTTTTCCACAAAGTCGATCGGCGTGTCTTTAAACATGGTTTCAAATAGACGTGGTCGCATTGCATGCGCAGGGTAAAGGCGTAAATAGTAGGCCTGAATCCAAGGCAGGATTTTCAGACCTCTTTTAACAATGTGGCGTTTTGATAGCGCAAAGAAAATAAATCCCGTGAAACTGTCTTTGGGATAAAGTGTTCCATCAAAATCAAATAAGGCAAGATTTACAGTTTTATACGTTTCGCTCTTTGCATGCATGCTTCATATCGTCCATTTACACGACTTGCGAACCAATTGGTATTGTAATCACGGCTGAGTTTAGGCCCTGAAATAATCACCTCAGGCATAATTGCATAAATTGGTTCTTTATTGGTTTTAGTTTGATATAGTTTTTGAACCGCTAGGTAAGTCTGTGTATCTTCAAATTTTCTCTCTTTTTCTTTCTTTAAATCCGCACGAATTTGACGTGGCGTCACCAAAATCCTATTACTGGTAAATGCAGCAATAATTTCTTTTTCTGACTGGCTCAATGCGGATTGTGGATTGCCATCTTTATTATAAAGTAATAAATCGCCATCTAAATCAAGATCTTTATCTTGTATCACTTCAAGCATCTTTTGGAAAGCAGCATTACGGCTTGAATACATCCCCGAATTATAGTCTGCAAAGCGATAAATTGCTTTGTCATAATCGGTCGAATATTCCATCAGGCGATGAATGCCGTAATATAACCCACCATATTGGGTATAGAGGTCATCACGCAATTCTGCAATATTGCCACTTTGACGTTTATGCTCTTTGGCATAGTTAATATGTACTTGCATCGAACCCAGCGTGGTGATTGGATTCATTTTCTCGCCAATATCTTGGCCAATTAATTTAGCAGCACCAGTTAAAGCACTCACATGATAATGCTTTGACATATAGTCAAAGATTTCACGATAGAGGAGATCCAGCTCGCGTTCAGTTTTTACTTTGCGCATCTGGCTCATGTAATTATTTTCTGGAGATGGCTGATTTTTCAACACATCTTCAAAATAACCTGCCACCGTGCCGCCAATGGTTTCACCTAACTTGGCTTCGAACTTTTCCTTGAGTCGGGTATTGATTTCCTGAACAGCTTTTTCACCTAAGCCCGGGACAGCAGGGTCGGCGACAAAGTTAGACTCCTGATCCACGACTGCCACAATGCTACACACATTCTGCTTGGATTTCGGAATACTCAATTGTTGCATGATATCAAAAATATCTTGCGACCATGACTCACGATCATTTACGCGCGGCGGAAGAACTTTTTTGATCTGTTCTGCCTTCATTTCAGGTTCTTTACTATTTGACCACCAAGCATTATCGCCACAAGCAGTTAAGCTTATGCTAATTGCCAACAGGCTAAATGTTTTGAGTAGAGGACGAGTCGAAACAGATTTGTTCATAATGAAGACAACACCGCACAAAAAGATGAGCCGAACGGGCGAATGAAGTATACTATGTTGGTCAGAAATTGTAAGAAAATATATGTATATTGGTTCGTATCAACTGTCAAATAATTTGATCGTTGCCCCAATGGCCGGCGTCACCGATAGGCCCTTCAGGACGCTATGTAAGTACTTTGGTGCAGGACATGCAGTCAGTGAAATGATGACTGCAGACAAGACCTTGCGCATGAGCAAGAAGAGTCTTTATCGGGCCAATTTTGATGGTGAGCTTGCACCAATTTCCGCGCAAATCGCAGGTTCTGATCCTGAACAACTGGCGGAAGCGGCACGTTATCAGGTGGCAAATGGGGCGCAAATTGTTGATATCAATATGGGTTGTCCAGCCAAAAAAGTCTGCAATAAATTGGCAGGTTCGGCGTTATTACAAGATGAGAATCTCGTTGCCCGTATTCTGGATGCCGTAGTTGCAGCCGTTGATGTGCCTGTAACCTTGAAAACCCGTTTGGGCTTTTTAAATGGTCATGAAAATATTTTACGTGTGGCGAAACGTGCCGAAGAGTCAGGAATTGCTGCCTTAGCTTTACATGGTCGTACCCGTGAAGATATGTATTTAAATACGGCACGTTATGAACTAATCAAGCAGGTGAAAGAGCTGATTGATATTCCATTGATTGCCAATGGTGATATTGATAGTCCTGAAAAAGCCAAATATGTGCTGGATTACACGGGTGCAGATGCCATTATGATCGGGCGTGCTGCTCAAGGCCAACCATGGATCTTTCGGGAAATTGCTCACTATTTGAAAACGGGTGAACATCTCGCCGCGCCAGATATTGCAGAAGTTAAGGCAGTTTTATTGGGACATCTGGCAGAACTGTATGAGTTCTACGGTGAGTATTCTGGCTGTCGCATCGCGCGTAAGCATATTGCTTGGTACACCAAAGGATTACGTTCAAGTAATGAATTTCGTCAGAATATGTACAAAGTGGAAAATACCGCGGATCAGACAAAAGTCGTTGAGAGTTACTTTGATCAATTACTGGATCAAGGGCAGCGGATGAGTGATGTGCAGGCTGAGCAAGTCAATTTGCTGGATATCAAATAATTAGTCTTGTTTGATGTAAAAAAGCCTGTAATTAATTACAGGCTTTTTATTTGATTATTCTAAGTGAGCAGTGATTTTTTGCAGAATTTGCAGAATCACATCAAATTCACTTTGTAATGGCGTACTTTTGCGTGTGACTAAGGCCAGAGTGCGGCTTGGGGCAGCTTCAATCGATTTCACGTCAATATCTTCATTAAAGTGAATCATGCTGTTCTTCAAGGCAATCTCTGGTAACAGGGTAAAGCCAAGATCAGACGAGACCATTTCCACCAGTGTTGGCAATGAGCTCGCTTTTAAACGATGATCATTTTTACGCTCACCTACAGGGCAGGCACTTAAAGCATGATCACGTAAACAGTGTCCTTCTTCAAGCAACATCAAACGTGATAAATCGAGGTCATCGAGAGAGTTTGCATTCGCCGCATTGGTATCTTTTTTGTTGTACACCAAGAACAAATGTTCTTTCGCAATTTCGGCAACTTTAAGGCTGCGTGTGTCGAAAGGAAGAGCCAGTACAATCATGTCCAGATTGCCGTGCTCCAGCTTTTCTACAATTTTTTCACTTTGAGCTTCATGTAGATGCAACTGGATTTTTGGCAATTGTTGATGCACTTCTTCCAGCAACTGCGTCAGGATAAATGGCGCAATGGTTGGAATAATACCAAGATGCAAATCACCTGTGAGTGGTTCGCTCATTTCACGGCTTAAGCGCATCAAATCCTGAGCATCGGCAAGTAGTACGCGGGCACGTGCCACAACCTGTTCACCCAAAGGTGTTAAACGGACGTTTTGACGATCACGCTCAACTAAGACGCCACCTAATAAGCGCTCTAATTCCATGATGCCGCCAGACAGAGTCGACTGGGTGACAAAGGAACGACGCGCTGCTTCAGTAAAATGTAAAGTTTCTGACAACGTAACTAAATATGATAGCTGTCTTAATGAGGGTAATGCAGCCATAGAGTCCTAGTGTGATGATCTAAAGTGGTGAGCAAACAAACCACTAAGTTGTGGAATGAAATGTGCAGGAATATCATGCCCCATTCCTTGGATTAATTCAAACTTAGCACCAGAAATTGCTTTTGCAACAGCTTTCCCGTGACTTGGTGGTAACAGTCGGTCTTTTGATCCGTGTACAACCAGTGTCGGCTGAGTCATCGTTTTGTTCAATGGTAACAGAGAACCCGTACATAATATTGCTAAAAACTGTTGAAGTACACCCGCTGGATAAAAACTACGACGATATAATTTGCGAATGGTTTGAATTGATTCAACCGGATTGACATAACCTGGCGAACCAATAATACGGAAAACATTCAGGCTGTGATTGATAATGGTTTCTTCATCATGTGCAGCTGGCTTACCGAGTAGGCTAAAAAGTTGTTTCGGATAAGGTGGTGGTAGAAGCGGTTGATTATTGCTGGTAAATAATAAGCCAACCTTTTCTACTTTTTCTGGATATTTTGCCGCAACAATTTGTGAAATCATACCGCCCATAGAGGCACCCAGAATATAGGTTTTCTCTAGGCCAAGCTGATCAATCAGCATCGCAACATCATCCGCCATATCATAAAGCGTGTAGGGCGCACCTTCATTACCCAGACCGAACATAAAGCGGCTCATCAATTTCATGGTATTGAGCCTTTTGCCTTTATTACGGATTTTAGAAGAGAGACCGATGTCACGGTTATCAAAACGGATGACTCGGAAGCCTTGATCAATCAGTGCCTTACAGAAAAAATCAGGCCAGAATAACATTTGTGCGCCTAGTCCCATGATCAGTAAAATCGTTGGGTGTTCAGGATTACCGCCCATTTCAACATGCAATTCAATGCCATTGCCCAAAGTTACTTTGGTTTCTTGCATAAAGGAAGCGTATGGCGACACATTAAACTGGAGGGCACTGTTCATGATATTCGTTCCGAATTGAATTCTTTTTATCGCTTAAGGGCTTGCTGGACATTCTTTTCTCAGCAAACCCTCGTATTTAAAACCTAAACCTGTGCTGGAATCAAGTCCGGAACCAGTTTGGTCAAGGTTAAACGTTGTTTACCCGCAGTTGCACCTAACAGGACAAATCCTCTTAAGGTACCTTCGCCATCTGCAGCTTTCGCAAGCATCCCATCTTCAAATTCTTCAGTTTCCCAGTTCACCTCAACATCCAGTGGTGCTGGTAATACGGTTAATGGTGCGGCAGGGGTTTTCACTGCGACTGGCATGGCAGGGTAGTGAACAGCAGTACTTTGACCACTCAGGGTTTTTGCTAAGGCACGGGCTTGTTGCATGATCGGCATGACGAATGGAAGCAAAGTACCATTTACTTCAGCACAGTCACCCACGGCATAAATATCAGCCTGATTAGTTTCTAATAGAGTATTGGTAATAATGCCACGACTAGTCTGGATGTCTGCTGCTTTAGCTAAAGCAATATTTGGCTGTAAACCAATTGCAGAAAGGACAATATCTGCAACTAAGGTTTGACCATTGGCTAAAGTGACTGCATAGTCTTCGCCATCATTAATTTTCGTGACTTTTTCAACGGTCGTTGACAGGGCAAATTTAATGCCTGCCTGTTCTAAATTGGTTCTAAATGCATCTGCCACATGGTTTGGCAATAAACGACCTAAAGGCTGTGGTGCAAGATCAATGACCGTTACTTCATAATCACTGTGCAGTAAATCATTGGCAAATTCACAGCCAATGAGGCCTGCACCAAGAATCACAACACGTTTGTCTTTACGTTTCGACAGATTTTCACGGAAAGTACGATAGTCAATCAGTGAGTTCACCACGTGAATGTCTTCGCTACCATCACCCGCAATCGCTAAACGGATTGGATTTGCGCCGACTGCGAGGACCAATTTTGAATAAGGTTGGGTAATGCTTTCGCCATTTTTTTCTAAAATAATTTCATGTTTTTCGGCATGGATTTCTTTGACCCAAGTTTCTGCTTCGATGCGCATATTCAATTGGGTCGCCATTTTTGTAGCATCGCCTAATGCAATCTGTTCGGGTGCTTTTTTACCTGCAAAGGCATTTGATAATGTTGGTTTTGCATAATTTACCGCATCGTCCGCACAGATCATGACCAGCTCTTGTTCTGGGCTTAATTTGCGAAATTCTCGTGCAACGGTATATCCAGCCATACCTGATCCGATGATGACGATAGGGTGCATTATATTCTCCAGTATTTTCTTATTTAAAAATGAACGCTCAGAAAAAAAGACCATGATTCTCATAGTCTTTTTTTCTTTAATCTTTAGATTTCAACCATTTCAAAATCAGCTTTTGAAACGCCGCAATCTGGGCAAGTCCAATCATCAGGAATATCTTCCCATTTGGTTCCTGCTGCAATGCCGTCTTGTGGCCAACCTTCTGCTTCGTCGTAAATCCAACCACAAACGATACATTGATATTTTTTCATGTGACTCTCCAAACTGATCGGTATGCTCAAGTTGCCTTTCAGTAAAACTATTCCGTAATGTCGCTATGATCGCTGCAAGAGGAACTAACTTATGTTAATCGGGAATTAGATTTTTACGCAGAACGACATTTAAGTAAAGTAAATGCAAGAGTTTAATCATTTATTCAAAAAGCGATATGGCAATTCTATCTGAAAGTCTTGTTATTTGAGCAATTGCTCTAAATTTTTATCAAAAGTTCAGGACTTATGTAATGAAAAAAGCCAATCGTATAAAAATAGTATGTATAAAAAACAAACATTCAAAATCAAGTTATGATGAAGAAAACAACGATAGAAGGAGAATAACGCATGGAAACCTTATCTTATAATATTAAAATTTATGCGACCCCAGAAAAAGTCTGGCAGGTGCTTTGGTCACCTGAAAGTTATCCAGAATGGACTAAGTTCTTCGCCTGTGATTCCACCATGAAAACAGACTGGAAAATAGGGGGTAGAACCTATTTTGGTGATGGTAAAGGCAATGGCATGGTCTCTACCATTGAAAGTCTGGATGAACCGAAAGAGGTTGTGTTCAAACATCTGGGAATGATCAAGAATGGTCAGGAAGATCTGGATAGTGATGAAGTCAAAGATTGGGTAGGCGCTTTGGAAAAATATATGTTGTTTGATTTTAATGGCGAAACGCAACTGCATGTTGAAGTGGATATTCAGCCAGAGCATGTAGAATTTATGAATAAAGGCTTTGATCAGGGACTCGCCATGGTGAAACATCTGGCTGAAAAATAAGCCCTGAGAATGTTGATTTAACAAGGCCAACTGTTGCGTAATCTCGATTTAAAATTGATAAATATTCATTTTTTTGAATTGTCTGATTGAAATAATACGAAAATGGGTTGTGATCTGCTATTCTATGTCACTTCATTTTTTACTTAATCGAGGCAGAGATGACGCAACAAAACGCTCAATCGACTTCTGAACAAACACTTTCCGAAAACGATTTAATCGCACAGCGTCATGCCAAGTTAAAGCAAATCCAAGAGACTGCAAAACAAACGGGTAAAAGCCCGTGGCCAAACACGTTTAAACGTGAACACTATACTGCTGATTTGCAAGAACAATTTAAAGATCAAGATAAAGCACAAATCGAAGGTGCTGAAAAAGTTTATGTCAAGGTTGCTGGTCGTGTGATGCTTAACCGTGGATCATTTATCGTGATTCAGGACATGACAGGTCGTATCCAGCTTTATGTTGATCGTAAAGGTTTACCAGCAGACATTTTAGAAACGATCAAGAGTCTGGATCTTGGCGATATTATTGCTGCTGAAGGCTATATCGGCCGTTCTGGTAAAGGTGACTTATATGTACACCTTGAAGGCTTTGAATTACTGACTAAATCACTACGTCCACTACCAGACAAATTCCATGGTTTAACTGATACTGAAGCGAAATATCGTAAACGTTATCTCGACCTGATTGTAAACGAAGAAACGCGTAAGACCTTTGAGATTCGTGCCAAAGTGGTAGCGGGTATCCGTGCATTCTTAACCAATGAACGTTTCATGGAAGTTGAAACGCCAATGATGCATGTGATTCCAGGCGGCGCATCTGCGAAGCCGTTCGTCACGCATCATAATGCATTGGATATGGAGCTTTATCTCCGTATCGCACCAGAACTTTATTTGAAACGTTTGGTTGTTGGTGGTTTCGAGCGTGTGTTTGAAATTAACCGTAACTTCCGTAACGAAGGTGTTTCAACACGTCATAACCCAGAATTCACCATGATCGAATTCTATCAAGCTTATGCTGACTATAAAGACTTGATGGTATTGACTGAGAATATGCTTGAAAAGCTGGCAATTGATATTTTAGGTACTACTGATGTGCCGTATGGTGAAGAAGTTTATAGCTTCAAAGGCCCATTCAAGAAAATCTCAATGTTTGATGCGATTCTTGAACATAACCCAGATTTCACCCCTGAAAATGTCAATGATCGTGAGTTCTTGGCGAAATTTACTCAAGAAGTGTTAAAAGAGCAGGTTAAACCTGGTTTTGGTTTAGGTAAGTTGCAAACGATCGTGTTTGAAGAAACAGTAGAAACCAAGTTACGCCAGCCAACATTTATTACTGAATATCCAGCTGAAACTTCACCGCTTGCGCGCCGTAATGACGACAATCCGCATATTACGGATCGTTTCGAATTCTTTATCGGTGGGCGTGAGTTAGCCAATGGCTTCTCTGAGTTAAATGACCCGATTGATCAGGCTGAGCGTTTCCAGGCACAGGTTGCTGAAAAAGATGCAGGTGATGATGAAGCAATGCATTACGATGCTGACTTTATTGAAGCATTAGAATATGGTTTACCGCCTACAGCAGGTCAGGGTATTGGTATTGACCGTTTGGTGATGTTATTTGCTAACGCACCAAGTATTCGTGATGTACTTTTATTCCCGCATATGCGCCGTAAAGACTAATATTCTTTACCTTAAAAAAAGCCACGTTTAGCGTGGCTTTTTTTAAGCTTGAATGAATTATTCCGCTTGCATTTCTTTTGCTAACTTTTCTGCGGCCTGCATAATTTTTGGTGTAACGCTATCCATTCGTTTATAGCCCACTTGCATGCTTTTTTGCATCACGATTGGCATTTTATCAATCATGGATTGCCCTACAGGCGTTTTATAGAATTGGATCATGCCGTCAATTTCCTCTTGGGTAAATTCTTCAGCATAGATTTTAATCATTTCTGGTTCTAATTTTGCCCATGTCAATTCCTCTTGCATAATTTTGCCAAGTTCCTGAGAATAATTGACCATGGCAAGTTCTTGTTTTGTTGTTAATTTTTTGCCTTGAGTGATCTTATCCATATTTGAATGCATCATGCTATTCATCTGCTGACTCATTTGACCAAGAAATTGTTCAGACTTGGTTATCTTTAATAACTCTTTTACAGATTGGTTTGACGCTGGCTGAGCAAACGCAGGAATTGAGATTGCTACCGCAATAATAAATGTCGCAATAATTTTCATTATTTGATTTCAGTCGTGTTATAGGTGAAATAAATGTTACTGACAGGCATCAATTATTGTCAATTTTATCCTGCATGTTAAAAAATGTAATTGTTTCGTTTGACGATTGAAATGTGCTCATAAACCAACGATCATGTGTCCATAAATAAATTTGAGAACAGTCTGGACATGTTTTTAAAAAAATCGCTTTGTATCGCATTATTTGCTGCTCTTTCTTCTCCTGTATTTGCTCAGGGTCTTGTACTCAACGATGAAAATTTAAGAACGGATTTAAACTGGTTAAACCAGCAAGGTGTCATTCAAATCAGTACATCGACTTGGCCAATGAGCGGTGATGAAATTCAACGTGCATTGTCACAAGCAAAAGTGAGCAATAACACGCAGCAGAAAGTCATTAATTCTGTATTGAATGCATTACAGGCAGATAATGAAACAGTCAAAGTCGGTTTGCATGCAGGTACTGATCTTAAAACTGTTCCTCAGGCTTTTGGTGATAACCAGAAATCTCAATATCAGGCAGCTGTTGAGTTTAATGCAGGTGGCGAGAATTGGGATGCCAAACTGCGTGTCAATGGAGAGAAAGATCCATTGATTGATAATGGAAACGACGTCAATGTCGAAGGTTCGTATATCGCAGGTAAACTTTGGAACCAATGGATTGTCGCTGGTCAAATTCCGACGTATTGGGGGCCAGGACATGATGGTAGCTTGATTCGTGGTGATGCCAGCCGTCCAGTATATGGTGTGACAATGCAACGTGCAGTTCAAGATGCATTTGAAACCAAATGGTTGTCTTGGATTGGGCCGTGGCAATATCAGGCTTTTGCTGGTCAGTTAGATGACTATAAAGCTGTTCCTGACACAAAATTAATTGGTTTGCGCTTAACTGCACGACCATTTCCAGCTTTAGAACTCGGTGCTTCACGTGCGATTCAGTGGGGTGGAGAAGGACGACCTGAGAGCTTTAGCTCATTGTGGGATGCCTGGACAGGCACTAAAGACAATGGTGGTACAGGTAAAGAAGATCCATCTAACCAGATTGCGGGCTTTGATGGTCGCTTATTCTTACAACCATTATTTAATGTGCCAGTTAGTTTATATACACAATTTGTAGGTGAAGATGAAGCAGGTGGTCTACCTGCAAAATATATGTACCTCGGTGGTGCTGATTTCTCATCAAGCTATAAAAATATGCCGTACCAACTTTATGCAGAATGGGCGGACACACGTACCAATGGCGAAGCAAAAGGCATTTCATATAGCCATACCACATATAAAGATGGTTACTACCAGCATGGTTTCCCATTAGGTCATGCAATGGGTGGCGATGGTCAAATGTATTCGGTTGGTGGTGATATCCGATTTGATGTGATGAACCGCCTGAGTGGACGTTTGCTATATGCAGATGTAAGCCAAACACGCCGTGTCGAATTGAATAACGATGCATTTCCTAAAGCGGATAAGATTAAAGGTTTAGATGTAACTTGGACACATTATCTAAAACCAACAATTCCATTGAAAGTGAATGGTTGGGTGAGTGATTCTGACCTACATGGCAGTGATGGTGGTGTTTCTGTAGGTGTTGAAATTCCATTGGAAACAAAAATGTTCCGCTTTTAAACAAAGCTGAGCCGATAAAAAAGAAGTCCAGATGGGCTTCTTTTTTTAATTTATTCATGTGAAATAGATTGTATTGATATTCCATAAACTTATTTTCATATCATAATTTTGCATATTGATATGAAAAAACAAGCTAAAGAATCGAATCTAAATTATTATAATGAATATCCTTTACTCGATCGTAAAAGTAGTACGAGTAAGAATCTTGATATCATGAAAAATTGGAGTTGTTATGGCACTCGTTCCTCCACACAGTCTTCAAAGTGGTGGTTTGATACCACTTATAGATTTTATGGATAGCATGGATAAGGGGGAAATTGTACATGACTGAAAATAGATTAACGCACCTCAAGCAACTTGAGGCAGAAAGTATTCATATTATTCGTGAAGTTGCAGCCGAATTTGAAAATCCTGTGATGCTTTACTCAATTGGTAAAGACTCAGCAGTGATGTTACATCTTGCACTCAAAGCGTTCTATCCAGCAAAACTTCCATTCCCGCTATTACATGTAGATACAGGCTGGAAGTTTAAAGACATGATCACTTTCCGTGACAACATGGCAAAAACACACGGCTTTGATTTGATCGTTCATCAAAATGTAGAAGGTCGTGATGCAGGGATCAATCCATTTGATCACGGTAGTTCAAAGTATACCGACATCATGAAAACCCAAGGTTTAAAACAAGCCTTGGATAAGTATCAATTTGATGCTGCATTTGGTGGTGCTCGCCGTGATGAAGAAAAATCACGTGCCAAAGAACGTGTGTATTCGTTCCGTGATAATAAGCATCGTTGGGATCCTAAGAACCAGCGTCCAGAACTTTGGAATCTTTACAACGGTAAAGTGAACAAGGGTGAGAGTATTCGTGTATTCCCATTATCGAACTGGACTGAGTTAGATATCTGGCAATATATTTATCTGGAAAATATCCAAATTGTTCCTCTTTATTTCTCTGCAGTTCGTCCTGTGGTTGAACGCAGTGGCACGTTGATCATGGTGGATGATGAGCGTATGCGCTTAAAAGAGGGTGAAGTTCCACAAATGAAATCGGTACGTTTCCGTACACTTGGCTGTTATCCGTTAACAGGTGCAGTTGAGTCTGAAGCAGATACCTTGCCTGAAATTATTCAGGAAATGCTTTTAGCAACCAGTTCTGAGCGTCAGGGTCGTATGATTGACCACGACGAAGCGGGCTCGATGGAAAAGAAAAAGCAAGAAGGTTATTTCTAGTTTCCTTAAGCAAGTCCCTCTTTTTAAAGAGGGATTTAGGGAGATTAAAAGCGATTTCTAAAGAATATGTGGAGTTTTGAGCAATGTCTCATCAATCAGATCTTATTAGCCAAGATATCTTGGGTTATTTAAAACAACATGAACAAAAAGACTTATTGCGCTTTTTGACTTGCGGTAACGTCGATGATGGTAAAAGTACTTTAATTGGTCGTTTACTTTACGATTCAAAATTGATTTATGAAGATCAATTGCAAGCCGTAACACGCGACAGTAAAAAAGTGGGAACTACAGGTGATGCACCTGACCTTGCTTTGCTAGTCGATGGTCTACAGGCGGAACGTGAGCAGGGTATTACCATTGATGTGGCTTATCGTTATTTCTCTACTGAAAAGCGTAAGTTCATCATTGCGGATACGCCTGGACATGAACAATACACACGTAACATGGCAACAGGTGCATCCACTGCCGATCTTGCCATTATCCTGATTGATGCGCGTTATGGTGTGCAAACGCAAACTCGCCGTCATTCATTTATTGCAAGCTTACTCGGTATTAAAAATATCGTTGTTGCGATCAATAAAATGGACTTGGTTGAATTCTCTGAAGCGCGTTTCAACGAAATTCAGGTTGAATATGATGCATTTGTAAGCCAACTCGGTGATCGTCGTCCTGAGAATATTTTATTCGTGCCAATCTCGGCATTGAATGGCGATAATGTGGTGAACCCATCTGCAAGCACGCCATGGTACAAGGGTCAAACCTTGATGAGCATTCTTGAGTCTGTGGAAATTAAGCGCGAATCAAATAAACATGAATTCCGTTTCCCAGTTCAGTATGTAAACCGTCCAAACCTTGATTTCCGTGGTTTTGCCGGAACGATTGCGTTGGGTGCAATCAATGTAGGCGATGAGATTGTTGCATTACCATCAGGCAAGAAATCAACAGTGAAAGAGATTGTCACTTTTGATGGCAATCTTGAGCAGGCCGTTGCAGGTCAGGCCGTGACTTTAACTTTAAACGATGAAATTGATATTTCTCGTGGTAACGTTTTAGTCCGTGCGGGCGAGCAGCCTTTGATTTCACGTAGTGTACGTGCTTCAGTGGTCTGGATGAATGAACATCCTTTGGTGAAAGGTAAGCTATACAACGTCAAAATTGGTACGCAAACTGTTCCGGCTAAAGTCACTGCAATTAACTTCCGTGTCAATGTAAATACATTAGAGCATACGCAAGTTGAAGAGCTTGAACTGAATGCAATTGCGGATGTAGTGGTTGAGTTTGATGCACCAGTAGTCTTTGACCAATATCAAGACAGCCGTTATACAGGTTCATTTATCTTTATTGACCGTCTAAGCAATGTGACGGTGGGTGCAGGTATGGTTGAAGCGGCAGTTGAATGGACTGCACATAGCAATCCTGTGACTGCGGAAGATCGTGCAGCTCGTTTAGGTCAGAAGCCTGCGGTAATTGGTGTTTCTGCACAGTTAGTCGAGAAAGCTCAAGCTTTAGAGAGTTTATTGATTCAGCAAGGTGTGGTTGCGATTGCAAAAGCTAATTTAACGGCTGAGCAAATTGCACTGTTACGTGAAACAGGTGTGGTGGTTATTACAACGACTGTGGACGGTACAGATACAGATATTATTGCTGAAACAGTTGAAGAAGCCGCTGAGAAAGTAGTGGAATTGGTTCGTCTTTAATAGACTGAATTGATTTGAAAAAACCCGCGTAAGCGGGTTTTTTTATGCTTATGGCTTTAACCGTCTAATAATAAATCATTTAAAATATATGTGATATTTCACATAAAATATTTCTCTATACAATGCCTGCCTTAGAGAGGTATGTATGAAAAAAATATTATTTTTAATGGGTTTATGTCTGGCTTTTAATGTTGAGGCCAAACAGGTCGGGAATAGTACAGCGGCAATTAAACGAAAAATTATTCAAGAATCTATTGAGAGCTATCCAGGTAATTGCCCATGCCCCTATAACACTGCACGTAATGGCAGTCGCTGTGGAAAACGTAGTGCTTATAACCGTGCAGGTGGATACACACCTTATTGTTATCCAGAGGATGTGAGTGATCGAAAGGTAAAAGAGTATAAAGAAAAGAGAAACTTAGCATGAAAAAAGCCCCTGCAATAGGGGCTTCTCAATAAATCAAAGCTGCCTTTTTAAAAGGCATGCATGGATAATCTACAAATATATTGTTGGGGATCTAAAGGATAGTTTTTAATTAGTTTTAAGAAAACAGCCTGATCACCCTGATACAAAGCACGAGTTGCTTCTTCGTAATTGGGCATGTTGCCTAACATCGCCGACATAAAGCGATCAGTGGCTTGCTTGGCAAGCATGATATTGCTTTCAGATGCTGGATCATTCAACTCCTTATCAATCAGCTTACGAATCACGGCTGATGCACTGGCACTCTGTTGGTCTAACCAGTCCCAATGTTTTTTCTGTAAAGTAATTTCACGAGAGATAACGCCGAGCTTCGGTCGCCCAACTTTCTTTGCTGGCTCAGGCTCGCTATAACGTTGTTGGATTTCTTGTTCAGAACCAGAAAGATCAAGATCAATTTGTCGACCAGTTTGATCATTGAAAATCAAAATATTCTCGGCAGTTTCAGAAAGATGTTTGAGCTTTAATGCAATGTCAGGAAGTTGCGCTTGAGCAATCAGCGTGTGACCTGAAAAAGCAGTATAGGTATTTTGAGTATTCATTTTATTTAAATAGTTTTATACGGGTAAAATAATATTATCAGGGTAAAAGTAAATTGGCAAACAAATTCATCAATCTTCTAAAAGGAACCTAAACTCGTTGAGGTAAATTTTGGAAACCGATATAAAAAATTATGCAGATAGAATGCCAATTTTCATTTTTATTCTGCTTTGATAACGCTTTTATGAGACAATGTTTCTTTATTTATGTGTATAAGGTCTCCCATGATTGAGCAATCTCCTGAATCTTTAAGCGATATCGAAGTTTTAGACATTTTACAGTCTATGAAAAAAGATAAGCTGGATACGGAAGCAAATGAGATTATCCGTAATGGGGGGAAAGCTGGTCGTCAAGAAGCACATAAACAAGCTTTGGTTGCACTGAATACAAGTTTTGAAGACAAGTTCGTTGAAGCTGTGACATTGGCATTGGGCTTGAATTCTGGTCAGGCTAAAAAAATCCGTTATAAAAAAGACCGTATTCGCATTTTAAAAGCGCGTGGAATTGATTATTTAGCCATTGATGGTGCAGAAACTGCACAAGTGCTTGCTCAGGTTGCACAGGCCATTGGCCGTGAAGATGCGACGGTGACCCATGACTTGCACAATATTTTTCCATTTTGGAAAGAAGGCTGGCCAATGGTTCAATTCGACAATGCGTATAAGATTTTAGCAGAAGATATTACCATCCATTATCAAGCGACTTTGGATACATTGTTGGCACAACTCGGCGGAAACTAAGCGGGGATAGTAGCCCGTTCTGCTCATCGTCAAACATAACAAGGATTGTTAGTTTATGAGTTCATTTCCTCGTATTCCACCTGAAGCATTAAATGTGTTACGTGAAGGGCAATTGATTGATGCCATCAAGATTACACGTGAGCAAACAGGATTGGGTTTGAAGGAATCAAAAGATTTAATCGATCAGTATTTGCAAGAACATCCACATGAACAGGCCCATGTGCAGGAGCAGTTGGCGCAGAAAAGTCGTGGTGGAATAAAGGTTGTTGTTTTTATTATTGTGATATTGGCTGTTCTAATCTGGTTTGTAGTGAAATAAATAAAGCCCGTAAATCGGGCTTTATTTTTGTTCTTTGCTTAGTCTTCGGAAGTGGTGAGAGACTCATTTTCCTGACTTGGTAAAACTTGGGTGACAAGTAATTGATCAATTTTATAATGGTCAATATCGACCACTTCAAACTTGAATCCAGCATATTCTACGGCATCCGCAGGACGCGGGATTTTGCGGAGGCGATACATGATAAAGCCAGCAATAGTTTCGTAATTCTCATTTTCAGGAAACTCTTCAATTTCCAGAACATGTTTGACGTCTTCAATTGGTGTACCACCATCAATCAACCAAGAATGATTGTCGCGTTTAATAATCTGCTGTTCTTCATCCATTGGAGTGACCCAGTCTCCCATGACCGTGATCATGATATCACTCAGGGTAATCACGCCAACAACCAAGGCATATTCATTAATGACGACCGCAAATTTCTCTTTGGTTGAACGGAAGCGGTCTAGCAATTCTGACAGGGTTAAGGTATCTGGAATCATTAACACATTACGAATGGTTGATTCATTTAGTTGTGTAAAAGACTGTTTATTGAGAATACGGACCAGAATATCTTTGGCGTCTACATAGCCGATCACCTGATCAATATGTTCATTACAAACTAGAAATTTTGAATAAGGATATTCACCCAGTTTTTGACGAATACTATCTTCAGGTTCTGTCAGGGTGAAAAACACCACATTTTCACGTGTAGTCATACTTGAAGGAACTGTACGTTCTTCGAGTTCAAACACGTTTTCAATAAAATGATGTTCTTGCTTTTGTAAAACCCCAGCTTGTGCACCTGCATCCATGACCGCTGAAATATCATCAAAGGTAATATTGTCGTCACGAATGGTATTGACCTTAAATAAGCGGAATAACAGATTGGCAATCGCATTGATGCCCCATGCCAACGGCTTGCAGATTTTAATAAAAATCTGAATCGGCTCGATCACGCTAATGGCAATTTTTTCTGGCGCAATCATTGCCAGACGTTTTGGCATAAGATCGGCAAATAAAATGAATAGAGAAGTGACCATGGTGAAGGAAAGGGCAAAACCAATCGTCTCTAACCAAGGGCCTGAATAAACCCGTACAATCAGGTCAACGAAGAAAGGTCGGAAGGCTGCTTCACCGAGAATACCACCTAAGATTGCAACAGCATTTAAACCAATTTGCGAGGCTGCGAAGAAGTCAGCGGATTGTTCTTGTAGATCTAAAACTTTTTGTGCGCGGGTTTCGCCAGATTCGGCCAAAATTTTTAATTTAACTTTTCTAGCGCCAGCGAGAGCAATTTCTGTGAGTGATAAAAAGCCTGCTGCTGAAATAAGCAGGGCGATAACAATAATATTTTGGAAGAGACTCACACATCACCTGTGGTGCATATTATTATGAATATGTTGTAACACAAAAAAGAACAGAGGTAACCAAATCATTACCTCGTTATAACAATTTCGCTTAATAAACAAGCATATCCATAGGGAATTAAATATTATTATAGAGCAATATTTTAGTATTGTGAAAACTGTGAGTTATTTAACAGAAATTCACGATTCTCTTCCTCGATCATCTGTCGTGCAACAAACAGGATAAGCTGTCTTAACCAACGATGTGCAGGATGATGATGCAGTAAAGGACACCAAGCCATTTTTAATTCAAATTCAGGAATATAAAATGGAGGATCCTTTATAACCAGTTTCGGATTCTGTGTTTGCAAACGTGCCATACGTGTTGGTAAGGTCGCAATCAAATCTACATTTTGTGCTAACAGCGCTGGCATTTGATAATGACGGGTAAACACTGAAATTTTACGGCGTTGACCAATACGTTCTAAAGCCTGATCAATCCAGCCAAGACCTGCCTGTTTATCCGGATTCACACCGAAGCCCACACCCATTCCTGTTTTTGATACCCAGATATGCTGTGCATCTAAATAGCTTTTCAGGTTTAAGTGAGTCACAGCAGGGTGTTTGTCATTTAAAATACAGCTAAAGCTATCGCGCCAGACCAGAACCTGATGGAAACTTTGTGGAATTTCATTGAAGCGGTTAATGGCGAGATCAACTTTACCTTGCTCCATGTCTCGATAAGACACGTCACTCGGCGTTAAGAAATCCAGTACAACGTTTGGCGCTTCCGAGCGCAATGCCTTGACAAGGCGAGGCACTAGGGTTGCTTCGGCATAATCCGAAGTCATGATACGAAACACGCGAGTACTAGTATAAGGACGGAATTCGGTACGCGGCTCTAAAATCATGGAAAGATCTGACAGCGCATCGCGAATACGAGGTTGTAATTCCAATGCACGTTCAGTAGGCGTCATACCTTCAGAAGAGCGAATCAGTAGGGGATCATTAAATAAGTTACGTAAACGACGTAAAATATTACTCATCGCAGGCTGGGTAACACCGAGTTGCTCTGCGGCGCGTGTGACATTTTTTTCACGAAGAAGTACGTCAAGATAAATTAATAAATTAAGATCGACCCGCTCCAGATTCATAAAAAAAATACCGAAAATAAAATCCTTAAATTGTGTTGAATTATGACATATCTAAAGCCTTTTGTGTAACTTAATCCTACATAAAAGCAACAGCCATAAGGTGTGTCATGGAACTTGGCACATTGAGTTAATTTATTAAATTCAGATCGGTTAATTTTAGCTCAAGTACTTTTTTAGAGCAGGCATAAAACAGGGTGGAAATTTATATCTTTTTACGATTTGAGTGCCTGTTTTTTCGCATTTTTTGAACTGATCAGTCTAGAAAAATGGCCTGAAATAGGCTTTTTACACATTTTAGTGTATTTTGAAAGTTAATTAAAAACAATTGCTTATATTGTATTTTTGAGGGTTTTGATAAAAGCCTATACATACATTTTCTAAGAAAATACCGAAGATTAAGCTAGAATATTGGATAAATCGCTTGCCAAAGACTAAGCTTTGATTCATGTTGATGAGGCGCTTGAAATCTAGACTAAATAAAATCAGGATTTTTAGCCCCCGTTCGATGCCAATCCTCAAAGGAATAGATCATGACTACATATCAAACAGCGATTGATGCAATCCGCGAATTAAAAGCAAAATTTGGCAATACTTGGGCAGATATTAGTCCTGAAGATGCTGCTCGTATGCAACTACAAAACCGTTTCAAAACTGGTTTAGACATTGCTAAATACACAGCTGCGATTATGCGTCGTGATATGGCTGCTTATGATGCCGATTCTAGCAAATATACTCAATCATTAGGTTGCTGGCACGGTTTCATCGCACAACAAAAAATGATTGCGAACAAAAAATACTTCGGTACAACTGAACGTCGCTATATCTACCTTTCTGGTTGGATGGTTGCTGCACTTCGTTCAGAATTTGGTCCACTTCCAGACCAATCAATGCATGAAAAAACATCTGTTCCTGCTTTGATCGAAGAAATCTACACTTTCTTACGTCAAGCTGATGCAAAAGAATTAAACGATTTATTCCGTGCACTTAAAAAAGCACAAGAAGCAGGCGATACTGCTAAAGCAGCTGAAATCACTGCTCAAATCGACAACTTTGAAACTCACGTTGTGCCAATTATTGCTGACATCGACGCTGGTTTCGGTAACGAAGAAGCGACTTACTTACTTGCTAAGAAAATGATCGAAGCTGGTGCATGTGCACTTCAAATCGAAAACCAAGTATCTGACGCAAAACAATGTGGTCACCAAGCTGGTAAAGTAACTGTTCCACACGAAGACTTCATCGCTAAAATCCATGCATTACGTTATGCATTCTTAGAAATGGGTCTTGATGACGGTATCATCGTTGCACGTACTGACTCTGAAGGCGCTGACTTGACTCAAAAAATCCCAGTGGTTAAAGAGCCAGGCGACATCGCTTCTCAATATATCAGCTACTTAGACACAACTGAAATTGACATCGCTGATGCTCAAGAAGATGAAATCCTGATCAAGCGTGATGGTAAATTACATCGTCCTAAGCGTTTAGCTTCTGGCTTATATCAGTTCCGTCCTGACACTCAAATTGACCGTGTTGTACTTGACTGTGTATCTAGCCTTCAAAATGGTGCTGATCTTCTTTGGATCGAAACTGCGACTCCAAACGTAGAAGAAATCGCTCACATGGTTAACCGTGTACGTGAAACAGTTCCAAATGCGAAGCTTGTTTATAACAACAGCCCATCATTCAACTGGACTTTAAACTTCCGTCAACAAGCGTACGATCGTTGGGTTGCTGAAGGTAAAGACGTTTCTGCATACGACCGCGCTAAATTAATGAGCGCTGAGTATGATGCTACTGAATTAGCTGCTGATGCAGACGCTAAGATCCGTACATTCCAAGCAGATGCTGCTCGTGAAGCGGGTGTGTTCCATCACTTGATCACACTTCCGACTTACCACACTGCTGCTCTTTCTACTCATGAGCTTGCACAAGGTTACTTCGGTTCTGAAGGTATGTTGGCTTATGTTGCTGGCGTACAACGTAAAGAAATCCGTGGCGGTATCGCTTGCGTTAAACACCAAGCAATGGCGGGTTCTGACATCGGTGATGATCACAAAGAAATCTTCTCTGGTGACAACGCACTTAAAGCACATGATGATGCTAAAAACACAATGAACCAATTCGCTGCTCACTAAGCACTGAACTGATTCAAAAAAGACCCTGCGAAAGCAGGGTTTTTTATTGTTTAAAGGTTTAAAGAATGCATGGCTCAAAATAAATCTTTGATTTAGGAAAGGTGAGAAACAGTTTTTAATGATTATAAATGAGCAGAAGTATCGTATTTAAAAGCTTAATAAAAGTAGGTGAGCGAGCATATTTGCTTATCTACCAGAGGAATGGGTGCTAAAAGAATGATAGAAAGGAGTGAACTGTTGAAAAATATAAATATAAAAAAACTGCTCATCAAGAGCAGTTTTTTTATTGAAGAAATAAAAACTTATTTCTCAACACCTGCTGGTTGACCTGCAAGTTTAGCATTTGCATAGTCCCAGTTTACTAAGCTTTCTAAGAAAGTCGCGATGTATTTTGGACGTAAGTTACGGAAGTCGATGTAGTAAGCATGTTCCCAAACGTCGATTGTCAATACAGCGATTTGACCGTGAGCAAGTGGGGTGTCTGCATTGGCAGTTTTAGTAATAGATAATTTACCGTTTACTTCGTCAGCAACTAACCAAGCCCAACCTGAACCGAATTGAGTTGTTGCAGCAGCAGTGAATTCTTCTGCAAATTTTTCGTAGCTACCAAAAGCTTCTTCGATTTTCGCTGCAATCGCACCTGTAGGTTTACCACCACCGTTTGGCTTCATGCTGTTCCAGTAGAACGTGTGGTTCCATACTTGAGCAGCGTTGTTGAAGATACCTGCTTTAGATGCATCACCAGCAGAAGCTTTGATGATTTCTTCTAAAGTTTTACCTTCAAGGTCAGTACCTTTGATTAAGTTGTTTAAGTTAACAACATAAGTATTGTGGTGTTTGTCGTGATGGTATTCTAAAGTTTCGCGAGTGATATGTGGCGCTAGATCATCATAGCCATATGGAAGTGCAGGTAAAGTAATGGTTGTCATGTTTCATTCCTTGCAAATTTGCTGGGTTTTACATTAAGTGCTTTTATTGTAAATGATTCTGCATGCAATAGGGCAGTCTTTTAATACACAAAATATGCAAAAAATTTCCATCTGAGACATATACCATACACAAGATAGAATTAGAGCCAATGGATCTTTAAGTTTATTTTTTTGATGACTCTAATCTACCTTGATCAAGAATAAATTTTTAACTTTATTATTTAAAATCAATTTTTTATTGCTTTTAATGCCTCATGGTAGCGGCGATTGACCTCATCCCAATCTACGACGTTATAAAACGCAGCAATATATTCAGGGCGACGGTTTTGATATTTTAGGTAATAGGCATGTTCCCATACGTCCAGTCCTAAAATAGGGGTATGACCATGCATTAGTGGAGAGTCCTGATTGGCGCTGCTTTCTACTACAATTTTACCTACAGGTGTCACACTCAACCACGCCCAACCACTTCCGAAACGGCTAATCGCTGCTTTGGTAAAAGCATCCTTGAATGCATCAAAGCCACCGAGTTGCTGATCAATCGCTTCAGCAATATCACCTGTAGGCGCTCCGCCACCTTGTGGGCTCATGACCGTCCAGAACAGTGAGTGATTGGCATGTCCACCAGCATTATTGATGACCATGTTTTTAAGCTCAGCAGGAACTTCATTGACTTTAGCAACCAGTTCTTCCACTGAAAGTTTTTCCCATTCTGTGCCTTCAATTGCGCCATTAATATTATTGATATAGGTCTGATGGTGTTTACTATGATGAATTTCCATTGTCTTGGTATCAATATTGGGCTCGAGTGCATCATAAGCATAAGGAAGGGCAGGTAAAGAATAGGCCATGTGTTTGATTCCTTTTGTAATCAATGTAGTTTTATAACGATGGATTAAAGCGCTTTTATTATTTGTTTAAATGCAAATGATAATCAATACATTTATTAGCTACTTTTTTATAGGTGAAAATGAATTAAAAATAAATTTTATTTATAGGTTGGATGGGGGTATGAGTAAATGGTCTAAAGCACGTACTTATTTACGCTTTAAAATCTGGCTGTAGGATGTATAGGGATTTGTGATCAGCAGATAATTGATCTGCATGGTACTTGAGGATTGGCGAAATGCAATTGAGTGAAAAGAGTCTCACTCAATTGCGTAAACTTGAGAAAGTTTAGATCGGATTGTTGAGTTCAAAATACTCAGATTCAATGGCAAACTGCGTTGCAATTGCTTGTGCTAAACGCTGAACACCATAACGTTCAGTCGCATGATGACCACAAGCAAAATAGTGAACACCTAACTCTTTGGCTTCATAGAAAGTACGTTCACTGACTTCACCAGAAATATAGGCATCGCAATTTTCTTGTGCTGCCTTGCCAATAAAATCCTGAGCTGCACCTGTGCAAAAGCCTACTTTTTGGATCGTCGTTTTATCAGTTGGCAGATGAATAATGTCAAAATCAAAAATAGCCTGTAATTTTGCCTTGAATTGCTCGGGACTCAATGCATTATCTAGATAAGCAATATTGCCAATTGGATGTTTTTCCGATGTATCCAGTGCTTCAAGATTTTGCAAACCGATTAAATCAGCAATCGCTGCGTTATTGCCCAAGCTTGGATGCGCGTCTAAAGGCAGATGATAGGCAATCAAAGAAATATTATTTTGAATCAGTTTTTTGATACGATTGCCACGCATGCCTGTAATCGGGTAGGGTTCGCCTTTCCAGAAATAGCCGTGATGAACCAGTAAGGCATCCGCCTGCTGAGCAATGGCTGCATCAATTGCATCTTCAGAAGCGGTCACAGCACATAAAATTTTATTGACCTCGGCTTTGCCTTCAATTTGTAAGCCATTTGGTGCATAGTCTTTAAACTCATTTGCTTTTAAAGTTTGATTACACCAGTGCACAATATCATGCAAATTTGCCATGCGATTCCTCAAATGATTAACAGCTTTTATAGACGTCAATAAAAACATATTTTTAAATGTAACTAAAGCTAGACAAAACTTTTTTAACTTTTGCATTGATTTTAAGCAATTTACTTTACAATAGTGGAAACTTCCAGTTCTTCAATAAATTACGTTCATAACATAATTTCGCCTAGAGGATAATAGACGTGCGCCGTGCATTTACATGGTTACCTTGGGTATTACTCATTCTTGTTATATTTAGTTTTCTGGCTTGGCAGAAATCACATCAACCGAAACCGACTGTCGCGGCTGATGGGGTAAAAATGCCAGCAGAGAAGGTTGAGCCTCTCATTGATACATCACGTGCAGGTGGGGTGGTTTCCTATAGTGCTGCGGTCAAAGTGGCTGCGCCTGCCGTGGTGAATATTTTTACCACGCAGAAAGTAAAACAGATGAATCATCCATTATTGAATGATCCTGTATTTCGCGAGTTCTTTGGCAATCAAGTGCCGCAACAGCCTCAAAATGAAAACAGTTTGGGTTCTGGGGTGATTGTACGTGCAGATGGTTATATCCTCACAAATAATCACGTGATTGCTCAGGCTGAACATATTGTGGTGGCGCTGCATGATGGTCGTCGTGCTGAAGCGAAAGTGATTGGTACAGATCCTGATACGGATTTGGCTGTGATCAAGATCGAGTTAGATAAATTGCCAGTTTTACCGTTCAAATTGAGTGGTAACGAAGTGGGTGATGTAGTGCTCGCGATTGGTAATCCATTTGGTGTTGGTCAAACCGTAACTCAAGGGATCATCTCAGCGACGGGCCGTTCTGACTTGGGGATCAATACCTATGAAGACTTTATCCAAACCGATGCTGCAATTAACCCGGGTAACTCTGGCGGTGCATTGATTGATGTGGCAGGGAATCTGATTGGTGTTAATACAGCGATCTTCTCTCAGTCTGGAGGTTCATTGGGGATTGGTTTTGCGATTCCTGCGAAGGTTTGTCAACAAGTTCTTAATTCAATTCTGAAAGATGGTCGTGTAGTGCGTGGCTGGTTAGGCATTAGTTTAATTCCAAATAATCTTGATGAAGATGTCTTGGCTGCTAAACCGATTGGTGTCACGGTTGCTGATGTATTGCGTGAAGGGCCATCAGACGTAGCTGGAATTAAACGTGGTGACAAGATTATTCAAGTCAATAACGAGCAGATTTCTTCCGCTTCACATTTAATCAACTATGTGGCTTTGCAAGACCCAGGAAGTTTGATCGATGTGGTTGTCGAACGTGAAGGGAAGCAGCAAACCTTACAGGTGAAAGTAGGTGAGCGTAAAGTCCAGCAAAATGCACAATCTCAATATATTCCGTTGCCGAAACATCAGTAATAAAATTGATGGTTTCTATCCAATCAGGGTCGCTTAATGCGGCCCTTTTTGTAGGCGCAATAAAAAAGCTTGCTGACGATGAGGTCAGCAAGCTTTTTGCGTTTTGTAGGTTTTTTATTTTTCATTAAACCATTCAATTTTTATCTTTTTATGACAACTTTTTGATCATTAGATGACAAGTGTAAAACACTGACATACTTGTTTAGTGTGCACAGAAGGCTTGATTGAAATATTCAAACAGATCAGGTGTTTGAAACCAGATCAAGATTGAAAAACTGATTAAACAAAGCACAGATCCAATCAGTAAAATTTTAAAATTTCGTTCAATATTAGTCATGAATAACAGCCTCTTCATTTACGAAAAGATGAATCACCACACCAAAAGCACTTAAAAGCAAACAGGCAAGCCAGATCATATTGTAGTTGCCTGCGAGATCGTGATTAACTCCACCTAACCAGCCACCAAAGAATGAGCCGATTTGATGGGTAAAAAACACAATGCCGCTCAACATTGATAAGTATTTTACTCCAAACATATTGGCAACAATACCATTGGTTAATGGCACGGTTGAGAGCCATAACAATCCCATGATGATCCCAAAGCTATAAACGGTAAATATACTGAGTGGTAATAACAGGAAGGCAATGATTGCGATACCACGTAGCCCATACAGTAACATCAGCAGTTTAGGTTTTGAATAACGATCACCTAACCAGCCAGCTCCATAGGTCCCAACAATATTAAATAGACCCACCAGTGCCAAGAATATAGTGCCTGTGGTGGCATCAAAGCCATGGTCGATCAAATAACCCGGTAAATGCACACCTAGAAATACCACTTGGAAACCACAAACCAGAAAACCTAAGGATAACCACCAAAAAGGTTTGTGCTTGCTGGCAATTTCTAAAACCTGTTTAAAGCCGAGACTGGGTTGATTCAGTGCTTTCGGTGCTGTTGAAGTAGGGGATTTTAATAACCATGCCAAAGGAACAATGAATGCAATCGCGAATGCACTGACGAGGAGTGCGGAGGACCAGCCAATGCTTTTAAGTAGCAGCAAGGTTGATGGCAACATGATAAATTGACCGAATGACCCTGCCGCACTGGCAATCCCCATCACCATACTGCGTTTTTCTGGCGGGGCCGCACGACCTACGGCTGAAAGCAGCACGGTAAATGATGTTGCCGATAAGGCTAATCCAATCACAAGTCCCAAACTGAGATTAAGCAATAATCCTGTCGAGCTAAATGCCATCATGATCAGGCCGATGGCATAGAGTAAACCACCTGCTGCAACCACTTTCTTGGTGCCATATTTATCTGCAATTGCGCCTGTGAAGGGCTGTGCTGCACCCCAAATCAGATTTTGTAAGGCGATGGCAAAACTAAAAATATGATGTCCCCAGCCAAATGCATCACTCATTGGGACAAGGTACAAGCCAAAGCCATGACGTACGCCGAGAGAAAGTGCAAGGATTAGTGCACTTCCGATCAACATATAAATCAACTGTTTCGAAAATTGTTGGTTTGACATTGTTGTTATGATCATAGAATAAGTGAAAAGTATTTTAAAATACTTCTGTTTATATTTCGATTCTAAAAAGCGATTAGAGTTCTATTCGTTGGAACAACTTGTTTCCCATTAAAAAATGTCAGGAAATAAAAAAGCAGCTGGGATTGCTGCTTTTTTATGAGTTAAAACGCTTAGAAACGATAGCCGACACCGACATAGGTGATTAATGGGTCGATATCAATTTTGGTATTGGCGCGGATCAACTCTTTGCCTGTATTACGATCAGTCACAGAGATTTTTGCTTCATTATTCATTTTTGAATAAGACACAGAACCAACGGCAAACCAGTTTGGATTAAAGTCATAAGTTGCGCCTATAGTCATAATCGGAGCAAAGGTATCTGTTGCTTTGAGTTTCACGACTGGGTCAGCGGAAGAGGTTTTTCCATCTAAGGCTGCACCTGCTTTTCCATCATGAATGTTTTGAATCATATGACCAGCTTTGATTAAATCTGACTCAATCCCTGAGTTGATTTTTAAATCATTGAAATAAGCATACATCACGCCAGCACCAACATAGGGGCGGAATTTATTAATGCCTGATTTGCCAAATTGATAATGTAGTTCTACAGCAGGTAACCATGCACGTGCAGTGGCTGCTTTACTGCCTTGAGTCAGGTCAGTAATAAAAATATCTTGTTTTAAAGGGATATCTGCGCCTATTTGTCCAATTACCCCTCCAATGATTCCACCTAGTGATGAACCATCATCAAGAGGGGTTGCTTTTCCTGAAAGTGGTGCGTAGATATTTCCTTTACCTTTAATGTCAACTTTAGGGGGTATCCCTGCTTTAATTTCTAAAGAAAGGTTATCTGTAAAATGATAGTTGGCCATAATACCAACAGTGTCTACGTCATCTGCTTCTAAACCTGTTCCCTGACTTTGCCAATTTGACAAACCATTAATTTGGGCTGTACCAGCCAGAGCTGCAGGTAAGGTATCTGTAAACTTATCTAGACCACTAATCGTTGTATGCCAAAATTTTCCATTTGGTTTACTTTGATCAATAGCATTAAGCACAGAGGTCGTTGAAACATCCCCAACTTTTGATTCAGTACCTTCAGCAACACTGGTATTAATATTAACTGGATTTGCTGATCCTTGTGGCATGGCGTGCAGCCAACCAGCGGAAACCGAAAAACGCTTAAACCCATCACCATCTTTTAAACTAAAATAAGGTGAGTTTGCGAAAGTAATTGTTGGTAGGGCACATAAGCCTGTAAGCAGGCAAGCAAATGACTTCTTCATCATCTCGGGACTCCATGTCCTAAAGTTTGTAAGGATTTTTCTTGCGCCCACCATAACTCTTTTTTAAATCTGCTTTGTTTAGTTAAAATAAATAATTGTTATGCTTGTGAAATTTTTTGTTTAATTTAAATAAATTAATGAAGGAATTATGAAGACATAAAAAAAGCTACCAAAGTAGCTTTTTTTGAAAAAATTAAACAAAATAAATTACATAAAACGAGACAAGTCTTCTTCAGGACGTGCAGTTAAAACTTCGATGCCTGTTTTTGTTACCAAAATCGTATGTTCGTATTGAGCAGATAATTTGTGATCTTTAGTGACAACTGTCCATTTATCGCCTAAAAGCTTGGTTTGCCAAACACCTGCGTTAACCATTGGTTCAATTGTAAAGGTCATACCTGCTTCTAGACGCATACCTGTACCTTTTTGCCCATAATGCAAAACTTGTGGTTCATCATGGAAGACATTGCCGATACCATGACCGCAATATTCTCGTACGACACTGAAACGCTCAGATTCAACATATTGTTGAATCGCATAACCAACATCACCCAAGTATGAGCCGTCTTTTACAGTTGCCATACCGCGATACATCGCTTCTTGAGCGACTGAACACAAACGGTTTGCAAGAATAGAGGTTTCACCACCTACGATATACATCATGTTGGTGTCACCGTGATAACCATCTTTAATGACTGTTACATCAATATTAAGAATATCGCCGTTCTTTAAGATTTTATTTTCAGAAGGAATACCATGACAAACCACATGGTTGACCGAGGTACAAATAGAATGCTGGAAAGCAGGACGACCTGGCGCTGCGCCGTAACCTACACAAGCAGGAATTGCTTGTTGAACATTTTCAATGTGATTGCGACAGATTGTATCGAGTTCTAGTGTGCTCACACCCGCTTTAATATGCGGTTTAATCATGTCTAGAACTTCAGCCGCCAATTTGCCAGCAACACGCATCTTTTCAATTTCTTCAGGTGTTTTGATTAATCGACGAGGGGCTGTATAAGTTGTATTCATGATCTCTAAAAACTTTTGGTAATTTGCAAGCGTCTATGGTATAAATAGCCGCCTATTTTATCAAATGCTTTTCGTGAATATATTTTACGAAATTATCTGATAATAATAGTCGTAAAAAAAATCCGCACATATATCGACACATTACTCTGGGTGCCTAGCAATAGGTGGAGAATGCGGATATATGGAGGCCTAACCCAAACTTTAAGGTAAAGAAAATGGCAGATTACAACGTAAGCATGCGCGACCTTCTTCAAGCAGGCGCACACTTTGGTCACCAAACTCGTTTCTGGAACCCAAAAATGCGTCAATACATTTTTGGCGCGCGTAACAAAATTCACATCATTAACCTTGAGCACACTGTTCCTGCGTTAAATGATGCTTTGAACTTCGTTAACAACCTAGCGAGCAAAAAGAACAAAGTATTATTCGTTGGTACAAAACGAGCTGCTTCTAACATCATCCGTGAACAAGCTCAACGCGCTGGTCAACCATATGTAGATCACCGTTGGTTAGGTGGTATGTTGACGAACTGGAAAACACTTCGCCAATCTATCAACCGTTTAAAAGATCTTCAAACTCAATCTCAAGACGGTACTTTTGCTAAGCTTACTAAACGTGAAGCTTTAGAGCGTACTCGTGAGATGGAAAAACTTGAACGTGCTTTAGGCGGCGTTAAAAACATGGGTGGTTTACCTGACGCATTATTTGTAATCGACGTTGATCACGAAGCGATTGCAATCAAAGAAGCGAAAAACTTAGGTATTCCTGTAATCGGTATCGTTGATACAAACTCTAACCCAGACAACGTTGATTACGTTATTCCGGGTAACGACGATGCGATCCGTGCAGTAACTTTGTATGCTTCTGCTATGGCTGATGCGATTCTTGCTGGTAAAGAATATGCTCAATCACAAGCAAATGCACAAGCAAAAGGCGACGACGCTGCTAAAGACGCTTCTGAGGCTTAATGCGTTTTGACGCAAGCTTGTCATTTTTGCGACATGTAATGGTGGCAGATTAAAGCGTCGAGATTGCAAACGGCCCAGAGATTCTTTGGGCCGTTTTTGTTGAACAGATTTATTTTCTACCGATTTTAGGAGATCAACATGACTGCAGTTACTGCGAGCATGGTAAAAGAATTACGTGACCGTACTGGTCTTGCAATGATGGAATGCAAAAAAGCATTAACAGAAGCAGACGGTGACATCGAACTTGCGATTGATAACCTTCGTAAATCAGGTCAAGCAAAAGCTGCTAAAAAAGCAGGTAACATTGCTGCTGATGGTGCGATCACTATCATCCAAAACGGTAACAAAGCAATCCTTGTTGAAGTTAACTGTCAAACTGACTTCGTTGCTAAAGACGAAAACTTCAAAAACTTCTCTGATAAAGTTGCAACTGCTGCACTTGCTGCAAATGAAACTGATGCTGCGAAAATTGCTGAACTTAAGCTTGAAGACGGTGCGACTGTAGAAGAAGCTCGTGTTGCGCTTGTTCAAAAAATCGGTGAAAACATTCAAGTTCGTCGCGCTCAAATCGTTGAAGGCGAAAACTTGGCTATTTACAAGCACGGTTTAAAAATCGGTGTTGTTGTTTCTTACACAGGTGATGCTGACACTGGTAAAGGTATTGCAATGCACGTTGCTGCGTTCAACCCAGTTGCAGTAAATGCAGAAGCTGTTCCAGCTGACTTGATCGCTAAAGAGAAAGAAATTGCTGAAGCGAAAGCGTTAGAATCTGGTAAGCCAGCGAACATCGTTGAGAAAATGGTAACTGGTTCAGTTGAAAAATACTTGAACGAAGTTGCTCTTGATCGTCAAATGTATGTTATCGACAACGACAAGAAAGTTGCTGACGTATTGAAAGCGACTGGTACTGTTGTAGCTCAATTCGTTCGTTTCGAAGTGGGTGAAGGTATTGAGAAGAAAGCTGAAATGAGCTTTGCAGAAGAAGTTGCTGCTGCTCAAGCTGCTGCGAAGTAATTCGTATCTTCTAAAAAAACCCAGTCATTTTGACTGGGTTTTTTATTGCTTACTAAAAAGCCCACTTCGTAAATGGGCTTTTTTAATTATTTAAGGCTTAGTCAGCTTCTTTTTTAAGCTCGTATTTGCTTGCCAATTCACCTGTAATTTCTTTACCTTCTGTATCTAAAGCTTTTAGATAACCTTCAGCAACGAAATATTTACGGCCATCACCAGCTTTATCCAATGTAATTACTGATGTGTTTGTAGTATCAAAGGCGAAGCTACCTTTACTTTCGAATGCTTTACCGTCGCCTTTACCTAAATATTTTTCTTTTAACTCAAAGGTCTTGTCTTGATTCAGTTCAAGTTCAGTCTCAATGCCTTCACAGTCAGCGCATGGTAGTACGCCTTTGTAGGTACCATTCCAGTCCAGAGAGTTTTCTGCTGTATGCGCGCTATCAACAGCTTCATGCGTTGTTTCTGTTGTAGTCGCTGCTGGTGGAGTTTGCTCGTCAGTTTTTGGTGTTTCAGCCTTGTTACATGCCACAAGGAAAATAGACGCTAGAGAAATGGCAATAATTGATTTTTTCATCTTGGATATAACCTTATTCGAAAGTATTAATATCCAAGTTATTAGATTTTAAAAAGAAATGGAAGTAAGGGAATGTAAGGGTTGTTTAACCTTTGGTAAAGCAAGACAAGTTTAACCTTGTCTTGCCTTGAAGCGGGGATTTGATTTGCAGATGACAAATAGCTTGCCGCGACGTTTCACAATCTGACAATCAGCACTACGGCGTTTGGCGCTTTTAAGGGATGAGCACACTTTCATTTTTGATTCTCCGAATTTAATGTAATGTTATAATATTACATTAAAGTAGGTGTGTAAAGTTTGTCATCCTTGATGTGTGAGAGGGGATTGTGAAAGATATAAGTATCAGAAATAAAAAAGCCCTTATCTTTCGATAAGGGCTTTTTTGAATTTGGAGCGGGAAACGAGACTCGAACTCGCGACCCCAACCTTGGCAAGGTTATGCTCTACCAACTGAGCTATTCCCGCAATAGGACGCATTATAGAGAGTTTCATTCAGCTGTCAACTCTCTGGCATGCTAAGTGTTGAATTAATCAGCACGTCTCCAGATTGTTCCTTGACGTGTATCTTCCAAAATCACACCCTGATCCAATAAAGATTGGCGAATACCGTCGGCTTTGGCAAAGTCTTTGGCTTTTTTCGCATCAACACGTTGCTGGATAAAATCTTCAATTTCAGCATCTGAAAGCGCTAGCGCTTCCTGACCAATATCTGATTTGAGGAAGTCATCAACATCATGCTGAACCAAGCCAAGAATGTCAGTTAAATGGCGTAGGGTAGAGTAAAGAAGCGTGGCTTGTTCAGCTTGTTCTTCTTTGACTGCACGGTTCAGTTCCTTATTGAGTTCAAACAGGACTGCCATTGCTTCAGCAGTATTGAAGTCGTCGCGCATCGCATTATTAAAACGCTCAACAAAGTGCTGCTCTAACGTCTCAGTGGTTTTTTGACCATAGACTTGCTGATAGGCTTTAAAAGAGTGATAGAAACGGCTAAGTGCTGTTTTCGCTTCTTTTAAGGCCACATCAGAGAAGTTAACTGGACTACGGTAGTGCGATGACACGATGAAGTAGCGAATCACTTCTGGATGGAATTTTTCCATCACATCACGGATGGTGAAGAAGTTGCCTAAAGATTTAGACATTTTCTCGCCATCAACGTTGATGAAGCCCACATGCATCCAGTAATTAACATATTGTTCGCCAGTCGATGCTTCACTTTGGGCGATTTCATTTTCATGGTGTGGGAACATCAGATCTGAACCACCACCATGAATATCGAAATGATTGCCTAGGCAGCAAGTCGACATTGCAGAACATTCAATATGCCAGCCTGGACGGCCATTGCCCCAAGGTGAAGCCCAAGCCGGTTCATTTTCTTTGGCATGTTTCCAAAGCACAAAGTCAAATGGATGTTTCTTTTCAACTTCAACATCAACACGCTCAGATGCACCCGCTTGCATATCTTCCAGTTTACGACCAGATAGACGACCATATTTATCGAATTTACTGACTTCAAAATAAACATCGCCATTGCTAGACGGATAAGCAGCACCTTTATCAACCAAGGTGTTAATCATGCTTTGCATCTGATCAATATATTCAGTTGCTTTTGGCGCTTCATCAGGTGCAGCACAGCCCAAGTTTGCTGCGTCTTCATTCATGGCATCGATAAAACGTGTAGTGAGTTGCTGAATGCTCTCACCATTTTCATTGGCACGTGCAATGATTTTGTCATCGATGTCGGTGATGTTACGGATATAGCGAACTTTCCAGCCCTGACTACGCAAGAAGCGAATGATGTAGTCAAATGCAACCATAACTCGAGCGTGCCCGATATGACAGTAATCATAAACAGTCATACCACACACATACATATCAATTTGACCTTCTGTGCGTGGGACAAATTCAACTTTTTTACGTTGCTCAGAATTATATAGAACAAAAGGTTGCATAAGGGTTTTCAAACACTCTACAAAAATCGTTATTCATCATAACGTATGCACCATATTTCATAAAGTTATCAGTAGAAAAAAGATGGTTTTGGTTTGCAATATTTTTCGTTATTCAAAACGTAGTTTGCTGGTCGCTCGAACTTGAGCTTTTTTTGCAAAATAATAATAAATCACCGCTGTTGCTAAAAGTCCGACCAGCCAGGAAATATCAACATCACCTAATGCTGTGGCGATTGTACCTGTAAAAAACTTACTATGAATAAAAGGAAGCTGTAGTAAAACCCCGAGGACATAGCAGCCAATACCAATATGATTCCAGCGTCCATACTTTCCGTTCGGATCATATAATGCAGCCACATCGCACTCTTCTTTAGAAATAAAATAGTAATCGACTAAATTAATTGCACTCCACGGGATAAAAAAAGTGAGCAAGAACAGGATGAATGCTTTAAAGGTATTTAAGAATGTATGTTCACCCAAGATTGCGATCAAGGTCGAAATAGCCACCATACCCAGTACAATACTTAACCGTGTGAGTTTGGAAATTTGATATTTTGGTTTGAAGCTATTCCAAATGGTTGCAATACACATGAAGCAACCATAGGCATTGAGGGTCGATAAGGTGACTTTGCCAAAGGCAATGCTGAAATATAAAAAAGTAATCACCAGTGCAGCTGCATTCATACCCACTACATATTGCACTTCATTTCCGACAAAGCCACCTTGTGAAATTTGTGCAATGAAGACACCCAGAGTCATGGAGATTTGCGAACTGAGGAGTGAACCTAAACCAACCGCCAGAAAAACACGGGTGGAGGAGGTGTTTGAGGGTAAATATCTGGAATAATCCGCCACATAAGGGCCGAATGAAATTTGCCAAGAGGCTGAAAGCGAAATTGCCAATAAAAATGAAGGCCAGCTAAATTTTTGAACTGCGATTAATGCTGAGAAATTTGAATGAGTCAAAATCTGGCTCAAAATAATCACAAATGCAATGATGCCAATCACGCTGGCAACTTTTCCAACCCAGTGGATTAAGCGGTAACCAATGGTCGCAAAGATCACAATAAAAGAGGCGTAAATTAAAATACCAGTTGTACTACTGACATTGATCAATTGTGCGATAGCTTTACCTGCCAGTACCTCACCAGTGGCTGTAAATCCGATATACATCAGACAAACCAACAAGATTGGAATACAAGCACCATATACCCCAAATTGAACGCGGCTTGAAATCATTTGTGGAAGACCGAGCTTTGGACCCTGTGCTGCGTGTAAAGCCATCACAACGGCTCCGAAACATTGTCCAATCAATAAACCAATAATAGACCAAAACACATCTCCGCCAAGCACAACGGCCAAAGCACCCGTAACGATTGCAGTTATTTGTAAGTTGGCACCAAACCACAGGGTAAATTGACCAAATACACTACCATGTCGTTCATGTTCTGGAATGAAGTCAATACTTCGGTTTTCAACAAACTGGTGTTTTTCTTTCTCATCCAATGAGCTCATCTTTTACTCCTGATCCATGAAGCATTGATTGTTATAGAAAATACATGATCTGGTTTTAGTATGTTCATGTACAATCTAGTATGTATATGTATATACAAGTTGTTTTAAATCTAGGCAAATTTATTTGTGTTAAGAAAGGTAAGTTTTCTGTCCCTGATGAAGCTGTAAATCCTATACGGAAGAGAATGACGAAAATTTTGTATTTCACACAAATTCGTGATCGATGATTGCACGCCGAAAAGCTCTCCATTTTTCATGAAAACTTATACATTTAGAAACGTGCATAATTCACAGTTATGTTAGAATCGCCCTCATTCTTTTGATTAAAATCATCTGCCAATAGGTAGATAGAGTATTATTTTGAGTCAAGCTCATATGTCACAAGCCATAAATTTCCAGAAAAGCGCAATAGAAACTCTGCGTATTGAACAGCAAGCAATTGAAGTACTTGCAACACAAATTAATGAACATTTTGATCGTGCCTGTGAAATATTACTGCAATGCCAAGGGCGTGTTGTGATTACCGGTATGGGGAAATCGGGTCATATCGGTCGTAAAATGGCGGCAACCTTTGCATCGACAGGTACACCTTCATTTTTTATGCACCCTGGTGAAGCGGGTCATGGCGATCTGGGCATGTTGGTGCGTGGCGATGTACTTATTGCGATTTCAAACTCGGGCAAGAGTGATGAAATCATGATGTTGATGCCACTGATCAAGCATTTAGGCGTGCCATTAATCACGATTAGTCGTGATGATAAAGGTCCAATGCCACAAAATGCAGATGTTGCATTAACACTGGGCGCAGCTGACGAAGCGTGTCCTTTAGGCTTGGCACCAACATCAAGTACAACAGCTACGCTGGTTCTCGGTGATGCTCTAGCGGTTGCATTATTGGAAGCACGCGGCTTTACGGCAGATGATTTTGCGCGTTCACACCCAGCAGGTGCATTGGGTAAACGCTTACTGTTGCATGTGAAGCATCTCATGCATACAGGTTCTGAATTACCAAAAGTACGTCCAGATACACCAATGAATAAGGTGTTATATGAAATTTCTGATAAGCGTCTTGGTTTAACCACGATTGTTGATGACAATGATACGTTATTGGGTATTTTCACTGATGGTGACTTACGTCGAATGATTGACCAGCAACAAGGTTTTGATGTCAATCTGGCAGTTTCTGAAGTGATGACCAAAAATCCGTTAACGATTTCTCAAGAAGCCCGTGCGGTGGAAGCATTAGAAAAAATGCATGAGAGAAAAATTAATCAGTTTGTTGTGGTGGATGACGCGAAAAAAGTGATTGGTGTGATCAGTATGCATGACCTTATTCAGGCGGGAGTAAATTAAGCCATGGCATCTTATGCTTTACAAGAACAAGCACGTCATTTACAGGCACTCGTGCTTGATGTGGATGGAATCTTAAGCGATGGCTTTGTTACATTAACCAACTCGGGTGATGAAATTAAATCATTTGATATCCGTGATGGTCTGGGCATGAAATTAGTCCAGCAAGCGGGTATGAAAGTGATTATTATCACGGGCCGAAAAAGTCATATCGTTGAAAAACGGATGTCAGATCTCGGTGTCGATCTGGTGTATCAAGGGCGTGAAGATAAGGGAACAGCCTTACGTGAAGCTTGTGCCCAACTTGGTTTATTGCCTGAAGACTGTATCTACATGGGTGATGACTGGCCAGATTTATCTGCATTTGCAATTGCTGGGATGAAAGTGACTGTTCCGAATGGTCATGAAGAAGTCCGCCGCCGTGCCAATCTGGTGACTCAGGCGATGGGCGGTCGCGGAGCTGTTCGAGAAGTCTGTGATATGTTGTTGATGGCAAAAGGTGTTTACCAAGAACTGCTTGAAAAATATCTTGCTGTACCACATTAATATAGTGTTGATTTGCTCAAAGGTTAGGTAACCCAGTTTATGGATACCAAAGTTTTATATGTTGTTGCTGTTGCAGTCGCTGCGGTGAGCGGTGGCTATTATTATTACAGTGGCAAGGCAAAAAAGCTGGATGTTGATTCAGCCAAGAATATGACTTATTCCGCACAGGGTGTTCACTTAACACAAACTGATGAGAAGGGTAATTTATATATTCGTGCTGAAGTGAAGCAGTTGCAGCAAAATATGCAACTTAAAACCTCTCAGCTGGATCAACTGAATGCAGTGATGTACAAACAGGGCAAAGCTGACGCAACCTTTTACGCAAAACAGGCAAATGGCTATGATGACAACACTAAAGTTGTCTTGCTTGGTAATGTTGTTGCGACGAAATTGTCCGATCAGGGTAAAATGGAGTTTCATACCGATGAACTCACAGGTTACCCAAAAACAAGAGAACTCGAAACACAACATCAGGTCACGGTTCAATCGCCAACTGCTGAGTTTGTGAGTCAAGGTCTAAAGGCTAATATGAATAATGGTCAATATGAATTTTACAAAATTCGAGGAAAGTATGCGCCAAGCTCTTAATTCTAAATCTCGTCTAACTTTCCTTAAACAAGCTGGCTGTGTCGCTGTGGTTGCGTTATCTGCAAGCACGAGCTTTGCCTTGCCGTCAGACCGCAATCAACAGCTTTCTCTAGTTGCTGATCGTGCAACCTATAATGATAAATCGGGTGTAACGACCTATACCGGTAATGTCGTGATTGAGCAGGGCACCATGAAATTGCAAGCAGACTCACTGGTTGCAAACTTAAATAGCCGTAAAGAAATCCAAACCATTACGGCAAAGGGACGACCTGCAAAGTTCCAGCAACAAATGGATGCCAATAAGGGGCTGGCACGTGGTGAAGCCCAAAATATCGTATATAACGCAGATACTGGGATTATCACGCTAACAGGTAATGCTTATCTGTATCAGGATGGTTCAAGCATTCGTGGTAATAGCCTGAAATATAGTATGAATAAAGGTGATGTCGAGGCTCAAGGTTCTTCGAGCAATCGTGTACAAATCATTATTCCACCATCAAGCTCTAAAAGCTTCCCAGGGGCGCGTGATTAATGGAACAGGCAGTGCAACAACCACAGACTTTATGTATTAAGCATTTAGCTAAAAACTATAGTAAACGTTGGGTAGTAAAAGACGTTTCTTTTACTATGCAAAGTGGACAAATCGTTGGTCTGCTTGGCCCGAATGGTGCAGGGAAAACCACTAGCTTCTATATGGTTGTTGGTCTTGTTCGTATGGATAAAGGCGAGATTCATTTAGATGATCTCGATATGTCTGATCTTGCGATGCATGAACGTGCGCGTAAAGGGATTGGCTATTTACCCCAAGAAGCTTCGATTTTTAGAAAATTAACGATTTCTGAAAATATTATGGCGATTTTAGAAACGCGTAAGGACTTGAATAAACAGCAGCGCCAGCAACGTTTGAATGAGTTATTAAGTGATTTTAAAATTACCCATATTAAAGATTCATTGGGTATGAGTGTTTCTGGTGGTGAACGCCGCCGTGCTGAGATTGCGCGTGCTTTGGCTGCTGATCCGAAATTTATGCTGCTGGATGAGCCTTTTGCTGGGGTTGACCCGATTTCGGTGGGTGATATTAAAGATATTATCCAGACGCTCAAAGATCGTGGTATTGGAGTACTTATTACCGATCATAACGTGCGTGAAACTTTAGCGATTTGTGAAAAAGCTTATATCGTCAGTGAAGGATCTGTGATTGCCGAGGGTACTCCACAAGAAATTCTGGATAATGAACAGGTGCGTAAAGTGTATTTAGGTGACGATTTCGTCGTTTAAACCGAATGAATTCTGTATTTGAAGAAAGAACCGAAAGGTTCTTTTTTTATGGCAGTTTTTTAAGTGGAAATCCTGAATACCAACGCTTCTGCTCGGAAATATTGGAAATTTTGCTGTAATTTGCTGATAAATATTTATTTTATTTTTTTAATTAGTTTGGCATATTTTATAAAAATGAGAACTGTTTTACAAAAATAAACACTTATAAATGTGTGAAAACGTGTTTAGAACATAGTGTTTTATGTAAAAAAATGATTAAAATGAAAATGCTGAAATGATAACAATACGAAAAAATATGAACTTAAAGAAAGATATAAAAGTGAATAATGGATCATGGAAAAGAAGTATGGATTTTAAGTGGTTACTTTATGTAGCAACGCTATCTGTGCCAATGACACATGCAACAACACCAAGTGAACAATATCACACTTTAAAGAATAATCTGTCTCGGCTGTTTGTTCCGCAAAGTAGTGATGAATTTAAAGTTGCCCAGATGCAAAAGCTGAGTAACTTCTCGGTCGATTCATCATTAGGCAGTGATTTGCCTGTTGTTGGATCAGGGCGTCCGCAAGAGACGGCAGTCGCAAATGCATTTTGGCAGAATCAACGTAAAGTATTGAAAGATGCAGTACAGGTTGCGGTACAACGTAATCCTGATATCTCTCAAGGAATCGCAGCATTGGCTTCACAAAATGCCAATATCGATGTTGCAAAATCGGGCTATTACCCACAGATTGGTGGCGGTGTCAGCACGGGAGACTTAGGTAAGAAAAGTACTCGCGGTCAGCAATTACTGACTTTAAGTGCAACCCAGATGCTTTATGATTTCGGCAAGGTTAAATCTGGCGTTAATGTAGAAAAGGCCAAGGTTGTGGTTGGGCAAGCCAATGTGTTGGTGAAAATTGATGATATTTCACTAGATGTTGCGCAAACAATTATTAATATTCAGCGTTATCAAACTCTTATCCAGATTGCAAATCAGCAGATCGCAGGGATCAGACGAATTCAGGAAATGGCGAATCTGCGAGCAAATGCCGGAATCAGTAGTCAGGCTGATCCGATCCAAGCGCAATCGTATTTACAATCAGCACAATCAGCGATGATTGCCCAGCAATCTTTACTCAGTCAGTATCAGCAACATCTTTATACATTGCTTGGTTTTGATACCCGCAATGTGAAATGGGCGATTCCTGAAGATTTTGTAAAACAATCAGATCTATATGCAACACCACAATTCAACACCATTCCGCAAATGATCGCTGCGCAGGCGGGTATTGAAGTTGCGCGTAATCAAAAATTACAGACACAAGTGAGTAATTATCCGACACTATCTGTAAAAGGAGAACTGAGTCAGGCTTTACACGGACGCAACCCGGGTAATGATAAAGAGGGTGGCTTTGATAGTGCGATCATGCTCGAAGCAAGCAGCCAGTTCTACCAAGGGGGAGCAACTTCTTCAAGAACCAAGGCCGCCAGTTATGCTGAAGAGGCAGCAAGAGCACAGGTCAATGCGGTTTATCTAAAAGTGCTGGATCAAATCAGAACCAGCCGTGAACAAATTGAAAATAAACAACGCCAGATGCAGGTTTTGGCGGGACAACAAGCAACAACAATACGTACAAGAGAGCTTTATCAAGAACAATATAAGTTGGGAACACGAACTTTAGTCGATTTGTTAAATGCAGAACAAGCGATTCATAGTGCGAATTCAGAGGCTGAAACAGCACGTTATGATATTTACAGTAGCATTGCGCAATATATTGCTGCGACAGGACGTTCTCGTCAGGCCTATGACCTCAATAATTTAAATATACAAGGGTTTGAGGTACAACCATGATTACTACAAAAATAAATTATCAGCCCTGGTTACAAGCAATATTAACCATCGCCAAGCATTACCGAATTGAACCATCTGAAGAACGGATTCGCTTACAACTGGACTGGAATCAAAACCAGAATCTGGATGAGGTTCTGGTGCTGATTAGCCGCCAGATTGGCCTGAATTTACGCAAAGTTGCTTTCACCAATGAAGTGATTAACCCTTGGCGTTTACCTGTATTGGTCGAATTGGCTGATGGACAGGTGGGTGTTATTGATAAAGCTGATGGTACTGGCCATGTCAGTATTCAATTGAGTGGTGATCAGGGACTTTCGCAAAAATTTGCGGTAGGTGCGCTAAGACACATCATTAAAAATGTCTATGTACTGCGTCCTGAACAGTCGGTGCCTGATGCGCGTGTTGATGAATATATCAAACCTTACCAACCAAGCTGGTTCTGGTCGATTGCTCTGCAAGACTGGAAGCGTTATATCGACATTATGCTGGCATCAATGATCGCCAACATTCTGGCATTGGCGACCATTATTTTCTCGATGCAGGTGTATGATCGAGTCGTACCTTCTCAATCCATTCCGACGCTTTGGGTATTGGCAGCGGGTGTATTAATCGCTGCGATTTTCGAATTTGTACTGCGTCTTTCGCGTATTTACATTTCAGATATTATTGGAAAGCGTGCCGATTTAAGAGTGTCAGATCGTGTATTTGGTCATGCACTACGTATCAAAAATAGTGAACGTTCTAAATCTACTGGTACTTTTATTTCTCAAATTCGCGAGCTGGAAGGCGTACGTGAGCTGGTCACTTCGACCACAATGGGCGCGATTGCAGATTTACCTTTTTTCTTCTTATTCCTGATTATTTTTGCGCTGATTGGCGGAAATTTATTTTGGGTCATGCTGCTGGTCGTGCCTTTAATGATTTTGCCTGCGATCTTGGCACAAAAGAAACTGGCTCAACTGGCACAAGAAGGGATGCGCGAATCTTCTATCCGTAATGCGATTCTGGTTGAAGCCGTGCAAGGTATTGAAGATATCAAGCTATTACGTGCGGAGTCGCGTTTCCAGAACCAGTGGAACCACATGAATGAGGTATCTGCCGATATTAGTATGCAACAACGTAAAATTGTTGGTGTGCTGACGGCATGGACACAAAAGATTCAGGGCCTGACCTATGCTGCAGTGATCCTGGTGGGCTGTTTTGCGGTGATGAAAGGTGATATGACCACGGGTGCATTGGTGGCATGTTCGATTTTGTCTTCTCGTATGCTGGCTCCCATTTCGCAAATCACAGGGATTCTCGGACGTTTACAACAAGCCAAAGTGGCTAAAAAAGGTCTGGATGAGTTAATGAAAAAGCCTGTTGATCAGGCAGATCAGGCTCATCTGGTTCATAAAGAAGTGCTACACGGTGACTACGAGCTTAAAAAAGTTGTATTTCAATATTCCGAAGATGATCCTCGTCCAAGTTTGTCTATTCCTCATTTGAAGATCCGTGCTGGTGAACGTATTGCCATTCTCGGGCGTAATGGTGCAGGCAAATCAACACTGCTCCAGATTTTATCTGCCATGCAATTTCCGAATGCAGGTTCGGTTCATTTAGATGATCTGGATATTAGCCTGATTGATCCGTCCGATGTACGTCGTGACATGGGCTTACTTAATCAGAATGCACATCTATTCTATGGCACGATCCGTGAAAACCTGACTTTGGGTGCACCACTCGCACGCGATGAAGACATTTTAAAAGCACTGAAAGTGACGGGTGCATTGAGCTTTGTGCATGAGAAGAAAGAAGGGCTTGATCATCTGGTTTTAGAAGGTGGCGTCGGTTTTTCTGGAGGGCAACGACAAGCTTTATTGTTAGCACGTCTCTTGATTCGTCAACCGAACATTCTGTTGCTTGATGAGCCAACGGCAGCCATTGATGATGTCGCCGAGAAGCAGCTTATTGACCATTTAAGAAACTGGTTGGGTTATCGAACTTTAGTGGTGGCGACTCATCGTCGAGCCGTTCTGGAATTGGTTGACCGGATTATTGTCATGAATGAAGGCAAGATCGTGATGGATGGGCCAGTGGAACAAGTCTTACAACAATCAGCAATAAAACAAAAAATAGTTTAATACTTAGAGAATAGAGGCAAATTTATGAGTGAAGAACAAAAAACGAGTAGCCGTCCGATGAATGTAACTTACAAAGAACCTAAGTTACCTCGTTCAACACTCGTTGTTTGGTTGATTGGGATTGGTTTACTTGTACTCTTGATCTGGGCATGGTTGTTTAATTTAGAAGAAGTTTCTACGGGGACAGGTAAAGTTATTCCATCTTCAAAAGAGCAGATCATTCAGTCACTTGAGGGTGGTATTTTAACCAAGCTTGATGTGAATGAAGGTGATGTGGTGGAAAAGGGGCAGATTCTTGCTCAACTTGATCCGACACGTTTGGCTTCGAATGTGGGGGAGTCACAGTCTTTACTGATTTCGGCACAGGCCACCGCAGCGCGTTTACGTGCGGAAGTAAATGGCACGCCACTGACTTTTCCTGAGGAAGTTAAGAAAAGTCCTAAGCTGGTTCAAGAGGAAACCGCACTTTATTATTCACGCCGTGAAAATCTGGAGCAATCCATCGCAGGTTATGAACAGGCTGCCAAGCTAGTGCGACAAGAGCTTGCCATGACTGAGCCATTAGTGGCAAAAGGTGCTGCAAGTGAAGTTGAAGTGTTGCGCTTAAAACGTGAAGCCAATGACTTGAATAATAAGATCAATGACACGCGTAACGAATATTATGTCAAAGCGCGAGAAGAGCTTTCCAAGGCCAATACTGATATCCAGACACAACAACAAGTAGTGAATGGACGTGCTGATAGCTTACAACGTGCGGTATTTAAAGCGCCAGTACGTGGTGTGGTCAAAGAAATTGATGTCACGACTTTAGGCGGGGTGATTCCGCAAAATGGTAAATTGATGACCATTGTCCCACTGGAAGATAAACTGTTGATTGAAGCTCGTATTTCTCCGCGAGATATTGCTTTTATTCGTCCGGGACAAGAAGCCTTGGTGAAGATTACGGCCTATGATTATTCGATTTACGGCGGTCTGGATGGGAAAGTAACTGTAATTTCTCCAGATACCATTCGTGATGAAGTGAAGCAGGATCAGTTCTATTATCGTGTTTATATCCGTACCGATTCAGATCGCCTCTATAACAAGGCGGGTAAGGCATTTAGTATTACCCCAGGGATGGTGGCGACAGTGGATATTCGTACAGGTCAAAAAACCATTATGGATTACCTGCTTAAACCGTTTAATAAAGCCAAAGAAGCATTACGCGAACGCTAAGTTGTGCTGATTGAGAAAACCTCGCTTCAGGCGAGGTTTTTTATTTGTCAGTTAAGCGGCTATAATCTGTTTTTCAGTTTTTATCTTGTTTTTTATGCCATTTACCATTGCCAGTACGGTAACTTTTGAAGAAGACATTAAAAAAAGTCGTTTCCAAGCGATTGCGGCTGTTGTTGAAAATGAACAGCAGGTTAAAGATTTTCTGGAGCAATACAAAGATACTTCAACCACGCATCAATGCTGGGCATGGAAAATTGGACATCATGTCCGTTTTAATGATGATGGCGAACCTTCAGGCACGGCAGGTCGACCCATTCTTGCGACTATTGAAGGTAATGAACTGACCAACGTTATTGTACTGGTCAATCGTTGGTATGGCGGTATTAAATTGGGTACGGGTGGTTTGGTACGTGCCTATGGTGGTTGCGCAGGTCAGTGCTTATTGTTAGCAGAAAAAATTGAACTGATTGAAAAGAAAGAAATCCAGTTTGCATGTCTGTTCAATGAATGGGCCATTATGCAGTATGAGTTGATGCAGCAACAGATTGAACATCAGGAAAGTTATACCGATACCGGTGTTACAGTTCAGGCCCGACTGCAAGTGCATCAGATTGAGCCTTTAAGACTTAAGCTGCAAGATGTGAGTAGAGGACGTGAGAAATTACATGTATGTGATGACTGAAATGTATCTGTCTTCTCTTGCGAGGCGATGCATCTCAGGGCGTGAAGTGCTGAAGTTTATTGAGGAGCAAGAGGATGAATGATCCTTTACTGAAATATCGCGAGCAGCATAAGCAGCGCCTTAATTATATGCCTTGGTTATATTGGACACTCAAGCCAAAACATCGTGAATGGGCAGAAGCATGGCAAGCTGAATATCAGGCCTATTTAATGGACATGGAAACGGTGGAAATCGGCAAGAACTGTTTCATTTCTCCATTAGCACATATTTTTGCAGAACGTGGACGTAAGATTTCGATTGGAGATAATACCTTTATCGCCGCAGATTGTACCTTGCATGGCCCATTAGAAATCGGCAATGAAGTCGCGATTAACCATCACTGTATTCTGGATGGGGGACGTACAGGGATCAAATTAAATGATCAAGTCAGAATCGCGGCTTATAGTCATTTATATGCCTTTGACCATGGTATGGAAATGGATCGTGCCATTTACCAGCAGCCTGTTAGCTCTAAAGGAATTGAAGTAGGATGTGATGTCTGGCTTGGTGCGCATGTGGGGATCAAGGATGGTATTAAAATTGGAGATCATGCAGTTGTGGGCATGAACAGTATGGTAACCAAAGATGTAGACGATTATGCAATCGTGGCAGGGAATCCAGCAAAAATAATTCGTTATCGTAATGAGTAAAGGTTTATTAAAAAGCTTATGAGATTCGATACATAAATTTAACCTTCCTCGCTTTTATCTGTGATAAGTTAAAAATAAGTAGAAGACCTAAGGTATTACCTAAAGAGAGGCGAAAAATGAACCGTGTAATTGCATGTATTGATTCTTCACCCTGCATTGATGCTGTGGCTGAGGCGGCTGTGTGGGTGGCCAAACAGACACAAAGAGAATTGGTACTATTGCAAATTCTGGACTATTACCCAGCGAGTTATCATTTAGGTGAAATCAGCGGTGTGATTGGCTTTGAAAGTAATGCCATGCTGTTGAAAGAGCTGGCTGAGCTAGAACAAAAGCAAAGTGAGCTTGCACTGGATTATAGTAATAATTTGCTTAAACATATTTCTGAGCTTATCGAAAAACAGTATGGCTTAACCAGCACCAAGATTCAGGAAAAAGGTGATTTTCTTGAGCAAAGTTTTAATCTTCTCGATGAAAACGATATTGTGATTATTGGTCGGGTGGGTGAGCGTGCTGCCGAGAAAAACAAACCGATTGGTAGCAATGTTGAAAACTTCATTCGTGGTGCAAACTGTACTGTTATTACGGTAGGCGAGCATTTCCAGCCACCGAAACGTTTTATCTTTGCCTATGAATATTCACCAACCTGCCAGAAAATGCTGCAACGTATTGCAAAAAGTGATCTGTTGAAACTCTTGCAATGCCACTTGCTTTACGTCGGTGATCATCCTGAAATGCTGGCAGAACCAGAGAAGTACTTAACCGATGCTGGATTGGAAGTGGTATCCGTGTACCGTTATGGTGATGTTGCTCAAAATATTCTTGAATATCAAAGGGAACATGATATTCAGCTGATTGTATTAGGGGCATTTAGCCACAGTAAAATTCATCAGTTCTTCTTGGGTAGTATCACTACCACGATCTTCCGTAATGCCAATGTACCTTTGCTTGTTGCTAAGTGATTCATTTCTTTCCATATAGTTATCCGCAATTCCTGTGGATAACTGTATGGAAAAGCATTAGAGATAAATATAATTTGTTGATATTACACAACTAAATTAAATAGGTTGTTTTTTAATCTCTATTTTACGATGGCAATTGCAAAGCCATCATGGCCTTTTGAGCCTACGGTTTGTAATGCTGTGCAAGATAACAGTTGAGGATGGTCTTTTAACGTCGTGAAAGCTTCACGAATTCCTTCAATACTTGGTTTCTTGTTATTTTCATCCAGAATATCTCCTGCACGAATCACATTATCCAGCACGATAATGGTACCTGAATGAGCAAGTTTTAAACTTAACTCAAAATATTCAGGATAACTTTGCTTATCCGCATCAATGAAAATGAAATCAAATGGTTCACTGCCTTCTGCAATCAGCTGATTCATGATATCTGCACCACGCCCTTTTTTTAGTTCAATGGTGGTTGGCATATTGGCAAAATCAATATTTTCCTGCGCAATGATGACATGGGTATCACGTCCTTCGACGGTAAGTAGATAACCATCTTCTGGCAGCGCTTTTGCTAGCCAAATGGTGCTGTAGGCGCCAAAAGTTCCCAGTTCCAATACACGTTTGCATTGGTTCATCTGGATCAGCATCTGCAAAAACATGCCTTGATTAGGCGCAACAGCCAAATGATTAGAAAACCCTTGAGTATCGGTATTGTCTAATGCATGTTGAAGTCTTGGATCTGTGGGAATTAAATGTGAATTGATATAGTCATCAATGTCGGTCCACATCTGTTGCATAATCAAGTTTACCTATGAATCTGTTAGCTGCATTTTAAACGTTTATGATCAGAGTGCAATTTGATTGCTCAATTAATCCTGTGTAATGAAACAAAAAAGAGATCAAATTGATCTCTTTTAAAGTTGCCGAAGGATTTTTAGAAATTACACATCGAGCTATTGCGGGTCAGGTCAGGACCCCAAGTACGATAGCCTTGCGTATCAATATGAATCTGTCCAGAACTATATAAACCAACGCCTATATCCAGACTTTGTCCATGCTGTGCCCAGAACTGACATAACTTGAATTTGGTCTGTTCGATAAAGGCATAATCTTGTGGCTGTGGGTATTCAGGGCCAATACGGAAATCAATGGCCGAGTTAAATAGATGTTTTGAAGAGCCCGCACCACCAGCACATTGGTTCAAAGGCAGATCTCGATAAACCGAGGTAACTTCAAAATCCGTTAAAACTTTTGCTGCGACCAGATATTTAAAGACACGTAAGGTTGGCAGGGCATTTCCCCATAACTCACGATTAGGCACCATATATTCTGAACGGCCACATTTTTGCCAGTCTCGTGCAGTACGTAGCAACTCAAAACTTGGAACAATATGGGCAACATTATTACGGGCAAGATACTGCTCGTATTCGCGAACGCGTGCATAATTATCGCCTTGACCGAGCCATCGGCGATAGGAAGGAGGTTCGACTTTATTTGGAACAGGGCGGGTTAAAGTGACTTGTTCTTGAGGAATGTAAATTCTTTTACCTTGGTTTTGATTTACTTTTGTGGTTGAACTCGTACAACCTACCATCATCACAGGGATGGCAAATAATGATAATAGACCCTGTAATTTATTTCGAATCATAAAAAGCGCAGTTCATAATCGATAGGCGTATTATTTTAATGCAAAATGGCGTATGAATAATGAGGTAATTGCAAAGAAATGTGTGATTAAAGTATAAAAAAGACCAGTAAAACTGGCCTTTTTCAATTATTTTTCTAAATATTGCAGCTTGTCTGGCTTGCCATTCCACTCTTCACGGTCAGCAGGTTGCTCACCAATTTGAGTGATGTTATTGCCAGCCCATTTTTCAGACAATTCAGCATTGAGTTCAATAAAGACTTCTTGGCCTTCTGGTAACTCATCTTCCGAGAAAATTGCATTTGCTGGGCATTCTGGTTCACATAGTGCGCAGTCAATACATTCATCTGGATTGATCACAAGGAAGTTTGGACCTTCGTAGAAGCAGTCTACTGGACAAACTTCAACACAATCTTGATATTTACATTTAATACAATTTTCGGTGACAACAAAGGTCATGGCGGCAGCTACCTAAAAAATATGGTTTTCATTTTGCATAGCGTATTTTAGGCAAAAAATACCGATAGAAACAATTCCTTTTATTGATATTTATTATTCGTATCAATGAAATGGACTTATTTATATGACTTTTGTTGATAATAAGTCTCAACTACAGCCGCAATTTGCTTATTTATGCTTTTTCTTGAGACCACCGCCATCTTGCTTATTCACTGTTGCCCAAGCAATACGTTCAGCATCTTCCTGAGAGCGACCCTGTTCCAGTTCACTTTCTTCAATATGCTTGGCTTGTCGTTTCTGTTTTGCTGTATATGCAGATTTATCGCCACGAGACATGGTATTTCCTCCACAGAATAATTTTCTAGGTTTAGGAATAACATGAACCTTAAAAAAGGTGGGTGAGCAATTGTTAGATTGCACAAGCGCTATGTAAATAAGCTCTACCTCAAAGGATAGAGCTTATTAATCAGAGGATTAATTCTCAAGTGTCTGACTGGTCTTGAATAAAGCTTTGAGTTGATAAAGCTGTTCAAGCGCCTGACGTGGTGTCAGGTCATCAACATCAATGTTTTGTAACAACTCTAATGCAGGTGATTTTGCTTCAACCTCAATTACTTTTTCAATAACTTGAGTTTCAATTTCATGCTCAACGGCACTGAATAAGTCATTCTGCACACTATTTGGTAAATGTTGATGCTGCTGCTTTTCCAGAATTTTTAGACGCTTTTGGGCTTCCTTAATCACACTTGCAGGAATACCTGCCAGTTTCGCAACCTGTAAACCGTGACTTTGGCTTGCGGGGCCATGTTGAACTTTATGTAGCAAAATCAAATTGCCATTTAGTTCTTGTGCGGTGACATGGTAATTATCAATGCCTGCTTCGCTACCCAGTTCAGTCAGCTCAAAATAGTGGGTCGCAAACAGACACAAACATTTTACGCGTTTGGTTAAATCAACCACACAGGCCCAAGCCAGAGAAAGACCATCGTAGGTACTGGTTCCACGACCGACTTCATCCATCAGTACTAAGGACTGGCTGGTTGCGTGATGAAGGATTTGTGAGGTTTCAGTCATTTCAACCATAAAGGTTGATTTACCTGTCGATAAATCATCTGCAGAACCAATACGGGTAAAGATACGGTCAATCGAACCCAACTTTGCAGCTTTGGCAGGGACAAAGCTACCACAATAGGCGAGTAAACTAATAAGTGCCGTCTGACGCATAAAGGTTGATTTACCGCCCATGTTCGGGCCAGTAATAATTGCCATACGATGCTGTGGATCAAGGAAAGTATCATTCGGCGTAAATGGTGCTTTATTTAACGCTTCGACCACAGGATGACGGCCAGCCTGAATTTTGATACAAGTTTCAGCAGTAAATTCTGGTCTTGCCCAACTGTTTAATCGTGCTTGATGGGCAAAGTTTGCCAATACATCGATATGCGCAATCGCCGCACTCATCATTTGTAAATGCGCAATATTCTGACGCAATTCATCTAATAACGATTCAAATAAAAGTTTTTCACGGGCGAGGGCACGCGATTCACTCGAAAGCACTTTATCTTCAAAGCCTTTGAGTTCTGGCGTGATATATCGTTCAGCATTTTTCAGGGTTTGGCGACGAATATAATCGGCAGGGGCCTGTTCAGCTTGTGCACGTGTCAATTCGATATAATAGCCGCTGACGCGGTTATAACCGATTTTCAGGGTGTTGATTCCTGTACGCTCACGTTCTTTAATTTCTAAATCAATCAGGAACTGACCCGCATGATCACGAATTTTGCGTAATTCATCCAGTTCTTCGTCATAGCCTTCTGCAATTACATTGCCATCACGAAGAAGTACAGGTGGGCTTTCAACAATCGCAGCCATTAAGTGCTGATGTAAGCTTTTAAAGTCGCCCAGCTCTTGGTCAAGCTGTGTAAGTAATTTAGATTGCTGGGTTTTTAATACAGGTGCTAAGGCATGACGCAAGAATGGAATCTGTGCACATGCATGACGAAGTTGTACCAGATCACGGGGACGAGCACTGCCTAAAGCAACACGGCTGAGCACACGTTCAATATCACCAATTTCTTTTAATACCAAACGAACAGGTGTTTCATGGAAACCTTTTAATAACTGTTCAGTCGCATCAAGACGTGCATCGAGAATGGCTGTGTCACGGATCGGTTGCATCAGCGTTCGGCTCAACAAACGTCCGCCCATCGCCGTTTGGCAATCATTGATGAGTTGAAACAGAGAAGTACCATGCTCAAATAGAGGTTCAATGATCTCTAAGTTGCGGCGCGTAATCGGATCAAGTGCAATAAAGTCAGTACTTTGCTCAATCTGAATTGAACGGATATGAGGTAATGCAGTTTTTTGGGTTTCTTTAGCGTAATGAATCAGCGCAGCAGCGGCAGCTCTGGCAAGCGGTAATGGATCTAAACCAAAGCCAGATAAGGTCGAAACTGAAAATTGGTCACATAACGTTTTTTGGGCATTATTTAAATTAAAGTCGACATTTGGGCGCTTGGTAATCGGGCAGTCCAGATTCTTTTTGATTTGTTCAATAATATTTTTATCAATCAGATCTTCATCAATCAGGATTTCGCTTGGCATTAGACGTGCCAGCTCGATTGCCAGTTGCTCTGGCTTATAGTCTTGTTGCTGGACTTTGAAAATACCTGCACTGAGATCAAGCAAGGCCAAACCGATTTGATTTTGCTGAATGCAAAGCGCAACCAGATTTGAAGATTGATAACTGCCAAGCAGTGCATCATCCGTTAAAGTTCCAGGCGTCAAAATACGAACAACTTTACGCTCAACAGGCCCTTTTCCTGTAACTTCACCCACTTGCTCGCAGATCGCAACAGTACGTCCCGCTTTGACCAAACGCGCGAGATAACCTTCAGCTGCATGGTAAGGCACGCCAGCCATTGGAATCGGTTGACCGCTGGCTTTACCACGATGGGTCAGTGTAATGCCGAGTAATTTGGCCGCTAAATGAGCATCTTCAAAAAAAAGCTCGTAAAAATCGCCCATACGATAGAACAGCAAAGCATGTTGATAGTCGGTTTTGACTTTAAGGTATTGCTGCATCATTGGTGTATGGTTGGATAAGTCAGCCATGATTTCAGCGCTGTTCATTCGTACTAAATCCTTGAAACTTAATATTTAGATAAATCTGATCTGGAGGATTAACGATGTCATCCATCCTCATAATTCTGTGCAAATCTGACTGAATTAGATAAAAAAGTATAGCTTTTTTATGTCACATTGAGTCAGTGGCATATGCGGTGCAGTTAAATTTACACGTGGTTCATCTTAACAAATCCATAGAAATTCACAAAAAGGATTGCTTGGAGAAATGAAGAAATAAGCAACAAAAGAAAATTACTTTACTCACTATTTCTGACGATATTTTTTATGGACGATTGTCATCAGTTTATTCATGTCTTTCGTAGCCTTTTTACCTTCCACGAATTTTCCAGCGATAAATAATTTTTTTATTTCATTTATTTCCGTGAGTAATTTACCCATGACATCCTGATATTCAATAACCTTTGGATCATTTTCCTGTAATTGATTTAAAGGAGCTGGCAAAAACTCCATCAGATCAAGTACGGCATTGTTCATCTTAAATAAAGAGTCTAATGCCTGATATTTATCTTTAGATGCTTGGAATTCTTTATAGTGAACTTCTAAATTTTGCACGGTATAGATTCTGTTGGAAGTTTCTGCGAGACAAGACGTACTTAGTATTATTGATAAAACGAATCCAATGAGAATTTTCATTTAATTTGCTCTTTATAAAATAACATGTCCAATAGAGGAGGCTCCTCCACATGGAAGTTGAAGTATCTCAAAAAATAATAACCAACTTACTGGACGCGATTAGCTTCGCCAAAACAGATTGTAGAGGGAGATTTTTATTTACGTAAAATTTACGTTTTCAGGTTTTTTCAATATAGAGAATTTACGTCCCTCATTTCCATACTGATGTTGACCAATTTTTAAATGGCATCTGCTATGTGGGAATTTATTTCTGTATTTGTCCTTTGTTTGCTGCTGGCTTATCCGCTCGGTGCTTATCTTGCGGATGTGATGCAAGCAAAACCAATGAAAAGTGACCGATTGTTTAACTGGATCGAGCAGCCAATTTATGCAGTACTTGGCGTAAAACACCGTGGTATGAACTGGCGCCAATATCTTGCTGCTTTTATCTTTAGCAATATTTTACTGCTTGGTGCAAGTGTCACAATCCTGATGACGCAGGCATGGCTACCACTAAATCCAGATCATATCCCGAATATGAACTGGGATTTAGCTTTGCATACCACGATCTCATTTCTGACCAATACTAATCAGCAGCATTATTCAGGGCAGGCGCAACTGTCTTATTTATCGCAAATGACCGTGATTGTCGGTTTGCAATATTTATCGCCCATAATTGGGCTTGCATTATTGGTCGCTATGTTGAGAGCTTTATTCCTACAATCAGGTCATGGAGAAGCAGCGAATCAAAAAGACTGGGATACGGTCAATCTGGGTAATTATTGGATGGATCTCATCCGCCCATTATTTAGATTCTTTATTCCACTCGCTTTAATTTTTTCTTTGCTGCTTACTTTTCAAGGTGTGCCAGCAACCTTGTCTGCGGGACCAACAGCGCAGGTCTTAGATCAAAGCGCTGAGGTACACACACAACATATTCCACTTGGCCCTGTTGCGCCTATGGTTGCAATTAAACAGCTGGGCAGTAACGGTGGTGGTTGGTATGGCCCAAATAGTAGTGTGCCTTTAGAAAACCCAACACCGTTGTCCAATGTGATTGAAATGATTGCGATCTTACTGATCCCGTTGTCAGTGGTGTTTATGGTCGGGCGCTTTATCCAACGTAAAAAACTGATGTGGATGATTTTTGGCAGTATGTTGTTGATGTCATTGATTTCTACCTCTTTGACTTTCTGGACTGAAAAATCATCTTTGATTGCTAATGCAGCCTTGATGGAGGGTAAGGAAGTGCGTTTTAGTGCGGATGCATCGGCACTTTGGGCGAGCCTCACCACACAAGTGAATAATGGTTCAGTCAACATGATGCATGACTCAGCCTCACCACTCACAGGCTTGGTTGAACTGTGCAATATGTTGATCAATGCCATCTGGGGTGGGATTGGCTGTGGTTTATTACAGTTCTTTATTTATCTATTTTTAGCAGTATTCATCGCGGGTTTAATGACAGGCCGGACCCCTGAATTATTTGGTCGAAAAGTGGAAGTGACTGAAATCAAGTTGTTAGCTCTTGTGATCTTGTTACAACCTGTGGTGATTCTTGGTTTGACTGCGATCGCAATCGCATTTCCAACGCTGACAGGCAACTCCAATCCAGCGTTTCATGGCATTAGCCAAGTGTTTTATGAATATGTCTCTGCCTATGCCAACAATGGTTCTGGTTTTGAAGGTTTAGGCGATAACACCTTATGGTGGAATCTGAGTGCCAGTGTCGCTTTATTGGCAGGTCGTTATAGTGTGTTGATTATTCCTGTTTTAATTGCGGTCAGCCTAGCAACCAAACCGCAAGCTGCTGAAAGCAAAGGATCTTTACACATCGAATCACCCACATTTGCACTGACCTTAATTGGGATCGTGTTGATTCTCACCTTATTGCAATTCATGCCAGTGTTGGTGATCGGACCAATTGCTGACTATCTGTGTATAAAAGTTTAAGTGTGGAGCAAACACAATGAAACATTCAAATGCGACACAACACATGGATATTTTGAATAAAGAAATCCTTCAACAAACTTTTTATAAACTATTACCGCAATATGCATTTAAAAATCCTGTCATGGCATGTGTATGGGTGGGCACACTCTTAACCATTGCAGCGACCTTGATGGGAAGTACCAGCTTCGGTTTCGGTGTAGTGTTGAGCTTGATTCTATTGGTCACCGTATTATTCGCCAATTATGCTGAAGCAGTCGCAGAAGCCAAAGGACGCGGGCAGGCAGCGTCCTTACGCCAAGCGCGTGAAAATTTAACGGCTAATCGGATTGCCGATCTGAATGCAGCACCGATGGTCATCTCTGCAAACCTACTTAAAAAAGATGATTTGGTCATTGTCAAAGCTGGTGAAATTGTCCCTGCGGATGGGGAGATTATTCAAGGTTTCGCGACCATTAATGAGTCTGCAGTGACTGGTGAGTCTGCACCTGTATTGCGTGAAGCCAATACTGACCGTTCAGGTGTCATTGGGGGAACCAAAGTTTTATCTGATGAAATTATTATTCGGGTGAGTAATGAAGCGGGACATAGCTTTCTAGACCGTATGATTGCATTGGTTGAAGGAGCCAATCGCCAAAAAACACCGAATGAGATTGCACTAAGTGTCTTACTCAATATCATGACCATCACCTTTATTGTCGTGGTCGCGACCTTGCCATTCATTGGGGCAATGGTCGGGATCAAAATCAGTCTAGTCTTGTTGATTGCTTTACTGGTGTGTTTGATTCCAACCACGATTGGAGGATTACTGCCAGCGATTGGGATTGCAGGCATGAACCGTGCCTTAAAAGCCAATGTTCTCGCTAAATCAGGCAAGGCTGTCGAAGTTGCGGGTGATATTGACGTGTTGCTATTAGATAAAACAGGCACGATCACCTATGGAGACCGCCAAGCCACTGCCTTTTATCCTTTGGCTGGCGTAAGCCCAAGTGAGTTACGCCAAGCTGCAATGTTAACTTCTTTTGCCGACCCAACTCCTGAAGGGAAGTCGGTAATCAGTCTTGGGAAAGAACTGGGTGAAAGCATTAAAGAACCTGTAGATGCAGAATTCATCCAGTTTAGTGCCGCAACACGCTTATCTGGTGTGGATTTAGTCACAGGACAAAGCATTCGTAAAGGTGCGGTGGATGCCATTCTTAAATTTACTAACCAAGACATCAAGGATAACGTTGAGCTTAAAACCCGCGTAGAACAGGTTGCTTCGAAAGGCGCGACCCCATTAGTGGTTGCTTCGAATCACAGTATTTTAGGGGTGATTGAACTCTCGGATGTGATTAAACAAGGGATTAAAGAGCGTTTTGCACTGTTACGAGAGATGGGTATTAAAACCATTATGGTCACAGGGGACAATCCATTGACTGCCGCTGCGATTGCAGCTGAAGCTGGGGTGGATGATTATATTGCTGAAGCACGACCTGAAGATAAACTGGCCTGTATTCGTAAAGAACAAGCGGCTGGTAAATTGGTGGCGATGGTCGGTGACGGAACCAATGATGCGCCTGCTTTGGCTCAAGCAGATATTGGCTTGGCCATGAATTCAGGCACCCAAGCAGCCAAAGAAGCAGGCAATATGGTGGACCTTGATTCAGATCCAACCAAACTGCTTGATGTCGTGGAAATTGGGAAGCAGCAATTAATCACCCGCGGTGCATTAACCACCTTTTCTTTGGCAAATGATGTGTCTAAATACTTTGTAATTTTACCTGCATTGTTTGCTGTGGCAATTCCTCAACTTGGGGTGTTCAATATTTTGCAATTGAGCAGTCCAAGCAGTGCTGTGATTTCAGCATTGATCTTTAATGCGCTGATTATCCCGATGTTGATTCCATTGGCACTAAAAGGGGTGCAGTTTAAGCCTGCCAGTGCTTTGCAATTATTACGCCGTAATATGTTGATCTATGGTGTTGGTGGAGTGATTTTCCCTTTTATTGCAATCAAGTTGATTGACCTTGTTGTGTCATTGTGGATTTAGGAGAAAGAAATGAATACATTAGAAAATCTGCCTTTATCAACCGAAGTTCAGTCTGCGCTACGTCCAAGTATTGGTTTGATCTTGGTTGGCTTTTTGATTGCAGGTGTGTTGTATAGTGCGGTAAGCGTTTCTATCGCTCAATTGCTCTTTCCTAAACAGGCCAATGGTAGTTTGATTGAGCTGAATGGAAAGATTGTGGGTTCGAGTTTAGTTGGGCAGAATTTCGTGAGTGAGCAATATTTTCATGCTCGCCCCAGTGCGGTAAGTTACAGTGTAGATGGGATGGCGGGAAGTAATTTGGCAGTTTCTAATCCTGATTTGCAAAAACAAATTAAAGAAAGAACAATGCAATTTGCCCAGAATAATCATATTTCAGAACAGCAGGTACCAAACGATATGGTTACGGCATCAGGCAGTGGGATTGACCCAGATATTTCACCTGACAGTGCCTTGTTACAAGTGAAACGCGTGGCACAGCAACGTCATTTGTCAGAGTCACAGGTCAAAAAATTAGTACAGCAACAGATTCAGCCTGCACAGTTCGGTTTATATGGACAGGCGCGAGTCAATGTTCTACAACTGAATCTGGCCCTAGATCAATTGTCATCGACCACACGTTGATAGAGCGTAATTATGCAGATCGACCGTAATCATAAAGCGGATGCATGGCTGGCACATAGCCAGCGTGAACAGTCTGGACGTCTGACCATATTCTTGGGGGCTGCGCCTGGCGTAGGGAAAACGTATGCGATGTTGACCCGAGCGCATGAGTTGATGCAGCAAGGGCAGCAGGTTGTGGTTGGATGGGTTGAAACACATGGTCGATCTGATACCGAACGTTTGATTCAGGGGCTAAATGTTATTCCTCGAAAGACGGTGGAATATCAGGGGCGAATGCTGGAAGAGATGGATCTCGACCAAATTCTCAAGCTGAAACCTGAAATTGTGCTGGTTGATGAGTTGGCACATCGAAATGTGCCGAATAGCCGGCATGAATATCGCTGGCAGGATGTGAATGAATTATTAGATGCGGGTATTGATGTCTATAGCACCTTGAATATTCAGCATCTGGAAAGTCTCAATGATGTGGTGTATCAGATTACGGGGATTCGGGTCAGCGAAACCGTACCCGATGCGTTACTAAAACGTTTGAAAGATATTCGTTTGGTTGACTTGCCTGTGCCTGAGTTATTAGAACGGATGAAGCATGGCAAGATTTATTTGGCAGATGTTGCACCACATGCGCTACAAGGCTTTTTTAAACCTGCTCATTTGACCGCCTTACGTGACTTGGCGATTCAAACGGTGGCAGGACAAGTTGAGATTGATTATCGGGAAAAGTTTGTCACCCAAGGACAGATCATTCCGATTCAGAATCATGTTATGTTGGCGATTGATGGTTCCGCATTTTCGGAGGACTTGGTACGACGCGCGCATCGTATTGCAGAACGACGCAATGCAACCTGGAGTGTGATTTCGATTCAAAAGAGTCAGACTTCAAATACCCAATCCTTTGCGGTGACCAAGGCATTTAATCTGGCACGTAAACTGGGCGCAGATACTTATTTGCTCTATAGCAATCATATTGCAGCGACTATTTTACAGGCAGCTTATGATTATGGAGCATCAAATATTCTGCTTGGCAAAAGTCCTCAAAAATCATTATGGCAACGGTTGTTCTCAGATCATATTGCTGATCAGTTGTTAGAAAAGCAGCATCCTTTTGAAATTACTTTTGTTCAACCTTTAAAAGCTAAAGATCACGCAATTAGGCCACAGGAACAGAGTGAGCGTTCGTTCTGGCCGAGGCAAGCACTGAATTTTCATCCGCGTGAAATGATTGAAAGCATTTTGATTGTGTTGCTGGGCTTAATCGCTGCAACAGTAAGTGATCATTTTATTGGTTATAGCGAATTGGCTTTAATCTTTGTGGTCACGGTACTTGTAGTTGCAATGCGGGCAAGGATGTTTATCACGATCATAAGCGTTCTGATTTGTTTCCTGCTCTATAACTATTTATTTATTGAACCGCGTTTTACCTTGCGAATTAGTGCCGAGCGTGGGGTGATAACGATGATTATCTTTATCATTTCAGCCTTGCTGGTGGGGCGTTTAGCCAATCAGTTACGTGCTCAGGTATTGAGTTTACGTGCAGCGAATTCTATTTCCGTACAGCTTCAGGAGCTGGAGCGAAAATTATCCAGCTGTGTTGATCTTGAGCAAGTTTTAAATGTCGCCAAACAACATTTAGAAAGTTCGTTGAATGCGCTGGTCTGGCTTAGAATCGGAACACAAGAGTCGGGAGCGGATCCTCTATTCAATGAAAAAGACCAGATTGCGGCAAACTGGACACAGAAAAATGCCAAGCCTTGCGGGCGCTCTACCAATACTTTGACTCAATCCGAATGGTGGTTTAATCCGCTGAATCTGGTGGGTGGCTTTGGTGTGATTGCGATACGCTTTCAGCAAAATGCAGAAAGCATCAGTTTTGAACAGCAACGTCTGGCTGAATTGATGATTGATGATATTGCCCAAACGGCTTCGCGAGTACAGTTAGCTTTGCAACTGGAAAATTCTCGTGTGGTTGCTGAGACTGAGAAGTTGCGTTCTGCATTACTGTCTTCGGTCTCGCATGATTTACGTTCGCCTTTAGCCGCGATGATTGGTTCTGCAGATACGCTGAAATACTACGGCGAACAGATGCCTGAACAAGATCGCCATGAACTGTTAGATACCATTCATGTCGAAGGTGAACGCTTGGATCGTTATATTCAAAATTTACTGGATATGACCCGCTTGGGCCATCAAGGTTTAAGCTTAAGCCGAGACTGGATCGGTGTTGAAGAGCTGATTGGATCTGCCACACAACGTCTGAAACGCTATCAACCACACGTGAATATTGATGTGTCCTTAACCGAAGATTTACCTCAGCTCTACGTGCATCCAGCTTTAATTGAACAGGCGATTTTTAATGTATTGGAAAATGCGGCCAAGTTTTCGCCTGATGATGTGCCCATCAAAGTAACAATCAAACAAGAGGATAATTTCTTACAGATTGATATCGAAGATCAGGGTGTCGGGATTCCCGAAGATGAACGCGAGCAAATCTTTGATATGTTCTATACCATGCAACGTGGAGATCGTGGTAAAACAGGAACGGGTCTAGGGCTTGCCATCGTAAAAGCCATCATTGGGGCGCATATGGGCAGTATAGAAGCTTTAGCGGGAACTCATGCTCAAGGCACTTTAATTAGAATACGCTTACCACTTCATCAGGATTAAAATCATTATTTATGCCGCAAACATTAAATCAGCATGCTTCTATTCTCATCATTGATGATGAACCCCAAATTCGGAAATTTCTGGATATTGCTTTGCGTGCGCAAGGGTATTCGGTACATGTCGCTGAAAATGGGATGAAGGGACTAGAGAGTCTAGCGACACGTGGTGCAGATCTGCTGATTCTGGATTTGGGTTTACCCGATATGGAGGGACAGAAGGTTTTAACCGAATTACGGCAATGGTCAGATATTCCTGTGATCGTATTATCTGCACGACCCGATGAAAATCAGAAAATTAAATTGCTGGATGCAGGTGCAAATGATTATGTGACCAAGCCCTTTAGTATTCAGGAACTGTGCGCCCGTATCCGTGTGATGTTTCGCAATAAACCACAACATGCAGAACAAAATACGGTATTCAACGATGGTCAGCTTTGGGTGGATGTGGCAGAACATAGCGTCACCTTGGCGGGGGAGGAAATTACCTTAACCAAGAAAGAATTTCAGCTTTTAGCCCTGTTGATTCGTCATCAAGGCAAGATTGTGACCCAAAAACAAATCATGACTGAGTTATGGGGGATTACCCATGAAGAAGACACTCATTACCTGAGAATCTTGGTAAAAAAACTCAGAACAAAAATTGGGGATTCAGCGCTGAGCCCAAAATATATTTATACGATAGCAGGTGTTGGGCTGCGTTTTCTGGGCTGATTTTTTAAAACATCATTTAAATGACTTTGATCCTGCGTGAATGGATGAGCAGGGCGGGCAAACTTTGTCTAATTAAAGTCGATGGACGAGAGGAAAAATTTACGCAAATTTTACGCCTGTAACTTTTTAAGATTATTAAAATGCGATTTTGGAGATCGTTATTATGGGTAGGTGAATGGGTTTCTTTAATACGGACAGTCAAAGCAATCATTTCCATAACATGGTTCTAAATCAAAAAAGCGTATTTACAGGTTACAGCACTGAAGTTCTGGTTGAAAAATATCCCGTAAAGCCTGCTGAAATACAAAAAATAATTGTTCAGATTTTAAAAGAAAGAGGATACACCTCGATAGAAATACAGCAGATGCTTAAGTTGCAAAGAGCTTAGCGTTGCAGAATCTAGAGCAAAGAACTGAACTAATTTAAATCACGCATTGTTAAAAATGTTGCCTGCCATAACATGATATAGAACATTCATTATGCAAAGTACTGTAAAAAAAGCTGCATTACCAGCGACTGCATTAGCAGCCTTAGGCGTGGTCTTTGGTGATATTGGAACCAGTCCTTTATATGCTTTAAAAGAGTCTTTTCATGCCGCGCATGGTTTAGCGATTCAGCCTGAAAATGTATTGGGCATTCTCTCGATTATTTTCTGGTGTTTAATGCTGATTATCAGTATTAAATATATTGCAATCGTGATGCGTGCTGACAACAATGGCGAAGGTGGCATCATGGCTTTACTCGCCTTGAATCTGCGTAAAGCTAAAATTACAGATCATAAAAAGATTTATCTGATTGCAATTGGTTTTATCGGTGCTTCTTTATTTTTCGGCGACGGTATTATCACGCCAGCGATATCCGTGCTTTCGGCAGTTGAAGGTTTATCTATTGCCACGAATGCGCTTGATCCTTTTATTATTCCCATCGCGCTGGTGATCGTGATTACATTATTTTTAATGCAAAAACATGGTACCGCTTTTGTGGGGAAATTCTTTGGCCCAATTACGCTAGTCTGGTTTCTCTCGCTGGGGTTGCTTGGTATTGCCAGTGTGATACAGACGCCGTTAGTGCTTGGGATGATTAGTCCGCATTGGGCGATACAATTTATTTTTACCCATCCTGTACAGTCTTTTTTTATTATGGGCGCCGTGGTCTTAACCGTAACTGGAGGCGAGGCGCTCTATGCTGATATGGGACATTTTGGCCCTCAACCTATACGGTTGGGATGGTTTAGTGTGGTACTTCCATGTCTGGTTTTAAACTATGCAGGACAAGGTGCATTACTATTGCGTAATCCTGCTGCCATTGAAAATCCTTTTTATTTGCTGGTGCCGAGTTGGGCGTTATATCCCATGATTATTCTAGCGACAATGGCTGCGGTGATTGCTTCGCAGGCTGTTATCTCTGGTGTATTTTCTTTGGCGCGTCAGGCCATACAATTGGGGTATTTACCGCGCTTAAGTATTAAGCATACCTCAGATTTAGAGGCAGGCCAGATTTATGTACCTTTTCTAAACTGGTTACTTTTAGTCGCAATCGTGGTGCTGATCTTGATTTTTCAAACCAGTTCCAATTTAGCCAGCGCTTACGGTCTTGCGGTCACCTTGACCATGTTGTGTGACACGATTTTGGTTGCAGTCTTTATTTACTATGCATGGAAATGGAGCTTGCCAAAAGTTCTACTTTTGATTATTCCTTTCTTCTTGCTGGAATCTGTTTTAGTCGCGGCGACATCTTTAAAAATGTTCTCGGGCGGTTGGGTACCTCTTCTTATTGGTGGTATCGCAATAACAATATTGATGACGTGGAAACGAGGGCGGGAGCTTACTTTTGCCAAGCTTGAGCACGATACATTGTCACTGGAGTTATTTGTCAAAAGTATCGGGAATAGTGTACTGCGTGTACCTGGCGATGCTGTATTTCTGACGGGCACGCCAAATGTAGTTCCGCATTCGATGCTGCATAATCTTAAACACAATAAAGTCTTGCATGAGCGTAACATTCTCGTGACAGTCGTGGTAGAAGATATTCCATTCGTCTCACATGAAGAACGTATCAGTGTTGAAACTCTGGATGAGCATTTTTATCGTATTAAGATTTTCTATGGGTTTAAAGACGAACCTAATGTGCCGCAGGCATTGGTTCAGGCTTATGAGCAATTAGAGTTTGAATATGATGTGATGCAAATCAGCTTCTTTATTTCACGTGATCGTATTGTGCATAGCGTCGGGGATGGAATGTCACCTTGGCGTGAGCGCTTATTTATTTCGATGCAACGTAATACCAGTCCTGTTAGTGACTTTTATCAAATTCCAACCAATCGTGTCGTGGAGTTGGGGAGCCAGATTGAAATTTAATTGGTGATTTAAATAGTTGCTTCAACTGCATCATGTGTGGTGCAGTTTTATTCTTTTTTATAGATGAGAAAACCTCGATATAAAATATTGTGTTTTAGGTGCTAATGTATTTTCTAAGTTGTTATACGGAAAAATACTGATAACAAAACATTGGTTGAAAAATAGGCTGATTAATTTTATTTTTTTATTAAAAAGGAGTGAATTATGAAATATTTTTTATTGGTGGTGACGTTGCTAGGCAGTGTGGGTCTTACGGCTTGTGCTGTACATACGCGTGAGGGAAGTATCGTTGTTGATCCTGAAGGCCGACTCAATGATGGGCGTTACTATGACGGGCATGGAAATGGTCGTTTCTGTCCTCCTGGACAAGCCAAGAAAGGCAACTGTTAGTATATTTTAGAGAATTAATTAGCTCATCTAAGGACGGGCTTTTTATTTTTTATATTGATTTTAATTTTTGATATTCCGCTGTAAAAAATGAGTGACGTAAATTGTCATAAACAGACAGAACCGTATAGACAAAGAATCCCTATACTTTGTAAAATGCACTAAATTTAAGCGTAAGCCTATAAGAAGATGTTGAACAATATATTTCAAGCCTTAGACAGCTTAGGGCTTACTGCACAAAAACGCGCCTTACATATTTTATTTTCAAATTCAGATTTAAATACGCAAGTCTTCCTACAGCGTATTGATGGTCAACACCAAATCAATGCTGGTGTGAAAGCCGAACTCATTTGCCTGTCAACCAATGCCACTATTCCCCTCAAACAATTCATTGGTAGTCAGGTTGCTGTTGATCAGGTCACAGATACAGGGCAATTGTTCCGTACTACCGGTATTATTACCCAAGCTTTGCAGGGGCAATCGGATGGTAGTCTGACAGTCTATAAACTGACTTTAGAAGACCCGACTGCACTGTGGAAACATCGCAGAAACAGCCGTGTTTTTATGGCAAAGACTGTGGTCGATGTGGTTCAGACCATTTTTAAAGAATGGCAGGAAAGAAGCCCATTATTCGCTTCTAGTCTGACTTTGGACTTAACTGGACTCAGCCAGCAATATGATGTCCGTCCATTTATCATGTCCCAAAATGAAAGTGACTATGATTTTCTGACGCGATTGATGCGTAGTGAAGGCATTAACTGGCTGATTGATGAAGCACAACTGACAGTATCGAATTCAAGTAGTGCCATTCAGCCGCAACGCTTGAGACTGATTGATGATAATGCCCAGTATCAAGCGTTGGATCGACGTAAAGTACAGTACCATCGTAGCAGTGCAACGGAACAATTTGACTCGATTACTAGTTTTAATGGCAATCGTTCCTTACAGCCGACTTCGGTGTATGTGAACCGTTGGCAGCCTGATGCTTTAGATATGGATGAAGGCACAGGTTCAGTTCTCACCACCCAGCAGCATTCAGAACAGCATGATGCAAATAGTCTGGGACTGGAGGATGCATGGCACTTTACCCCAGCATGGATGCAAGACCTGAACAAGGAAGATGGTGCAACGCCTTCAGGTAATCAACAGGTTGAACGTTTCAATCAAAATCTCAGTCATTACCATAATGCGCAGGCCAAGCAATTCATTGCCCAATCGACCTTACGTGATGCACAAGTGGGTTACTGGTTTGAGTTGAATGATCATCCCGAAGTTGATCAGCATGATGGGGCAGATAAGGAATTTCTGATCACAGGCAAGCATTTCTATAATCAAAACAACCTGCCTAAAGATTTACATCAACAAATTGATCAGCTATTGGCACAGAGTCACTGGCAACCTAAACAGTTCAATACAGGTAACACAGAAGAACGCCAAGCCAATCAGCTCACACTACAACGCCGTCAGATCAAGATTGTTCCAGAATACAATCCACAGCAGCATCACCCCGAAGCTCATCCGCAACGGGCGAAAGTGGTCGGGCCAAGTGGTGAAGAAATTCATGTCGATGAATGGGGCCGCATTAAAGTCAGATTCCTGTTTACTCGAGCAGATGATCATAGTCATGATGTTGGTGCAGGTGCCAATGACAATGATACCGATTCTGCATGGATCGATGTACTGACGCCGTGGGCAGGTGAAGGCTACGGCGCACGTTTCTTGCCAAGAATTGGTGAGATCGTGGTGATCAACTTCTTTGATGGCAATATTGACCGTCCCTATGTGGTCGGACGAATTCATGAAGCACAGCGTAGCCCAACTAAATTCGATAATGCAGGTAAGCTGCCTGATACCAAGAAACTGGCAGGGATTAAATCCAAAGAATATCAAGGCGAAGGCTTTAACCAATTGCGTTTTGATGACACCACGGGTCAAATCAGCGCGCAACTACAAAGTAGCCATGCTGCCAGCCAACTGAACCTCGGTAAGCTTAGCCATCCAAAAGACAAGGCTGAAAGTGAAGATCGTGGAGAAGGCTTTGAACTGCGTACTGACCAATGGGGGGCGGTGCGTGCAGGACAAGGCTTACTTGTTAGCACACAAAAGCAGGATCAGGCACAGGGTGAGCATCTGGATGCACAGCCAGCCAAGCAACAGCTTGAAGGCAATCAGAGCAATGCCAAAGCATTAAGTGAAGTTGCCAAGAATCAGCAAACGGATGAAATTGAATCATTAGAACAGTTAAAAGACTTTGCTGATCAGATTCAGGACAAGATCGCAAAATTTGAGAAAGCACTATTATTACTCAATTCACCTGCGGGAATTGGTCTGAGTACTAGTGAAGATATTCATCTTTCTGCGGATGGACAGATCAATCAGATTGCGGGCGATAGCATTAACCTAAGCACACAAAAAAATCTGGTTGCCCATGTCCAGAACAGGATTAGCCTGTTTGCAGCACAGAATGGGATCAAGCAAGTCACTGCTAAAGGTAAATTTGAAGTGCATGCCCAATCGGATGGGATAGACTTGCTTGCCAAGCAAGGGATTCAAATCATTTCCACCGAAGACCGCATTGAAATTACCAGTCCTAAAGAAATTGTATTTACCGCGCAAGGTTCGCAACTCAAGCTGAATGGCTCTGGAATTTTTCCTGTGACAGGGGGCAAATTTGAGGTGAAGGCGGGGCAGCATTTGTTTATGGGAGGAAGTACAGCAAAACAAAATTTACCAATTTTGCCAGCTCTCTCAATACCTAAAAATCTGCTTGAATTTAGAAAGGTATATGCAGATGGTACGCCTAGTCCTAACATCCCTTATACGATTCATTTGCCTGATGGAACTACGCAACAAGGTAAAACGGATTCAAATGGTATGGCATTTTACTCTGATCAAAAAAATGGACGTGCTGTTATTGAATATGGTGATGACAGAAACCCGTTGGAGTCAGCATTAGAAATGAAATTTGAGCAAGAGTTAGATAACTTATTTAAAACTGAAATTTTTGTACTTCCACTTGTAGACGATCAACCAGAAGAATAATTATGGATATGTTACAGACACTTAGTGGTTACCAAAATCAAATTCAGAGAAGCTTTGATCAATCTATCAGTGGTTTGCAATCCAATTTTAACCAAACCGCACAATGGGTAGAAAAGGAGCTGAATGAACTTATCGCAGAATATGGTAAGTCATTGGATGGCGCTCAAAGCTGGGTTAAAAGTTTCATTTATGGTGAGTTCAATACAGATGAACGTCCTGTTTCTGTCATTGTAACTGAAATGCTCGCAGGTTTTGTTCCCGGGACGGTTCTTGTATTTAGTGCCCGAGATGCGATCGCTGTTATCATGAGGATGCTAAACGATCCAAAGAAACAAGATGAAGTGCAGGAATGGATGCTTTTAGCTGTTTATTTACTGCCATTTGTTTTAGTTGGTGCGACTGCCGCGACAGGTGCTGCAACAGGCGGCGCTGGAGGTGCATTTTTTGGAGGTGTTGGTGCAGCTCCAGGTGCTGGGGCAGGCGGAATTCTCGGTGGTGCTGTTGGAAGTGAAATTGGAAATGTTGTTAAGTGTGTAGGACTTTTTCTTATTAAAAGAACACCCCATTTAGCAACGATTATTTCTAAACTTAATGGCTTTATGAAGGGCAATGTAGTTCCAACCTTGAAGAAGATAAAGTACTCCGATTACGCTAGTGCTGTTACGAATATTATTACCTCGATACTTAATCAATTACTTGGTTTGGTCAAACGTGTTAAGTCATTGTTGAGTTACGGTGCAAAGATCAATTGGATGGGCTTAGGATGGGCCAAATCTATTTACTTAAGAATGGAGCGATTTGAAGCGGTTTTAATTTCAATGATCCAGAAATCAGCGATCAAAATTAAACAGGGTTTTAAAGAGTTTGACGAACATCTACAGGACTTATTAAAGCAATCGGTCAAGTATGAACCCGCTTATGCCACGGTTGGAACCAAGGTAAAGCCCGTTCCTACACCAACACAAACTGTTAGACCTTCATACCCTCAGACTGCTAAAGCGAATGTGGTACATACAGCAGGCGCATCTAATAAAAGTGCATCAGGCACCAAAACACCTGAAAATGTACATCAGCCAAAAGTTAAAGAGCCGATTACCAAGAAGATGCCTGAGACAAAGGTAAAGTGCTTTAATCCTGTTAATACATCTTCTGCAAGAAAAAATGCGGATAAGATGATTAAAGAAAACTACCCGAAGGACAGTAACAGTCTAGCGGTTGAAGAATACTTAAATAAAGAGACTGACTGGCAGTTGGCAAATCAGCAAAAAGGTCTCAATGAGATGAGTGTAGAAGACTATATTGAAGGACGGAAGGCTTTTAATACAGAGGGGCGTGGTGGTGGTGCACCTGCTGAGCAAGCTAGAAAAAAATATGGGGCTGACCTTGCTGAAAAATATGAGAAAGAATATCAGCAACAAAATATAGGTGCTCGAGAAGCAAAGAAACTTGCTAAAGAAAAGTCAGGGCGAATCATGAATGAAATGGCAGCTCTACATAACCCTGATCAGCTTGTAGGTGGAGCAAATAAAGTTGATACTAAAGCAATTGGTTTAAAGAATGTCAATTCCTCTATTGGTAGTCAGTGGAAAACTAGGGTTCAAGCATTAGATGAAGCGGCAGCAAAAGTTCCTGTTAGTGAAAGAAGTACGACAGGGATGAATGCAAAACTGGAAAGGTGTAAAAAATGAGTGCGTTTATAATGGATGAGAATTTTGAAATTTTTTATCATGATGAAGGTTTTGGACCGCCAGTTTGTGTAGAGCCTGTATTAGAAGAAACTCTGAAAAAGTATCAAGGTAAACTACCAAATCAATTGCTTGAGTATTGGAGAGCTTTTGGTTTTTCAGGTTGGGGGAATGGATTATTCTGGTTGGTTAACCCAGAAGACTACCAAGATGTTTTGGATGCATGGTTAGAAAATATTGATTTACCGCCTCATGAAGAATATTTTGTGATTGCTCGTACAGCTTTTGGGGATTTAAGTGTATGGGGAACAATTCATGGTCGATGCTTTACTATTTCGGCGACGACTTCACAAATTTTTCCAAAAATGGAAAAAATGGAACAAGGTGAGGAAGACTTACTTATCAAGATATTTTTTTCATCAAAAGATAAAGACTCATTAGATATAAATGATTACAAAAACAAACCGTTATTTGATCGGGCTGTTAAAAAATATGGTGAACTGAGCAAAAATGAAATGTTTGGTTTTGAACCTGCGTTAGTCCTGGGGGGGGCAGTTAAACTCGAGAATTTACGTAAATTGCCGATTATTACGCATCTACAATTCTTGGCATCATTGGATACTCCACACATGATGTTGGATATAGGTAAGTTCGTGGATGAGCACGGTTTAGGAAAAGATGAATAAAGCCCGAAAGGGCTTTTCTTTATCCAGTTATATATTTTCTAAATGTATGTCTGCAAAATTACAAAGGTAGAAAATGAGTGAGTTTATAATAGATGAAGATTTTGATTATTTTTATAACGATAAAGGATTTGGTCCTCCTATTTTTTCGGATCATGTATCTGAAGATATTTTAAAAAAATATCAAGGGAAACTACCAAATCAACTACTTGAGTACTGGAAAGCTTTTGGTTTTTCTGGATGGGGAAATGGATTGTTCTGGTTGGTTAACCCAGAAGACTACCAAGATGTTTTGGATGCATGGTTAGAAAATATTGATTTACCTCCTCATGAGGAATATTTCGTGATCGCTCGTACTGCATTTGGTGATCTAAGTGTGTGGGGTACGTTGCATGGAAGTTGCTTTAAAATATCATCTACGACTTCGAATATTTATCCGAAAATGGAGAAGATAGAAGAGGGAGAAAGTGATTTTCTTGTAAAACTATTTATTTCATCAAGGACAAAAAAATATTTAGACTTTGATGATTACAAAAACAAACCGTTATTTGATCGGGCTGTGAAAAAGTATGGCGTATTAAAACCGAATGAAATTTTTGGTTTTGAACCCGCTTTGATTCTAGGCGGGGAGGCTAAACTAGAAAATGTGCGCAAGCTGCCAATTATTTCACATCTACAATTCTTAGCATCTTTAGATACACCAAGAATGATGTTAGATATAGGTAAGTTTGTAGATGAGCAAGGTTTAGGTAAAGATGATTAAAGCCCGAAAGGGCTTTTCTTTATCCAGTTATATATTTTCTAAATGTATGTCTGCAAAATTACAAAGGTAGAAAATGAGTAAGTTTATAATGGATGAAAATTTTGAAATTTTTTATCATGATGAAGGTTTTGGACCGCCAGTTTGTGTAGAGCCTGTATCAGAAGAAACTCTTAACAAGTATCAAGGCAAGCTACCAAATCAACTACTTGAGTATTGGAGAGCTTTTGGTTTTTCAGGTTGGGGGAATGGATTATTCTGGTTGGTTAACCCGGAAGACTATCAAGATGTATTAGATGCTTGGTTAGAGCATGTAGAACTACAGCCCCATGAGGAATACTTTGTGATTGGTCGTAGTGCATTTGGTGAGTTAAGTGTTTGGGGCACTATACATGGGCAATGTTTAACGATTTCAACTGCTATGAATCAAATATTTCCAAGTATGGAAATTATGGAAGAAGATGAGGGTGATTTACTAATAAGAGTCTTCATATCGTCTAAAGAGAAAAGATTCTTAGATCAAAAAGACTATAAGAATAAGCCTTTATTTGATCGGGCTGTGAAAAAGTATGGCGTACTAAAACCGAATGAAATGTTTGGTTTTGAACCCGCTTTGATTCTAGGTGGGGAAGCTAAACTAGAGAATGTGCGCAAGCTGCCAATCATTTCACATCTACAATTCTTAGCAACTTTAGATACACCAAGGATGATGTTAGATATTGGCAAGTTTGTAGATGAGCAAGGTTTAGGTAAAGATGATTAAACCCGAAAGGGCTTTTCTTTATCCAGTTTTAAATTTTATAAATGTATGCCTGCAAAATTAGAAGTGTCTAGATAGGCCTAAATGTATTTTTATAGTCTATTTGATTACTTCAGAATTTGTTTTACCGAATGACATGCTGGAGCGTTAATAAATGTCCATACAAGTAAATGAGCAGACAATAGATTGGCAAAAGTGGTTAAGTTTAGAAATAAAAGACCCAGCTTTATTTAGAGATAATTTGCTTGAACAAAAAATGTATAGCAAAAGATTTGATACATTTGTGAATGGGATATATTCCGTAACGGATGGTTTTAGTAATTATAAAAATGAAAAAAAATATAGTGGTTATATTGCAGCTGGTCAAAGAAGAATAATAGATGTTTTAGATTTGATTTCCTTACAGTATTCGGCAGGTGGACGCCTTGAATTTTTAAAAGAAATATATCCATATCTACTTCACTGGACAGAAGAGTACGCAGAAGCAAGCCATTTATACAATTTAAGTCCTGATGCTGATGGACGGTATGTTTGGCATATCAGTTTGGGAACAGAAGACTATTGGTATATTGCTTTGCGTCTGATTTGTTTTGGGCTATTGACTGGTTATGCGGATCAGATGGATCGGATTATGCCAATCATTGACTATGTAGAAGCAACGCCTGAAGGACAGGAAAAAGATGGATTAATTGAATGTTTAGTTGCTCCTTTTGTTGCAGAGCGTGGAACTCCACCAGATGAAGCAAGACGACATTTGCCTTATCGTAAGCTCATTAAAGTGTTTAATGCTTCACCTGAAAAGCGTCCAGCTTTAATGCTGCAATACCTAGAAGATTGGTATGAGGCGAGCAGCCGAGAGCCTTATTATGATCAACATCCTCAAACTGATTTAAGATCAGGAAGAGGTTACTATGGCTATTGGTCATGGGAAGCAGCAGCGGTAACGTGGTTGCTGGATATAGATGATACGTCATATCGTGAACATCAGTTCTATCCAAAAGATTTGGTTGATTTTGCCCGAATACATTCAAAAGTAGTTTTAGGTGATTAACTCCAACAAATCTCTATTTCATTTTGATTGTCATCGCTTTCATCAAATATAAGAAAGAGATTTGTTATAGAGCTTTTATTTAAAGATTTCTTATCTCACTGAATCTGTGGCAATAGAACGTGCTTTACGGTCCGTTAGACGATCATAAAAAGCAGCCGCTGAGAAAGCGGTTTTAAAAGCACACCACTGCAATGGCTCAGGGAGGGTCGAAGGCGTTTTATGATACAGGGCTGTTAAAATAGGACTCTCAACGCCTTTAATTTTCTCGGCAAGTAGCTGCCCCATAAAGGATTGAGTGGCAAGCCCATGTCCAGTGCAGCCAGCAACATAAATGATATTTTGATGCGTTCCTGTGGTGCCTACCACAGGCAGAAAATCATATGCCACGCTAACGTAACCACTCCAGCAATGCTTAATACCAAGACCTTGCAAGGTAGGATGACGTTCACGTAAGGTCTGTACGAGTGCAGCATAGGCATCTTGATCTGGTATGTTCGGGGTCTTTGAACCATAAACATAATTTAACTTCTTCACCGTCAACACCATCGTATTGTGTGCTGTGAGACGATGGCTCTCCATCATGAGATGCGGTGTAATAATTCCTTCTCTGTTCTGCCAACCCAAAGATGCCAATTGTTTTGGAGACAACTGTTGGGTTTCAATTGCTGATACGCGTATCGGCGCAACCTTATCACGTAGTAACCCCAACTGTGGTGTGAATGCATTTGTCGCCAATACCACGATTGGGGCAGTTGCACGACCCCGCGGAGTCTTGCAGGTTATTTCCGCGCCTTCACTGTAAGACAGCAAGGGCGTTTTTTCATAGAGCTTAACGCCTGCCTGAATTGCCGCACGACGTAAACCGCTGACATATTTACCAGGATTGAGCGTGCTGCCACGTTGCTCACTACCAAATAGAAACGCTGGCGGAATACCGCGAGCGCGCATTTCAGCTTGATCTACAAAGCGAGTGATTGAACCCAGTTCACGACCAACCTCCATACTGCGACGTAGCCATTTTTCCTGAGAAGGATCAATCGCAGCACGTATAATGCCAGAAGGATTGTAATCACATTGAATTTCCAACTCGGCTAGACGCTTTTCGACGTAGCACACGGCTTCGTCATAAAAATTCACAAATTTTCGTGCATGCTCAACGCCGACGCGTTTTGCGAACATTTCAAACTCAATTCCCATACTGCCGAGTAGATAACCAGCATTACGCCCGCTGGCACCGAAGCCACCAAACTCTTGTTCAAGCACAATCACTTTTGCACCACGGGCGGTCAGCTCAAGGGCAGTTGAGAGCCCGGCAAATCCAGCCCCAACCACAATGACATCAGCGCTGTCAGAACCTTCCAGTTCGGGTTGAAGATCATCAGGTTGCTCTATCCAGCCTCCCAGAAGACGAAAGGGTAAAGATTTAGGGTTGTAGTTCGCCATTTCTTCATTGATATGATTCATTTGCTATCCTTTTTTATCTTCACCGTACTCCTGTACGGTGTTTGATTTTAAAAATAATGATGCGGTGATGTATGGATTAGTGAGCTGGAACCAATGATGCTTTGGAAAGGGTCTGAGAACGTGCCAGTGCGTCATAGGCGTAATACAACTGGATGACCGCATAAGCCCAGGTAATGAATGCCCAAGTCATAAAGATCATATGCGTATCATCGCCAGGGATCGGGAAGAAGTCATAGACGATTGCGACGGCGAGGCTGACGATTAAAGTGAATGTTGTCGCCACGGCATGCAGAGTTTCCCCAGCACGTGCCAAGCAAAGAATGAAGTAGCAGAGATAGATCGCAAGAATCACCCACATGATGACGTAAAAATACGGGCGTATCCCGTCAAAGAAATCGGCCAAGAAGATAACAAAAGTGCCTGCGAATGCAGCGGCGAACAGCAGCACTTCCTTCAACGCTGTGGGTTTATAATTATGGGTCAGTGCCATTAAGCCCAGTACGGCAATGACGGGCATACCAAAGCTGCGTGAGAATGAATCCAGAAACATTGTAATTGAATAATGAACATGCCCACCCGTCAGCATATACAAGACAAAGTTTGTCGCAGAAAAAGCCACAATCCACCATTCTAGCCCAAGCAGATAGTTGTTCTTCTTGAGAAATTTTGCGCCGTAGATCCAGCCCGAAAGCGCCAATACAATACAGGCAACCAGCCCACAGATGTTGATAATTTCCACAATAGCGGCATGCAGCATTTCACTATCAGTTAAGATTTTTGCTGTTGTAGCGTCCATTTCGCTACCGACAGCAAGTCCAAGTATTTTCATGATATGACTTCCTTTAATTAATTGACTGTCATGTCAGTAAAATAATATGGTATGATTAATTAGTAAACATTTTTTTTATTTATGACGATGATGGAAAACAAGATAGGAAGACCGAGTAAAGCGCATGAACGGTCATATGAAATTCTTCAAGCTGCTGTTTCAGTCGTTGCTAGGGAAGGACTAGAAGGAATTACTTTTGCCAAAGTAGCGGAAGCATCAGGCATGCAACGCACGCTGGTACATCATTATTTTTCTTCACGTGCAGATTTAATCAATGCTTTCATTGAGCACTATATTGGAGAAATGGGGACAGCAATTATTCATCGGTTTAGTGGAAAACCATTGAGCGAAAGAATCGTCATGTTATTCACGCCCGAAGTTTATCGGAGTCAGGATGATTTGATTGTTTGGTTAGAACTGGTTGCGCAAAGTGCCAGAAATCCGTTGATCAAGCAGATGCTGCATGATCTATGGATACAGCATTGGCTGCCTGATTTTGAAAATCAGTTGGGACAGGAGTATCCAAACGCAACTCAAGATGCGATTAGTTCGACTGCTTACGTACTGGCTTGTTTATTTGAAGCATATTGGGGATTCAGTGTTCAAGGCGTTACGGATACACAGAAACAAAAGCAAATGGAACAAACTGTGTTAATGCTGTTGAATCGTTTAATGTGATTGCTTCAGCAGAATAAATTGAAAAAGATCGTTTAGGAAATGTGACAGTGGATTAAACCAGTTCTACGGACGCTTGATTTAACCTATCCGTGTATAGATGTAGTTTAGAGAGTAAATCATCCTTCATCTTATTAGGAATGGATTAGCTTAAATTAAGCGTTTTTGTGTTTGATTGAAATGATCAAAGAGAGATTGATTTAACTGTTATAAAGAGGCTCGTTCTTGTGAAAGAGGGTTACTTCTTCCACAACAATTAGTAAGATTAAAGACAAGAAAACTAATAATGCACGGTATCTATGAAGAAAAATTCAAAACTCGATCAAGATACATTATTTATTAAATTATTATTCAAATCCTCCTCCAACGTGACAGAGGATGAAATCGAGTACTATCGAAAATATCCAGATCAAATTGATCAAGTCACAGCGCCGATCAATATCCATAAAATCTTTTTATGGACTGGAGCATTATTAGGGATTTTGGTTGTAGCAATCGCCAAGTTTCTGAAATTTTCTGGCATGTTAGCATTCTTATCCGAAGGTGTGCTTGAGTTCGTTATCGATATCATTTATGAAAGTGGTATTGCTTTGATCGGGGCAGCAGTGACCGCTTATATGCTCGGTGTGTTACTCAATAAACAACAAGAAAATGCACTGAAATGGCGAGAAGAAATTCGTAAAAGAATACAGGAAAGCGAGCAATAAAAAGAAAAAAAGCTAAAGTGCTGTCACTTTAGCTTTGGATGTTTAGTTTTTCACTTTGTCTAAACCATGCTCGGTTAAATGTTGGCTCAAGATACGGCGAAGTTCCAATACCGTTTCAGGCTTTATTTGAATAGAATGCCCGCCTTTAATGATTTTCTCTGAAATCGCACCTTCTAAATGGGCACTTTTATAAGGAACAATGCCATCGGTTATCTTATCAGTATCATTACTTTTGGTGATATTCCCCATGATTGAATGAAAAACTAGACCTTCTTTAGGCTGTATACCCGAGGTGAGTTCCATAAATTCAGATTTATTACTCAGATCGCTAGGGCCATTTTGCAGCCTGTTATTGATGGTTCTGACAAAATCTTTCAGATCATCATCATAGCTTGTCAGTGTATCGGTTAATGTTTTTAAAAATGCTGAAGGTAGTCCAATAATCTTTCGTGCAGTGACGGTAAACCAGCGGTCGGCGTAGCTTGTTCCACGATGAGGCGCAGCGAGGAAAATGACGCGATCAAAGTTTGGAATCGGTTCCATCTTTAAGCGTTCGCCTATGACGGGATGTTTTCTCATCCGTGCTTGAACGTGGTTACTCATCATTGGTAAGGCTTTTTTTGAAATATCCGCATGACTGACTAAAAGGCGGCTAATAATTCCTCCCATGCTATGTCCAATCAAAACAGCATTTTGAGATGCAGGGTCTTGTGGATTGAGAGAGGCAAATGTTTGTTTCAGTAAAGCAGAAATCTGAAAGCGGCTTTCCAGAATAGGCATATTGGTTGAGTAAAATACCTGCCAGACTTGATAATGCTCACGTAGTGACTTATCGCCCATAATTTCATTGGTCACCGCAATCCACGCCTCTGGGCTGCTGGCCAGTCCATGGATCAATACAATCACTTTTTTATTCGGATTATAGGGTTCAAGCATATATAGATGAGGCATGGTCAAACGTTGATTACGGTCAATCAAGGTTAGATATGCTGCAGAGCCCAAGTTATTCTCCGCTAACCATAAACCATAGGGGGCAGAGAAGTTCGCAGCAAGGGAATATTCTTTATCTTCAATTTTGATCTTTTCGATATTGTAAGGATCATAGATTTTTATTTTGAAATCAGGCCGATTGAGTATCTCGCTGATTGTGGCTTGCTCATCGACTGGCTGGGCAATCAGCGTCGACGCAAGATAATGGGCTTGGTGGATATTGGGATTAACGCCATTTGGGTAAGCATAGTTCAGTGGATCAAGAATATAGGGATTTCCATTTTTGGAATCATTTTCTTTAGTGTGCAAAACTGCGACGAAATCTGCACCGAAACCATCACGACGGTTAATGGTTCTTAATCCAGAGAAATTCATGTTGTAGCTTGAGGTAAATTTCTCAAGCTTTTTACCTTGTAGTTTGGGATAGGAGTCAATATCAATCTTATAAGTACTTTCACCAATTTGAATACTGTCTGGAATCGTCGCTGATGAATTCTTCGCACTGTACACATTTACTAACTGGTTAAGTGCCTGATTATAGAAGTCCCGAATTTGCACCTGACGATTATCAAAAATACGGTCTTGAGGCTGACGAGAGGTCTTAAACAGATAGGCATAGCTGTACCGAATACTTTTATCTAAAGCTTGCAGTTGTTGGTCTAAACATTCATTCACCTGTGGGGCAGGTTTAGATTCTAATTTAGTGTTTTTATTGATTTTGCAATCATGTGAGTCTGCAAGAGTCAGAGCTTTAGAGAGATATAACTCGCTAGCGGCTGATAATAATTGTTCTGTCTGTACCTGAGGAATTTTTTCCAGATCGACAATACATGCATCTGGATTTTTCATGCACAGTTTCATGTCCATATCGGACATATAGAGCAGGTTCAGGCTGGCGCCACTTAATTTATTTTGAGTGAGAATACTGTTACGTTCATTGGCAATGGTGGTATGCAGTGTCTGTTTTTTTAGGCTAACCACCTGACAGCCACTTGTTACTAGAACGCTAAATACAGTCAGAATACACAGCGGCTGATATAGAGGAAATGTAAGTCTTTTCATAAATTGGCCCTTCGGCATTCTATCCAGATTGGGGGAGTTTTGATGCTGGTATTATTTTGAATGTTTGTGTAATGACGATTATTAAAGTGTGGAAACAGTGTGGAGATGAGAGAATTAATCAGCTTCGATTGAATATTTTAGCCCTATTACCGAAACCACTGACTCACGTTGACGTGAGGAAGGGTATATATAGGATTGCACAGAAGGTAAGTTAAAATATGCAGAGCACAGTTGCATATAAGCTCTTGCAGACCAGTGATTGATTTGATGGTCTAAATGAACTGATAAAGATGTAATGAAAATATTTAAAGCATTCAGAAATTTTTAAATATTGAGACAGTGATTGGTGATAAAAAGCGTAAGAAAACGTCGACTTGATCGACGTTTTCTTACTTTCCAATTTCTAGATACTAAGGCTTAGATAATCCCAGTGGTTTTAAACTCCTGAACATTTAACATATCGATTGGACTCATCATCTTGCCTTCATGTTCGACAAATCCGACAAAAGTGGTGCTCATATTCCAGCCGAGCAATCCTCTTAGCTCATCTGGGAAGCTTTTAATTGTTTCGGTGGAGAGAGATAAATAATGGTTTTCTTCCTGTCTGAGAAAGCCAAGATCATAAGACATCGTGAGTCCGATACGAGGTGCATGACTGACATTGGCACCTCCACCATGATAGGTCGAACCAATCCAGATTAAAGCATCTCCAGCTTTCATTTCAGCCGCGACGGTTTCGTCTTCTTTAGGTACTCTTAGATCATCCCACAAATGGCTGGCAGGAATGACGCGAGTCGCGCCATTTTCTTCTGTAAAATCAGTCACAGCAAACATAATCTGGACTCTGGCTTCACGACCATAACCCGGATGTTGCCACATCCATACTGTATCGTCACGATGTAAGGGTTGTGCTTTTTGACCTGGCCAGATCTGAATCGCTTGAGTCACACCCACCTGAATGTCTGGATAGAGTTCAATTCTATTTTCACCACTCCATGCCTGTAGTGGGGTTTGAAGAATCGATTTTGCGGTATCTAAAAATACTGGATTCATTGCCACCAAGGGCATTTGTGGCAAGCGTGCAAATAAACGGCTCATTCGGCGGGTCTTCGTACCTGCAAAATATTCATCTTCTCCGTCTGGGATCAACTCTAATTGCTGTGATAATGTTTGATAAATATCTTGGGTTATTTCATCATTTAAAAAATTTTCAATGATGACACCACCATCTCTTTTAATAATCGAAACGATTTCATCGATTTGTGTATCTTTGCTTAATTTGACGAGTGACATAAGATTTCCTTATCCATCCTGATTGATATGATTTCAAAGCATTTAAATGAACTGCTTTGTGATGCGATTGGTGTTCATACATAACGCTTCAGTTTTTAGTCTTCATCGCGATAGCTGATTAAATTTTTGAGGCTGTCGCAGAATGCTATGCGCTTATGTATGTATTTGAATTAAATGTTTTTCTACAATGAAAATTTATAAACTTTCATTTCTCTAGGGAGGGTGGAGCAAGTGTCTTTTTCAAGAAATTGATCTGATCAATCAGCACGGTTTCACCCCATGATTCGGTATAGAAATCAAAATGATCAATTGGATATTCCAGCAATTCAGCTGGGCCTTGAATTAGACGTGCTGTTTTTCGGGCTGGGTTCGGTGGTGCAATCTGGTCATTGGCACCCACTTGGATCAAGGTCGGGCATTTCACATTTTTTGCAAAAGCCACAGGCCGGTTGTATGAAACTTCCAGAGCTGCACGAGCACAGACTTCATTCCGCCAAGTCGGACCTGCCATAGAGGTATAGCTTTCTTCGGCACCGGGTGTGCTGATCATTGCAGCCGTACCGGGTTGTCCAACAATTGGAATGAGATGGGGAGGGCGTTGAGTGATGGCATGCATTAAATCTTTTATGCCATGACCGATTGCTGTCGATATCTGCTTTATTCCACCATATTGGAATACTTGTTTTAGAGCTGCTAAACCATCAGTTGCCGGATTCATGGAGACGACAGCCGATATTTTTGGATCTTGTGCAGCAACGACCACGACATGACCACCCGAATAAGACGTGCCCCACAGTGCAATACGACTTCCATCTACATGGGGTAAATTCCGTGCAGCTTCGATCGCGGCATGATAATCCTCTCGTTGTTGAATATAAGATACATGCTGTCTTGGTAGTCCAGCAGACTCTCCAAATCCACGATAGTCAAATGCGAAAGTATCAAAACCTGCCTGACTGAAAGGTTCGGCAAAATCGAGTAATCCCGTATCTTTGGTACCACCGAAACCGTTACCCAAAATAATACAAGGCCGTCCTTGAGAAGACTTGTATTCATCCGATTTTGCTGGGATGTACCATGCAGAACAGGTAATTCCTTTACTTGTAAATTTAATATTTTCCATCATATTTTTCCTTGATCGATTTATGTCCCTGATTGCTACTGGCAATAAGAGATGTCAATGTAAATCGCTGTGTTAAGCCTGAATTTTGATCTGTTCTGGCATTGTTTCTGTGGTAACAACGCTTGGCTTTTTCTTCGGCTTAATCTGGGTGAAACTTAGTTCTTTATCAAAAACAGGACCTTTACGAAGTCGCTCAACATCGAATTTATAATCTTGTTTTACAATCCATGGGCCTTGTGTACCTGCCATTGGAAATTGTGCGATGCTTCGTTGAATGTAGCCTGAGTTCAGGTCTACAAATGGAATGCGTTTCATGCTTTTATCACTGATGACGGGTGTGAATGTGGCATACTTATTTTCATCCATGTAATCCAGTAATCTACAGAAGTGTTTCCAGACCAGATCAACTTTTAAGGTCCATGCCAGATTGGTGTAGCCGAATGCGAAAGCAAAATTGGGAATGTCGGATAACATCATTGATTTGAAAATTGTGGTCTCTGGATAAACTATTTTTTTCCCGTCCACAATCAATTGTGTCTTGCTAAATGCGACCGCATTAAGGCCTGTAGCGGTCACAATGATATCGGCTTCCAGCGTTTTTCCTGATTTAAGTAAAATGCCTTCTTTGCTAAAACGCTCAATATGATCGGTGACGACAGATGCTTTACCCGCAGAAATCGCTTTGAACATATCGCCATCGGGGACAACACATAAACGTTCATCCCACGGATTGTATTTCGGTGAAAAATGAGTGGCGACATCAAAGTCTTTTGGTAGATTTCGTTGTACATCCGAGATTAAAAAGCGACGCATCAGCTTTGGAAAGCGACGACTTAAATTGTAGACGCCCCGTGTCAAGGCAATATTTTTGCGGCGGATCAGATCGAAAGCACGTTGTGGTGAGAGAATACCATTGAGAGTATTCGCGATTGCATCTGTACTTGGCGCTGCCATGACATAGCTTGGTGATCTCTGGAGCATGGTAATATGCCCGACCTTGTCAGCCATCGCAGGAATTAAGGTCACGGCTGTCGCACCACTACCAATCACCACAACCTTTTTGCTAGAATAATCAAGGTTTTCTGGCCAGTGTTGAGGGTGAATAATGAGTCCTTGAAATTCCTCCGCTCCCTTAAACTCAGGTGTATAGCCATTATCATAGTCATAATAACCTGTACTCATCAGTAAGAAGCGGGAGCGGAAAGTGATTAAAGTTTTCTGATCTTTACGCTTCACTTTTACTGTCCAAAGACCTTCAGAAGATGAGAATTCGGCACTAGTCATATAATGGCCAAAGCGAATATGAGATTCGATGTCATTCTCAGTGATCGTTTCTTTTAAATAATTACAGATCATTTGAGCACTGCCAAAAACCCTTTTATTGGTCCACGGTTTAAAGCCAAATGCAAAAGACTGCATATCTGAATCTGAACGAATGCCTGGGTAACGGAACAGACTCCATGTGCCTCCAATTTCGTCGCGGCCTTCGAGCAAAGTGAATGTCGTATTCGGTCTATATTTTTTTAGATGGTATGCTGCGCTAATACCTGAAATCCCTGCGCCGATAATTAAAACATCAGTAATAGCAATTTGGTCTGATGTACTCATATCTTTTTCCTCTTCACACAATTTTAATAAATTGAGCATCAGTTAGATTTCCTAAGATGATGATTTTTATAATCTTCATTTTCCCTGATGAACAAAGTCCTTGATCCAGTCCACATTCACTTCGATTTAAATCGAGTGAAGTCTAGGCATGTGAATATTATTAAGCCAATAATTACACACTGTCAATGACTGTGTGTAATTATTGCAATATTGTCTTTCGGGTTAAGAGAGAATAAAGAGAAAGGGGAAATTTGGTCGAATTAAGCTACTGAATTTTATAATTTATATTTTATTTTTTTAATTAGTCGTTTTTCTGATTTTAAGCGGATAGAGGGAACGCACAATGGTACAAAGACTTGTCGAAAGATTTATTAATACCTACAATGACACCATGCCAATAGGAAATGGGACCATATGACAACTTCTCGCCGTAGACCTAAACATGATCCAAAAGAATCTGAGCGAGAAATATTAGAGGCTGCTGAACAGTTTTTAAATGAACATCATTTTCGTGACCTCAATATTGATGAGGTCATGCGCCGTACAGGTTTAAAACGCCCAGCTTTTTATGTCCATTTCCGTGATAAACATGATCTTACACTTCGTCTTGTTGAGAATATTGCCAGAGAATTATTTAATATCACGGAACGGTGGTTGGCAGGAAATAATCTCCAAGACGATCTAGAGCGTGCCTTGGTCGACTCTATAAATGTCTATATACAACATGGTCGTTTATTAAGGGCCTTTGTCGAAGCAGCAAGTGGAGATGAACGCGTTGATAGCGTCTATCGAGCAATAATTCAAGATTTTATCAAGGCGGCTGCTCAACACATAAGAGCAGAACAACAGGCAGGAAATATTAAAAAAAATTTAGATATCGACGAAACAGCAAAAGCGCTGATATGGCTGGAAGAGCGTTATCTTTCCGAAGCATTCGGACGTTCATCTCCTGTAGAACCTGAGGTTGTGATTCGTGTACTTCGAAATATCTGGACTTCAACGCTTTATGAGAATAAATAAAACACCAGCTACAGTTTAAACATTTTTAATTGAAAATATTTTATTTATGAATGGCTTGTATTAAATATAACTGGCAGGCGCAGCAATTTCCCTGCATAAATTACACATGGTCATTGACACTGTGTAATTTATTTATCAGTATATTCTTTATCCATTTTATCTGGTCTTCATGATGGTAAATGGATAAGGAAATATCTCATCATTTGTGTGATTGAACAAAAAATTATAATTTTCAGGATGAATTTAATAATGGAAAAATCTGTATGCAAGGAGAGTGTGGGCTTCTCTAGATTATTCTCGAAAACTAGAGAAGTAACTCGAAATAATGGTTTGAATGGCTCATTTTCTAAGATCCATCGGTTCGGATTAGCTCCCATTATGTGCGGCATAATCAGTGTGCTGATCAGTGATCATACCCAAGCTTCCGCACTTGATCAGTCTGGTCAGTCGATACTGCCATTTTTAGAAAATGGTCATTATTTTGAAGCGAATGCATTTGCTGTCGATGCTTCAGTTTCTGGTGTTGTGCATGATCGTCCAAATCTTGTGCGTGCAAATCAAAGTCGTGATACAGGTGATATTGGGCAAAATGTGCAATTTTATACAGCTGCATTGAAGTTACAATTAACCGATCAGTTTAGTTTCGGCCTGCTTTATGACCAACCATTTGCGGCAAAAACTGCATATCCACTTCGCCCCAACAATAGCTATTCAGATAATGATTTTAGTCAGGAAGGTACATCTGTAAATGTGGAAAGTCAGGACTTAAGTTTCATTTTTGGATATTCACCTTTTAAGAACTTCCAGATTTATGGCGGGCCTGTTTATCAGGAGGTTAAAGGAAAAGCGTCTTTCCGAGGCATGGCCTATACCGAGGCTTTTAATGGTTACGAGGCAAATTTTAAAGAAAAAGGAGAACTGGGTTGGCTGGCTGGGGTGAGCTATCAAATTCCAGAGATTGCATTGAAAGCGGCGGTCACGTATCGCTCCAAAATCAAATATAAATTTCAGGTCGAAGAAAGTATATTTGGCGAACCTTTACAGTATGTCAAAGCCGCAAAGACGACAATCGAAACCCCTCAATCCGTCAATATCGACTTTCAAACAGGAGTTGCCGAAAAAACAATTGCTTATATGAATTTGAGATGGGTGAATTGGAAAGATTTTAATATACGCCCGACCCAATACAACGCACTTACCGCGGATTATCTAAATGAGCTTACGGAAGGTGCATACAAGAAAGGCATTGATTTAGATTCGTATCAAAAGGATCAATATAATGTAACCCTAGGAATAGGCCATCAATTTACAGAAAAATGGAGTTTTGCCACCGATGTCGGCTGGGATTCTGGCACGGGTAATCCTGCTTCTACGTTGGGGCCAATGAAGGGATCATGGTCAATGGGACTTGGTGCACAATTCAATCCTGCTCAAAATTATTTTATCGCCGCTGGTGTTAAATACTACTGGTTAGGTGATGCCAAGTCCGAAGATGGTGCCTACTATTTACCTATCGATGGAATTAAAGAAATGGCAGAACAGGCTGAGTTTAAAAACAATCATGCTATCGCTTATGGGCTCAAAATTGGCTATCACTTCTAAGTCATTTGATGAGAGTAATCGTAAATTGAAAAGACTTTTGATTTTTGTACTTATCTAAAAAATAAGTCATTTCTACTCTGACATTGGCAATTTATTGAATGACAGAGATAGATAGCTCATTCATCTTACCGTTGTATAAAAAGCAGCAAAGTAATGAAATTTCCCTAATACTTTGCTGCTTTTAGTTTATCGTTGGGCGATTCCTATTGGGTGTGCCAACCCCCACCTAAAGCACGAATCAGATCTACACTGGCAATCATTCGACTACCATGAAGCTGTGCAGCGAGTTGCTCTTGCTGCAAGATACTCCGATCCGAATCAATCACATCCAGATAACTAATGCTGCCTTCACGATAACGCAAATGTGAAAGCTGATTGGCATGTCGAGATGAAGCAAGTGCTTGGCCCTGAGCTTGTATTTGCTGATCCAGAATACGTTGATCAGACAAACCATTTTCAACTTCACGAAAAGCATTCAGTACCGTTTGCCGATAATTGGCAACACTTTGCTCATAACCTGCACGTGCCTGAGCGATACCCGCCTTACGTTGCCCACCGTCAAATAACGGTAAAGACAAAATTGTGCCTGCAACAGGGCCGAGTAAAAAAGTCCGACTCGACCATTTGCCTAAATCACCTAAACTTGCAGATTCATAACCCAGTGCACCTGTAAGATCAAGTTTTGGGAAAAAGGCTGCACGTGCAATACCGATTCGGGCGTTATCCGCGGCCATCGCGCGTTCTGCGGCAGCAATGTCAGGACGACGTTCGAGCAGCGACGACGGTAAACCTGCGGGCAGGCGAATCGCCGTAGCAGACAAGGGTTGAATCGCTAAGCTAAAATCAGCAGGGGATTTACCAAGTAATACAGCCAATCCGTGTTCGGTACTGGTTCGACTCCGTGCAATGCTGAGTGCATTGGTCTGTGCAGTAGAGAGTTCCGTTTGTGCGCGAGAAACGTCCAGATCACTGACTAAGCCATTGCGATAACGTGCTTGGATCAAATTTTGATTCTCAGTCAGTAATTTGATGTTTTGCGCATAAATGACCTGTTCAGCATCGAATTGACGAATCAGAAAATAAGCTTGAGCAACATCGGCTTGCAGTGCTAACAATGCGGAATGATACAAGGCTTCTTGTTGCTGTACATCAGCCGTTGCGGCATTGACACTGCTGGCAATTCGTCCAAACAAATCCAGTTCATAGGAGACATTGGCTTGTGCTCGCCACAGTGTACGAGCCGATGTCGGTGCATCTGCATCGAGTCCTAACGAAGCGGGTGAGGGCTTTTGACGGGTTGGCCCAAAACCTGCGCCGATGCTAGGTAAACGTTCAGCTTGTGCAGCAGACCTCAAGGCGCGTGATGCTTGAATATTGGCTGCTGCCGCTTTTAGATTTTGGTTGCCCGCAATGGCTTGTTGTTCCAGATCGTTCAACTGAGGATCATTAAAAATATGCCACCATTCACCGCGAGACTGTGCATCAGCGGGTTGGGCAATGCTCCAGTTAGGATCATCCAGTTTGGCATCCGCTTCTTTAAATTGCAGTGGAATAATCACCTTGGCTGGCTGATATTCAGGTGCCAATGAGCAGCCTGCAAGTAGCAGGCTTCCCATGAGGGAGGAGAGTATCCAGTGTGGTTTGAATCCTGTCATATCCTGCTCCTTAGTGATCATGTGAACTGTGCAATGGTGCTTCATGCACCGCTGCCGAATGCAGTTTATGTTTGCTGTTCAGGGTACGAATCAACACATAGAAGGCAGGCGTCAGGAACAAACCAAAGAAGGTCACTCCGATCATACCAAAGAATACCGCAACGCCCATGGCATGGCGCATTTCAGCACCTGCACCTGTTGATGTGACTAACGGTACTACCCCCATAATGAAGGCAATCGAAGTCATCAGGATCGGACGCAAACGTAAACGGCTGGCTTCTACCGCGGCATTGAATGCGGTCGCGCCTTGCATTTCCAGTTCTCTGGCAAATTCGACAATCAAAATCGCATTCTTACAGGCCAGCCCGACCAGTACCATTAAGCCAATCTGGGTAAAGATGTTGTTATCTCCACCTGTGAGCCAAACGCCTGTCAGTGCAGCCAAGATACCCATCGGTACAATTAGAATCACAGCCAATGGTAAAGTGAGGCTTTCATATTGTGCCGCTAAGACCAAGAACACCAACAACACGCTGATCGGGAAGACCCACAATCCAGCATTACCTGCTAAGATTTTTTGATAGGTCAGGTCAGTCCATTCAAATTTCACCCCACGTGGCAAGGTTTCAGCGGCGATTCGTTCAACTGCGGCTTCGGCTTGGCTCGATGAGTAACCCGGTGCAGGACCACCGTTAATATCCGCTGCGGTATAGCCGTTATAGCGTACCACCATTTCTGGGCCATAGGTTTGAGTGACATTGACCAGAGAAGACAGCGGCACCATTTGTCCAGCATTGTTACGGGTTTTGAGCTGTAAAATATCTTCAGGATTGGCACGGAACGGTGCATCGGCTTGGGCACGTACCTGATAGACACGACCAAAGCGGTTAAAGTCATTCACATATTGTGAACCGAGATAAATCTGCATGGTGCTAAATACATCGGTCACCGCAACGCCTTGTTGTTTGGCTTTGACCCGATCCAGATCAACATTCAGTTGTGGCACATTGATTTGATAGCTAGAGAACATCGGCCCCAATTCAGGTGCAGATTGTGCCGCTTTCATAAAGGATTGTGCTGCATTATTCAATTCGGCATAGCCTAAAGCACCACGATCTTCGAGCTGGAGTTTAAAGCCGCCCATCGTTCCGAGACCCATCACGGGTGGTGGTGGAAAGACCGCAATATAAGCATCTTGAATCGCTGAGTATTTCTGATTTAAAGCACCTGCAATGGCATTGGCAGAAAGATCAGCTGCTTTACGTTCAGCGAAAGGTTTTAAGGTGACAAAGACGATCCCGGCACTGGAACTGTTGGTAAAACCATTAATCGATAAACCCGGGAAGGCCACCGCACTTTCTACGCCCGGCTGTTTTAGCGCGGCATCACTCATTTTACGGATCACATTTTCGGTTCGATCCAGTGAAGCACCATTGGGTAATTGGGCAAAGCTGATCAGGTACTGCTTATCTTGCGCAGGGACAAAACCACCCGGAACGATATAAGAAATACCAATGGTCAGGCCAAGCAGGGCTGCATAAACGCCCATGGCTGAGGCTTTATGGGAAATCACCCGATTCACCCCTCGACCATATTGATCAGAGGCACGTGAAAATACACGGTTAAACAATGCGAAGAAGCGTCCGAAGACACGGTTCATCACACGGGTCAAAAAGTCAGGTTTAGCATCATGTCCTTTGAGCAACATGGCTGCCAAAGCAGGAGATAGGGTGAGTGAGTTAAATGCCGAAATCACGGTGGAGATGGCAATCGTCATGGCGAATTGCTTATAGAATTGCCCTGTTAATCCCGTCATAAAGGCGAGGGGGACAAACACGGCAACCAGTGTCAACGCAATCGCGATAATCGGTCCACTGACTTCACGCATGGCACGATAGGTGGCATCCCTTGGACTGAGTCCTGCTTCAATATTTCGCTCGACATTCTCCACCACCACGATGGCATCATCGACCACGATCCCGATGGCAAGTACCATTCCGAACAGTGACAATGCATTGATGGAATAGCCAAAAGCCAGCATCAAGGCGAAGGTACCAATGATTGAAACAGGCACTGCCAGTAACGGAATAATTGAAGCACGCCATGTTTGTAAGAACAGGATCACCACGACAACCACCAGTGCAATCGCTTCAAGCAGAGTATGAATCACCGCTTTGATACTTGAGCGTACAAATTGGGTTGGGTCGTAAACGATGTCGTATTTAATCGAAGATGGAAAATCTTTGGACAGTTCCGCCATGGTGCTACGCACTTGGTCAGAGACCTGTAAGGCATTGGCACCCGGTGCTTGGAAAATTGGAATCGCAACGGCCTGTTTATTGTCCAGCAATGAACGTAAACCATATTGCGAAGCAGCAAGCTCAACACGCGCGACATCACCGAGTCGAGTCACTGCACCATCCGCAGCTGTTTTTAAAACAATATCGGCAAATTCCTGTTCAGTGCTTAAGCGACCTTGTGCATTCACCGAGAGCTGTAAAGGTGAATTGTTTGGCGCAGCACCGATGGTTCCTGCAGCGACTTGAATATTCTGTTCACGGATCGCGTTGACAATTTCAGGGGCGGTGAGGTTACGTTGCGCCACTTTTTGTGGGTCCAACCATACGCGCATGGCGTAATCACCCGAACCAAACAGGCCGACTTCACCCACACCTTGTAAGCGTGCCAGACGGTCTTTGACATTGAGTACGGCATAGTTACGCAAGTAGGTCATGTCATAGCGATTGTCTGGTGAGGTGAGATGCACCACCATGGTCAAGGTAGGTGAACTTTTTATTGTGGTTACACCTAGGCGTTGTACATCCTCGGGCAAACGAGGCAAAGCCTGAGAGACCCGATTCTGGACCAGTTGTTGTGCTTTATCAGGGTCAATCCCGAGCTTGAAATTGACAGTAATAGTCAGGTTACCATCGCTATTGGCTTGAGACTGCATATACAGCATGTTCTCTACGCCGTTGATAGATTCCTCCAAAGGAGAAGCAACGGTTTCAGCGATCACTTTGGGGTTGGCACCCGGATATTGTGCGCGCACGACGACAGAGGGCGGCACCACTTCTGGATATTCAGAAATCGGCAATTTGAAAACAGAGAGTAAGCCCGCCAATAGAATCAGGACGGATAGCACCCCAGCAAAGATCGGACGATCAATAAAAAACTTGGAAATATTCATGAGGATTAACCTTTTGCCGAAGTTGGGGTTTTATCTGTAGGCTGAGGTTGTTGTGCAGTGTTATCGGCAGCGATTTGAGGATTCGGCATAGCAATGAGGTGAGGTTTGACAGGATCACCCGGTCGGATGCGTTGTAATCCATTCACGACAATGCGGTCACCCACTTGCAGACCGCTATTGATGATTTGCAAGCCATCTTGCTGAGCACCCAATTTAACTTCGCGATATGCGGTTTGGTTTTTCGCATCGACAACGACCACAAAGCGTTTGTCCTGATCAACACCAATCGCCGTTGGGCTAATCAGAATGGCTGCGCGAGGTTGTCCACCACCCAAGCGAATGCGTGCATAGAGTCCTGGTAGCATCACGCCTTTGGGATTATCAAAAGTGGCTCGGACACGAATCGTGCCTGAGGTGGTATTTAAATTGTTATCGATCGAACTGATATAACCTTCACGGCTAAAACCAGATTCATTGGCGAGACCGAGATAAACGGGGACTTGGGCTGAATTCCGTTGATTGCTGATATATTTCAGATAGGTTTGCTCATCTACATCAAAAGATGCGTAAAGGCGAGAAACGGAAACCAAGCTGGTCAGCACCTGTGCGCCATTGCCAGCGGAAACCACGTTACCGACCGTGACTTCGGCACGAGAAATGCGACCACTAACAGGTGCGGTAATACGAGTGTATTCCAGATTTAAACGGGCGGTTTCGACTGCGGCTTTGGCGGCTTGCAAGTTAGCATTGGCCGAACGTGCTTCATTTTCCGCTTGATCGAGTTCTTGATGGGCAATCGCATTACTCTGGATTAAACGCTGGTTTCGGCCCAAGTTTGCTGAGCTATACGTGACTTGTGCTTGTGCTGAAGCCAGTTGTGCTTTGGCCCGATTCAATTCTGCTTCAAAAGGACGTGGATCAATGCTGAACAGCAAGTCGCCCTTATTCACTAAACTACCATCTTTAAAGTGGACTGCAATCAGTTTTCCTGAAACTTGAGGGCGGACATCGACTTGATCAATTGCTTCGAGACGTCCGGAATATTCTTGCCAATCGGTAATGGTTTGGCTCACGACGCTGGCAACATCCACGGTTGCGGCTGGCGGTGAACTTGCTGTTGGGGGCGCTTTGGCATCTGCATTTTCTTGGAAGAGAATAAAACTGCCACCTGTTGCGAAAATGGCAATAATGACAGCAGACAGCGTCAGCTGTTTGCGGGAAAGTGACATGGGATGCTCCTGGTTATTTGAATCCCTGTTTTCAGACTTTTTGTTTTGGTCTGTATGGGAGAAACAGGTTTATGGAATGAAAGGAGCATAAAAGTTTGTCAATTACGAATAAATATACTAAATTTGATAACACTATTCGTATTTTTATAATAATTGATGTGTAAAAGCCAAAAATGCATCAATGGGAGTGGACCAGTGGATCTATTTCATGCAATGAAAGTCTTTAATAAAGTGGTTGAGACCAACAGCTTTAGTCTGGCTGCCGATAGTCTTGGACTACCACGTGCATCGGTTACGACCACGATTCAGGCTTTAGAAAAACATTTACAAGTTCGCTTACTCAATCGAACCACACGTAAACTCAGTCTAACCCCCGATGGTGCAGTGTATTATGACCGTACGCTCAGAATTTTGGCGGATGTTGAAGATATTGAATCTTCTTTCCATGATGAGGAACGGGGACCGCGAGGACGATTACGTATTGATGTGCCAGTTTCAATTGGGCGTTTGATTTTAATTCCAAGGTTAAGAGAGTTTCATAACCGCTATCCCGATATTGATTTGGTGATCGGAATGAATGATCGCCCTGTGGATTTGGTTGGTGAGGCGGTGGATTGCGCGATTCGGGTGGGGGAATTACAGGATTCGAGTTTAATTGCCCGCCGTATCGGAACATTCCAGTGTGCAACAGCAGCATCGGCATGCTATTTAGAAAAATATGGTGAACCGAAAACACTTGAGGATTTGCAAAAAAATCATCAAGCCATTCATTTCTTTTCCAGTCGGACAGGGCGTAATTTTGACTGGGATTTTGTGGTCGATGATCTGATTCAAAGTGTCAGTGTCAATGGACATGTTTCAGTCAATGATGGTGATGCTTATATTGATTTGGCCTTGCAAGGCTTTGGTTTGATCCAAGGCCCGCGCTATATGTTGACCAATCATTTTGAGACGGGAAGCTTAAAAGAAGTTTTGCCAAAATGGACACCTGCACCGATGCCAATTTCGGTGGTTTATTTACAGAGTCGACATTTATCGCAAAAGGTTCGAGTCTTTGTTGATTGGGTAGCAGAGCTGTTTGCAGGCTGTCCATTGCTTGGGGGGAGTGCGTTGCCGTTGGATCAAAAATGTGAATTTGCCTGTGACCAAAAAACCAATCATGAATATACGATTCGTACTTTGGTTGAACAGCATAATATCGCTGAGGCAAGGGCGTTAAAGACTTGATTCAATGAATTAAAGACAAAATATGCGATCAAGAGGCTTATATTTCTAATAAATAATAGAAATCAGTTAAATTTGTTTGTTTTTGTTGGTTAAATGATAATAATAATGATTCTTGTTTATTTGTTAAAATATTATGGACAGCCAGATCAGAAAAACTGCTTTAAATATTGCGATAAAGTCAATCTTAGTGTGGGCCGTTTTATCAAACAGTGCGCTTGCAGAAGAACAGCTTTTGGCCAAGGAATCATCTTCAATCTTACCTACGATAAAAGTTACTGCGGAAGAAGATGAAAAAACTGAAGGGAATAAAAGTTTTAAAGCGAACTCATCTCGAAGTTCATCCAAGCTTAAACTTTCTTTAAAAGAAACGCCTCAATCAGTCAGTGTGATTACACGAGAACAAATAGAACAGCGAAATCTAAATATTATCGATGATGTCCTTGCTGCTACACCTGGGGTAACGGTCACTAAAAATGATAGCGAGCGTTCAAATTATTTTGCGAGAGGTTATGCAATTACAAATCGACAAATCGATGGAATGCCAATAGGTGAAAATAGTCCACGTGTAGATAGTTTTTTCTTTGATCGTATTGAGGTTGTGAAGGGCGCGACGGGTTTAACAGGGAGTACAGGAAATCCTTCTGCAACCATTAATATGATTCGTAAGCGACCAACTAAAGAACTGTCGGGTAATGTAGCAACTTCATTTAGCCGTTGGAATAAAATTCGTAATGAAGTTGACGTTTCGATTCCATTATCCACAGATGGAAGTGTAAGAAGCCGAATGATGGCAGCCCGAACTGAGGGTGATTCATATATGGATTACTACTCTCTAGAAACTTTGGCTGCAATGGCAATGGTAGAAGCCGATATTACAGAAAAATTAACGGGTAGTGTTGGCTTCCAGTATCAAGACAATCAGCCTCGTGGTTCGACATGGGGAACAGTACCTTATTGGAATCAAGATGGTTCGCTTGCCAATTTACCAAGAAATTTTAGCTTGGCGAATAGCTGGAACACCATTAGTCAACGAGATAAAACAGCATTTGCCGATTTGACCTATAAATTTGATAATAATTGGATGATCAAGGCTGCTGCGGCATATTCGTTATCCAAAAGTTTTTGGTTGATGTCCTATGGCGGTTCTGGTTTCCCGAATCAAAATGATGGGACTGGAGTAGGAGTATGGTCAACAGTCTATCCAACATCAGAATCTAAAAAAACGAATTTAGAGCTGTATGCGAGCGGTCCTTTTAAGTTATTTAATCGCGAACATGAACTTATTATTGGTGCTAATGGCTTTGACCGTTCTACAGATAGTCCTTCAGGTCAGCTCAATGGTTTGGCGAGTGGTCAATTGACGTGTACTAAAAAAGTGAATGATGTCACTTTACCTTCTAATAATATTGGTGATACATGCGTGATTAATGATTGGCGTACATGGGATGGCAATGCAACCATTAAACCAGATTATACCGTTACGCCAGCAACCAAAGATGCCAAACAACGTAATTATGGGGTATATAGCACTTTAAAACTCAATGTTACCGATGAATTAAAATTAATTATAGGCGGACGCTATAGTGATTATTCAGCGACGAATGGAACGAAAAGTGATGTAAAAGCTGATGCATTTACGCCTTACTTTGGAGTGACGTATGATCTTAATGATTTTATAACGGCTTATACCAGTTATACCGATATGTTTAATCCAAGTAGTCAAAAAGACCGTAATAATAGTTTCTTGGAGCCAGAAGTTGGTAAAAGTTATGAAGTTGGTTTGAAAGCAAGTTTACTAGATAATCAATTACTGGCAACAGCTGCTGCTTTTTGGTCTAAAAAATCGAATGTTGCCATACTTGATAGTGAAGCAGTCGCTGCGGGTATTAAAACAGATGATGGTGCTGACCCAATGAAAGCATCAGGTGAGGGGTTAAAAATTGAAGGTTTTGAACTCGAAGCTATTGGGCAGATCACACCTAATTGGAATATTACAGCTGGTTATACCTATGTAAACAGCATAAGTTCAGAACAAGTAAGCGCTTCTACCTCTATTCCCCAAAACTTAGCGAAGGTTTATACCAACTTTAAATTACCAGAAGATTTATGGGATGGTGCAAATAAGGTAAACGTAGGCTTTGGGGTAAATTGGCAAAGTGAAGTAAAGCGCAAATGGGGTGGAGCACCATCGAATACAGATGGTTTTATTCGACAAGAAGCATATTTTCTGGCAAACGCCAATATTGGCTATGAATTAAGTAAAGATCTGAGTGCTAATATTCAAGTTACTAATTTATTTGATAAAAAATACTATCAGGAAATAGGGTTTTATAATGGTGTGTATTGGGGAGAACCACGTAATGTAACCTTATCTTTGCGAGCAAAATTCTAAATCATATATAAGAAAGATGTAGGCGGGCCGCCAACTAAACAGTTCAGGTTTTTAAAAATAAAAAGCACTCGGTACTAAAACCAAGTGCTTTTTATTTAAAAATTTTTATTTGCTAGGAACCTTTTCAATCACTTCATCTAGCACATAACGAACACTTGAGCCATCAGCTGGTGGATTCGGGATGTCATATTCTTTAACACGAATAAGGACTTGTTCATTGCTCTTATGCGTAAAACCTTCGATTCCTGCATAGAAATTTTCCCAATCTTTGCTCTTATATGTTTTTTGCCCATCTTTATAATCAAGTTGTTTAACTTGTAAGCAATCCATTTGTCCTGCTCCAGCATCACATTTTTGAGTTTTTGGAGAAATCTCAAGATATGAAACTCGGCTAGGCGTTTGCTCTGCTCCCGTTTGTTCAGTGACAGATTTATCTTCAGTTGTGGGTTTGGTCTCAGTCTGTTTATTCGCTTCTTTTGAACAAGCTGTTAGCGCAATTGTTGTTAATGCTATAAATAAGATTTTTTTCATTTGTTTTCTCAATTATTGAAAAGTCTCATCATAAAAGAAATCATAAGAACTGATGTTAATAAAGTGTTAACTAATTATCATTTTTATTGAGCAATCTAGTATCTTTTTTCTAAGATATTGGGTGATATTCCTAACCAACTGAACGTGTTTTATTCCATTTCCACTGGTCATTGTAGAGAATATATAGCGTGAATAGGAATATTCTCAAATTATTGTCATTCGTATCAATTAAATATAAAGCTCAAAGAGCCAAGCCATATACGCTAACTCTCTGAGCAAAATTACGAATAGGGAATTAACTGTATTATTTGGCTGCTTGATTAAATTCTTTAAAATCAGCTTTACGTATTTTTGCGTGAATTCCTTTGGTTTTATCCACTACCTGCGAAACCTCAAAATCTGTGGCTGCACTTAGATAAGCATAAGCAAGCGCTTCGTCAATGCCATATTCCTGATTTAAAAAGCGAATTGCTTCACGCGTCGACTTTTTCATAGCTTCATCTAAATCCTCATCCAGTCCTGGCGTAATCCAGAATTCAGCATTCTCTGCTAAGGGCTGCACAATTTCCTTACCCGGGATTTTATCTTTGCCTGCTTTTAATAAGGTAAATTTAAGGGTTGCACGAGCGGATGCTTCTAGTGCTGTCAGCGCAACTTCACCATCGCCCTGTGAAAAATGGCTATCGCCTGTATAGAACAGCGCACCGGGAACTTGTACTGGATAGTAAATGGTTGATCCAGCGCCTAACTCGTTGATATCAATATTACCGCCATACATTGCAGGTGGGACAGAATGGACAGGCTCAGATGTATTGGCCGCTACTCCCATAATGCCCATAAATGGATAAAGCGGGAAACGAATCGCCTTTCCTGATTCTGTTTTGAGTACGCCTTCGTATTCACCTTTGGCGTTCTTTTCGATTGGGGTAAATACTGAAACATTCCCATAACGTTCTGGGTGAGCAGCAGATGCATTTTCTTGTTTAGGTGTTTTAGGAAATTCACCCACCAGCGCTCCTTTACCATGACGATTGGAAATAACGCCGTAAGGAACACGAGGTTCAACTTTAATGACTTCGACTTTTAAAATATCACCGGGTTGTGCACCTTGAATTTCAACAGGTCCAGTGACGATATGCGGGCCATCCTGATGAAAATCATGTTTTAAATTAGACTTCGTAATTGTTTTTGCTTCATCGAGAATATTTTCAGCTTTTACACCTTTCGATTTAAAATATTTTTCTGCATCACGCCCTTGATCTTCCAATAAGCCTTCATGTGAGACCGTATCAAAGGTCACCACACTTCCTGATGGAACAGAAATAACAGGCTTGGCATCTTTATTGGGTAAATAGCCCCAAGTGATGGTCTCCAAAGTCGAAGGAACATAATAATTGCCTTTATAGTCACCATCTTTTAGCTGGACAGGTTTATTTGAGATCTGTTTAAGAATATTAAAACTTTCTGCGTAAACCGTTGATGTCGCAAAACTGCTGAGAATGACAAAAGAAAGGAGCGAGCGCTTAAACATAAAACATATCCTAATGAATTTTAAAAAATAACGGATATGTCTAGAGCAAATTTTATGCCACGCTAAAATTCGATTTTATTGGATAATTTAAATGAAAAATGCACTATATTCACACAATAGCTGTCTAATCTAGTGCATTAGCCTCCTAACAAATCAACAGCAACCTATATTCGCCATCTTTTTCAATAGGTGCTCTATGAACACAAGGCAAGACTTGTTGGGTTGGATGATCGACGGCTAAGCGCCAAAGATGTCCCACACCTAAATTGACTGGTTGTGCATCAGGCTGGGCCTGATAATGCAAATCAAAAAAGTATTCTTGCAAGAAATGCTCAAATTCAGCTTCTGGCCCGTCATGTAATTTTCTGAGCTGTTCTCTGATTTCTGGAATTAAAATCTTTTGTTGCACCTGATCATTGGGTAGGATTTCGCTAGCCGCCCCATGATAGGTGCATAAAAATGTGTCTGTTTCGATGGGTGAACGATCGACGTGATAGGAATACACATCTGTGGAAATGAAATTCAGTTCATCATCGCGTTGGTAACTTTGAATTAAATTAAGAGCAGGCGAGGCTCCGAGATCAGCTAATAATTGCATATCATTTAAGATCATTTCTCTTGCCAGATGACCTTGTGCTGAAAGTTGCAGTGCCAAAAGATCTTCTATCGAAATTTCTGTAACGTTCTCTTTTAACTGAAGTTGAGCCACAATTTCTTTAAAATCGCCAACCAAATTTCTGTACCAGCAAATGGCATTCATTTCTCCTTGAAAATGGGTGCTTATAAGTTCGGAAAAAGTAGAAACTATTCCAACTTGTTTGTTGTTAGAGAGCGTATTGTTCATAGCAGAAATAAAAAAGAGACTATATCCAATAATATTACACTTCATTTTAAAGATTTTTTTATTTTGAGCTATAGGTGACTAAATTTGGGCTCTTAGGGGAAAATAGATGATTTATAAAATGATATTTATGAAAGTCATCTGCTTGCCTCCACGATTCTTAAAATTAAAAAAGAGCTTAAATAAGCTCTCTTTTAATTGCAACGGACTTATTTACAGCTAAAGTTTTCAGCTTTTTCGCTATCACCTTGACCATTGTAACGGGCAATCAGCGGGTAACGGCAAAGTGGGCGGGTGCGGTCTGGTGCCCAATCTTGCGGAAGTTCAGTATTCACTTCGCCACTTGGGTTGCCTGTACCGCGCGCAGTCGCAATGATACGGTCTGGTGCCTGTCCATATTCAACCCAGTTGACTAGAGTGGTTAAAGCATCAAATTGGTCAGTTGCAATGCCTCCACGGGAATGGTTCATGCCCGGAACTCTAAAGAAACGTGCAAATTCAGGTGCTGTGCCTTTTGCATCATTTTTATAGAGTTGTAGTAGTTGATCGTACCAATTTTGGGTGTCATCTACAGAGAAAACGCCGTCTGCTGTGCCTTGTATCACAATCATTTTTCCACCGTGATTACGGAGTTTATCCAGATTCAATTCATCGGGTGGTATCATGAATGACATCGAACTTTCGGTGTATACATCATTGGTTGCCGATAGTTTTGGATAGTCGGTATCGAAGTTAAAATTAAAGGCAAATTGTCTAGAGTTTTGCGTTACGGTTGGGTCTGGTGGGACTTGAAAAAGAATGCCGACTGCAACAGGATCACGCGCTGTGCCTACCGAAGATTCAAATTTCCAGCTTGCCCAGTTACTACCGACTAAACCAGGGTCGAAAGGCTGGGTTGCATAGAGTGCTTGTCCAGCCGAATTTATAGGACCACGGTAAATGTTGGCTAATACATCAATTTGTTCGGTGCTTAAACAAGTACCATCTCTTGTGCTTGAGCAAACGGGGACATCTTTGTGAATATCAAAAGCCGTACGGCAAGCCTCAACATCTTGAACCAATCCATCAGCAATACCGTCTAGCGCATCGCATCGATCTAAAATCGCTTTTGCTAAAACCTTACGTTCTGAAAGGGTAAGGGAGGTACTTAGATCATTTTCATCTGTTGCGACACGACGAAGTTGCTGCGCCGTATAGAGTTGAGCCGCGGCTGCACGAGGTAAGTGAAAACCCGGTGTACTTGCTAAAATTCCATCATATTGGTCGCCCAAACGAGTTGCTGCAATCATGGCATGACGGCCGCCGTTCGATGTACCGCCTGCATAGGAGCGATCTGGCAATTTACCATATGCTGTTTTAATTAGGTTTTTTGCCATAGGCGTGAGTTTGGTAATCGCACCGTAGCCGTAGTTAATTCTGGCTTGAGGGTCTAAACCAAACATTGGATTTTGTGAAGCGTTATGTCCAGCATCAGAAGAAATAACAGCAAAACCATCATGCAGAGCATTAGTGAGTGGACCGCCGCTGCCGACCTGACCCGTTGCAGGCACTAAGTTACCATCGGTTCCACCATTGCCTTGATAGAGAAAACGGCCGTTCCAATCAACAGGTAAGCGCATTTCAAAACCAATTTGATAGGCTTGTCCATCGACTGGGCTTACACGTTGGTCTATATAACCTTTGACTAAACAATGAGCGCCAATCGGTTTGTTGGCGACAGTCAATGTGCCTGCTTCTTGAAGGGTAGCTGAGCTAATGACCGTATTGTTGTATTGAAATCCGAGTAGGTCGGAACAGCTTCCTGTCATTTTTACCCCAACAGCAGGAGACAACTGCGGTGGTTTCGTTGTTGAGGGAATCGTTGTTTCATCATTATCACTTCCACAGCCTGCCAAAGAACCAAGCATGGCAAGTACTAAAGCGGAGTGAGTCAAAATTCGTTTCTTGTTGGTGTAATTCATTTATTCATATCCTTATTGAATGAATGGTCGCAATTAATCTAAAACCAGAAAATTAGCTGTGCTTCGTGCAATCATTTTGTTGTTTTGCCAAGCTTCACTTTCGAGATTCAGTACGGTTTTGCCTTGTTTAATGAATCGGCATTTTGTAATGACTTCACCCACAGCACAGGGCCTTAAAAAATCCATCGTTAAGTTAATGGTAGTGGCTGGTTTATTATCATTGGCGAGATATGCAAAAAGTCCCATCACGTCATCAAGCATGGCGCAGATCATGCCGCCTTCAATGGTGCCGCGTGGATTGGTAAAGCTTTCTAGCGCTGTGTAGTGGATGGTGAGTTCAGTATTTTTTTCATTCCAATGAATATTATGTCCACCCAAATGGTGATGGATGGGGGGTAAGTGTTCTAAAGTTCTTTGATCCATAATCAAGGCTCCATCCTTTTTATCAGTGTTATAAAAATTATTATTTCAGGGTATAGGCATCATAAATAACCGCTTTGCCCAAACGCATGGCACTACCTACCGCAACGGTCTGGTTAAGCCATGAGTATTTAGGTGAGCTGGTTTCAAACTGCATGGTAATTTTGAAATAGTAATTTTTCGGGTCGACATCTTTGCCTTGAGCAAGCTGTTTTAGTGTTTCTGCCGAGCCATGTCGGTAACCTTTGGTTTGAAGATAAATAAGTGCACCGTCATCGGTTTCTAACAAATATCGCGTATCAATAATGGCTAGTCCTTTACTGTCGACAATTTGCCAATCTGCGCCATTATTTAAAATGCGGCCCTTAAGTGATTTCCCTGCAAATGTCCCACCTGTAATAGGAATAATTCGGCGTTTACCTGCATCACTGGTGGTACCTAATTCCCAAACAGGTGCATTCAGATCAACACTAAATTTTGCTAAAGGCTCAAGTTGAATGGGTGGTGGGCTATATTGCGTTTCGGCATGAGTCAGGGCAATCAGACTCATTCCGCAGAGTAGTGTTACAACTTTCTTCATGATGAATTTCCCGAAATAAAAAGAGGTTCTATCTGTGACAGAACCTCTGGTTTTGGATTATTTAAATTTCCATGTGTAGTCGATGTTGATGCGGGTTTCGTTTACAGGTTTGATGTTGGCTGTAGAGAGCATGTTGTTGTCATAAATGGCATAGCGCGCGCGTAACCCTAGATTTTTCAACCAGCCACTTTGAACGGTGTAACCTAAATCAAAGTCTGTTTCGCGTTCTTTTAAATTGGTTCCGCCTAAGTTGGGTGCATAAATATTGTGACCTGTGGTGTAACGGGTCATAAAACGTAAACCTGGTACATAATCTTTAAAGTCATATTCATAACGGAAGCTATAGGCTTTCTCTTTTGGGTTTAAAAACTCACCTGGCCATGTATCAATAAGAAGTCCGGTTTCACCTCCAGTCAAATACGGAAAGGCAGTGTCGCCGTGGTGTTGGAAAGTCCCGAAAATAAATTTATGGTTTTGATGTTTGAGTTCGAAATGCGCATGATAAAGGTCATTATCGACTAAGCCTGCTTTTGCTTGTCCGTCATCTCGGCTGCGGTAATAACGTAATTGTGAACTCAGATTGGTGCTGTCATTAATTTTATATTGGTGTAATACACCGACCAGAGTCTGATTATATAGATCATCAACATCCATATAAAAAGCGGTGAGCTTGAATGCTGGATTGAGTTGATAGTTCCCGCCTAAATAATAGAGCCCATCGGTTTCAGCACCTTTGAAACGTCCATTCACCCCTGAAATTTTAATTTTTTCGTAGTCGGTCGAATCACGATGATTCACTTTATCGAGATAGGCTGCCTGTAAGTCGAAGTCTTTAATATCTTTACTGGTCAGTGAAATACCTCGATAGGTCTGAGGAAGCAAACGAGCAGGTGAAGCCACTAGAACAGGGTTCATCGGCATGAGCGTACCGATGCGTAGCTCGGTCTGGCTCATTTTGGCTTTTGCGGTGACCCCAATTTCTCCATAAGAATCGGCGGGTTCATTGGTGACCGCATTTCTGAGTAAATTGCCAGTACCAGCATGTTCGGCATCGGCATCCAGTTTAAAACCTGCCGTTGCCAGTACATCCAACCCAAAACCGATTGTCCCTTCGGTATAACCTGAGTTGGCTTTGAGAATAAACCCTTGCGTCCAGTCCTTGGCGGCGGGGTAAGCGGATTGCTCTTTATAGTCACGGTCAAAATAGAAATTCCGTGTGGTGAGTTCTACTGAACTGTTATCAATAAAACTGCCCGCCCAGACCGAGCCTGAGAGCATAAGGGTAGAGTACATCCATAATTTCGACATCGCATTTCTTCCTGAAATATCATTTTTTTGTTTTCAATAAGGCATGATTGTTCTGTCTGCCTTATTTGGTTTTTAAATCGAATTATTTTCCGAGCAGTTCTCGGGCCACGATTTCCTTCATAATTTCATTGGTTCCCCCATAAATTTTCTGTACCCGTGCATCCACAAAAAAGCGCGAAATCGGGTATTCCTGCATGTAACCGTAGCCGCCAAAAAGCTGAAGTAACTGATCAATCACTTTACATTGAACATCGGTAATAAAGCATTTCAATGCGGCAACTTGGGTTACGCTTAAATGGTGTTGTTGATATAGCGCTGCACATTGATCTACAAAGGCTTGAGCAGCCTTTGCTTTGATTTGTGCGTTTGCGAGTACAAAGCGCGTGTTTTGCATTTGACTTAACGGTTGTCCGAAAGCTTTACGTTCCAATACATAGTCTTTGGTGATTTCAATAGCCCCCAAAATTGATCCCAAAGCCATCATAGAAATGCTCAAACGTTCGCGAGGTAGCTCTTGCATTAAATAGGCGAAACCTTGTCCTTCTTCACCCAAACGCTGAGTTGTAGGCACACAGACATCATCAAAAAACAGTTCAGCTGTATCTTGGGCATGCAGCCCGATTTTTTGTAAAGAGCGGCCTTTTTTAACACCGTCTAAATCAGCATCCACTAAGAAAATTGAAATACCTTTTGCTTTAGCTTGAGGATCAGTTTTTGCTACCAAAACGATCAGATCGGCATGTAATCCATTTGAGATAAAAGTTTTTGAACCATTAATACGGTAGTGGTCATTTTCTAAAATAGCTTGAGTGCGGATAGCCTGTAAGTCTGAACCGGCATTGGCCTCTGTCATGGCAATTGCAGTGACGACTTCGCCTGCCACCATTTTGGGTAGCCAATAAAGTTTTTGCTCTTCGGTTCCAATATTTTGTAGGTAAGGAGAAACCAACTCATTTTGCCCACCGATGGCAACCGCTAAAGACGCAAAGCCCGCTTGAGCAGTTTCTTGAACTAGCATGAGTGAGTAATGAACAGGAGCGCCGTAGCCGCCATATTCCTCGGGCACATCAACACACAAAAAGCCATTTTCCCCAAGACGAAGCCATAGATCCCGTGGGATAAGGCCATCGTGTTCCCACTGTTCGTAATACGGAGCAACCTGTTCTTTTAAGAACCTACGGTAGCTATCCCGAAATAGTTCAAATTCTGTATCGTGTGGCATGTTGAACCTTTTTTAGGCAAAAGTGGGGCTAAGGCTCAAACCGAAGTTTGAGCTTCCTTTTTTATTTCAATTGCTTATTGCTTTAAGGTGGGTACGCGAATAATCAGCGGGTTATCAGTCTGTTTTTGATAAAGTTCATCAATGAAAGCGGCACGACGCTTGGTAATATTACTTTGATTGAGGTTGCCTTTATCGGTCACTTCGCCTGCATCGAGTTGAGGTGGCTCGGTCATTAAATAAAGCATTGAGACTGTATTTGAGCTACCAGTCGCATCTTTATTAAAGGTCGTTAAAAATTGGCGGAACCATTGCTGAACTTTAGGATGCTGTAGTATCTCTGCTGGAGAATGTTCGCTCAGCTTAAGACCAGCTTGTTGAGCACACGCGTCTAGTTTTGGAAAAATCAGAAAACCAACCGCATTTAGGTTTGAACCTGTAATGCAAACATCTTGAACCAGTAAATTACCTTGAATGAGTACTTTGTTGCGTAATGTGCCGACATTTACAAAAGTACCCGTATTGAGTTTAAAGTCTTCAGCAATTCGTCCGTCATACATGAGACCTTTAGTCGGATCATTGATATCGACTAAATGAACAGCATCACCCGTATGGAAAAAGCCTTCATCGTCAAACACAGTGCTTTGCTGGTCTGCCTTTAAGCGCCAATAGCCTTTCATGACATGTTTGCCACGCACACAAAACTCTAGTTTGTCACCACATGGCACTAACTTAATTTCACAGCCCGGTGCAGGGTAGCCAATAAAGCCTGCCATCACGCGTGGGCCAGTCGTGAATGCACAAGAGGGAGCAGTTTCAGTCATGCCCAATCCGCTCATGATGCGAATTTTTTCTCCGCAATGTTGCTGAGCAATTTTATCGAGTCTGTTCCAGCCCGCTTCTGAAAGCGCCGCACCTGCAAAGAATAAAATTTTAACTTTTGCAAAAAAGCTGTCTCTTAATTCTTCATCTTTTTCTAAGGCTTCGGTGAGTTCTTCCCAACCTTTTGGCACATTTAAATAAACGGTCGGAGAAATTTCCTTGAGGTTACGAATGGTTTCGTCAAATTTTCCTGCAACGGGTTTGCCATCATCAATGTAAATCGTACCGCCGTTATAGAGTGCGATACCGATATTGTGACTGCCGCCAAATGTGTGGTGCCAAGACAGCCAGTCCAGTAGGACAGGTGGCGTTTCTTCAAACTCAGGGAAAGTCTGTAATAGCATTTGCTGATTAACACACAACATTAAATGCGTGGTCGGTACAGCTTTAGGTAATTTGGTTGAACCTGACGTAAATAAGAATTTGGCAATCTGGTTTTCATCAAGGCTTTGATAAAACTCTTGAACATTTGAAACAGGCGTATCTAACAGTGATTGAAAAGATGTGCAGATCTGATCACCTACTATTCCTTTATTGGTCACTACTTCAATGTCGGATGTAGTACATGCCTGAATCGCTTTGGCAAAAGCTTGTCCATCGCTGGCATAGACCATACCAGGTGTAAGCACTTCAAACACATGTTTGAGTTTGCCAAAGTCTTGAGAAATCAGAGAGTAGGCAGGGGAAATAGCCGAGAAAGGCACACCCGCCAGCATGGCAGCCATAGAGAGTGTTAAATGTTCGAGATCATTACCACTTAAAATGACCAGAGGTCTTTCTTGGCTTAACTTACGTTCATGTAAAGCCTGAGCAATGTGCCATGCACGTTGTAAAACTTCTGCATAACTCAGTTTGACCCATTCGCCTTGAGCATTGCGTTTTGCTGCAAAAATATGGTCTGGTTTGGTTTGTGCAAAATGAATTAACCGATCTGTCAATTTTTGTGGATACGGTTTTAATTGCTCTTTTGGGCTGATATAGAGCGTGTCATCTTTATGGTGATAATGAATATGGTGTTGCCCTAATTTTACGAACCGTTCGCGGTCTTGTGATTGAGTGGCATTCATTTGCATTTCTTTCACTCCATGGGGAAGCGCATCACTGCGCTTTATCTTTTTTGCATCATGCAATTTTTATTTAATGTATTGTCCGCATTGACCCGACTAAATCGGGTAATGACGTGATTGGGTCTGAATGGTAATCCAGCGTAGTTCGGTAAATTCGGCAACAGAGACTTTACTACCAAAACGTCCGTAACCACTCGATTTGGTTCCGCCAAATGGCATTTGAGCTTCGTCATGTACGGTTGCGCCGTTAATATGACAAATACCCGAATCAATTTGTTGAGCCACTTCCAGTGCTTGCGAAATATTTTGACTAAACACTGCCGAAGAAAGGCCGAACTCGCTGTCATTCGCCAGTGCTACACCTTCTTCAATGCTTGAAAAACGTTGAACTGTGCATACAGGCCCAAATGATTCTTCGCGGTAAAGCAGCATGTCAGGTTTAATATTGAGCACCAGCGTTGGTTGCATGGTGGTGTCTTCAATATGGATGCCTAAAGGTAAGTCAGCACCTTTGTTTTGAGCATCTTCCAGCAAATGCTGAATACGGTTTGCAGCACGGCGACTTTCTAAAACACCGAGGACATTGTTTTTTGAGGTTGGATTACCTGCTTGAATAGAGCGGGTTTTTTCAATCAGTTTTTCAATAAATTGGTCGGCAATATTGTCTTGAACCAAAACACGTTCGGTCGACATACAAATTTGCCCCTGATTAAAGAACGCTCCAAAAGCGACTGCATTTACGGCTTCATGAATATCAGCTTCATTTAAAACCACAACAGGGGCTTTGCCACCAAGTTCAAGCAAAACTGGTTTTAAATATTTTGCAGCAGTCTCGGCAATAATTTTTCCGACTTTGGTTGAACCCGTAAAATTAATGCGTTTGACGGCTGGATGAGACACTAGGCGCTCCACGATTTGTGGTGCATCTTCGGCGGCATGCGTAATCACATTTACCACACCTTCGCCAAGACCGGCTTCATATAATACTTCACCAATGAGACGATGTGTTGCTGGGCAAGCTTCAGATGCTTTTAACACAACGGTGTTGCCACAAGCCAAAGGCATGGCAAGCGCACGCGTTGCCAAGATGACAGGTGCATTCCAAGGTGCAATTCCTACAATCACACCGCAAGGAACTCGTACACCCATCGCAAGATTACCCGGCACATCTGACGGAATCAGACTTCCGTCAATTTGTGTGGTCATAGCTGCGGCTTCACGTAACATGTTGGCAGCAAGGTGAACGTTAAACCCATACCATGTCGCAGTTGAACCTGTTTCTTGCATTCCAGTTTCAATGAATTGCTCGGTCTTTTGGTCCATTAAATCGGCTGCTTTTAACAAACGTAAGCGACGTTCGGTAGGCGAGAGTTTCGACCATATTTTAAAAGCTTGTTGTGCCGAGTCTATTGCACGGTCAACATCTTCCAATGTTGCAGCAGCGGCTTTCGTTGCCACTGATCCATCAATGGGGCTAATACGCTCAAACGTTGCCTGATTTGATGCATCAACAGCTTGACCGTGAATAAGTAACTGTACATTTTGCATGGGTTGTGTCCTTACATTGCCATTAGAGAATCAAAAGTTAACCAGTACGTTTATAGCTCTGTAAACCCGGTTTAATTGATTTTTCATCTAAAAATTGTTTCAAACCTTCTTGGCGACCATTTTCTGTATCGCGGTGGATACATTGATCAAGTTTGGCATATAAGTAGTCTTCGTTTTGGTCCCAAGTGAGTTCACGGCAACGCTTAAAGCCATTTTTAGCGGTACGAAGAACCACAGGGTTTTTCTCAAGTAGACAGTTTGCAAGCTCGGTCACTTCAGCTTTTAGCTGTTCAAGCGGTACGCTTTTATTCACAAGCCCCATGGTTTCAGCTTCTTTACCACTAAAGGTTTTACCCGTCATGATGTAGTACAAAGAGGCACGGTGACCAACAGTGTCTGCCATTGCTTTGCTTACAAGGTTACCCGGTGGGATCCCCCAGTTAATTTCAGATAAACCGAAAGTTGCTTCATCTGCTGCAATTGCGAGGTCACAAGCCACTAAAGGTGAAAAACCACCTCCAAAACACCAGCCATTGACCATTGCAATGGTTGGTTTTGAATACATGCGAAGAAGTTGCCACTGCCAACGGCATGAGTCGCGGCGAATACGTTCTTGATAAATTTCTGGTTGAGTATCGACTTCACGGAAATATTCCTTTAAGTCCATACCTGCTGTCCAAGAATCACCTGCACCTGTCAACACAAGTACACGTGCATCTTGATCAAGTTCTATGGCTTCAAGCACATCAATCATTTCACGATTGAGTGTCGGGCTCATGGCATTTTTCTTTTCTGGGCGGTTTAGTGTTACCCATGCAATTCCATCTTCAACTTTAACATCTACTGTTTCCCAGCGGTTTTCATAACTCATCTTCATACTCCTTGAATGATTTTTTGCGGTTCTGGGATTTAATTTAATATCAGTTAAACTTACATTCAAGTCTTTTTTATAGAATTTCATAAATATTTTATAATTCATTGTATTTTAAATACTAATTAATTTTACTGATGATTTGATATAAAAATATGTTGATTTTTTAGTAAGTTTAACTGATATTTTTGATGTGTTTAAACAATAATACACAAAGGGCTAAATGGAACGACTAGTCAATAAGGGATAACACAATGGAAAAGATATTAGGACAGTCTGCAAGGGCAAAAATCACGTTGCTATTATGCTTTGCAATAGCAATTTTTGAAGGTTTTGATCTTCAGTCAATGGGGGTGGCCGCCCCACGAATGCGGGCTGAGTTTATGTTAGACAATGGCCAGATGGCGTGGGCATTTAGTGCTGCAATTTTAGGAACACTACCAGGTGCGATATTAGGTGGCAGATTTGCCGATATTGTCGGGCGTAAGAAAATTCTGATTTTTAGTATTTTACTTTTTGGAATTATGTCTTTGCTAACGGCTTATGCTGCTAACTTTAGTTTGCTGTTACTCATTCGTTTTTGTACTGGTTTAGGAATGGGTGGAGCACTTCCGATGATGATTACACTGGCATCTGAAGCTGTACCCGATAAATATAAAGGGACCGCGGTAAGTATTATGTACAGCGGTATTCCTTTCGGTGGATTACTCACCTCTGTTGTTGCCATGTCGTTGGCTGGCGATGCAGAGTGGCGTCATATTTTCTATATTGGTGGAATTGCGCCTATTTTACTCATTCCACTGATTATGCGCTTTTTGCCTGAGTCAAATGATTACCTACAACGTAAAGGTCAAGCGCAAAAAACCACGCCATTTTTGGAAGTTTTATTTGCGAAAGAACGTCGGATGTCGACGATTCAGCTTTGGGTCAGTTTTTTCTGTACGCTCGTTGTACTGTATTTCTTGTTGAATTGGTTGCCGTTACTGATGGGCGCGCAAGGCTTATCGAAACTTCAGGCAAACTATGTACAGATGGGCTACAACGTTGGCGGAATTTTAGGTTCGATTCTTATGGGGGTATTGCTGGATAAATTACGCATGAGCTTTGTGATTAAACTGATTTATCTCGGCATTTTATTTTCGCTTTGTTGTTTAGCAATTTCTCCAACAGTGGCTTTACTGGCACTTTCGGCAGTGGGTTGCGGCTTATTTATTGTGGGTGGACAATCGGCGTTGTATGGTCTGGCTGCCATGTATTATCCAACCGAAATGCGTGGAACTGGAGTAGGTGCGGCAGTTGCAATTGGCCGTATTGGTTCTTTTGCAGGGCCTTTAATGGCTGGTTTTTTACTCTCGCTTGGACAAAGCTCGACCATCGTGATTGGTTCAAGCATTCCAGTGATTTTAATTGCAGCGATCTCTGCATTACTTCTTGTCAAAAAACCTAAACAGCCTGTACATTTAGTACAAAGCTCAGGTGCTCGCTAAGTTTTAACGAAAGTATGGGGTTAGAACCTCATACTTTCATTACAGATTTTCTTATGATGATTGAAAGGTTATGGTACGTTCGAATTTAGTTCAAAAAAAAGTAGAAGATGAGCCAAAGTTAAGTTACATGATTGCTCGTGTTGATCGAATTATTAGTAAACATTTAACAGAACATTTAAAAGAGCTTGAGATTACCTTGCCGCAATTTACTGCACTTTCTGTTTTAGCTTCAAAAAGTAATTTATCCAATGCCAAGCTTGCTGAGCGATCTTTCATAAAGCCGCAATCGGCCAACAAAATTTTGCAAGATTTACTGGTGAATGGCTGGATTGAGAAAAAACCTGACCCAACACATGGTCGCCGTATTTTAATTACGCTGACCGAAAGCGGTATTGATAAGCTCAATAAATGCAACGAAGTGGTTTCAAAAGTTGAGGAAAAAATGCTGGAGGGTATTGATATCAATTTGGCTTATTTAATTCGTAATAACCTCGAGATTATGGTGAATAATCTTAAAAATCTTTGAACGAATGTCAGTTGTAAATTAATTTTTAAACTTAATAAAAATGCTTAAGCACTGATTCACACAGAAAATTTATTTCATTTTACAAATGAACTTGCTAGCATCGAAGTGACGTTTTTGGTGATGTGTGGCAGCGAATGTCTTCAGGACAACAAGTTTTACTTAAACTAAGAAAAATGATTATTTCAGGGGAACTTGAAGGCGGTGCCAGAATTGCCGAAATTCCGACTGCCGAGTTACTTGGTGTTTCAAGGCAGCCTGTTCGTATTGCCTTTCGCTTGCTCGAGCAAGAAGGCCTCCTCATTAAAAACCCGACTCGTGGTTACACGGTTCGTGAAATTTCAGAACAACTTGTTCATGATGCGCTTGAAGTGCGTGGTGTGTTGGAAGGATTAGCTGCGAAAACTTTGGCAGAACAAGGCTTAAATGAAGAACAAAAAAAGACGTTGCAACATTGCATTCAAGAAACTGAAAAACTTTTTAATGAAACAGACGAGTTTGGTGATGCTGAATTAGAATGTTATCATCATTTTAACGTCATTTTTCATGACACCATTATTGAGGGTGCGCAAAACGTCGCACTCATACAAGCTTTAGCAAAAAACAATCAGCTACCAATGGCTTCTGCTCAAGCCATTACCTATGACCAGAATCAAGCTTTGTCTGAATATCGCCGTTTGCACTATGCACATTTGCAGCATTGTTCGATTTTTGATGCGTTGGTACATCGTCAGGCAGGGCGTGCTGAAACCTTAATGCGTGAGCACAGTAGTGTAGTGATTTTGGGTGAAACGCTCAGAAATGTTCTCAGCGCTTAAGATGAAATAAGTTCCTTTATGTTTGAATAAAGGAACTTGAAAATTAAAGCTCAATCACAAGATTTTTAGTTTTTGCACGAGAACAGCAGGGCGTAAATTGGTCGTTCAAAGCATGTTCCTCATCGGTCATAAATAGATCCCGATGATCAGGTGTACCTTCTACAACGCGAGTAATACAGGTGCCACAAATGCCTTGTTCACATGAAACAGGAATATCAAAACCATTTGCAATTAATGCCTCAGTAGCAGTCTGCTCTGGTAATACTTCAATTCGACGGCCCGTACCTTTCACTTCAATAGTAAAAGCTTCATCGTTAGTCGTATCTACTTTTTGCGCGACAAAATGTTCTTGATGTAACTGTTCATTGTGCCAGCCAGCCTGTTCGGCTGAGCTCATGACAAACTGCATAAATCCTGTTGGACCGCACACATATAAGTGTCTATCTGGTGAATTCTGACCTAAAACCTCTGCCATATTACATTCGGTATCTGGCTGATCTTGAATATGAAAATGGACTCGGTCACCAAAGTGCTCGGTTAAGTTGCCATAGAAGGCAATCATTTCATGGCTACGAACAAAGTAATGCAATTCGAAAGGAAGATTGGCCGACTTAAGCCGATACGCCATCGACAAAATAGGGGTAATACCAATACCACCCGCAAATAAAACCGCCTGTTTTGTTTGAGAATGAATTTCAAATAAATTACGCGGTTCACCAATTTTTAAATGGTCGCCTTCGCGGTATTCAGTGTGGATGCAGCGTGAGCCACCGCGTGAATTGGCATCATGTAAAACGCCAATCACATAACGGTGCTTTTCAGTGCAGCAGTTTGAAAGTGAATATTGGCGGGTGAGACCGTTTTTCAGATGCACATCAATATGCGCACCTGCTCCAAAACTCGGCAGCTCCGTACCATTTGCTGCAACCAATTCAAATGCACGAATAGTCGGGGTGAGCTGGTGAATTTTTTGAATAATAACGTCCATGTTCATGCTCCTTTAAATAATCCGAATGTTTGGAAACTTCTGTACGGACGTTTCAGGAGGTGTTTTATTTTCTTCGGCAAGCAGTCGCTCAATCACCTTACGAGACTGTACACCGCCTGCATCGATGTTGAGCATGAGTAATTTGCGATGTGGATTGTTTAAAATATTTTGCTGCTGTTGCTCAAGCATTTCTAAATCTTCAGTAAAGATTTTGCCTTGGCCTTCACGAATTTGATCGGTGAGTTCAGTATTATCTGGCTGGAAGTTACGTGCCATTCCCCAGAAATACCAATGTGAGGTTTCAGTTTCTGGCGTAATAAAATCGACCACGATTGAAGAAACCTTCTTGTCACTTGGCGCTTGATAACCACCATGCCCAGCATGTGCGACACCCACTTCAATATGCACATTACTTGGCGCAAAGAAGTGACAACGTTGCCAGCGGTCAACAGGTACATCATCTGCCAAGTGATTGCCGCGAAGGGCCATTTGCCAAAATGGAGGTGCGATCACATTTTCCATGTAGCGTTCGGTAACCACATGGTCGCCGTCAACTTTAGTGACAGGTAATGATTCATCAATCTCTTTTTGTCCGATGCTGCTCGAGTGCACATAGGTCTCGTGGGTTAAATCCATCAGGTTATCGACCATCAGGCGATAGTCACACTGAATATGAAACAGGCCTCCGCCATAGCTCCATTCAGGATGATCTGCCCATTCTAAAGTTGGCAGTTTTGCTTCATCAGCTAAGGCTTTCTCACCCGGCCATATCCAAATAAAACCGAACTTTTCGACCACTGCATATGCTTTGTTGCAAGGGAAACCATTGACACGTTGGGCTGGCATTGAAACAGTCTTTCCATCACAGCCCATGACTAAACCATGATAACCACATACAAGGTTGCCATCTTCGACATAGCCCAATGAAAGTGGGGCGCCGCGATGGGGACAAAAATCTTCAACGGCTGTAACTTGGTTTTCTTTACCGCGATAAAAAACAATTTTTTCACCACAGATGGTGCGACCTAATGGTTTGTCTTGGATTTCTTCTGGACGGCAGGCAACATACCAAGCATTTTTAATAAACATTGTGACGACTCCTTATCACTTATTGGATCCAATTTATAATAAATAAAAATATTGGTCAATTGATAGGCAGTCTTTTTTTTACAAAATATTGTTATTTGGAGTTGAAGATAGTGTGTATTTTTATTGCTAATAAAGACTTTTTTATTCCTTTTGAGTTTTTGGGAGAAAATTTTATTGGTTTTTATTTGGATCCATTTTTGTATGATTGAAGGCTGAATTGGATCTCATATTTGGAATTGTGGTAAGGAAAATAGGTAATGCTTTATGGATCCATATTTTTTGTTTCCATAATTATAAATAAATTATAATTATGTTTTTTCAGTTGCTTAATTTTGATTTAATTAAATTTAAAAAATATTGTTGATTTTTTGGATCCAAATATTCAGTATAGAAAAAGAGCAGGATGCTCAAAAAACAAATATTCCTCTAGGTCATTATGGATACGGATATGCATAACCACCCAATCGCTTTTGTCGGCAATGTCGTGTGTATCTCTTATCCACATTGGGAGATACACAAATGGAAAGAGATGTTCTAAGTGAGATCAATCAAAACAACATGAGCCGTTATCAATGGTTCGTCATTTTGATCTGTATTTGTCTCAATATTATTGATGGCTTTGATGTGATGGTGATGGCATTTACTGCGCCGTCCGTGTCAGCAGAATGGTCACTTTCAGGTGCACAAATTGGCTTGTTACTCAGTTCAGGCCTTTTTGGAATGGCTGCTGGTTCAATTTTTCTCGCACCGTTAGCCGATAAAATCGGTCGCCGTTTACTTATCTTAGTTTGTCTTGTAATTGCAGGTCTGAGCATGTTGGGCTGTGCTTTTGTACAAAGTCACGGCATGTTGGCAGCACTTCGCTTTATTACTGGAATCGGGGTGGGGGGTATTCTTGCAAGTAGTAATGTACTGGCAAGTGAATATGCCAATGCTCGCTGGCGCAGTCTTGCAGTGAGTTTAATGTCTACAGGTTATGGAATTGGTGCGACACTTGGCGGGGTACTATCACTGGCATTGATTGAGCATTTAGGTTGGCGCTCAATCTTTTTAGCAGGAGGGGTTACTACCATTGCAATGCTGCTAATCAGCGCATGGTTATTACCTGAATCTTTAGATTATTTATTGGCGAAGCGACCAAAACAGGCACTCGAACGCATTAATATAACGGTAAATCGTATGGGGCTTAACCAACTACCCGTTATGCCACGTTATGAAAAAATCAGTACGCAAAATGGCAGTGAACTCAGCAAATTATTTACAGGACAACTTGGATTTCAAACACTTTGTCTTTGGTTCGCCTTCTTTTTAGTGATGTTTGGCTTTTACTTTGTCATGAGCTGGACACCCAAAATTCTTATTTCAATGGGGATGTCGCCAGAACAAGGCGTAAGTACTGGTATTTTAATTAGTATTGGTGGAATTTTCGGGGCGGCTATTATTGGTTTATTGGCATCACGCATGAAAATTTTCTATGCCTTAAGTCTATTTTTAGGACTTACTTCGGCATGTGTTTTTCTCTTTGTGGCAGTCTCATCTCAAGTTAGCATCGCTCTCATGGTGGGGTTATTACTCGGTACACTGATTAATGGTTGTGTCGCAGGTTTATATTCGATTTCTCCAACAATTTATGATGCCGAAATTCGTAGTCGTGGCGTGGGCTATGCCATTGGTTTTGGACGAATTGGGGCAATTTTATCGCCAACGGTTGCAGGTATTTTCCTAGATAAAGGTATAGCACCCGCAACACTTTATGCTTATTACGGTGTGGTCTTTATTTTAGCCATTTTCCTGATTTTAAGTTTGAGTAATGCTTTTTACCGAAATAAGAAAGAGCCAGATTACGCACTTAAAACAGCGCCTTAAACCCTTAAAAAAATTAAATAGTTGAGATAAAAAATGAAAACGACACCATTGTGGGTGGGGGTATGCTTGTGCCCGTTATTAAGTCAAATTGTGCATGCCGAGTTTATTGCAGACAGTAAAGCTGAGCTGACACTACGTAATTTTTACTTTGACCGAGACTATAAAAAAGACCCATATCCGTACACAGCAGCCAGAGATTGGGCGCAGGGTTTAATTTTTAAAGGACAGTCTGGTTATAGCGAAGGGACAGTTGGCTTCGGTGTTGATGTGCTGGCAATGGCTGGTTTTAATCTGATGGGAAATCGGGCGGATGACTATGCGCGTAGTGGCTTACTCCAAGTCAATACCGATAACTCACGTGACGATTACTATGGGAAAATCGGCATTACAGGGAAAGCGAAATTTAGAAAAAATGAGCTTTTTGTGGGCGATCTGGTTCCGCAATTGCCGACTATATTCTCATCGCCAGCACGTTTATTTCCGCAGACTTATCGTGGTATCCGTTTTGTTTCAAATGAAATTCCAAATCTTCAACTCGAAGGTTTTTATGTTGATGAAGTACGTCAACGTGATTCGATTCGTTTTACCGATGTCGGAACAGACAATATCAACCATCGTTTTGACAAAGCGGCAACTACCGATTCTTTTTATACCTTAGGAGGAAGCTATCAGTTAAAGGATTACCGTTTACGGGCTTATCATGCTGAGCTGAAAGACATTTACCAGCAACAATTTTTGGGCTTTAACGGCAAACAGCCTTTAAATGATCAGCTTAACTTTTTAAGTGACGTGCGCTTTTTTAATAGTGAAGAAGCTGGAAATAAAAAAATAGGAGAGGTCGATAACCGACATATGAGTGGTTTATTTGGTTTAAACTATCAAGATCATACGGTTTCTTTGGGTTACATGCAGTCGTTTGGCTCAACAGGTCTGCCGTTTTTGTCGGGAACAGAAAGTCCAGTTGTGCTTGATTTTATGAGCTCAGACTATTCAAATAAAGATGAAAAAGTCTATTCGATACGTTATGAATATGACTTTAAAAATGCGCGAGTAGGTGATGTTTCGTTAAATGGGCTACGCTTTATGACCCGCTATGCCAAAGGTGAAGACATTGATTTGTTGCAATACGGCGATCAGCGTTTTAAAGAGGAGTCAATGGAATTTGATTTGGGTTATAAAATTCCAGAAGGCAAGTTAAAAGGTTTGGGAATGCGGGCTCGCTTTTCTCATTATCGCAATGATATGCCCACTAATATGACTTTCCATTCCACCAATGAAACACGCTTGAATATTGACTATAGCTTTAAGTTTTAATGTCTTGCGCTAGTCGTCTTTAATTTCATAAAAGAAGCTTGGGATTGGAACTCCACAGTATTTGAGCGAGGTTGTGGAGTTCTGATCCCTTTTATTACACCTAAACACCTCTATTCCCTCACTTAAAACCTACTTCTCATTTAGCACAGCTTATTGGCATCCACAGCCAAGTGTTTGGCGTTTAGGGTTAAGTAAATTCCTTTATATCTACATATATTGATTCAAGAAAATAAAAAAAGTCCAGGATGGATTTGGGAATTTACGATGCAAAAGAAAATCTTAGTTATAGCAATCAGCTCTATTTGGACAGGTTCTTTATATGCGGCAGCCTTTGATAAAACAGGACAATCTGTTGCGGCATTTTTGCAGCCTGATCATTATTTTGAAGCAAGTCTTGGAGTTACGGACACGTCTTTAAAGGGGCGGGAAGCAGGTACAAATTCAGGAAATAGTGCGATTTCTGATATTGGTCATACAGATTACCGCCCAACAGCTGCCTTAAAGTTACAGCTAGCTCCACAGTTCTCTTTTGGCTTGCTGTATGACCAGCCTTTTGGTTCAGATACAGAATACACAGGAAATAATAGCTTTGTTGCCACAGGCAAAGATATGGTGATGTTGCCTGGACTGACAACTACTAGATTGGCAAATGCAACCCAAGGCAATATTCCCACAGGAAATTCCAAATCAAGTTTCGATATACAGAATCTGAGTCTCATTTTGGGCTATCAACCCAATAAAAACTGGAACGTTTATGCAGGGCCTGTTTATCAGACCTTCAAAAGTGAAGTTGAGCTCAGAGGCAATATCTTTAGTGTTTACAATGGCTATGATTTGCATAGCAAAAGTGTTGGCGATTGGGGATGGCTGGCGGGACTCGCTTATCAGATACCTGAAAAAGCAATCAAAGCCTCTATAACTTATCGTTCTGAAATTCAGCATAAAGTGAATGCAGTTGAAAATGCACCCTTGGTCGATATGTTAAAAACTCAACAAGGCCGTGATTTGGTTGACCAGCATTTAGATTACATGATTTCTATTGGTCAGATGTCCCCACAGAAAAAGGAGGCATTGAATCAGATTGTTGCAGGATTGGCACATACCCAAGATTCAGGAACTACCCAGTTTAAAACCCCAGACTCAGTCAATCTTGAGTTTCAGACCGGTTTACGTCCAGGGACTTTGCTGTTTGGTAATGTCCGTTGGGTGAACTGGAGTGAGTTGAATTTTCAACCTTATCGCTTTGGTGAAATCTCAAAAGTAGTAGGTGTCCTTTCTACGCCAAGTCGCCCAGATGGTTTTAGTCTGGTTCGTTTTTATGATGATCAATGGTCTGCAAATTTAGGGGTCGGGCAGCGATTTTCACCTCAATGGTTAGGAAGTGTATTGGTCGGATGGGATTCGGGAGCGGGAGATAAAGTCTCTACAGGTGGGCCTGTTAAGGGATATTACAACTTAGGTTTAGGTGCTCAATATAGTCCAACAGCTCAATATTTTATTTCTGGTGGGATTAAATATTTCTGGTTAGGCGATGCCAAAGGGCAGCTCGGAGCACAGGCGGGCAGTGACTATTACGTCGCAGATTTCAGCGATAACCATTCAATCAGTTATGGTCTGAAAATTGGCTATAAATTTTAATGAGATTAAAAAAAGTTTATTGAGAAAGGAATTTAGACAATGAAAAAAGTTGTGAATCAATTGGGTTGGATCGGAGTAACCGCATTTCTGCTCGTCAATGCAGGCGTTGTACATGCTGATGAAGCAAAAGCAAGTCTCCCTGCGGTATCGGCAAAAGCATTAGACCTTATTGATGGTCAAACAGAATGGTTGAGCAAAACTTACAAGGATATTCACGAACATCCTGAACTAGGATTTATGGAAAACCGCACCTCTGCAATTGTAGCCAATGAACTAAAAGCTTTAGGTTTTGAAGTTTCGACAGGTATTGCCAAAACAGGTGTAGTGGGTGTTTTAAAAAATGGTAAAGGCCCAACGGTAATGTATCGTGCCGATATGGATGCATTAGCCATAGAAGAGGCGACCGGCTTGCCTTATGCCAGTAAGGTTCGCGCTAAACTTGCTGATGGCACTGAAACGCCAGTTGCGCATATGTGTGGTCATGATGCACATGTGACATGGATGCTAGGAATGGCGCGTACCATGGCGGCTTTGAAGAATGAATGGAGTGGTACCATTATTCTGGTTGCCCAGCCCGCTGAAGAACCGGTCACAGGTGCGAAAGCGATGTTGGCTGATGGCTTGTGGAAAAAATATAATTTACCCAAACCTGATTATTTCTTTGCAGTGCATACCACACCTATTCCTGTCGGTATGGTGTTGAATGCACCAGGTCCACGTATGGCAGGAACCGATCAGCTCGATGTTTTATTTAAAGGTGTTGCTGGGCATAGCTCAGTGCCTCATTTAATTAAGAATCCGATTAATATGGCGGCTAATGCGATTACCCAATATCAGACGATTATGGGCAATGTGGTCAGTGCTCAAGAGCCAGCGGCACTGTCTGTCGGTTCAATTCAGGCCGGCGCGACCAATAACGCTGTGCCGTCTTCGGCTTTGGTCAAAATGAATATCCGCTGGTTTAATCCAAAAGTCCGCGACAATATGCTCAATAGCATCAAACTTATGAGTGATGGCGCAGCCCAGATGCAAAGCATGGAAAAAGATCTACTCCCCGAACTGACAATGAGAGGTTCTGTAACACCTGTGATCAATGATAAAGATCTTTCTAACCGCCTAAATGGGCCTTTAAAAGCATTATTGGGTGATAAAAAGGTGGTGAATGATTTCCCTGCATTTATGGGATCAGAGGATGTGCATCATTTAATCGATGAGCAGAAAGATGTTCCATTTACTTTTATGTTTGTCGGGGTTGCCAATCCACTTACTTTTGCTGCGGCGAAATTAAAGGGACAAGCTGTACCTTATCTCCCGCATAGTCCGAATTATGTTGTCGATTTAAAGGCATTGCCAATGGGGGTAAAAATCACCACTGTTTCGATGCTGGAATTATTGAATAAGAAGTAAGGCTTTGAAAAAAAGATACATCGCAATCGATGTATCTTTTTTTATTTTAAGAGGGAAAAAATCAGCTTTTGGAGAGATTTTCACGATAGTGCAGTGGAGAGCAATCGGTCCAGCGACGAAATGCCCGTGTAAAACTGCTGACATCTGTAAAGCCGAGAATATAGGCAATCTCAGTAATACTATAAGAATTATTTTTGATATAAGAGCTTGCCAGTTCCTGCCGCGTCTTATCCAAAATTTCACTGTATGAGGTATTTTCTAAAGACAGTTTTCGTTGTAGACTACGCGTGCTCAGCCCGAGACTTTTAGCAATCTCTTGTTGCTGTATTTCTCCTGCCGCGAGATTTTCAATAATTTTTACCTTGATCCTTGCCTGAATATTTTCCTTATCGAAACGAGCCAAATAGCGCATGATAATTTCATCATATTCCTGTGACAGGATCGGATTTGCACCTTCCAGCGGAAGTTCTATCGTTGCCGTATCAAAGACAATCATATCTTGGGGTGCATTGAAAATAAGAGGGGCTTTGATAATACTGCGATACGTTTCGAGATCACTGGGCTCAGAACGTCTTAACTCGATCTGTAAGGGTGAAAAAAGTGATCCTTGCAACGCTCTGCATGAACGGATAAACACGGAAATAAAAGCATCGATTGATTCGTACTGAACTTCATCTGGAACATGGATGATGAAGTAATGATTCTGGTCTTTGCCATAGAACTCCAGTTCCGGAATGTCCGTTACCAAACGAAAATATCTGATGATTCGGATAAACATCTCTTTGAGTGTGGTACTGGTCGCCAAAGAATGTCCCAGAACATGGAAGGTATGTTGATTGACCTGATTGGCAACTTTAAGCCCAAAACATGAATCTTGTGTTGCCGCGGTTGCCAGTTGCCATAAACGTGCGGTTTGTTGCAGAGAGTAGCGGGCATTCGGATCATTCAGCGCCTGTATATCCAGTCCAGCCTGTTCAATTAAACTTTTACTATCACAACCTGCTTTTTCAAGGGCTTTTTGAATTGCTTTTACCCAACTTGTCAATGCTGTAGCCGTCTGTTGCATGTCATGTCCTATAACTTTTAATTCTCATTCTTGAACTGAGTATAAGGTTTTTTTCATCATTTTTTTATTCAATTCTGCTGACAATTATGAATTGGCATCTATAGCCAATAAATTGGCGTTTCGGGTTAAGCATCAAATCACCGATCTAAATACAGTAGAGTCATAAGAACATCGAGGAACGATGATGAGCTACGTATACAAAGATCCGGCAGGTATGACTGATACCGAAAAAACAGAACATATTAAACGTGTCGTTATGGACGAAGGCGTTAGATTGAGAAAACGTTATTCTGTTTTAAATCACCAAAATACCATTGGCGCTTTAATTCTATTATTTTCCTTACTCGGAATGGGCGCTACCGCCTATTTTTACATCACACAACAGCTTTCCGTGTGGTGGACTATTCCGCTGATTGCATTTTTTGCTTCTTTCACCCATGAATTAGAACATGATCTGATTCACTGGATGTATTTTCGTAAAAAACCGTGGGCACATCATTTAATGATGGGGCTGGTTTGGCTGGCTCGACCAAGTACCATTAATCCCTGGTTACGTCGAGAACTGCATTTCAATCATCATAAATGTTCGGGTACAGAAAAAGATGTTGAGGAAAGAGCATTATGGAACGGTGAGCAATGGGGTGTACTGCGCTTTTTTGCTACGGGCGATAATGGGCTATCTGTTTTATTTAGAGTATTTAAGCTGAAAGACAGTCATCTCCGAAAAATGGTGATTAAGCGGAGTTTAGCTGCCTATTTTCCTTTGGGTATCATTCACTGGTCAATCTGGTATGTGTTTCTAGGTTTCCATGCCCTGAATGCGATTTCAAGTATTGTTGATGCACCGATTTTATGGTCAGCAACGACATTACAAGTCATGTACGTGATCAATATTTTGACCGTGGTATGGGTTGCCCCAAATGTCTTACGGACTTTTTGCCTACACTTTGTCACCAGTAATATGCATTATTATGGTGATGTCGAATTGGGCAATGTGATTCAGCAGACGCAGGTGTTGACTCCGTGGTGGATGCTACCGTTCCAGTTATTCTGCTGTAATTTTGGTTCAACCCATGCAATCCATCATTTTGTGATTAAAGAGCCTTTTTATCTTCGACAGATGACTGCACCCGTTGCTCATCAGGTGATGCGTGATATGGGTGTTAGATTCAATGACCTCGGCACATTCAAGCGTGCCAATCGTTGGGAACTGAATAAGATTGTCGATTAAGCATAACAGGAAGAGTGTAGCGGAGACGTTATACTCTTCCTCTCGCTGGCAGAACATTGTTTTATTGAATTCTTGTAAAATCTCTTCTTGGATGCAGAAGGCTGCACTGATCGCATTCAATGAAATATCTTGAATATTGAAAATTCACATTCACTGTATAGAAATGATTTTCTCTCATCCATCATAATAAAAATTTCACATTGTTGTTCTATAAACGCTATGATTCTAATGAATATCTGATAAGAACAAGTTCCATTAGAGCAGTTAAAAAATGAAAAAAATTGCAGTAGCTTTGGTTTGTTTAGCTCCATTATCAACATCTATTCTTGCCAATGATTCTACGGGCTATGTTGGGACAGGCGGCATTCAATATCTCAAAAATACACAGATTGTGATGCAAAGTGAAGACCTGTTTATTAGCAAAAAGCTGATCAAGGTTGATTATGTTTATAACAATTTAAGTAAGAAAGATATTACTGAAACCGTGTTATTTCCCTTGCCGCGTATCGATAATTTCTTTGAAGCGGATTTCGCGCATACCGAGCAGCTTCTAAAAAGTTTTAAGATTATTGTCGATGGAAAAAATATAAAACCTGAAATGCATGTGCGGACATTTATTCAAAAGGATGAAAAGTCGACGCTCATTGATACGACAGATGCATTTAAACAATGTGGCTTTAGTCAGACTGATATGCTCAATCCTTGGGCGAGAAATAACGATGATTATGAATATTATCAAGATAAATTGAGACAATGTAAGCAGCCACAAATACAAAAAATTCTAGCCAATTTCCAAAAAGATGATGTGATTCCGTGGTCATCTCAAGTGATTTATAGTTGGAAACAGACCTTTAAAGCCAATGTATTAACCAAGATTCAACATGCATATCAACCATTGGTCGGTGGTTCTGTTGCGTTATATCCAGATGAATATAATCAGAAATTTTGTATGGACGCCCAATTTAAACAGGGACTAAAAAAAGCCAGTGCAGAACATTCGCCGTTTAGCGCCTTGAGCTATATCCTGACCACAGGAGCAAACTGGGCCAAGCCGATTGAAAACTTTAAGTTAACCATTGAGCGTGATAAAAACGAGCTGGTGTCTTTTTGCTGGAAGGGAAACGTCGAAAAAATTAGCCCAACCCGATTCCAGATGATCAAGCACAATTTCATTCCCAAAAATGATCTAGATATTATCTTTGTGACTGTGAAATAAGCACTCACTGAAGGTCATCCTCATAAAAATTCAATAAATGCCTAGCGTCATCAGGGGTGTAACTCTCATACTATCAGGTGAGTTAGGGAGAGACGACACAGGATTAAGCGTGAATTTAAAGAATCTGGAAGCATTTTATTGGGTGGTGACTTTAAATAGCTTCAATAAGGCTGCAACAAAATTACAAACCACCCAGCCTGCGGTATCTCAAAAAATCACAGCACTTGAAAACGATCTTGGTTTTAAGATTCTAGACCGTAGTTTTCGTCAGTTTAAACCAACGCATAAGGGTATGACTTTATTTAAGTATGCTGAAAAGTTTATGCGCCTAGAGACGGATCTGGTGGCTGAGCTGACTGAAAACCAGCATTTGACTGGCACAATTCGCTTGGGTGTATCGGAAACCATTGTTTATACATGGCTAGTTGAATATATCGAAAAGGTTCAGCAAGAATTCCCCAAAGTTTCAGTTGAAATTGTGGTCGATCTGACGCCTAACTTACAGGAAGGTGTGCGAACAGGTGATCTGGATATGGCCTTTTTGCTTGGGCCAACCTTAGCCTTTGAATGTATCGAACAGGCACTGTGTAATTTCGAACTAAGTTTTTTGGCTTCACCTTCGTTTAAAGGTGGAATTGGGCAAATGTCATTTAAGACATTAATGTCTCATACCATTCTGACCTATCCAAAAATTACTTATCCTTACAAAGAACTCAAAGCAAAAATGAAAGAACAAGGGATTGATGAGCCACTTTCAATAACCAGTTATTCATTAGCAACACTGCTACGTCTTGCTGAGCAAGGTTTGGGCATCGCCGTTGTGCCGACCTTAACCGCCTTGAAGGAGATCACTGACGGTCGGCTGGAAATCTTAAATACGCCGATTCGCCTAAAGACCTTCCACTTTACCTCGGTGTATATTCATGGCAACGATGTGGCCTTGAAAGAAAAATTAACTGACGTTGCAGTGATGGTGTCAGATAGTGCCATGAAAAGACTGAATGCGCAGATTAATACTTAAATGATTGGCGGCATTTTCCAGTTCTTTTTCTCATTCTTATAAGCATTGCTTATTTGCCAAGTGATAAACACAGCTTATAGAACGTGATAAGTAAAATTTATCATTAAAGATATTGAAAATAAAAATATTTAAAATTCAAAATCTTGGGTTTAACGGTTAATGTAAAAAGTCGTATTGTTCAGCTGGCGGTGCTGTGTTTTTATCTTAAATACAAGATTTGATGAACTCATGTGGTCATTCAGGAACAGAGAATCTTGGTTATTGAAAAGGATTGAAGAAGATCATTGGTCAAAAATGATACTTCTGAATCAAATTAAAAATAGCGTTATGAAGCTCAAATGGATGAGGAACGCATTCAATATGTCTTTACTGAAATCTTCTTTTTTATCAGATCGCCAATGGGCCATTGTCGCCTCGATCTTTATGATGGCAACCTCAGCAATGGGGCCCGGATTTTTAACCCAAACTGCTGTATTTACAGTGAAGTTAGGCGCTGCATTCGGCTTTGCAATTTTAGTTTCCATTCTCATTGATTATGTAGTTCAACAAAACATTTGGCGAGTAGTAACACTGACTCAAATGCGTGCATCAGATATTGCCAATAAAGCATTACCGGGTAGTGGTTATTTACTGGCATTTCTGGTGATTTTGGGCGGTTTTTTCTTTAGTGTCGGTAACATTGCAGGTGCAGCTTTAGGTCTAAATGCACTTTTTGGTCTAGACACAAAGTGGGGCGGTATTTTAAGTGGTGCGTTAGCCATTTTGATTTTTGCATCAAGAAAAGCCACGCTTGCCATGGATAAAAGCATGATCGTGTTGGGATTGCTGAAAATCATCCTGATCATCATCGTCGCAGTCATTGTAATGCCTCCTGTTGGGCAAGCGGTACAGCAAACCTTTGCGCCAGATCAGATCGACTTTGCCATTATTACCACCATTGTCGGTGGTACGGTGGGTGGTTATATCTGTTATGCAGGTGCACACCGTTTACTCGATAAAGGCGCGGTTGGCCCTGAAAATATTGATGAAGTTGCTAGAGCTGCGACCAAGGGCATTGTCGTGGTCGGCATCATGCGCTACGTATTGTTTTTAGCATTTTTAGGTGTGGTGGTCAGCGGTGCAACGATTGATTTAGCCAGCCATGACGCCAATCCGGCAGCTCAAGCATTCCAATATGCAGCGGGTACATTCGGTTTTAAATTATTTGGTTTAATTTTCTGGGCAGCGGGTATTAGTAGCACGATCGGCGCAGCATATACTTCAGTGTCATTCTTTACTGCGTTTAAAAAGAACTTAACACCAAAACAAACCAACTATACGACCATAACCTTTATCGCTTTGGCTTTATTGCTCTATGTATTATTGGGTGCAACACCAGCGGGTCTACTCATTTTTGTGGGCGGTTTTAACGGTCTGGTGTTGCCAATTGGCCTTACAATTTTTGTGTATGTTGCCGCGTGCCGTAAAGATTTAATGGGTAATTACAACTATCCAAAATGGTTACTTATTTTGGGTGGATTAACATGTCTGTTGACGTGGTGGATGGGCTATATGTCGTTTACGACAGTGTTTAACTATTTGACCAAGCTTTAAGCCAGACTTTGTTAAGTGATAAAGGAATAATGCCATGTTTGTAGATTTAAATAGTGATTTGGGTGAAAGCTTTGGCTCATGGAAAATGGGTAATGATGACCAGATTTTACCTGTCGTGACCAGTGCCAATATTGCGTGTGGCTTCCATGCTGGCGACCCGCTCGGCATTTTAAAAACGGTTCGTAAAGCTGTTGAGCTGGGTGTGACCATTGGTGCTCATGTGTCTTATCCAGACCTTGTTGGTTTTGGCCGCCGTAATATGGATTTGTCACATGACGAGCTTATTGCCGATGTGCTTTACCAAATTTCTGCACTCGATGGCTTGGCAAAAGTGGCAGGTTCAAAAGTGCAATATGTTAAACCACATGGCGCGCTTTATAACACCATTGCACATGACCAAGCTCAGGCAGCAGCAGTGATTGATGCGATTAAAATGTATAACCCTGAACTGGTTTTAGTGGCTTTGGCGGGGTCGAACCTAGTTGAGCAGGCACGTGCGGCTGGTTTAAAAGTGGTGTCTGAAGCATTTGCAGATCGTGCTTATAACAGCGATGGTTCACTGGTGTCTCGTCGTCTCGAAGGTGCTGTTTTACACGATTCGGCATTTGTGGCGAGCCGTGTGGTGTCTATGCTTAAAAATGGTGGGGTAGAGTCAATTGACGGTGTCTTTACGCCAATTCAGGCCGACACCATTTGCTTACATGGCGACACCGACGGTGCGCTAGAGATGTCAGCAGCCATTAAAGCCGAGCTTGTAAAAAACAATATTGAAATCCGCCCGTTTGTAAACAAAACATAAGGATGAGCATCATGTATAAGGATATTAAAGTCGACCCAGCTCAGCTCGAAGCCGCATTAGATGCGCGTTTAAAAATCCGTGCAGGTTTTGATAAACCAACGGCAGGCATGGCTGCGGGCATGACACAGGTCAACATGATTTCGGTGCCAAAAGAGTGGGCATATGATTTTTTACTCTATGCGCATCGCAATCCGCAAAGCTGCCCAGTACTTGATGTGCTTGAAGAAGGCATCTACGCAACTCAGCTTGCAGCAGACTCAGACATCCGAACTGACTTCCCGCGCTATCGAATTTGGAAAGATGGCGAAATGGTCGATGAAGTGACCGATGCGAGCGAGATTTACAACGGCCATCCTGATTTGGTGACTTTCTTAATTGGCTGTAGTTTTTCGTTTGAAACTGCTTTGCAAGAAGCGGGCATTGAAGTTCGCCATATTCATGACGATACCAACGTGCCGATGTATTTAAGCAATATTCAGTGTCAATCGGCAGGGCGTATTTCAGGAAACATGGTCGTTTCTATGCGACCAATTCCATCGCATCAAATTAGCGAAGCGGTAAAAATTACAGCACGTATGCCAAGCGTGCATGGCGCACCTGTACATATTGGGCACCCTGAAAGTTTGGGCATTAAGGATGTAAATAAACCTGACTTTGGTGATGCTTCTCGTATTGAAGCAGGTGAAATTCCTGTGTTTTGGGCATGTGGGGTAACACCGCAAGCAGCAGTCATGAACTCGAAAATTCCTTTTGCGATTAGTCATGCACCGGGTCACATGTTTATTACCGACATTCCTGACCGCGCTTGGATAGGCTAATTGGACTAAAGAACAATTAAAAGGATAAGCAAATGCGTTTTTTATCGGTAAACGCCGACTGTTTTCTGATTGAGCTTCCGAGCCTTGAAGAAACTTTGGCGTTGTACAATAAATTGCAAAATACGCAATTGAATGGAATTAAAGACTTAGTCCCCGCTGCAAAAACAATTTTGGTTTTTTTCAACGAGATCGAAACCAACTTTAAAACACTGGTTGCTTCAATTCAGAGCCTTAAAGTTGATTCTGGATTTGAGCGTAGCAGCCAAGATGTGATTGTGCAGATTCGTTACGACGGTGAAGACCTTGCTCAGGTTGCCGAGTTACAAGGGCTGTCTGTAGCCGATGTGATTAGAAAACATCACGAAAGCGTGTGGAATGTCGCTTTTATTGGTTTTGCGCCGGGCTTTGCTTATATGAGCAGTCCCGATAAGCCTTTTACCGATATTCCACGCTTAACGGTTCCACGTAAAAAAATACCGTCAGGCTCTTTGGGTTTGGCTGGAAAATACTCTGGTATTTATCCAAAAGACAGTCCGGGTGGCTGGCAGCTAATTGGTACAACAACAGAAAAAATGTGGGATTTAGAGCGTAAAAATCCAGCACTACTTTTACCGGGCATGACCGTACATTTTGAAGATGTCACGCATAGTCCAACTACTGTGAGTGTACCGAAGCAAGTCACACGTACAGTTGAGCAGAAACAATCTGTGCCGCTATTTACGATCACTGCGCCAAGTTTACAAATGCTTATTCAAGACGAAGGGCGCTTAAACCAAACCAATATTGGGGTTGGGGTTGCAGGGGCAATGGATTCATCTGCCATGCATAGTGCCAACCGTATTGTGGGTAACCCAACCGACACACCCGTTATTGAAGTTTTAAATGGCGGCTTAAAAGCCAAGATGCAGCATGCATGTGTTATTGCGGTGGCTGGGGCTATTTCAAATATTCGTGTGAAATTTGCCGATGGGCAAACCGCAGACTTTGCAAGCTATCAACCGATTGATTTAGACGAAGGCGATGAATTTCAAATTCAGCCACCAACAGCAGGTTTAAGAAACTATTTGGCAGTTCGTGGTGGCATCGATGTTGAACCAGTGCTCAATAGCGCTTCATTTGACAGCTTGGCGGTGTTAGGGCCAGAACCTTTAAAGCTTGGAGATACCATTTATCAAGGGCAGATAAAGGCAGCCAACATTAGTCTAAATGAAGTGGGCAAAAGTGACTTGCCACAAGCTGGCGAAGTCGTTGAGCTAGATATTGTGATGGGGCCGCGTACAGACTGGTTTGAACAAGACAGTATTGGACTGCTCTGTCAGCAAGAATGGCTTGTGACCAATGAAAGCAACCGAGTCGGGCTAAGACTGTCAGGTGAGCAGCCCCTAACTCGCAAAATTACCTACGAGCTGGAAAGTGAAGGCACATGTATTGGTGCTTTGCAGATACCGCCGAGCGGCCAACCCGTTTTATTTATGAATGATCACCCTTTAACGGGCGGATATCCGGTCATTGGCTCTGTTGCTAAACACCATTGGGACTTGGTGGCACAGATTCCAGCAGGTTGCCGCATCAAATTTAAAAAAATTGCTGAATTTACAGATTTTGAGAATGAATGATGAATACAGAAAAATTATTGATTGCGAATCGTGGTGAAATTGCCGTTCGTATTATCCATGCTTGCCGCGATATGGGAATTGCTTCGGTCGCGTTATATGCAGATGATGACATTGGCAGCATGCATGTCGAACTTGCAGATGAAGCATGGGGCTTGGCTGGTGCGACTGCCAGTGAAACCTATTTAAATATTCCTGCCATTATTGAAGTTGCAAAGAAATCAAAAGCGACGATGGTTCATCCGGGTTATGGCTTTTTATCTGAACGTGCTGAGTTTGCCCAAGCCGTGATTGATGCGGGCTTAAAATGGGTCGGGCCATCACCAAGTGCCATTGAAAAGCTAGGTGATAAAATCGAAGCACGTAAAATTGCTGCTTCAGTTGGTGCGCCGTTGGTTCAGGGTACGCAAGATCCACTCAATAACGCAGATGAAGCTTTAGAGTTTGCCAAGCAATTTGGTTTACCCATTGCCATTAAAGCTGCGTTTGGTGGTGGTGGTCGCGGCTTAAAAGTTGCGTGGAAACTCGAAGAGGTTCAAGAGCTTTATGAGTCGGCAGTACGAGAGGCAAAAGCTGCCTTTGGTCGTGGTGAATGTTTTGTCGAGCAATATCTTGATAAACCGCGCCATGTAGAAGCGCAAGTGATTGCCGATCAGCATGGAAACATTGTGGTGCTTGGCACACGTGATTGTTCGTTGCAACGTCGTAACCAGAAGTTAGTTGAAGAAGCGCCAGCACCATTTATTAGCGACGAGATTTTTCAACAAATTTTAAGCTCGGCAAAAAACATTTGTCAGGCCGCAAACTATGTCGGTGCGGGTACAGTTGAATATTTACTGAGTCGTGATGGCAAGCTTTCATTCTTAGAAGTAAACACACGTTTGCAAGTTGAGCATCCCGTTACCGAAGAAACCTCAAAAGTCGATTTAGTGGTTGAGCAAATTCGTGTTGCGCAAGGTGAAGTGCTTTCTATTAAAGAAACACCGAAAGCCCAAGGCCATGCCATTGAGTTTCGTATAAATGCCGAAGACCCAGCACGTGGCTTTATTCCTGCATTTGGTGTGTTGAGTTTATTTGAAGCGCCGTTTGGTCACGGTGTACGTGTCGATACAGGTGTTCGGACTGGCTCTTTAGTGTCTAGCCACTTTGACTCACTCATGGCAAAGCTGATTGTGACTGGTCCAACTCGTGAAATTGCAATTGCTCGTGCTAAACGTGCATTGAAGCAATTTAAAATTGAAGGCGTAGCTTCAGTTTTAGACTTTCACCGTGCAGTACTCAATGAACCTGATTTTACCGATGAGTTTAATGTACATACGCGCTGGATTGAAAACGACTTTAAACAAGAGTTAAAGCCGACGAAACGAGGCATTCCAAACCATCAACAACCAATGCTACTCAGCTACATTGAAATTGATGGCAAGTTACATCGTTTAGGTTTACCTGCGGGCATGTTTGCACAAGGCCCAGCAAGCGCAGTTCAAGCACAAACAGCCGAGCCAGAAGTAAGTGCCGAGCATTTACTTGCCCCAATTAATGGTGTGATGAGCGCTTGGAAAGTCGAAAATGGTGAGCAAGTCACCGAAGGCCAAGTGGTTGCCATTATGGAAGCTATGAAAATGGAAGTGCAGGTACTGGCACACCGTAGTGGTGTGATTCAGATTGGTGCAGAGAAGGGCACGACTTGTCAGGCAGATAGCATCATTGGCACGATCCGTTAAGTTTATTCAAGAAACTTACAAAAATTTTTTGGCCTGATAACGCTAATCTGCTCTATCAGGCTGAATTCAACCTATTTGTTTGAAATAGAAAAATATATAATCAGATATAAGGCTAAATTTTGTTGAAGAATCAAAATATTGTGTGAAATATAACTAAATTACAGAGAGAGTTTTAATTTTAAATTGTGATTTTAATCACATATTTACCTGAGTTAAGGAAAGTTTCACCTGATTAGTTTTTGCTTTTAACTTATTGTTTTTTAATATTTAACAAGAAGAGCTACATTTTTCGTTACAACCCTTTAGTCGACAAACTTTGTTTTTATTTGCGATATTCGCTTGCAAACTTAGCAAAGGAATTTGCCTATGGTGTCATTTTTATTCATTGGTTTGATCATTACGATTTTACTTACACCCGGTCCAACGAATACATTATTGGCTTCATCTGGAATTCAGGTTGGTGTAAAGCATTCACTTAAATTAATCCCATCTGAGGTTTTAGGCTATCTTATTGCGATTACAACTTGGGGATTTTTACTGGAGTCGGTTTCCCATTTAGTACCGTGGTTGCCTCCGTTATTAAAGCTATTTAGTGCTGTTTTTATTATTTATTTAGCTGTAAAGCTTTGGTTAACCTCAACAAAAGAAATTGATTTAAATCAGCCATTGATTACATCTAAGGCATTATTTGTTGCAACACTGCTTAACCCGAAAGCGTTATTATTTGCTTCAGCAGTCTTTCCACATACAGCATGGTTGAATCCAGATCAATATTTTATCCATATGGGAACATTTTTAGCCCTGATTACGCCAATTGCATTTTTATGGATTGCTTTTGGAACCATGTTGATTTCTAATAAAGTCGTTTGGTTAAATCAACGTAACTTGCAACGAACTGCTGCTTTTATTTTAACTTTTTTTGCAATGCCTTTAGCTTTTTCGGCAATTACATCTTTTTAATTTATTTAGTTTTTTTTGATTTTTAAAATGGAGTTATTTGATGAACAATATAAAAATCAAAGTAAAGGATCAATTTGAGGCTGAAAACATAGCCGTTGCCTTAATTCGAAAGGCGAATGATCAAGAAATCCCTTTATTTAAAAGAATAGAACACATTGAAATTGAAGGAGAGATCCTTCTGCCAAATATGGAACTTCTTTATGAAAACCCAAAAGATGGCCGTATCTATAGATTTATAGAGGAACTATAATTGAGTTATTGAGAAACTTATATTCTCGATGATAAGATGAATTCCATGATCAAAAGTCATGGAATTTTTTGTTGCTATTATTATTCGATTGAATTATTTAAATTTTCTTACTTGTATCTATCTATTTCCTAGAAGCCAAGTGTTCGAAAATTATTGGAAATTAAAAAATATAATAAACAAGATGCTTAACCGTATTTGATTTGTTGTTTTTTATAAAGAAATTATATTAATTAATGATGGGATTATTCCTGATTTTTATTAAATACATTAACTGTTAAATTTAAATGGTTTTAATGATAATTTTTTAGTTGATGTCTTTATATAATGAACACTCTTTTTTATAGGGTGTCTTTAATGATTGAATGGATTTGTAAAACATGTAAAAAGTATAAGCGGTTTAATCCGAATACTTTAAAATTAGGGCAGATTGTTTCCTTTTATCAATATGAAGTGATTGCCGGTAAGCTAAATAGCTTAATCAAAAAGGGCGTGATATTGAGAATAAAGAACAAAATTTTGACCGTACTGGATAATGGTTTAATCCTTTACTTTAAGGATACGCAAGTTTATCCGCTAGATGCACCTGCGCAACTTGTTTATAAAATATTTGGTGAGTGTAGATGTTTGGGGCGCTGATCAATATTGGATAAAATGAGTCAATAGAAGGAAGATGTTTGAATGATAGTGTGAAATTCTTGTTTCATTAAAAGAATATAAATAACAAGATTTTAATTCAATAAGAATAAATTAAAAATAGAAGTCTAGATTTTTTACTCAATATCTCATCCCCATCCAAAGCTCTATTTAATGATATTCCTTTGTCAATTCCGTAAATTTTCAAGCTATTTAGATAAAAAATAACAGTGCCTAAGATTTTAAAAATCAACAATAAAATGATGACTTTAAATAATAAAAGACATCATCTGATGCCTTTTATTTTAAAGATTAGATCATTGAAGAGGTTTAGAGCATTTTAATTTGCCGTAGTTTCTCTTCGTGGTAATTCGCTACGTGGTACGCGTGTTAGATCCATCGTCATTTGGGTAAAGGCTGCAGTTTGTCGATGTAACAAATCAAAATCAACAAAATCTACGGTATCAAGACCATAGTTCAGCAAGTACGCTGGTCCTGTGAGATAGTTGATGGTTGGAATACCACCAGCACCCCAGAAATAGTGTCCTTCACCTGGCCAGACCGAATCTTCAGCATAGCTTCCATTTGGATGTAATGGCGGCATGATAAAGGTTGCACCCGCTTTGGCATTGACTGGCCATTGCTTAGATAACTCGACAAGGGCTGGTTGGTTAGAAGTAAATATAGCTCCAAACTCTTTTTTACCCGTTGCAGTGAGCACACCTTTTTCATTTGGAACCCATTCATTGATACCCAAGTGTTCGATCGTGATCGCAGCGTTGATTCGATCCGCAATACCATCATTTTTGTGCTGATCCAGAAAACTACGGATCCCGCTACCTGCAAAGAAATGGCCCGTCGACAGCATGATCATGACACTTCGATCTAAAGACTTTTGAGGTAGTCGAGTCAGATATTGGGCAATATCAATGACTGCATTTGGTCCATTGTCCTCAACACCATTCGTACCATCAGTATGACTATTCAGTACAATCAGTTCATCACTTTTTCCAGCAATAGTGCCGATGATATTTTGGGTCGTCACTTCTCTTTCTGTCGCGTTCAGTTTAATTTGAACAGTATGCTTAGCATTAGCTTCTTGGCGTAGTTTGACGCCTGTTGCCATATCTACATAAAAACCTGGTAAACCATAAACCTCGGCATAGAACGGTGCATAAATTTGAGCAAGTTCTTTACTGCCTGCATCGTTAGCAATAAATACAATTCCCTTGGCATTAATTGCTTTAAAGCCTTTGAGCAGATTAATGACAGAACCCATGCCATTTGCTGAACGTTTATAGGGATCTGATGGGTTGAGGGTATGATCTGGGTCGTATGTACTTATTGCTCGATTGGCGTAGAAGTTTACAGTGAGTGCGGGAGTTGGAAAATCTAAAAGCACAATTTTATCTGCATACTCGGCTGCCAGACTTTCAATAGAGGTAGCCCCAGTTAATAAGCTTTGTAATTGAGTTGGTGTTAAATATTTAAGTTCAGCGGTGGTGCCTTGAGTAGGTGTAATGCCAGAATAGGGCACATAAGATGCACTCACGGTTTCATATTGGTTGATACCAGAACTAATCCCTAAATTCCATGAAGTGGGTTCCCAGACTTTAATCTTGATTTCTTCAAGATGTACATCTTTCACACCTGCTTTTTGCAAACGTTTATATAGATCCTGCGTATAAGCTTCATGTGATTCAGAACCTGGTGTACGTAAACCATAGGCATCGAGTTCTTTATGCCACTCACGCATGAGCTGGGTTGGTAAGAATTGTGTTTCATCAACCTTAATTGCTGCACTTGCTGGCAGGCTTTGAGTCGGCCATTCTTGATCTTTGGAAGGAGAGGTATCTGAAGAGGACTGATGATCATTTCCACAACCTGAAATAAACAGTCCCAATAGACAAGCTGAGGCAAATTTGCGATATGAACGTTGATTCATCCTGATGTTCATTTCTTTCTCCATATTGGATGTGCGCTATTTAAAATTTAATTTATTTGTAAAGGATGATGGCTAAGATCTAATAATGAGTTGGCTATTCACCAGACTTATAGATTGCAATCCATTTACGCATCTATATCATTTCCTAATGATAGGCCTACCCAGCATAAGCTTAAATGATAGAAGACAAAATAACGGAAGCAGGACATCTCATTGTGTTTTTAGGGCAAATATAGAGAAGAAAATAGTGTGACTCAAACTAAGCTTGATACATGAGATAGATTTATTTCTTTTTATACATCAACAAATTTTTTTGATATTGCCCAGGTGTATAAGTGGTTAGTGTGCGAAACCAGCTAATAAATGAATGGCTGGTGTTAAAGCCCAAAGATCTAGTAATCGATTCAACTGTATTTTTCTTATCTTGAAGATAATTTTCTGCAAGTTCCAAACGGACTTCATTTAAAAGCTGACTATAGGTTTTACCTTCTTGTTGTAAGTTGCGGCTTAAAGTTCGTTCATTCATTCCTAATTGTACTGCAATCATTTTTCTGGAAGATTTTCCTTGATGAAGCATCAGGCGAATACGCGCCTTAACCTGTTCAATCAAGGTAGTTTTTATTACCATCTGCTCAAGAAGTTTGCGTGCTAATTGCTCGACACTATCATATAGGGCAGCATTCATTGTCTTTAGTGGAAGGTTGAGTGCCTTATCTGACAGAATCAGAGCTGATTCAGGCATGCCGAAGTAGACAGGACATTGAAATGTTTGCTCATAGATGCTTAACAATGCAATATCATTTTTATCGGTCATTTCATGATGAAAGTGCACTGCCAGTAAATTGGGATAACCATTGTCCCTGATCAGCCGTACCAACATAGACCAGTAGCCCAGATTATTTTCTGTTGCACAGCGCACAAAGATCGGATGTTGGGAGTTGCAATCCCAGCCCCAATAGACCAGATTAGATTTTCTTGTTAGCGATATTCTACCGATTCTTCCAATCAATTGCTGGTAGCGCTGCATCATTTCGATGGCATCGCCCAAGGTACCGCTCAGTGGTACTAAATGTCCCAATACCCCGTAAGCCGTAGGGTCGAGTTGTTGTAGCAGTTTGATACTAATCAGAGGATCATGGTTGAGCTGGTAGCAGTAATTCACAATACGTTCCAGATAGTACAGGGGAATACAGGCATTCGGATCAATCAGTAATTTTTCGTCAAGGCCACTGGCAAGGAGCAAAGCTGAGCGGCTGGTCTGAAACATCGCCGCATTATCTAGAATATGCTTGATTAAACTGACCAGAACAGCACTATCGACTGCTAGTTCTTGCGAGGATAAATTCATTTCCATTGAGCCCTGCAATATATGAACCTATAGTATCGTTTTAGTATAACGACGCATATATGTTCAATAACCTCAAAACAGCCCCTTCATTTTTTCTGTAAGCCATAGAATCCGCACGGTGAAATTGTTTTTAAGTTTATGTATTTAAACTCTCTATATCAAAATCAAATCGAGTAAGTTTGTTACGCAGCAATGGCATCGCAAAATCCAGAAAGAGTTTGGTGACGAGTAAAACATTTTGTCGTGTGGGAAGCAGTGCATTCATTAAAGAGTCAGGAGATGACCATTGCGAATGAACGCTAAACACTTCAATAAACTGATTTTCTCTTAATTCATCAATACATAAATAATGTGGAAGAATGGCAATTCCCATTCCATTTTTAACAGCAGACTTTATAACAGACATATTTCCGCAGCTTAAATAGGGTTCAAATTGTACGTTTAATACGTCACCATTTTTGTGGACAAAGTCCTTTAATACATAATTTTCATGTATCCCTAGTGTTATATAGTTGAAGGCTGTCAGTTCACTCGGATGTTCTACTTGGACTTTACCGTTGTTATAGTTTTTACTTGCGACCAGTATCATCGGAATCGCGCAGACTGGACGTACAATTAAACTCGAGTCTTCCAGCGCTTTGGAAGTAATGCGAAAAACCAGATCAACCTTGGAGCTGATCAGATCGATATTGCTGTCTGCAACATGGATAATGACTCGTATTTGAGGATATTCCTGCATAAACAAGCCCAGAATTGGAACAATCGCTTCTTGAGCAAGCGTTGAAGAGCAACCGATTCTTAATGTGCCTTGAGGTGTGCTGGAAAGGTCTGAGGCGACAGAAAAAGCATTGCGTGCGGCTTGTCTAAGCTCTACAGCATAGTGATAGACTTGTTCACCTGCTGGCGTCAATACAACATTTCGGGTGTTTCGATGTAACAAACGAATGCCCATTCTATTTTCAAGATCAGCAATATGTCGACTTAATTTAGAGCGTTGTATGCCTAAACTACGCGCGGCTGCTGAAAAGCCTGCGTGTTCTACAACTTCAGTAAATAATAAAAGATCGTCGAGTTTTTCCATTCGCCCTATAAATCATTGTTGCTATTTTTAGAACAGTATATTGTGATTTTTATGAGTTCTGTCAATTTCTTTAAGTTGCTAAATTATTTAAAGGTATATGGATGGGATTTTTATAAATGAGTATATATAAAAATCAACTGATTCGTAAGAGTTTGACAAATAAAGTTTTTGTATCTATTTTGATGTCATTTGCATTCACTTCAGTTGCTGCTCAGGATAATGGTAAAACTTTTGATCAGTCTGCATATCAGAATCGACCCATGCTGGCGGATTTTACTGCAGCTGCATGTCCCGATAATCCCCGCGCTTTAACACAGGTCAAGGGCAATCTTTATCGTCATACTACAGGTGCTGGTTTAGCGGTGCATAGTGGTTTTGTCTTGATTACTAAAGAAGGTGCATTGGTAATCGATCCAGCAATGACATGTACATCTACCTGGTTAAAAGATGAGATCAAGAGTCGCTTTAATATACCTGTGAAATATGTGGTGTATACCCATGCCCATGCGGACCATATCAGTGGCGGTCAGGTCTTTAAAAATGCGGGTGCAACCATCATTGCAAATCAACGTGCGGTTGAACCTATTGTCGGAGAGAAATTACCGACTGCATTACCCGATAAAGTTTTTGATCAGGATATGAAAATCACATTAGGAGGTGAGGAAGTCTTATTACATTATGTTGCACCTAGCCATTCCGACAGTATGGTGATGGTTCTTTTCCCAAAATATAAAGCGTTGCAATGTACGGATGTCTGCGAAAGTAAGAGCATGCCTTACAATGATTTTTTAGATTTTTATTACACAGGCTGGATTGATACGTTGAATTGGGTGATCAATCAGGATGTGGATATTATTGATGTTGGGCATTATACGCCCGCCACACGTGCAGATCAGATTGCACTCCGTCATTACATTATCGATTTACATCAACAAGTTTTAGATTTGGTTCGTGCAGGACAGTCATGGGATCAACTCTATCGAAACGTAAAATTTAGTCCTGAAGTACAAAGCTGGACAGGTTTTAGTACGATGAAAATACCAAATATTCAGGGAATGTATCGGTGGGTGACTAACCATCGAAGAGGCAACTGGTAATTACCATCCTCATTCATAGGAAGATGTATCCAATCACGGATTCTAATCTTATTTAAGTGCACCATTATCTTGAAGATAACGAATTTTCATGTGCTTTCTTACGTTTTCAATAAGGAAGTCGTGAAGAATATCCGAAATTTTCATAAGCAATTAATGAGTATTAAAGTGTTAGAGATTAAAGATTTAGAAACCTTTATTAATGTTGTCGAGAGTTCTTCTTTGGCAGATACGTCTAAAGAGTTGAACGTGAATCAATCCACGATCACCAAGCGTATCAATCAGCTCGAAGAGAAAGTGCAAGGAGAACTATTTAATCGAAGAAGTCGACCGTTACGATTAACACAACTGGGAGAGAAAGTTTATTTTAAGGCGCGTTATATTCTTGGACAACTTGAAAAGCTGGAAAGTGTATATGAACAGGAAATTGGACTGTCTAAGGAAAAAGTAAAAGTCGGTATTTCAATTACTTTGATGGATGGTCTGTCTGAGTACCTATATGAAAAATATAAATTTGCTCAATCTTCCACAGAGTTTGATATTTATGGGGGCAGAGCGCAAAGCCTGATCCAGCAGGTGCAGAATAAGGAGCTGGAGCTGGCGATTGTCATGTTGCCATCCAATTTCAAGTTACCAGTGCATTTATCTTTTTTAAATATTGGTGCAGTACCGTTGGTCATCGTGTCTAAAAATGTAGGCGTTAAACAATATAGCGATTTAGAGAGTTGCTGCAAAAAAGGGTGGGTCATGCCGCCTGAGGGATGTTACTTAAGAGAACTTTTAAGTGATGTCTTACAAGAAAAACAGTTAAGTTTTGATGTGAATAAAGAAGCCTTTGGAATAGATTTTTTATTGGACAGTATTTTAAATGATGAAGGTTTAAGTATATTGCCGAAACCATTTTTTGATCATTATATGAAGTCTAACAATGATTTAGAGGCTGTTTTGGTAGAGGATTTTAAGGTAAACCTGAATCTAGGCGTTATTTACTCAGATAAGAAATATCTGGATAAGGTGAGTTATTTCTCAAAAATCTTGAAGCAACTCTACTTTCGTGAAAACCCCTATAATTAATATTTAAGCTACCTTGCAAAGTAACTGATAGACTTACTCTAAGTCTATTATTTGCTTAGCGTTTTATCTAATAATAATAAAATGAATAAAGCCAATTCTATTAAAAAATGTGTAGGCGGTTGCAGAACCCTCGTATTACTTACATGTAAGGTGGGAATCTTTACAATTAAAAAATAGTTTTCATCTCAAAATAAGAATAACAGCTTGCACCTAAAGGAAATAGAAATGCCTCAATATTTAAGAATTTCTGAAAATATTTATCGGAAATTTAAGGAAAATGATAGATTTACCGACAATAAACAAGATTGTCTGAATCTCATCATTAAACAAATCCGTAAAGAACTTGTCGATACAGATCTTAAGCTAATTTATAACTATATTGATTTTGTTGACGGATTTGAGCAGCCATTTAAAGATCGACGAATGACTCTGGATATCAGTTTAATCCCGAGCTACAAGCATAAAGATGAATTTGTGTTATGGCTTGCAGGTTTTATTGAAAAAATTACGGAAGGTGGGGTAAAACGCTTAGCGCCGATTCATGCCAATATTCCGCCTGAATTTACCTTCCAGAGCGATCCAAATGTCGTTTTAGATATACGAAATGAACATAGTGGCGAAAGAATTATCTCTTATTTTAGGAGTGATGACTTCGCAGAAGAAATCAAGAATATCTGATTCGATTGAATAAGCAGCGGATCTCTTTAGTAGATAAATGAGATCGTTATGCTTTTTGCTGTAAATATTATAAAAATCAGGGCTTGAACCACGATGAACAATACAAAAGCTTGCTGAATAAGTTATTTTTCGTCGAATCAGATTGAAAGATAGAGGGAGGCCGGATTTAGGTAAAGATTAAGCTAAATTTTATGCCAATTGATACAACATAACATGATAATATTCATCACTAAAATTAAAAATTATTGGGCTTGAGAATGAAAAAGACACTATGTTCTGTGGTTATTTTTATTATATCAACAGTGACTTTTGCTGCTGATGCATCTGCAAAGTTACAGAATTTAGAGCCTGTTCCCGCTGCTCAGATCTCTACGGACAAAAGCAAAAAATCGCTTATTAAGCAATCTGTGAAAAAAGCCAATATTAATGAGGAAGTAGATACCCAAGCCTTAAAGCTAGGCGGTATCCATCGTAGAGAGGATGCGCGGGAATATCTTGAACTCAGAAATGATGTAGAAAAAGAACCGCAACTACAGCCGATAGAAAAAGCCAAAGTGAAAAATACTACCGAGGAAGTGGCAAGCAAATAGCCGTTGCTCAGGTATCAAAGGGATTTGATCAGGCAAGTTTGGATCTAAGATTAGAGGCTTCAAAACGCGATAAAGCGAAATATCGATATCTAAGTGATTACATTGTGCTTGGAATTATTTTGAAACGTTTCCTCCCTTCATTGTAACCCGATGGTTAATTCAATATTAAAAAAAACCATGATTTTAGAGTGAATTTCAATGACTTAGCGTTTTAAAGAATAAAACTATAATACTTATAACTCTTGTTACAACCATTTGATCGACAATTTATAGAAAATTTCCCATAGTCCTATGAACAAGATTATTGGGAGAACTGTTATGGATAAGATTACAGTCATCGTAAAAGATCAAGAAGAAAATGAGTCTATTGTCGTGGCCCAGTTAAATGACCTCGAAGATCAGGATATTCCGTTTTTTAAACGTGTTGAACATATCGAAGTTGAAGGGCATATTATTCATCCAAATATAGATTGGCTGTTTGAAAGTGAAGCAGATGGAAAAATCTATAAACTCGTTGCACCTGTGGACGATAAAAGATTCGTTTAAATTCAATAAAGTTCAATTTCTGTTATAGAAAACCCACTTAGCATTAAAATAAGTGGGTTCTGTTGTTGCCGATCATAAAAAATATCGTTTTCTTCATCAATTATTTTTATTCTATCAATATCTCTCGGGTACTGCACGGGAGATGATTTAAAGAGCTGGCGGGTTGACGTGCGGAGTCCAAGCTCTTTCTAAATCAAATATCATTTTCAGAGTGGTCTGGATCAAGTAATTGGGTTGAGGCCTTTCACGATATCATTAAATTCTGAACCATTTAACCAGAAGGATTTCTTGAGGAAAAGTGTGGTCATAATACTCTCGGCACTTTCACTGTCTGGACTTTCACAAAAGAGCCCATAGCTATTGCCAAGTACGGTGTTGTTTTCAATCAGACGAATAAAATATGCATGTTGTTCGTCTGCATAACCTAAAATAGCATCACGTTGATTGTTCATTTTTCATGTCTCCACATCAAAAATATTTGAATAAAACCTAACTGCTGAAAGATCAGAAATATTTATGAATCAGATCAATAGCTTACTCTTTTAAAACAACCGTTGAAAAATCATAAGTTATTCATTTAAATCATTAATTTGCTTTGTTTCACATCCTTGTCTAAGTTAAACAAGCCAAAATCTGATCTATGGGATTTATTGTTATGCAAAATTAATTGGCCGTCAACTTGAATTTGTAACTTTTTCAAGTTAAATTATTTAAACGCATTTTAGACTTGGGTAAGGGGGGGATATGACCAAAAAAACGGAATTTGAACATGGCGGTGCCAGAGCTAATGCTGGACGAAAGGCCCAGTTCAGTGAACCAACAAAAGTGATTCGTGTACCTGAGTCTCAAGTAGATTTCATCAAAAACTGGTTACGGAATAATGTCAAAACAGGCTCACGTTCTGATTTGACCTCCTCATTGAAAATACAAAATGTACAAGCCAATAATGATCGACTTTACCATATTCCGCTTGCAACGGAACGTGTTGCAGCGGGTTTTCCATCGCCTGCTCAGGATCATATTGAACAAGCACTGGATTTAAATCAGTTTTTAATTCGTAATGAAAATTCTACTTTTATCGTTAAAGCAAATTCACTTTCAATGCTGGATGCGGGCATTGATATTGATGATCCTCTCGTGGTGGATCGCAGTTTATCTGCCAAATCGGGTGATATCGTTATCGCCTTAATTGACAATGACTTTACCGTAAAACGTTTAATGATTGATCATCATTTCAATCCACCAAAAGTCTGGTTAAAAGCTGAGAATCCAGACTATCAGGATATTTATATTAGCGAAGGCCAAGAGCTACTGATCTGGGGTGTTGTGACTTACAACCTGAAACCGATGAGATAAGCCGATGAGCCTACCACAACGTATTTTTGCCTTGATTGATGTGAATAACTGCTATGTCAGTTGTGAGCGCGTGTTCAATCCAAAGTTAGAAAATCGTCCTGTGGTGGTGCTGTCCAATAACGACGGCTGTGTGGTTTCCCGTTCTTATGAGGCCAAAAAACTCGGTATTAAAATGGCTGTACCCGTATTTCAGATTGAGGACATTATCCGGCAACATCAGGTTGAGGTGTTTTCCAGTAATTATGCCTTATATGCGGAAATGTCACGCCGTTTCATGAATATATTGGGTAATTTCGTCGATCCTTGTGAGCAGGAAATCTATTCGATAGATGAAAGTTTTCTGGAATTGACGGCCTATCAACATTGTTATGATTTAAGTGAATATGCCCAACAGATTATAGACACAATCAAAAAATGGTTGGGTATTCCATGTTGTATTGGGATTGGCTATTCCAAAACGCAGGCGAAACTTGCTAATAATTTAGCCAAGAATCATGCCAGTTTTAACGGTGTCTGTAATATGGTGGCTGAAGATCCCTGTGTGATTGAGAGCTTGCTGGGAAATATGCCTGCTGGTGAAGTTTGGGGCGTGGGTCGCAAGATTCGGCAACGTCTGGAAAAAATGAATATTTACTCGGTTATGGATTTGGTACAAGCTGATCCCAAAATGATGGGAAAGTATTTTTCAGTGGTGATGGAAAATACGGTGAAAGAATTACAGGGTATGGCCTGTTTAGAAATTGAAGATGTGATCGCTGATCGTCAGCAAGTATTGAGTAGCCGTTCTTTTGGGCAGCCGATTGAAGATAAGAATAGCCTAAGTGGAGCTTTAACTGAATTTACCTTACGTGCGGTAGAACGGCTGAGGCAACAGAACTTACTCTGTAAAGCGGTCGGGGTGAGTATCCGTACCAATCGCTTTAATAAAGAAAATTACTATCGTCCGTTTACGGTGGTGTATCTAGCTGACTATAGTGATGATCGACTTGAGATCATGAAAGCAGTGCAACAAGGTCTAGACCGTATTTATCAGGCAGGACACCGCTATAAAAAAGCCGAAGTGATTTTACTGGATATTATTCCGCAACGTAGTCACGCAGTCGATTTATTCCACGATACGGATGAGCTGATCGCCCGACGGAACCTGTCACTGGCCTTTGATGAGATCAATAAAAAATTTGGTCGGGATGTCATGACTTTAGGCCGGTTAATTACGCCGCATGGACGAACATGGAGTATGACCCAGAATCATAAATCTCCCAGTTATTTGACCAAGTGGGATGAAGTTCTGAGAGTTTTATAATATTTCTAATCGTAATCGGTATTACCAAATCCTTATATACTCTCTACCCCCAGCTTGATTAAGCTGAAAGTGATATCACGCAACGCACATTTCATAAATTAAAGTGCTTTAATATCAAATTATTGGTTCTGACTTAACGTTTTATTGGGATAGACACCTTGTATGGCGATTTCTGTAGAAAGACATATACCGACCGAGCAACTGATTAACGCAATTGCACGTTTTACAGAGGTGCAGGGCGACCATGTCTCGGACATTCCACAGCTTTCATTTCATAGTCGCAAACATCCGACAGACAGTGCGCATTGTATTTATAATCTAGGCATTGGCATAATTTTGCAGGGGCAGAAACAAGTCGTTATTGGGGATCAGGTCTATCAATGCTCAGAAGGGCAAAGTATGCTGACCACGATTGATCTGCCCGTTACTTCCCATATTGTTCAGGCTTCACCGCAGAAGCCCTTTTTAGCCGTTTTACTGTTACTTGATTTACAAATGGTGAATCAGGTGATTGCTGATATGCCTCAAGAATTATGGATGGAGTCAGAGCAGAATCATCCTTCATTTTCCGTGGAGTCGGTCGATGCAGCATTGGTGGATGCATTTTTGCGATTGGTGAAGGTGCTAGATGAACCAGTGATGATTCCTCATCTGGTTCCCCTGATTCAGAAAGAAATTATTGTGCGGGTACTCAATGGTCCGCATGGAATTTATTTACGGCAATTGGTGAAATCAGGTTCGGCACATCATAAAATCCATCAGGTGGTGAGCTGGCTCAAACATAACTATGTACAACCTATGCGTATGGATGATTTGGCGGATAAAGCGTTTATGAGTCCTTCGACTTTCAGGCAGCACTTTCGTGCTGTGACTGGCATGAGTCCCTTACAATATCAAAAGCAGCTACGTTTACAGGAAGCCCGACATTTGATGTTTAATCAGAATGTTGATGCAGGCCGGGCAGCGGGGCTGGTTGGTTATGAAAGTGCCTCACAATTTAGCCGTGAATATAGTCGTTTATTTGGGGAATCGCCCCAGCGGGATATTCAACGAATGCGACAAGGTTTATAGCTATTTAACATAGGATAAGCCCTGTAACTTGAGAGATTTAAGTGGATAGGTTTTGCGATGGATGAGTCCGATCAGATATCAGAACGAGTCAGAGGTTTAGCACATAGAGTCGATGGGCTGGTTCAAATCGAAGATTTCCAGACGGAAATTTCAGGATTCTCTTTGCATCGTCGTACCACCAAGCAGTCCATTCATTGTATCTATGGACTTGGGTTAGGTATTGTGTTGCAGGGGCAAAAAGAGGTGCTTATCCGCGATAAAGTGTATCGTTATGGCGCTGGTCAAACGATGCTCACTACGATTGATTTGCCCGCCATTAGTCGCGTTACCCAAGCCTCTTATCATGAACCGTTTTTAGGAATGATGCTCGCACTGGATCTGAATCTGATTATTGAAACAGTGCAGGCATTGGATGAAGGGATAGAACTCAAAAATCTTCCTGCATTTTCCATTGAATCTATGGATCATGGATTGGCTGATGCGTTAACGCGTCTAGTCGGACTGATCGAGCAACCGACACTGGTTGAGCAACTCGCTCCACTGATCAAGCAAGAAATTATTATCCGTTTACTGGTTGGCGAACATGGGCGTTATTTGCGGAATCTAGTGAAAGCAAAGGCTTCAAATCAGAATATTTTTAGTGTAATCCAATGGTTAAGAAATCACTTTCTTCAAGAAAACTGTATAGAAACTGCTTTCGAACAGGCAAATATCAGTGCAGCGACATTGAGAAATCATTTTAAGCAAGTGACGGGTATGACACCGTTGCAATATCAAAAACAATTGAGATTGCAGGAGGCTCGAAAGCTGGTTTTATCGCAAGCCATGAATGTGCAGCAAATTGCTGATCTGGTTGGCTATGAGAGTCAGTCACAATTTACGCGTGAATATTCACGATTGTTCGGCAACAGTCCTCGTCAAGATTTACAGCATTAAATCCTCAAAATAGGCAAACAATCTTCAAGAATAGGCAACTTTGATTTGTAGCAAGTCTCTAAACTGATCACATCAGCAAAGACTTCTTTGTTTACTATTTCCGACATTCAAGAGGTGATGAAATGGAAGCAGTTAAAATCAAAAATACCTATTGGGATATTGCCGCAGATCTATATTTTCCCCCTGCATTTGATCAAAACAAAAAATATCCAGCCATTATCAGTGCACATCCAATTGGCAGTTGCAAAGAACAAACCTCAGGCAATGTGTATGGTGAAGCCCTCGCCAAAGCTGGTTTTGTGGTGATTGCATTTGATGCAAGCTTTCAGGGTGAAAGTGGTGGAGAGCCTCGCTATATTGAAGATCCATCGCTACGTGTTGAAGACTTTCGCGTTGTGGTTGATTATCTGGTTACACTGGACTATATCGATGAAAACCGAATTGGTGTCTTAGGCATTTGTGGTGGCGGTGGTTACTCGATCAATGCCGCTATGACCGAACGCCGTATTAAAGCAGTAGGAACGATTACAGGCGCAAATTATGGTCGTGTTATGCGTGAAGCCAGCGCTGGTAATCCGATTGCATTTTTAGAAGCTATTGCAGCACAAAGAACGGCTGAGGCCAGAGGCGCAGCGCTTCGAGTCGATCAGGGTCTCTATCCAACGGTAGAAGCTGCAAAAGCCGATCATGCCGATATTGATCCTTTAGAAGCAACTGAATATTACCGTACGGCACGTGGTGAAAAACCGAATGGCGTAAATAAAACATTGTTCTCTCACAATGCAGTTGCTGTTGGCTGGGATGCATTCCATCTGGCAGAAATTTTATTAACTCAACCTTTGATGGTTGTGGTGGGAAGTAAGCCAGGTGGTTTTGGTGCATATCGTGATGGTTTTGAAATTATCAATCGTGCGGCATCGACCAATAAAGAACTGGTTGTGGTTGAAGGTTGGTCGCATTACGACTTATATGACAAGCCTGAACCCGTCAAGATTGCGCTAGATAAGCTGATTCCATTCTATCAGGCCAATCTTTAATTCTGATTTTTGATTTTATTCTCGCTATTTGGAGTTGGTCAGGTTGCTGGCCAACTTACTACTTCTGAAAAATCCCCAATTCAATATGAATAATGGTGTCCTCCGTGAATTCTAAATTATTCCAGCCCTTTCAACTAACTTCAGCATTGAGTTTGCGTAATCGAATCGTTATGGCACCGATGACCACATGGTCGGCAAATGATGACGGTACTATTTCAACTCAGGAACTTGAATACATGCGTGAGCGTGTTAAAGGCGTGGGCTTGGTGATTACAGGTTGTACACATGTACAGGAGAGCGGACTTGGGTTTACCCGTGAATTTGCTGGTTTTGATGATCAGTTCACACCAAGTCTGGTGCAATTGGCCCAAGCGGCTAAAAGTGGTGGTGCACCCGCCATCTTGCAGATTTTTCATGCAGGCATCAAAGCCATTCCTGACCTGATTCCTGATGCCGATATTGTGAGCGCCAGTGCTGTCGCCATTAGCGCAGGCCCATTTAAACATCAGCAGCTTGCTAGTCGCGCATTGTCACATGATGAAGTTTTACAGTTAATCCGTGCTTTTGGTGAGGCGACGCGTCGGGCGATAGAGGCTGGATTTGATGGCGTTGAACTGCATGGTGCGCATGGCTTTATGATTCAGAATTTCTTTTCGCCTTTGTATAACCGGCGTGACGATGCATGGGGTGGTTCATTGGAGAGGCGGATGGCGTTTCCGCTAGCCGTTGTAGGGGAAGTGAAGCGCATTATTCGGGAACATGCGCAACGTCCTTTTGCTTTGGGATATCGTATTTCTGTTGAGGAATATGAGGACAGCGGTTTAGAGATTACCGATAGTCTGGCGCTGATGGATCAGTTAATTGCCGATGGTGTTGATTATTTGCATGTGTCATTAACCGATGTGTTACACGCTGTTCCTAAACACAATCTTGAGCAGCAGTTGACCATTCAACAGGTCTTGCAACGCGTTGCGAATCGTATTCCTGTGATTGCCGCAGGTTTGTTACGCACACCGCAGCAGGCCGAACAGGCTTTGGATTTAGGTTTACCACTCATTGCCATTGGTAAAGCATTAGTCATGAATCCGAACTGGGTTGAGCTGGTCCAGCAGGGGCGATACGACGAAATTACGGTGGAACTCAATTCTGCTGATGTCCCTTATTTGAGTATTCCAGATCATTTATGGCAGGAAATACAGGTACGAGAAGGTTGGTTCAAGCTCTATCAGGCTAAAGCAAAGCAAGCTTGAGGCGTGTTTAGGTGGAGGCAGGAGAGTATGATGTTTCATGAAGATAAGAATGAGGTGATGACGGCTCTAGTGCAGGCAGTCAACCAGCTCATTACAACGGATGGCGATCATCAAACCGCGATTCCTGCCTTGTCCTTGCATCGCCGTTCTGAACCGGAAGCGACTCATTGTATTTACCAGCTCGGATTAGGCATGGTGTTACAGGGTGAGAAACAAATCATTGTGGGACAGCAGATTCTGACCTATACCGCTGGACAGTCGATGTTGACCACAATTGATATTCCTGTGATTAGTCATACACGAAATAGTATAAAACATCAGCCTTTTCTTGGGTTGATGTTACAGCTGGATCTACAACTGATTCGGGAAATGGTTGCCGAGATGGGACAGGAGCATTTGAATGAACAGGTTTATCCTTCATTTGGTGTTCAAACGATTGATTATGCATTACTTGAGACCATTCAGCGCTTAGTGAATTTGTTGAATGAGCCTGTTCTATTGCCACAGCTTTATCCAATCTTGCAACAAGAGATTATGATCCGTTTGCTCACTGGGGTTAATGCTATTTATTTACGCCAGTTGATCAAGACAGGTTCCGTCAGTCAGAAGATTGCCAAGGCTGTGACATGGTTAAAGCAGAATTTTGTGCAGGCAGTTCGGATGGATGATCTAGCAGAGCAGGCTTATATGAGTCCTTCCACGTTTAGACAGCATTTCCGTGAAATTACAGGAATGAGTCCGTTACAGTATCAAAAGCAATTGCGCTTACAAGAAGCACGGCATTTGATGTTGAATCAACATCTGGATGTTGGACATGCGGCTGGATTGGTCGGTTATGAAAGTGCCTCACAATTTAGCCGTGAATATTCACGATTGTTTGGTAATGCACCGCAAAGAGATATTCAGGACTTACAACTGATTTAAAGAGTTTAATGCTTGAGAAGATGAGGGGCTAGCGTACTAGGTGGCGCTAGTTTTTTTATATCTGATTGAAACTCATGACAAAATATTGAATAAGTATGAATAAATAAAATAGGCAAATATCCCGTCAAAATAGGCAATTTAAACAGGTTTTACAATTCTATACTCATTGCATGAAAAGCAAAAATCCAGTCTAAAAAACGGATTATCGTTATACGTAATCATCTGGTGAGGTACTTAACATGCAAGCAGTTCAATATAAAAATTTGGCATGGGAATCGGCAGCAAATATTTTATTCCCCAATGATTTTGATCGCAGTAAGAAATATCCTGCGATTGTCAGCGTTCATCCCATCGGAAGCTGTAAAGAACAAACCTCAGGCAATGTGTATGGTCAAGCCTTAGCGGAAGCTGGTTTTGTAGTTTTAGTGCTGGATGCCTCTTTTCAGGGAGAAAGCGGTGGAGAACCACGTTTTATCGAAAACCCATACCATCGAGTTGAAGACATTCGCTATGCCGTGGATTATCTGGTGACACAAGAGTTCGTGGATGAAAACCGTATTGGTGCATTAGGCGTTTGTGGTGGCGGTGCTTATGTGCTAAATGCGGCATTAACTGAACGTCGTCTCAAAGCGATTACCTCAATTACAGGAGTAAATTTTGGTCGGATGATGCGCGAAGGCTATGGCGGTACAGGGCTGGCTTTAATTGATGGTCTTGAGACTATTGCACAACAACGTAGCGCTGAAGCGCGTGGTGCGGCACACTTGGTCAATGATTTTCTTCCTGCTTCAGTGGAGGCGGGTAAACAAGCAGGGATCACCGATATTGATCCTTTAGAAGCAACGGATTACTACAAAACGTCACGAGGGCAACAGCCGAATGGTGCAACCCGTGCTTTGTTCTCGCGAATGAGTGTGGCATTGGGCTGGGATGCATTTCATTTATCAGAAATATTGCTTACTCAACCGATTTTGGTCGTGATTGGAGATAAACTAGGTGCGTTTGGTGCTTATCGGGATGGCTATGAAATTTTTAATCGTGCCGCCTCAAAGCAGAAAGAACTTTTGGTTTTGGAAAATACATCGCACTATGAATTGTATGATCAGCCAGAGTCTGTAGCGAAAGCTTTAGAAAAAGTCATTCCGTTTTTTAAACAACACCTTTAATCCTTGCGTGAAGCAAAAAAGACAGGTTTATCCTGTCTTTTTTATGGCAGCTTGCTTAGATTGGCGTGGTCAGTTGCTGCGGTAAGCAGTCGACGAATTCATCAATAGCCAAGCGAGTCTTGAGCGGCATATAAGGCGAGTTTGGCCATACCACATGGATCGGGAAATATATACTCGAGTAATTTTCCAAGACTTGTAGCAAAGTACCGTCATGGAGTTCGGTATGGATGAGCCAGTCGGGTAACCATGCAATGCCATGATGTGATAAAGCCGTCTTTTTAATGGCTTGCATATCATTGAGCATAAATTTGGCCTTGGGCTTTAGGGAGTAAGCTTGTTTATTTTCATCCTGTAAATACCACTTTTGTAGATGGCCCGAATAAGAGTAGCCGATGGTGGTATGTTGCTGTAGATCGTCCAGTGTATTTACTGGGCCGGAGCGTTTTAGATATTCGGGTGTCGCACAAAGTAACATGCGATGATCCCCAAGTTTCCTTGCCACTAAATGAGTGGTATCTGGCAATGTCCCAATACGGATGGCCAGATCAAAACCATCATCAACCAAGTCCACAGTCCGGTCATTTAAAGAAAGCTCAACTTGTAAGTCTGGATGTTGTTGAGCAAGGTTAACCATCAAGGGCGCAATATAGAGTTGCCCAAACAGTGCAGGGGCTGAAATTCTTAACAGACCTGTGGCACTGATTTTACCTTGATCCAGCAAGGTTTCCGCTGTGGTGATTTCTGTTAAGGCCCGACGACTGTGTTCATAAAATAAGGTGCCTTCAGCAGTTAAGCTTAATGTGCGGGTGGTGCGTTTAAATAAAGAGACACCAAGACGATCTTCCAGACGGGCAATGCTTTTGCTGACCGCTGAACGGGTCAGATGTAATTGTTCTGCGGCATTGGAAAAGCTACCAGCTTCAACAACGGCGACAAAGATTGAAATCGTGCTGAGTTCTGTTTGCATTATTGTAGAGTTTTTGGAATCAATTTTATGAAATAGTATCACTACTGGTGAATAAAATATAGTAGTAAGATGACGACATCAAAGATATAGAGAACAAACATGGCGAAAGTGTTGGTATTAAAATCGAGCATCATGGGTGATAACTCGCAAACCAATCGTTTAATTGATGCATTTTTAACGCAACGTGCTGAAAATGGTGTGCAAGATGAAGTCATTATTCGTGATTTAACCACTTTGAACTTACCTGTACTGGATGCTGAAATATTCCACGCTTTACGTGGTGCTGAAAATGTCGCAGCGCCAATTCAGGAAATTATTCAATTATCGGATGAATTAATTGCTGAGCTTAAGGCAACTGATCTATTGCTGATCGGTGCACCGATGTACAACCTGAATGTACCGACGCAATTGAAAAACTGGTTTGATCTGGTTGCTCGTGCCCGCCATACTTTCAGATATACAGAAACCTATCCGCAAGGCTTGGTGGAAGGGGTAAAAGCCATTGTGATGAGCAGTCGCGGCGGGATTCATGTTGGGCAAGCGACCGACGCTGTAACACCTTATCTTCAATCTGTTTTAGGCTTGATGGGAATTCATCAGGTTGATTTTATCTATGCTGAAGGTCTGGATATGGCGGCGTTAAGAGCAGATGCTTTAAAAGATGCGCATCTTAAAGCGCAGCAGATCGCAGTTTAAAATTTCCTATTCCTTTTGCTGCTCCTTTGGCAGAATCGGACAATGCTCCAACGCCTGTCCGATTTCTTTTTACAGCTTTACATAAAGTAAGGGCGATCTGCATCTGTATTCGGTTTATTGACGCCTAAATTTTGTCGTGAGGCGAAGCTTGGTGTCTGGATAATTTTCACCACCATTGCAGCTACACTTTTACGTGAAACGACCGTACCTTTAAAGTTTTCATGACGTTCAGTTGTTTCATAATCAATCTCATCTTCATCGGTCAACCACGCTGCACGTAAAATGCTGTAGTCCAGATCAGAAGCTTCTAATAAGTCTGCTGCTCTACGATACGGACCAAGATAAATATCAATTTCCTTGTGATTCCATTCACCGAATTTGCCTTTGACTTCATCATAAATTCCTAATGAATTGATCAAAATAATACGTTTTACACCTGTCGCATGCATTGCAGTGATAATATTCTGTGTTTGCGTTTCTAATTCACCCGCCAGATTTGCATAGACAATATCTTGTCCTTGCATCGCCTGCTTTAGCTGTTCCAGATCCAACACATCTGCCTCAATAAGCTTGGCATTTTCAGGTAAATCCGAACCTAATTTTTTTGCATCACGAACCAAGAGTGTTTGTGTGAGGTCAGGCTCATTTGCCAGCAGCTCAATCGCCCATTTAGCAATTTGTCCTGCTGCGCCTAGTATTAACACATGTTTCATTTTGGACTCCCAACGATATAAATAATTTTCCAAGAAAATAAGTATTTATGAATCATCTTCTTGAGTGTTGATGGTTCTATTTAAGCTTAAAGTTAAACGGGAGAATCACCTGAAATGCAGGGTTGTTTGCCTAATCTGACGAAGCTGTGAAAATGTCTGTGATAGGGGGAATAAAAAAGCCTCATGGAAATGAGGCTGGATGAGACAGGTTCAGTTAACGAATATTTTTCCACCATTGTTGAAAGACTTGCTGTTCATTATCGAGTTCAATCAGTTCACCAATCATCGGCGTCGCAAGGCGATAATTGCGTGTTCTCGAATATTCGACAATACGGGTAATCGGTTCATTCCATGCATGTTTGGCCAAGCTGAATTTTGAATGGTGTACAGGAATCATATTGCGTGCATTCAGTTCTTCTGTGGCTTGAGCCACTTCATCCGGATGACAATGGACTGAGCGCCAAGCTGGATCGTATTGACCATTTTCCATTAAGGCCCAATCAAATGGCCCGTATTTCCTGCCAATTTCTGCAAAGTGCTGGTCATATCCACCATCGCCGGTATAGAAAATATTTTTATCAGGCGATTGGATCACGAAGGATACCCAAAGATTTTTACCGCCGTCAAAAGCCCGTCTTGAGTCATGGTGGGTCGTTTCAGTGATAATACGGATGCCATCATCGAACTCAATTTTATCTCCCCAGTCTCTTTCAATCAGCTTGTCACGCGGATAACCCCAATATTCGAAATGTTCACCTACACCCAGGCCTGTAATGACATATTTGACCTTGTCTTTGAGTTTAACAATGGTGTTATAGTCCAGATGGTCATAGTGATCATGCGAAATCAGTAAATAATCAATATCGGGTAAATCCTCAACTTGATAGATATCTGTTCCTTTATAGGCGCGTGTGCCCCAAGGAAAAGGTGAGGCTTTGCCACTCATGACGGGATCAATCAGAAACTTTTTGCCATGAAGCTGCATGAATACAGACGAATGTCCAAACCAGACCATCACATCTTGTTGGGGATCCAGTGTTTTTAAATTGGTCTTAATCGAAGGAATAGGGTCAATCGGATTACGATGTGGAATGGTTTTGATAAAGGTTTTATAAAGTTCGACCACAATACTGGAACCTTCACTCATACCTGATTTTTCAATTAAATTACGAAACTGGCCTTGGCGATAATTGGGAGAGCTTTCAATCAATTGCAAGCGTTCGCCAGAAGGGCTTTTACCAAATAAGGGTTGTTGCGTATAGATGAAACTGCTCACAATAAGCAGCACCACAGCGATCGCAAAAAGAATAAGCATAAATGGAGTCAACCTTTTCATTTGAGCATTCGATACAACAGTAATAAAAAGTCAAAGCGACAAAATGATGAAATATTATCTAAAAGCCGACGAATGAAAGGTTGCCTATTTTTATTGAATATTTGCCTAAATGAATGAGATGCGACTTTTCTGTATGAGACTGAATATGTAATGGCGTAATTGAGCAAAAGGAAGCCATTTCGAGGAGGTCGGTTTATGTTAGACTATCGGGCGTTACAGTATTGAAAATGACTGTAAGTGTAGACAATGAGTAGGTAAGATGATCGGGCAGCAGAGAAACGTATTAGCAACTTTAGGAATAGATGTCTGGATTCCTAGGGAAGTCGTATGTCAAAAAAATACTGCACCCAGCCTATGGCGAGATCAAGTGGTTGAAGACGTTCAACAAGCGCCTGTGCTTACCTTTGAGACTGCACCCGTTGCGCAAGACATCCAAGTCATACCACAGACAGCACCAGTCACAGAAATTGAACGTCCTCAACAAGCAAAAGTTGTTGCAGAAGCTGTGGTTAAAGAAGCGGTTGTTGAAAAAGAACAGATCGTGATTACCGCCCACATTCCAGCATTTGAATTGCAAATGTATGTCTTGGAAAACTGCGCCATTTTATTAGAAAGCAGTCAGTTAAACGATGCACAACGCCAGTTATGGCAAAATATTCAAAAGGCCAGACTGGGACAATATGCCGAGTTGAAATGGCCATTTCCATTGGCTGCTTTTCAGGAAAGCCGAGGATTGTCTTCATATATCCAAGGTTTTTTGGACGCGACAGCCACCAGTAAAAAAATATTATGCTTAGGTCAACTGGACTTTATTCAGCATTCTAATATATTACATTTAGCGAGTTTGGAAGAAATGCTGGCTCAACCTTTATTAAAACGACGGTTGTGGCAGCTCATGCAATAAAGAGCGGAATTTAATAATGAAGAAAGTCGTTGTATTTAGCCAGATAGACCAGGATGTTATAGCGCAGTTACAGCAAGATTATCAGGTGGTGGTACTGAATCCCAAGCTTGGTGATATCAATGAACAAATCCGAACTGAAGTAGTCGATGCCGATGCCATGATTGGAGCAGGGCGCTTACTCAATGAAAGCAATTTAGCGCCAGCAAAAAAACTAAAAGTGATTTCTACCGTTTCGGTAGGTTACGACAACTACGATGTAAATTATCTGAATCAAAGAAAAATCTGGCTGGCCAATACACCACATGTATTGACTGAAACAACAGCAGATCTTGCTTTTACATTATTGCTCAGTGCAGCGCGTCAAATTCCATATCTGGATGCATGGACCAAACAGGGGCAATGGAAACGTACCGTATCGACTGAACAATTTGGTGTCGATGTTTTTGGAAAAACCTTAGGTATTATTGGCTTGGGAAATATTGGCGCTGCCATTGCCCGTCGTGGTTTTTATGGTTTCAATATGAATATTTTGTACCATAACCGCCGTGAAAAAATTGAAGTTGCACAAGCCTTCAATGCCCAATATCGGGAGCTTGATCAACTGTTAGCACAGTCCGATTTTATTGTGGTCGCCGTTGATTTAAATACTGAATCGAAAGCGCTGATTGGCGCAGCAGAGTTTGATCTCATGCAGAAACATGCAGTATTCGTCAATATTGCCCGTGGTTCAGTGGTCGATGAAAATGCATTGATTGACGCATTACAGCAAAACAAAATCTTTGCAGCGGGGCTGGATGTTTATACCAAAGAACCTTTGCAAAGCTCTCCTTTATTCGAATTACCCAATGCCGTAACTGTGCCACATCTAGGCTCAGCAACAGCGGAAACACGCAAGAAGATGGTAAATCTTGCTTATCAAAACCTGATTGAGGCTCTAGAAGATCGGACGCCGCGTTATCTAGTCAATCCGAAATTTGAATAATTGCTTACAATGCTGAGCATTTGATTGCTGCATTATTGCACGAGTCGATCTTTTTAAACTGGTGAATATTGCTACACTTGCGCCCTTTGTGACTTCATTTTGGGGCGTCTGGTGTTTGAGAAATTAGCTGAACAAAGTTTAGGTTTAATGGGCTGGGAAATTGACAATCATTGGGATCTGAATATTGACCAATGTGTCATGATTGCTGCTCCGCACACCAGTAACTGGGATGCACTTTATGCGCGTTTGGCCTTGAAAGCGCTCGGCGTTAATGTGCGTATCACCATCAAAGATAGCTATATGAAGTTTCCATTTGGCCCTTTTGTACGGGCGATGGGCGGGATTGGCATTGATCGTAGTGTGAAGCTGGAAGGTCAGGAACGCCCAAGTATGGTTCAGCTCATGAGCAACCTGTTTAAAACACATCCTAAATTGGTCATGTTGGTGACGCCAGAAGGAACGCGAGCAAAACAGGAACAATGGAAAACTGGTTTCTATCATGTCGCGATTACGGCGGGTGTACCCATTGCCTTGGCTTATATGGACTATGCCAAGAAAAAGACAGGTGTAGGAAAAATCGTTTACCCGACAGGGGATTATGAAAAAGATATGATGGAAATCATGTCGTTCTATGCCGAGATTAATGCGAAATTCCCTGAAAAATTCAGTGTCGATCAGCGTTACATCTAGCCGCAATCATTTGCGTCGCTTGCAAAAATCATAAAATAAGGCAGGATTTTTCTGCCTTTTATAACACATTGTTGCAAATTTCTCCTTTTTTCAATGCTATATTAAATTTCTTTATTAAAATCATAGAGAAACCACTTGAGATCGTTGCTGCTTGCATGTGGCTTATTTGCCACAACTCAACTTACTCATACTCAGGTCTTTTTACCTACGGTGACGGCTGGGCAAACAGAAGTACCCGAAATTGGCAGCGGTATCGGTTTACTCGACCAACAAAAAGAAAAATTTATTGGTGAAAAAGTTTATCGTGAAGTGCATCGTCAAATGCCAACTGTGCAAGATGCATGGCTAGAAGATCAGTTTTTACAAGTTTTCTCAGGTATTTTAAGCCAGACCCAGTTAGGCCAGCCGATTGGTCTGGTCATTGTCAAAGATCCTCAAATTAATGCTTTTGCCGTACCAGGTGGACTATTTGCCTTAAACACGGGGCTGATTACTTCTGCAAAAAATTTGGATGAGATCGCAGGCGTGATGGCGCATGAAATTGCACACGTTGCACAGCGACATTACAGTCGTTCACAAGAAGCATTTAAAGGGCAGGGTTTATTGGCATTGGCGGGGATTATCGTCGGTGCGGCTATTGCCTCTCAGGCCGATGGCGATGCAGGTTCGGCAGTCATGCTTGGAACACAAGCTGCATTAATGGACAAGCAACTCAGTTATAGTCGTAATCAGGAACGTGAAGCGGATCGTATTGGCATGCAATTTATGTATGCTGCTGGCTATAACCCACAAAGTATGGCGGATTATTTTGAAACCATGCATCGGGCGACCAGCCGTGTGAGTTTCTTGCCCGATTTCTGGTATACCCATCCGTTAACCACAGAACGTATGAGTGAGGCGCGTTTGCGTGCCAATCAATTGCCTAAAGTTAAATCAAAAATATATGACATTGATTTTGAAATTTTGAAACTGTACACCTCTGTTGTTTCCAATCAGGCTACAGAAATCCAGTTACAGGCATTGGCTAACCAGAACAATACCGCAGCGCAACTTGCGCTCAGCAAGTTTTATCTAGAGCGCGGTGATTATACGCAGGCGCAGCAAAATCTGGATTTAGTAAAACCAAAATTGAAGAATCACATTCTGATTCCTTTGATTCAAACTGATATTTATTTAGGTCAAAATAAAATTGAGCAAGCCAGCAGTAGCATTGGTTCAGTACAAAGAACCATGCCTGAAAATCGGGCATTGTCCTATAAGCTGGCAGAAGTCTTGATCCGACAGGGGCAAATTGCTCAGGCACAAAGTTTGGTGCAACGTTTTATTCATAAGAACCAAAGAGATATTGAAGGCTGGCAATTATTACAACGTGCCACCAATCTGGATAAAAGCTCATCTCTACAGGCAATTAATGTATTGTGCTATCGTGCAGAAGCTGAGTATTGGTCAGGATATGAGGAAAATGCGATTAAATCGATGCTACATGCCCAGCGTTTAGCAAAAGGTAATTTGGCAATGTCGGCCAAAATCGAGTCACGCCTAAAACAAATGCAAGATGAACGGCGTATGAAAATCTAAAACCAGTTTAAAAAATTCAGGAAAATAAAATGATTAAAGGGCAATGTTTGTGTGGTGCTGTACAGTATCAATATTATGGGGAAATTGAAAACAGCATCTTGTGTTATTGCATTCATTGCCAGCAGGCACAGGGTTCAATTGCAGGGTGGAATAGTCCACTTGAGCAAAGTAAATTTGAGCTGATTTCTGGGCGTGAGCAACTGAAAGAATATTTTCATACGCCCAACAAGGCACGTGTATTTTGTCAAAACTGTGCCAGTCCACTTTATTCTTATCGCAAGGATTTGCCGAATATTATTCGTTTACGTCTGGGTACGGTGATGGATGGTGAACTACCTGCCCCGAAACAAGAATTTTTTCTGGAGCATAAACCAAATTTTATTGAATTGAGATAAGATGGCGGGCGTAAGCAATTGCTGAGCACTTAGAATATTTATGAAAAAGATTTTAGTTTTAATTTTTGCATTAAGCACAGTGGGGACAAGTTCAGCAGCATCTGTTGAGCAGTATGTAAATGCGGTGGATAAAATTCGTAGTGCCTATGCGCAGGATATTCGTGGTTTTTTACGTGGCTTAAATCCACAACTTACACAGTTTACGCCTGAGCAGCAGGCTAAATATTGCCAGATTAATCAACGTTATATTCAGGATATGTCAGATGCAATTGAACGTAATCGTTCTTCATTGCCACCGCAATATGCGAGTATGACCAAGCAGGATCTAATCAAGCAGGTTGCGGAATCGAAAGAGATGCAAATGCTTGCGAAATATAATGTTCAGTGTGATTTTAAATAAAAATAAAAATTTGGGTTCATTGTTGAAATGAATCCAGTTTTAAATTAAGCAGGGGGGATATAAAGGAAGTTAAGCGGATTAGCTTAATTTTGCTTTAATTTTAGAAGAAACTTGTGCAGGATCGGCACGTCCGGCTATGATCGGACGTAGAGAATTCATCACCTTACCCATATCTTTCATGCTAGTAGCTTCTTGAGCAGCAATCGTTTGCTCAATGATAGAATCAAGCTCTTCCTCAGTCATAGCTTCTGGTAGAAATTGAGAAATAACCTCAACTTCGGCTTGTTCTTTACTAGCTAAATCATCACGACCAGCGCCTTGAAAGGCTTTGATCGATTCTTTACGTTGTTTAATTTGCTTTTCAATGACCGCAAGAACCTGAGCATCGTCAAGCTCTATGCGCTCATCGACTTCGATTTGCTTAATTGCTGCCTGTACACCACGAATAACCGTTACTGTTGCCATATCTTTGGCACGCATTGAGTTTTTTAACACGTCAGTAATCTGGTTTTTTAAAGTATTCATAGTATTTTCAGCAGTCAATCACAAATTAATTAGTAAAGGCGAGTAGTACGTACAGATTCGCGAGTCAATTTCTTTTGATAACGCTTAACTGCAGCAGCTTTTTTACGCTTACGTTCTTGAGTTGGTTTCTCATAGAATTCGCGTTTACGAACGTCAGCTAAAACACCCGCTTTTTCGCATGAACGTTTGAAACGACGGATAGCTACGTCTACTGGTTCGCCTTCTTTCAACTTAACTTGTGGCATGTAAAATCCTCTAAGATTATGGATAAGATCTAACGCACTATGCACTAGATCGCAAGTGAAGGTCAGTATTTTACTCATTTACAACTCAGATCACAAGTCTATAATAGCTCAGATATTATTTTTGATCGTTGTAAAGGCAGTTTAATGATTGTTTTGGGCTTGGAAACTTCGTGTGATGAAACTGGGTTAGCACTCTATGATAGCGAGCTCGGCTTACGTGGACAGGTTCTATATAGTCAGATCAAACTGCATGCTGAATATGGTGGTGTAGTGCCTGAACTGGCTTCGCGTGACCATGTTCGTAAAATGATTCCCTTGATTAATCAATTGCTTGAGCAAAGTGGTGTCACAAAGCAAGAGATTGATGCAGTTGCCTATACGCGTGGCCCAGGTCTCATGGGGGCGCTCATGACAGGTGCATTATTTGGTCGTACTTTAGCATTTGCGTTAAATAAACCTGCTATTGGTGTACATCATATGGAAGGTCATATGCTTGCACCATTACTTTCGGAAACTCCACCGGAATTTCCGTTTGTCGCATTATTGGTCTCTGGTGGACATACGCAATTAATGGCTGCTTATGGTATTGGTCAATATGAATTGCTGGGTGAGTCGATTGATGATGCGGCGGGTGAAGCTTTTGATAAAGTCGCAAAAATGATGAAGCTCCCTTATCCTGGTGGACCGAATATTGCGAAGTTGGCGTTACAAGGCGATGCACAAGCATTTGAATTCCCGCGTCCGATGTTGCATCAAGGCTTAAACTTTTCATTTAGTGGTCTGAAAACTGCGGTTTCTGTGCAGTTGAAAAAGTTAGGTGAAGAAAATCGCGATGCCGATGTGGCTGCTTCTTTTCAGGAAGCGCTTGTAGATACTTTAGTGAAGAAGTCTGTGAAGGCCTTGAAACAAACTGGTCTTAAGCGTTTGGTAATTGCTGGCGGTGTGAGTGCTAATATCCGCTTACGTGAGCAATTGGAAACCTCATTGAAGAAAATTAAAGCACAGGTTTACTATGCAGAACCTGCTTTATGTACCGATAATGGTGCCATGATCGCTTTTGCTGGATATCAGCGTTTAAAGGCAGGGCAGCATGATGGCTTGGCAGTCACAACGACACCTCGTTGGCCGATGACAGAGTTAAAGCCAACCTAAAATACAAATGGTCAGTGTTATTGGTTGCTAGGCTGCTGGTCAGTTTAGCCTATTCTCATATTTAAAAATCAGATTCTTGATTTATGTACATGGCGCAGGCTTGAAACCAGCGCTATGGTATAAAGTATTAGATATATTATTTATTTTGATGAGCTAAAACTCATTGTGGAGTACAAAAGTTGAAAATTTCTTATATTTTTACATGTGGCCGACTAGAATCTTTATTCAAGATTCTATGCCTCACTCAAAAAGGTGAGGAAAAGGTTGCATCAAAAGAAAAAGTAGTTGAGCAATATAGAAAAGATATCGCTTTAGGGCGACCATTTGAAGAAACTGAACTTTATCAATTGATTGAACAAAGTGAAGAAAAAATTGTCATTAATCGCTTACATAATATTCTTCGAGAAAAACCGACTCAGCAGAAGGGTAGCTTTGATGCGGATGAATATAAGACGGGTGCATGGTCTGAGTTTAATGATTATAAGTTGGCAGTTCGATTCTCAAATGCAAAAACCGAGTTAAGTGAAAAGCACTTTGCGAAAACGGGTGAGTATATGACCAGTCGAGGCATTGCAAAGCTGACAGGTTTTAATCCAAGTAACATTAAGAACATGTTGCATCATAAAAGAAGTGTAGTGAGAAAAATGCTAACCACTTTAGAGAAGTTAGCAAAAGAATATTAATCTTTAAGCTCTATTTTCGATGCAGAGACAATATCTTGCTCTGCATCGATAGTACTCAATCTTTTTAATAATCAAATAATTTTAATATTTTTTAATAATATATAAATAAAAAGGAATAGATCATGTGGGTGGTTAAAGCAGCCAATGGCTGTGCATGGTTAAGTATTCTGCTTATCGTCGCGGTGACAGGCTTTTCAATCTATGTTTTCAGTATTCCATGTACGACTGATCGAATCTGTGAAATGCCACCGATCCATTTGTTCTTTTTCTTGGCATGGATCATTTCAGTGATCTGTAATTTTATTGGCATTATTTTTTCGATCATTGGATTGAAAAAAGATGAACCCATTAAAAAACTAGCCAAATCAGCATTATTCTTTAATGGGAAAATCATTACTTTTAGCTTTGTGTGTGCTTTATTACTATTTATCGATTTTAATGGGTTAGCAATTTTTCTAGGTGATTAACTGTGAACGATCCGCTTTAGACAGCACAGCTAAACACACAAAAATCAAAGCCATACCGACCCAACCAATGGGTGCCAATTGCTCGCCAACCAATAACACTGCAAACAATGCTGCAACCAATGGTTCAAATAGCGTCAATGTCGTCGCGGTACTGGCTGAAATGGTCTTTAAAGCATATCCAAACAACAGATAACCAAGAAACATAGGGATCAGCATCATATAACCCACGACATATAGATTGACGGGTTCATCGAACAGATTGGTTCCCGTAAAAAACAGTGTCGGTAATAAAATTAAAGCGCCGAAACCAAAAATCAAGCCCATCGATGCTTTGGAATCAACGCCTCGATCAATCATTTTTTTGGCTGCCCAAGAGTATAAGGAGTAGGTCAGCGCTGCGATCAGTCCGAGAATAATACCAATCGTTTTCTGATCCGTTGCAATGTTTTGGCTTGTACCTTGGGAATGAGACTCTCCAATCGTTAACAGTAACACGCCAGCTACGCCAAAAATGAAACTGATAAACCATTGACTAGAAAGTGCTTTTTTATCAAAGAATTTTTCCAGCAATGCGGTAAATAAAGGCGCTGAACCAATTGAAACCACCGTCCCAATCGTGATGCCAGCCATCCGCATAGAGGAATAGAAGGCCAGTGGATAAATAGCAACCGAAACCATGCCAATCAAAAGCAAAGGATAGTAAGAGCGAATTTGTGGTAAGTGGCTGCGGATATTTTTATGAGCCAATAAGGCTTGGAGTAATCCACCACCGCCCATTGCAATTGCGCCTATGGCTAAAGGACTTAAATTCGGTGCATAGGAAGCAGCAGTTCCTGTTGTTCCCCATAAAATAGAGGCCACTAAAACCGCAATAAAGCCATAATGAGCTTTTAGGTTGATTGAGCTATTCAATTTGCAATCTCTTGTTCTAATAATCGCTGAACCATGTGTTTTGCGGCAAATACTTTATCACTAGAGCTTTCTAAACCTGCACGAGCGATCGATCCTTCTAAAATAAACGAAAGCAGCAGGGCCAGTTCTTTGGCTCGCTCAAGATTGCTGGTTAATTGACTTAAATGCCCCACTAAAATTGCTTCAATTTCATCTTTATGGTTTTTGACAGCTAATCGCTCAGGGCTATGTGCAGGAAACTCGGCGGCAGCATTTAATAAGCCACAGCCACGAAAACCTTTTTCATAGGCAAATTCAGCGTGATCCTGATAGGCATCAAAAACAGCTAGAATTCCATCTAAGGGTGTTTCAATCTGAACTTTTCTTTTTTCATATAAGTCGAGCCATTCCTGATGACGTGCTTCGATGTAGCAGGTGATTAGATCTGACTTGGTGGCAAAGTTATTATACAAAGACATTTTGGCCACATTGGCTTTTTCTGTAATGGTATTGATGCCTGTGTTACTGATGCCATCGTTATAAAACAAGGTGGATGCAGCATCCAGAATTTTTTGTTTTGCTGATTTAGAACTCATTGTAAAAATTACTTATATATACCGACCTACCTAATATTAGGTAAAAATCACTTAATTAGCAAGCATGAATGCTTAAGTAGAGAGCAATATTATCCAGATATGAAGCGGAGTGAGGAGTAAAAGAGTAAATAAGCCTTTGAATTATTTCAAAGACTTATTGGTGTTATACGCCTGTAGATAGATCTATTTTTGATATGAACTTTGATCTTCAACATCAATATATTCAATATAACCACGTCCTTCGACTGGTTGTTCCAGATATTCACCTGTAAAAGTGTAAGCACTGGCATAACCAATCCCATGTCCATAACGGAATGGGCTATCGATTTCCGCAGAAATATTTAAAACGTTCTGATCAGCATTATTTTTGACAGACCAGATAAATTGTTGCGGTAGACGCATTTTTTTACCGCTTGGAGAAACATGTGCATTCGGCTGATTGCTGATGACCTTAAATTCAACATTGGTATAGATTTCAGCAGGTCGGTCGGTGTGGCGGACATGCAAAGTATAGGCCGCAGGTTGCCCAAGAATATCCGCTTTAGTCAGAAGTAGCTGAGTTGTTTCAGTTAGATTAATGATTTGATAAGTGAAAAAATCAAGTGGTAATTTATACGCTTCTGGGAGTAGCTTTTTCACGACACCATGTGCACCTGCTGCTCGTGCATATTCGTAGGTACATAAGCCTTCAGCAGGGGTAACTTGACCTTGATATTCAAGCTGACCTTTAAAGTTTGCCAATAAACTAAAATGATCATAAATCGGGGTTTTGATAAACCATGAAACCTGATCGCTCACATCCAGATCAAATTCAAAACTTAAGCCGTGATAAGCGCCCTTGAGTTGAATATGGGGCAATGTCCCTTGAATTGAGACTTCTTCTCCAAGTTGAATGACTGATCCATTGTCTTGAATATTGGTATTTTCTGGAATGACGTAGGCTTTTAAGAGATGCTCGTCGATTGCAGCTGTACTCGAAAAGAATGTTGCTGTTTTTCTTGGATCACCCAAAGTAATATCATCATGGTCGAATGCCAGCGCACCGGGTGTGCCAAGCAAAATCATAATATTTAAATAACGATGTGGTTCAGGCAGAAGTGGAAAGAAAATTCCATAATGTGTCCATGTATAGAACTTTTCTTGTGTACGTGGTCGGATAATATCGGGCTGGGAAAATGGCAGGGTTGAATATTGAATTGCTTGATCTAATGTACCCTGCGCCAAGAGTAGGCCTTTACCCATGATTTTGCTGGTGAGGGAAATGGGAGGCAACTGTTTTTTCATCTTGTTTCCTAAACTTTATCGAAGCTAAAAAGTAGGTTATGAAAAACAATTGCCCATGCTAAGCGGAAATAAGGACAAAGCTACGGCTTTTCAGGACATTTATGCAGATGCTTTGTTGGACAATTTTTCCAGATTTTGTGAGCCGATCCAGTGTTTTGAGAATTGATAGGCGGCACGGCCAGAACGTTGTCCACGAGCCTGACACCATTTTAAACTTTCACTACGCACTAAGTCGTTATATTCCAGATCAGCTTTAACAATATAGTGCTCTACAATTTGTAGATAGAGCTGCTGATCCATTGGATAGAAGGATAACCACATGCCAAAGCGATCCGAGAGTGAAATTTTCTCTTCAATTGCTTCCTGTGGATGCAGTTCGGTATATTGCGGCACATCTACTTTTTGCACAGGCGTATTTTCATGCATAAATTCAGGCAATAAATGACGGCGATTACTGGTCGCATAAATAATAAAATTGCTTGAACCTGATTGCAGTGAGCCATCCAATACGCTTTTCAGGCTACGATAATTTTCATCTTCAGCGTTAAACGCCAGATCATCACAATAGACAATGAATTTCTCGGGACGATTTTCAATGAGTTTCTGAATTTTAGGTAAATCAGATAAATCATCACGTTCAATTTCGATCAGGCGTAAACCTTGCGCTGAATATTCGGTCAGGAGGGCACGTACAATCGAAGACTTTCCTGTGCCTCGCGAGCCGGTAAGTAATACATCATTGGCGGGTAAGCCATTCAGAAACTGCAAGGTGTTTTGAATGATCTTGTCTTTTTGGCGTTCAATCCCTTTTAAATCTTCCAGATACATCTTCTTCGGCTGCTGTATTGCGACCAGCTGCTGATTTTCCCAACGAAACGCAATTGCAGAGAAATCTGTCGGTTGTTTTGGAGCGGGAAGCACTTGCTGAAGCTGTGTTAAAACATTCGATAAGGACTGGATGATAGATTCTGGTAAATCAAGGATAGCCATAAATACAAACCAACTTAATGATGAATAGGGATACTAACATTGCTATTACTGAAATAAAGAAAATATCATCAGAAATATCGAAATAAATCGATTTTACCCTTGATTGTTACGGCGGCTTTTTGCATTGTATAGGTGCAAGAATTCAAAAAATATGCCGAAAATCAGGAACGCGAATGTTTAATAGAGTTCAAGAAAAAAAGAATACATATCAGTCGCATAGGGTTGATGTGTTGCAGGAACACTTACGACATGCAAGCTCTTATGATGAATGGAAAGAAATTGCACTAAAACTGGATGAAGACTCAGGCCATGAAGCATGGAAATATGACAATGAATCGCCTTATTTTGATGCAGAGATTTTGTCTAAGCGCTATAACTTATTAAAAAAGTATCGGACTCAGCATCGGACACTGGATCTGATTTATGTATTAAGAGAAGGATTGTCCTATGATTTTGCCAATATTGGTCATCCGATGTTATTTGCGGAGACTTATATTGGAACAAAAAAGATTATTGAAAATTATGTCGAGGAAATGAGCGACTGTTTTCGTTATCTTGCCTCCAGTGAATGCATTACCTTTCAGTTAAAGGAAAAAATCCAGTTTTTTGAAGAATGCCAGACTGCTTATGGACAGCCAGCCTTGATGTTTTCTGGTGGCGCAACTTTGGGGCTGTTTCATACTGGTGTGTGTAAGGCTTTGCTAGAGCAGGATTTAATGCCACGGGTGTTATCGGGTTCTAGTGCTGGGGCAATCATGACTGGTATGCTGGGTGTCTCTGCATCGGATCAGGTTCCTGATTTGCTCAAGGGTGAGCATTTCTTTAGTGATGCATTCAAGTTCCGAAAAGTGAGTGAATTGATCAGAGGGCATGGCGGTATTGCGGATGTCATGTATTTAAAACAATTCCTGATGCAAAACTTGGGAGATGTGACTTTTGCGGAAGCTTATCAGCAGTCCAAGCGCCATATTAATATTGTGATTGCTCCGTATAACACGGCACAAAGCCCACGGATCATGAATGCATTGACCGCGCCGAACGTGTTGGTCTGGAGTGCCGTTCTGGCCTCCTGTGCCGTTCCGGTCTTGTTTCCCCCTGTGCATCTGACCAGTAAACGTTATGATGGACAACATACGCCGTATCTTGCTAACACCAAATGGGTGGATGGTAGTATGCGCAGCGATTTCCCGCAGGAAAAAATGGCTCGCTTGTATAATATTAATTACACCATCGCCAGTCAGGTCAATCCGCATATTGTGCCGTTTATGCAAAGTGATTCTGATCGCTTCCGTAGAGATGTATTGAGCTGGCCTGAGCGGATTGTACGTCGCCAAGGCAAAGCCATTGCACTTGAAGTGATGGATCTGACACGTAACTATGCAGGAAGTTTTTTCCCGATCCGTCGCGCTCTGGATCATGGTTATGGCATTTTGGGGCAGCGCTATTATGGTGATGTGAATATCATTGCCAAATATGGTTTGCGACACTATAGCTATATGTTGAAAAATCCACGACCAAAACTGTTCAAAGTGTTGCAGCGAGAAGGTGAGCGGGCAACCTGGCCGAAAATATCTGCAATCGAAACCCATGCAAGGATTGGTAAAACCATTGAGCATTGTTTAACATCATTGCGAAAGCAGGAAGAAAAGCAGCAGAATGAGTTTTACTACGTGGATCTGTGATCCCAAGATTGAACTTAAAAACTTGGCATTAATGACCAAAGCGCAAAGCTATGCCTTTGGGCGACGCTTATATAGCTTTGAACTTCATCAGCAGCCTTACTGGCTTAAATTCCATCATTCAAATACACATGAGGGCTTTGAACAGGCGCTATTGCGCGAGCTAGATTTTTATCAGCATCGCCAAGACCTAGAAGGCTTTTTATTGCCCCATCAAATCATTCAACTGAATCCTTTTAAACAGCAACTAAATTGTACTGGTGATGAGATTGGATTGGTCACCGTTGCTGCAAAAGAGTTTTTTACACCTCTTTCGGGTACCTGTGACATAGAGCTCATTAAACAAAAGATCGTTGAAGCTTTAGATGCATTGAATGGTTTACACCAAGCGGGCTGGATTCATGGGGATTTAAAGGTAGAGCATTTTCGTGTTCACGCTAACGCTTGCAAGCTAATCGACTTTGAACAGACTTTTAGAATTGGGCAATCCATTCAAACTCTGGATGCAACACCGCATTATATGGCGCCAGAACTGTTTCATGGCGTAGGGAAGAGCATTCAAAGCGATTTATATGCTTTTGGAATTATTGTTTATGAATGGTTGACGCAAACTAGATTACAGGCTCAAAGCTATCATGACTGGGCGATCTTGCATTGTCAGCAACTACACATTCAGCTTCCAGAACGATTACAGTGCTTTTTGCCAATGTTGATAGGCCTATTGTCCAAGCATGTACAACAACGATTGAGCTCTGTTGAAGCGGTAAAAAGCGCTTTAAACACTATGAATTCGCTTTAAAAGTAAACATAACACCTTGATTTGAATATTATATGTACATTTGAGTGGTTTTTTTGCGAGAAAGACTTGTCATAAAGAAAGTTTCTCTCTAATATGCATACCCATCGGGGGCGTGGCGAAATTGGTAGACGCACTGGATTTAGGTTCCAGCGCCGCAAGGTGTAAGAGTTCGAGTCTCTTCGCCCCCACCAAATTTAAAAAGCAAGTTCAATCTTGCTTTTTTTATGGTTAAGTCTCTTAGGCTCTAATCATGTGGTTATAGAGGATTGGTGTAATGGTAGCATGACGGTCTCCAAAACCGTTCGTCAAGGTTCGAGTCCTTGATCCTCTGCCAAATTTGAAAAGGACTTTTTAAAAAGTCCTTTTTTTACGTCTGTCGTTTTTAGTTGTATATTAAAAAAGCATTAGGTTTCATAGACATGATTTTTTTATAAAAAGGACTTGTCATGGAGAAAGTTTCTCTCTAATATACACACCCATCGGGGGCGTGGCGAAATTGGTAGACGCACTGGATTTAGGTTCCAGCGCCGCAAGGTGTAAGAGTTCGAGTCTCTTCGCCCCCACCAAATTTAAAAGGCAAGAACATCTTGCTTTTTTTATGGTTAGACCTGTTAGGTACTAATCATGCAGTTTAGAGGATTGGTGTAATGGTAGCATGACGGTCTCCAAAACCGTTCGTCAAGGTTCGAGTCCTTGATCCTCTGCCAAATAAATAGAAGGGCCCTTGTGAAAGCAAGGGCTTTTTTATTGTCTGAATTTTATCTCCTATTGTTATTCTAAAACTAACTTCTTTTACTACTAGTATTACTTGTAGTTTGAATTAAGAGTTACTGACTTACTTTTTGTGATCATATGGCTAGGGGTGTTATGAAGAGGCCAATGATTTAACGCATTATTCTTATGCCATCCCGACATATTTAAATAGAAATTATGTTATTAAAAACACTATTGTGAATATTTATATACTATAGTATTTTTCTTATGTTAAATTAATTTCTTTTAGAGAAAATTTTTGTCAGATTTTGAATGTAGATGTAGAGATAAAAAATGTTAAAAATTCGTATGTCACGTCCTGATGAAGGTGCTCAGACCGTTGCAATCTGGAAAAGTTCTGTTGATGCAACGCATCATTTTTTGAAGCCAGATGATCGTATCGAGATAGAAAGAGAAGTCATTGGCTTTTTTTCAGAAACGCCTGTATGCGTTGCTGTGAATTCGGAAGATCAACCCCTAGGTTTTATGTTCTTGCATGAAGGGCATATGGAAGCATTATTTATTGATGCGACAGCTCGAGGGCAAGGCGTTGGAAAGTTTTTGTTATCCCATGCTTTAACGCTACATCCCAATCTCAGCATTGATGTGAATGAACAAAATCAGCAGGCAGTAGGATTTTACCAGCATCTCGGTTTTCAGGTAACAGGCCGCTCGGAGCTTGATAGTCAAGGTCGAGCATATCCATTGTTGCATCTTGCGATCGAACCCAAGGCTTAATGCTGTTTTTATTGACACATTATTGGTGTCGGATGAGATGGATAGAACATCAAAATCGCGCTGATCATGAAGTGTTAAGCCTGTTTTTGGCCAAAACTAACGATATAAACACATGGTTGTTGATCATTCGGATTGGTTAATTGGCAATCTGTGGGAGCGGTGAGTGCGATACAGTCCCCAGTTTCCAGATGAAAGACGTGTGTGTCAACTTGAATATCAAGTTGCCCACTTAACAGCCAAATGGTCTGACCACTGAGATGCTGGTATGCGCTTGAAGGAATGCTGAGTTGACCTGCTGCTGGAATTTCAACTTTAATCATTTCTGGAATTGCACCAGCGGGAGAAATCGACCAACGGGTAATGCCAAACTGGTGATCTGTCCAATATTGTTGCTGTTGCTTTTTTAACACCAACACATGTGTATTTTGATTGAGTTCAGCTTCTGCAAATAGTTTAGATAGGGTAATCCCCAAAGCACTAGCTAAGCGGCTGAGAATGGCTGCACTAGGGCTAGAAGTCCCGCGCTCAACCTTGCTGATCATTGCTTGACTGACTCCTGAATGCTGAGCTAATTCGGCAACCGTCCACCCCTTACTCTTTCTTTGCTTAAGCAATAAGCGAGCGATTTCAGTATCAAGTATCTGAATGTCAGCTTTTTCGATCATCATATGAACCTTCATTTTGAACTGACATATTATGCGATAGAAATGAGCTGGATGTTGTATGCAATGTCTATATTAATGTGCTTGATCAAAGTTCGTATTTAGGCAAATTCATTATTCTTGGTGTAGTGCCATGAATATGGTCCTCTAATAATAAAAAAATTTTCACATTGTCACTGTCAATGAATAAATTGCTAAAAAACAGCTCATTTTTTGCTTAATTTTAAATTTTGTATGGCAATTAGTTTTTGAATAATAGAGTTATCAATCTGAATATGCATCTGGTGATGCTATTTGATTTTGGTTTCAGGTTGATGAAAGTGGTCAAAAAAGACTTGCATAATTAAAGTAAGCTCAGCCGAAAATTGGCCTAGCTAGGGAAAATTTAATAATTAAGGAATAACAAATGTTGGTATTGTGCATGGTTCAGCAAGGAAAGCGTAATCGGGATAGCATTACGCAACGAGATCGTTACTGTGGGACTGGTTCATTTTTTAATAATTCAAAATAAGGACCAAATCGCATGATGATTATTCGTTATATCGAGCAGAAAGATATTCATGATCTTTACCATTTGGCGCAAAAAGCAGGTTTTGGCTTAACCTCCCTGCAACCGGATATGGAAATGCTGGCTGCTCGTATTGATCGGGCTGTAAAAACAGTGGTAGGTAAATTAGATAAGTCGGAGCAGGGTTATTTATTTGTACTGGAAGATACCGCTCTCAATAAAGTCGTGGGTGTGTGTGGCATTGAGGTGGCGCTCGGGTTAAAAGAGCCGTGGTATAACTTTCATGTCGGTACACAAGTTCATTCGTCAGAGCCTTTGAATGTTTATAAAGCGCTGCCGACCTTGTATCTCAGTAATAATCATACCAATTGCAGTGAACTCTGCACCTTATTTCTAGATCCTGATTATCGCTTAAACAAGAATGGTAAGTTCCTTTCCAAAGTTCGTTTTTTATTTCTATCCGCGTTTAGGCGATATTTCGAAGAAACGATCGTTGCTGAAATGCGTGGATTTTCTGATGAGAATGGACATTCACCTTTTTGGGATGCAGTCGGTCATAAATTTTTTGATATGGATTTTGCCAAAGCGGATTATTTAAGTGGGACAGGCAAAAAGGTCTTTATTGCAGAGTTGATGCCACGTCATCCGCTTTATGTCGATATGTTACCTGATGAGGCCAAAGCGGTGATTGGTGCAGTGCATCCGAATACGGTTCCCGCCTATAACCTCTTGGTTGAAGAAGGACTGCGTTATAAGGGCTATGTCGATATCTTTGATGGTGGTGCAACGCTACAAGCGGATATCGAAAATCTAAGAGCCATTAAAGAGAGTCATGTGGTTCAGGTGCAGGTCGAGCAATCCGATCTGATCGCTGTAGGAGATGAGCCTTATATCGTTGCCAATGATGATTATGATAATTATCGCGCCATTCTCATCTATAACCATCCAGAACATAATCAGGTGAAATTAAGTGAACAGCAAGCGCGTGAGTTGCATGTCAAAAATAGTGATTCGGTTCGGGTGTTAAATATCAATATTCATCACAAGTCATAAAGCATGACCGCTTGGCTATTCGGGCATTTATAAGCGTGAAATTTATTTGACTTGTATTGTATTTTTTATGGTGTGAATCTATCAGTAGGAATTTTTAACTTCTTATGGATAGGTGATAGCAAAGATTATTTACATAAAAAATCCCTCTAATAATTAAATATATTTCACGTTTAATTGCTTGCTAATTGAGCAGAAAAGCGAGGTCTGCTCCTAAAGTGGCTGATGAATAGGATATGATGCTTGCGCCTAAAATAATTTTGATCAATAAGAACAGATTTTAGTAGCTCAATAAGCAATGCATGGAAAGGATTTATCGGTGAGGTGAATGAACTAAGATATTCATTTTAAAATAATTTTATTGAACGAAATGGAATTTTTATATTAAAGCAGCTTAAAAATATTTTATTTTTATCAAGTGCTTATAACGGTTGTTGTAAGTTGGAGTAAGGATTACATGAGTCATAATAAAGAAAAGCAACTTCAGGATGAAGACCTGCCAGGGAATCAGCAGGATGAGGAAAAGTTACAGCGCTCTTTGACCAATCGTCATATTCAGATGATTGCGATTGGTGGCGCAATTGGTACTGGTTTGTTTATGGGTTCTGGCAAAACCTTGAGTGTTTCGGGTACCTCCATTGTTTTAACTTATTTGATTATCGGCTTTTTCTTTTTCTTTGTGATGCGGGCGATGGGTGAACTGTTGCTGGCAAATACCAATTTTAAAACCTTTGCTGATTTTGCAACCGCGTATATAGGCCCTTGGGCTGGCTTTTTTCTGGGTTGGTCGTATTGGGGGAACTGGATTATTACTGCAATCGCAGATGTCATTGTGATTGGTGGTTACATGCAGTTCTGGTATCCCGATGTACCTGTTTGGATCCCGGCATTTACTTCGCTGGCGATTTTGACGATTTTGAATTTTGTCGCCGTCCGGATGTTTGGTGAGCTGGAGTTCTGGTTTTCATTAATTAAAGTCTCTGCCATTATCCTGTTTATCCTTGCAGGGATTTATTTAATTAGTACAGGCTTCACTTCTCCAAGAGGTGTAAAGGCTTCGATGAGTCATGTATTTGAAACTGAATCCATGTTTCCTTATGGTCTTACTGGCTTTTTGGCTGGGTTCCAGATTGCGATTTTTGCCTTTGTCGGGATTGAGCTGGTGGGTACCACGGCGGCTGAAACCAAAGATCCACATAAATCACTGCCGAAAGCGATTAACTCTATTCCATTACGTATCCTGCTATTTTATGTCGGGGCGTTGGTATGTATCATCGCAGTCACGTCTTGGGCAAAAATTTCACCAGAAAAAAGTCCATTTGTTGAGATGTTCTCCCTGATCGGCTTACCGATTGCCGCGGGCTTGGTTAATTTTGTGGTGGCGACTTCGGCACTTTCTTCTGCCAATAGTGGTATTTTTGCGACCAGTCGTATGCTTTATGGTTTGTCATTGGATAACGATGCGCCTAAAAGTTTTAGTAAATTATCGAAAAGAAAAGTGCCGATTCGTGGTTTGGTTTTCTCCATGACTTGCGTCACCATCGGTACTTCGATTTTATTTATTGTGCCGAATGTCATGACCGCGTTTACCATCATTTCAGCGCTGACTTCGATCTTATGTGTCTTTACCTTTATACTGATTGTTCTTTCTTACATTTGTTATCGTAAGAAGTTTCCTGAGTTGCATCAGCAGTCTAAGTTTAAAATGCCTGGCGGTTTAATCATGGCATGGTTCACGATGTCATTTTTGGTGTTTACCATTGTTATTCTGGCATTGGATCATGATACCTTGATTGCGCTGGCGGTTTCACCAATCTGGTTTTTTGGTCTGTTTATTGCCTATCGCCGTAAAAAGAAAAAGATGCTGGAGCTGGATGTATTAAAAGCCAGAAGTATGGATTATGTTTAAGCAGGGTTGAGTAGAGTGGTCCGAGTTTAAAACAAAAAAGCAGAGCCGAAGCTCTGCTTTTTTATGTCATCAGTTAGATTTTGCTGATTAAATCATTGATCTGTTTTGCTTGTTCAGCTGCATTACCTGTGTAGGTTGCAGGCGTAAGCTCAGCTAGACGAGTACGCTCATCTTCTGGAACTTGAGCAAGTTCGTCACCTTTAACGAAGTTCACCATCATGTCGCGCGTCATAGCTTGACCACGAGTCAGGGCTTTTAATTTTTCGTATGGCTTTTCAACGTTATAACGACGCATAACAGTTTGAATTGGCTCTGCAAGAACTTCTTGTGCTTGGTCTAAATCTTCATTTAAACGTGCAGCATTGAGTTCAAGTTTACCTACACCTTTTAAGCAGGCATCAAAAGCAATCAAGCTTTGCGCAAAACCAACACCCATATTACGTAATACAGTTGAGTCGGTTAAGTCACGCTGCCAGCGAGAAACAGGAAGTTTTTCACCAAGGTGGCCCAATACTGCATTGGCAATACCTAAGTTACCTTCTGAGTTTTCAAAATCAATCGGGTTTACTTTGTGCGGCATGGTTGAAGAACCAACTTCACCATCTTTTAACTTTTGTTTGAAGTAACCAAGCGAGATATAACCCCAAACGTCACGGTTAAAGTCGATCAGAATCGTATTGAAACGACGTAACGCATCAAACAATTCAGCCATATAGTCATGTGGCTCGATTTGTGTGGTGTATGGGTTAAATGCTAAGCCTAAAGACTCAACAAATGCTTGTGCATGTGCAGCCCAGTCAATTTCAGGATAAGCAGAAAGGTGAGCGTTATAGTTACCTACCGCACCATTGATCTTGCCAAGTAATTCAACATTTTCAAATTGCTTGATTTGGCGTGCTAAACGGTAAGCAACGTTCGCCATCTCTTTACCCAATGTGGTTGGGCTTGCAGTTTGACCATGCGTACGTGACAACATTGGCTGTTCAGCATGCGTGGTTGCCAAAGCAGAGATGGCATTAAGAAGTTGCTTCATGCTTGCAACTAAAACTTCACGACCATTTTTTAGCATCAATGCATGAGACAAGTTGTTAATGTCTTCAGAAGTACATGCGAAGTGAATAAATTCGCCAGCATTTTTTAATTCATCAATGTTGGCAATTTTTTCTTTAAGGAAGTATTCAACTGCTTTTACATCGTGGTTGGTGGTGCGTTCGATTTCTTTAATGCGATTTGCATCTTCTTCAGAGAAGTTGGTCACAATCGCATCTAGCGCTGCATTGGTTTCATTTGAGAATGGTGCAACTTCGATGATTTCTGCACGATTTGCAAGTGCTTGTAACCAACGCACTTCAACCGTGACACGAGCGTGGATTAAACCAAACTCAGACAAAAAAGGGCGTAGGGCATCGCATTTGCTAGCGTAACGTCCATCAAGTGGCGAGAGTGCGGTTAAAGCATTCATACAGATTCCTTAATTTTGGAATAAACATAAAAATAAAATCGTTGGCGCATCGGCTATACCACCTGATACTGCAAACGAGCGAGAGCTTGAATATCTTGCAATAATTTGCGTTTACTAAAGATCATACTCCACGAGCTGCCGCCAGATTGTTTCCATAAATGGGCCAGCTGTAAGCCTGTAAACAGGCAAGCTCGGATACGGTTGGTATGATTGATATCTTTAAATGCTTCTGCATTACCACGGACTAAAATGCGCGGATTGATTTGGCCTGCGGTTTCAACATAGGTTTGTGCGAGGTTGGCAATAATGCTTGGGTGCAAATAATTATTATCGAAAAAAGAGAGCTGTTTTAAGATTTTTTGTTGGGCGGTTTCAATAATTTTGACGTATTCAGGATTGCTGTAGACTTTCTTTTCCAGTTGCAATAAAGCCATTGCATAGGACATTGGTAACTTGGCAGTCGACATTTTTGGCACACGAGATTTTGGTGCAGTATTAAAAGGCTGGGTAATGCAGCCTTCTAAAGTTTTTAAACCGAGGGAAATGTCAGCAAGCTGATTAAAAAAATCGAGCGTTTGAGTCGCCTTATTTGAAGTAGGACGAATGTTTAGGCTGGCCTTGATCAGTAATTCAAAATAAAAATTACCACTATCACCAATGCTTTGTTGACCCGCCATCGCTGTCATATGCGTTAGCTGAGTTGCCTGAAAGACTGCCGCCAATGCCAAAGCACGGTTTTGTCTAACATTCAACGCTTGAGTGTGCTGAAAGGGTAACTCGACCATGCTTCGCTTCCAATTTCCTTAAATAAAATCTGGTTCAGGTGCATTAGTATGGTGAATCACACCACCGCCTAAGCAAACCTCTCCTGAGTAGAACACGACGCTTTGTCCTGGAGTCACCGCACGTTGCGGTTCATCAAATTCAACACGCACACCATTTTCAGTCTGTTCATCGCGGTAGATTGTACACGCTTGATCAGGTTGGCGATAACGGGTTTTTGCTGTGCAACGGAAACCTGTCGTTGGAATATCCTGTTCGCCAGCCACCCAGTCAATCGACTCACTCCAAAGCTGTGTGCTTTGCATCAATGGATGTTCATGTCCTTGTCCAATCACTAGTCGGTTATTGGCAATATCCTTATGCAGCACGAACCATGCGCCTTCTTGCACACCTTTCATACCACCGATACCAATACCACCACGTTGACCCAGCGTATAGTACATTAAGCCGTGATGTTCACCAACTTCTTTACCTGATTCCAAAACAATTTTTCCAGCTTGTGCAGGTAAGTATTGTTTTAAGAAATCAGTAAAGCGACGTTCACCAATAAAACAGATACCAGTGGAGTCTTTTTTCTTGGCAGTTGCCAGATCTAGTTCTTCTGCAATGCGACGAACTTCTGGTTTCTCGATTTCACCTACAGGGAACAAGGTCTTGTTAATTTCACGACCATGTACTGCATGTAAAAAATAAGTCTGGTCTTTATTGTTATCGATACCACGGAGTAATGGCGCATAGGTTTCACCACGAGAATTCTGCATGCTTGCACCACGACGCGCATAGTGACCTGTTGCAATGAAATCTGCACCTAAAGTCATGGCATGGTCGAGAAACGCACGGAACTTAATTTCTTTATTACAGAGAATATCTGGGTTAGGTGTACGGCCCGCAGCATATTCAGCGAGGAAATGCTCGAATACACGATCCCAATATTCCATGGCAAAGTTGGCAGTATGTAGTTTAATGCCGATTTTATCCGCAACCGCCTGAGCATCTGCCAAGTCTTCAAGTGCTGTGCAGTAATCCGTACCATCATCTTCTTCCCAGTTTTTCATGAAAAGACCTTCAACTTGATATCCTTGTTGAAGTAATAATGCGGCAGAAACAGAGGAATCTACACCACCAGACATACCGACGATGACACGTTGTTGCATCTAATTAAGCATCCAAATGAGAAGTTAATGAGGGAGAGAAAGGGTGCTCATAAATAAGCGATAAAGGATATTTTTTGCCAGCAAGGGCATCTTCAATAGCTTTTAAAACCAATGGACTACGTGCTCGTGCAGATTCTTGTAGTTCATCCAGATTCATCCACACAGCACCCACGATACCTGTATCCAGTTGTGCATTTTCTTCAACTGATGTGACATGTGCTAGGAAGCAAAAACGATAATAGGTACGATCGGGGAACATTGGAGGAGTGTAGGTATAGATACCGAGCAGATGATCGACTTCAACATGATGACCTGTTTCTTCCAGAGTCTCACGAATCGCTGCCTGAATAATGGTTTCACCACATTCTACATGACCAGCAGGTTGATTAAACACGGTATGTACAAAGCCTTCGCTGTGTTCTTCAACAAACAGAAAACGTCCGTCTTTTTCGACTACAGTGGCGACTGTGACATGAGGTGTCCAAGCGGTCATAGAAAGCACCATGGTTTTAAAAAATGTATTCTACAAAATTTGAGAGTTTTTGGCTATGGTCAGATTTCTAGACAAAATAATTGCCTTATATATCCTCATAATCTTCAAGATTTGATCTTTCCCATTTTCCACCGATAAAGCCTCTTTCTGCTGCTTGATTGTAGTCTAGATCGAACACCTCATTCAGAGTTGGATCTCTTAATACCATTTGTTCCAAAGCAACAAGACGAATATCTTCTTGTTCTTGATCGCCTGTTAAAAATTGCCAGTCACCATCAATGTCATGAACAACTCTTAAAATAGGCTGGTTATGTTCTAACCATTGGCTAGTCGTAAAGACGCCTAAATTTTTAGCTTCTCTAAATTTAAAATCAGCATTTCGGTCTAAGAGTGGTTGATCATGAATAAATCTTTCCTCAAACTCATCTTCCCAAGGAAATTTATCATTGCGATCTGTCCAGACTAATTGCAAAGCGGAAAAGTTGTTGTGTTGGTAGTAATTTAAAGCAGCACCAAAATAATCTTCAATATTTCTAAAATCTACTGGTAAAAACTCAGCACGACTATTTTTGAAGATGTTTCCATAATGATTATAAGATTTTATCTTTTCACCATTTCTGATTAGATCCGCTACATCATTGATAATCATATGGGCTAAGTCAGTTGGTAATCCGAAGCATATAATTTCAGGATGTTGATAGCTTTCATACAAACCGACACTATAGCTAAAAGAAGGTAGATAGCCTGTCGCACTAATTCCTACGACTTGCAGTCCATATTTCTCAATATTGAGTTTAGTTGTATTAATCAGTTCATCTGGAGTGGGGCAATCATGTGGATGATTAGTGCTCATTAGATATCTCTAAAAGTTTATTATTTTTAACGATGTATAAAGAATAGAAGAGGAAAAAGCGAAGTTAATCTTCGCTATTCTTGTAATTATCCTTCACTTTCACATAGTGACGTGCTGAATAAGGTAAAAATTCCATTTCTTTTTCAGTCAGTGCACGCACTTGTTGTACTGGGCTACCGACATACAAATAACCGCTTTTTAACACTTTACGTGGCGGAACAAGACTACCAGCACCAATCATTACGTCATCTTCAATGATCACATCATCTAAAACAACGGTATTAATTCCGATCAAGACACGACTGCCAATGGTACAACCATGTAAAGTCACATGGTGCCCAACCGTTACATCTTCACCAATAATTAGTGGTGAACCATTCGGTTTAGACTGGTTTTTATGGCTGACATGCAACATACAATGATCCTGTACATTACTGTTTTTACCAATCTGAATTGAGTTCACGTCACCGCGAATCACAGCAAAAGGCCAGACCGAAACATTTTCAGCTAATTTAACATCACCCACAACAACCGACATCTCATCGATATAACAGCTAGAATCAACATCAGGTTTTTGGTCGAGATAAGGACGAATGTTCTTTGGCATAGCAGCGTTCGCTTGAAAATTTAGGGGAATTATAAAATAAAAAAGCATTCATACCCAAGAGCATGAATGCTTAATCTAACGCTTCTAAAATTTAGAACAAGTTGCTAAAGAACATTTTGATATGGTCAATCATGCGCGCGAAGAAACCAGCTTCTTCAACAGGTTTTAATGCAACCAGAGGTTTTTCAGCAATCACTTTACCATCAAGGCTTGCAACCAGTTTACCTACAACTTGACCTTTTGCTAAAGGTGCATTGAGTTTAGGTTGAACCACAAGCTGAGTTTTGATTTTGTCTGCTTGGCCTTTAGGCATGGTCACATTGAAGTTTTCTGCTAAACCAATTTGAACATCGTCTTGTTTACCAAACCATACTTTTGCTTTGGCAAGAACTTGGTTAGCTGGTTGAACATTGGCTGTTTCAAAGTTTGAAAAGCCCCAAGCCAAAAGTGTACGTGTTTGATTGGCACGTTCATTCATGCTTGGTGTTCCGAAGATCACTGAAATTAAACGCATTGGGCCACGTTTACTTGAAGTGGTTAAGCAGAAACCCGCTTCATTGGTGTGACCTGTTTTTAAACCATCAACACTTGGGTCAGTATAAAGCAGGGCATTACGGTTGCCTTGCTTGATGCCATTAAAAGCAAATTCTTTTTCTGAATAAATTGGATAGTATTTAGAACTGTCTTTAATGATGTGCTGTGCAAGGATTGCCATATCTTTGGCTGTTGAATAATGACCTTCAGCTGGCATACCTGTTGAGTTGATAAAATGAGTATTCACCATACCAACACGCTTTGCTTCTTGGTTCATCATATGAGCAAAGGTACCTTCATTGCCCGCGATATGTTCAGCCATTGCTTTAGAAGCATCATTACCTGACTGGATGATAATCCCACGTAACATTTCTAAAACGGTTGCAGTGCCATTTAATGGAACATACATACATGATTCAGAGCTGCTACCACGACACCACGCAGATTCGTTCATGCGTACCTGTTCGTTTTCAGTCAATTCACCCTTTAAAAGTTTCTGCTCAATGATGTAGCTTGTCATCATTTTTGTCATTGAAGCAGGTGCAAGTTTTTCATTTTCGTTTTTGGCAGCGAGAATCTGTCCAGTCTCGTAATCCATTAATACGTAGGATTTATTATTTAATTCTGGTGGAGCGGATAGGACAGTTGCTGCATATGAAAAGCTTGGCAAAAGTAATAATGCAGCAAGAGCGCTTTTGTGTGTCATTCTAGGTGGTTCCAATATCTTGTATGAAGCAGACGAGCCTAGCATTTTAGGATAAAGCAAAGCCGACTTCTACGGGGGAAATCGGCTTTTTCATACAGTATTGTAACCTGAACCTTAATTGTTCATCTTATTTGGAATAATAATTACGGACATCATCACAAATTTGACGGTTATCACTGTCAGATGCTGCTTTTGCATCACTACGTGCTTCTTTTAAAGCCTCTTTAAAATCTTGGCCTTTTACACGTTTATTTAAAGTTTCAACTGCTTTCGGGTCATTATTTAAATAAGCTTTAACCAGATTGTCATAGGCTTTGTTAAATTTTAAATCTTTGCCAATCAGGCTTGGGCAAATTTCAGAGAGAACATAGATCGCTGCAAGCTCTTGCTTGGTTACGCTATCAGAAGTTGGAGTCACTTCAATCTTTTCTGCATCCGTAGATTTTTTATCTGCCGCAAATGCTGTAGGAGCTAAAGCGCTAGAAGCGATGAGAAATGATAAACCTAGTGTTTTAAAAACATTTTTCTTCATAAGAAATCAAACTCAGAACAAGACTTAAAGAATTTGAATAACTTATAGCATAGACGCAGGTAAAAAATTGTATGTTTGCTGTAGGAAACGTGGAGAAAGTGTGGGTTTAAATTTTCAGAATTGAAAATTCTTCAATAGATTTAAGCGATTTTCTCCTGCCGTATTCGTCCTGCTTTCGCTGTGAGTGGAGGCTGGCATAAGTTCACTTGACATCCTGTATAGACTTAAACAAGATTAAAAAATAGCCATTAAGAAGTGAGGTGGAAAATTAAAAATGATGAGAAGGAATTGATAAAGAAAACAAGAGATTAATGTAAGGAGTAAGAGAATGAATAGATTTAATGGTGGTGTTGATATCGCATTAAAGCTTCCACCTCATCAATTTGAAGCGACGGTTGCATTTTATCGGGATGTGATTGGTCTTAAACAGATTACAGAAAAAGAACCTGATATTGGTTTTGAATTCGGGCCAGTCAAACTGTGGATCGCCGCCGTGCCAGAGATGAGTCAGGCAGAACTTTGGCTTGAACTATTTACGGATGATTTTACTGAGGCAGCTCAATATCTAAATGAAGCGGGTGTTGTGCGTTGTGATGCGATTGAGCCTTTGCCCGAAGGTTTTAAGGGTGGATGGATTACCAGCCCTGCAAATATTATTCATATGGTTCGCGAGCCAGATGCGTGGTAATTGCTGTAGCGATATAAGGATATGATGTGGATGATGAAATGGAGAAGGTGTGGTTTTAAACAATCTAGATTTAAAACCACACTGATATTCTAAAGTGTGATTAACCTTCGAAATTCAATACTTCTTCACATACAGCTTTTTGCTCAGCCTTGTCGACTTCAGTTGCCGCTTCATGGGCATCCTTCAACAAACTTTTAAATTCAGCATCTTTTTGCAAACTCTCAAGCGAAGCTGATTTGTCAGAATAGTTACTTAAATAAGTTCCGACCATTTTTTTGATGTTTTGATCAAATTTGGCATTTTTACCAATCAGAGCTGGACACATCTCAATCAGTACTTGTGCATTGGCAATATCATCTTTAATCAGTGCATCTGCTTCTTTAACTGAAACCGCTTCATCTGCAAATACAGCAGGTGCTGTAAAAAGCGTGAAACTCACCCCAAAAACTTTAAGAAAATTAGATAAATGTCTCATGGCTGCGTAAATTTTTAATACTAAGAAGCCATAAATATATATAATTCAAAGAATAATTCAATTGAAAAAACTGCTTAGTAACATTGAAGAGAATTGATTTTAGTGAATATTTTGATAGCAAACGATGACGGTGTGTTCGCACCTGGCCTACAGGCTTTGGCTCAAGCATTAAAACCTTTAGGTCGTGTGGTTGTGGTTGCGCCTGAAAGTGAACGTAGTGGTTATTCAAGTGCATTAACGCTGGACCGTCCTTTACGTCCTGTTCAAATATCTGAAGATGTCTGGGCGGTAAATGGCACACCAGCAGATTGTGTTTATTTGTCCATGAATGGCTTATTTGATTTTGAATTTGATCTGGTGGTCAGCGGAATCAATAGTGGAGCAAATTTGGGCGATGATGTTTTATATTCAGGGACTGTTGGTGCAGCTTTTGAAGGGCGTTTAATGAAACACCCTGCGATTGCAGTATCTTTGGCGGGTGCGAATGTGCGTGCATACGAGCATCCAGAACATTATGCAAAAGCAGCACAATGGGTACATGACTTTATTGCCAAAGGTTTACCAATTTTACCGCCGCGCCATATTTTTAATATTAATATTCCAGATGTTGAGCAGATTCAGGGTGCTCAAGTAACTTATCAAGGGCGCAGGGCACAATCGAAACCGATCAGCAGCCATGTTGACCCGCGTGGACGTCAGGTGTACTGGATTGGACTGGCAGGTGAAGCGGTGACAGATCCGCAGCCTGTCTCGGATTTTATTCAGTCAGACTTCTTTGCTGTGTCAAATGGTTATGTCAGTATTACCCCAATCCAGATGGATGCAACCAACTACACGGTGCTGGAAAATTTACATGCTCATGTAAATGGATAATGGTGTGAATGTTATAACTTTGTGAATAAAGAAAGTGAGAACTCGTTTTTTCTCACTTTTTTGATACTCTTAGCGCAAATAAATTGAGGTTTTTTCGATGAGGGCGAAGATGCACTTAAACCATGTCTCGGTTTTTCTATCACAGAAAATGATTAAAACAATCGTTTTGTCTATGGCGGTTGCGACAGTGGCAGTTATGACAGGGTGTGCATCAAAACCGCAAGTCAATGGTGGAGCACGTCATACGATGCCAGCACCAAACTATTACACGGTGCGTTCAGGTGATACCTTAAGCGGGATCTCAAATCGTTATGGTTTGAACTATCTTAATGTTGCCGCACTAAATGATATCGCACCGCCTTATCGTATTTATGTCAATCAATCATTGCGTTTAAAAGGTTCAGTTGCTCAGCGCACCACATCAACGCAAGCGATGGCGCAAACAGCTCCAATCCAGCGTCAAAGTATTAATTTACCAACTCAGCAACCTGTAGCGCCAAAACCACAACCGGTTGTACCTCGTCCTGTCGTGCCAGCGGTTCCAGTGAATCCGTCATCTTCGACTGTCGCATCAAGCCTGCGTTGGGTTAAACCATCGAATGGTGCTATGATTCAAACTTTCAATCTGGCGAGTAATGTAAAAGGTACACGCTATGGTGGTAATGTTGGCGATCCAATTTTTGCTGCTGCAAATGGGCAGGTGGTCTATGCGGCTGACGGCCTAAAAGAATATGGTAATCTAGTATTGGTGAAACATATTGATGGCTATATCACAGCTTATGCACACAACAGCAAAATGCTGGTGAAAAGTGGTGATAATGTGACAGCTGGCCAGAAAATTGCAGAAATGGGGTCTTCTGGCGCATCACAAGTCATGTTGGAATTCCAAGTTCGCCTAGATGGCAAACCTGTGAACCCAAGCACAGTTTTACCAAATTAACTAAAGATTATTAATAAACTTTCAATAATTTATTAATAATCCCCCTAGTCTAAAAATAGACTTCCTTGTATACTTAATTTGATTGCTTTCATTAGAACAATAAGCATATTAATAAATTAAGTTGAGAGGGAAGTCTATGCTAGATCAATTGCGTGCAATGGGGGTCTTTGCTTGCGTTGTAGAAAAAAGTTCTTTTAGTGGTGCAGCAAGGGAACTCGGAATTACAACCAGTGCGGTTAGCCAACAAATCCGTTCTTTAGAACAAGAAATGGATGTGACCCTACTTCATCGTTCAACCCGAAAACTCAGTCTTACAGAAGCTGGACAGGCTTTTTTCCTCAGTTGTCAGGAAATGTTGGCTGCGGCTGAACGGGGCAAAATCCGTATTAATGAATTACGTGATGATCTGGTTGGAGATCTGCGTATTGCCACCACACCTGAATTGGGTGCATTACACGTCATTCCTGCATTGTCTCACTGGATGTCGGCGCATAAAGGGTTGGCGATTCATTTTGAAGCAGACCATCGTTATATTGACCTGATCGAAGAGCGTATTGATATTGCGATTCGAATGAGCTTGAAGATGGAAGATCAGCAATTGTCTGCTGTGCCTTTGGCACGTGTAGATCAGGTTCTGGTTGCATCTCCAAGTTATCTGAATCAGGCACAACCGATTACCCGCCCTGAAGACTTACGTCATCATGAGCTGCTTCCAATTACTTTAATGCAAAACTATCAGCATTTTACATTCCGTCACGGTATTAGCGGGGATGTAGTCAATGTGGATATGAAAACCCGTTTAGGCACCAATAATGTTTTTGTTGCCAAAGCGTTATGTCAGCAAGGACATGGTTTGGCGCGTATTCTCTATATGGATATTCAAAAAGAGCTGATCAATGGGTCTTTGGTTGAGGTTCTGCCAGATTGGCAACTACCAGCTTATACCTTGCATGCTTTAACGTCTAAACGTGAACAATATCCAATGAAGGTTCATCGTTGTATTGATGCCTTGAAGCAATATTTTGCCCAGTTACCTGGTGGACGCTCCTTGCAGGGTGTCGCCTAAGTAAAAAGGCCATGTTCCGAAGAACATGGCCTTTTTACTTATTTGCTTTTCTTTTTACTCATCGATTTTAGCGTTTTCGCTTCAGCAGTGTTTTCTTCACTTGCTTTGGCTTTTGCTTCCACCTCATCTTTTTTGGCTTTTTTACGCTTTTTCTTTTTCTTTGGTTCGTCCTCTTCAACCGCTTCGCCGTCTTCGATTGCTTGCCAGTACTCAAGTTGTTCCATCACTGCAGCATAAATCGAGTTTTTGCTGTAGCGACCTTTTTTATCCAGCGTACCGACTGGGCGTGCCATCAAAATTTCTAAAGCTTGATCAATGGTGTCAATCGCGTGAACATGGAACAGTCCCGCTTTGACCGCTTCACTGACATCCTGACGTAGCATTAGGTGTTGCATGTTTTGACGCGGAATAATCACACCTTGTTTGCCAGTTAGACCTTGCAATTTGCAGGCATCATAGAAGCCTTCAATTTTGGCATTGACCCCACCAATCGGCTGAACTTGACCCAACTGGTTCATCGAACCTGTGATTGCCCAAGATTGATCAATCGGGATCTGGCAGATTGCGGAGATCAGTGCAGACAATTCTGCAACTGTCGCACTATCACCATCGACCTGACCATAGCTTTGTTCAAAAGCTAATGCGGCAGAGAAGTGCAGGATTTGTTCACGACCAAAATGTGCTTTCAGGAAGCTCGACATCAACAACACACCTTTGGCATGTAGAGAGCCGCCGAGTTCTACGCTACGCTCAATATCTAGAATATCACCGCCACCCTGATAAACAGATGCAGTGAGACGAGAAGGCAAACCAAACTCGACATCAGCATAATGAATCACCGAGAGGGCATTGATTTGTCCTAGACGATGTCCAGAGGTTTCAATCAATTGTGTGCCACGAGATAGATCCTGCCAGTAGAGTTCACGTAAATAGCCTAAGCGATATTGGCGGTGATGCAATGCCTGATTGACATGCTCATCGGTCACAATCTTGTCACCTGCTTTAAATGCATGGTGATGTGCTTCGCGAATTAAATCACCCAGCGTAGAGGCATGCAAAGAGAGTGAGCTTTGGTCTTCAGCCTGACGACTTGAATCCGTCAGTAACGCTGCAAGTGCCGAGCGATCAAAAGGCAATAGTTTGTCGGCTTGTACATAATCCGCAATCAGCTGCATATATGCCTGCTCATTACTGTCATTACGTTGTAATGTATCTGTAAAGTCAGCTCGAATTTTAAAAACACTACCGAGTTCAGGCTCAACCTCTAAAATTTCATAGTAAATTTCAGGTTCTGCTAATAAAACTACTTTAATATCAAGGGGGACTGAAGCAGGTTCTATAGAAATGCTACCTGTTAGGGTCAACATGTGTTCTAGTGAAGACAGTTTGAGTTGACCAGATTTTAATGCGCGCTTCAAACCTTGCCATGCATAAGGCTGCTCAAGCAGTTGCTCTGCTTCCAGCATTAAAAAGCCACCATTGGCCTGATGTAATGAACCTGGACGAATCAAGGTAAAATCAGTGGTAATGGTGCCGTTATGGGTTAGTTGCTCAACATGGCCTAACAGGTTGTAGTGTGTTGGGAAGTCTTCAAAAATGACTGGCGCACCGCTGTTCGGTTTATTCGATACGATGACATTGGCTTGGTAGCGTGATGGAACACGGTTGAATAAAGCTGGGGTAAAGTCATCCTCTTCTTGTTCAAGAATGAGCTCAACATTGTCAATAATGTCTTCTGCATAATGCTTTAAATATAAATCTAGACCTGTAACGTCTTTATTTTTATTTAAAATCGATTCTACCCGAGGCGTGACCACTTGCGTTGCGATATCTCGATTTAGACTTGAAACCTGATCGCGTGCATCATCTTCCAGATCACCGAGATGTAATCCGAGGCGCTCAAGTTTCTTCTCCATATAGCGAATATTTGAGGTGATTTCAGCACGCTCTTTGCTATTCAGGGTATTCAGGTCACTCTGCGTCAACTCATGATATTCATTATCTTTGAGTTGCATCGGAATAAAGACATGTTTGTCATTACGCGAAATCAGTTTTAAATCGAGTTCTTCACCTTCTTTGGTGAGTTCGACCAGTGCCTGCTGTTGGACATCACCTGTAGCCTGACGAATACGTTCAATGCGGTTGTGATAACTTTCGGCACTAAAGCGGCGTTCTAATTGTTTAAGAATAATTTGCCATGTTTGCTGTAAGGCATTCTGGAATTTAACGCCTTGTCCTGCTGGAAAGCGTAAAGCAATCGGTTGACGCGGATTTTTAAAATTATTGAGATATACCCAGTCGTCTGGGGTTGGCATGGTTTTGGCGTGTTGTTGTAGTAAACGCTTGATCATGGTGCGCTTACCCAGTCCAGCTGTCCCCACAGCAAAAATATTATAGCCAGAATAAGGCAGGGCAATACCCGCCTCAACCGAAGCGCGTGCGCGATCTTGTCCTAAGAAGTTATTAAGCGGCTTGATTCGTTTGGTTGAACTTGGTATTTCCGCTAAATCTGGAATATGTGTGAGTTGGTCTGCACGTAGTGCTGTTTTAATCAGTGTTGGTTGTATGTCCGTCTGCTCAAAAGCGCTTGGAAATGAATTGATCTTCGCTGTAATCGTGTTTGTTGGTGTTAAAGATAAAGTTGTTGCAGTCATTTGATCAAGTTTTTGGGTCACTGTTGCTATCCAACAAATAAACGTAAGTTGAGTAATTAAAGGTATACAGTTTTGGACCTAAAGATCAAGCGAACTTGTGTTTTTTATCGACAAAACAAAAGAATGATTGCATAAAGCAACTTGCAAGCAAGAGCAAGAAACGATTGAATAAGCACATTTATAGATTATTGGAAAATAATAACCAATGACAACACAAGCCACTGGGTGGGCTTCGGCATTTAAAGCATTCTTAGATCGCCGTGCCCTGATTATGTTATTTCTTGGTTTCTCTGCGGGGATACCGATTTTATTGATTTTTTCTAGCTTGTCTTTATGGCTAGGTGAGGCGGGCATTGAGAAGAGTGCAGTCACCTTTTTCAGTTGGGCTGCATTGGGATATTCTTTTAAATTTGTCTGGGCACCGCTGATTGATGAGTTGCCAGTTCCATTTCTAACCAAAAGCTTGGGTCGCCGTCGTGCTTGGTTGCTGATTGCACAAAGCTTGATTATCTGTGCGATTTGTATCATGGCATTTTCTGATCCAGCACTTGGACAGAGTTATTTGATCCAGATGGCTGTGGGCGCTGTGTTACTGGGCTTCTCGGCGGCAACGCAAGATATTGTGATTGATGCGTATCGTATTGAGCTGGCTGAAACTGAAATGCAGACGGTATTAGCCTCAACTTACAATGCTGGTTACCGTATCGGGATGATTGTTGCAGGGGCTGGTGCTTTGTTCTTGGCTGCTTATCTCGGAACTGCAAAAGGGAACTATATTTACGAGGCTTGGAAATATACTTATTTAACTATGGCTGCAGTCATGGTCGTCGGTATTATCACCACGCTATGTGTACGTGAGCCTCAGGTCAATCGCATCCATAAGCACTACAAAACCACTGATTACTATCGTTTGGTCTTTGTGTTTTTTGTTGCAGTCGCTACATTCGTGGTGAGTTATATCTATTCAGGTAATGTGACTGAAGCAATTTCTAAATCAGCAGATATTAAAGATACAGCCGCATTATTTGGTCTGGAAGCACTACGCTTTTTAACAGCTACAGCAGCAGCGCTATTGATTGGTTTTGGACTGGTCAAAATCGGTGTTGTGAATCAGCAAATGGCGAAAGAAACCTGGGTTGCGCCTATTCTGGACTTCTTTAAGCGTTATGGTGTCAAGCTAGCATTGGTGCTGTTATTGCTCATTGGTTTTTTCCGTATCTCGGACATCATTGCAGGGGTCATTTCCAATGTGTTCTATCAGGATCTGAACTTTAGTAAAGAACAGATTGCGGAAGCTGTGAAGATCTATGGCGTTTTATTTAGCCTGATTGGTGGTTTCCTTGGCGGTTTGCTGGCGCAACGTATGAACATTATGAAACTGATGTTTGTGGGTGCGGTGCTGGCAAGTTCAACCAATTTGATTTTCATTGGTCTGGTGAAATCTGGTCAACCACTGGATCAGGTACACGTTCAGGTGGGTGAGCAACGCTATCAGGTACACACCGATGAGGTGGGCTATTGGAAGTTGGAAGTACCGAATGAGGTCTTGGCGAAAGCGAATTCAGTTCAGGTGAGTACCCAGTATCAGAATCAAGCTGATTCAAACATTCAACTTGCAGTGCCTTATTTAATTACTTCGCAACAGCCACAAATCCAGTTGTTGCCGATTAGTAATGACGATCAGTTAACACCAAAAGAGTTAAAACAAAGTTTGGTGATTAAAGGGCAGTTGGCAGGAATCAAAGCTGAAGATTTAAATGCTGAACGTCCTGTTGTTTTAAAACTCGATGGTCAGGAATTTGTCGCGAAAGTTGATTCCAATGGTTTATTTACGGGTGCGGTAGACGGCAAGCTGTTGCAAGCATCTAGTAGCAAAACCATTACTGCTTTGGCGAATATGAAAAATAATGCTGGCCATGAATTACTGGCAACACGACAATATCGTATCGATACTGCTTCACATGCAGAGGCACTAGATATTGATATTCAGCCTGTGGCGGTGATTGATCCAGATCAGGCTGGAACTGTTGAACTCTCAGGTAAGGTGATTAAGAGCTATAGTTCTTTATGGTTGTATTTGGCGATTATTATCGATAATTTAGCCTCTGGTTTGGCAGGTGCGGCATTTATCGCCTTCTTATCTAGCTTAACCAGCGTATCATTTACAGCCGTTCAATATGCGATTTTCAGTTCTCTTATGACGCTTACGCCTAAATTGTTAGGTGGGTATTCGGGAACAATTGTCAGCAATATTGGCTATCCGAATTTCTTTTTAATGACGACTTTAATTGGTATCCCAATTTTAGTTCTTGTGGTTTGGGTCGCGAAACTTTTACGTGATCATGAAAACCAGACAACACAGCAGAAAGGTGAATAACTATGCGCATGTTACATACGATGCTACGAGTAGGTAATTTAGAACAGTCTTTAAAGTTCTACACTGAGGTACTTGGTATGAAATTGCTACGCCAACGTGACTATGAAGAAGGGCGTTTTACGTTAGCATTTGTGGGTTACGGTGATGAAAAAGACAATACCGTACTTGAGCTCACCCATAACTGGGATACTTCTAGCTATGACTTGGGCAATGCTTATGGTCACATTGCGATTGGTGTAGACGATGCTTATAAAGCATGTGAAGAAATCAAGGCACGTGGCGGTAAAGTCGTTCGTGAAGCGGGTCCAATGAAAGGTGGTGTGACGGTTATTGCTTTTGTAGAAGATCCAGACGGCTATAAAGTCGAATTGATTCAACAAGATCAGGATGCCTATAACAACTAATCTTGGCTTTAAAGTTCAAGATTTTTGGCCTAAAACGCTAGCTTTATTTAAATAGCCCAGTATGATGAGTAATTTGATCAAATGGTTGAATTATTCGCCATATTGGGCTTTTTCATTATTAGCGTGGATAGGGATAGTTATGTTGAAATTATTGGCATTGGACCGCTTTACAATTTTATTGGTTGTGATGGTGATACTGGCAACTTTTTTTCCAGTTTCAGGTCAGGTTGCACATTATTTTAATATTCTTACGACTGTTGCAATTGCCGTACTTTTTTTCTTGCACGGGGCAAAACTTTCACGTGAAGCTGTGGTTGAAGGCATGCTGCACTGGAAAATGCATGCTTTAGTGTTTGCTTTTACTTTCTTGGTTTTTCCAGCAATTGGGTTATTGGCAAAGCCCGTGCTAGAGCCGTTACTCGGTCAGCAACTCTATTGGGGCTTCCTGTTCATGTGCTTCTTGCCATCAACAGTGCAGTCGTCAATTGCATTTACTTCTATGGCCAAAGGCAATGTGGCTGGGGCAGTGTGTAGTGCGTCTTTCTCTAATATTGTCGGCATGATGATTACCCCGATTTTGGTCAGCTATTTTATTTTAGGCCAAAGTCAGCATGGTTTTGATCCGACCGAATCGATTCTGCAAATTACTTTGTTGCTACTGGTACCATTTGTGTTAGGTCAGTTGCTACGTCCTTATATTTTCCCTTATATGGTTAAAATGCCAAGTCTGGTCAAGGCTTTCGATCAGGGATCGATTCTGATGGTGGTCTATGGTGCGTTTAGTAGCGCCGTGATTGCTGGTCTATGGCAACAGGTGAATGGCCTGACATTGTTTTATTTAATCTTGGCATGTTCGGTACTGTTAACCATCGTGATGTTGCTGGCTTTATATGTGCCAAAATGGTTAGGCTTTACACGAGCGGATCAGGTTACGATTTTCTTTTGTGGCTCTAAGAAAACCTTGGCGAGTGGTGTCCCGATGGCGCAGATCCTGTTTATTGGACAGCCTTTGGGAATGATTGTGCTGCCGATTATGATTTTTCATCAAATCCAGCTCATGGTCTGTGGCATTATTGCGAATCATTGGTCAAAATCGAATCAAGAATAGTTCGCAAAATTTAATTTATTGGCGTATAATGCTCGCCACTTGTTGGCTTTGCTCTGACCGTTAGAGTCTCGGTGAGTCAAAAGAAATGGTCTGTTGTGGTGTTGATCTGCAAGTGTGAAAACACTTTGCTTTCCTCATGTTGAGAGTGATCAATTGCGATAACAGCTTAAGCCTTTCTTACTAAATAGGAGCATCGACCATGCGCGCCGATATTCACCCTAAATACGAAACATTAGTTGCTACTTGTTCATGTGGTAACGTTATCGAAACTAAATCTGCGCTTGGTAAAGAAACAATTTACCTTGACGTATGTTCAGCTTGCCACCCATTCTATACTGGTAAACAAAAGAATGTGGATACAGGCGGCCGTATCGACAAATTCAAACAACGTTTCTCTGGTATGTCACGTTCTATCAAACGTTAATATCAAGAAAGAAAAAACGGGCTATATGCCCGTTTTTTTATGCCTGTGGATTATTGGATTGAGGAACACTTGCAGCAGTTCCTCAATCCTAAGAAGGCGTTATTGATCCTGTACGTCAGTAAGACGATCCAGTTTTTTCTGGAAATAGTTGCCTTGCAAAAAGCGCGCTTCAACATTCCATGCATTGGCAAACAGGTTCATATCATTGAGTTCGGTTAAAAAGATTTCGACAGGTTTTTGCCCGATAAAGTGCAAAATCTTCTCTTGTAGTGTCGCCATGTCTTTTTCAGCGCTCAGCATTTGGGTGAGTTTGCTATGCAAGCTTAGATACTGAACATCGATTTGCTGCAACATCGAATCGCTGTAGAGAGAATCACCAAAACCGCGGATTGAAATCTCGGCACCGTGCTGACGCAACAAAGCGATTTGCGGTTGTGCCTGTGACAGGTTTTGTTGCAGTGATTGTTCAGAGAACTGCAAAATTAAAGGATGAGCTTGTTTACTGCCAATAATGGTTAACAGCTTCGCCACCAGTTCTGGTAGCTTTTTATCATTCAGCAAGACGTGATGATTGAGATTTACAATCAATTTCGCTTTCGGATACTGGGTAATAAAGTTGTGTAACTGCTTGCAGGCTTCAACAAGAATCCAGCGATCGAGTTGAATAGATAGCTCAGGATCATCTTTCAAGTCGCCAAGATCACTTAAATCCTGCCACTGATTATTATAGATAAACCCGCCAGATACTTCATAAGTATGTGTGTGTTGATCCTGCTTGTCATAGAGCTGCTGATATTTCAGATGGATATCGCCAGCATCAAGTTTCTTTTTCAGCTCTTGTAGCAGAGTTAATTGTACAGCAACAGGAATATGTTCTGTGGTCAGGCCAATATCTGCATCAATTTTCGGACTATTAAACACAGGTAGAGGAACCAGAAAAGCCTTGGTTAAAACCTGTTCAAAACGAACTTCATCTGCAATTGGTTGGGTAATTTCACAATAGCCTAATTTTAAATGCAGCGGGAAGGTATAATGATCGGTCACCACCAGTTGCGGTTTTTGTAAGCTATTCAAACCAATCAGAAGCGAATTGAGTACGCTCTTTGATTCTGCTTGAAATAATGAGACATACAAACCATGTTCAACCTGACACACAGGTACATTCACTTGTTCTTTAATGAAGTGAGGGATATTGGCAAAATACGCACGCGTCCCACGCCAATCGGTTTGAAAAACCTCACTTGGGCAATTGCTTAAGCTGAATAAAACCAGCGCATTGGCATTTGCAGGGTGATTGGTCAGCTGACGGTTAATGTGTTGTAAGGCACTGGTTAAACTCGACGCTTTTTCGGCAGGTGCGGCTGTTGAAGGCGTTGCTGCCGCTTGAGACGAAGTGCCACATTCAATATTGAGCTGGATTTCATCTTCATTGCCTGAAGGTAAGAATTCTAAATGAAGGGGATTTTGCTTCACCGTTGAATTTTGTGTGCGAAGTTCAAAACGGCCTTGTTCAAACTGCCCTTGAGAAATCTTTTTAAAGCGCAGTTTAAACTGGCTTAAGTCTTCTGGCTGTAACACATCCAAAATTGGCAAGCCAACTAATTCTTCTGGATTGGCAAAACCAAATAGATTTGCGTATTCAGCATTCACATTCATGTGAATACCTTCCTGCAAAATGGCAACCGCTTTATGACTTTCTGCAACCAGTGATTGCGCTTGCGTTTGTGCAGCTTCTAGCTCATTGAGCAAGCGATGTTCTGCTTGTACTAAGCGACTGTAAGAAAGCGCACGAATAATACTGATATAGAATTTTTCTGGGGATTTTAGATTCAAGATATCATAAATGCCTTTATGGATATAAGCCTGATATTGATCGGCTTTATAGTCCTCAGGTTCGAGTAACAGAACTGGCAAACTTGGTTGCGATGAAGCTTGAATCAGGGAGAGGGTCTGTTCGATTTTTAAGTCGTAGGCCCGACCAAAAATAACGATATCCCAAGGTAAATTAAGCTGTTTTTCGAAGGTTTTAAGGTCATCGAGCAAAGTTGCTTTGATTTGATGATCTTGAGCCGTAAATAAAGCTGAAATCTGATTATAACGAAGCTGGTTGTCATCAATAATCAATAAACGTGTTTCAGTGCGTTTTAATTTTTTAGAGAGTAAAGAATTTCTCACTTTAAAGCTTCCCATAAATCTTGATCAATGGTGTCCATATTCTTTTGTGCCATATATCGCTGAAGAATCGGTTGTTCCTCATCATTCAGCAGTTCAAAATCAAATTGAACAAAACTTTGGGTTATTAATTGTGCGTTTAATAAATACACTTTTACTTCCTCTTTCCCCAATCTTAAATGAACAGCTTGGTGTTCTCGAAAAATTTGTGAACCTGGTAAAATTAAAGTTGTTTTGGTTTCATCCAAATTCTGGTTTTTTAATAAAAGTGTAGGATGATAATTGCTGATGTGGCGATCTGCCTGAACACGTACCGCACAAGGGAAGATCTCCTGTGCCAGCACTTCTAAGCCGAGTTCCAGGCTTTTCTCGGTCGATTGTTTGAGCCAACGAATCACACCGCCACGCCAATGCCCATGCGATGTTTCTTTAACTAAAATATATTCACCTGTTCTTAAGTTCTTTGGTGCCTCCCCAGACCATTTAATACGATAACCGTTCACACTAATATCTAGGATATCAGCTTGGTAAACGGCTTTACTTTCACGGCTTAAACGTTGAATGGCCGATTCCTGATTGTCCGTTGAGCCTTTCTTATCCCAAGCAGACATAAATTTTGATTCATTTTGTAGACCATAGCTGTGATCTAACAGCAGTGTTTCTGAAAAATTCTTGGCTTTAGATAGGTAAAAGTGAGCAGTAAGTAAGCCAAAACAGATATGCAATTGAGCCGAATATTCATAACGCTCATGTCGACGTTCTGCCGTCGTGCCCAGAATGGTTTGCACATGGAATTTTAATGCAGGGGTTAAATAGATCTTCTCATTCTTGGAAACATACTCTGCATTTTTATGCAGGGTTGCCGTGACGTGATCCAGTAAGCTATGCGTACTAATAAAAATATTTGGATTAAAGCCAGAGCTTTGTTTTTTATTATAAATGGGTGGGTGGTCTTTGGTGGTGTCGACTACATATTTGGTCAGGTCTGTTTCTTTGGTCAGGATCTGAACCATTTTTGCCCAGTCAAAACTACACTGGAATAACGCTTGAATTTCGGATTGGCGAATTTGATTGGTATTAAAAATATCCATCAAAATCAATTGTGCATAGGCTTGTGAGATGTTGCTTAATGCATTCGGTTTGCCTTGTACCTGATCCAGATTGGTATGCTGATATTTATGTGTCACTGCTGCATCATAGAGCTGATGTGCAATCAGCCATTGTCCAGCTACAGGTTCGCTATACAACATATGTTGTTGATAGAGCAGTTGCGTCAGTTGTTGCAAGGACTGAAAAGTTGCGAGGGTACGTGCCGTTTGCAGATTTTTCTTTTGGTTTAAAGCAAAGATAGAGAACTTCTGTTGATCGAGCTGATCGTTACTACGGCGGACGATATTGATATAAATCGCTGCAAAATAACAGCGCAGTAACATGGCCAGTTCAATAATGTGCTCATTACGATCTGAACTGATCACGCCCTGATTGAAAAAGTTCTTTTCCAGACTTCCCAAAACATTTTCAATGGTTGGGTGCAGTACCTGAACCAAATCAAAACGTAAAGTTTCAGGGCACTCGAGTTCACTCAGTTCAAGTAAGGCTGCAAATAATGCTTTAGAGGTATCACCCAACTGCATGATGGATAAATTGGAAATCCATTCATTTAGACTTTTCGAATTGGTATCGCAAAAGCTGAGTTTGTCTCGTCTCAAGACAGTTGGAATTTGAAAAATATCCGAAAAAGCATTATTCATCATTGTGTTATCAATCTCAGAACGTTTGAACCCCAAAAAGCGGTGTTTTATTTTTTTCGCCCGCAATTTCCCTGACAAGTTTTGGTACCAGATAGCCTGGTAAACTTGCTAATACATCAGTGTATATATGATCTATCTCTGAAGATCTTAAATCAAAATGCTGAGCGCCTTTGACTTTATCCAAAACATGAAGGTAATAGGGCATTACTCGTGCTTCAAATAAACGGAAACTCAATGCATTTAAAGTTTCTGCAGAATCATTCACACCTTTCAGTAAAACCGCCTGATTGAGCACGGTAATATGGTGCAGTGATAACTGTAATAACTTTGAGCAGGTGAAATCATCGAGTTCAGCTGCGTGATTTGAGTGTACCACTACTACAATGCGTAGCCTACTGTTTTTTAATATAGAAATCAGCTCTTCATCAATGCGGTTCGGGATCACAATCGGAACGCGTGAATGAATTCTCAATATCTTGATCTGAGGGAGAGATGCTAGACGTTCTAGCCACAACGCAAGTTTTCGGTTACTTAAAGTCAGTGGATCGCCACCACTTAAAATCACTTCATTGATCTGTGGATTTTGTTCAATATAGGCTTTGATATTGATCCAGTCGTCATTTTTAGGCAGGTTTTCCTGATAGGGAAAATGTCGACGGAAACAATAGCGGCAGTGAATTGCACAGGCACCAGTCAAGGTGAGTAAAAAACGCGACTGGTATTTATGCAGAACTCCCGCCATTTGATTGGCTGCTTCCTCACCGAGAGGATCAGTCACGAACTTGGGATGTTCTTCCAGTTCCAGATGATGTGGCAAGACTTGAAGTAGCAGGGGATCAAGCGGATCGCCAATGCTCATTTTTCCGACGAATGCACGCGGGACGCGCAATTTAAACTTTTCAGAGGCGAGGATTGCCCCTGATAATAGCTGATCGGTAGATAACTCAAGCAGATTTAACAGCTCTAAAGGATCAGTAATTAGGTCACTGAGTTGCGATTGCCAGTTTTGCTCTTGATGTAAATAGTTTATCATGCCATACGTAAAAATAGTGTTAGCCGCAGCTGTCTGCCTAGTCTAGCATTAATAGATTTGAGTTTTAAGTTTGGAGTGCGCCTTTCATGGCCTATTATTCTACAAATGATTTTAAAGCAGGCCTTAAGGTTATGCTTGATGGCAACCCATGTTCAATCATGGAAAATGAATATGTAAAACCAGGTAAGGGTCAAGCATTTAACCGTGTGAAATTACGTAACCTTCGCTCTGGTAAAGTATTAGAAAAAACATTCAAATCAGGTGACTCTTTAGAAGCAGCTGATATTGTAGAAGTGGAAATGGACTACCTCTACAACGATGGTGAAATGTGGAACTTCATGGATCCTGTATCTTTCGAGCAAATCGCTGCTGATAAAACAGCAATGGGTGATGCTGCGAAATGGTTAAAAGACGATTCAAATGAAAAATGTACAATTATGTTGTTCAACGGCGTACCTTTAACCGTAAGCCCACCGAACTTCGTTGTACTCAAAATTGTTGAAACTGATCCGGGTGTACGTGGTGATACTTCTGGCGGTGGCGGTAAGCCTGCGAAACTTGAAACAGGTGCTGTGGTACGTGTTCCATTATTCGTACAGCAAGAAGAAAGCGTTCGTGTAGATACCCGTACTGGTGACTACCTAGAGCGTGCATAATTGTGAAGGCGTAGCTGAGCTACGCAAGATATACAATTATCGAAGGGGATGATGAACAATCATCCCTTTTTTTATGCCAAAGTATTAGATAAATAATTGTTGTTAGAAGGTAAACTTACAAAGATATTTCTTCTACAGAAAATATAGAAAGGGAAAGCTAAATAACCACGCGTTATGTATTTGAGAGGTTTTGAATGGAGACAACACAAGCGAAGTCAACACTTTCCTCAAAACTCCTATGGAGTTTGGTTGCCATTGTTGGGGCAATTTCATTTGGGATATTGGCGGTTAGTCGTGGTGAGCATGTCAATGCAGTCTGGTTGGTTCTTGCTGCGGTCTGTGTATATAGCATTGCATATCGGTTCTACAGTTTATTTATTGCAAACAAAGTTTTTGAATTAAATCCTAGACGGTTAACCCCAGCGCATCGCCTTGCCGATGGTCTGGATTATGTACCGACCAATAAATTCGTTTTATTCGGTCATCACTTTGCTGCGATTGCTGGAGCAGGGCCTTTAGTCGGACCAATTCTTGCAGCACAAATGGGTTATTTACCCGGTACCATCTGGCTCTTGGTCGGTGTGGTGATTGCCGGTGCGGTACAAGATTTTCTGGTTTTATTTATCTCCACACGACGCGATGGCCGCTCTTTAGGTGAGATGGCAAAACAGGAACTGGGTACTTTTGCTGGTGTGATTGTGATGCTAGGTACGCTTGGCGTGATGATCATTATCCTTGCAGTACTGGCACTGGTGGTAGTTAAAGCCTTGGCACATAGCCCGTGGGGCGTGTTCAGTATTGCAGCGACGATTCCAATTGCTTTATTCATGGGCATCTACATGCGTTATCTCCGCCCGGGGAAAATTGCTGAGGTATCGATTATTGGCTTTGTGCTGATGATGGCGGCAATTATCTACGGTGGTGATGTGGCGAAAGATCCATATTGGGGACAATTATTTACCCTCAGTGGAACGCAATTGACATGGGCACTGATTATTTACGGCTTTATCGCTTCGGTATTACCAGTTTGGTTGTTATTAGCGCCACGTGATTATTTATCAACTTTCTTGAAAATTGGTGTGATTGCAGGTTTGGCGATCGGGATTATCTTTGCGATGCCTGACCTGAAAATGCCAGCAGTCACGCATTTTGTTGATGGTACAGGGCCTGTATTTGCAGGTAGTTTATTTCCATTTCTATTTATTACCATTGCTTGTGGTGCGATTTCAGGTTTCCATGCGCTGGTTGCGTCAGGCACAACCCCTAAACTGGTCGATAATGAAGTCAATATTCGTATGATCGGCTATGGCGGTATGTTGATGGAATCATTTGTCGGTATCATGGCAATGATCTGTGCAACGGTACTTGATCCGGGTATTTATTTTGCAATTAATGCGCCAGCAGCAGTTTTAGGAACCTCGGTAGAGACCGCTGCGGAAGCGGTGCGTAATCTTGGCTTTGTGGTTAGTCCAGAAATGTTGACCTTACTGGCTCAGGAAGTGGGTGAGAGTTCAATTCTGTCTCGTACCGGTGGCGCACCTACATTTGCAATAGGTATGGCGCATATCATTTCCGAGATTTTCAATAACCGCTCCATGATGGCATTCTGGTATCACTTTGCGATTCTGTTTGAAGCCTTATTCATTTTGACTGCTGTAGATGCAGGAACACGTGCATGTCGTTTCATGGTGCAGGATACAGTGGGTATCGTGGTTCCAGCGATCAAGCAATCAAGTTCATTCTTTGGAAATATGGTCGGGACCTTTGTCGCGGTCGCAGGTTGGGGTTTCTTCGTTTATCAAGGTGTGGTTGATCCACTCGGCGGGATTAACTCGTTGTGGCCGCTCTTTGGTATCGGTAACCAGATTCTTGCCTCGATGGCATTGATTTTGGGAACTGTCATTTTATTCAAAATGAAGAAAGAGAAATATGTTTGGGTGACCATTGTCCCAACGATTTTCTTGTTCATTACCTCAATGACTGCGGGCTGGCAAAAGATTTTCCACGAAAATCCGAAGATTGGTTTCCTTGCACAAGCGAATCGTTTCTCTGACGCGATTGCACGTGGTGAAGTATTAGCACCAGCCAAAACTGTTGCTGAAATGCAGACCATTGTAATGTCGAATCAAATCAATGCGGCCCTATGTGGTTTCTTTATGATTGTTGCGATTGTTATGGTGATTGCATCAATTGGCATTATACGCCGTGCTTTGGCAAGCCCAACACCAACCGCGAATGAAGCGCCAGCGGTTTATTCAGAAACCCCGATGACTGCGAATAGCATCAAAGGAGAGTAGCGATGGATTTTAAAATTGCTCGGCAAGGTAGCGCAGTGATTGTGAAGATTATTAAATTCACCATCATGTCGCAAAAGCACTTACTTTTGTCACCGAAGAATTGGTCGCGTATTGTTGTTTTATGGCAACGTTTGCAGCAGAGTTTCCGTCTGATGGTCGGTGTGCCTGATTATGAAACCTATGTGCAGCATATGAAGGCGCATCATCCAGATTTAACGCCAATGGATGCAAAGACTTTTTATCGTCATTGTATCGATGCGCGTTATCCTTCTGCGGGTGGCAATATGAAGAAGTGTCCTTGCTAGAAATTATTTGATTTCTTTGAAAAAAAACCAAAACAGTGTATGTTGAACATACACTGTTTTATTTTGGGGGATAGAATAATGTGGGGCATGGAAAATTCATCGGCTCAAGAGAAAACAAAACAGAATCAGGCATTAGAACAAGATATTCAAAGCTTTGCTCAGCAGATTGAGCAATTCTTATTTGAAGTAAACCAACTGATTTTAGACAAACCACAACAAACCAAATTGGCACTGACTTGCTTGTTGGCGGGTGGTCATGTGTTGTTTGAAGATTTACCCGGCTTAGGTAAAACCACTTTAGCTAGTGCTTTGGCGCGTCTGGCAGGGCTGCATTTCCAGCGGATTCAATTCACTAACGATATGTTGGCGAGTGATGTGATTGGGATCAATATTTTTAATCAAAAAGAACATCTATTTGAGTTTAAGCAAGGGCCGATTTTTACCCAGATTTTGTTGGCAGATGAAATTAACCGTTGTAGTCCCAAAACTCAAAGCGCCTTATTAGAAGCAATGGAGGAAGGGGCTGTTACCGTAGATGGTGTGCATTATGAATTGCCACAACCATTCTGGGTCTTAGCCACGCAAAACCCGTTATTTCAAAGTGGTACTTATGCATTACCAGAATCTCAACTCGACCGTTTCTTGATGCGTTTGTCGTTGGGATATCCTTCTCGACAAGCGGAAAAACTGTTATTACAACAGCGTTCACGTCAGGTTTTGATCCATCAATTGGATGCTGTTTTTAATCAAGCTGATATTTTGCATTTACGTGAGCTGGCAAAACAGGTTTTTCTGAGTGAGGCTGTACTCAATTATATTTTGGACTTGGCTGCTGAAACAAGGAAGCTACGTCATGGGCTGTCAACACGAGGGGTATTGGCGTTAAAGGCTGCGGCACAAGCCTATGCATTGGTTGAGGGGCGTAGTTTTGTAATGACAGATGATATACAAACTGTATTTGTCGCTGTGGCGGCACATCGTTTAAGTCTGAGTGACGTTGAAGTTGGGCAGATTTTACAATCGGTCGATGTCTTATAGTTGAGATCGGTATATGCACAAAGGAGTCAAGCAGCAGCTACAACAATGGATTGCGAAGCGCTTTCAGGTCGAAGGCAGTAAGGTCTTATTGCAGAAAGATGTGCTGGTGTTTATTTATAAGCAAGGTTTCTTATATCTGGTTCTAATTTTCATTACATTTATTGCAGGGATTAATTATGCAAATAACCTGATTCTCGGGTTTTGCTTTTTAATCAGCGCTATTCTCTGTATCAGCTTTTATCTGACTTTTAAGCAACTGCATGGCTTAGAGATTGAACTGGTCGCCGCAGAGGTTGGGCAAGTGAGTCAGCCGCTAATCCTAAAAGTTTTATTCAAACAATCTGTCCAGACGGTTCGATATTTGCGTTTAGATTGGCAAGGACAAGAACATTTTCTGTATCTGGACCAAACTCAGCAAAGCCTAGAACTTGCTGTTCTACCTGAACAACGTGGCAGATATGAACTGGATGCATTGAAAATTTATGCGACCTATCCTTTGGGATTAGTCCGCGCATGGACCTATTTATATCCAAAACAAAAAGTCTGGATTGCACCGAAAGCCTACGATTGGCAGAAAGAACATAAAAGTCAGCCGACTTCGGCGCAGGATAGTCTGGATGAGTTTAAAGAACTGAGAACTTTCCAGCATGGAGACTCTTATCAGAACGTGGCATGGAAGCAGGTTGCACGTGGGCAGGGTTTCTTGATCAAAATGTTTGAAGCGCAGGCCAATCATCAACATGTAGAAATTGACTATCAGCAAATACCCGCATTAGGCCATGAGGAAAAATTAAGTTTCATGATGGGGCTGATTGAACAGTGTGAACAATTAGGGGATGACTATGCTGTGATTTTGCCGCATGCCAGACTGGAAAGTGGGCAAGGCCAAATCCAATTGATGAAAGCCAGACTTTTACTTGCGCAGGCTTAAACATGACCAAAGCCATCTATTTTTGTATTTTAGCTGCTTTAGGATTGATCCTGATGGGTCAAGTCAGTTTTATTCCTGCTTCATTAAGTGGATTGTGGGGCATCGTTTGGTTGACTTTGGTATGGCGCTATCACAAGCAAAAAATCACAGCATTACCTAAACTGCTTTTAGTGGCATTTACCTTATTATCGATTGGGCTGATTTATATTCAGTATCAAAGTTTACTGGGTGTCGAGGCTGGGGTTGCATTTCTAACAACCTGTTTATTTGCCAAAAGTCTTGAATCTAAAAGCACTCGTGATCTGCTGATTGTCTTTAACTTTGCCTTATTTGTCAGTGCAAGTTTGCTGTTATATAGCCAAGCATTCTGGATGGCCGTGATTGTCTTTGTGGCATTTGTGATGTGCCTGATGGGCTTGTATCGGATTCAAACTGGTTTATTTAAACAGAAGAATCAGACCAGCAATCAGTTAAAACAAGATCTGAGGCAAATCCTAAAATTTGTCGGGATAGCCACACCATTTTTTATTCTGCTGTTTATTTTCTTTCCACGTTTACCACCGCTTTGGGCGATTCCCATTCAACAGAACCACGCGACTACAGGCATCAGTGATCGGATGTCACCGGGGGATATTGCTCAATTATCTCAATCGTCAGCCTTGGCTTTTCGTATCATCGCACCGATGTATGATTTGCCTAGTCGACCAGAATTGTACTGGCGAGCATTGGTTTTAGACGAATATGACGGAACCACATGGAGTAGTAGTTTTTATAATCAGCACTTAAAGCGTATCCCTGTCTCATCGCGCCGTGTGAGTTATCAATATTTACCTGCTGATGAGCAAGCCAACTGGATCATGGGACTGGAATATTCGATTCCCCAAGAGCGTTATTTACAGCTGTATCAAGACGATAGTATTCGTCCTTCTAAATTGATTAAACGCAACCAACCCATACAGATGCTTTGGTTGGGGCGAACAGTAGCAGAGCCTGTTTTCCTGTCACCGCGTCAACTTGAACTGAATACTCGATTTGATGCGGGTAAAGACAAAAAAGCACAACAACTGGCGCAGCAATTATTTGAGCAGAACCAGAGACAGCCTGAAAAATACTTACAATCAGTGCTGTCGTGGTATAGGAAAAATGGCTTTACCTATACGTTGACGCCAGGCACTTTGAGTGGAGATCGGATTGATCAATTCCTGTTTTCTAGTCGCAAAGGGTTTTGTGAACATTATGCATCTAGCTTTGTCATGCTAATGCGTTATGTCGGAATTCCTGCACGGGTGGTGACTGGCTATCAAGGTGGACAGTTGGCGCCAGACGGACAAAGTTGGGAAGTACGCCAGCTGGATGCGCATGCATGGAGCGAGGTTTATCTGAATGGAAAATGGCAAAGGATCGATCCAACTGCAATGATTGCACCGCAACGAATTGATACGGGGATGCAAGATTATCTGGCGCAAGATCAGGCTGTATGGGGAGAGGGGCAAACTCAGGCTTGGCGTTTGCAGCAATTTAAATTTTTGAAAAATGTACGCATCTGGAGTGATTATTTAAGTTACCAATGGCAGAGCAAAGTGGTTGGCTATGATGCAGAAAAACAAAAAAACTGGCTATCTAGATTAGGTTTGGATTCAAGTTATGGCTATGTGATTGTTTTAGTTATTGGAGTTGGCGGTATTTTAATCATCTATGCAGGATGGTACTGGTGGAGACAAAGAGGGCAACAAGATCAGTATCAACGCATGATTATTCAATTTGAAAAACAATTGCCCAAGCATTTGCATAAATATTCAGCTGAAACCTTTCAAAGCTGGATGCAGCGACTTTCTATGTTGGTTGAGGAGAAAGATTCATTTAAACAAGTGACTGTGTTATATCAAAAAATCGTATTTTTAGAGCAAAAGGATAAGGTAAATACCCAAGAGTTTAAGCAGTTGCTTAAAGACTGTGCGATTGTAATCAAACAGTCGCAAAAAAACTTGTGAAGCGTCAAAAAAATGAATATGATGCTTCTCATTCTAGGTGTATAGCTCAGTTGGTTAGAGCGCTACGTTGACATCGTAGAGGTCTCCAGTTCGAGTCTGGATATACCTACCAAGATTAGCTGATAAATCAGCAACTTAAAAAACCGCCTTAATTGGCGGTTTTTTGTTTGGGGGCGTTTTGGGGGTATTTTGGGGGAACTAATTCACGCTCTAATGTGGATAAGAGCGAAAAATAAGCAAGTTTAGAATTTAAAAACTCGTGATAACTTAACTTTATAAATATCTTTATAAGAGTCTTTTTAGCATATCTAATCATTCTGGTGTTACTTAATTTTTTAATATGTAAATAATTATTTTAAAAAGTAAGATAAATATTTAATTATTTAACTTATTATGGCTAAAGTAATAATAAATTAAATATGTCATTTTTATTTGAGAAATATTTAACTTATCATCAATAGCTTATAATAAAAAAATTATTTTTCTAAAATAGTTGAAGACAGCTAAATGTACGTGGCTTAAATTTATTTTATTGAAATTTAAAGAAAAATTATTCAATATTGTTTGTGAGATTTATGTTGTTTTTATATTTATAAAACTATTTAAATCAACAGGTTAAATTTATTGTTTTTTTGTTGTGAGTAATTTGTTAGTTTGAGTGAAAATGATGGAGGTATGGAAATTTTAAATGAAAAGTGGTGCTTTAATATAAGCTATTTATGTAGTATGAAAAAAATAGTGTAAAAATATAAGCTCTAAAAGAGCAGTCAAATTAAAAGTGATTGTAATGTTTAAGGGTTGATTTTTTTACATCTATTAATTCCAACAATTTAATGTAAAAAGGTTTAAGCCATGAAAAAGACTTTTTATTATTTATCAGCAATTGCTATAGGATTATTTTCGCTTAATACAGCAAATGCCGCTACAGCAACTGGTACATTGACTGTGAGAGCGACAGTAACAAATAGCTGTGTTCTAAATACCTCTGCCACAGGTACGACTTCGAATGCGGTCTTAGACTTTGGGACATTAAGTTCACTTGCAAGTAATGTAGACGCAGATACTACAACCACAGGTGGAACTCCAATCAGAGTACTTTGTAACAACACCGTACCTTGGACTTTGTCATTTGATGGTGGTCAGAATGTTTTATCTACTCAACGTCGTATGATTGGTGGTGCAACCACGACAGAATATATTCCTTATAACCTTTTCTCGGACACAGGACGTGCAACAGCAATTGGTATTGCAACAACTGCATACAGTGGAACAGGAACAGGTAACGTTCAAACAGTTAACGTCTATGGCCGTATTCCAGCGGGAACGACTTTACCAAGTGCTGGAAGTTATTTAGATACAGTGACAATAACCGTAACTTATTAATTTATATATAAGAAATACTGTTAGCCCTTTTTTAGGGCTAATGCTTTAAAAGATTTAATTGAGCAAGTCATGAAAAAAAACATTTTTATTATTACGAGTTTATTCTTATCTTTTTCGAGTGCTTTGAGTGCAGCTACAATTCGAATTTCACCTGTGAATGTAGAATTATTGAATAACCAGAGTGCTTCTTCGATTAGTTTGTTTAATCAGTCCAGTGAAAGTACGGATTTGCAAATTCGCGTGTTTGAATGGACGCAGAAGGATGGACAAGATCAATTAGTTCCTACAGATGAGATCGCGATAAGCCCGCCATTTTTAAAATTAAAGCCTAATGATTCTTATAACTTACGTGTAGTCAGAATTAATCCTACAGCGATTTCTGGTGAAAAAACTTATCGTATTATTATTGATGAGTTACCAAAACCAGTTGATAGCCGTAAAGCGGCTCAAGGAATAAATGTATTACTTCGCTCATCATTACCTGTTTTTGTAGTAGATAAAGATGCGATTACGAAACTGAATTGGAAAATTGATTCCAATCAGAAGGATTCTTCTTTAAATATTAGTAATATTGGAAACCGACATGCGTTGTTGAATAATTTAACGCTTGTTGATACGACAGCAGGAAAAAGTTATCCGATTAGAGTAAATACCGTGAATGGTTATATTCTTGGGCAGCAGAGTCGACGTTACGCGATTAATAATTTTACATATCAGCCAAATCATAAATACAGTGTATCTCTGACAGTTAATGGTAAGAAAACAACACTTTAAGAGGCTTATATGAAATACATTATAGGTGTCTTATGTGTTGCATATTTTCCTGCATATTCTGTTGCTGAGCAACTTCAAGATCATACCAACACAACGACTCCTCGTGTCCCTGATGCTATAAATAGCAACAATACATATGTGCAAGCGAAGAGGAGTGGAAAGGAACAAGATCTTAACTTTACTCAGCTTTTTTTAAATATTTCTATTAATGCAAATGCTTCAGAAGACTTGGTTGCTGTCAAACAATCTAAAGATGGCAAGTTATATATCCGTGCCCGTGACTTAAAAGCTTTAAGGCTGAAAATGAATGGGCAGCACCCTGACAGCGATTGGGTATGTATTAACGATCTAAAGGGCATCCAGTTTAAATATCTGGAGAAAGTGCAGGCTCTAAATTTAAATATTCCACCAAGCATGTTAACGGGCTATGCAGTCGACTTAAGTGGCCAGCAGATCACGAGCCCGCATTTATTAAAGATGAAGCCTTTAAACGCAGCTATTCTCAACTATAGCGTGTATAACAGCATAATCAACGATGAAAATACTTTTTCAGGTTCGGCTGAGGGGATTTTTAACAGTGCCCTCGGCAACTTTTCGTCAGGTGTTTTATATAATGGAAGTAATGAGAATAGTTATAACCATGAAAAATGGGTGCGATTGGAAAGTAAGTGGCAATATGTTGATCCCGAAAAAATCAGGTTATATACCTTAGGCGATTTTATTTCCAATAGTCCCGATTGGGGCAGTAGTGTACGTCTTGCTGGTTTCCAATGGTCGAGTGCCTATACCCAACGTGGTGATATTGTCACCTCGGCACTCCCACAATTTTCTAGCTCGGCTGCCTTGCCTTCGACTCTTGATTTATATGTCAATCAGCAAAAGATTTATTCTGGGCTGGTTCCATCGGGACCATTTGATATCAAACAGCTTCCTTTTATTTCAGGAAATGAAGTCACGCTGGTGACAACTGATGCAACTGGACAACAGAGTATTACCAAAAAGCCTTATTATTTTTCCTCCAAGATTTTGGCAAAAGGCATTAATGAGTTTTCAGTAGACGTGGGAATTCCACGTTATAACTATGGGCTGTACTCAAACGATTATGATGATGTCACTTTTGCTTCTGGTGCCATTCGATATGGCTTCAGTAACTCACTTACTTTAAGCGGTGGGACGGAAGCTTCAACAGATGGACTATCGAATTTCGGTACAGGATTTGCCAAAAATGTTTTTGGCGTCGGGGTAATCAATGCAGATATTGCAGCGAGCCAGTATAAAGATGAAAACGGCTATTCTGCCTTGTTGGGTTTAGAAGGGCGTATCAGTAAGAATATTTCATTTAATACCAGTTACCGCAAAGTATTTGATAACTATTTTGACCTAGCCCGTGTCTCTCAAGTCAGATATTTAAAAGATAACAACATCAATGCCGAGACACAAAACTATCTAAGCTATAGCGCATTAGCGGATGAAATTTTCAGGGCAGGAATTAACTATAATTTTTATGCAGGATATGGGGCTTATCTGGGGTATAACCAGATCAAATATAGCGAAAACTCCTACAAATTACTGTCTGCTAACATAAGCGGGAGTATTAACAAGAATTGGGGATTTTATACCTCCGCTTACAAGGATTATGAAAATAATAAAGACTATGGCATTTACTTTGCACTGCGATATACACCGTCTAGCAAACTCAATGCGATTACAAGTGTGTCAAGTGATAGTGGCAGGTTGAGTTACCGCCAAGAAATATTTGGATTATCAGAACCGAAAATCGGTTCATTTGGATGGGGCGGCTATGTTGAACGAGATCAGGATGCGAAAGAAAATAACGCTTCGGTCTATGCTTCTTACCGAGCCCGTGCAGCCTACCTGACAGGACGCTATAACCGATTTGGAGATAACGATCAGGTGGCACTTTCAGCGACAGGTTCACTGGTTGCGGCAGCGGGACGCATCTTTGCAGCCAACGAAATTGGAGAGGGTTACGCAGTTGTAACCAATGCTGGACCGCGAAGCCAGATATTAAATGGTGGGGTTAATTTAGGTTTTACTGATAATGCTGGAAGATTTCTGATTCCTAGCCTAATGCCTTATCAAGAAAACCATATTTATTTAGATCCATCCTATCTTCCTTTGAATTGGAATGTTAAAGCGACAGAACAAAAAACAGTGGTCGGCTATCGTCAAGGAACCTTAGTTGACTTTGGCGCTCATCAAGTTATTTCCGGTTTGGTGAAACTTATTGATCAAAACAACTCACCTTTATTGCCAGGTTATACGGTTCGAATCAATGGGCAGCAAGAGGGTATGGTAGGTTATGACGGTGAAGTATTTATTCAAAACTTATTACAACAAAACAAACTTGAAGTTGATCTTCTGGATCACGGTTCGTGCCAAGTTGACTTCACTTACAACAGTAATCAGTACTCAACTAAGAAATTGGGACCTTATGTATGTCGATAAGTATTTTTGATAAGACTCAAATAGAGAACTACAAGGAATTCTCCATTTTTTTTAAATATTTAATTGGTATTTTCTTATTTTATCTTGTTTACGCATTTTTTAGCCCAGCACATGCTGCTTGTACTGTAAGTGGAACCACCAATAATACTTTTACTTATACCGCTGCAAATATTAATAGTGATGCAACTGTAAACCTTTCAGGAACCATTACTTGCACAACCTTAGGAATTCCTCAGGTTTCTGCTTATATGTGTATGAAAACCGTTTTTACAGGAACAACGAATAGCCATAATAATGTTTCACTCCCTTATACCGTAGCAGGAACAGTAGGGGGAGCAGGTTCTACTACAACAAATCAAACATCTAATGTCTGGTATGGCCCAGTTAGAACTGTCGCTTCCAACAATATTATTAATTACTCAGTGAATGTGAAAGTACCTGCCCGAACAGGATCGCTTATCGCATATCCGCCAGGGACATATACTGCTACGGTTCGGTTATATTGGGATATGGATGCTTTGGGCCTAATGTGTGGTGACTTGATTGGTGGCTGGGATTCAGGTGATACACTACTCACAGCTAACTTTGTGGTCCCAAGTATGTGCCAATTAAACTCAACTTCAAATGTTGATTTTGGCAATATTAGCGATATTCGTACCACAAAAAGAGACTACACAACTCAAGGAGCTGTGAATACGACTTGTAATTTTGGAACACCGTACAGTATTTATTTAGGAGATGGTAATAACCGTATAACTGGAGGATTCAGGCGCATGACGAACGGTAATAATGAATTTATTCCTTATCAGCTCTATAAAGACTCTAACTATAATACGATATGGGATGCTACAGGAGGTGTAACCAATGTTGGAGGATCAGGAGGAGTTTCTAAAACTGGTACAGGTAGCACTCAAAGTACACCCGTTTATGGAAAAATTCCGCAAGGCACAACTATTTCAAGTACTCCAGGAAACTACTCAGATAGCGTGGTTGTTACTGTCACGTATTAAGTGATCTAGAATAGCTTTAATATAATATATGAATATATTTTATACATTTCAGAAAATGACTCTGAATTTTTATAGGTTCAGGGCTTTTTTTTTATAAATTAAAAACAAGCTTGGGTGCATAGACAAAAGAGTCGATAGGGATAGGCGAAATTAATAATAGAACCTATGAAGCTGTTGTGTTTTTGTAGTTTAATTTTTGATTTTAATGAAAAAATTATAAATCTTGCCTGTTGTGAACTATTTCCCCTGTAAAATATTAATGTCGTAGCTTGATTCTCCTGTTATAAGGATGTGAACAGATTCTACGATAACGTCTTGGAATTGTGTTTTTTTATAAAGACTCAAGCGCACTAAAAAGCGCTGTGAGGATAGCGAAATTAATGAAAAATTTTATTTTAAAGAGTGTAGCTGTAATTTTTGCAGTCTTTTCTACACATACGATGGCTGCTGATTTTGTTGCAGGTAAAGATTATACGGTTGTACAAAATCCAGAAAAAACGTCCGTGCCCGATAAAATCGAGGTACGTGAATTCTTTTGGTATGGGTGTACCTATTGTTTTAAATTAGAACCACATATGCAAACGTGGTTAAAGAAAATTCCAAATGACATCTATTTTCTTCGTACGCCAGCAGCAATGACTCCCATGTGGGAACAAGGTGCACGTGCATATTATGTGAGTGAGGCCTTAGGGGTACGTAAGCGTACACATTTACCGTTATTCCATGCTAATTTTTCAGGCAACCAAAAAGTTTTGCAGAAGGATGCTTTTGCTAAGTTCTTTACAAAATATGGTGTGCCTGAGAAAAAATTTAATACCATGTTTGATTCTTTTGCAATCACTGCAAAAATTGCCGAATCTAATCAATTGGCCCGTAAATACCAACTTACAGGTGTGCCAGCGGTCGTGGTAAATGGCAAATATATTGTGCAGGGCGGTGATGAAAAAGTGGTTCAGGTCGTTGAATATCTGGTAGATAAAGAACGCAAAAAGAAATAACTTTTACGTTTTCTCGACGACATTATTTTGATTTGCAGACAACAATCAGAAAGTTTTATTTAACGTGGTCAAGGTTTGTTGACTCTAGTTTTTTTAAACATGAGAAGGATGCTTGACCCCATTCGAGATTGGTGCTAATTTAATCAATAAGGAAGTCATATACTATTTGGGATTTAAGAGAAATCTTGCCTAAATGCAAAAAGATATGATGACCTGAATACACAGCTAACAACGAACGAAACAATTTAGATTGTTTTTAAAAATGTTCAAGGTTGTAGAAAAGCCCGTTAATCGGGCTTTTTTAATGTCTATCTTTTTTAAAGCATAGACTCGGGATATAGTTGTTTCTAAAGATTGGCAGGGTACTCAAGATTTCTAATGCTGCTATTTATTATTGTATTTATTGTCATTGGCTTGATTTTATTCATTTTCTTGGTAAAGAAAACGCATGCTAGGCAAGCTTCTTCTGACTCGAGCCATTCATATTCGCCAACACCTTATATCAATGATTCATCTCAACCTAATGATTCCAGACATACAGATCACTGTAGTATAAGCGATAGTAGTAGCTCAGATTCGGGTAGTTGTGACAGTGGAGGAAGTAGTGATTAAAAAGCTCGTACCCCCGAGGGAGGAGTACGAGTTAAACTGGGGCTTAAGGTAGATCAAACCAAATCATCTGACTGTCTTGTAGTGCGGTAATGGTTGCTGTTTCATCAAATAGCAAGGCATCGCCAGCTTTTACTAAATGATCTGCAATCATCACTTCACCTGAAATCACGTGCACATAGTTCACTTTTTTCTGTGCCGTAATCTCTAGATGTTGATCCTTTTCAATCACTGCGGTTTTTACTTCAGCATTTTGACGAATCGACATTGGCGCAGATTCATCACCTGCAATCAAGTGCCATTGGTTTGGATGGTCTTTTGGATTGAGCTGAATTTGCTGATAGGTTGGTTCAGCATCTTGTACATTCGGTTGAATCCAGATCTGTAATAGATGCACCGCTTTATCGTGCTTGTTCATTTCACTGTGGGTGACCCCAGTTCCAGCGCTCATCAATTGCCATTCACCGGCATTGATCTGGCCTTCATTGCCCATACTGTCTTTATGGGAAATGGTACCATCCAGTACACAGGTCAGAATTTCCATGTTGTCATGGGGGTGAGTACCAAAACCATTATGTGCAGCAACCGTATCGTCGTTAATTACGCGAAGGGCACTGACACCCATGTATTTCGGGTTATACCAGCTACCAAATGAAAAGCTATGATAGGTGTCTAACCAGCCAGCTTTGACATGACCACGATTTTCACTGCGATGTAGATAAGCATTCATCTTTCATCTCCCAAATTATTATGTTCTGCTTGATGCTTATATTATCGATTCATAATAGGAATAAATAGTCTTTTAATGCGACGTGTTGTTCTATAAATGGAATGATTGAAAGCGTGTATTTTTTGATGTCCACAAAAAAGGCTGAATCAAATATTCAGCCTTTTCAGAATTTGATACCAGTGTATCAAACGCTTATTTTGATTTGTTTTCCAACTGTGGAATCGCAGAGCCTTGACCAACAGAAAGTAGACCAGTTTCTGTGTAGATACCCAATTTTGCACGGGTATCTGTGATATCAAGGTTACGCATAGTTAACTGACCGATACGATCCATCGGGGTAAACATCGAATCACCTTTCTCCATCGTTAAACGCTCTGCTTCATAAGTGAGGTTAGGAGATTCAGTGTTCATGATGGTGTAATCATTACCACGACGTAATTCGAGTGTCACAGTACCTGTAATTGCCTTAGCAACCCAACGCTGTGAAGTTTCACGAAGCATGAGCGCTTGTGAATCGAACCAGCGACCTTGGTAAAGTAAACGACCTAAACGTAAACCGTTGATACGGTATTGTTCAATCGTGTCTTCGTTATGAATACCCGTAACTAAACGCTCATAAGCGATATGTAACAAAGCCATACCCGGTGCTTCATAAATACCGCGAGATTTCGCTTCGATGATACGGTTTTCGATCTGGTCAGACATACCTAAACCATGACGACCACCAATACGGTTTGCTTCTAAAATGAATTCAACTGGATCTTCGATACGTTGACCATTTAATGCAACTGGCATACCTTCTTCAAAAGTAATGCTCACTTCTTCTGGTTGAATTTCAACTTCTTCTTTCCAGAATGCAACACCCATGATCGGATCTACGATTTTAATACCAGCATTCAAGTATTCTAAATCTTTTGCTTCGTGCGTCGCACCCAACATATTTGAGTCAGTTGAATATGCCTTTTCTTTCGACATTTTATAGTCAAAACCGTTGTCGATTAAGAATTGCGACATTTCGGCACGACCGCCTAACTCATCAATAAACTGTTGGTCTAACCAAGGCTTATAGATTTTGAGAGCAGGGTTGGTCAATAAACCATAACGATAGAAACGCTCAATATCGTTACCTTTATAAGTTGAGCCGTCACCCCAGATGTTGACGTCATCTTCTTTCATTGCGGTAACAAGCATGGTACCTGTCACTGCACGACCTAAAGGTGTGGTATTGAAATAAGGAACACCACCCGTGCTGATATGGAATGCACCACACTGAATCGCTGCAATACCTTCAAGCGCAAGTTGTAAACGACAATCGATTAATCGAGCTTTGACTGCGCCGTACTGTTCAGCTTTCTTTGGAATAGCATCATAGTCATCTTCATCAGGTTGACCCAGATTTGCGGTATATGCATAAGGCTCTGCGCCTTTCTGTTTCATCCATAATAAAGCTGCTGAAGTGTCTAAACCACCAGAGAAGGCAATCCCAACTTTTTTACCTACTGGTACATTCTGCAAGATCGTTGCATTATCAGTCATTGCTAGTCCTAACTATTTCGAAATAGGCACCCTAATACATCGGTGACCAAAGAGAATTTATACGCTCAGTACTATATCACTTTTCAAATCGATTTTTTTTGTGTTAGGAAAGGAATTCTTTTTTTTTCATTTGAAAAATAGATTAACATCAGAAAAATATAAAGTTTTACGATAAACATAAAGTTTTTATTAAGATTCTAAAAAGGGTGAAAGAATAAAATGCTAGAAACGAACAATCAGATTCTCTCCACATTACATCGCATTGTAGCGTTTATCTTAATTTCAGATCTCGTCTATGCGATTTATAACTTGTTTATGCATATGCCTAAATATTTTATTGGGGGGCTGTTGGGGCGTATAGCCTTGATTGTTGTTCATTTTCTATGTGCAAAAAGTGTTAGGACGGGAAGTACAAGTAGTCGTATTGGTTCAATCTTAATGACGGTCTTTATGCTAAATATGTTTCCCTTAGGAACGGTTGTAGCAGTTGTCATGTTATTTTTCTCTGTATTTAAATGGGAAAAAGATTCAACTTTGAAATTACCCACTAAACTGCAAAAAAGTTAAATCTTTATATTCAAATTGGCTCAAAGTGAATCATTTAGGCCAATAAATTGCTTCTCGATCGGTGTAAAGACATGGTCATTGCGTGCAATCAGATATAAGCCTATGTCCCGATATTGTTCAGGGGTTTCCCGATAATATTGAATCTTGTATTTCTCGATCAAAGATTTGGCGATCATCGAAATGCCCATACCCAACTGGGTAAAGTGAATTAAAGCTTCATGATCGTAAATATGAGTGAGTTCACCTTTGGTGAGATTGTAGTCTGTATAGATGCTATCTAAAGTTGTGGCATAGCAGCATTGTTCAGAAGCCAGCAAGATATTTTGGTGATTCAGACATTCCTCAAGATTGTCATGGTTAATCATATTTTTGCCAATAATCACCAGTTGGTCATCCGCCTTTTTTATATATTGCAGATTCTTTTGTTTGGGATGACCCAGTGCATAAGCCATATCCAGATTGCCCGCTAGAATTTCATCTTCTATATAGCCTGTAGAGCCAGTTTTCATGGTGATGGAGAGCTCTGGATAAGCTTCATATAATTTGCTAAATGAAGGATGAAAACGCATCCCGCCGAGACTGGTGTTGGTTCCAAAACGTAAGACACTTTCTTGTTGATAGATTTTATTTTCAGTTTCTTCCCAAGTGAACATCATCTTTTTGTATTGGGTGTACAAATTCATGCCTGATTCAGTCAGCTCAACACCTTTGGGCCTACGAATAAATAACTGGCGTTTGTAATGATTTTCAATTTTCTTGATTTTTGCTGTCATATTGGATTGTAAATAATTGAGCTTATGCGCCGCCGCCGTAATGCTCTTAAGCTCGGCTACAGTGACAAAAGATCGGATATCATTAATATCAATATTCACGGCAATTCCTCAATCATTCCAGCTCATTCATTCCGAAAGATAAAAATCAAAAAGAACAGGTCGCTGAATAGGCATCAAAAAAAATGATGTATCTATTAAAACATAGCATTATTCATGATGTCATTTATTTTATACACTAACATGACTTTCCAAGGGTTGAGTACAACACGTGAATATTCGAGTCGTTAGCGCAATCGCGTTGTTATGTTTGGTCTGGGGCTCTTTATGGGGCTTGGTCAAACATAGTTTGCAGGTATTTCCACCATTCCTGTTTATCTCTACGCGTTTGATTCTGGCTGCATTGACCTTAATGGTTGTACAACGAGTTTTGAAGAAATCGATTTTGCCCAAACAGGCTGAATGGAAACCGCTCATCATTTTAAGCTTGCTGATTTGTCTTGGCTTCTATGCAACGCAAACTTTTGCTATGCAATTTGTAGATTCGGGATTATCGGCAGTGCTGGTATTTACCATGCCAATTTTTATTGGTGTGCTGGCACATTATTTCTTAAATGAGCGTTTGAATAGCCAAAAAGGTATTGGACTTATTTTAGGGACGCTGGGACTGATCGCTATTCTTTGGCCGCAACTTCAGCATATCCATATGAATACTTCATTGCTTGGGCAAATCCTGTTAATTGGATCTGGTTTCTTCTGGGCCTTATCGACGGTGTTTATTAAAAAGAATTTTGCGACGTATGACAAAATCAAGCTGACCATTTGGCAACTATTACTGGGTGGAGCTGTTATTTTTGTCTGCGCTTTAGCTTTTGAACCTGTAGATGTCCAAGTTTGGCTCAATCCTTTAAATGAATCGGCCTTATTTTATATTGCGGTGATCGGAACTGGATTTGCGTTTGTATTGTGGAACTGGATTGTGAGTCAGGTGGATACTTTTATTGCTTCGATCTCGATCATGTGTATTCCTATTCTCAGCTTGTTGTTTGGTTCTTTGATCTGGCATGAACCTTTAACGTTGAATATCCTGATTGGTGCGGCATTTATTTGTTTGGGGATTGTGATGAGTTCGCTCAAAGTGAAAAAGCCAAAAAGTCATTTGGCCTATTCAGGTAATCAACAGCATTAAGCTTTCATTTTCAATATTAGAAGAGCAGTCAGTTAAATGGCTGCTTTTTTTATGCGTTTGCCTTGGAGAATATTGAAAGGGTTTCAGCTAAATTGACACTTTCAACCATTAAAATTCGATTTACAGTCATCCCAAATCAATAAAAAAGTATTAAAGTACTATGCAACAAGTTGCAAAGCCAAAATTAAAGAAGGAATACCATGACTAGCTATGCAAATATCTTAAAACCATTACATTTGGGTTTTACTACAATTAAAAACCGTGTCGTGATGGGCTCAATGCATTCAGGTTTAGAAGATCGTTTTTTTAATTATCCTAAACTTGCAGCTTATTTTGGTGAGCGTGCAAAGGGCGGTGTTGGCTTAATCATTACTGGGGGGATTTCTCCAAACCGTCAAGGCTGGTTGTTACCTGCAGGCGGTACGATGAATAGTCTGGCAGATATTCCGCATCATCGTCTGGTCACGCATGCAGTACATAAACATGGTGCAAAGATTCTCATGCAGATTTTGCACTCTGGGCGTTATGGTTATCATCCTTTTTCAGTATCTTCTTCTCCAATTCAGGCACCGATTAATCCATTTAAACCGCGTCAAATGTCCGATTCACAGATTTTGGCAACCATTGACGATTATGCACGTTGCGCAAGTCTGGCCAAAAAAGCAGGCTATGATGGTGTAGAAATCATGGGCTCAGAAGGCTATTTAATTAATCAGTTCCTGAGTAGCCATGTGAATAAACGTACCGATCGTTGGGGCGGCGATATTGAAAACCGTATGCGTTTCCCTGTAGAAATCGTTAAGGCAATCCGTGCCAAAGTTGGTGAGAAATTCATTATCGCATTCCGCTTATCATTGCTGGATCTTGTTCATGACGGCAATACCATGCAAGAAGTGATTGTGGTTGCCAAGGCATTAGAAAAAGCTGGGATTACACTGTTAAATACAGGCATTGGCTGGCATGAAGCGCGTGTACCAACTATTGTAACCTCTGTGCCGCGTGCAGCATTTGTCGACTATACCGCAGCTGTGAAGCAACATGTATCGGTTCCTGTGATTGCATCGAATCGTATCAATATGCCAGATATTGCTGAAGAAATTATTGCTTCAGGCAAGGCCGATATGGTGCAAATGGCGCGTCCGTTCCTGGCTGATCCGTATTGGGTCAATAAAACCGCCACCAATCGTGTCGATGAAATTAATACCTGTATCGCTTGTAATCAGGCGTGTTTAGACCATGCTTTTAAAAACCAGCGTGTCACTTGTCTCGTCAATCCACAGGCATGTTTTGAAACGGAACTGGTTTATCTCAAAACCAAGAAACCAAAACGCATTGCAGTCGTTGGCGGTGGTGTGGCAGGCATGTCAGCTGCGACTGTGGCAGCCAGCCGTGGTCACGCCGTGACTTTGTTTGAAGCAAATGAGGATGTCGGCGGTCAGTTTAATTTGGCAAAAGTGGTTCCAGGTAAAGAAGAGTTCCATGAAACCATTCGTTATTTTAAAGTGCAATTGAAACAGACTGGTGTTGATGTACGTTTAAATACACGGATTAGTCGTGAACAGTTAGAGCGAGAAGGCTTTGATGAAGTTGTAGTGGCAACAGGTGTGGTACCACGTGCCTTAAAGATTCAAGGCAGCACAGCACCACAAGTCCTGTCTTATGCAGAGGTTTTGCGTGGTGCAGAAGTAGGACATAAAGTTGCTGTGATCGGTGCAGGTGGTATTGGCTTTGATGTTTCGGAGTTTCTGTTAAAACCTCCACATCAACCTCAGCCACAACCTTTAGCAGAGTGGCAGCGTGAATGGGGCGTTGATCCAGATCCTGATTATATTTCAGAAGGTGGGATGCAGCGTCCAGAAGTTGAAATGCCAGTTCGTCAAATCTATTTGCTACAACGCAAAACCACACCCTTGGGTATCGGCTTAGGTAAAACCTCAGGCTGGGTACATCGCGCGCAACTTAAAAAACATGCCGTGCGTATGCTGCGTGGTGTGCAATATAAAGCAGTCACCGATGAAGGGTTATGGGTTGAACATAATGGGCATGATCAATTGTTGCGCGTAGACACGATTGTAGTCTGTGCAGGCCAAGAATCGGTCAAAGATTTGATGCCAAAAGAAGGTGAAAGCACTTTAGCAAACTATCATATTATTGGTGGAGCGAAGCTTGCAGCAGAGCTTGATGCGAAGCGTGCGATCCGAGATGGTGCTGAATTAGCCGCTAAACTGTAAAATTGATGAAACAATATGCATTTGAATACATTGCAGTTAAATTTCTCTTGTATAAACAGGGCAAGCTTTGTATTCTTACGCACATGGAAGCGTGGCAGAGCGGTTTAATGCACCGGTCTTGAAAACCGACGAGGGTGTGAGTCCTCCGTGAGTTCGAATCTCACCGCTTCCGCCAAATATCTGAAAGGGAATCAAATACATAGTTTGATTCCCTTTTTCTTTGGCACAATTTTGGCACTATTCGAAATTTTAGCAATCTCTTCTTTGTTCTTATCTGAATTAATCCACTTCGCATAACGCTTCATGAGCATCACCAGACTATGACCCAACTGTGAAGCCACATAGACTGGATTGAGTCCATTCATTAAGCATACAGTCGCATATGTATGACGAGTGTTATAGGCAGGGCGATAGCGTATGTCGTTTGCTTTCAATGCAGCCACAAACTTTTCACTTAATGATTTTTGCGTAGTAAATTCCTCACCAGTCTCATCACAAATAAATACATGGTCGTATTTGAGATAAGTTAGTAATCTGAGTTGTTGGAATGCTTCAAATGCAAAATCATTCAAATCTACAAATCGAGCTTTGTTGGTTTTAGTGGTTTCCTGCTGAACGCCGTTCACACGACCTTTATTGATGTGAATCTGCTTATTCAAAAAATCTACATCCTGCCAAGTGAGCGCGATAATTTCTGATGGACGGCAACCTGTCCAAAATGCCACCACAAAATACCAATACACAGTTGGGTAGATTGCAAGATATTTCTCTCTTAACCAGTTCAGTATTCTTTCCCTTTCAATTTCATTAAATGGATCAGGTTCAGTTTCCTGCGTTTTCTGATTCTTTAATCGATCACATGGATTCTTATCAATAATCTCATCATCATTGGCTAACTCGAATGCGCCGCGTAATGGAATCAAAGCATCATTTCGAGTCTTCGATGAAGACCATTCACGTCCATTCACCGCGCTACGCAACATTTGGCTGCTGATCGTATTAATTGGCATGTCAGCAAATAATGGCATCCACAGCCGTTCCAAAATTGATAGATATTTTTTCTTGGTGCCGTGCTTATGATCTGAAAGGTTATAAAGGTATTCTTGGGCATAGTGAGCAAATGTCGGAGCATTTGACGCTGGCAATGTTTTTTGCGCAGCGTCAGATTTTTTAATGGGCTTGACCGTAACCGCTTCGATGTCTTCAATCTTTAAGATTCCGTACTTGGCCTTAGTTACAAAATCTTCTCTAATCTTAGCCGCCTTACTGAAGTTGGCTGGTGTGTCGGTGAGGTCGAGGGTGAACCACTCGCGTTTACCGTTCCATTTAAAATTAATCTGTATCTTGCCGCTTCTTGCTCTTGTGCCTTTTGGTAGACCTGCGCTGCTTGTTCGACCCATGCGTTATAACCTTTCAAGCTATATAAAATTTTTCGATCAGATACTTTTACCCATACTTTTCCCTCATCCCATTGTGGACGTAGATTTTTTAGGTTCGAGATCTGTTCGCCCGTCAATTCACAAAACTTTTCCGCGGTGACCCAGTCAACGAGTTCAAAATGTTTATTCATTTTTGAACCTCCGCATTCTTATTCGAAAGTTTTGCTAAAGTTTGTGTATATCTAATAATGAATTTTATTAGATAAAGATCTTCAATCATTTTGACCTCTTCAATTTTTAATTCAGTTGAAGAAAGCCTTGTTGTCTTAAAATCCTCATTTTGGTAATTAGGATCTGAAGAGTAAAACAAGTTTCTATAATTTGAAAGCTAGCATATTTTTTTATATAAAAATGATTTTGGTGTAAAAGATCAAAAAAAAGGTTTATTTCCTAAACTGGTTATATGTTTATTATAATAGTAATTAATCTTTTGTATGATCGAGGTTGCTTTTAAAATTTGAAATTTGGGTTTTAAAATTTAGGGTGATTGGTTTTTAATATTTAAAGGTCGTTTTTTATTTTTAGATAAATATATCATTGGATTAAGATTAATTTATATTGAATTTTAATGCATAGTTTGTCTCTGTGGGATTATTTTTTACTAATTTTATAGATTTTTTATTGTTGAGATAATTTATTTAGTATTTTTTAACTAAGTTAATGTTTTTGAGTTATATTTTATAATTGTTATCTTTGGGTATTTATCCTTTGGTAAGGTTTTTTTAGTTATTCTTTGATGATTATAATACTCTTGATCTTTATAAAATTTAATATAACACTTAATAGTCTAAAGTACATTAAATATGATTTTAACCGGTCGAGCCAGATTACCCATGTCCGTACAAAATCACAACAAAAGTTGTGATTATGTGCGAATGGGATCTGGTTGGCTTGCAGCCAAACCGCTACTTTTAATGGGGTATTTTAAATTTTTAGAGTAACTATTTATTCTAATTTAAAATTATTCTAAATTCTTGTCGAAAACACTTTTTTTATTTTGAAAAATATTATAGCTTAAAAATAGATTGATGGTTTTTGGTGTGATTATGATTGATGCAAATCTTATTATGAAGTCAAAAAGATTAAGTAGGCTTGAATTACGTTTAAATGATTTGGAGCTAGATTTAATTAAAAATTCGGCAAAGTTATTAAATAAAACCACTAGCGATTTTATTCGGTTTTCCGTGAATCACTATATTCAAAATATTTTGAATGTTGATCAATCAGCAATTCGTGAATCGCATGTCGTTGCCAAGCAAGTATCCCGTCGCGGAGTGGAAGAAGATAGAGAAAGCATTGCATTCCAACTTGCAAAAATTGGCAATAATCTCAATCAGATTACCCGTGCAGTTCACATTAGCAACAAAATCGGAAAGCCAGTTGACTTGCTTCGAACTTACTTACTGGTCGAAGACTATTTAAAAAAAATTTATCAGCTTTATCCACTTCCTTCACCTCCGTCACAGCATCGTTCTGATGAAACTGTTCAGCGCCGACATCAGCATATTGAACAAAAATATCTCGCCGATTTATTGCGACAAATGCAAGTCGTTGGAGATGGTGAACTTGAATCAGTTTTAGATGCTGATCTTTCTGATGACCATATAGAAATTTGATTTTATTTACTTTTTTATTTTAAACGGGAGAGCGGGGCATGTTGATTAAGATGTTGAGGCATGGAACGGGCAGTGCAGCACGTGCAGCGAGCTATGTGCTCGATGAAAAAGATCACATGAATATTGTCCGTCCGCATGTCGAAGTGCTCTGCGGTGACCCACATCTCTTTGCAAAAATTGCAGATAGTTCTCCTTTCAAACATAAATATACGTCTGCCGTGATTGCTTTTGCTGAAGAAGATCAACCTACTAACATTGAAATAAAAGATGTCTTAAAACAGTTCGAAGCATTGGCTTTTAGTGGTCTCGAGCCTGATCAATATCATTTGACGGCTGTTCTGCATCAGGAACTAAACGGTTCAAAACATGTTCATATTCTTGTCCCTCGGCTTGAACTCAAGTCAGGAAAAGCAATGAATATCGCACCTCCCGGCAATTTCAAAAAGCATTTTCATACCTTGCAAGACAAGTTGAATTTTGAATACGGTTGGGCAGATCCGAATGATCCAGAGCGTGCAAGATTTACAAAAAAAGGTCATGAGACGTATTTGCAATCTGCACTAAAAAAGGTTGGAAAAGATCGAGAGAATTATAAACAGTATATTGAAAACCTGTATTTAAAACTTTTATACATATCATTGAAACAACTAGAAAAAAAACATACTCAAGTAATTCCGTCCGAACTTTTAGTCAGAAACCGTGATGACTTTATGCAGTTTGTATTAAACAACAAGCTGGCAAGTGAAGTAGTCAAAATTCGAGAAAAACAGTTCAGCCTAGTTCCACCGTTTGGCAAAAAACCTATTTATTTTCAAGGAGAAATCTATGAAAAACAATTCAACATCGAAAAATGTTCAAGAACAATTCGAGAGCGTATCAAATCTCTTGAGCAAGTTCGAACAGCAGATCGAGAACGTGGAAACGATGAGCAGCGAACAGTTAATCAGATTTCAAAATACACTCGAACGCCTTGTGCTCAACTTCGAGATCGAGCAGAACAGGCTTTGCAAGGAGCTCGACAGGCAAGAGCAGATTACAACAGACAACGTTATGCATCTGCTACAACACCAGAAGAACGAGACACAGATTTTAATCAGAGGGTTGAAATCATATCTAGGAGAACTGAAGCAGAATATCGACAATATACAAATGAAGCTGTCTTCACATCTCAACGAAATCGATCAGATCATGCAAAAGCATCTTCAGCAGAGCAAAGTCCTATTGCAACAGACGATCAAAGACAATCAGAATTTGATCAAAGCCCAAATTCAGAACAACACTCAGGGAATCTCGCAAATATTAGAAGATCAGAAGAAACAATTGCAGCAGCAAGTAGATCAGGCATTAACTCAGTCGATCACTCACAACCCGAAATTGATTCTAAAAATATTCATTCTCATGGCGCTTGGAATGTGGCTGCTGAATATTTTAACAATATTACCCGCGAACTATTATTTCACACAGCCGATCTTAACCAAAAACGAGACCGAAATTTTGACGGACGGCAGGGGCAATCGTTTCCGAGCAATTACTTCTCCGAAATGGATCGATTGCAATACTCTGAATTTGAACAAAAAAATGGTTCATCCAACGGAACCGAATATTCATCTGACATTTCCATGCATCGTGGAGAAATAAGTCATGAAAGAACAGCAACATACGGCTATTCAACACCACAACGGCAGCGACACACAGCAGATGATTTTGGATTTACTCGAACAAATGAGTTTAGCTTTGACGCCATCCTCGCTGAGTACTATGCAAGGCTTGCAAGAAAACGTCGAGAAGATGAAAAAAAGGCTCAGCGTGATCGAGTATTACGAGCAGAGCAACAGAGACGACATGAACAAGATCTTGAAAATCTTAGGTTTCAGCAGTCCGTCAGACTTGAGCCTAGCCGAGATCAACTTATTTCAGAATATTGGATTGATGATCAGAGAATTACAATCGAGGCAGGAAAAATTAGACAAATTGGAGCAACAACAGCAATTACAGCATCAGAAAGAGCAGCGCCTTCAAGAACAGAGCATGTCATGCGCTACACAGATCGGCAGACTAGAGCACTTAACAGCCAGCTTGATCAAGCGCTTCGATGTTCTAGAGAAGCAGGAGACGAATTTGAAAAATTTACAATTGCAACAGCAACTACAAATCAAAGACTTAAACGAGATGATGTTGAATTGTATTCAGAGTATGAGCAATTTAAACAAAATATGCGTCGACTTAGAGAACAAGCAGACGCAGATCAGGAGCATGCAGCAACAATGCAACAGCAATACCAATATGATAGAGAGCATTCAGCAGAACTTACAGCAACAATACTGCAACTTGCAAAGTTCGTTGAAGAAATTGTCAGGTTGATCATGAACTTAATTGCTACCATGCTGGGACAGCAATATAACATTCAACGTCAACCACAAGTTGACTCTAAACAGCAGAAATCAAATGACGATGGTCCTGAATTTTAAGCACCCACTTTTAAAAATAAGACTTTTATTATCTTTAGCGTTGCTACTGTCACTGCTTTCAATCAACTTTATTATTACTTAATCGATAATAATGTAGGCGATTTCTATAGTGCACAGTAGCAAGCTAAAAATATATCAATAATTAATCGAGTTAAATAGAACGGATTCCCAAGACACGTTGTGCACGTTCAATCATCTTTTGACGTTGGTGCGTTCGGAATGCCCACAATGAAGATAAATTATTCTTTTGATTGAGTTTGGCAACTTCGAGAATTTGCTCATCAGTCATTTCATACATGCATTGACGAATGATTTGATGTGCTTGTTCAAGCTCGTTGAGTAAGGAATTTGCGGTATCAACCGCAATATAAAGATTTGCCAATGTTTGGCGTTGAGGATTTGAAATTGTTTTGCCAAGTTCAACAATGAGTTGAGAAGCTTGCTTTTTAGGTGTGCAAGTGTTTGCACCATGAAGAATTGCGTTCATAGTCGTTTCCTTGTAGATAAGTTTTAATACTTACCGCCAGCACTTTCCTACGGTGATGGTGGCAGCTTAACAGGAGTAGGAAATACCGTTCTACAAGGCACGGCCAGCACTAGGCTGTCCTGTCAAGCCGCCATAACGACAGCTAAACAATAGACAAAAAAATAGTCGCATAAGCGACATTAATTTGCGCTTGTAGATAATATCAGGTTCCTACGCCTGAACACAGATTTTGCTGTGTAAAACTAGGTTAGCTGGGTATACCTTAACCTGTCAACGATCCAGTATGATATTTTTACATATCTTAACATTAAATAATTGATTGATTACCCTGAAGAAATATTGTTTTTCTGACGGCTGGAAAACAATTTATTAAAAGTATCTAGGGACGGCTATGTCAGCCTAATATTTATTCTTATACATATTTTAGACTTCCCCTTAAAATCAAAATAACCACCTTGATGGGTTGAATTTTACTTAAGTAAAATTCAGCCACTTAACTTTCTCCGTCCGAGCTGATCGTCCAGATTTTAGTATTGATAAAATTGACTAAAGCGCTGGATAAAATTAATATGGGCTCGCTGGCCTACATTGCCAGTCGGTTTTAGCAGACCGTATTCATCTAGCACATGACATTTATATTTTTGGATATAAATTGAGTGTGGGAATCCTCTCGTCCCCCTTTTTTTCTATGGTAGGACGGAAGGGGGACACCTTCGGGTGTGCTGATTCCTAGATGATCAGTCTGCTAACCCCTTTTCGTTCTGCCACCATTATTTAGCAGTAATTGGTAGAACTTCTATAAACATCTAGGAGCTTCTCATGCTGTATCTATCTTTTCTCATTTGTGCCTCACCACCTGTTCCACCTTGTTGTGCTTTGCAGCGGGGACTAGACGGCTAACTTTTATTATTCGTCTGTATTAAAAAAACATTTTACAAGAACAATCCAACGGTGGATGGCAAAAACACGCCTATAAAAAATAGATCTTTTTATATTTATATCTGCTGGTGATTGTGAATTGCATTGAACATGCGGGGAACAACCATGACTGAATTAACCAAACCTAAAATTATTCCAATCGAAAACCGTCCTCAGAAATCCAAACTATTTTTAAAGTGTGTGGTCTTGCCGGTTGTGATCTTTCTTATTGTCGCCAAAATCTTTTCCTTAGGATGGTTTGGCTATTTTTTCTTTGGCTTTGACCTATTCTGGTTTGTGATCATTTACTACCTCTATCAATACGGAAATACCTACTTTGACGGGATGACCGAACAACTGAAACGTCAGGGTGAAACCTTTGATTATCAAAACCGTGGGGTCTGGATTAACAGTCGGGACAAAACCATCATCCTGTTTGATCAGCCAGATCAACGTCTAGTCAAATATCCTTTTGACTATATAACTTCTGTTGGGCATTACAACTTGGTTGAAGATCGCTTCAGAACCACGACCACCGTGATTAGTAACCCAATGATAGGAATTCATGTCAATCAACAAGTCAATCGAACACCGATGAAACGTGAGTTTCAGGTCAATATTGGAACACGGGATCAATTTAAACCGAATTATAGTCTTAAAGTGCTGTTTCCTTGGCGTAGCCCCCAGATGGCCAGTGAAATCCGTCAACTCCTTTCGGCTGATCATTATCAATAACAACAATATAAAAATTTAAGGCAGTCAATCATGATGATTTCAAAAACCTTTATGCCATCTGTGCTGATGCTGGCGATCAGCACATTAATGGTCGGATGTGGAGGCGGCGGTTCGGGAGGAGATTCTGGTTCATCCAATGGAGGTGGAACGGGCAATCCAGATAATGGCAATACAATCCCTAAGCCCGTGACCTGTGTTGAAACCCAGTATCTGGAAGAGCGGGTATGCAAAAATAAGGCGGTACAGAATATCCAGTCATTCCCATTGAGTACACTGGTTCAAGGTCACAGCTATCCATTATCGCTAAAGACAGATCAAGGTCTGGCAGTGATGTTTAGCAGTAACACACCCAACATCTGTAGTGTAAGTGGTAGTGAACTCAAAGCTTTAAATGTTGGTCAATGTACTCTGGTACTGACACAGGCAGGGACGGCAAAAGTTCTAGCATTGAATAGCAGCATGACCGTCAATGTGACTTGTGCTGCCGATCAATATTTAGAAAATAATGCGTGCGTGAATAAGCTTAAGCAAACTATTACCCCACTCAAAATAAAATACGTTCTGACGGAGAGTATTTATTCATTGGATGCTGAATCCAGTTCGAAACTTCCTGTCACGATTAGCAGTCTTTCTACTGCAACCTGTACTTATTCTAATGGTGAACTAAAGGGGATTAGTGCGGGGGCATGTACCCTTAAACTCACCCAGGAGGGTGATACCAAAACACTGGCAGCAAAGAGTCAGACGATCAGCTTTGATGTATTTAAAGCCTCATCCATGAGCGAGGCACCCGATATCAATAACTGTTATGCAGGTAAGCTCAGTGCAAAGTTTAGAAATGAATTTTTAAATGAAATCAATACGGTTCGTGCCTTGCATGGGCTGCCAAGTATTACATACGACTATGCCCATGAAGATGAGATGATGCAGACGGCGCTGATTCTTGCCGCTAATAACATCTTGACCCATTACCCAGAATCAAACAAAAACTGCTATTCAGATATTGGTGCTGTAGGTGCAAGAACTAGTAATCTTGAGATGGGGGTCAGAGCGAATATGTATGACAATCCGCCTGCCGACACTATCAGAAGTTTGATACATGATTATTTTAATGTTATGGCAAATAATGTAGGTCATCGTCTTTGGATGCTCAACCCATTCTTGCAAAAATCTGCTTATGGTTCAGTCAATGCACCATCATTCAGGGATACCCGATTCCCTTACGTTGTAGGGACTTCAATTAAAGTTGTTTACCCTTTTAATAATGCAACCACTACACCACTCGGTGTGATTGCCTATCCCTACCATAACTATCCAGCCAAATATTATATGCCGGGTTCAATCCTCTCTATTTCAGTTTTAACCGATCAAAAGAATCTTTTTGCTAATCGTAATGTGGACTACGCTAAAGCCACTGTTGTTGTTACTGAGCGAAGTAGTGGAGCTAAACAAAAGATCAGTAATATCCGCTATGAAAATATCGGAGTTCCCAACCATATCCAGTTTAACTTTGACGATTTAAAACTGAACGTGATCTACGACGTCCAACTCAGCAATGTCCTAGTGAATGGTCAGCCTAAAGAATATTCCTACTGGTTTAAAGTCGATAACAAATAAAGGATAAGAATCAGATGAAAAAATCAATACTCCATCTTGTTGTCGCCACCAGTATGGTTTTGACCAGTTCATTGGTATTTGCTGAAACTAAGAAAGTTAACCTGTCGGCAGGACTGAACTATGTTTGGTCACAAGTCGTGACCAAAGGAGATAATAATCAAAGTAACCATAATATGGGGATGCTTTACTACTTAGGAAAGAAAGGTGTACCTGTCGATCATAAAAAAGCGGCTGAATGGTTTTCCAAGGCAGCAGTGAATGGTTTTGCTCTTTCACAGTACGCATTAGCAGTCATGTATCTTAATGGGGATGGTGTACCACAGGATGCAGAAAAGGGTGTTACCTTGTTGCAAAGTGCTGCACGGCAGGGACAACCTGAAGCGGTCAAGTTATACAATACATTGCAGGCTAAAGCACAGCAGCTCAATGCTGTTCAAACGCCATCAGTACAAACAGCCACAACAGTCATTAAATACTATGATACATCCAAGCTTGAACCTAAGAACTTTAAGCAAGTTGTTCTCCCTAACCTAAGTACAGATACCATTGCCCGAAGTTTTTACAAAGTGACATCATCCAGAGAAAGACAAAAAGATGATTACTGGGGAAGTGGTAAATACTACTATGTTAATAAGCCTAGTGACTTGGATGATCTCACAGACGCTGTGATCAGTATCGCCCCTATTTTTACTTACCAGAATATGCAGGGGGAAGCCCGTTATTTAGTCCCTGTGGAAGTGACTTTAGCAATCGAAGGCAGGATAGAAACTTCACATGTTACACGAGGTACTTTGGAATTATATCTCTTTAAAAAATTGGACAATGGACAATTCCAAATGATTTCAAAAACAGCCCAAGGGGGAATTGAAAGTATTGAGGGATATGGTCGAACCTCATGGAATGCTCAAGAATTTAAAAAGAACTTACAAGCTTTTGGAAACAATACACTAGGAAGCTATACCATTGATGGTTATTACGGCAATGGTTATGGGGAAAGCGTATGGTCACTTCTTCTGTTAAATGAGGACGACTATATTGTTGAACAAATGTTCGAAGAAGGAAAAGTTTCAGAACAACCAGAGTACGGCTATTCTTCAGCAATCAAAGTCAACAAAAATGGACAACCATTTTATCCATTCCAGATTCATTATCAGGGAACGGATATGAACGACAATAATCGGATGGTTAAAGTAAATAAAATTGTAATTTATCAGTATGATAGTAAGAGTAAGTTTTATTTGAAGCTGAAATAATACTCTTAAATTAGAATAGCTATATTAATGTCTATGTGACACGGCAATGTTTTGGTAATGCCTGCTTTGAAATTGGAACAGAGAAAGGGCTAGATCTTGTTGAGGAGTTTTACACGGAGTATTCCAAATCAGAGCATCATCAATCGCATGTCCTCACTCATGTTTAGGATATTCAGAAAGGATCGCAGCAGTCAGTTCAGACTTTGAATTAGATGAGATGGATCAATTTGCTATGCTCTAATACTTCTAATTATTGCTAGACATATATAATCAATTTTACGTTATTAGTGGTATTTTTTATTTAATAAAAAATGTGAGAGGAAATCCTCTCACATTAAACAAGAAGAGTTTAATTTTTTATTTAAAAAATAAACTCTTCTTCCCTATGTTGCATTAGAACATCTAAACCACCGTTTATGACCTCAACATGCATTTGAGCTCTAGGTAAGATTTTCTTGAAGTAAAATTGGGACGTCTTAACTTTTGCTTCATAAAAAGCAGAATCACTAGGTTGATTTTTGAGTTGATCAATAGCTGTTTTTTCCATCCAAGCCCATAAATATGCAAAAGTGACATAACCTGAAAAATACATAAAATCTACCGCAGCAGCGCCAACTTCTTCAGGATCCATCATGCCGTCAACTGCAACTTTCATGGATAAATCAATCCATTGTTTGTTCAATGAAGAGAGCTTTTCAATATGAGAAGAGAGTTGCTTGTTTTCTCGATTTTCTTCACAAAACTTGTGAATGATCTTGGTGAATTTTTGCAGAAGTTCTCCACGACTTTGAATCACTTTTCGACCAATTAGGTCCAATGACTGAATTTCAGTGGTTCCTTCATAAAGCGTAGAGATGCGTGTATCACGTACAATTTGTTCCATGCCCCATTCACTAATAAATCCATGTCCACCATATATTTGCACGCCGTGTTTTGCTGCTTCTGATCCCATTTCCGTAAGAAATGCTTTGGCGATAGGAGTAATTAAACTCATCAGATCATCCGCATGTTTACGCTGCTCTTCTGTTTCAGCATGATGTAGTAAGTCAATTTGACTCGCTAACCAATACACCAATGCACGACCACCTTCAGCAAAGCATTTTTGTGTCAATAACATGTTGCGTACAGCAGGATGAACAATAATAGGGTCTGCTTCTTTTTCAGGATTTCTGGGTCCTGAAAGTGAACGCATTGCTAAACGGTCTTTTGCATAAGCAAATGCACCTTGAAAAGCACCTTCAGATGAACAAACACCTTGTAAAGCGGTATGTACGCGAGCTGAATTCATAAAGGTAAACATGCAGTTTAAACCTTTATTTGCGGGACCGATCAGAAAACCTTTTGCATTGTCAAAGTTCATGACACACGTTGCTGATGCTTTAATTCCCATTTTGTGTTCAATTGAACCGCATGAAACAGTATTTCTGGAGCCAATTGTACCATCATCATTCACATTGAACTTAGGTACAATGAATAATGAAATCCCCTTAGTACCTTTTGGTGCATCAGGTAGGCGAGCAAGAACAATATGTACGATATTATCCGTCATATCGTGTTCACCAGCAGAAATGAAAATTTTCACTCCACTAATGTTATATGAACCATCTGTATTTGGTTCAGCTTTGGTTCGGATTAGACCTAAATCAGAACCTGCATGAGGTTCGGTTAGGCACATGGTTCCGGTCCATTCGCCTGTCACTAATTTACTTAAGAACAAATCTTTTTGTTCTTGTGTACCATGCGCTTCGATGGTTTTCACTGCACCTTGAGAAAGTCCATAATACATAGACCAAGACCAATTGGCAGTTGCATTCATTTCTCCAGCGGCAATATCTAAAGAATGGGGAAGACCTTGACCACCATATTTGACTGAGGATGCTAAACCACCTAATCCAAGCTCGACAAACTGTTTGTAAGCTTGCTTAAAACCTGTTGGCGTAGTGACATGACCATTCTCAAATTTACAGCCTTCTTCATCACCGATTCGGTTTAAAGGCGCAACTTCATTTTCGGCAAACTCGGCAGATGTTGCTAATATTGAATCGATTAACTCTTTGTTTACTTCAGCATAAGGCGGTAAAGAGGCATACAGTTTTTCGACCTGTAGTAAATCATGAAGAACAAACTGCATATCACGAATTGGTGCTTTATATTGATGCATGAGTTTTTCCTAAATAGTAAAAATAGAGAGCGGAGAGTTAAATAACTTCAAACACGGCAGCAGCACCCATGCCACTCCCAACACACATGGTCACACATACAAGTTTTGAACCACGACGTTTACCTTCAATCAAAGCATGGCCTGTTAAACGTTGGCCTGTAACACCATATGGATGACCTAGGGCAATCGCTCCGCCATTCACATTCAGTCTGTCATCTGGGATGCCTAAGTAATCTCGACAATAGAGAACTTGCACTGCAAATGCCTCATTTAACTCCCATAGATCAATATCGTTAACTGTTAACCCTAGTTTATTGAGAACCTTAGGAATGGCATAAATAGGACCAATCCCCATTTCATCAGGCTCACAACCTGCCACTGCAAAGCCAAGAAATCTCCCCATTGGGGCAAGATTGTTTTTTAAAGCATAATCTTCACTTACCATGACGCATGCACCAGCTCCATCTGAAAACTGGCTTGCATTACCAGCAGCAATTGAGCCGCCAGCAAGGGCTGGTTTGATTTTTGAAATGCCTTCTTTTGTTGTACCTTCTCGAGTTCCCTCATCTTCTGAAATAGTGACTTGCTGTGTTCTCAGCCCGAGTTTAGGATCAGCGATACCCATCGTTACACTGATCGGTGCAATTTCATCGACAAATTTACCCGCAGCTTGAGCTGCGCAGGCTTTTTGCTGACTTAATGCACCATATTCATCCATAGCATCACGTTGAATACCATAACGCTTTGCTACATTTTCAGCAGTCTGAAGCATGCTCCAGTAGATTTCAGGTTTAAGTTTAAGAAGGGTAGGATCAAGCAACATGTGCTGATTCATTTCATTTTGTACACATGAAATACTTTCTACACCACCTGCAACATAAACATCGGCTTCACCAGCGATGATACGCTGTGCACCCATTGCAATGGCTTGTAACCCTGATGAACAAAAACGATTGAGTGTTAAACCTGAAACTGATACTGGTAATCCTGCCAAAATCGCACCTTGACGGGCAACATTGATTCCAGTTGTACCTTCGGGGTTTGCACATCCCATAATCACATCATCAATATGATGAATATCAACACCAGCACGTTCAACGGCATGTTTCACTGCATGCGCAACAAGTGTCGCACCATGTGTCATGTTAAATGCACCTTTCCAAGATTTGGCTAAAGGTGTACGAGCAGTAGATACAATTAATGCATTACTCATTTTCTGATTCTCTATAAATTCTATATAAATATGGACACTTAAAAAGTTTGATATCCGCTGACTAATTTTTTAAGTATTGGTGCGGGTTCCCAAAAGTCACAATCTGCATGTGGATTTTGTTTAAACTGGTTCATAGTATTGAGCACCTGATAAAGCCCAGTTTCATTGGCATAATGCATTGGACCACCTTTCCATGCTGGGAACCCATAACCTAGGATATAAATGAGGTCTATATCACTTGCTCTTGCAGCAATACCTTCTTCTAAGATTCGAGCACCTTCATTTACAAGTGCATAAACTAAGCGATTAACGATTTCTTCCTGTGAAATTTTTCGAGGTGAAATACCGATTTCTTCGCGGTGTTTATGAATTAATTCATCCATAAAAGGGCTTGGTATTGGATCACGACGACCAGGAATATAGTCATACCATCCTGCGCCTGTCTTGATTCCATGACGACCATTTTCATATAGTCGATTACCGATTTGGCTGTAACGTAAATCAGGTCTTTCCACTGCACGTCTTTGTCGAATAGCCCAACTAATATCATTACCAGCCATATCAGCAACACGATATGGTCCCATTGCCATACCAAATTTTTCCATTGCTTTATCGATCTCAGCTGGACTTGCACCTTCATCGATTAAGAAACCTGCTTGGCGAAGTAACTCTTCGATCATGCGATTACCAATGAATCCATCACATACACCAGAAACGACAGCAGTTTTTTTAATTTTATTTGCCAAAGCCATCACTGTTGCCATAACTTCATTTGAAGTTTTCTCACCACGAACAACTTCGAGTAATTTCATGATATTGGCAGGACTAAAGAAATGAAGACCCACAACATCTTCAGGACGTTTGGTAAATGATGCAATTGTGTTGAGATCAAGTGTACTGGTATTACTGGCCAGAATTGCACCTGATTTCATGACCGCATCAAGAGATTTAAAAACATTTTCCTTGATCTCAATGTTTTCAAATACAGCTTCTATCGCAAGATCTACATCAGATAAGTCATCATATGTGAGTGTCGGCTGTAGTTGAGAAAGGACACTATCAAGCTTAGCTTGAGTAATTTTTCCCTTTTTTAATTGTGAGTGATAAACCTTTGAAATATTTTCGATACCACGATTTAAAGCTTCTGAATTGGCCTCTAATAGTCTGACTGGGAGGCCAGCATTAAGAAAATTGATCGCAATGCCACTGCCCATTAGACCACCACCAATCACAGCAACTTTTTTAATCTGACGAATAGGGGGGGCTTTAGGTATGTCATCAATTTTGGAGGCGACTTTTTCAGCAAGAAAAACATGCTTTAAGGCTCTAAACTCTGAAGAGGCAAGTAATGACATGAAACGCTTGCGTTCGACTTTAAATCCTTGTGCAAAAGATTTGGTCGCTGCCGATTCGATACATTCAATACAGAACTTTACAGCATTCCCAGCCACAAGGCTTTGCGCTGTCATGTTTCGTGCGAATTGAAAAAAAGCAGGTGTAAATGGATATTTACAAGGAAGCTCACTTATTTTTATTGGTTTTTGACCAATAACAGATTGTGCGAAATCAACAGATTCTTCTAAAAGTTTTTCTTGATTTGCAATAACCTTATTGATTAGTTTTTGATCTGGTATTGTAGCTAGAATTTCTGCTGAAATAGGTTTTCCACTTACGATCATGTTTAATGCATTTTCAACACCAACTACACGTGGCAAGCGCTGAGTTCCACCAGCACCAGGTAATATCCCAAGTTTCACTTCTGGGAAAGCAAACTGAGTTCCTTGAGTTGCCAGTCGATAATGACATCCTAGTGCAAGTTCAAATCCTCCACCCATACAAATTGAATGTATCGCAGCTATAACAGGCTTATTGGATTGTTCTAAAGCTTCAATAATCGTCCATGCAGTGGGTTCTTGACCTGCTTCAGGCTTATCGAATTCGAGAATATCTGCGCCTCCACAAAAACCTTTTCCATGGCCAATCAAAACAATTGCTTTTACCTCATCATCATTGGATGCTTCAATGAAATGGTTCATTAAGCTATGTCGCAATGGAAAAGATAGAGCATTTACGGGAGGGTGTTTCAAAGTAATAATGGCAATATTGCCAGCTTTAGAATATTCAGTGCTCATTGATGAGTTTCCTTTCATTTATGAAGCATAATTGCGAGTAATATGGTGATAATTCCTGCTGGGATAGAAAGGGCTGATAGTTTGTCTACAAATTTAGAGTTCTGAATCACTGCTGATCGATTTTCTTTGTCAGAGGCAAATTTGCGCTTAATAATGGCAATAGTGCAAAGAATATTGCCAATGACAGTTAATAAGCCAAAAATAATCTTTGCCCAATACATGGGTTCTGTACGACCTAGATCAATCATTAATATCCCTGTGACCAATACAGTTGTGAATGCAGGTGTTTCGAACAATAAATCAATCCAGTAATGTTGATAGGCTACGATTTGGCTGTGGATTTTACTTTTAGCCCGAGTTCGTTCAATAATGAGTTCTGCACCAAGAATGCCAAACCAGAAAGCAACAGCAATAAGATGAATTTTAAGCAAAATATCAAAATACATGATCTATACATCCCGAGTTGAATCAAGGGTAGGGCTGTATTCGTTCTCACAGCCCTAAAGGGATCAAAGAGGACTAGAAAAACTAGCGACCCTTAAATTCAGCTGGGCGACGTTGCATGAATGACATTACACCTTCACGTGCATCTTCTGTTTTCATCAGACGTTTAATTTCAGGAACAAGTTCAGCAGTTGCAGCCTCAAAACCTTTTTCTTGAGCTAAGCGGGCATTTTTAAGTGTTGCTGCAACACCTAGAGGTGCTTGAGCTGCGATGGTTTCAGCAATTTCTGTTGCTTTAGCCAGAACTTGATCTACTGGGACTAATTCTTGAGCCATACCTATTCGATAAGCTGTTTGTGCATCAAGTTCATCGCCTGTGAGTAGATAACGCATTGCATTACCCCAGCCAGATGCAGCAACCCAACGCATATTTGCGCCACCAAATGGGAAAATTCCACGTTTGATTTCAATTTGTGCAAGTCGAGCATTATCGCCAATCACGACAATATCAGCAGCTAACATAAGCTCAATACCTAGTGTTAAACAGAGGCCCTGAACTGCACAGATAATGGGTTTAGAACAGCGTTTGCCGTGAATACCAACAGGATCATAGGCCCCTTCAGGAAGAATTCCAGCACCACCCATTGCTGGAGCTACATCCATTAAATCTAGACCTGCGGTAAAGACTTCACCGTGCGCAAAAATAACAGCAGCACGTAATTCAGGGTTTTCTTCATACTCTCCAATTGCTTGTGAAAGCTCACGTAGCATTTCCAAATTGAATGCATTTTTTTTATCAGGACGATTCAAGCCAATAAAAAATACATGCCCTTTAATTTCGCGAGTAATCGTGTTGCTCATTTTAATGTCCTTTTGGAGTGAAATAGTTAATTACCGAACGTTTGGTTAGTATAAGCATGAGTTTAATTTTTATGCAAGAATTTATTATTCAATGAAAACAGTTGGTTATTGTTTTTAAGGAAAAATTATTAACCAAATGATTGGTTAGTATCATTAAATCAGTTAAGATTATTGAAGTTGTTCACCATTGAAGAGGGCAAATATTTATGCGTAAACCTAAAATTACACGTGATGAATTATTAGTCCGTTGTTCTAATACATTTCGAAAATATGGCTTCCATGGTACGACTATGGATATGCTTGCTTCTGCTTGTGATTTGACTAAAGCCACTTTTTATCATCATTACTCAAATAAAGAAGAGTTAATGAAAGACGTATTATTATGGACACATGAGAAAATAAAACACAATCTTTTCTCAATTGCTTATGATGAAAAATTGGAACCAAATATTCGCTTGGAGTTGATGGGAAAGAAATCAAAAAAATTATTTCAAGAAGACTCGATAGGGTGCCTCATGGGTGTTGTTGCAATTGATGCAGCCTATACTAAAGCTGATTTAATGGGACCTATTCGTGATTTTTTAGATGATTGGGCTTTAGCATTAAGTCATGTTTTTGCAATTAAATTTGGTGAAATTGAAGCGAAACAAATTGCACGTCAACTGGTTGCTGAATATGAAGGTGCAATTCTAATGGCAAGAATTTATAACGATGCAACAATGATTGAAAAAGTAACAGAAAAGGCTTTAATGAAACTCAATGCTGTTGCTGCATAATACTTTTGATTAAGCTATTCTTTTAACTAATTAAAAGAATAGCTTAATTATTATAAATACTGTCAGTGTTGGAGACTTTGTCGTCCCATGACCCAGCAACTTGCCATTGCTGTAAATACTCCCATCAATACTGTCAATGCGAGGATAGTCCAACTAATTGCATCTGCATTAAGTTCAAAAAAGGTTTTATTCCACATTCCCCAGATTGGGAAAAAAGGTTTCCATAAATGAACTTTTGCGAATAAAAATGCAATTGATAGAGAGCCGATAGCCGTTACTTGAGCAGCATTTGCTTTTCTCTGAAATGAAAGTTTTAAAGCATAAAGGTTAGGTAAGTAAACTAGTATATTAACAAGCCATAACATTCCTGGAATGATAAAACCACAGTTATATGCTTGTCTAATATGATCTGCATCATGGACTAATATGGTAAGTATCATGGCAGAGTTTGAAAAGATGAGAATGGATTTTGATTTGGAATCAATTAGATTTAAATTCACTATATTATCTCTAATATAAAATTTTAATTTTATATTATTAATTTTTTTAAATTTGAACCAGTGGGTCATTAATATGTTTGCGTATATATTTTAAGGTGTGTAGATATGAGTGGTGTTAATAAGTATGAGATTTTGAATGGCTCTGAATTAAAGGGATTATTTTTTAATTCAGAATGTGGATTGCTTGAAGATATTCATGGTCCTGCAAATGGTAAAGTGTTATTTCCAATTTGGTTTAAAAAACTAGATTTATGGAGGGGGAAGATTTTTCATTTCTCACATCAGAATGGTTTAACTGGGATGAATAGACTAGGTGTTTTAAATACTGAGATATTAAGATACCGTTTTAAAGGTTCCATAAAAAAATCGCTATTTTTTGATAAGAATGTGATTGTTATAGATCATAATTTAGAGTTTAACCCTAATTGGGTCAGACGCTATCATGATGAATTAGTAAAGCTTGAGGATCAAATTTATTTAGGAATGTCTTATTATAAAAAAAGTAAAGGACTTGAATTTGTGAGTTATTTTATTTTAGATTTTTCAAAACTGTAAAGCATTAATTTGCTTTACAGTTTTTTGAAGTTAAATCACTATATATTAATTGATGTAATCTATTTCCTTGAATATTATAAAGTATATTGCTTGGGTGGAAATTATCCTCTGAAATGTGATTGTCTTTAAATTCAAAGCCTAAGTCAATAAATTGATAATTACTTTTTTTATTTGATAAGTTGATATAATGTTTATTTAGAATTTTTGATTCGTATGAAAGATAATTTTTAATTGAATTAGGTAAGGTCTTTAGTTTTTCAAAAGGAGGAACTGCACTGATAAACAACTGATCAGGATTGAAGTTTTGATCAATATAATTAAATAGATGATAAGTTTGTTTTTCCCATATTCTCATTGGTGTACAATTTACTATATCATTGCTGCCTAAAGAAATAATAATATAATTATATTTTTTAATATCAATCTCTTTAACTTTTTCATAAACTTGGGCTGTAGTAAATCCTGTATATGCACAAATCGTATAGTTCACTTTAAATTCTTTGGCTAAATGACTAACAAGTGTGCCTGTTGCTGTTTCTTGGATGGTTTTACATCCAACACCTAAGGCTGATGAGTCTCCAATCACTAGAATATCAATTGATTTCCCCTCACCAAGACTACCTATACGATCCCCAATAGGATCATTTAATTTTTTCATTTTTATAAAGAAATAAGCACCTTGAATATGAGCAATAGGTGCTTTGATCATTTTTAAAGTTCGATAAATCATAAATATATCCATTTAAAACTGTAGTTGTGCTTGAATTCTGCTTTTAAGCAAAGCTATATAGGTTTCGTCATTCGTTACGCGGTACATCAAAATGGCACCTTCATATTCAGCAACAGATTGCTTAGCAAATATAGTTGCTTCATTTTCAGGATATTTAAAAGAATAGAGTGTTGTTAAAGACCTTTGCCAATCTGAAAAGAATCGCTGAATAATCGGGAGAATGTTCGGTAGTGAATATAAAGCTTCAATCGAAATGATTCCCATTAGGCAACCCTTTTCAGTTGTACAAAAGAAATGAGTTGCGATTTGGTGCATTTTTTCAAACTTTTCCATTACGGTTAAAGTCTGTATTTCGGGAATAGAAAATAAGTTTTTATGTAAGTATTCATTAGTTTCGATAAGTATATCTTCTAATAATTTTTCCTTATTTGAATAATGATAGTAAAAAGCTCCCTTAGTTAAACCACAAGCACTTGCGAGCATTTGCATGCTTGTTCCATGGTAGCCATGTTTTTTGAACTCTAATGCACAAATATTCAGCATTTCTGCCCGGGTTAATTTACTCGGTCGCACACTTTTGCTCCTTATTAAGAATATTTTCTAATGTTTGTATTATGGATTGCCATATGGGTTGTGCATTTTTCTTAAAATATCCCATGTGGCCAATTGAGTTAGAACCATATCTTTTGGGATCAATGTCAATTAAATGAACTTCAGCATTGGAGTAATATTTCATAAACTCATTTCGGGATTTTGGGGTAGCCCATTCATCATCTAAAGAGGTTGCTGCAAAAATTTTAGTTTTAACTTTTGAATATTGATCGATTAGAAATTCCAATTTAGGGTCATCAAAGAAGTATTCAGGATACTGACTCCAGCTTTGCCATTGTTTAAATACATCTGAGGGTAGATCCACTCCCATATTAAGTTTGCTCCAAGCCATATAACCGTGACGCTTAACCATTAAAGGCATCACGTATTTTGTTAATAATTTGATTTTGAAGCGTTCAAAATAAGGCATGTATTCAGGCCAACCGATTCCAGTTCCTAAGCTATAGCAGGCTGTAATTCGATGATGATTGGTTACTAAGCCAAGCGCTTGACCTCCAAACGAATGACCGATAAGAAAAAGGGGCAGGGCGCTATCTGAAATTTGGTCAAGTAAACTAGATAAATCTTTAGTGCCCCAATCTAGATAATTCATTTTGAATTCTTTAAGAGACTCAGGAGCCGATTTATTAATTCCCCTGTAGTCAAAACTTACAACTTCATAGCCTAACTTCGCCATGTAACGTGCAAAATGCTGATAAAACTCCTGTGGTACACCTGTTGCACTTGCAATGACAAGATTTGCTTTTTTAGGAACACATGGTAAGTATTTGATACCTGTCAAGATATACCCATCTGTTGCCTTAAATTGAAAATATTCGGATTTAGCTTCTGTACTTTCTGACGATGTTACTGAATTCTTCATCATTTTCCTTTTTAACTTAAATATCAAGAGAAACTATGAGTATTTAAACGATTGTTTAAAAATGTCTAAATTCTTACAATGTCAAATACTTAATAGTCTCACTTGGAATTTAATAAACTAAGAAACTAGCTGTTATTTGCAACTGCTTGTTTGAGCTGGTTACGCATAATTTTTCCCACGGTCGTTTTAGGTAAATCCAGACGTAATTCAAATTTTTTTGGAACCTTATAAGCTGTCAAATGCTCCTGACAAAAGCTTATAACATTTTCAATAGTTAATGAATCATTGGAAGGAACAATATAGGCAAGCAAAGATTCACCTGTTTTGTCATCTGGGATACCTATAACAGCAACATCCTGAATGTGAGGATGATTACCTAAGACAGCCTCAATCTCGTTTGGATAAACATTAAAACCAGAAACAATAACCATATCTTTTTTACGATCAAGTATGTAGATGTAACCATCTTGATCCATTTTAGCGATATCGCCGGTATGAAACCATCCTTCAATAAAAGGATTCTCTCGGGTATTTAGATAGCTTTGCATAAGCTGCGGACCTTTAACACAGAGTTCCCCTTCATGACCAATAGGGACTTCCTGATTTTTATCATTCACAATTTTAATTTCATAAAATGGTAAAGGGATTCCAACTGATGATTTCTTAAGCTCACTGATTAATGGATGCATGGTCGCTACACTTGCAATTTCAGTCATTCCAAATGCTTCATAGATTGGACTAATTGTATTTTTCCATGCCTCTAAAGTGATAGGGCGCAATGCTGCTCCACCAGAAATACAACATCTCATACTTTTAGCTTCATCTTTAAACCAAGTCGTATTCAGTAGGGCTGAAAAAAGAGTTTCTACACCAGTAATCCATGAGATTTTGAAAGATGAAAAGGCTGGCCTTAAATTGTCAATTGGTTTGGGAGAGGGTACCAATACATTGTGAGTTCCTTCTGAATAGAATAATAAAAAGTTTCCACAGAAAGCGATGACATGGTACATAGGGATAGCTGTTAATACTGTATCGTGCTCATTGAAGCCAAACCCATACGATTTGACATACTCATTACAATTCTGCACGAATGAAAGAATATTTTTATGGGTAATGATGGCTCCCTTACTTTTGCCTGTGGTACCCCCAGTATATTGATAGACCGCTACTTCATGATTGATATACTCATTTTTATTTAATGCGTCATGTCGCGATACGATCTCTATGAAACTTGCAGGTTGATGTGGTTTTTTATCATGAAAATCAATACTTTCTATTGAGCTATTTGTTGGAATGAAAAAGTCCTTTAATGAAACAGTGACGAGTTGGATATGTGCTAACTGTGCATTTAATTCTATAATTTTTTCAAAATTACCCAATGCTTGTTCTAACAAAAATAAGACTTTTGTACCGCTATCTTGAAGTTGATGTTCACTTTCTCTCAAAGTATAGAGCGGATTAATATTTGTGACGATTGCACCAATTTTCCATGCAGCAAAAGTAATAATTGGATAATGAGGGCAATTGGCAAGTTGTATACCCACTACATCACCCTTTGAAAGGTTTAGTGTATTTTTTAAATATGAAGCTAATTTGTTCGAATAATCATCAATTTGTTCAAAGCTAAGAGATTTAGATTTTCCGTCAGGTAGCACCATGCTAAATGCTGGATTCGACGAGAATTTTTCGGTCACATGATTCACGATTTCAATATAGTTTTCAGTTGAATATGGTCCTTGATCAATGAATTCTTGTAAAGTTTCTGGATAATTTTTTATCCATGGGCGTGATGCATATTCCATATGAAAACTCCTTTTTTAAACGATCGTTTAAATAATAATTTTAAAAAAAATGGGATGAACCCAATGCATTTAAATAATTATTCAATAAATATACAGTTGTCAATTGAATAAAAAAAAATCAATATTTTATTTATATTAAGTTTTTTATATCATTGAAAATCAATAATATTTTATTTATAACTTTATAGTCACATTAAATTTAATTCCTTGGTTTTTTGGAAAAATTAAATATATTCAGTGTCTTATGTTTTAAATTTCATGTTATGAATTAAATTCATAGTCATGTATATGCAAAAGAGTATTTCATTCCTTCAATAAAAGAAGTAAATTTGGTTAAATATTTTTAACCAAACGTTCGTTTAGTATGAAAAAGAATATCGTTGCTGTTTCAATCTTAAGTTTTATGGGTGTTAATTCTGCGCTTGCTGCTGCTCTAGATCGATCAGGACAGCCTATCTTGCCTTTTTTACAAGATGGTAATTATTTTGAAGTTTCAGCATTTGCTTTAGATCCTCATGTTTCTGGAAAGGTTAAACCTGGAAATCCCTCTCTATCCATTCTTAATGGTGCAAATGTTCATGATATGGGGGAAAGTTATTCTTTCGTAAATGCTGCATTGAAAGTTCAGGCAACAGAACATTTTTCAATAGGTTTACTTTACGATCAACCATTTGGCGCTAAAGCAAATTATTCTTCAGATGAATCTGTAATTCCAAAGGCTGTGCCAATAGTTGGTAACCAAGGAATGTTCCATAATGGTAATACTGGTGAATCCACAAATGCAGAAGTTAAATCTGAAAATATTTCTTTGATTATTGGTTTTCAACCAAATAAGAATTGGAATCTTTATGTTGGCCCAGCTTATCAAAGTGTTAAGGGAAATGTGCAACTTCGTGGAATGACATATGGAGGAGTACAAGGATTAGGTGGATATACAGCAGATATACCAGAAGATAGCAGTGTTGGATGGTTGGCTGGTGTGGCTTATGAGATTCCAGAAATTGCACTGAAAGCAGCGGTTACCTATAGATCTAGTATAGATCATAAGTTTGATATACAAGAAGATCTAGGTGCACTAGAAGTATTAAAGCAGAACCCTGCATTTGGATATGTTGATGCAAAAACTAAAGTAACAACTCCTGAATCAGTGAATTTAGATTTTCAGACAGGTTTAAATGACAAAACTTTATTATCGGCAAATATACGTTGGGTCAATTGGAAAGATTTTGTGATACGTCCACATGACTTTGGTTTTGCATCTGAAATTCTAGCTCAACAACTTAGTCCTAGTTATAAAGATGGATTTAATCTCGCTGATTGGTCAAAAGATCAGTGGTCTGTTAATTTAGGTTTGGGGAGAAAATTAAATGAGCAATGGGCTGTGAGTGGACAGTTAGGTTGGGATTCTGGTGCTGGAAATCCTGTCACTACGTTAGGACCTGTAGATGGATATTGGAGTGTAGGGGCTGGAGTACAATATAATCCTACTTCATCATATTTTGTAGCAGCAGGGGTCAAGTATTTCTGGTTAGGAGATGCGACTGCTCAAGCAGGATCTTATTCTGTACCTGGTAATTCATTGAATGCCCAGTCTTCTGAATTTAAAGATAATTATGCTATCGCATATGGCTTAAAGTTTGGATATAAATTTTGATTTCTAAGTCAAAATTTATTTACTAAATGAAAACTGATTTTGAAGTATTTTCTAACAATTGATCTCAATAACAAGTATTACCTAGGAAATACTTCATTTAGTAAGCTTAATTATGCTTAAAATTATAGGTTTGTTATATGAATAGTGAACTGATAATTAGTGTGGTTTATGAAACAAAGTGGTGTATGAGGATTCTTTTAGCTGCTGATTTGAAGATAAATAGATTTAATAAAATTCAAATTCACCTTGGAATAAGCCGTTCAGTTCTAGCTAGGAATCTAAACTTGTTGATTCGATCGAATCTAATAAGAAAACAAACTATATCAAATACACAATACGAATATTACGAGCTAACAAAATTTGGGGAAATAATTGTAAAAAATTTTAAAGAATTGGAGTAACCAAAGCTAGACTTCATTTTATATTGATGATGGACTTGTTGCACAAAGTAGTTCGTAATGTCTTGTTCAGTAGTATAATTCTCAGATGAATAAATTTTTACCAAAAATCTATCGCACAATTAATAGGTCCCAATACTCAATTAAAAGGCAAACATGGTCGTAATTAAAACTATTTTAATACGACTATTCAGTGCAGTTTAATCGTTTAACTTTTGCAATCATTTTATTTTAGGGGGAATTACCAATCTTTAATCTCATTTCATCGGGAAAAATTTTTCAGCGTCAAGCTGTGTCGTTTGATTGTTGATCAAATTGGTAATCAAGATATGATTTAATCTTTGTAACTTAAGGTATTCTTATCATGTCAAAAAACTCAAAACAAACATCTAGTAAAGTTGGCTCACTAGCCTCAGATGTATTGCGTAATCCGTCCTCTTCAACAATTCAGAAAGAGCTTGCTGGATCTGCTCTAGCTCAGACCCATTCAGGTAAACAGACAAGCAGTGATATGGAGTCAAAGGCTTCAAAAGTATTACAAAGTGAAAAATATAGTGATGCTACAAAAACTTTAGCAGCTTCGGTACTTTCTCAATCCAATAAAGAAAGATAATGTATTTCGCCTTGGACAGAGATATATTGAAAATGTATGCCCTGTCCAGTATGAAGTGAATAGTTTATTAGATAGATTTATCTATTGGATTTCATATCCTACGTAGCGCTTCTATCATTTAACTTAGAAGACCATTTTCTAAATGATTGGTCGTTCTTAGAACAAGTGAAGAATAAGCATCTGACTGAAATAGATAGTCCCATATATCTAAACAAATGTTAAGAGTGTCGCTATCTTCATCATCTGTTGCTTCGTCATAAAGACGTTGTACAACTTTTATAATTTCTGAGTCTTGGAACCTTTCATTTTTAGATTCACTATTGCTGGTTGAGTTAGTTGTTATATTAATAACTAATGTCAAAAGTGATGAGCTATATTCAGTGTAACTATCACTTTTGTTTTCAAAGTAATGAAATAAACCATATAGATTAAAATGAGCAGCTTTTGATTTGGCAAATATTTGAAATAGTTCTACTGAATTTATTTTGTTCCAAAACTCATCATGTCCAACTGTACTACTAATTGAACGCAGTATGCCTTCATCGTTATCATTAACCAATATCTCAAAAGATGATTGCAATTTTTCTAAATTTTCATCTCCATGCCCATCACATAAAAGCTGGTTAACTACAGACGTACAGCCTTCTTTTAGAATACCAGTGTCATTAAAAATGATTTTGAGTTCCTCCTGAAAGAGGTCATAAAAATACCAACGAGCATAAATTTGGCGTGCAGCCTCCTTACGAACGTCTTGATATTCTGAGCTTAACATTTTCAAAACAAGTGAGATTAAATCTTCCTGATGCTCACCTTTAAAACCATTATTGAAAAAGTAATGTGACTCATAACCACAAGCCATTCTTAGGTCTTTGTTGCATAAAGCAAGAAATTGGGTGAAGGCAAAATCTTCGTCATAATTTAGCAAAGGAGCTAAGAGTTCCAGTGCCGCCAATTTTACTGCTGGATGAGGATCATTTATAGCTAAATCTACAAAATGCTTATGAGACAAAGCATATTCTTTATCATTCCAAAAGAGCTCGGCAATAGCCAAATAAGCTTTACCTCTTACACAGTTAATTGTATTACCTCTAAGCTCTTCAGCTGAAATTACTTCTGGATCATTTCCCTTTTGAGGGTTGTAGATATTGAGCTTACCCTGTATTGGGTCCTTTGAATTTATCGCTAAATATTCAATTTGTTCAATATATTGTGGAGACAATGTTTTTATACGAGTGTCTAATAAATCAATTAACGCGTGACCATCATCCATTAGTGAAAAGTGGGCTAATACTTGCTCAATTAATTCGATATGAGGGGATTGCCAACTATCACGATATGGTTCAGTAACATTCGATGAGCTGGAATCACGTAAGCCTCGAAAGAAGGCTTCAATATATTGACTATCAATATCTTTAGGTAAGGATAAGGCTAATCTACAAAAGCGAATAGGTTGATTCTTTGTAGCAGTAAATAATGCGTTTGAAAATTGATGGATACTTGCTTCTGCTAGAGTATCTCCATTAATACGTTTTAATCTAAATGAATTAAACTCTTTAGCAGGCGTGAGAATCAAATTAGTCCATGCTTGATCAGAAAGATGATTAGCGTTGCGTATAGGAGAGGTGACCCAACCACTATTTATTTCGTAACTTTTACAAAAATCTGATGATTTAGATTGACCAAACTTACGGTTAAGTATCTGGATCATTTCTTCTGCTTGGATAGACCGCCTTTTTTTATCAAGTTTTGGCAGTAAGAAGTACTGAGTTTCTCCCCAATAATGAGAGAAATACCCTGTTCTTCTATATTTAAGCTGTCTTTTTATATCGTCATAATCAAAGGAAGAAAAAAATAAAATTCGATTTTCTAATTCATGAAATAAGGTTTTTGAACAGAATGGAGAAAATTTTTCAATTATTTTTCCTGATAATATCCATGCTGGCTCTTTGTAGGTATTTCCGCATTCAAAACGTATTTCAGGATTGGATAAAATCCATTCAATGATAAAATCTGAATAATTAGGTGATAGATATATGATAATTTTAGCTAATATATGATTAAATACAAAATTTTTGTTGCTGCTATAGCCGTGAATTAACTCAAACAAAAGATTAGATTGGTCATATAAGTTCTCAGCTGATTTTTCGAGTAATTCAATTATTCCATGAATTAGATTAGCTACAGGGTCATTATTGTATCTAGTATTTTTAGATAACCAGTGATAGGGTTGTTCATCATTATCTGTACTGCTTAAGAGATTAGATAAGCGAGCAAGTAATCTACGAATAGTTTCTTGGGGAATTGCATCAGCGAGAGTAATTATTTCATCCAGTTCGATACTTGACCAGTTATCTCTATTTGAAAATTTGGGTTTGCTAGAACGTTTTTCAGAATAATAATCAATTTCTATAATATCTTTATAATGATCCAGCATTAACTCAATCAGGTCTAAGGCTCGTAGGGGATTTTTTCTAGAAAGATCTTTCCAGTTGATAAAATTCACATAACAGCCTACTGCTATAAGCTGTTTGCGTACTTCAAACATTTCTACTGAGTCATTAGCTATTTCCCAGCATAAGGTGTTATAGACATATCTATCCCATTGTTCAGTCTTCCCTATAAATGGTTTCATTTCAGAGAGAACAAGATCTGGTGAATAGTCTGCAATCGATCTAAGTAATCTTAAAGTAATATCTAGCAATTCAGGATTATGGTCATTTAGCCAACTATTCAAATACTTTTTTTCTGAAAGATAGGATAAAATTGCGACATTTTCATAACAGCTGTTGTTTAGGAACTTAATAAATAAGCCAGGTTCTGCAATAATTTCATCAATTAAGAGCTTAGCTGGTTTTTTTAAATCTTTTATATTTTTTAGTGAATTAAGGGCTAAATACTTTAAGTGAAATCTTATATTTTCATTAAAAATTATTGCTCTAATGCTATTGCAGAATGTGGTTTGATCTGTTTCAAGTAAAAGGTTGAGAGCATATTTTAAATGCTCACGCTTTGTTAACGTTTGTTCGCTACGGTTCCCAAGCATTTGAATTAGATTATCTGTAGATATCATAGCCTCATTAAAGAGCTTAAGGCCGATTTGATAATCATAAAGAGCTTGATGTCTGAAACTAATTCTAGCGCTTTGCTTGAATAATAGCCCCACAGAAATTAAAGCATGTAATGTATTTTGACTACCTGAAGGTAAAATGTTTTCATTCACATTCAGGCGTGAGTTACGAGACATTTGTTCAACAATAACATCGATAAGATTTATAGCATCTTGTTTAGAAATGTGATGATTAAATTCTAAGAGGTCTAAGCGATTTTCTCTAAAGAGTCGTACTAATTCTAACTTATTTGTAAACTGGGGAGCAGATTGGATTCTTTCTGCGATCGTTAAATAAATATTAAGCCATAAAGGAATTTGTAAAGTTTTCTTTTTTTCTTCAGTTAGGGAATTATAAACCTCATAATCTTTGATGAGATTGCTGACTATTGATTCATCTAATGTGGAAATACTAATTTTACTAAGATGGCTGGTAAGGCTGCCAATCCAACTTGAAAGAGCTGCATCTTCTTGTGCATCAAAATCTCTAGAAGCAAGAATAATACTTATTTGAATCTTTTCTTGGCGTAAGCTAAGAATCTGTCTTACTAATTGACGACATATTTCTAAGGCGTTACTTGAGTGTGATCCTGTCCAACGTATTGCATCTAATTGATCTAAAAGAATCACTACTTTTTGATGTTTCGCAAAATTTTTTAAACAGCTAATAGGGGAAGACGGAAATCCTAAATCTTGCCCAAACTGATCTATGTTATTTTCAGGGTGCTTTCGATCAAGTCTTATAGGAATACTAATAATATTTTGTGCTTGTAACTGTTGATGCAGGTCCAATAAGACAACACTTTTACCCATCCCAGCTTCTGCTTTAATAAGAGTGACGGCTGTTTGATTTACTGATTGAACAATTTCATTAAGTTCAGGACGTGGGATAACATTTTGAGTAATAAGATGAGGTTCAATAGAATTAATGAATTCTTCTGATAGTTGTCTAATAACAGTTGTGATCCTTTCATCATTAGGTGTGATTTTTAGACTGAAACCGTGGGACTCAAGATCGTTTAATAGTTGAGAAACTGTAATTTTTTGCCTAAGCCTATTAAAGCCAACAGGATAATTTTTTAGAAAATTAATCACATTAATCGGTTGGTCAAAAAAGAGTATAGAAGCCTTATCGAGTAGCTCATTCCGTTGATAGGCATCTTCAGAGTAACTAGTCACTACAAATTTTTGTAGGAAATTAATTGCACGTTCCAAATGTATATCTTGTTGAATATCCAACCCAAGATATGTACATAGCTGCGAAAAATCTTTGTGTCTTTCTGCACTAGAGTTAATTTGGTAAGTTAAAAAATCTTGAGGTACCCCATTGTAATTCAATGCAATTAAACGTAAGTCCGCCATTAGTTTACAAGTTAAAGGTGAAACAAGATTAAATTCTTCAGTACCTTGCTCAATCTGGAACTTGGCATTTTTTAATATGCTTGTACTATTTAAGGCTGAAAGAGTCCAGAATTCATTACTTCCATTTCCAGCTTTGCATTGATGATGTTCTGTTTTGCCATCTTGTCGCCCAATAATGACGTCTACGCCTACTTCATCAGTACCTATAGGTTCTATGGTGACATAAGCAGTTTTTTCTTCAAGAAGTCTTATGAATTGATAGGCAATCCAATTTGTCTCAAAATAGTTGCCTAATTTCTCAGCAAAACCGCCTGATTCTAATGCCATGTATACAACCTTATTTTTAACCTATTATTCAGTAATATATAATACTTGTGGATGATAGCAATACTTTGCTTAATTAGTCAGACTAGTTCCTATAAGCGATATTATGTCTTACATGTATGAGTCGAATCCGCTTTATGGTAGTTCAAGAAGACTTAGGCTCGGATCATTTCAACTTAGAAGATATTACCTAAGGGGGCTTCTAGAAGAAATTGATAGGTTTAGCTGTGATATTGATCATAGACCTAAACAATTCAATAAAAGATAGGTTGGATAGATTGGACCCTTGAGGATAGGGCCGGTTACAAGTCATTTAAACAACATGTTGGAATGGTTTTATTTTTTTTCACATATATACCATCTGAATGAGAACACGTCGTTTTCAAAGGCTTAGCCTAATACTAGGCCTTTTCTATTTCAGAGGTATATCTTATGCAAATCAATTGTCCATATTGCCATTCAGAGCATATGATCCGTGTTATGCAAAATGGTAGTTCACAGGCTGGCAACCAAAGTTTGGCATCGTCAGCATTATTTGCCACGATGGGTGCAGCATTATCAAAAACATTACCTGTGTCACTTCTCATAGGAGGGATGGCAGGGGTCGTAGTCGGCGGTTTGTTAGGTTCAGTATTTGGTTCTGCTTCAACTCAAACTGTGCAATCTTGCTTTCAATGCCAGCATTGTGGACATTCTTTCTACTGAGGCAGAATGAGAAATTAGACTTCTATGAGCTTATTTGGGACTGGTAGGCGCTTACCAGTCTTGACTCTCTTTAAATTGATCTAGTAGATAGATTTGAAATAAATTGAATGGTCAGATTGAAAATCTACATTTGCTATAATGTCTTGGTTAAAGATATGAGGCTGTAAAATGAATGCTGGAGAAATTGGAAAAGAGGCGGGGCGGATTTTTGAATATAAGCTGCCTGCTAATTGGATTGCCCGCAGCCAAGAAGATCAAGATGATCATGGTATTGACTATGAGATTGAAATTAAAGATGCAGAAGGGAAGGCTCTTGGTGAAGACAACGTTTTTAAGATCCAAGTAAAGGGCGAGGAAAATTGTTCGTTTATTAAGGACGGGCAAGTTGTATCTCATAGCATCAAAGTCGAAAGACTTAAATACTATTTATCATTTAACATACCCGTAATATTGGTAGTGGTGGATGTGACTCTGGAGAGAGTGTTTTGGTTATCCATTACTGATAGTGAAATAATTAGAGAGCAGATAGAAAGTACGAATGATGAAAACAAGAGTGTACATCTGCCTATACAACGTGAACTCATTCGAAAAGATAATGACTCATTTCTAGGATTGATAGCTGCTGTAAAGCAATGTTGGGATTATTTATCTATAAGGGGCATTAGGAAAGCAGTTTCAAATTATTTAGTTGTTAGACCTGATGAAATTGATAAGTGTATTAATGATATAGGTGACGCTTTTTTCAAAGCTCATCATGTAAAGCTTGATCGACTCTTTTTACAGAAGGAATTTAAGACGCTTTATGAGCAAGCCAGCCAGATATTTCAATCACCAATAGTTCCTGCTAAAGATAGATTTATTGCTCTAGCTTATTTCGCTGAAGCATTTGAGGCTGCACCATACAAGACCATTAAAGTTGAACAAATTTCTGAACGGCTTAAGGTTAAAGAGAAGTTAGTCCATGTCGCAAGGGAAGTCCGAAGTAATATATATGGAACTACTGCGATAGGGAAGTTGCGCATAGAAATATTTAAAATAAAATTAGAGCAGCTTCACGCATTACATTTCTCTAATGCAAATTTTGATAGCCGAAGTATTGAATATATGCTTATGGATGGGCAAACACATCAATTATATCTTGAAGTATGTAAAGAACTTCAGAAGCTTATCATCCTTTGTAATAGATTGATAAGCCAAAGTCAATTTGATGTACTCGCGTCCTTATTTGTTGAATTAGCTCAACTACTTTACTTATTCAAAATGGTTCATTCTGCGCGTGGTTCAAAACAGTCTATAGATTTTTTAGAGGAGTGGCATTCTCTAAGTATCGAAACAATTATAGCTTATGTTTCGTCATGTGGTGATTACCGTAAGTTAGGAAAGATTTATTTTTTATATATCAATGAGATGTATGAAAACCGAAGCAAGTTGGTCTCGATAAGAGAGCTTGTACTAAAGCTTTCTCCTGATGCAAAAGATATGTTGGATGAAATAGAAGTGCATGTTAAAGACTTGCACACGGAGCACAGTTTTTATGACTCAAGCCCAGAAGAACAAAAAGCATTCTTTTTAAACTTAGCGAAGAGTCTTGGGATGGATCCAGATGATTCTAAAAGTAAAGAGGGGCAGTTCGTCAAAATAGGACTTCAAAACTATGACCCTTCTAATGTAATGAAGAATTGTGAGAGCTTATTTGTACATTACAAACCTAGGGGGATGATTGCTCAACAATTAGGAATGCATTCTTTAGGAATGATTACTTTAGTTTGTTTGAAGCATCATTACGTTAGTGGTGGGTGGTCGTTAGCTGAGGTTTATGATCAAGATGAAGGCCCCGATTTTTTGAAAGGATTTAAACAAAACCACTGCGATCAATGTAAAGATTGTGTTTCAAGACCAGATAGTTGGAACTGGAGTCTAAAATGGCATGGCGAGGAGGCGATTAGTCATAAGCCTCTTTTAGATAAGTTTAGCGCTTTTTGATGTCTATTCTAGGATTAAGTTCAATATTTTTACTTACTCACCAGAAATTCCGTAACTAAGGTGGTTAAGAGTATGTGCTCTTAATACAGAACCTTTTTTAATTTCGATTGAGTGAAACGTCTTATGTGAGTGCTTAATAAATCTTGCCTATACCCAAAACACATATGAGGTTCCACTTACTGATTTAAGTGTTCACACACGTACCTGATTTGTCGCAGAAATAGGACTATTGCCTATTTTGGAGCTAATCTTTTTGGATTAATGTACAAATTGACTTTGAAGTATTGTATAGGCTCCAGCTAGTCGAGCATCTCATTCTAATGGGCTATCCCGTGATGTGATCTAACCTGTGGTTCTACTTCTCAGTAACTCCAAAAACTTTTGCATACGGTACTGTGTTTGAACAATAAAGTTGTAAACTTATGATTAAATAAAATCAATAAGTTAAAATTTCTAGCCTTTAATAATTTTACATTAAAGCCTTAAACTAAGTTTAAGGCTTTAATTTTTTATTTAACAATATAGTTGTAAACTATAAGATAAACCATTTATTACATTAATAAAATTACTCTACCAAGTATTCGTTGTCCTTGTTCTGTATTTCTGATAACATCCAATGCCTCGGTGAAAGGTACTTCGAGACCAATGGAAGAATGCAGATTTCCTTGAGTTGCAAGCTTTTCAATGTCGGAGAGATTTTTAAAACCACCTGTCGCAAACACCATTTTATAACTTTTTGATATAGATGCTATTCCTCTTAGAACTCTGCCTATTGTTGGATTAATATCTATAAACTTTCCTTTATTTAAAAGCATTTCCAAGCCATCAGTAACCGGTAGAGTTCCAAGGGTGTCAAATACTACATCATAGGGGCCATTAGAGATGAATGAGAATTTATCGGTATATTGGTATACTGAATGAACTCCCGAGGCTTTGATATTTTCTATAGACTTTTCACCGCATGTACCAGAGATATCTGCTCCATGGTTTAAAGCGATCTGTATAGCAAAGTTGCCCACAGCACCACTACAACCATTTATAAATATACGCATTCCTGATGTTACTTTTGCCGTATTCACAATAGCATTCCATGCGGTTGCAGCGGGGATTGGAAGACAGGCAGCTTCGCTAAAACTCAATGACTTTGGTTTAAGGCAAATCAGTTCTGAATCTGCATCCACTATTTCAGCAAAGGCGCCTTGCCTACGAATTTCAAGTGTGCCAAAAACTTCGTCTCCAACTTTAAAATCTTTCACATGCTCGCCAATTTCCTCAATGATACCTGCAAAATCACTGCCCATGCCTTGTGGAAATTTTCTGCCAGTTGCAAACTTCATGGCACCTTGACGTAATTTCCAGTCCAGAGGATTAAGTGCAGCAGCTTTTACACGTATACGGACTCGATTGGATGCTAAATTCGGGAGAGTATATTCAGCGAAAGACATATGCTCTGGACCACCATATTGGTCAAATTGTATTCTTTTCATCACATTTCCTTAATGATTTAATTCTGCCAAGTCTTCGTCAGTCAGTTGAATATTTGTGCTTGCCATGTTCTCTTCTAAATGTTCAAGTGAACCTGTACCAGGAATGGCTAGCATGACTGGAGAAAGTGCGAGTAACCAAGCTAATGCAATCTGAGTTGTCGTTGCACCATGTTTAGTAGCTATTCTGGTGAGTTGATCATTATCAATATTATTCATCCCACCACCGAGTGGGAAAAATGGACAAAAGGCAATCTTATTGTTCGTACAGATATTTAATAAATCCATATCCTTACGATTAGTAATACTGAAATGATTCTGGACTGCGGTAACAGGAGCAATTGATTGTGCTTCTGCCAAATGTGTATGATCGATATTGCTTAAGCCTAAATGACGAATTAGTCCTTCTTCACGTAATTTAGCTAGTGCTTCAAAGCGTTCGGCAATAGATTCACCATGTGGCACAGTCATTTCACCTATTCGCAGATATACGAGATCAAGAGAGTCAAGTCCGAGGCTTTTTAAATTTTCCTCAATCAGCTGACGCATATCTTGACCTGTTGCTGTTCGATGGCTTCCATCCTCATTGAATACCACACCGACCTTAGTCGCAATAACCAAACTGGATGGATAAGGATGTAAGGCATCTCGAATAAGATTATTGGCACGCACTATGCCATCACCACTTTGATAAAACTCTGCTGTATCGATTAAATTGACGCCAAGTTTTGTAGCATGGTCCAATACTCTTTTCCCTACTTCTGGATCACGTGCTACGCCTCTAAAGCCGTTACAGGGTAAACGCATTGCGCCAAAACCAAGGCGATTTATAGGCGTGTCGCCGCCTAATAAAAATTCATGAGAATTTAAAGATGTTTTCATTAAATATTCCTCGCTTAATTGGTGTCTTAATTCATTTCAAAACCATGTTGGTTTCTCTTGAATTTATGACTAAACGCTAAGTCGCTCAGCCAGCCAGTCAAAGATGAATTCAGAGGCAGTAGCATATCCTCCTATCTGACAATGCGATTGGGCCGTTGAGGTCTCATCAAATAAAAGATATTCCTTAGGTCCCTGTAATACCTCGTAAAATGGTTTTGCACCGCTAAATACTTCGGCTGTTCCATCTAGTACAAGTGTTTCGCAAGTAACTTTTTTAAGAATTTCTGAGTTATCATAGGGTTGTAGCGCGTCAATGACATCTTTAATTGTATTTGGTACACCATGCTTCCATGCATAATCACGTACCAAATTTTTCATTTGTGCTGGTAATTGCTCTAGTGGATGTTCTTTGAACTTTTCCAGTTGATTGATAATTTGTCGTCCCCAGCTGATATTACCTGGATCAGTGATACATACCTTAATACGCTGATCAAATGCAGCAACACGTGGTATTAGATAGCCACCAAAGCTTAAACCCATAAGTGCAATCTTATTCGCATCGACTTCTGGAAATTTATCCAGAGCAAAGTCAATGATTGGGCTGACGACTTTTTCCCAGTCAGGGCGGAATGTCAGATTATTCAGTCTTAATGCAAAGCCCTGACCTGGACCATCATAGATCAAACAATGAATTCCTCTGCGAAGAGCTGCTTCATAAACCCAGCGTGTATCTTCTGCCCAGGTATCTCGACCTGGTGTAATAATCAGTAGAGGAGCTTTTTCTCCAGCTTTGGGGGATTTATAAAAATAGCCAGGTAAAAAGCTATCCTCATAAGGTATTTCAATGGCGACTCCAGGATAACCAGATAAATGTAGATAGCGTTGATAACATGTTGCACTTGCAATCGCATAATCTTTCATACGAGCATCTTCAAAATCGCTAAAATACAATAATGCACAACGCCAATAAGTTGACGCTCTTAGATAGGCCGTTGACGCTGTAACACTTTTACCATTCTTGTCAGCTTCTTCTGCCCGAGCTTGAATACGTCCTGCCAATTCTGCCCATGCAGTCATCCAGGTTTCTTCATTACTGTCTTTAAGCTGACAGACGATATCCATAACCTCACCAAAATCGGTCATGCCGTAAGGCATAAGGCTTAGAATGTGTTTTGTAAGAGCGTCAATTAGAATGTTTTCATTAAAAAAATTGTGATTTGTCCAATGTTTTCCTTGAAATGTGGGATTTACATTTGTTTGAGTGTTAGATGATTGATCTTTCATAATAACGACCTCTTGCTTTTTATCTGTCCATTAAGTAGGTATGATTAATCAGAGATTAGTCATAGAAATTTTTAAAAACGATAAGTGAGAAATGCCCCATACATTGTTTGGTTTTTATCCTGAACGATAGGGCTATCGGCTGCATCACTTTGTAATTGCGCAGCGGTGATATTTGCGCCTATATTCCAATGCGGTGTGAGTTGGTATTGGGCATGAATTGAGAAACGTAAATTTGAAATACCATTGCCTGCTTCATAAGCTGCAAAATTAGAGTTAGCAGCTTGTTCAGCATTAACGCCAAAGAAAGTCTGCATATATTCATCATTGCCCCAAGTCAAACCAGGGCCAGCAGAAATCATTAGTCTGTCAAATGGACGGTAATTTACTCTGGCATCAACATTCACCATCGTGCCTTGCTTGTTTCCCTCTACATCGGACATGACACTGGCACTCACCATCCACCAGTTTGTGCGGTAACTGCCTGATAATCCTGCCCGAGTTGTAGCATCAATATCCCCTAAACCCTGTAAACGGCTGTCATCTGATTCCTTACGAGGTTCGTCAATCCCAAGTGCAACAGCGGCAGCCAAGGTCCAATTTTTATCTTCATACAGATAAGCTCCTAGCCCCCCAGGTAAACCACTGCCAGGAGCCCCACCAATAAAAAAGCGGTTGTAACGAGCATTGATGAGTGGAAGTACTTCGGTTTTATTGTCATCACTGCCTGGATATTCAGGCAGACTCAATGCACCAACACCTAATGTTAAATCCCATTTTCTGGATTTATTTGATGTTTCTTCTGCTCGAGCTTCTGCCAAGGGTAAAAAAAATACAAAAGGTAGGGCTGCACTCAGTGTCAATGAGGCACGATTATTTAAGGTCATGAAAAACTCTCCTTGTGATCAATAATTAGGCATCTCGACGTACCAGTTTTTTTAAACGACGCTCAAAGCCTGCTACATAGGTAAAAACAACGGGAACTACAAGTAAGCTCAGGGCTGTTGAGGTCAAAAGACCTCCGATTACAGCCATAGCCATGGGGTGACGGAAACTTGAATCTGCACCAAGGCCTAAGGCAATAGGTAACATCCCTGCAATCATGGCAATAGTCGTCATCACAATTGGACGGGCTCGTTTATGGCAGGCATCTAACAATGCCTCATATTGAGATAGCCCACGATCACGCATTCCAAGAATGGCGTACTCAACCAGTAGGATTGAGTTTTTGGTCACAATACCCATGAGCATGACCAAACCAATCATTGATGGCACATTCAATTCACTATGGCTGATCAGGAGAGCAATAAAGGCACCTCCTATAGAGAGTGGAATGGCAGAGAGAATTGTGAAAGGCTGGAAAAAATCCTTGAAAAGCAGTACGAGTACTGAGAATACGCATAGCAATCCAAAAATAATTGCCATACCAAATCCTAATGCAAATTCTGATGCAATCTCAGCATCACCAGTCTGAATAAGCTTCACGCTGGAAGGCATAGCTTTTACACTAGGTAATTGCATTGCTGCCGATACGGCATCGCTCAATGCCATACCACTCAAATCTGCTGTTACCGTGATATAACGCTGACGGTCATATCGATCGATTTGGGATGAACCATTTTCTATGGAAAGTTCAGCAATACTAGAAAGAGGAACCAGTCCATTTTTTCCAGCAATTCTTAGATTTGACAACGTATTGATATCTTTCCGCAGATGATCATCAACACTGGTACGGATGTAGATTTGTCGATTATCAAGATTGAGTCGGGCAACCTGTGCATCAAAATCACCACTTGTCGCAACTCTTACCACTTCCGCAATGGATGCTGTGGTAATGCCTTGTTCGGCTGCACGCTGACTATCGGGACGAATGACAATCTCTGGACGCTCAAGGCGAGCTGTCGATGTAATATTGGATAATTTGCTAATACCACGTAATTCACGTTCCAGAGATTGTGCTGTAGCTTTGAGGGCTTGTGGGTTATCGCTGGCAAGGATCAGTTGCAATTTCTCACCAGGTCCACCACCACTCAAGCTAAAACGTGCACCAGGAACATTTTCCAGTTTTTGACGGACATTATTTTCAATAGTTAGTTGAGTTTCACGTTGACCACGAGGTGACATAATCAGAGTTAATGAAGCATTGCGGACATTACCTGCCTGCGTGGTGCCTTGACCTGCTTCCTGTGGAGTACCGACTGATGTAAATACCTGTTCAATACCAGGTATTTTATCAATAACTGTACGGGCAATTTCAGCAGTAGATAAGGTATCCTGTAATGAACTGCCAGGAGGTAATTCCATATTGACTGTGGTAATACCACTGTCAGAAGCGGGTACAAAACCAGAGGGAATCATGGGCACCAGCATTATGGAAGCAACGAAGAATAACGTGGCACCAAATAATGTGGTTTTTCGATGGGTCAGACACCAGCGCACAGCATCCAGATAGCCATGCATGATCCGCCCGTCTTTATGTTCCTTTGGAGCTTCAGGTTTAAGAAAATACACGGCCATCATCGGGGTAAGCAGACGTGCCACCAGCAGGGAAGCTAAAACGGCAATCACCGCAGTCCAACCAAATTGTCGGAACATCATGCCTGGAATGCCCCCCATTAAAGCCGTAGGCATAAAAACGGCTACCAGACACATTGTGGTTGCAATCACTGCCAGTGCAATTTCATTAACAGCATCTTCTGCTGCCTGACGGATCGGCTTCCCCATTTGACGATGACGCTCAATATTTTCGACTTCAACAATGGCATCATCAACTAAAATGCCAATCACAACTGCAAGAGCCAATAAAGTCACGGTATTGAGGGAGTAACCCAATAGGGCCATTGCAGCAAAAGCGGGCAGAATGGATAAAGGCAAGGCCGTTGCAGAAATTAAAGTAGCTCGCCAGTTGTGTAGGAAAAGCCAGACGACAATAATGGCTAGAATAGCTCCCTCGTATAGCATCGCCATAGAACCATCATATTGTTCAACTGTTTCATCGACAGAACCTGAAATATAGGTCAGCTCTATACTTGGATCATCTTTTTTAAGCTGATCAAGGACTTTTCGAACACCTTCGGCGATTTTTACCTCATCGTAGCCTTTCGCCCGATAGACACTAAACCCGACTACAGACTTTCCGTTAAGCAATGCAGCTTGCGTATGTTCTGCCGTGGTATCTGTGATAGATGCAATTTGATCGAGTCTGAGACTTTTTCCATTAGACAGGGTAATTCGCAAAGCCCCCAGCTCTTGTGCTTGCTGGACGGTTGCAATTACCCGTATGGATTGTTCTTCTTCACCAAGTTGCCCTCGTCCCCCTGAAGACTGTTGCTGAATCTGACGTAATGTGTGAGATACTTCTGCGACCGTCACACCAAATTCCGCCATACGTACAGGGTCAATCCTGATCTGGACCTCACGCTGCACCCCACCAATTCTCTCAAAGCGGCCAACACCTGGAACACTTAATGCGATCTTTGCCAGCGTATGATCTACATACCAAGAAAGAGCTTCTTCATCGAATTTAGGAGATGTGATGGCATAGGTAAGTACTGAACCTCCCACACTTTTTCGGGTACTTACAGTGGGTTCCTGAATTTCTGTTGGTAAATCTGAGCGGACACTATCAACGGCATTTTTTGTTTCAATTAATGCATCTGAAATATTTTTTTCAAGCTCGAATTCGACTTGAATCGTGACTAAACCATCAGTTACGGATGTCTGTAGATGGCGGAGCCCATTTAGACTTGCAAGAGAATCCTCGACTTTACGTGCAACTTCAGTTTCGAGCTGGGCTGGAGCAACACCTGGCTGTGCCACAGTTACTGTAACCATAGGTAGATCAAGATCTGGTAAATTTTGGGTAGGCAAACTGCCAAATCCCCAGATACCCACAATCGTTAATAAGACGAACAATAAGATAGCGGGGATAGGATTTCTAATAGACCAAGTTGCAAAATTCATGATTTGGTAACTCCACTACGCTGAGCTACACGAACAACATCACCATCAGATAAAAAGCCTGCACCATCAACTACAATATGTTCATTACCATTCAATCCATCTATGATTTCAACGGCTTGCCCCTGACGACGACCCACAGTGACTTTGCGTAATGAAACTTTTGAGATGTTTTTATCTTCAGAAAGAACCAGAACATAGTCATACCCATCACGAATAATGACACTCTTGGCTGGCACAGTGAGGGCTAGACTATTACCAAGTTTGATGCTACCAGTCACATACATTCCTGCATGCATTTGATTATTCGGCTGTATATCCGCATAAATTATTGCAAGACGAGATTCGTTATCAAAGGATGGAGAGATCTGACGGACTACGGCCATTGCGGTAGTGCCATTTGATAGTTGCAAAATGATAGCTTGTCCGATTTTGACTTGAGAGCGTTGTGCTGCCGTTAACTCACCACGCCATTCAAGTCGATTCTGACGAATCATCTTAAATAATTCTTGTCCAATCGGGACTGTACTTCCCAGTGTTGCTGCACGAACACTAATTATCCCATCATCTGGGGCGACAACATTGGTGTAACGTAACTGTAGCTGGTTTTTTTCAAGTAAAGCATTTGCGACTTTTGATTGGGTAATCGCATCAGATACTTCTTGCTTACTAATAGCATGGCTATCTCGTAAGGAAAGCATCCGCTGTTGATTTTCTTTGGCTTGATCAGCTTTTGCCTGGAGTTCTGCCTGTTCAGCAAGTAGCAGTGTACGATCAAAACGAGCCAGTACTTGTCCTTTTTTTACTGAATCACCTACATTCACAAGTACATCAACGAGCTGGTAACCACTGATTCGGGCGCTAATACTTGCCTCTTGCCAAGCACTTATCACGCCTTCGGCATTAAGTGTGAGTGGCCAAGTAACTTGTTGAGGGACGGTACTTGTCACTGTAAGTGCTGAAACTGTAGTAATAGAACTATCAGCAGGATGATCTTCTTTCTTAAGATTACTGTAAATAAGAAGCGCCATTGCCAGAATTCCGATAAGACCAAACACAACATATCGAATACGGTGTGTTGTATTATTTTTCTTCGGGGACTCATTCAGGGGAACTGGTGTGGATGTCATCCTAAACCTCAATCATTGATATTTATAAATAAGGAGTTATTTATGATTCGTTAATCATTGCAAATGCTTTTTTCACAATAGGACGTAGATTTGCATGACCTCCACTTTCGAACCACTCATCAAGCGCTGCTGTCCATGCGGACATGACAGTACCAACAATAATTCTTGCTTTAAGGGGGGACATTTTTTCTTCCCCTTCTCTCTTAATCAGTGCTAATGCAAGGCCTTGTTCCCAAATAATTCTTTTTTCGTATTCCTTTCCAATTAAAGTTGATGTTTCTTTGGTAAGGGACATAAATGCCATAGCTAGTTTGGGATTTTCATCATAGCGTTTTAGTAATGAGGACAAGGTCTGGCATACAGCCTTATATGGTGGCTCATCAGAGGGTCTATTATTTAAGACCTGAACCAACTCAGGTACTTTCTCAATTTGCCAAGCAAAAAGAAGATCTTCCTTGGCATTGAAATATCTAAAAAATGTTCTTTTCGCTATCCCTAAAGGTTCAACAATCTGATCAACGGTAGTGTTGATAAAGCCTTGTTTTAAAAATAATTCGACACCTTTAGTAATTAAGTCATTACGGATGGCTGCCTTTTGCTGTTCACGCAAATTTGGGGTTTTAACTGTCATAACAATTTCTATAAATACCTAATTGATCTTTAATGTCACTTGGTGTAATAATGTCACTAGATGACACTTTTTGTGAAAGTATCATGATAAAACCAAAGCGTAAAGAAATTTTTATGTGACTTAAATCAGGAAAACTTATGATGAATGAAAAAAATGAAGTAGATACAGTAAGTTGTAAGAAAATCAGCGGGTGAATTTATGCCTGTCATTAACCGAAACAAATGTGAGGGAAAGGGTGATTGTATAAGAAGTATGTCCAAAGAACGTTTTGAACTGGTTGTTCTGTAAGAATCTGAAAGGGAAGATCTGTCACTGATTGGAAAATTTAAAGGATTTTATATGACTGGAAACAGGCTTTTATCATTGATGACTTGGCATGTGAGGTACGTGGTTTATGCGTTTCAGCCTGTCCAGAAAAAGCAATTATTTGAAAACGTACACCTGCCCGTAATAAGACATAAACACAAGAATATCCTTTGGAGTTTTCGAGATGGTCATGATGAAAAAAATGTATAAGCTTATGGTCCAAGCTTTTTGTGTAATGTTTCTGGTAAGTAGTTCAACGTCAGCAAATAAACGTAAGCCTTCGGATCATTTTGATGGCAAGAAATTTTATAATCCTACTTTAAGAGAACAGTTTTCACCTGGCTTATCTGACATATTTCGTATGATGAGAGAGGGACGTAGCAAATGGCCTACAACTGTACAGAACACAGCAACTCCAAAACTAGCTGAAAAATTAGGCGATAGTGAGATGGGCGTGACCTTTGTGAATCACGCAACTTTTTTAATCCAGTTTCAGGGATTGAATATTCTTACCGATCCAGTCTGGTCTGAGCGGGTAAGTCCTTTTAGTTGGATTGGACCAAAGCGTGTACGTGAACCAGGAATAGCTCTCACTGACCTTCCAAAAATTGACATCATTGTTATCAGCCACAACCATTATGATCATCTTGATATTGCAACATTAAAGAAATTAAACAAATTGTTTTCACCTAAAGTGATTGTACCGGTTGGTGATAAGGCTCTGATAGAGTCAATTGGAATAAAAAATGTAGAAGAAGTGGACTGGTGGGATAACGTTAAAGTTGCTTCTGATACCTATATTACTTTTACACCTACACAACATTCATCTGCCAGAGGACTTTTTGATCGAGATAAAAGTCTTTGGGGCAGTTATTTTATTCAGCATAAAGCTCGAAGCATTTATTTTGGTGGAGATGCGGGCTACTCAACTCACTTTATAGAAACTAGAGATCTTCTTGGTTCACCAGATATTGCTCTTTTAGGCATAGGAGCATATGCACCAAAATTTTTTATGCAACCCATTCATATGAACCCAGCTGAAGCTGTTATAGCCCATAAAGATTTAGGCGCTAAACTAAGTGTTGGTATGCATTTTGGGACTTTCCAACTTGCTTCAGAGGCATTTGACCAACCCTTAAAAGATTTAAAGATTGCTTTAGAAAAAGAAAATATCCCTCAGAGTGATTTCATTATTTTACAGGAGGGGGAAACCAAGATTTATCCATAAAAAGATTTAACGCTAATATTGGTGTAATCATTTGTTCAACACAAAAATTTGGGGATAAAGGTGATTTAGATATATGTCCAAAGAACGTTTTTGAACTGGGTGTTCTGCAAGAATCCGAAAGGGAATATCTGTCCCTGATTGGAAAATTTAAAGGATTTGTATATGACCGGGAACAGGTTTTTATCATTAATGACTTGGTATGGGAAGCATGTGGTTTATGTGTTTCAGTCTGTCCCTAAAAAGCAATTACTTTAAAACGTACACCTATCAGTAATGAAACATAAACACAAGGAATATCCTTTGGAATTTTCGAGATGATCGTGATGAAAAAATGTATAAAGTGGTAATGAAGCCCACTGGGCTAACAGATACGAAGCGTACTCTCATCCATGAAGACAAGATTCCCGAGCAGTACATAAGCCAGTTTTCGCACATGGGCTTGCTGTTCTCTCCGAGGAATCCGCTTTACGGAAGTAAGACACCTTACGCATCTGCCTGAATGGGCAGGGATAACACGAGATGAAGTCTTATGAAAAGGGGGAGCTTGTTTGGTACTCCGACTGAAGATACCAGGAAGAATTCATGCAAGACTTACCTTCAATCCGTATTTCGAATGGCAATCATAGATCATGGTTTCAACTTTCGATGATACTAATTCTCACGAGGCTATTTTTCAATAGTAATGTAATTCAAAGACGGGAGACCAGTAATGGCGTCAACAAAAGGTAAGATTATTCGCTTGTTTTCGAGATTTGCACTTGAGCGTGCCATGGTTCTTTCAGTGGAGGCATTTGGTGGCTTCCAGTTGGTTCGTCTGCGCAGCACAATAGATGGTTATGCCGCAGGCACAAAAGTCCAACTGCTGTTGCCTTCTGACGAAGTGCGAACCTATACCCCGATTCGTCATCCTGAGGGCATGTTGCTACTAGGATGGAAGCATGCTGATGGACCTGGCGCACGTTGGTTGGCGGAGGTTCAGCCTGGTGCTATTATTCCTTTCATCGGACCTCAACGTTCGTTATCGATTGACGATAGTCCTATCGTTTTGGTTGGTGATGAAACAAGTGTCGCGGTCGCAGCTGCGCTTTCGATTGAGCGACCGGGTTTTGTACATGCTGTTATCCAGTCAGATGCCCCCTCTGATGTGTGCTTGGCAGCCAAAGCCGTTGGGCTTGATAACGTAGATGTTGTATTACGTGCTGACATCAATGCGATTGTAGATGCAGTTTCTGACAGGCTTTCAGTTGTGCGAAATTCTGTTGTTGTGTTGACGGGTTGCTCTGATCTTATCGTAGCAGTGAGAGATAGGCTACGCAGTGGTGGGGTACAAAATATTAAGACAAAGACTTACTGGATTCCGGGAAAAGTGGGTCTTGACTGAGGTATTTCTATGAAAATTTCTGTATTAGGTGCTACAGGCCTAATGGGTGGAATTTGTGTTAAAGAGGCTCTCTGCGTCGGTCACGAAATTGTCGAATAGGAAAAGAAAATATCACTTAGAGTGATTTCAGTATTTTACAGGAGGGCGAAACTTAGACTTATCCATAAAAAGATTTAACGCTAATATTAGTGTAATCATTTGTTCAATACAAAATTTTGGGGATAGTAATATTTCCAATGCGTTTTTCCAGTTGAGAGCCGAACCTAACTATCAGCGCAAAAGAAGTAAATGAAACTCTCAATTGGAAATTTAATTTTTTACTAATAAGTTTTCCCTTTTCTATTTGGTTAGACACATATAAACCCGATTAGCCCAGCTTTCTAGATCCTCAACAGCAACTTTTTGCCCCTCATCAATACGTGGATGATTGAATCTAACTTGTTGAATTGCTATTCTTTTGATGAAGTTATGTGGCCAGTTAAGTGTTTTTTGAATAATAAATTTTCGGATTTTTTCATAATCTTCTTCCCAAGAATTCATATCTTTTATAGTTAACAATTGCGTCGAAAGACGTGTCGCATTATCGGATGTATCAACTTCTAGTAAAATGAAATGCTGGCCTTGAAGCAGAAAATGTACTTCAGCGATACAACGTGGATTATTGTCAGCCTTTAGATGTTTAGTAAATCCCGCTACTTCAGGTAGAACTTTTAAAGTTAGTGAATACTGTATTCCATACTTTTCCTCAAGTTTATAAAGCATCTGCATAAAAGCGGAGAAACGGTCTAGATATAAATGTGCATCATCAGTTTGATCCTTTACACCCTCAAAATCACCAGCTTTAACTGTACCGCCAATTCCTGGTTCATCTGCATTCACATCACCAATTAATTCATCAATATACTCTTGAGCATCATCCACGATAACAGCGTTTTTTGAACCAGTTTTATCTGCGACTTTCCCGGTTTCAAATGGATCATCAAAATCAAGTAAAGTCGTTGGACCATCTACAATAGTAGGCTTGTTGCTTGGCGTTGCTTCTTCCTCATCATTGAGTTTGGGTTCTGCATGATTCGGCTTTGGTGGTATGGTAGTGGTATTACCCGATTTTTTTGAGGCTTTAGAAAATTTATCATGATGAAAAAAAACAGGCTTATCAATATGGGTGGAGAGTCCAGAAAAGTCAATGATTTCATCTATCTTAAATGTATTGGTTAACCTGTCATAGTAACCATGCGGCTCAATGTTTACGTCTGTTAAATTGGGTGGGATGAAACTAAAGTTTCATGTTCTTGCCGTATTATTAATGCTTGCAAAAGCCTGACACTGTTGAGCGATGCTTTCATATGAAGCTCTTATGTTTTTGTTTAGGAGTAAATATGCAAGAAATCGACGAAACCCAGGTTTATTGAAATGAGAAAGTGCAAGTGAACCCTCACATGAGGGAAGAACATTAATCAAGTAATGATCCGTCTTATTCTGAATATCAAAGTCTTCTGTCAGCACATTCAACTCAAGCGCAGATCGAGTGAGGTAAGCATTCTGGAAGAAGAAAGCTCTTGCTAACTCAAGTTGTGGCAATTGAATATGGACTTGCTTAACGGTTTGTGCTTCATTTGAAAAGGTTGCCAGAGCATCAAACCCAAAAAAGTGAAATTTTGATTTAGACTGGGCAAAAGACATCCACTCTGCTGGTAAGGGACATCTAAATTTTAGGTGAAATCCAGACTTTCGATGTTCATTTTTGGTGGAGTTGATAATTCGACGTTTGGCCAGCAAATGCATGTGGGAAAAAGAGGTGTTATATTTTGCTTTAGACTCTTCGGACTCTCCCCACAGATTAATTAACCAGGGTTTATTATTATATCTAAATAGGTGTCCTATACCAGTAATCAATGTATCTAAAGGGAGGCGTTTAATGTGCATAAGTCTTCTTCTCACAAATTATATTTAGGAAAATTTGGGCTTCTTGGGCACTGCTGTCCCACAATTATTCCAAGAAGAACCTCAATTGAGGTTCTTCTTGTTTTCGCCACTTCTTATCGGGTAAAAATAATGCCTTTAGAAGTTTTCTTTCAAATAAATTGACCTGAATAATTCTTAATAATCTCTGGACAGTCCATCCCTCATGAGCCATATGTTTTGCAAAACTCACTAATAAATAGGCAATTAATGCTATCCATATTTGAGTTTGTATGGCATTTCGGCTTCGACCTAGAAATGATTTCAATTTTAAATTCTATTTAATCGCTTTGAAAAATAATTCTACTTTCCAACGATCTTTGTAAATTGCTGCAATAGTCGATGCAGCTAGATGAAAGTTGTTACTTAGAAATTCAGATGTCCTTTTCTTTTCAACATCATAAAATTCTATTCGTCTTAATCGCTTCGGTGCACCACGCTTTTTAGCATAATCACTGCTCAACTCAATATATTCATCCGCAAGAATTCCTTTGCAAGCGTATACTTCACGTTTTGACTTTACTTCATAAACCGTCTTCGGTCTTAGCCGTGTCACAAAGCTGACTTTTTGGTCAGTCATCTCTGCAAACCACTGATAATCAACATATCCTTTATCAAAAACTACGATACTTCCAGGTGGAAATTTGAGTAATCTGCCTTGCACCATATCATTTTCAATACCATCTCCGAGTGCAACAAATTCAGGAATCGTATTGCTGTGATTTAATCCAACTGTCAGTTTAATGCTCGCTTTGGATTCATGTACTTTTGCCCATTCACATAAGGACAGTGAAAGATCAATGTGGCTTGCATCAAGTGAATACAGCGGATTCTTAAATCGAAATTTATGTGCAATCTTTGTGTTTTCACAATGCCGAAGTAACTGAGTAAATAATTGCTGATATAGGCTGGCAGGCTGTTCTTGATTGATTCTTGCCAAGGTGCTTCGTGCAATAGTCTTAGCACCGAGATGATAGAGCTTTTCCTGCTGTGATTCGAGATTGGATTGAATATCTCTTAAGCTTTGCCGACAGGACAGCTGGGACATCAATATGGCAATAAACTGATCCCAACGTGTGGCTGATCTTAATTTTTGTCCACAATGATGCTGCTTGGCAAGACGTTCAAAATCACATCGTGAAATAGGTTTAAGTAATTGATGAAATACGGTATTCTGATGTGACAAAACCTGAGTCCTTGTAGTTAAAGTGTTTGTTCGCACTTATATTTTAACTATTTTGGGCTCAGGTTTTTTATTTAAACAAAACTATGGGACAGCAGTGAGTAAAACTTCCTTTATTGCGCTGATTTAAGATAAGCTTGTGGTTAATTATTCTATCTTTATGACCCAAACTTCCAGTCCCCTTGATTTGTAGATACAACCACTTCAATAATTTTATTTCTACCACAGTTGTTTTGGCTAGGATCAGTGAGTTAGTTCATTAAAGAATAGAAACTAATCAGGAATTTGGCTGGCTTATAATTTCCGAATGAAGAAGCCTGCACCTAAAATCTATCGTACAACTAATTGGTTCACATATAACAGATCCCTCATTAATCGTGGAAATATTGCCATTTAGTTTGATCCCAAGACTCAATGGTATGCGCAAGCAAATGGTAACAAAGTCGAAATCAAACTCATTCTGACGCAGCCATCCAGTGCGGTTTAATGATTAAATCCTTATTTCGTCTTTCTCTAGCCGTACTGAATAAATTTATGGAATTAGGCCAACCTCATACCCGAGTTGTAACTTAAATTTGAGTGAGTTGGGGACGTTTCAAATTATAAATCTTTGTACAACAAAACCTCCAACCAGCTAAAGTTCCAAAGGATTTTCTAACCCCATGTTGGATTCGGTTCCTGCTATACCTTAGCTTTTAAACGATGATTTTTTTAAGAATTTTGGCACAAAATTTGGCACAAATTATAAAATCTAGAAGATTCTATTAGATTTTAATTATTTGATAAATAATGAATTAAACCTAGATAGAATCTATTAAAAAGTTATTTACAGAGTTCGAATCTCACCGCTTCCGCCAAATATCTAAATAAGCCCTTGTTTTTACAAGGGCTTATTTTTTTGTCTGTGCTATTACCCCTCAACTTACCCCACATAAAAATTTGGATTGAATTACATGGGATAGGACGTGTAAGGAGCAATTAAGAAATTGCTAACGATCAGTTGATATTCTAGCGACAGTATAAGCCTTTACTCGAATACACTTAATTACCTATTTCTCAAAGTTGGATGGATGTGAAAGAGGGTTTTATATGCTTTGATTCATAATAGTAATAATTCAAAGGATAGAGCGCACATTTAAAAAATACTTTCCATTGCTCAAAGTTGAAAGCAAAGTTATGTGTCGCAAATAGAGTCGTGTTAAAACTGAACATATCACTTACGAATGTTTGGAATCTAATTGGGCCTTTTTCATAGCTATCGCGGAATTGATTTAAATCTATATTGAAGTTAATTTCAGTATTAGGTTGAGCGTAAACAAAAATATTGACATAACATTGTCCTGTCATTGTTCGTTGAATCCGACTTTGAATACATAAAATTTGACCCATGCCGATTTGACGAAAGCAAGCACTGAGTTTTTGATAAACTTTTTCTGTAGATTTATCTAGCAGATTTATATCCTCAATCTTCGTATCTGCTTGATGGTTAATTTTGAAGTTGAAACGAAAGACTTGTAATGAATCATATTGCCTTAATAGCCGACCAACAATACGAGTGTTTTCTTGGCATTGTTTAGAGATTAAAGCCTTTCTTTTTTTCTGTATTAATTTGAACTCATTGCCAACTGCATGACCACGGATAGAATTCCAAATGCTTGTATAGAAGGTATGAATATCACTATCAACGGAAGGCTGGTAATTCTTTAGGGCATCGGGATGTACATGGCGATTAGAATTCAAAATCTCCTGTATTGCTCTCACCAATAAGGTTACATGGGAGGGAATGATGCAATTTTCATTTTGGTTGGTTAGCCATAAAAGGTTATCTGTGTTATTCCTGAAGCAATTTATGCTTCCATAGAAATTGTAGTAATCAACAGTAGGTTCAAGATAATTCTTGCCCTTTTTAAAAGGCTTTGAATTGGCTGATACCACTTTTTCTGCTGTGAATAATAAGTTCTCAAGGACCTCATAAAACAAGCAGTTTTCAGGGCCACCGATTAGATCTAAAGCAATATAATTCGCAAGCTGATTAAGCATCTGTGACATAGGTTGTACTCCATACAATAAGAATTAAGGTGTTGTGGTTAGTTCAGTGTTTTTAGATATTCCGATGTCAGGAAGAGAGTTGCCTCTAGGACGGCCTATAGCCTTGTCGTTAGGTTTTGGAATGGCGCTGGTCTGGAATGTTCGAAGCACTTCAATTTCAGATAAATGCTTGTCGATAATGAATTGATCCTGTTTGCAGATGTAACCCAAGACCTTATCCAAGTTGTCGAACATGGTTTGATCAGTATGCTTAGCCATACCAATAGCTAGGTTACGGTAGGCCAATCTGTTACGGTTGCAGTTGAAATAGAAACCGTGACCCTGAGTGAATTTGCACCAATAAGCGCCAATCTGTTCAGCGTAATAAGCATCGTTTTGGTATTTGTTACCATTCAGAAAAAATAGGCAGTGGTAGTGATAGCCTTTCTTTTGACCAAACTCTAACTTCCAGATATAGCCAACAATTTTGGGTAAAGCAGGGTCATGATGAAATCGTTTGAAAAAAGCACTTAATGTGGACTTCAGCTGTTTAAGATTCAGTTCATCGAGGTTTTGATTTTTCCAGCATAGATCTACTCGTAGTATGAGCAATTTGCTGTATTGAGCTCTGAGTGCATCAACCAAATATTTAGCACGTTCATACTGATGTTCGGATTTTCGTTGGCGCTCTGCTTGTTTCTGCTTGAATGAAGGATCGTTCAAGTATTTAGACAATGCATAGACCAAATCGTTAACTAATTCAGCCCACTCTTTTTGAGAAACAGTGTTTCCATCTTTATCTAGCTTGTAGTAGGTAAATGAAGGCTGTCTTTGCCAGAAGGCATACTCATCGTAACCTTGTAAGTAAGGTTCAACAGTTTCTTTGAATACTTTCAAGAAAACTTGGCGATGTTCACAATCAAACCTCGACGGTTCTTGTACCTCCATAAAGGATGTCATGGTTTTCAATAGGTTATCCAATTCCTTATCGAAAACACGTTTAATATGTTTCAACCCATTGAGTTGATAAAGCTGGTGAATGTTGTTATTGACGATATGGGTACAGATAGTGATAGCGCTGAAGCACTGATCAACTTCTGGATTAGGAACGATGGTGAATCCATTCTCAATTTGCTCAACAGTGAGCTCGGTGTAGTTTCTGGGATAGGTATCATCAATTCTCATATTGAATCACTTGGTATGGTTTTAGACAGCAGTGCTGTCTAGTTACTGGGTTACTACTTATAAGTTCTTTAATTAATTGATTAGATAGATATTTAATTAAATTAAAAAACCTAAAGTCACGTTTTAGGGTTGTAATGATCCACAGGGACAATTTTTGAAACTGTCCCTCGGTAATTAGGGTAAAGGGTGGGTTAAGGTGCGATGAAAGTTATGTCAGCGCTCCACGAGTACCAGGACGTGTAAGCACCCAATGGTCTATCTCGTCCTCAAGCCATGCCACACTTTGTGCACCAAGCTTTCGAGGGACAGGAAACTCTGGGTCAAAACGTTTCGATTTGACATCAAGCTTTGCGTAAATGGTCGAGCGGCTAAGCTGACACTTGGCAATGACTTCCTTTAGTTTGAGCATCTTGATGCAGCGGTTATTTGTAGCTGGTTGTTGATATTGCATGAGTTTTTACTCCAGTTCGTCCAAAAATCGTTGAAACTAGATTTAACCGCCGGTAGAGTGGAATTAGAATAGAAACTTCATGGCGTTTTCATGAAATACAGAATTGAGCAGTACAAAAAGCTTTTTGATTTGATTATGCGTCTAGTTGTGGTTTATTCCGTTGAGAAAATTAGAATCAGAAATAGATTTGATGATGATGTATTCGACTGGTATCAACAGATAGACCATGAGATTTTAAATAGTGCCGAACGTCAGGTTTGGTTATGGTATGGTCAAAAGCTTGATCACCCCTTAGCAAATAGTGATCTAAGAGATAGAGTCGTTTATGAGTTGAGACGTTATTTTTGGAACTATTATCAATTTGGTTTTGAACCGAACAATACAGGACTTTTTAACCATTTAAGAATAGAAAAGCATGAGGTAGTCGCTTGGTTAAAAGACTGTATGTCTAGACGGAAGAGTCGAATTTTAGAAAGATCAGATAGATGTATTGAGTTTGAGAGAAAATATAATATTTGTAGTTTTTTATATGAAGATCAATTGGATGAGTTCTATTTTACCTATTTGAAAATTGAATCTGACATTGGTGGTTCAATGAGTGAAAAAGCACTCTTAGACAATATTATTAAGTTGATACGAATTATTCCTTATTACTCACCTTACGCTATTTCAGTCACAGAACTTGAAAGCTTCACTAGCGGTACAAATGAGAAACAACATTTTTCGGTTAATTATTCAAGGGAGTCGTTACCAGCAAATGGCGCTGTTAAGTTTCTTCCGCTGGATCGAGGGGTAATGAAGCTGATTGATGTGATGTTTCAGTTTATTTTTCAACATATCCATCATCAAATCAATCTTTACTATTTTGGTCTAGAGCATGATCCCTTGTTTCAGAATGAGCTCAGAGTGGCCAGTGAACAAGTGAGTGATGATGTTTATGAACTGGCCCAAACAGTTAAAATTTTAGAATCAATGTATGGTGCAATTTCGAAAAGCAAAAAAACGATTTATACGCCAGCAGAGAAGAAGGTTTCACTTAAAGTAACTCTGCATAACTTGGTCTTTTATAATTTTAAATACCGATTTCATAGAGACAAGAAGAAAAAAATAAATGAAGGTTTAACAAGAGCAGAGATGAAGGAACTTAATGTTAATTTCTTTGATTGGATTCCAGAGCAACTAAAAAAAAGAGGTGTAAGCTCTAGCTTACGGAGACTAGATCCAAAAGCTGATGAATGGAAAATAGTGGTAAGGGATAAAGAGCGAGAACGGTTACTTTTTAAAGGGTCGATGCTTCGGAAGAATTTTGCAAGTTTCATTAAAGAAATTAATGAATTGGAATAACTTTCACATGGGTTAAATATGCAAAAAATGGGTGGGTGCAATGTGCTTTTTTGCTTTATTTCCTCTGTGGTATACAGCGGAAAAAGATGTGTAATTCAAAACGCGATTACACATCTTATGTATTACTTTACTGAATGCGGTAAGCGTAAGTACCATTGGCAGTACTGATGCTGACCTCACGAATATATTCAGCCTTACAGCGTGGATAGGCGAGCGCAACTGAGCCATAACGCATGTTGCTATAGTCGTACATTCTGGTTATCCCACAATTACCACGATTGACTTGAATGCCTGTGATAGTGGTTGGAGCATCATTGAGTGAGATGACATCGATCTTATCGATATAACCATTCATAGTACCTTGTGATTCAGCTCGATAAACCTTGATGTCGAATTCTTCCTGTACAGGTCGATTTTCAGCAATTGGTTCAAGGGCAGGATCAGTATATTCTTGCTCACTGGTTTCTGCTTGAGGCACACTGACCTCTAACTCACTGAGATCAGTCTCAAGGATACGTTTGGTTTCTGGATCAACTTCTGTTTGTTCTTGTTGAGCTGATTTAGCTTGTTCCGCTTTATGGGATGGGCTACATCCACTTAGCAAGGACATTAACAAAGCTGAAAGTAAAAAGGGCTTCATGTTCGGCATGACAACCTCCTAAAATGTTCTCTGCTCTTTAATCCAAAGGAACTTTGATATTTTGCGCTGATCAAGAAGCTGGATCGAAGAGCAGAAGTTAAAGCGTAATGGGATTGACCTCTATCGAGCTGATTTATTCTCGAGATAGAGCAGAACCGCCATGCCTTGTGCATAGATACGCTCATCTGCTTTAGAGCTATCACCACCTTTGAAAAAAACTGCATCGCCTGCATTTGCTAGGGCAATGGCACGATTAGAATTCAGCGTGAAACCTTTCCAGAGGCCATAGCCATCTCCATCCTTGGCATAAGCTTTAACATTGATGCCATCAAGCTTGAAATTGTTAGGGATGGATTGCCAATCCTTTGCCAAGGCATAGAAGGCATTGCATTGAGTATTGCCTTTACAGCGTTGAGCTTGGGGTGCTGATTGAGAATTAGTGTAGATTTTGCTCATACTCCCCACATCCGCATGACTTAGTGTTGCACTGAGTAGACCGATGACGAGTGTCCCACCTTGTAAAAAACGATTGATATGCTTGTTCATAAACAAAGAATCCTGATTATTGTTGTTGAATCGGTTATTGCTTTATTACGGTTAATTGAACATTGAGATCGGCCAGACAATGGCTTTACCCAAGTTATAGGCATAACTACGATCTGCTGTGGCACTGCAACCTTTTAAGTAGGCTGAGAACAGCAGGGCAATCACGATATAAATCCCGATCAGATAATGTTTGATTTGCATGCTGTACTCCTAGCGTGACTGACAGGCTTGAGCAGCACGAAGCATTTGCTCAGTAAAGTCCCGTGGTAGATCGAGTTGGCTTACATTCTGTTGCCCAAGCTTTTCCATCACATCAGATGAATAATGTGCTTCCAACTTGTCATAGACACAGGAACAGGTGGAACGATCTGTACCACCAGATTGACAGCCAGCATTAAAGTCACGTTTGGATTTGCTTTCACAGCCCGCGATAGAGACAGCAGCCAGCAACATGAGACCCGTAAAGGGTAGATGATAAAAAAGAGACATGATGATTCTCGTCATTAAAGAGGATGATCGATGCCTGACATTAAAATAGGTATAACTACGGATTGACTGGTTTACTGCGGTGGTTGTTTATTCCAGCCCGCTAATGCCATCAATATATAGAACAAAATCACTAAGGCCACAAAACCCAGAAAAGCAGGGCCAAGCCAGATCACAACACCAATAATTAAAATCAGACGTGCAAAAATCTTCACAGCCGAAGCAAAGGAATGCTATTCGACTTGAATAGACGAGATGAGATTGGAATAAAGCTAAACGCTAAAAAAGAAACAGCCATGATTGACTCCTGTATGTATTGGGAGTTCTACCGCATCACTGTCAAATAATGGTGGCAGAACGAAAAGGGGTTGACAGACTGGACATACAGAACCAGCACGCGCGGACGCGTCCCCCTCCCGTTCTACCGCAAAGGGGGACGAGAAGGTTTTTACGCATACGGAGAATACTCAGAAGAATAAACCCTGATGCGCTGTATGAAACGGTCTGTCAAAACCGACTGACCATGAGGGTCAGCAAGCTCATCATAATCATAACGATTTAACAGGTCAATTCGATTTGTCCTGATGTTTTGTACAACTCAGTAAAAAATGAACAAGCATACGATTCCAAATTATTTCAAATACATATTACTGAAATGAAGTAACACCAAGCACTGACTTTACGGTCTTTGCAACGGTGTTTTAAACAGTCATTTCAAACATTGGAGAAACACCATGTCGTATCTGGATAACGAGGAAGAAATTTATAACCCACGCTTTCGTGAAGCCCTGCCTTTGCAACTGAGCCTTGCCAGTGCACCCACAACTCTGGCAGTGCTAGGCATGAGCTTAGCCAAGTCGATGGGATTCTCACCGCTGATTGGTGGAGTTGCCGGTGCTGCTTTGGGTGGTGTGATTTTAGTGCTGGCAGATCAAACCCGATCCAACATCAGCACAGCTAAATATTGAGTAAGCAATTAACAACAGCATTAAAGGACATATCTTATGGCACATTTAGTTGAAACAATGGCATTCACAGGACAAACCCCTTGGCATGGTTTAGGCAATCAACTGACACCAAACCAACCTTTAAAGGTGTGGGCACAGCAGGCAGGCATGGACTGGCAGATTGAAAGTTCAGATGTCAGTTATATGGCTCAGAACCATCGAGGGCAGAGCATCATTATGCCTTTTGAAGAACAGCGCGTTTTATACCGTTCCGATACCCATGCACCATTATCCGTAGTCAGTCAGCGCTTTCAGGAAGTACAGCCGACGGAAATTCTGGAGTTCTATCGAGACCTCACAGAACAATCAGGTTTTGAACTTGAAACCGCAGGGGTACTGAAAGGTGGTAAGAAATTCTGGGCATTGGCTAAAACAGGACAGACATCAGCACTCAAGGGTAAGGATGTTAGTAATGGCTATATTTTATTGGCAACTGCCTGCGATGGAACCTTGGCAACCACCGCACAGTTCACCAGCATTCGAGTGGTGTGCAATAACACCTTAGCTATTGCTTTACGTGGTCAGCAAGGGAGTGCAGGCGTAGTCAAAGTACCTCACAGCACTCGATTCGATGCTGAGAAAGTCAAACAACAACTTGGTATCTCAGTTCGTGCATGGGATGAACACATGTATGAAATGAAACAACTGAGTCAGCGTAAGGTGACTCAACAAGAAGCGGCGGCCTACTTTGATTCAGTATTTAACAATACCAATCTCAGCGTGGCAGAACAGGATGAAAGCATTATTCAGTTCTACCGAAATGCTGCGATGCCCAAGCAAACTCAGCCATCCAGATCAGACAATAAAACTGAACCGAATGGACGAGCCATGTCTAAAGTGATGACCATGTTTAACGGACATGGACGAGGGGCAGAACTCAGTTCAGCCAAAGATACAGCCTATGGTTTGCTTTGCTCAATCACCGAGTTCTGTGATCATGAACGCCGAGCAATGAGCACGGATCACCGACTCGATTCTGCTTGGTTCGGTGCAGGTGCAGGCTTAAAGCAACGTGGACTGGGACAAGCTTTACGCATGTTGGCTTAATTTCAAAGCATCTATTGATTAGCCTAAGCTGACTCATCGCAATACTGAAACGCTTAACCTAACAAATGACTTAACTATTTTATTCAAAAGCTGTGTCTACGGACACGGCTTTTTTTATGCCCAAAATTCAACAAATGATTTAATTTATCGAAGTACTTAATTGTATAAAAAGTTTGGATTTCATAAAATATTATAAAAAAGTTATGTTATCGATTTTATTTCACAATACCAAGCACTCAAACGAGTTGGTTCTTGTAAAGCAGCAGCCAGTGTTTGGTGTATTTCGTAGTGCGGTTGACTGACTGATAGATCTTCCTGCCAATCTTGAATGTATGACAAAATCTCGTCTTGGGTATGACCACTACCCGTTTTTTGAATTCGACGTTGTTCTCTACGAATCAAAATATCTTTATGTTTGGCATATTCAGCTTTAAATTCACATGTCCAGCGTTTGGACAGATTGAGTAATGCATCAAGTGTGATAGCTTTTGGTTTGTCTACAAGGGGAGTAGCAGAACATTTCACTGAGAGTTGATGTAATACATATTTCGGGCGTAAAATTCTGTTGCCTGGACGCAGATATGGGTGAAACCAATTATCAAAGCTGCCCGCAGAATGTACGGGCTTATCCGCCTTATTAGGAGCCTCATTGCATATACTGCATATCAATAGTAGGTTATTCGCGCATACGCTAAGTATTGGGAAGGTAGCCTTGTTGATCCAGTGATCAACATGTGGGGTGTCACCAAGTGGACCTCCACACAGTACACAAATTTCACGGGCATGAGCATTTTGATTTAGTCTGTGTATGTTGCGAAAAACTTTTACAAAGTGAGCATAATCTACACCATCTGCAGCTGTAGGAGTACCGTCGGGTAAATAGGGTAAGCCACTACGAAAAGCTTTTTCATAAAATGCATCCATGAGAACTTTAAAGGCATCCCAATTTGACTTGGTTGCAATTGGGCAATTTACTATCAAGACATCCTGTGTGGTCTGAAATAGAGCAGGAATATTTGAGACCGCCCGAATCCAATTGGCTAGGGCTTGCTTTTCTGAGAGTGGCATAGACGCTACAATTTCTGCACGACTCAATAATGATTTCTTATCATGAACGCGTTGAAGAAATTTCCATAACCAATCCGCCTCAATATTGCTGGCTAGAATAGGAGGCTGCAAACTTTGCTGATTGATGTGGGTTGCTATGGTTGTAGGATTACATAACCATAATGCAAAACGTTGAATCAAGTGCTGGCAGGCAACCAACGCTGGAGAACATGTAACGTTATTTATGGGTTTTAGCATCGCGATCTCGCCAAATATTGAGCAGAGTCCGTAATTCACTACGATAAAAACCAGATCCCATTCGGGCAATTAGTTTCTCAAGATCATTGATTTCTGCTGGTGAGCCAGTTGCTTGAAGTAGTTTACCCTCGATAAATTCTTGGGCGCGTTTGCCAATGCTATCATCAGCACCAAAAACTGTCATCATTAATGCGCTTGGATCGGTAGCAAACGTTGGCTCATCTACACTGCGTACGGTAGAGCCATCTAAATTTTTTTGTACCATCACAATTTCGTTGTTGAAGACATCAGAGAGCACAATGGCTGAGTGTGTTGAGATCAGTATATCATTGTTTGTATGGCCAATTGCATCATCGATAATATCTACGATTTCGCGCTTCCACTTGTCGTTGAAATGTGTTTCTGGTTCATCTAGTAATAGTAAAGCATCTTGTTGGCCTTGTAGCAAATGAAATAGCGCCATACGCCCCAGCACCATTTGTTCGCCATCTGAAAGTTCTTCATAGCGTAATACACCGATGTCATCTGAACTGATCTCATCGTTTTGATTTGGTGACACTGTGCGTCGTAGCCGTAAAAGTACATCGTCAAAAAGTCCCTTTTGACTAAGCTCTAGAAGGCTAGTAAATAGGTCAAAACTGCTTGCCTCCTCGGAGCCTCCTAGTAAAGTCAACAGAGCTTCACCTTGTGTGTGGCAGGATTGTAGTTCACTTTGTACAGCTGACATGAAACTCAAGCCTTGTGTATCAAATGAGCTTTTTAGATCAAACCACAGTATTCTACGTTGTTCGATGGGGTGGGGTTCAGAGATTACTTCACTCGCGCATAGTAACCAATCGTGAGCAGTTTTGCAGATTTGTTGATCCCATTGACTAGCTTGCAAACGTGTGCGGAATGCAACTGAAACTAAATGATGCCAGCCGCCTCGTTCCAGTAACTTTTGTAGAGGATTTTGATTATTGTCATATTCAGGTGAGTCTACTGTTTTAATGAAGACTTGAGGCAGAGTTACAGCCAATAGGGCGCATTTCAATAGTTTGCCATCAATTAGAATTAAGCGGCGGGACTGATCTGTCTCAGCATAGTTTGCATTTAGGATTTGTTGAATCGTGTTGTTACTATTCTGACGAGCTACTTGTAAGGCATTTTCCAAATCTACTGTCCAGCCAGCAGGACGTTCGTCGCTTTGGACATTATCCTTGCCGTCTAGTAAATTTTCCGCGTGCTGATTACGGTTCCAGATTGAACGCCAAGGTCTTAAATCGCCAGTTGTGTATGCTAGTACTGTTGATGGTAAAGCAATTTGTGGTGGAGAGCTGTCACGCAATGGCCAACTGCCTGGGGCAATCAGTGATGTAAATCCTGGTATCATAGGTTTTCCTGTGATGTCCAGGTGTTTGATGCAGTTATCGAAGACATCTCGATCGTCTTTGTCATCAAAGAAAAAACGCTCATGCAGCCATAGGCTGGCTTGTTGCCGATTGCCGGGGCAATGTAGCAGTAGCGTACGGTGGTTAGGTGAACCGCGCAGACCAAGTTCATACACCAAGCTGACAGGGAATGCTGGTACACGTAGGTCACCCAATGCTAAAAATACTTCGGCAACTGCGCGCAGAAGGTTGGATTTTCCGCTGCCATTCACACCGACGACAAAACGAATTGCACATTCACGTGCTAATGGTGAGCCACTGGCGAAGCACACCTTGATATCGGAGATAGGTGGATAATTCTGTAATTGAAGGTAACGAAGACGCATTAGATGACCTCCAGATCAATTTGCTGCCCGTCTATATTTAATTCACTGCTAAGATCATCTTTGAGCTTTTCAAGTGAAGCATAGTGTTTGCCCTGATCTACTAAATGGGTGAAATCATCTCCATTTTCGTCTTCGATTGAGATCACTTGGAACATCCCGCTTGCACCAGCATTTTCAGAAGTTTCGAAATCCAAGTGGACTTGAAAGTAGTAACTTCGTTGTTCAACACTAGACGACATTGCTTTGCGTAATGTCTGTATATCGACCAAGCGTGTGAACTCGTTTGTACGCAAGGGGCGAAAGGCCTTGAGGTAGTCGTATTCACCATTTTCCAAATCTTGTTTGGGTAATGTAATTTTGGCGATCAGGCCTAAGGCGGATAATTGGCTCAAAGAACGGCGAATACGATTGCCATGGGATTGACCAAAGACTTGCAATTGCTCCATCACGGTCGCATCGTTACAAAAGTGGGCAAAAACTTCTGGGTCCTCTACGACCAATGGCTGGCCTTTTTGTTGGCAGTATTCGTTGAAGGCTATCAGGAGCTGACGCTGGAATTCACTGAGCTCAGCAAGTAACCACTGCCGGCTAGGTAGCACAGAAAGATCAGTAGACTCAATGGTATTGACTTTGGAGGTATTTGTCAGAATAACCTTTGGTCCATATTCTCGAATCAAAGCATCACGGATTCTGCTCGCCTTAATAATTTCGCTCGTGTGCACTTTACGCCATTGCTTGGTCAATTCTCCCAGTAGAGCTTGCTGGTTAATAATCTCTTGCAATTCTGAATACATCTCGATTTTGCCTAACATCTGTGTCCGCAGTGCTTCAATTTCACGTACCAATTTTGCGAACTTATTTTGCAATGACAGAGGTGGCAGTGGAACAGTGATTCGTCCTAAGTCTGTTGGGCTGACATTTGCCATACTAACGGCCTGCTTAGCAGAATTGAGAAGACGATATTTTCCATAAGCACTGTTTAATGTGGCCCATAAAAACTCAGGCAACATTTCAGACTTTAAGCGAAGGCGTACGAGATAAGATGCAAAGCTAAATGTGCCCTTAACGGGACGCCAGATCGCGCATTTACCAACTAATTCCTTTGAGTTCGTCCGATTAAACAGTAGATCGCCATCACACAACACGGTAGATTCGATGTCTTTTTTCGACAGATAGGCGTATTTCAGATCTGTTAAATCTAACCAACCGCTAGTTGTTATAGAGTTCATTCGTAATACAGCATGCGTTCCAGTCTCTGCCATGGCTTCAGATAAACCATATTGTGAGTCCGCTACGTAGTCACTAATGCGAACAGGATTAATCAAGCCATCAGCGGTGAACCAATCGCTAAAGTGTTCCCAATAAGCAGTTCGAACTATGTGGTCCATTTGATCATTGATGGAGTTCTTTGCCTTAGTGACTGCTTCAACTTGCCTCAATACATCAACGATGCGCTGTTGTTCTGGGAGTGTGGGAAGTGGAACCTGTACAAGTGAGAGTTCTTTTCGATTTAAACCAGGAACAGCAACAGAGATGGATAGCCTAGAAAGATCAATTGAATGAAGATAGGCAGCTAAGTACTCGATATTAATCGATTCATTTAGTTGATCGAGATAATAGGCTGTATCGATGCACCAAAAGGGCCCCTGTGTAAGAAAAATTGAACCAACAGAGCCTTTTCTACCGATAACAATACTTTTTTCAGAGTGCAACGGTTTATCGTGAGAACCTACAACGCCACCCGAACCATAAACAGGCACTACACCACCAACTGCTCGAGATGCAGAAGGTAAGGCGCTACCATATTTAATTTCAGCTAGCGCACCTAGTGGAATAGTACGCCAAGTTGAGTCTAAAGGTGGCAATACAAAACGCGTCATTCTCGTCCCTCTACCATTGCCAACAATTTATCTAGACCTTTGATGATTTCTTGCTCTGTAGTTTTAAGTGTGTTGATCAACTCAGCCACACTTTTTTCACTTTTGAGTTGGGTGAAGTCGAATGGTTTGTACTGTCCAGCGGACAGATTCCAGTCGCGGGCTTCAATACAGTCAGGATCAAGTAAGCCATCCTGGAGTACGCTTTTGTCATCATAGAGGTTATTAGCCAGCATCTCCTCTATATAAGCTGGATGTGCCAAGCCATTTGCATCGTGTGAGCCGATGACTTTGCCATCATGACTTTGCCATTCATTGTTACGTACCCAAGCGCGTACCGGCACGACCCAGTGTTTGGCGACTTTAAGCTGGGTAGTCTGATCAATGGCTAAGCTGCGTAAAGTGACATCAAAACCGTCGAGCTTAGCAACTTCACGGGCAGTCTCAGCCATTTTTTGCTCGACATCGTGAAATGTCATGGCTTTGGGGCGTTGATTACCTCTTAATATGCCAAGTATATATGTATTGGCTTGGACCTCTACTATTGCTGTTTTCACCAAGTCTCTCCAGATGGGCAGCGCAGGTGAATCATCTTTTTCGAAAAAGGCTTCTTTCTCTTTGGCTTGTTTTTTGAATAGGGCCTCAGTTGACTTAGCTATTTTTTTCCAAGTATCAATCAGTTCAGAATCATTGGCGGTTCCTGCAAGTCGTGAGCTAAGCGTTGAATCCCAAGCCTTTTGTGCTGCAGGGATCAATACTTGAATAGCTAGTTCAGTCAACATGCTGGCAGCTACAGAACGGATTTTTTCTTCTGCTTTTTTGGGGTCTGCCGGAAGCTCTGGGAATAACTCATGTATTCCCCATATGCGGCCATCCCACATGCTAGTGTCAGGTAACGAGGCGAAAGCCTCACCTGCGGGAGTGAGTTTGTCTGTTATGTCTCGTAGTAGGGCTTGACGCCAGCGTTCAGTATGGAAGCTGGGTTGCAACAATGTTTTTTCGTGACGTTGAGCACCCTTTCGTCCATATTTGATCCACTCATCGAATTTAACGAGTGCATCCCATAGGTCGTTTTGTTGACCGGGACGAGGATTACGCTTAGCATCTATTGAGTATCCATCTTCTTCTATTTCATAAAACCAAACGTATTCAGTCAGTGGTGCTGTGTTGTTGGGTAGGCTTTGTTTATTATCGCGGCGGGTGATCTTTCTAAATATCAGGATGGAGGTCTTGACGCCTGTGTAGGGTTGAAAGACGCCACTAGGAAGGGAGATAACACCTTCAACGACATGCTCGACCAGTAATTCTCGGCGCAAACGTACGTGAGCTTCGGTGTTGCCGAACAAAACACCCTCGGGAATGATCACAGCACAGCGTCCGCCAACATCAAGTAAATCAAGCATCAGCCAAAGAAAGAGTAGTTCACTTTTGTTGGTGATTGAATCATCTTTTTTCTTGCCACTACCTCCAATTCGCGGGAACAGTATTGTGTCAGGCTCCAGATCACTGCTGTCGACTGTTCCTGTAAATGGAGGGTTAGCCAGTACAAATTGGTAGCTGCTTGGTTCCAGTATTTCTTTAAGCTTGGCCTTTCCTTCGCGTTTGCTGAGGGAATCTCCTTGCAATAAATGCGGATCAGTTACATCGTGGAGTACTAAATTCATCCAGCCGATGCGTGCCATGGTACGGTCATTATCGAGACCGACGAAATTAGTACCGTTATAGATAGCTGTATATTGTTCTGGGGTAGCCGCAGCGCCATCAGTGCGATGAGGGGTACCATCCCATTCCAATACGAGGTTTTCTTGAGCTGAATATTTGCGCATCAAATGTTGCTGAGTGCTAAACAGAAAACCACCGGTGCCAGCAGCAGGGTCAATGACCCGTTGACCAGGTTCAGGTGAAAGTAGCTCTACCATAAAGCGGATCAGATGACGTGGGGTGCGGAACTGGCCGTTCTTACCTGCTGTAGCGACTTCACTGAGTAGATACTCGAAAGTGTCACCCATAATGTCTTGAGCTGCTGAGCCTTCACCTGCACGGGCGAATAGTTGGTCGATGGCGTCGATAGCATCTGACAGTACTTTGCCTTTGTTGGGGTCGAGTTGAAAGTATGCATCAGCCATCCGATTATTGAGGCTGGCTAGTTCTGTATTATCCCCATTGATGTCATTAAAATGTTTTTCAAGGTCTCGCAACCAAGGAAAAACTATGTCAATTAAATGTTTAGGATTAGTCTTCTCTTGGCGAATGTAGCTCCACTTGCAGGACTCAAAACCAGTATAAATGGATGGAAAACCACGTTGTTGGCGCTTTATGTCAATGTCTTCAAGGCGTTTAAGAAATAACAGATAGGTAATTTGCTCGACTGCAACCAAAGGGTTGGTGAGGCCAGCAGCCCAAAATCGATTCCAGAGTTCGTCGACTTTTTTCTTGATATGAGGTGCAAGCATTCGATGGTGTCCTTGATAGTTCAGGCAGCCCCATCCAACAATTGGTTGGTGAGGGTAATTAATTCATTGATTTCCTGCTGTGGGAACAGCGTTTCTACACGACCTACGCGTGAAAGTGGCGGTTGGCTGAGTGAGGCGCGAGTGATCCGTCCATGGCGCACTAGGGCAACTTTTACGGCTCGCAGAAAGTTTAGTTGGTTTGCACGTAAATAGCCGTGCGTTGCAATAAACGCATCAAATGCAGCATTGATGCGCTGCTCACGATTTGGCAAATGTGAACTTTCACAAAGTATATGACGCATAAAATCAACTAATGATGCAGTTGGGGCATCAAAAGCTTTGCGCAATGTATCTTCTGTAATGAACAGATCAGTCTGATTTAATATAACGCTAATTCTTTCCAGTTCGTCGTCGTCTAAGGGTTCGCCTTGTTTGAGCTTTGCTATTTCAGGTGAGTGCTCAGACAGCCGGCGTACTAGTCCCTCCACTTGTTCACGATAACTTTCTGCGAAAGCACCTTCACCAGTGGGGCCATAGATTATCCAACTGCGCAGGGTAATATGGTCCGGCAGGTTGATTTCGATAGTATGGCTAGGTTGTTTGATACGATAACACATCAATGGAGCAAATATAGATTGTAATGTATCCAGTCGATTTATATCTATGTGTTGCCAGAAGCTATGCGATTGTACCCATGCACGGTTTTCTGCCACGCTACGAACTTCAGGTAAACTATCAGTCAAACTTGAAATAGACTCTTGAATACGTTGATAAATTTTGGATTTCTCACTAGCATTTTCTTTTAGCCATGCGATGGCAAAGCACTCACACCAGATGCGGAATTGTAATTCATCAAGACCAGTCAATGGAGTAAGTCGCATAAGGGGGGCGATAGTTTGTAAAAGGTTTTGAATTGTGCTGGGGCTTAGGGAGGACCAATCTGCAACTAAACTGTCGAGCTCATCCAAATGAGGTCTCACGTTGACGCTTTGTCGTGGCAAGGCTTTTAACATAGCCAGTAAATCAGCAACAGTTGATCGCGTATCTTGGTGTTGAGCTTGTAGCAGTTGCCATTTTTCCAGTCGTAAGCGGAACAAGCGTACTGGTAGCGGTTCCGTGGGGTGGTCAACCTCGCCATCGGGTTTGAGCTTGAAATAGGTAAAGTTTTTCCAATAGTCGATGATTAGAAAATCTTTTTTGATCTCGCCAGTAGCCTTGTTGCTATATAGTCGTGTACCACGTCCGATCATTTGCCAGAACTTAACCTTACTGAATATTGGTTTGGCAAAGACTAGGTTCTGAATAGCGGGTATATCTACGCCAGTGTCGAGCATATCCACTGAGATTGCTATACGTGGCATGGTGTGGTACTTAAAGTTATCTAGAGTGGCATCGGCACGTTCCATGTGGCTGTCAATGATTTCAGCCATACCTTGGTTTTGTAATTCTGGGTAAAGACGATTGAAACTTTCATAGAGCCGCTCGGCATGAGCATGGCTGATAGCGAAGATGATGGATTTATGTGGAAGGCCACGTACGTCTTTGCGACATTTATCCATGAATTCGCGAACCATTGTGTTATTGGTGCCTTGGTTGGTAATTTTTTTTTCGATATCGTTGCCATCAAATTTGAGTTCATCGAGATCTACACCTTGATAAAGTGCCATTTGCTTTAGAGGCTCGGGCAATACTTCAGCTTGAATTCCCTTAACCTGGAAGTTGGTTTGCGTGTCAAGTACACGATAATTCACAAGGTTCTGGTCAGCGATGGCTTGTTCATAGCTGTAGTAGTAGGTAGGGACTCCATTGCTGCAGTTAAAAAGCTCAAATGTGTTGTGATCAATATAATCAGTGGGAGTAGCAGTCAGGCCAAGCTGAATAGCGTCAAAATGATCAAAAATAGTCTTGTAGCGCTGGTAGATAGATCGGTGGCTTTCATCAGCTATTATTAAATCATAGTAACCCACCGATAGCCGCGTAAAGATATTCATCATGCTGGGATAGGTGGAAAATTGTATACGTGCATTGGAAGTTTCGCCAGCCTCAAGGCGGGCTAAACTTTCATTGGGTAAGTAGGATTTGAACTCCGCCATAGCTTGGCGCACCAACTCTCGACGATCGGCTAAAAATAGCACCCGCTGCACACGTTTTGATCTTAGTAATATATCAATGAGGGCGATAGTCGTTCGAGTCTTACCCGTACCTGTAGCCATCACTAGTAAAAATTTGCGTTTGGCATTATCTATACCTTCAGTGATGCGTCGGATAGCTTCATTTTGATAGTCTCGGCCTGCAATAGTAGCGTTGATGTTTACACTTCTTAACGGTTGACCAAACTGCCGTTGATGGTGCAGTCGCTCCAAGTCGTCTCGTGTGTAGAACCCTGAAATTTTTCGTGGAGCATATCGTTCGCGATCCCAAAATTGAATTTCTTTACCGTTAGTGAGAAAAATGAAAGGATCATTACCGAATTTGGCCTTTATTACGTTTGCGTAATCAGCTGCTTGATTCTTTCCAGCAAGCTCATCCCAAGATGAACGCTTAGCTTCAACAATGGCAATCGGGTGACTATCTGAACCAAGAAGGGCATAGTCAGTAAATTGTTTGCAGCTATAATTTTCGATAGGCTTAATTGTCTTGATCAAAAACTCTTGAATTAACATCTTCCTGCTGTGAGACCAGCCAGCTCGAGCAAGCTGAGAGTCTATGATCTGTGCTCTTGTTTCGGTTTGAATAGGTTCAGTCATTTATGGGGCTATCCATGATTCCTTCGCACATAAGGCAATAATAGTTCATCAATTAGGTTATGTTAATAAGCTATTATTTATAAAAATTGATTTATTTTACTGTCTGGTTGCATAATCACCACACTTTATACTCCAAAAAATCAATGAACTAAATCTTAATTCAAGATGATCTATATGAAGAATATTATATTCAGACATTCAATAGGAAGGCAGTTTATTGATATTAAGAGTATTGGTTCTTCTTACTAAAAGTTCTCTTCATGACAAAACTTAGCCCAATTAGCCATTAATCCTTTACGTTTTTCAAGATATGCTCCACGTAAATAAGCAGCTTCTACTTCATCTGGTAATTTATGGGCAAGGACATGCTCACAGACCTCACGCGGATAATCTGTTTTATCTGCCGACCAATCACGGAAAGTAGAGCGAAAGCCATGAGTGGTGATAACACGATTCTGTTTATGATCAATATAACCTAAGCTATTTTCTTTCAGCTTCTGTTCATGCATACGTTTGATCAGAGTTGTCAATGACATGTTAGAAAGCATACCACCGCGTGGAGCAGGGAAGATGAAATCTTGTAGCTGCGTAAATGGTTTAATTAACTCTAGTAATGCAATTGCTTCTTGAGATAAAGGTACGCGATGCTCTTTATCTGCTTTCATTCGTTCTTTCGGAATAGTCCAAACTTTAGCTTTGAAGTCAATTTCTTGCCAAGTCGCTCCAAACACTTCACCAGACCGACAAGCGGTTAAAATTGCAAATTCCAGAGCCTTAGGGGAAATTCCTTTTTTCCGTCTCAAGTGCTGGATAAACTCAAATACATGTTCATAAGGCAAGGATGGGTGAGGGCGTGATTCCTGCTTTAAATTCCCTAAGATTGGCTCCAGATTACCTTTCCATTCAGCAGGGTTATCACCCTCAAAATATCCCATCGCCTTGGCATAATTAAAAATGGTTTCTATACGACCGCGAATACGTTTGGCTGTTTCATTTTTTTCAATCCAAATGGGTTTAAGAGCTTCTGCAATGTCGATTTTGGTAATGGTACCAATGATAAGATTACCCAGCGTTGGATAGATATAAGTTTCCAACGTTGATGACCATTGACCAATATGTTTTTCATTTTTGAGTTCACGGGTTTTATTTGCTATAACAACTTTTGCACACTCAATGAATGTTATGTCACGTAGTTTCTGGATATGTAACTTTTCTAGTTGTTCTTGTTTATGAGCAATTGGATCAATGCCACTTCGTATTTGTAATCTTAATTCAGTTGCTTTGGCACGGGCTTCAGCTAAAGAAATTTCAGGGTAGGGACCGATTCCAATATCACGGCGATGTGGTTTTAGCTTCCCATCTTTATCTAACCGTTTACCAACAACAGCACGTAAAATCCAGACACGGGAATTTCCTTCGACATTCAGGCATAGACCATCAACGCCTCCTACAGAGTGTCGACCTGTTGTTTTAATCTTTGCTACACTGAGTGCAGACAGTTCCTTTGATTTTTTTGGCACGTTCTTTTTTTACCCCTCAACCTACCCCTCATAAAATACTGGAATTAGTAGGATTAGACAAGACGTGTTAGGATGGTTAAGTTATTAAGTAATTGTAAAATATGTATTTGTAATATTATTTTGGATTCCTTGGGAAATATGTTAGACGGACACCGCTTCCGCCAAATATCTAGATAAGCCCTTGTTTTTACAAGGGCTTATTTTTTTGTCTGAAAAAATTCTTCAATGTGATTCTTTTTAAATATCTCATAGCCTGAGCATAACAAAAAAATGAATTCCAGTTCGTGTTCAAATCGCTGTTCAGAGATATGTGTAATCCTGAAGATGTGCTGTTACAACATGTATAAATTGCTAGATTCTCCCATAAGATTGTTTCAGTATAGATTAAAGTCAAGGCATTCAAATTTATAGGACAATGATCATGGCACTAAGAAACCGTCGCTTTTTTAAATATCTTTCTGTTTTGGGTTTTGTAGCAAGCTCTGTCATTACAAGTGTGACGTTCGCCAGTTCGGAGCAGGCTTGGAAAAAGCATGATCAGGACATTAAATTGGCCTGTGTAAAAGCAAGCCAGCTTAAAAATGCCAAGCCAGCGAGTAATGTTATGTTGTTTGATGATCGCGTTGGATATTCTGCACTTTTGATCCAAGGTCAATATCCGCAAGCGCACATGAAAAATAAAACGGGCCAAGAGCTTTGTTTGTGGAATAAGACCACCAAGAAAGCCTATTTATCAGAAGCAGATATGAAATTACGTTGATGTGGTTATCAAATACCTAGTGCTCTAAAAATAATAGGTTGATGTCTTTTAGTAAAATAAAGTCATGCAATTTTAAGACTTTTAATCAACAGTTTATTTCTTTAATTTGAGTGTCACCGCTTCCGCTAACTGTCTAGCTAAATATTTGTTATTACATGGGATTGTTTTTATCTGAAATTTGTACTTCAACTTAACCCACATAAAAACTTGGATTGAATTACATGGGATAGGACTAGTAAAGAATAAAGAGGAAAAAGTTAATGGTCAGTTTGAAATTCTACTCTCAACCTGAAGTCACTTATCCATGAGATTGAGCTCGTGTCCGTTTATAGAAAAGCGGTTTGATATGCTTTAAATCATAGTCGGAATGATTCAGTAGCTTATATGAACCTTAAGGAAGATTCTGTTTCACTTTAGACGACTCGCGATGGCGATAGTCTCACATTATTTTTATGAGTAAGACTAAATCCTAAATCTAATGAAGATATTAACAATTGCTCACATTGCGCGGGCTGTGTTAAATTGCCATCGTTTCAATATTGAAAAGCCTATTTTGAGAGTTGCTCTAGTCTTTGCCCTCATGGCAATGTTCCTGCAATCCGTTGTATTTATACAACCACTTTTACCAGAACAATATCGTATTGCGCTGGTCTGTGTCACCATTTCTGATGCTTTTTCCAATACCATAAGTACTGCTCAACAACATAGTTCCCATCATTTATCTGATCACTCTCATCAGCACCATATGATGAAGGAAGATCAAAAAGTTCAGACTGTTCAAAGCACCCACCAGCATGAAGCTGGACATGAATGTCCATACTGTATGGTTTTTGCTAATTTAACTACAGGTCTGGACTTTAATCTTGATCAGGTACTTGACCGCCTTTTTGTGCGGATGTTGGCATTTGAATATCATTTTCAGCATATTTATTTTGCTTTACAACGTTTATATCTACTTCCACAGGGTAGAGCACCTCCTTTATTTGCCTAAATTCCAAAGTTTTTATATTTATGGACATTCCTGCAATGTCTTAGCGGAAATTTATGCTTTAAAGGAATTGAAATGTCTCAATTCAAGTTAAACCCATTCTTAAATGGGAGCAGTTTTATTGTCTCAAATTATGTCGTACCACAGATAAAATTTATAAATGCTAGCTTTGCTTATCATTTGAGTATTACGTTATTAGTCTATGGAGTATCTGGTTCAACTGCGTTTGCTGCAGATGATTTACAACAAGCCCCTCAATTTTCAACAAACATTGTTGCAGCAGAAAATGAATTGAGTGTAAATCCTAAAGTAGAGTTGTTACCCACCATAACGGTTACGGCTGAGAAACAAGATGAGAGGCATACTTCCTCTCAGGCGATTACACAATTTAATCATGACTTATTAGAAGTACCTTTTACCAAGTCTCATGTGTCGGGAGAGGATATTCAAAACCATAATGTTCAACGTATTAGTGATGCCTTGGCATTTGTAAATGGCGTGGTCTACCAAGACAGTTACGGTGGTGGGTTTTGGGATAATTATTCATTTCGAGGATTTAGTACTGACCCAAATATGGGAACGATCTATATGCGTAATGGTTTAAGTTCGGTGAGTGGAATCCATACTCCAAGAGACATGATAAGTATTCAAGCAATTGATTTCTTAAAAGGGCCAATGGCTGCGATGTATGGTCAGGGCGCAATTGGCGGTATTATGAATATCACCACTAAACAACCTGAATGGCAGTCTAAAAATACCTTAAGTTTAAGTGGCAGTACTTTAGATGAATATAGGTTTGCGCTTGATACAACCAATGCAATCAGTGATGATCTTGCCTATCGATTAGGTGCAGCTTATGAAAATAATAAGAGTTTTAGAGATCATGTAGATAACCAGCACTATTATCTTGCACCACAATTGGCTTGGAAAATTTCAGAACAAACTCAGTTGAATCTTGATACAGAGTTTGCTGAATATCAAGGTGTTTTTGATCGTGGTATTCCAATGGTTAATAATAAAATTAAGGTAAATAAAAAAACGTTCTTGGGAGAACCAAGTGATGGTGATATTAAAATTAAAGATCAGATGTACCAGTTACGTTTGAATCATGAGTTTGATGATAATTGGAATAATACGACTGCAATTACCTACAATCATGGGCAGCGTGAAGGTACATCGACTGAGATTGGTTCAATTGCAGAAGATGGTAGAACAGCAAATCGTTTCCGACGAGCTCGTCAATTTGAGACAGAAACAACACATTTTCAGTCAATTTTACGAGGTAAGTTTAGTACTGGCTCGCTTCAACATGAATTGGTAACCAATGTGGAAGCTGGGCATTATACGATTGATCAGACTCAGCTTCGGAATGCTGTCGGCACTAACAGCCCAATAGATATTTATGATCCGGTTTACGGTGAACATCTTTTGCCTTTGACCCGAATCACTAAAGACACTACGGAAACTCAGGATATGTTGGGACTGAACATTCAGGATCAGATTTTCTTGAATGATCAGTGGAATATATTATTGGGAGGTCGTTTTAATCGTTTAGAGCAGCGAATTGAAAACCATCAAACAGGAAAATCATCTCAACAGCTATTTATGCCATTCACGCCAAGAGCTGCTATTAATTTTAAAGCGACAGAAAAGCTGTCTTTTTACAGTAATTGGGGGAAGGGCTTTGAACTAAACACTGGGTTGAATAAGGACAATGACCTCTATGAACCTGAAAAGACAACGAGCTGGGAAGTTGGGACAAAATATCAATTTCTACCGCAGAGTTGGTTTGGATTAACTTTTTTTGATTTAGATAAGCGCCATTTGCTCACCGAAGGTATTACAGATAGTTATGTTGATAATGGTCATGTGCAAAGCAAAGGCGTTGAGCTTGAACTACAACATCAATTTAATGATAACCTGCGGGTGAATGCAAATTATACCTATACGGATGCTTCTGTCATTGAAAGTGAAGTAGATGAAACTGGATCCCGACTTAAAAATATTCCTAAACATACAGCAAATCTTAGTACTGATTATCAAATGAATGTTTTTGGACGTAAGGCTGGATTAGTTGGAAACATTAACTATTACGGACAACGTAGCGCGAACTATATTGATAATGGAACAACTTTACCTGAATTTACGGTAGTGAATATTGGTGGCTATTTACAGATCCGTCCTGATCTGCGAGCTCAACTCAATATCGATAATCTTTTCGATAAGGATTATTACGTTGCGAGCTATACAAATTTCTGGGTACAGCCTGGCGAACCATTGAAAGCGACCTTGCGCTTTGATTGGTCTTTCTGATTTTTATGCGAAATTAAACAGATTAAGTTGAACAGTGATGAAGAAAAGATTATTGAGCTCTTTCATTTTCGCCAGTGTAATGATGGGCTGTGGTCAGCATGATCAGGCGGTGAAGGATGAGAAAGCAAATTCGGAAGTTAAAAGAAATTTTGATGCCCAACTGCAAAAATGGGTTGGGCATTATGAAGGCGCACTTCCATGTGCTGGATGTTCGGCATTTTGTGAAGGCTGTGACGGTATGAATGTAGATTTAAAAATTTATGCAGATCAGACTTTTCGGTTAGAGCGGACAAGTAATAGCGATCATAATAAACATGAGCTGTATGCAGGAAATTTTAGTTTCTTGGATAATGGGAAAGTAAAAATCCAATTACAAAGTGTGAAAGAGCGAAATCAGCTAATTTTAGGTCATGGTTATGTTGAAGTTTTAGAGACGAAAACTGGATTACCTTATCAGCTATTTGAAGATTTCCAACTCGATAAAATTGCCTAATAGAGTTGCTAGGCACTATTTTTAGTGCCTAGCCAACCAATTATAACAATCTGGATTGATATTGTTTAAGTATGATGAAAGCAATAGCCACGGCTATGCTGATTGCTAAGGTTGGCAAACAAATTAGAAGAATAACCAGAGACAGAAGAAGAAAAAGTCTCTGTTTTATGTTGCCGGCTCCCCAAAGTTGTAAGCTCTGATTTACGAAATTGGAGGTTGTCTGCTTTAAATTAAATGTACGACTCCACAGCCAGAAAGCCAGAATAATCAGAAAGCATAGAGCAAGTGCGTAGATCATTAGGATCACTTGATTGATCCAACCAAATAAAACACCAATATGCGCATCAACACCCCAGCGTGTGAGTTTTGCTGCGATTGGAAAATCTTTAAAGTGTAAATGATCAATAACCTTATTATTTCTAAGATCAATAGCGATACTATCTGCTTCTGTAGGCCAACGACGACGTATTTCAGAAACTGTCCATGCTGTATTTATCGTTGTCGGTGGTTTTATTTGAAGTTCAGCACTGCGAATACCATTTTGTCTAGCAAGCTGTAGCACTTGATCAAAATCTTCTGCTTTTATGAATGGCTGATGGTTCATTTGACTCATATCGCTATGATGATGTGCATGACTATCAACCGAATGCGTACCTGTAATAGAGCTAACGAGAGCTGGTGTTTGCCAATTCAAGGCTTGGCGAAGTATGCGGATATTTTCTCCTGTCCATTTAGACCAAGTTAGTCCTGTAATCGCAACAATGAGTAATAATGGAAGCAAGACTATTCCAATTGAGCTATGCCATTTTAAAACTTTATTTCGGACGGTCTTGCTCTGATTAAAGTGTTTTCTACGTGTATACCAATGATAAAGTCCTGACAGACTGAGAATGGCCAACCAACTTGCTGCAAGCTCACTATAGAGTCTTCCAACGTCACCCAGTAGTAAATTGCTGTGGAGTTGATCGATTAGCGTTCTTAAAGGAAGTACACCGCTCGTACCATAAACAGGTAGTTGCCCCATAACTTCTAATGTATATGGATTCACAAAAACTGCTTGGTTATTCAGTTTATTTTCTGGATCAGAATAAATAACCCGAGTGGTTTGATCCGATGTAGGTGCTGGACGTAGCTCAGTAATTCTTGCTGATTCTGCCATTACAGATTGAGCTGCAAGAACTTGCAGACTCAGTTGTTGTTGAGGGCGATTTTCACTGTGTACATACAACTGCTCCTTATAAATATATTGCTCTAATTGCGGACTGCTCACATACAGGAAGCCAGTAAATGCGGCAATAAAAATAAATGGCGCAACAAATATCCCTGCATATATATGGACTAAGCGGAATAGATTTCGCCAATAAGAAGGTTGTTGAGGCATGGCAATCAGAAGTTAATGATGAGCTATTGGGGGTGATGAAATTATAACTGTTTAGACCATATAGCACGACAGGGTAATGTTAATGCGTATGGTAATGTTAATGCGTATTATAAGGTTGGCGGTTATATTCGATGCTGACAATATGTTTACACTTTCATAAGTCTAATGGTTAAGGCTGTATCAGCTTAGCTAGCCTTAACGCATTCATTCAAACATTTTAAAATTTCCATTGCACTGCCAATGATGCATTCAATGGTTCACCAGGCTGTATCCACATCTCACTATAACTCGCCGTGTAATAGGTTTTGTCCAGAAGGTTATTCAGGTTGAACTGATAACGTATTTGTTCACTTGGCGCATAGTAAGCATTTAAATTAATTAATGTATATTCAGGAAGATTGAATCCATTATCAGTGCTATGACCGCTACGTTTCCCAACATAAACAGCTGTTGCCCCAACGCCTACATTTGAGTTGTTAGATAGCATCCATTCATAGTTTGTACTGATTGAACCGCTATGTTTGGGAACGTTGCTTAAGCGCGAACCTTTAGCAAGTGTTTGATCCTTCTCAATTTGAGCATCTGTGTAACTATAATTGGCGCGAAGTGATAACTGGTCATTCAGTTGTGTTTCGACATCTAGCTCTATCCCTTGGCTAGAGACTTCTCCCGCGGTTATCTGGAAGTTGTTATCTATTGGGTCTGTTGTGAGCACATTTTCCTTATCCATTTTAAATAATGCAATACTGAGCAGACTTTGTGGGTTGAGTTGGTATTTACTGCCGATCTCATAACTTTGACCTTTTTCTGGGCCAAAGGTTTGATTATTGCGATCCATGCCACTATTAATTGCAAATGATTGGCCATAATTGGCATAGACTGACCACGCATCACTCAAACGATAGTTCAAACCAAAACGTGGACTGGTTTGTTGTAAGTCTTTTTGATTTGAGGTCGTGGCAATCTTATTCACAAATTCTTGTGTGACATGATCAAAGCGTAGACCAAGTAAAACACTCCATTGATCATTTAAAAATATCTGATCTTGGACATTGAAGGCGAAGTATTTTTGTCGATCCTCAGTGTCAATAAATAGGGGAAGGTCTGGTAAATATGTTCCATAGGCAGGTTGGTAAATATCAATGACGTTGGGTATATCTGAACTGTGATTACGGCGTAGCTGCAATTGGCGATATTTCATTTGTCCTGTTTCTGCGCTCAACAAGATTTCATGTTTTGCCCAGTCTTGCTGGATCGTGCCTAACAGTTCTGTTTGGAATAACACATCATCACTTTTATTATCCCGATAACGTCGCTGCCGCTCTAAAGTACGACCATCGCTTTGTATACGACGAGGTTCACTTGAAAAGCCTTTTAACAAACTATCTTTAACACTCACGGCACTTTTGACTTTCCAATCGTCATTTAACTGATGCGTGAGTCGAATTTGATAAAAATTATCAGTTTGTAAATGATCTCCATCGTCTGGTTCACCTGTATAGGTTTTTGGATTCATCACAATTTTCTGCTGATAAGCACTAATACCACGATCAAATAATCCTTCTACACGAGTGAATTCTGTGTCTAAGTCCAATTGAGTTCGATCAGATAACTTCCAGCTTAATTGCGGAGAAAAAAACCAGCGCGAATTACTCACATAGTCCCGAAAACTCTGATTATCTTCATGTGCAATAGCAAAACGATATGCTAATTGGTCGTTAATCGGGGCGGTATGCTCAAAGCTAGCACGATATTTTTCTAGACTATTCGCTCGTAAATTGATTTCACTAGATGATTCCCATGCTGGCTTTTTCGTATTGATATTGAGTAAACCACCCGTTTCTCCTCGTCCATATAGTGCAGCCATTGGGCCTTTGAGAAATTCTAAAGATTCAATATTGACCATATCCCGAGATGCACTGAGACCCCGATTTACACTTAATCCATTTCGAATAATTTGCGGTCCGATATTCGGATCTGTACTAAATCCACGGAATGAAAAATTATCCCAGAAGCCGCCACCATAATTGGTTTGACTGAACACGCCACTGACTTGATTTAAAGCGTTATCTATACGTTGCACATCCTGCTGTTTTAAAACTTCCTGAGAAAGAAAGCTACGACTGGAAGGGGTATCAAGTACATCATGCGTAAATTTAGTTGATGCAGATGTTGTTAAGACATCTTGATCTGTTTTTTGTGCTTGTATGACGATTGTTGGAAGGGACGTCGTCGAATCAGATGTTTGTGCCCAAACAAAGTTTGACAGTAATGAACATGAAGAGATTAGATAAAATTTGGAAAGCATAGTAAGAACATACAAAGCAAATGTAATGTTATATTATTACATTGAATTGTATTTTGCATTTTATTTCTTAAATATTTCAGAAGATTGGAAGTGATTAGTTTTGATTGCCTCTTCCCATCCCGAATTTGAAAAGAATTAAAATTCAGAATGATATAAAGAGGGAATCGTAGAACACGAAGCCATCATACATATATCTTTATGTGGCTTTTGCTAGATATGTGAGGGCTTCCTCTACATAGCGTCAAGTGTAAAAATTCTGATAATGACATCTATGAAAGCGGTAAGAGAAAGTAACTTAAATCGTATTGCCCATAAGCTGTAAAATTTCAAAGCAAAAGATTGAATAAACCATATAAACAATAATAATTATCATTTTGATTGTGTTTTATTTAACTTTTGTTAAAATTCACGTGCATTTTTAAGCAAATTTTAATATTAGTCTGATTTTAGGTGGGAAAATGGCCAAACACATAGCTCGACAATCTCTACTCGCAGTTTCAGTCTTAAGCAGTATGATGGCCTTTGCCCATGCTGCTGAAATGACAAATGAAGAGAGTAAACCACTCGATAAATCAGATGAAACTGTTAAATTAGAAACGATTGTTGTGACTGCGAGTGGATCTGGCGTTAATGTTAAAGATGCTCCAGCTTCGATTAGTGTAATTACCGCTGAAGAAATAGCAAAACGTCCTGTTTCTAGTATTGCGAACTTACTCGGTGAATTACCAGGGGCAGTGGGTGGTTATTCAAATGTTGGGCCGGGTTCAAAAATTGCATTTCGTGGTGCCCCTGACAAATATACTTTAATTCTGGTCGACGGTAAGCGAGTTGGTAACTCATCGTTGCTAGGCCATCGTCCTGATACAATTTCGCAAGATATTGACTGGATTTCTCCAGAAATGATTGAGCGAATTGAGGTGGTACGAGGTTCAATGTCAACACTTTACGGCTCTGAAGCTGCGGGTGGCGTGATCAATATTATTACCAAGAAGATTCCCAATAAGCTTACGGGTTCATTAAGAACTGATTATAGCCAGCCTGATGGTAGCTCTCGAGGTGATACCATTAATGTAGCTGCAAACATCGCAGGGCCAATTACGGATAATTTAGGTTTTAGACTTGGCGGCAACATCAAAAAAAGAAATGCCGATGAAGGTATTCAGAATGGTACTGGCGAGAATCAAGAGCAAAATATCTCCAGCCGTTTAAACTGGAAAATTTCTGATAACCAAGATTTTAACTTTGATCTAGGTTACGGCGTTGAGAAGAATCCACAGTTGAGTGAGGCTGAGCAAGCTGAATTAGGTACAGAACATTTTGGTGCTGACAAAATGGAGCACTACAATGTTGGTATTGGTCATGAAGGGCGTTTTGCTGATGGTTTAGTCACAAATGCAGACCTTTACTATAATCAATATGAAAATAAGACACCTGCATTTGCTGTAGACGGCGGTTCTAAAAGTAGTGAAACAGTTCTAGATCTAAAAGCCAATAAACCTTTAGATCTTTGGGGCCGTAAAAATGATCTGACCCTTGGTGCACAAGGAAAATATGAACAGGTCTCTAATGCATCAAACATCGGGAATCAATTGGTTCCTGATGAAAATGGCAATATCCAGACACCGGATAAGAACCCAGATGATTATTCTTGGTCTTTGTTTGCCGAAGACCAAATCCATCTACAAGATAATTTTATTTTAACTCTTGGCGGCCGTGTTGATGGCAGCAATGATTATGATCCTAACTTTAGTCCACGTATTTACGGGGTCTATCATCCAACAGATGTCTGGACTGTCAAAGGTGGTGTTTCGCGTAGTTTCAGAGCGCCAAATTTAAAAGAACGTTCAGGTTCATCTGGCACAAGTTCAATGGGGATGGGCTGTACCAGTTTAGCGCCTTATGGTTGGCAATCGGGACAATCATGCTACATGTTAGGTAATCCAGATCTTGATCCAGAAACCAGTACCAATTATGAAATTGGTTTTGGTTACGAAGAAGATGGGTATGGTGTTGATTTCACCTACTTCCTCAGTGATTACAAAGATATGATCGTAAATAACTACTACGGGCGAATTAACGGTATTTGGTATACACGTCAATCGAATGTTGAAAAGGCACGTACAAGTGGATTGGAACTGACTTATAAATTCCCATTGAATGATTATCTACGAGTGACGGGTAATGCCACTTATATGATAGAGTCAGAAAATAAAGCAACAGGTCAATCATTGGCTCAAGTTCCTGAATTTACTACCAACTTGGCGGTTTATTGGGATGTTACTGACCGTCTGAATACATTTGCTCGTGTACAATATCTCGGTAAACAAGCATTTACAGAGGCTGATCTTGTTGCAGGATCAGGCTCAGCAGGTAAAGAGTTATACTTCTCAAATGCCACAACAACGGGAGCCGTGGGGGTGAATTTTGATTATAGTGATTCACTCAGCTTGAGAGCGGGCGTTGAAAATATCGGTGGTGACAAAGTCAACAAAGGAAATGTCGATTATGGTGATGCTCCGCCAGCGACATATTACGTAGGTTTCACCACCCGATTCTAGATCGATATTTGAGTCATGAAACAGATCAGCCTATTTCAGTAATGGGCTGATCTATTTTTTGAATTATTAGATTACTCTGCTTAGGTAAATTGAATGAATTCTTCGCAAGACGGTTATATTGTAGATGTACCTTATCCAACATTTGTACATAGACAAACGATGCCGTTGTGGCTGAATATGATTGTTCAATCAAAAGGCTTTTGTGCTCCTGATCTTGTAAAACCATATCGATATCTGGAACTTGGCTGTGCAATGGGAATTCATTTACACCTCACAGCTGCTGCAAATCCTCTGGGTCATTTTGTTGGTGTTGATTTTAACCAACAGCATTTGATGGTTGCACAAGAAGGTTTAGAAACGACCAGTATTGATAATATTGAATTTATTCATGCGGATTTTGAAAGCTTTTTAAATGCTGACATAGAGCCATTTGATTTTATTGTAACGCATGGGGTCTGGTCATGGATCTCATCTGAAAACCAGAATATTGTTGCGCAAATTGTTGATAAATTTTTAAAAAAAGACGGGGTTTTATACTGTAGCTATATGAGTCATCCTGGTGCCACTTCTTTGGTATCTATCCAGAAGTTGATGTTGGAAACGTCTAAGAATTTGCAAGGCGACTCAGCCACCAAAGCCGTACAAAGCCTGAATTTAGTTCGGCAAATTGGTGCAGCGAAGAGTGGATTATTTGAAAAAATTCCAGGTTTGAATCAAGAGTTATCTGAACTTGCCCAAGATAAGCCAAACTATATTGCCCATGATTTTTTATCAGAACATTGGCAACCTCAACATTCTGCCGATATGATCCAACGCTTTGGAAAGTTGGGACTTTCTTATATGGGGGGAGCTGGGATTATTGAAAACTTAGATAAGATCAGTTTGCCACCAGAAGTTCAAAAAGTGGTAAAAAGCTTACCCTTAATTACTTTACAAGAGACCGTTAAGGATATTGCGCGCTATACCTTGCAGAGACAAGATATCTATGTAAAAAATAGAACTCAACTTAATCAACAACAGTTAGAAAACTATTATTCAACGGTGAAATTTGGACTATTACCTGCGGCTCCAGTTGGAAAGGATTTAAGTCTGGATGCCAAGCTCGGTAGAATAAAAGATGCCATCCAAATATTTGAAAAGATACTTAAGCTACTTAATAAACAGGCGCTTTCAACGCTTGAGTTGTCCAGCCTGCTCAAACAGAATCTATCTTTAAAACAGCTTATAGAAATTTTATTGGTTTTGATGTGGGCAGGTTATATTCATCCGTGTCAACACAACGAAATCCAGCCTAAGTTTGAGCAGTCTATGAATCAATGGCTATCGGATCAACAGTTGAATTGGGTATGTCTGGCAAAATATGGTACAGCGATTCAAATATAAGCAAATCATGATTTCTTACTGTTGATACGATTACGATAAATTTAATAGGCTCTTGTTTTTACAAGGGCTAATTTTTTGTCTGAATTTTCGCAATTTCAAGAAACAAGTCATCTTCTAATAATCAAAACAGTAGATTAGATGATCAACTTAAACCGTTTTTCATAAGATTTGTGTCTGTTAAAACGAGAATCAAAAACCTTATTGTAGAATGTAGGGAAATGGATGGGCTTGGTTTATATTTCCTTTATTCATCTTGAATTAAAAACAACGGTTTCAACTTTTTGAAGGACACTTTATGTTTGTACTTGAGCCAAAGCATGTACATATGAATCTGCGTGCCAAGGATAAGGCAACAGCACTACAATGTTTAGTTAATATTCTGGTTGAAGATCAATTAACAACGGCTGAATATTTAACTGGCTTAGAGGCTCGTGAAGCACAGGGCGCAACCTATTTAGGCCAAGGAATCGCCATTCCGCATGGTACCCCTCAATCGCGTGAGTTTATTAAAGAAACAGGGATCCGACTTGCGCATTTTCCAGAAGGAGTGGTGTGGGATGGTGAACATAAAATTTATTTGGCTGTGGTAATTGCTGCAAAATCCGATGAGCATTTACAGGTTCTGCAAATCCTGACTCGTGCTTTAAATCACGATGTCAGTGTTCAGGTGCAAACGGCAACCACGGCTGAGCAAATTATTGATATTTTGCAAGTTCGCCCAGATTCTTTGGTTTTGCACGAAAATTTAATCCAGACGCAGGCGCATGTTGAAGATATTGATGATTTTTTCTGGGCAGCAACCAAGTTATTAAAACAACAAAAATTGGTGGAAGCGGGCTTCATTAGCCAATTAGATCCTAAAAACCTGATTCAGATTCAGGATGCCGTCTGGACGATTTCAGGGAAAAATTACGTTTCAGAAGCCGCCGTCAGTATTGTGAAATCCGATCAGATTTTAAATTTTGCTCAGGGGAAAATACAAACTCTAATCTGCATTGCCCAGCATGAGCAACTTGATACCGTACAGTTGAGTCATTTAATTGATCTTTTATTTCAGTCGAACATTCAACAGCAACTTCAATCTGAACAAAGTCGTCATGAAATAGCCAAGCTGATTGGTGCAGAAATTATTCCAGACTGGCCATATCAACCTGTGGTGCTTGCCAATAAGCATGGCTTGCATGCCCGTCCTGCCACACAACTGGTCAATATCAGTAAAACATTTAAAGGTGACATTCAGGTTGCGGTAGACGGTGGGCCTTATGTGTCTGCCAAAAGTCTGACCAAATTATTGGCTTTGGGCTGTCAATATGGACAGACTCTGACCTTTATTGCTGAGCCGAACACCGATGCCGTCGAAGGATTAACTGCGATTGTACAGGCCGTTAAAAATGGTTTGGGCGAAGAGGTTGAAGCGCTTGAGCAATCTGAAACAGCTTCACTTGTTCAAGCAGAAACTGCGTGGGAAGAAATTCTTGAGACCGATTTGCCTGCACAGGGAACGGCTGCATCTTCGGGGCTTGCCTTTGGCCCAGCGCATGTGATTAAACCGAAAAAATTTCAATATGAACGTTTTGGTCACAATGTCAAAGCAGAAAAAGAGAAACTGGAAATCGCTCTGTATAGTGTCAAAAATACCATTCACCAGTTAATTCTAAAAACCGAGATTGATGAGATCAGACAGATCTTTAAGGCACATCTGGAAATGCTGGATGATCCAGATCTGATCCAGCAGGTGCATCAGGGTTTAAATCAGAATCTAACGGCTGCCGCTGCATGGCATGACTATATTGAACAGGCCGCAGAAACGCAGGCAGCGTTGAATGATCCGCTGTTGGCAGAACGTGCAGCCGATTTAAGAGATATTGGTGACAAGGTTTTAAGTGTGCTGTGTGATGAAGTCATGCAGCTTGAACCTGAGCAACCTTATATTTTGATAATGCATGATCTTGGGCCCGGGGATGTGGCACGTTTAGACAAAGACCGCGTTGCTGGGATATTAACAGCGGTTGGTGGTGCATCGGCACATAGTGCGATTGTGGCACGTGCATTGGGAATTTCTGCTGTAGTCGGTGCGGGTGAGCAGATTCTAAATATTGAGGCACAAACCACGGTATTGATTAACGGGGATACAGGCGCAATTGATATTGATCCAACGCCTGAGCAGATCGAACAAGCGATTCGCGAGCGTGAGCAACAGAAACTGCGACGTCAGGAAGCTGAACGCCATTGTCAGGAGGCAGCTGTCACCGTAGATCAGCATCAGGTCGAGATTGCAGCGAATATTGGTAAGATTCTGGATACCGCAAAAGCTGTCGATCATGGTGCAGAGGCGATTGGTTTATTGCGGACCGAACTGGTGTTTATGGCCCATCGTCAGGCGCCGAATGAAATTACACAGGAAAAAGAATACCGTCATGTGCTGGATACCCTTGCAGGGCGTCCATTGGTGGTACGGACACTGGATGTTGGTGGTGATAAACCTCTACCTTATTTGCCTATTGCTGCTGAAGAAAATCCATTTCTTGGTTTACGCGGGATTCGACTGACTTTACGGAAACCACAATTATTACGCCAACAACTGATTGCTCTAGTAAAAGCAGCGGATGGTCGTGCTTTACGGATTATGTTTCCAATGGTTGGGCGAATTGAAGAATGGCGGGCAGCCAAGCATATTCTGGATGAGGTTTTAGCCGAATATCCATGTGAGAATCTTCAAGTGGGGATCATGATTGAGGTACCTTCAGCGGCCTTGCTGGCTCCATTATTAGCAAAAGAAGTGGATTTCTTTAGTATTGGTACCAACGATTTAACTCAATATACGCTGGCAATTGACCGTGGCCATCCCGTATTGTCTGCCGAAGCCGATGGTTTGCATCCAAGTATTTTATTATTGATTGATCAAGCCGTTCGGGCTGCGCATGCTCATCAGAAATGGGTAGGCGTGTGTGGAGAACTTGCCGCTGATCCCAAGGCTGTCCCGATCTTACTGGGATTGGGCGTCGATGAACTGAGTATGTCGTCATCCAGCATTCCACTGGTGAAAGCACAAATTCGTACCTTGAATTATCAGAATTGCCAGCAGCTTGCTCAACGTGCTTTACAGTGTGAAAGTGCTACAGCAGTCCGTGATTTGGTGGAGTTGAAGCATGGCTAAAATTTTAACAATTACTTTAAATCCTGCAATTGATGTCACGCTTGAACTGGACGAGTTGCGCTTGGGTGAGGTTAATCGCCAGCAACAGGTGCAATATCATGCTGCGGGTAAGGGACTCAATGTTGCACAAGTGCTGCATGATCTTGGACATGACCTGATTGTGTCGGGCTTTTTGGGAAAACAGAATCGGGCCTTGTTTGATCAGCATTTTCAAGCGATGCAGTTTGATAATCAATTTGTCTATGTTGAGGGTGAAACCCGCCAGAATATTAAGATTGCAGAGCAGTCTGGACGGATGACTGATATTAATGCAAAAGGTTTTCTGGTGTCTGAACATGACAAACAGGCCTTCTTTGCGCGTATTCAGGCATGCTGCCAAGACATTGATTATGTGGTGATTGCTGGGAGTCTTGCTCAGGGTTTTAGCATAGATGATTTCAAGTTTTTAATTTCTATCTTACACAACCAGCAAAAGCACGTTGCAATTGATAGCAGCGGACAGGCGCTGGTTGCTGCGATTGAAATGAATCCGTGGATGATTAAACCGAATACGGATGAGTTACAGGAAAGTTTTGGTGAGTCTGTAGAAAAATTTTCCCAGCAAACTGCCTTGTTCCAGCGTTTAAATTGTCATATTGAACATATTGTCATTTCGATGGGCGAAGCAGGGGTTAACTGGATCAATCCCGCACTGGCGTTGCATGCCAGCCCACCTAAAGTCACCGTAAAAAGTACTGTGGGTGCCGGCGATTCATTACTGGCAGGCATGGTGCATGGTCTAGTAAGTGAAATGACGCTTGAGCAAACCTTAAAAACTGCTACGGCCATTGCCAGTCATGCGGTGAGTCAAATCGGCTTTCGTGTGCCTGAACATGAGCGATTGGAAGCGCTAAAACAACAAACCATGATCAACACTCTGGATAAGTCTGATGCAAACAATTAAATCTCTTTTATTTGTGATCAATTCGCAACAGTATGTCAATGCGTTGATTCTGGCAAAAAAACTGGCACAGATTGCGCAACAGCAAGGCTATGACAGCGCGATCATTTCTGTGCAGGATGAGCTTCCTGAACAAGATTTTGATACGGTTGTTTTTATTGGGCAGACACCATCTCAACTTGATGCTTTCAATGATTATGCTGTTGCAACCATTTCACTCCAGCAAGCCATGGATAATGCCGAGCAGTCTTTGCAGGATGCTTTGAGTAATAGCAAAACGGTTGCACAATTGGCAACACAACCCAACGATCAGCGTCAGGCACAGAATTTTGTGGCGGTGACAGCTTGTCCTACGGGTGTAGCACATACCTTTATGGCTGCGGAAGCATTACAGCAGGGTGCAGCCAAATTGGGTTATCGCATTCAAGTCGAAACGCAAGGTTCAGTTGGCGCTAAAAATATCCTGACCGATGAGGCGATTGCTGCTGCGGACATTGTGATTTTAGCCACGGATATTGAGGTCAATACAGATCGTTTTGTCGGAAAACGTGTGTATCGTTGCGGGACAGGCTTTGCACTGAAACAAACCGATAAGGCTTTTGCAGAAGCAATAACGGAAGCCAAGGTCTTAGAATCGTCTAAACAAAATAGCCAAAAGACCAATCAAGATGCCAATAAAGAAAAAACAGGTGTCTATAAGCATCTTTTAACTGGCGTGTCGTTTATGTTGCCCATGGTGGTGGCGGGTGGCTTGCTCATCGCGCTATCCCTCTGTTTTGGACTGAATGCGGCTGAGGAGGCTGGAAGTCTGGCCGCTGTGTTAAAGCAAATTGGTGCGGCTGCCTTTAGTTTGATGGTGCCGATGCTGGCTGGCTATATTGCTTATTCAATCGCTGATCGTCCAGGCTTGGCACCGGGTTTGGTTGGTGGCCTCATCGCAACGCAATTAAATGCGGGCTTCTTAGGCGGGATCGTTGCTGGCTTTTTAGCCGGTTATATCGCTTTATTCCTTGCAAAAAAAATCAAGCTTCCAACCAGTCTGGAAGCCTTGAAGCCGATTTTAATTGTACCCTTGTTGGGAACATTATCGGTCGGTCTGATCATGTTCTACGTCGTGGGACATCCTGTCGCACAAATCTTTGAGATGATGAAAGATTTTCTCAACAATATGGGAACCACCAATGCCGTGCTGATGGGGATTGTGCTGGCTTCGATGATGTGTATTGATTTAGGTGGCCCGATTAACAAAGCCGCTTATGCTTTTACAGTCGGTTTATTGACCACCAATACCTATATGCCGATGGCTGCGACCATGGCTGGGGGAATGGTGCCTGCGATTGGCATGGCGATTGCAACTTTATTGGCTAAACAAAAGTTCAACCAAAGTGAGCGAGATGCAGGTAAGGCCGCCTTTGTGCTGGGTCTGTGCTTTATTTCTGAAGGGGCGATTCCATTTGCTGCCAAAGATCCGATTCGGGTCATTCCAGCTTGTATTGCAGGTGGGGCAGTGACTGGTGCATTGGTTGCATTATTCCATTGTGAATTGGTAACACCGCATGGTGGGATCTTTGTGTTGCTGATTCCAAATGCGATTAGTCATGCTTGGCTTTATCTTGCGGCGATTGCGATTGGGAGCTGTATTACAGGTGTAATTTATGCGCTACTAAAACGCCGTGAAGTGGTTGAGGTACAGGCTGCCTAGGTGTTGCTTCCTATCCGTTAAAATATATAAGGTAGATTGTTGGGCACAATGATCTACCTTTTTTATTAAGAATTGCATTGTATTTGCGAGAGAAAGCGCTCAAAAAAATCAATCTAATTGTGATGTCTATACACGTTTCAGCCTATATTTTAGGTAAAACCTCTGAATCTAATCTTTAATTTTCCCCGCAGCATTTTATTCATCTTATATTTATTGTTATGATATAACATATCTTTATTTGTTTTTTGATTTTATGTCTGCTTTATCTCAACGTTTACAAGCGATTGATGCGCTCAGAGGGTTGGTGATTCTTATCATGATGGTTGATCATGTTCGGGAAACATTCTACTTACATCATCAAGTCCCAGATCCGATGGTTATTTCGGAAACAGAAGGATCACTATTTTTTAGCCGAGTATTGGCCCATCTTTGTGCCCCCGTTTTTGTGGTGCTTACAGGTTTATCTGCTTATCTCTATCAAGCCAAGAACAATAGTCTTGCGATGACGCGCGAATTTTTATTGAAGCGTGGTTTATTTTTAATTGGACTTGAGCTGCTGATTGTCAATTTTGCATGGACAGGCCAGTTCCCACCTGATGTGATTTATTTACAAGTCATTTGGGCAATTGGTTTTAGTATGATTGCTTTGGCGTTATTGATTGGCTTGCCGCAAAAATTGTTGTGGGGCATCAGTTTGCTGATCATTTTTGGTCATAATTTAATGGACAATATTTCATTTGCACAGGGTTCTGTCATGAATGGGATATGGTTGGTTTTACATGAGCGGGGCTGGATAACCTTTGGAGATGTACTACGGGTCAGAACATCGTATCCAGTTTTGCCCTGGATTGGTGTGATTACTTTAGGTTATTGTCTTGGCCACGTTGTTTTTAGTAAACCGAAAACGACTCAGCAAAAGAATCGTATGCTCATCACTTTTGGTTTGATTGGCATTGCCTTATTTCTCGTGTTAAGGGCACTCAACATTTACGGTGACCAACCTTGGGAAATGATGCCAACGTGGAGTGAAACTGTTATGAGTTTTCTCAACCTGACCAAATACCCACCTTCATTATTTTTCATTTTATGGAATGTTGGTATCGGACTTATTGTTCTGGTTTTACTCCAGAAGGTTGAAACCAAAAACTGGGTTAAGCCTTTAATCATATTTGGCTCTGTGCCTATGTTCTTCTACATCGTGCATTTATTTGTGCTTAAAGCCTTATATGTCATTGCTGTAGGGATTTGGGGACATAATTATGGAGATTATTATGGCGTGGATCACATGGCTACAGTGTGGGGAGTTGCGGTCATTTTAAGCATTCTTTTATATCCAGCGATGGTGAAATTCTCCTCCTTTAAACACCGCAATAAGCATATTCCTTTGCTTAAATATTTTTAGTTTTTTGAAAAATAGATTCCTCAATCATCTTTAGATCTACTTGGATTAAACATTTGAATATTAAAAAACCTCTTAGCCAGCTAAGAGGTTTTTAATTGTTTTATTGCAACTTATCCTGCGTTTTGGTTTCAAAGTCACTGGCATCATGTCGTTCATGCAGTTGGCTAGCTAAATCGCCAAAGGTGCGATTTACCATACGCCCACGTTGTACCGCAGGACGCGCCAAAATGGCATCGGCCCAACGTTGCACATGTTTATATTGATCGACGCTTAAAAACTCATCCGCATTATAAACCCAGCCTTTTACAACGCTGCCATACCATGGAAAAGCCGCAATATCGGCAATGCTATATTCATCACCCGCGAGGTATTCGTGTTTTGCCAGATGTCGGTCTAATACGTCCAGTAAACGTTTAGTCTCCATCGCAAAACGGTTAATGGCATATTCAATTTTTACTGGTGCGTAAGCATAAAAATGTCCTAAACCACCACCAATATAAGGCGCGCTGCCCATTTGCCAGAATAACCAGTTTAAACATTCGGTACGTGTAGCAATGTCAGTGGGAATGAAGGCCCTAAATTTTTCAGCTAAGTAGAGTAAAATTGAACCTGATTCAAACACTCTGAGTGGTGGGTTTTGGCTATGATCCACCAAGGCGGGAATTTTAGAATTTGGGTTAATTTCAACAAAGCCACTACCAAATTGTTGGCCTTCACCAATTTTAATTAACCACGCATCATATTCAGCTTCTGTATGTCCCAATGCCAGTAATTCTTCAAGCAGAATCGTTACTTTTTGCCCGTTCGGGGTGGCAAGCGAATATAACTGGAGCGGATGTTGTCCAACCGGTAATTGCTGCTCATAGCGACTCCCTGAAGTTGGCTGATTTAAATCTGCTTTGTCTCCAGTCCATTGCCAGACTTTGGGTGGGATGTAGTTTGAGTCATTCATTATTATTTGCCATGTCATGAATCGATTAATTCAGTGTAGGTCAGCCAGCCCTAGATTGGGTAGTTTTTTTGTGGCAAAGCTTTAACTGATTTTGAATAAATAATACGGCTCTGTTATTCACCAGCTTTTGAATGAATCTCCTGAAAGTGTTGATCAATTACATTAAGCCAAGCCTGTACTGCGGGAGATACGGGCAGATTCTTTTTCCATGCCATAGCGAGATGCCACTGAATATTCGGCTTTTCGAGCGGAATGGCTGCAAATAATTCAGGATCGAGCATGTCGGTATAATATTGCGGCAATAGGGCAATCCCCATACGCTGTAGCACCATATCTGCCAGCAAGTTCCATTGACTGGTACGGCAGGCAATGGTTGGGTAGAAACCATGTTGCTGGCATGCATCCAGAATAATACGATTGAGCGAGAAATTTTCAGGAAACATTAAAAAAGATTGATGTTGTAATTCTTCCAGATTGATTTTCTTGCGTGTGGCCCATGTCGCATCTCGCCGTAATAGCACCATCAACGGATAATCACACAATTCGATGCTATTAAAGATCTGCTGGTCGAAAGGATGTAACAACACACCCACATCCAGTTCATTATTCAGTAAAGCTTGTTCAATCCCTTTAGACCCGACTTCAAGAAAGGAAAGTTCGATCTCTGGCCATTGTTGATGATAATCAAATAGGGCAGTTGTCAGCAGTTGAGAGCCTAAAGGTGGAACGCCCAACTTTAAAGTGCCTGTTTTTAATTGCTGGTAGTTTTCAATTGCTAGAAAAATATTTTGTTCTGCCTGCAAAAGCTCAAGCGCATGCTGATAGATGCGCTGGCCAATTTCCGTCAGTTCAACCTGTCTCTTGCGGCCATGTTCAGGTTTTACCAGTAACTGTACCTGTAGTTGTTGCTCAAGCTGCTGCAAGATTTTACTAATGGTTGGTTGCGTCAGATAGAGCTGTTCTGCGGTACGGGTAAAGCTTTGGGTTTTAACCAAAGTGACAAAGCATTGCAGTGATTTGAATGAAAGCATCATGAATAAAATATTATTCCATTTTGGCATAATTTTAACATGAATAATTCATATTATGCCAATAGTACTGGGATAACATAATGATGTAGTTCACCATCTTATTTGTTGTCATGAGCACTGATTCCGTTTCTGAAACGTCTTCCCCAAACAGCTTCTTCACATTGGTCAAACAGATTTTAATTCTGGCGGCTTTTTGGGGTGTTGGTTATGTTTTGCATCAACAATTAGGTGTCCCGATTTCCGCAGGGATTTTAGGCATGTTGTTATTGCTGATCTGCCTATTTCTAAAGATTATTAAAATGGATCAGGTGGCGATGGGGGCTTCGGTTGTTCTCGGCGAATTATTGCTGTTTTTTGTGCCTGTAGTTGTCGCCGTGGTTCAGTACAAAACCCTGTTTATGACCGAAGGCTGGCAGATTGTACTGAGTATTTCACTAGGAACAATCTTGGTAATGTTGAGCACCTGCCTAACCATTCATTATTACAATCGTCTCAAAAGCTATTTGCAAACACGTAAAGCATTTCAGCATAAGCATATCTAAAGGCATTTCACATGAATATCTGGTCAATTCTGTGTCTGATCTGGACTTTGGTCGCCTATGTGGTTGCAAAACGCCTCTATCAGAAACATCCTAAATTATGGCTTTCACCTGCGATTAGCGTGCCAGTGCTCACGATTATATTAATGACGATTTTTGGTATTTCTTATCAGACCTACGCCCAAGATACGCAATGGATCGTCAATTTACTTGGGCCTGCAACGGTTGCCTTTGCTGTGCCTATTTATCGTTATCGCGCTACCATCCGTAAAAATATCGGTGTTTTATCCATCGCGATTATTGTTGGCATGAGCGTTGGGGTAATGTCGGCTTATGAGATGGCACAGCTCTTTCATTTCAGTCCAGAAGTCACCAATAGTTTGATGGCTCGTTCTATTTCAACACCTTTTGCGATGATTTTAGCTGAAGATATTCATGGTTCAGCAGCATTGGTATCGCTATTTACCGTGATTACAGGTTTGGTTGGTATGATTTGTGGTGATGCCATTTTAGCATTCACCAAAATCCGTTCTGCTGTGGCAAATGGTGCTGCATTCGGTAATGCTGCTCATGGCTTTGGTACCGCGAGAGCCCAACAACGGAATAATGAAGAAGGCGTGATTGCCAGCTTAACCATGGTGATTGCAGGTATTTTGATGGTGCTAGTTGGGCCATTTGCCATTCATTTGTGGTTATTACTCTAACCACCTCGTTGACTGGGTTTAGATAGAACGATGGATAACAGAAATTATGAGAACTGATTCATAAGTTCGTCATAACCACATGAAATAATCTTTTTTATGAACTACATTTCTTCAATGATATATAGAAAAGTTTTATGACTGATGAGCTGTTTATTAATTTTGAGAAGTCAAAGATCATAGAAAACAATGAGCATGGTTTATTGGAAGGGTATCGCTTCTATTTGTTCATGGATGAACGAACTGATGAATATATCAGTCGATTGAATTACATCAAAAAAAATATTCCTGAATCCGAGTATTTATCTTATGGCGCTATAAATATAGACCAATTGATCATGAAGTTAGCAGTATTATATAAATGCAGAAGAATGAGCTGACTTTTCAGGTCAAGCTATGAAACATAGTCAGACGATGGCTAGTCATCCTTAAATGTCTCGTTTAAGGCTTGTTGTACTGCATCGACTCGGGATTTACAAGCTTTGTAAGCCGTCATTGACTCTTCGACGATTTTCATCAAATTATCAATGTCAGGTTGTTCCTGTGCTTCGAGCAGTTCGGCATTCTTTTTTAATAAGGCATAACCGTCTTTAAAACTTAATTCTTTCTTCGTCATGATCAATCACCTCGGTAAGCTGGGCATGGATATAGCCATCTTGCATTTCAATAGATAGGGATGAACTCGCTTGATGGATTGAGCGAATCGCTTTATTTTCATTGCGGACAATGCCATAACCCTTAGCCAGTACATTTCTCGGGTTTTGCAACAAGGTTTCCCGCATTAATGTTTCGATTTGAGTTGAAGCTGTTTTCAGTTGTTGCTTGGCAAAATATTGCAGTGTTGATCTGGCAACTTGAAGCTGCAAATAGCTGGTACTGATTTGATTTTCAGACTGTGACTTGATGCGACTGATCAATTGGTCATTCTGGCTTTGATAAGCAGTAATCTGATGTTGAGACAGCAAGTTAATGGTTTGAAAATGTTCCATTACTTCTACAGAACGCTCTGAAATCAGATTGCGAATACCTGCAATCACCTTACTTGGCGTATCGAAAGAACGATGCGCAATTTCATCTAAAATGGTTCGATCTTTTTCATGTCCAATCCCGACCCAAATCGGTACTTTACGCTTACACAGTAGGGCGGCCAGATCATAGTCATTTAAATACGCCAGATCGTTGACTGCACCGCCACCTCTAATGATTACGATCAGGTCGGGTGGAATAGTATAGTCTGCTGCCCATTGACGTAGTCCTGCACCTAAGGATTCCATAATGCTGTGCGCAGCGGTATTTCCTTGAAAAGTCGCGTTGTGATAGACAAAATCACAGACGCCAGCTTGATGTAATGCATCGGCATCTTTCTTAAAGTCACCTAATCCAGCCGCATTTTCGGGCGCAATCACCAATACATGCTCAATATCAAACGGTGTAGGAAGGGCTTTATTCAAAGGAAGTAAGCCTTCACTGCTGAGTCGTGCAAGGATCTGCTGATAACGTTTGGCAATATCACCGAGGGTAAAACTCGAGTCGATATCTTCAATATTGACAGAGAAGCCGTATTGAGGATCGAAGCGGGCTTTAATTTTAATCAGTACATTTAAATCTCTGGACAGCTCAATGCCACTTTCACGTTCGAACTTCAGCACGATTTTTGCAGCCGTGAACTTCCAGATGGTGGCTTTACAACTTGCGATGACTTTGTCTGTGTCTTGTTCTTTTTCAGCCAGTTCAAGGTAGTAATGCCCACCTTTGATACTCAGATTTCGAATCTCGGCTTTTATCCAAACAGGTTCGTCAAAGGTCAGGCGAATGATTTCCTGTACCGTTGCTAGATAATCGCTTAGAGAGAGTTGCGGTTCAGACATTGGATCAGACAATGAATAGGATAGGGCTATAGTAGCAAATGGATTAACCTGATAACAAATAAGGCCTATCTTGTTTTTATTTATTTTTGTTGTGTAATAACGCATCTACAGTTTATTTTACAGATTGCTGTAGATGCGTTTTGTAGGTTAGATATTAGAGGGATTTATTCCATTTCAAGAATTTAAATAATCCGAACATAAATATGATCCAGACCGGAATTAAAATCACTGATTCCTTAAAGCCTTGCGTCCACATGATGTATAAAATCATCACGATAAACGCCAAAACCAAATAATTACTAAATGGCGAAAACAGTGCAGGGAACTTTACCGTTAGACCTTGTTGTTGAACGGCACGTTTAAATTTTAAATGAGTAAAGCTAATAATCGCCCAGTTTAAAACCAAAGCTGCAACGGCCATATACATCAAATGACTTAAGGCTTGTTCTGGCACAAAATAATTCAGTAATACACAGCCAAAAATTAAAATCGAAGAAAAGATTACCGCAGGCATCGGCACACCTTGCTGACTGACTTTTGCAAAAACTTTTGGAGCATTGCCTTGTACAGCCAACCCGTAGAGCATACGGCTATTGGCATACATGCCGCTGTTATACACAGAGAGTGCTGCTGTCAAAATAATAAAATTCAGTAAATGTGCAGCCCAATCAATCCCAAGTTGGCTAAAAATCATCACAAATGGGCTTTTATCCAGACCGCCTAAATCCAGTTGATTCCATGGAATCAGTGACATGATGATCGCCAGCGACGCTACATAAAAAATCAAGATTCGGAAAATCACCTGATTGATAGCTTGCGGAATACTTTTCTCAGGATTTTCTGCTTCAGCAGCCGTCATACCGATCAATTCAATGCCACCAAAAGCAAACATTAAAAAGGCCAGCATATAAAACAGACCTGAGAAACCATGCGGAAAAAATCCGCCGTGTTGCCATAAGTTGGTAAAGCTTGCAGTCGAATCAGCACCAGCAGTCAGCAATAGATACAAACCGAACAGGATCATGGAAATGACAGCAACAACTTTAATGATGGCGAGCCAGAATTCTGATTCACCATAAAACTTCACATTGCCTAGGTTTAAGCAGGTCACAACAATGAAGAAAAATAAAGTAGAGATCCATGCAGGAATATGTGGCCACCAATAATGAATATATTTGGCAATGGCTGTCAGCTCAGTCATTGCCACTAAAATATAAACCACCCAGTAATTCCAACCCGATAAGAAGCCAGCGAAGCTTCCCCAATATTTTTGTGAGAAATAGCTGAACGAACCTGCTACAGGTTCTTCTACAATCATTTCACCCATTTGTCGCATGATCAGAAATGCGATCAAACCGACAATGGCATAGCCTAAAATAATCGAAGGACCTGCGGACTGAATTGCCTGAGCTGAGCCTAAAAACAGACCTGTACCCACAGCACCACCCATCGCAATTAATTGGATATGGCGGTTTTTTAGTCCACGTTTTAATTGGGGAGAGGAATTACTCAAAATACGCTGCGCTGAACAAAAAGAAGTGATTGTAATGGATCGCGAGGAGATCGACTAGTTTGAAAATTGGATTATGATCAAGAGGCAAAATATAATGATGAGATTGCTGATATGGGGATGCTTTATAGAGTTGGATTTAATGAAAAACAACCTTTTGGCTATCAATGGACAGAATTTGATTGTAATTCTACTGCTGATTTCTATCTTCGTAGTTTAATCAAAAGATCAATTCAGGATACCTATCCAAAGATTTATGAAAAAATTACAGAAGAGCTATTTGTTGAGCAAATTAGATTTGATGGACTATCTTCACAGCAATTTATGGATATTGTATTTGCTATTAGAACAGCAATAGGCTCAAATGAATTATCAGAAACGCAAAGGGAAGGTGCAAAAATTTGGGATACGGCAATTGAACCGCTTGTTATGGTGGATGAAAGATATCATCTTTATTTTAAGATAAAATAGAGTCTTATACACAGCTTTGGTTTTGATTCTAAAAATTGAAAATAGAAATGGTTGTGCCAAGCCTGTAATGAGTTTAGAGAATAAAGTTATTTAGATGGGCTAAAATAAGAGGTGAATGAAAACGATTATGAACTCAGATTTAAATGAAAAAGATTCTCCTTTCACTATTATTTTAAAAGGTTTTTCAACTTTTGGGCTAATCTTTATTTTTTCTGGTTTTTATTTAGGATTTTCTATTGAACTATATAGCTATACTGGGCTTAATATAGATAATGTTGCTCTAACTGTTTGGTACTTATCATATTTTTATATTTCATATCTGCTTGGTTTTTGTATATTGAAGCAAGTGTATATACGTAATAAAGATAATATTTCTTTAGATAAAGTTAGTATTTTAATTTACTTTTTATTGGCTGCTTATTATTTTTTAATATTTCCTCGTTATTATTTGTTTGATGGTAAGCATGACTTATATGGTTTTAGGCTTATGCTGGGTTTTATATATCCTTTTTGGATACTAACACCATTATTTTTGTCTAATTCAAAAGTTAAGTTCAATGTGTATTTATGCCTTGTACTTTGCATAGCGGAAATTATATTCTGGATTTTATTTTTTAAGGTAAATATTTCTGATTTCTATAAAAGGCCAAATTTCCTTATTGTGGTGATTAGTTCACTTATATTTACTCTAACTTTTCCTAGGTATCTCTCATGGTTACAAAAAATAGATGTTGATAAATGGGTGGCTCCATTTTTTTTAAAACAAGAGAGAATTTTATCAAAAGTAATATCTTGGCTAGCAATCGTACTAGGTGGTTTATTTATGTTTTTGTTCTATTTGTGCTTTTAATTTAATGGTTAAATCTGTAAATTCTGGGAAAATTATCAGATTTTTTTATAAACTGAATTGAGATATAGCTCATCATCCAAATTTCAGCAAAGCTTAGCAAATAATAATATTTTATGTGAATTTTCAACCAGATTAGACTCATCCAAAGATAAATAACAACAACGTATTTATCAAAAGAATCAATTTTTTATTCGGATGTTTTCTTTGGATTGGCAGTATATACACAGTGTGCTGCCGCAGTTTTATGCGGCCATGCTTATGACCTTAAAAATCTCCAGTATTGGTATCGTACTCTCTATTCTGCTTGGACTCATCTGTAGTGTGATCAGTACCTATCAAGTTCGGATACTCAATAAAATCGTCAAAATCTATATCGAGGTTTCCCGCAATACACCGCTGCTCATTCAGCTCTTTTTTCTCTATTACGGCTTACCCAAGATCGGGATCAAACTGGATGGTTTTACCTGTGGTGTGATTGGTCTAACTTTTCTCGGCGGCAGCTATATGGCAGAAGCTTTCCGTGCAGGTTTGCAATCCGTTGCCCAAGGGCAGATTGACTCGGCCCGAAGTGTAGGACTCAACGCCGTGCAAGTCTTTCAATATGTGGTCTTTCCTCAAGCGTTATCACTGTCTATTCCAGCCATTGGAGCGAACTGCTTATTTCTGATTAAAGAAAGCTCGGTCTTGAGTGCGATTGCAGTGGTGGAACTCTTGTTTGTGACCAAAGATTTGATTGGGATGGATTACAAAACCACGGAAGCTTTATTTCTATTAATCTTGGCCTATCTGATTATCTTGTTACCCGTTTCAGCACTCACCAGTTATTTGGAATATCGCAGTCGGAAGGTGAGCCATGGGACTTGAGTATTTATTTCAACCGAGTCATGTCGAACGTTTGCTGTATGGTCTGTTGCAAACCATTGAGATCGCCTTTCTTTCGGTGTTTCTATCTGCCATTTTCGGGACGGTTTTTGGGGTGATCATGACCTCAAAAAATATGTTGATTAAAATCCTGTGCCGTTTCTATCTGGAAACCATTCGGATTGTGCCGATTCTCGTACTTTTATTCGTTTTCTATTTTGGTTTTGCAACTTGGTTTAACTGGCAGTTGTCATCGTTTTGGGTCTGTATTTTTGTATTTATCTTATGGGGAACTGCGGAAATGGGTGATTTAGTTCGGGCCTCGATTACTTCGATCGATCAGCATCAATGGGATTCTGCTTATGCCGTAGGTTTAAATCATGTGCAGGCATTGATTTACGTGATTTTCCCGCAAAGTTTAAAACGGGTGACACCTGGGGCATTGAATCTGTTTACCCGCATGATCAAAACCAGTTCTCTGGCGGTATTGATCGGGATGGTGGAAGTCCTGAAAGTCGGGCAGCAGATTATTGAAAACTCATTATTGACGGTACCCAGTGCCTCGCTGTGGATTTACGGTTTCATCTTTATTCTTTATTTCCTGATTTGTTATCCATTATCGCTTTTAGCAGCGCATTTAGAAAAAGTGTGGGAGAACGCATGACTTTGTTATCGATACAGCATGTGCAGAAATTTTATAAACAAAGTCATATCTTGCATGGCATTGATCTGGAGGTAAAACAAGGAGAAGTGGTGGTGATTTTGGGGCCATCGGGTTGTGGAAAAAGTACCTTATTGCGTTGTATCAATGGATTGGAACCGATTCAGGAAGGAGAGATTCATCTCCAAGGCATTGGAAGATTAGGACAAGATTTGCCGTGGAATAGCGTACGACAGCAGATTGGCATGGTGTTCCAGAACTATGAATTATTCAAGCATATGAATGTGATTGATAACATTTTGCTTGGGCCCTTAAAAGCACAGAAACGCCAGCGTGCAGAAGTGGAACAACTGGCAGATCAGCTATTGCAGCGAGTAGGTTTGCTTGATCGTAAATATGATTATCCATCCAATTTGTCGGGCGGTCAGAAACAACGGATTGCAATTGTCCGTGCCTTAGTGATGAAACCGAAAGTGATATTACTGGATGAAATTACTGCAGCGCTCGATCCTGAAATGGTACGGGAAGTGCTGGATGTCGTGCTGAAACTGGCACAGGAAGGCATGACCATGCTGATCGTGACGCATGAAATGGGCTTTGCACGTAAAGTGGCAGACCGCATTATTTTTATGGATAAGGGCAGGATTATCGAGCAAAGCGAACCAAAGGCATTTTTTCAGCATCCGCAAACGGAAAGAGCCAAAACCTTTTTAAATATTTTGAATTATTAAAATGAAAATGAGGACTTTATGAGATTGAATTTAGCAGTTAGGCAACATCACAATTCTTCAAAAACAAAAATTTTTGGTCTAGGCATCATTTGTGTAGCGATGGCAGGAATGTTGACGGGCTGTAATCAACCAGCGTCTTCTGAACCTAAAAACACAGCACAAGATACTTCACTAGAACAGATACGGAAGAATGGTGTATTGCGGGTTGGTGTATTTGCGGACAATCCACCGTTTGGCTATGTCGATAGTGCGGGCAAAAATCAAGGATTTGATGTAGCGCTGGCTAAGCGTGTCACTCAAGATTTACTTGGTGATGAAAATAAAATCCAGTTTGTGATTGCGGAAGCTGCCAATCGGGTTGAGTTTCTAAAGTCAGGAAAAGTTGATGTGGTTTTTGCCAGCTTTTCGGTGACGCCAGAACGGCAACAGGTGGTTGATTTTTCCGAGCCTTATTTAAAAGCATCCTTAGGGATTGTCTCTCCAAAAGCCAAAGCCATTACCGATGTTAAAAGTCTTGAAGGCAAAACCTTAATTGTAAATAAAGGCTCAAGCTCGGAGATTTATTTCAGTAAAAATTATCCCAAAATTAATTTATTGAAATTTGGACAAAATACTGATGCCTTCAATGCATTGATTGATGGTCGGGGGGATGCCATTTCTCAAGATAGTACCTATGCACTGGCATGGGCAGCCAAGAATCCAAATTATGTAGCGGGTATCCCACAAATTGGCAATCAAGATTTTATCGCAGCAGGCGTGAAGAAGGGTAATACCCAATTATTGCACTGGCTCAATGATGAAATTAAACAGCTCAGAACGACAGGTGAAGTTCAAAAGATTTATGACCAAACCTTGAAGCCGATTTATGGCGAAAAAGTGAATCCGAATATCTTTCTGGATGTCGATATTCCCAAGCAATAACACAATTTAAAACGTTAAAAATAGGTGAACTTATGCAAACAATAACATTTTCAAATATTCAAAAATTACTGCTGGCTTCTGTACTGAGTTTAGGGCTGACGGCTTGTAATAAGAATCCACAATCCACTGAAAAGAACACGGACTCTGCCACACAGGTCTCCAGTATTGAACAGATCAAGAAAAACGGTGTGGTTCGTATTGGTGTATTTAGCGACAAGCCGCCGTTTGGTTATCTGGATGCACAAGGTAAAAATCAGGGCTTTGATGTTGAAATTGCCAAACACGTTGCCAAAGATTTATTGGGTGATGAAAACAAGGTGCAGTTTGTACTGACTGAAGCGGCCAATCGTGTCGAATATCTTAAAGCCAACAAAGTCGATATTATTTTTGCCAATTTCACGGTGACACCTGAACGTGAGCAAGTAGTGGATTTTGCCAAACCCTATTTAAAAGTCGCTTTGGGTGTGGTGTCTCCTAAAAATAAACCGATTACCGATATTGCCCAGTTAAAGGATCAGACTTTATTGGTAAATAAGGGCACCACAGCAGATTCTTTCTTTAGCAAGCAACATCCTGAAATTAAGTTGCAAAAGTATGAGCAAAATACAGAAACCTTTGATGCTTTAAAAGATGGTCGTGGCGTTGCTTTGGCGCATGACAATCTATTGGTACTGGCGTGGGCAAAGGAAAATCCAAATTACACCGTCGGCATTACCAATTTAGGTGAGCAAGATTTAATTGCACCCGCAGTGCAAAAGGGTAATAAAGAATTGCTGGATTGGTTAAATCAGGATTTAGATAAATTGGCAAAAGAGGGTGTGATTCATCAAGCTTATGAAAAAACCTTAAAACCTGTTTATGGTGATGGTATTCCTGCTAAAGATTTGATTGTTGAATGATTTAAATTACCTTCAATATTATAAAAGTATATGTTTTAAGTGTTTGTATATTAAGCACCATTTTTCTGGTAAATAATTTAAAATGCCCTGGCTTTTTTGCTGGGGCTTTTCTTTAATATTTTATTCTTCAGTATGAAGGGATAATCATATTTTAAAAAGCTGTCCTATTTTTATCATTATAAATAATAGATTCGTACTCACTTTATAAGTACGTTGCGGAATAATATAGATGTTCAATCGATTGCCTGTACCTGAAAACCTTCCCTGCAGATTAACTGATGCCTTTTACCGCATTCATCAATATTTACCAAAAGGAAATGTAAAACAGCGAGTTAAGCTGGATGATGCACTCAATCAGATCAATACTGATGATCTTTATGCATTACAAGATTTTCCACTACACAATTTTTCTGCCTATGAAGGCTGGGCGATTGATTCGAATATCACTCAGCAGGTTAGTTCAAAAAATCTGGTGATAGAAAGAGATTTGTATTTCTGGACACAGCAGTTATATCACTCTATTAATCCTTATAAACTTGATCTGGACAGATATATAATCAAGATCCCTAAATTTACCAGACTTCCTGAAGGGGTAGATACTATTATTTTAGAACAGGATAAGCGCTTAGATTTCTCTGGTAAGAGCAGCGGTGTAAAAATAAAAAAAACTATTGCACCGATGCAAGGTGTTATTCGACAAGGCAGTGTGTTTAAACAAGGCGATTTAATCCTTGCAAAAAATCAGAAAATTACACCTGAACGGTTAGTTGCACTCAGACGTGCGGGTATTACAGAGTTTTCTATTTATCGACACCCTAAAATCCTGATTGTTAATATGTTTCCATTCGATCAAGCGGGGGAAATCAGTGAAGAATGCTTATATCTCAAAGATTTGTTAAAAACATGGGGGTATGGCGAGGTTGAGATTAAACCGCATAAACCGGCACGTTATGACAGGGCATTTAATTCCCATCAAGAAGCTGGACATCCCGCATTAGATGGAAGCTTGACTTCCGCTTGGGACGAATATCATCAGTTTTTTGATGAGCAAATTCCTGAGTTTGACATTATTTTATGCTGGTCACCTTTAAATCATTATGGTTCTGGATTAGGGCTTTCAAAGCTGGCTAACTTTTATCAAGGCAATGGTGATGGTCCCGTTACGACATGTTGTGTACCAGCCAGTGAATTCCGGATTTTTCAGAGTAATGACCGAAGCCCTAGACTCACTCAGGTCGTAAACCGTTATGATGAACGTGGGCAGTTAAGGGAAATGCGTACAGAGATCACTGAAGATCGAACTACGATTATCAGTCTACCTGGTAATATGCAAGATGTTGCACTGTTGATGCACGTATTTGTGAAATATATTTTAAATAAGCATGATCCTGATTTTTTTGAGAATCTGTATGTGCAAGGCAGGATCGACCAGCAGCTTGAGCCTGATCCAAAGTATAGAACATTATTATGGGGACGCTACCAGTTTGAAGCAGCTGGTCAATATTCGCTACAGATCATTCCACAACAACCTTTTCAGATTGATGGTTTTGCTGCTGCCAATTGCATTATCATTGTGCCATTTGCAGAGCCACCGATTCAGTCTGGTGAATCAGTGTATTTTATTAAAATAGATCAAGTCTGAACAACTTTAACGTTTTTCAACCCAGACAACAGTCGAGAGTGGCTGTTGTCTTATAGGGAATATAAAAATTACTTTTTAGTGTTTGGCAATAACGCAGTCATAAAACCTAACAAAGGTAAGAACGAGCAGAGTTTGTAAACCCAGACAATGCCATGTGTATCCGCTAAATGACCTAAACCTGCTGCACCAATTCCACCAATACCGAACATCAGTCCAAACATTAAGCCCGCAACCATGCCAACCCGACCGGGTACAGCTTCCTGTGCATATACCACAAGCGCAGAGAAGGCAGAAGACATCACTAAACCAATAATAATGACCAGAATGGCGGTTCCTGTTAGGCCGACATAAGGCAGCATCAGGGCAAATGGCGCGATACCTAAAAAGGATACCCAAACCACGGCTTTACGTCCGATACGATCACCGACTGGGCCGCCTGCAAAAGTGCCGAGTGCCACAGCGCCTAAAAATATAAATAAGTAGAGCTGTGATGTCTGGATTGAAACGTTAAATCGTTCGATCAAATAGAAAGTAAAATAATTAGTAATGGCAGCGATATAGATAAATTTGGCGAACAGTAAAATACAGATGACGGCCATGGCCTGAATCACCTGTTTACGTGTCAAGGTCGAAATGGCGCGTTGACTGGCGAGGCGTTGTGCAGGTGCTTGTTTGACCAGCCATTTGGTCACGCGTAATAAAACGAAAATAGCCAAAGCAGCAACTAGAACAAATAAGCCAATTGCCCCTTGTCCGTTGGGGATAATCACGGCTGCAGCAACTAAGGGACCCAGCGCTGAACCGGTATTTCCGCCAACCTGAAACATGGATTGTGCCGTACCAAAACGTCCACCCGATGCAGTACGGGCGATACGCGATGCTTCTGGATGAAAAGTGGATGAACCTATACCAATCAGTGCAGCTGCAAGAAGTAAGCTGTGATAACTTCCTGCAATCGCCATTAACCCAATGCCAATCAGCGTGGCGAACATGCCCGCAGGTAATAAATATGGTTTTGGATGTTTGTCGGTATAGAGGCCAATCCACGGTTGTAATAATGACGCGGTAATTTGATACACCAGCGCAATCCAGCCAATCTGGGCAAAGCTTAGAGAAAACTCTGCTTTGAGCATGGGATAACTTGCAGTGACGACCGCCTGAATAGAGTCATTTAATAGATGGGCAAAGGCGACTGCACCGACCACACGCAACACGAATTTTTGAGGTTGATCTTGAGGTGGAAATTGCTCTTGTGGAAAGGTGGTCTCAAGAGTCCCTGTATGATTTGCCATACGTGCTCCAACAGGTTGTATCAGCTTAAATTGAGATAATGAAGAAGGTTTGTTTTTCAGCATTTTTATCCTAAACTGAACTGAAAGCGGCCCACAATCATATTTGGGACAGATAGTATCGATTTCAGGCCATATTGAGAGACGAAGCTAATGCGTAATATTCAGGTCAATGATTATCAGGATGTGGCCCGTAATGTCATGGCAACAGGCAATGATTACGAAGATGGTCAAATTCTGGCAAGCCATCGTCATGCCAGAGGGCAATGTTTGTATGCGATAACAGGGGTATTAACGGTAACCACCAATACAGGCAGTTGGGTGGTACCACCGAAACGTGCGTTGTGGATTCCTGCTGGCATTGACCATGAAGTGCATATGGGCGGTATTACCAAAACCCGCAGTGCCTATATTCTTCCAGAAATAGCGCGCAAAGCAGGTTTGGCTTGTTATTGTGCAGTGATCAATGTATCGCCGTTATTGCATGAATTACTCTCGACAGCGGTTGATCTGCCTGCCGAATATGAATTGGGTGGACGCGACGATTATTTGATGCAATTGATCATTGCCGAAATCGCGTTGATGCCTGAATTGCCATTGAATGCGCCTTTACCACAAGAGCCACGTTTGGCCGCATTATGTTTGCAATTATTAAAAGCACCGACTTTAGACCATGATCTGGACCAGATTGCAGAACAGGTTGGGATGAGTCGTCGCAATTTCACCCGAATTTTTCGGCTACAGACCGGCATGAGTTTTAGTCATTGGCGGCAACAGGCCTGTCTACTGAATGCACTGACCAGAATGGAATTAGGACAGCCGATTACCCGTGTGGCGATGGAGCTTGGGTATAGTAGCAGTAGCGCCTTTACTGCGGCCTTTAAACGTTCTTTAGGTGTGGCTCCGCGCTTTTATTTACAAGGAAAATGATTCGGCGAATGTGATAATGTGAGATGAAATCAATTCACTCATTTCACGACCATTTGTATGGTTTGAGAACATAAGATCAACGATAAATTTATGCTGTCATTATTAAAAGGTTTGGCCTTGTCCCATCAAGGTCTGGAAAAAAATAACACATTTGGTGAAGGATTATCTGGAACACTGAACGCGATTGAGCATCTCGGTTATGTGCAAATAGATACTATTTCAGTGGTTGAGCGTGCGCATCATCATGTCCTATGGAGCCGGGTGCCAGGTTATCAGCTGAGTCATTTAAATCAGTTAGTGAAAGATCAGCTTATTTTCGAGCATTGGGCACATGCAGCCTCTTATCTGCCGATGCGGGATTATCGTTATGCCATGCCCTTGATGAATGCGATACGAAAGGGTGAAAGTCGCTATTTCAAAAGTGATCCGCGTTTGATGAAGGAGATTCTGGCTCAGGTTAAAGCAGAAGGAAAAATTCAACTGCGAAATATGCAGAAGGAGAAGCGGGAAGGCCCAGCAGGTTGGTGGAATGCCGGTCCAAGTCGTAAGGCGCTTGAGCAGTTATTTATGCAAGGTGACTTGATGATCTGTGAGCGTAATGGCATGGAGAAAGTCTTTGACCTGACGGAACGCTGTTTGCCACAAGGGATTGATCTGAGTACACCGACGTTGCATGAATATGCACATTATTTATTGAACATGAACATACGCGCACACGGTGTATTTACATGGAAGCAGTTATTGCATTTAAAAGGAAAAGCGTTACGTGAGGTGATGCGTACCGTATTGGATGAACATATCGATGCAGGTTTAGTAAAGGTTCTGAAACTGGAAAATGGACAAACGATTTATGCAGCCAGTGCGATATTAGACCATAAACCCGTTATTCAAGCGCAACTTAAAATATTGTCTCCTTTCGATAATTTGGTGATTCATCGAGAGCGCTTGAGTACTTTATTTGACTTTGATTACCGTATTGAATGTTATGTGCCAGCTGCGAAAAGACAATATGGTTATTTTTGTTTACCGCTGTTATATGCAGATCGGTTTGTTGGGCGCATTGATTGCAAAGTGCATCGCAGTGAAAAGCGATTAGAGGTGATTTGTCTGCATTTGGAAGATCCGAAGATGCAGGATCGAGAGGCTTTTATTCAAGCTTTAGAAATAGAATTACAACGTTTTGCTGTGTTTAATCAATGTACGAGTGTGGATGTAGGGGAAATTAGACATTTAATAGGCTAAGCTGTTAAATAGTTTGGGGATTTTATTTTTAAACCTAGCCCTCGAGAGGACTAGATTTACCTAAAAAGCTTAATCGAAGAATGAGAAACACTCTAACGTTATTGGGTAGGAGGAGTATTCTCCTGCATGAATACATTTAATATTTAAGCGTATTCAAGTCATCATGCATTTTCATGCCACCCCATGATGTTCTGGAATATCTTATTTAAGAATTTTGTGGGTCATATTGTTTTTCCTTAATAAATAGTGCTGGAATCACACCACAAATCAGGTAAGCAGCACCCATCACCACAAAACCTAAACCAATAGAACCGCCAGAAGCCAAGAAACCAATGGTTGCAGGGGCAAGTGCTGCGCCTAAACGACCAACATTGTAAGCGCCACCAATGGCTGTACCGCGAATGGCTGTCGCAAAGCTTTCGGTCATATAGGTCGCGTTTACGCCATAAGGAATACCGTAAAGGAAACCGAACGTCACCAGTAAATATAGAATGTTGCTTGGAGAGTTATAAAAAACAATCAAGGGTAAGAAAATAGCAGTACCAATCGCGCCAAAAGCATAGGTAAAACGACGACCTAATTTATCCGCCATCATTCCAGCCAGAACTTTGCCGAGAATCATTGCGGTATAGGTGCCCACCATATAAGCGGTCATTTCCTTAAACTTCATACCCAGTTCACTTTCCAGATATGAAGGCATCCAGTTATTCACGCCGTAATAACCAAATTGTAGGAAACCTGCGGTTAATGCCCATAAGATAAACATATTACGATTGCGTTTATCTTGAAAAATCAGTTTAAAAGCAGAGGTTTTTTCGGTATTGACTGTTGTATCGTATTGTTTTAATCGAGACTGTTGCCATGCTTCTGGTTCTGGAACAAACATATGCATTAATACAGCAATAATCACTGGGACAATCGCCACGTAAAACAGCATACGCCAACCATGATCTGGAATAATCCAGCCTGCTAGCAGGGTCGCCACAATATATCCGACGGTCCAACCTGCCTGTAAGGTTCCGAGTACAGTTGTGCGATAACGTGTTGGTACATATTCCGCCATGAGAGTATTACAGGCGATATAGAGTGAACCAAGGCCAAGAGAGGCAAAAAATCTTAGGATTCCGAATTGCAGAAAACTTTGGGTAAAACCTAAGCCACAAGTTAATAGCGAAAAGGTGAGAATAGAAATAACAACGATGCGGACACGTCCAAACTTGTCACATGCCCAACCACCAAAAATCCCGCCGATGGCCATACCAGCCAAAGTAAAACTACCGAGCATACCTGCCTGAACTGAGCTTAAGCCAAAATCTGCCTTAATACTGTTTAAGCTGTAAGACAGCAGCATAAGATCCGCACCATCGACCAGCAAAGCCAAAAAGGCAAAAATAAAAGCAATTTTCCAGGTATGTGCTTGTATTGGTGAGCGAGGTGTACTGTAGAGTGTAGCCATAATCCATTACCTACATTTGATTTAAAGCACCTTAAGTCGTTTAAAGTGCTTGGGAGTCATGAAGAAGCTGCTCGAATCATATTTCGGGCAATAATTATTTGTTGAACTTGGGTTGTACCTTCATATAAACGGAACAAGCGGACATCTCGATAAAAACGTTCAATCGCATATTCACTGATATAGCCTGCGCCGCCGTGAATCTGTACGCAGCGATCTGCAACTCGGCCACACATTTCAGTGGCAAACATTTTGGCGCAAGATGCTTCTGTACTGACGTTTTGTCCGATGTCACGTAATCGCGCAGCGTCAAGCACCATACATTTGGCCGCATAAATTTCAGCTTTAGAGTCAGCGAGCATGGCTTGAATCAGTTGAAATTCGGCAATCGGCTGACCAAATTGTTTACGCTCCATGGCGTAATTCAATGCGTCATCCAGCATTCGTGTGGCTGCCCCGACACTAAGTGCCGCAATATGGAGTCGGCCTTTATCGAGAACTTTCATGGCAGTTTTAAAACCAACACCTTCGATTCCACCAATTAATGCCGAAGCGGGAACGCGACAGTTTTCAAAAATAACATCACAGGTATGTGCACCTTTTTGCCCCATCTTTTTATCGCGCTTACCAAGAAAAATCCCCGAAGTTTGACTATCGACAATAAATGCAGAAATGCCGCCGGCACCTTTAATATCAGGATTGGTTCGCGCCATCACTGTAAAGACGCCAGCATGGGGTGCATTGGTAATAAAGCGCTTGGTACCATTTAAGACATAGAAATCGCCATCTTTCACTGCCGTGGTTTTTAAGGCTGCTGCATCTGAACCAGCGTCTGGTTCGGTTAAGCAAAAAGAGCTAATCACTTCACCACGTGCTAAACGAGGCAGGAAAAAAGATTTTTGTGCTTCTGTGCCATCAATAATTAGACCGCTAGAGCCAATCCCATTGTTGGTGCCGATCAGAGAGCGAAAGGCTGGGGAAGTGCGGCCAAGCTCGAAAGCAATATAGACCTCTTCTTCCATCGTCAGCCCAAGACCATCGTACTGTTCTGGAATGGTTAATCCAAACAGGCCAAGCGATTTCATTTGCTCAATAATATCTTTTGGAATTTCATCTGTTTCAGCGACTTCATTCTCACGAGGAATTAAAACACCTTCAACAAACTGTCGAATCATATCGACCAGTTGGTTCAGTGTTTCTTGATCTCGAACCATAGTCTTATCCTTGTACAAACAGCTAAAAACAAAAAATACGATGTTCGTAAAATCATCAATATTGATGCGATAGTAATCAAAGGAATCACATAAAACAATATATTTTGAAAATAAATTTCGCAATGCGATATTTTGTTTGTTGTTAGTAGTTTCTAATCTGTTGATTTAATTAATCTATATTTATTGAATAAAAATCATATTTTTTGATGGGAAATTAAGGTTTGATTTTTTAAAATCTTGTTTGTATATTAAAAACGTATATCGCTATGCGAAACTTATGTGAAGTAAGTTTTCCTATAGGAAATTAAGCACAGGTGAGTAGGATAAACATGGGCGCTTTAAATGGAATTCGTGTACTTGATTTGAGTCGGGTACTTGCTGGACCGTGGTGTGGGCAGATACTTGCTGATCTGGGCGCAGAAGTGATTAAGGTGGAACGACCAATGGTCGGAGATGATACCCGATCATGGGGACCCCCTTGGATGAAGGATGATGCTGGATCTGACACGCGAGAAGCGGCTTACTATCAGTCGACTAATCGTAATAAGCTCTCAGTTGCAATTGATATTGCCACTCCTGAAGGACAGGAACTGATCAAAGCTTTAATTCAGGATACAGATGTTGTCATTGAAAATTATAAGGCTGGTTCGCTGAAAAAATATGGGCTGGATTATGCTGCATTGTCAGCAATCAATCCGGGTCTGGTCTATTGTTCAATTACGGGTTTTGGACAAGACGGTCCACGTGCAGAAGAGCCTGGCTATGATTTTATTATTCAGGGAATGGGTGGGCTGATGTCCATCACAGGTGAAAAGGATGATTTAGCTGGAGGTGGCCCACAAAAAGTAGGTGTGGCATTTTCTGATCTGGCGACAGGACTTTATTCGACCATTGCTATTCAGGCGGCTTTACTGAACCGCCATGCGACAGGTTTAGGTCAGTATATTGATATGGCGCTGCTGGATGTGCAGATTGCCACTATGGCCAATCAGGGAATGAACTATCTGTCCTCTGGGAAAGTCCCTGTACGTTATGGTAATGCACACGCCAATATTGTGCCATATCAGGTGTTTAAAGCTGCTGATCGGGAGTTTATTATTGCGTGTGGCAATGACACTCAGTTTATTCAACTCTGTCGAAGTATTGGTTTACCCGATTTACCAAATGATGCGCGTTTTACCCGAAATGCGGACCGAATCAAGCATCGTGATGAAATTATTGGGATTTTATCAGCGCATTTTTTAACAAAGACTGCGGATGAGTGGGTTGCAGCAATTTATGCGGCCAAAGTTCCAGTTGGGGTGATCAATAATCTGGAGCAGGCTTTTCAAGAGCCGCAAGTGATTGCAAGAAAAATGCTGGTTGATATGCCGCATCCGCAACGTGAAAAGCTCACCGTGATTGGATCGCCGATCAAACTTTCAAGAACGCCAGTTGAGTATAAAACTGCGCCACCTTTATTGGGTGAGCATACTGATACGATTTTAACCCGGGTTCTTTCTCAGGAAAAACTGGATGAATTAAAGCTGAAAGGAATTATTGGATAACGAATGTACCAAAGTCAAAATGCATCTGTATTTTGACTTTGCTTTTTGATTGTACTTAACTTTGTTGTTTAGTTAGATATTCATGGATGAGCTTTAACTGTTTATTATAGAAAAAATAGATTATAATTTTCGCAGTGCGAAACAAATATTTAGATTGGTAAAATCATGAATGATGCCGTAGATGCAGAACAAACAGAAAAATTATTAGCGCCTTTAAGGCATGAGTTGTTACATCCAATTGAAGACATGCAAGATGAAAATGACCGCCAATTTATTACGGCTTTAGCTCGTGGTTTAGAGCTGCTACGCTGTTTCACTCCAAAACATCAGCATCTGGGCAATCAGGAATTGGCGCAAATGACAGGTTTGCCGAAGCCAACGATTACCCGTCTCACACATACTTTGTCTCGTTTGGGATATATCAAGCAAGTCCCGAATTCAAGCAAATTCCAGCTCTCTGTGGGTGTCTTGGCTTTTGGCTATTCCATGCTTTCAAATGTATCGATTCGTTCTATTGCGCATCCTTATATGAAGAATTTGGCTGACTATGCAGGTGCTGCGGTTGCAATGGCAACACGTGATCGTCTGAATATGATTTATCTGGATGTGGTACAGGGCAAAGGCAATATGACCATGCGCCGTCAGGTCGGTACTTATTTACCCATTCATTTGAGTTCGATGGGACGTGCTTGCCTAGCTGCCATGCCTGAAGATGAACGAGAATTTTTACTTGATGCGATTCGCAGCAAGCATAAAGAAGACTGGATCAAGATTAACCGTGATCTGGATAAAGCCTTTAAAGACTATCAGGATTTTGGCTATTGTTTTTCAGTGGGTGAATGGCATAAAGATGTCAACTCGGTTGCTGTTCCATTAATTCATGAACAGCATGGTTTACTGGTATTTAACTGTGGCGGTCCAAGTTTTATTATGAACCGTGAGAAGCTTGAAGAGGATATTGCTCCACGCCTTTTACATATGGTGAATAATATTCGTACCGAAATTAGTTAAGCACGTTCTTCATTTTAAAAAACCAGCATCATATTTATGCTGGTTTTTTTGCATCACATAAACAATAATAAAGACATAGCACGGCAAAAATTAAGCCTAAAATACAGACACCTATCCATCCGAAGTGTTTCCAAGCATAGCTTCCCGCTGTTGTGCCTAATGCGCCGCCAGCAAAGTAACCTGTCATATAAATCGCGTTAAATCGTGAGCGTAATTCTTGATTAAGTTTAAATACAATACTTTGATTAGTAACATGAACAGCAGAAAGCGAAGCGTAGAGAATAAGTAAAGCAATAATATAAAAGGCGAAATGATATGGTAAAAGTGAAAAAAGTATCCAACTTAAAATTAGCCCAATGCCGCAATAAATCGAAATTTTATGAATATAGCCTTGATCAATAAATTTGCCTGAGAAATTAGCAATGAAAGTCCCTAACACGCCAACAAAACCAAAAAGACCAATGGTAAAGTCACTAAAAAAATAGGGCGCTGGAGCCAGTAGCAACGACATTGTGGTAAAGGTTAAACTCACACAAGCAAATGTAAAACCACCAATATAAGTTCTGGTTCTTAAACGCCGATTTTGAATAAAAATCTGTGGTAAAGAGCGAATAGTTTTTACATAGTTTTCAGATTTGGTTGGTGGAAATAACCCGATATTACGATGCAAAATAAAGGCAATAACAAGTAATAGAAAACCACTGACCAAATAAATAATATTCCAAGCGAAAAGCGTAGACATCAGCCCTGAAAGGGAACGGGCGAGTAAAACACCCATCATCAGTCCGCTCAGTAAAAAGCCAACCACACGGCCGCTTTGTTGAATCGGAACCAGACTTGCAGCAAGGGGCAATAACAGTTGGGCTGAACTGGAAAATAGACCAGTAATGACGGTGCCAAGTAGTAAAAGATAAATATTGTGCGAAAAACCGCTAATAAGTAATCCACTTGCAGCTAATAACATAAAGATAAATAGTAGCTTGCGCTTTTCTATGATGTCCCCTAATGGCATTAAGAAGAGCAAGCCACATGCGTAGGTGATTTGGGCTAGAGTTGGCACCCACGCTGTAGTTGTTTCGGTTAAATCTAGGCTTACACTAATTGAGTGAATGAGTGGCTGACTAAAATAATTTCCACCTGTACAAATGCCTGCGGCAATCGCCATTAAAATAATGGTTGGGGTATAGAGTACGTTTTTCATCATGCCTATAGTCATAATGAAAGAGGAACTTTAATCAACTCAACCATGACTGTTTTAAGTATGGTTATTAGTGCGTTTCATTCAAGGCATCTTGAATATTGTGCACCATGTGGATTAAACGTGGTCCAATTTCACCTTCAAGTTTTTCCGGATTTAAATGAAAACTTGGCGCACCACAGTTAAAAACATAAAGACCATGTTTGGAGCTGACTAAAGGTACAGCCACCGAGTTCACTTCTTTATGCCACTCGCCTAAAGACAAACAATATCCATAATCTTGGTAATCACGGAAAGCTCGTTCTAAAGAGCGTTTTATGGCTGGCCAGTTTTCGGGGTTCTTTTGTTTCAGTGCATCGAGTAGAAAGTTGCGCTCACGTTCAGGAGTTGCAGCCAAACAAGCTCGACCCATTGAACTACTATGAAGTGGTAAGGTTGACCCAATTGGACGGCGCATATTTAATGCAGTTTCGATTTGTACAACATCGATATACACCATATTTAATCGGTCACGCGTTGCCATCGCCACAGGGGCTTGAACATACTGACTCAATTCTTCCATATATTGATGAGCAATATTACGAATTGAGATATTAGATAATGCTGCATATCCTAAAGATAAAACACCAATGTCTAGTGTGTATTTGGTTGAGTTAGGCAATTGTTTTAAATAGCCTAATGACACAAGGGTATTGGTAATACGTGCAATAGTCGGTTTAGGTAACCCCGTCATTTTTGCTAATTCTTGGTTACCAAGCACCTGATTATTTGCAGAAAAGCATCTTAAAAGTTCTAAACCGCGCGCTAAAGAAGCAATAAATTGCGGGTTATTTTCCCGATGTATATGCGAAATAGGATCTAAACGTATCTCATCAAAATTTATTGGTTTTTCAGTTTCCATGTTTTGAGACATTCGATCCTCAAATATAATTAAAGCAATAGTTTTGCCATTATATTTCGCTCTGCAAAATAAATCCATTCATCACTGCGCTGTTGTGATGAATGGATATCGGGTTCAACGTTTATGCAACGTTTTCAATCACCATTGCAAGACCTTGACCTACACCAATACAAAGGCTCACCACGGCATATTTCTTTTTACGGCGAATTAACTCACGAGCTACTGTTAAGCTAAGACGAGCGCCAGATGCACCAAGTGGATGACCAACCGCAATCGCACCACCGTTCGGGTTCACACGTGGGTCATTAAAATCAACATTCAAACCTTTTAAACAAGATAAAACCTGGGAAGCAAAAGCTTCATTAATTTCAATAATATCCATGTCATCTAAAGTAAGGCCAGCACGCGCAACTGCTTTTTTAATGGCTTCGATCGGGCCTGCACCCATAATGCGTGGCTCAATACCAGCTGCTGCCGCTGACAAGATTTTTGCCATTGGTTTTAGGCCATATTTTTGACCTGCTGCTTCTGAACCAATCAAGAGGGCTGCTGCACCATCATTAATACCTGAGGCATTACCAGCAGTGACCACACCACCTTCAAATAGAGATTTTAACTTTGTGAGTGCTTCAACAGTTGAGCTTGGACGAGGGTGTTCATCTTCAGAAACGAGTTTAGGTGGCAATTTTTTGCCTTGGAAAACCTCAATTGGGGTAATTTCATCGGCAAAGAAACCTTCTTCTTTGGCTTTTTGATATTTAGCTTGTGATTGAGCTGCAAATAAGTCAGCTTGCTCACGGCTAATACCAAAATCGGCTGCGACGTTATCACCCGTTTCAGGCATTGAATGTCCACCGTACTGAGCAATAATTTTTTTATTTGGAAAACGAGAGCCAATTGTGGTGTCATAAATTTTTGCATCGCGGCTATAAGCACTTTCCGCTTTACCCATCACAAAGGGAGCACGTGACATACTTTCTACACCACCTGCGATATAGAGTTCGCCTTCACCACAAGTAATGGCACGTGCTGAGTCAATCACAGCACCTAAACCACTAGCACATAGGCGGTTTACCGTCTGGCCCGGTACAGTGACAGGTAAACCTGCAAGTAACAGAGCATTTCTCGCCACATTACGACTATCTTCACCCGCTTGGTTAGTGTCGCCTAAAATCACATCTTCAATATCCGCGCCCGGCACACCAGTTTTTTCAAGCAACTTTTGAATGACGGTTGCAGCTAAATCATCAGGACGAATAGAGGCAAGCTCACCTGCATGACGGCCAAATGGACTGCGTAAACCATCATAAATATATGCATTTAACATTGAGAAATTCCTTTTCAAGACTCGTGAGTAAAAGTAAGAGGTAAATGAAGTGCGACACGACGCTGTAACCACGGACTAGGGCGATAGCGCGGGTCATGCGTAAGCGTTGTTATACGATCAAGAATGAGTAAGATTTTTTCGCTACCGACTTGATCGCCCCATTCAATTGGTCCAAACGGATAACCTAAACCAAGACGCACCGCGGCATTAATGTCATCTACCGTGGCAACATTTTGCTGGGCAATATCACAGCCTAGATTAATCACCATTGCTAAAACACGCTGAGCAACAAAGCCAATACTTTCATTAATCATGCTGACCAGATTTCCATCTAGATTGAAAATAGAGTGAGCGGCTTGTCGGTATTCAGGTTTGGTAACAAGTGAAGGCATCACGGTGCGGTGCTTTGCAATGCCATAAAGCATGTCTATAGCAACAGCATGTTCTGGATTAACCCCTAGGCGTGTCGCCGCTTGGGTTGTGTCTTCACCGTAACAAGCGAGTAAACATAAGCTATCTGTTTGAGGTTTGGGGTTGATGTCTAGAGCAATATTTTGCTGAGTTAAATAATCTTCGAGCTGTTTTTTATCATCTAAGAAATCTGCCGCAATCCAAACTTTTGGATATTGCGTTAAACGCTCTACAAACTTGGCAGGTTGTTCACCTGTTTTTGAACCAGTTTCGTAGTTATAAAAACCTTGATTCACCTTACGTCCAAGTTGTTTGGCATCTAGCATTTGCTTGGTCAGCGGGTTCGGTTTGTAGCGGGCTTCTTCATAGTACTGATGATAAATCGACTCCATCACAGGATGAGAAACATCAAGGCCTGTTAAATCGAGTAATTCAAATGGCCCCATTCTAAAACCAACGCCGTCACGTAAAATTCGGTCAATTTCACTAATGTCACAGACATTCTCGTTTAAAATTTTAAGCGCTTCGGTTCCATAAGCCCGACCCGCGTGATTAATAATAAATCCCGGGGTGTCTTTTGCCACAACAGGGCGATGACCAAATGCATGAGACAGATCATTTAAGGCATCAATAATAAGTGGATCAGTTTTTAAACCACGAATGACTTCGACTACTTTCATAAGTGGAACGGGGTTAAAGAAATGATAACCCACAACACGTTCAGGTTTTTTGCAGTTTGCCGCAATCGCTGTAATAGAAAGAGAAGAAGTGTTTGAGGCTAAAATGGTATTGTCTGAAACAATGTCTTCAAGCTGTTGCATCAAACTTTGTTTGATATCGAGACGTTCAACAATTGCTTCTACAATCAGGTCGCAATTTTTTAAATCTTCAATTTGATGAGCAACAACTAAATGGTTATTTGCCGCTGCTGCTTGCTCAGATGTAATTTTATTTTTGTCGACTAACTTTTGAAATGTAGCAGCCAGTTTTTCTTTAGCCTGTTCTGCTGCGCCTGCTTTGGCATCATATAAATAAGTGGTATGACCTGACTGTGCAGCAATTTGAGCAATACCACTGCCCATAATACCGACACCAATCACAGCCATGCTTTTAATATCATAAGTCATGTCGATCATCCTGATAATTAATCTAAATTTGAAATTAAATGAAAAATAGAGCTTGGTGATTTAGCTTAAGCATTGTTTATCACCATCAATCGGTAAGATTTGACCTGAAATAGAGCGCCCGCTATCTGAGGCTATAAATAGGCATAAATCTGCAATATGCTTTGGATTTACAAAATATTTGAGCGACTGATTTTTCAGTGCGTTTTGAGTCACTTCTTCAAGTGAGGTATGGGCTACATCGGCACGGGCCTGTAATACGCGTTGAACCCGATCACCATCGACCGCACCCGGAAGAATTGCGTTAACTCGAATATTGTCTGCACCGAGCTCCATAGAAAGCGTTTTGGTAAAGCCGATCAGCCCCCATTTGGAGGTGGAGTAGGCTAATCGGTACGGATAGCCTAAGCGGCCGGCAATAGACGACATATTAATAATCACGCCTGCTTGTGCTTTCTTTAAATGGGGAATGGCTAACTGGGTAATTAAAAAAGTGCTATTCAGGTTTAAATTAATCACCGTGTTCCAATCATCAAAACTTAGTTCATCTGCGGCAACAGTCGGGCCTGAGATGCCTGTGTTATTAACTAAAATATCAATACCACCAAGTTTCTGAATTGCTTGATTAAACATGAGTTTAATTTGCTCATGATCAGCCAAATCACACGTATGTACATGCAGCTTAGAATAATCTTGTTGAAATTGTTCTAGGCTTTTAGCACTAATATCACAAACGAAAACTTCATCATGGTTGTTTAAAAAGACTTCAGCAATGCATCGTCCAATCCCTGAACCACCTGCACTAATTAATACTTTTCTACTCATTTTCATTCCTTTGTTATTATCGTTTTAAATTATTTACCTTGATAAGACGGTTTACGTTTTTCAATAAAAGCTTGAACGCCTTCATTTTTATCTTCGGTAGAAAACAGTAACTGGAATGCTTTCCGTTCTAGGGTTAAGCCTGCATTTAATGGAACGTCTTCGCTCATCAGCGCAACTTCTTTAATTTGTTGCAGGGCAATAGGAGGCATTTTGGCTAGGCTTTGCGCCATTTGAATCGCAGTTGGAATGGTTTGGTCGTCTTCTGTGACCTGTGAAACAAGACCAATGATATAAGCTTCTTCGGCTTTTACCATGGCACCTGTCATAATCATACGCATGGCATGAAATTTACCAACCGCACGGAACAAACGTTGTGTACCACCAGCACCGGGCATTAAACCGACTTTAATTTCCGGTTGACCAAAGGTTGCGCCTTTACCTGCAATAATAATGTCAGCATGCATTGCAAGCTCACAGCCACCTCCTAATGCATAACCATTTACAGCAGCAATCACAGGTTTAGGGCACTGAGCAATCGCGTTCCAGTAACGTTCGGTATGACGTAATAACATTTCTGTGGACGTTGCGGTTGCCATTTCTTTTAGATCTGCACCTGCTGCAAAGACTTCTTCACCACCTGTGAGCACAATCGCATTGATCTCATCATTAAAAGTTAATTCGGTAAAAGCTTGTGCTAGTTGTTTGCGAAGCTCTGTATTCAGTGCATTTTTTGCTTCAGGTCGGTTTATTTTTACAATCGCTACTTTTTGAATAGAAAAGTCAATTTCTACGAAATTATTCCCTGTTAATACACTCACTTTTGAATTCCTTGTTTCGCATATCAAAACTATATTCCTTTTATGATGCTTATTTTGGAATTTATTTCAAGTCTTATTTAGTTTGTTCTAACGATTATGAATTGTGAAACAATCTAAGTATTTGATATTACGTAATGGGTGTATTTTTAAATTTCGTTAAACGAAATTAATTTTCAAAAAAGCTTGAAATTTGTGTTTTTGTTCTCGTACTATGAAACGCATCCGCAGTAAACAAGATTTAAAACATGGTATCCAGACAAGCTGGAGATAGCTGATGGGTACGATGGAAATACATAAAAAGGGAGATCACAGATGATCCGTGATGAAGGGATGTTGGAGCAGTTGCTTTCAACTATTCGAGATTTTGTAAAAAATGAATTGATCCCTCGTGAAAACGAAGTGGTAGAGAAAGATAAAATTCCAGATGACATTGTGCAGCAAATGCGTGAGCTTGGTTTGTTCGGCCTCACAATTCCAGAAGAATATGGTGGCCTAGGCATCACCATGGAAGAAGAAGTCAGAGTTGCATTTGAACTTGGACAAACTTCACCAGCTTTTCGCTCTTTAATTGGCACTAATAATGGTATTGGTTCTAGTGCGATTTTGATTGATGGCACAGAAGAGCAAAAGCAAAAATATTTACCACGTTACGCAAGTGGCGAAATTATTGGTTCATTTTGTTTAACAGAGCCTGAATCTGGTTCTGATGCGGCTTCTTTAAAAACCAGCGCAGTAAAAGACGGCGACTTTTATGTATTAAACGGCACCAAACGTTTTATTACCAATGCACCTCATGCTGCAACTTTTACCGTAATGGCTCGAACGAATCCTGAAATTAAAGGGTCGGGTGGCATTTCTGCATTTTTGGTAGAAGCCAACACGTCTGGCATTACGTTGGGCAAAATTGACCAAAAAATGGGGCAAAAGGGTTCGCACACCTGCGATGTCATTTTTGATAACTGCCGTGTACCTGCATCTGCATTGATTGGTGGGGTAGAAGGTGTCGGTTTTAAAACGGCCATGAAAGTGCTTGATAAAGGGCGCTTGCACATTGGTGCATATAGTGTGGGTGTTTCTGAGCGTATGTTAAACGACGCATTGCACTATGCAATTGAGCGTAAACAGTTCGGTCAGCCCATTGCGAACTTCCAGTTGATTCAAGCGATGCTTGCTGACTCAAAAGCCGAGATTTATGCGGCTAAATGTATGGTCCTAGATGCAGCCCGTCGCCGAGATAATGGCGAAAACATTAGTACAGAAGCGTCTTGCGCAAAAATGTTCGCCACTGAAATGTGTGGGCGCGTGGCTGATCGCTGTGTACAGATTCATGGAGGTGCGGGTTATATCAGTGAATATGCAATTGAGCGTTTTTACCGCGATGTACGTTTGTTCCGTTTATATGAAGGAACCACGCAAGTTCAACAAATTATTATTGCCAAGAACATGATTAGGGAAGCGACTACCTAATAAAAAATAAATGCCATGAGGCATTGGATGCCTCATGTTCCTTCAGAGGATATGGACATGACAACAGAAACAGTTGCACAAAATACGGCTAGCAGTGAAGCTATCCAGACACCCAAAAAAATTTGGATTACCGCATTTATATTCGCTTTTTTAACATTGTTGTGTGATGGGGCCGACTTAGGTTTTTTGGCATTAAGCCTGACCAGTCTTAAAACAGAATTTCATTTAACCGGTGTACAAGCTGGAACGTTAGGCAGTTTAACACTTTTAGGTTCAGCAATTGGTGGCCTGATTGGTGGCTGGGCATGTGACCGTTTTGGGCGGGTCCGCATTATTGTGTTCTTTATTGCTTATTCTTCAGTTTTAACCAGCGCACTCGGTTTTACTGATTCTTATATGCAATTTGCAGTTTTAAGAACTTTTGGAGCGATGGGCTTAGGCGCGCTCTATATTGCTTGTAATATTTTAATGTCAGAAATGGTGCCAACCAAACATCGCTCGACTGTTTTGGCTACTCTTATGACGGGTTATACCTTAGGTTCTTTGTTAGCGACTTTATTGGCAGGGCATATTATTCCTGAACATGGTTGGCGTTTCCTGTACTGGATTGCAATTACGCCTGTGGTGTTGTCAGTTTTAATGCACTTTTGCGTACCTGAACCTGAATCATGGAAAAAATCTCGTCAATTAAAAGCGTTAGAAGTCGCTCAAAGTAGCCAACCTAAAAAACGTCAAAACCCATATCTTGAAATTTTAAAAGATAAGAAACATGGCACTATGTTTGTGCTTTGGATTATTAGTACGGGCGCATTGCAGTTTGGTTATTACGGCGTAAGTAACTGGTTACCGGCTTATTTAGAGTCTGATCTTGGGATCAAATTTAAAGAAATGGCCATGTATATGGTCGGTACTTTCCTGATTATGATGTTTGCCAAAGTAATTGCAGGGATTGTTGCCGATAAATTAGGACGTCGCGCTGTATTTGCTTTCGGAACCATTGGTACAGCTTTATTTATTCCGGTCATTGTCTATTTAAATACACCAACCAATATTTTATGGATGATGCTGTTCTTCGGTTTCCTTTACGGTATTCCATACGCAATTAATGCCACCTATATGACAGAAAGCTTCCCGACGTCTATCCGAGGTTCGGCAGTGGGCGGCGCTTATAACATTGGCAAAGTGCTTTCTATTTTCTCTCCATTAACAATTGGTTATTTATCACAGAACGGTTCTATTGGCTTAGGGCTTTTGGTGATGGCTGCGGCTTATTTTATCTGCGGGGTAATTCCATTGTTATTTATCAAAGACCGACTATTTAACCCCCAAAAGGCAGAGTGACAGATCAATCTGTCACCTTAAATTAAGGATGAAAAGGGACAAGTGAGATGATAAATAAAATCACCAGTGACATTGAACCGATTTTAAAAGCGATTCCTGATGGAGCAACCATCATGACAGGCGGGTTTGGTGTAACGGGGCAACCTGCTGAATTAATTGAAGCCTTAATTGATTTAGGAAAAAAAGAACTGACCATTGTAAATAACAATGCGGCTTCTGGTGATCGTGGTTTAACCAAGCTCATTATTGCAGGCTGTGTTAAAAAAATGATTTGTTCATTTCCGAAATCTGCTGGATCAACCGTTTTTCAAGACTTATATCGAGCGGGAAAAATTGAGTTGGAACTGGTTCCGCAAGGTAATTTGGCATGTCGTATTCAGGCAGCGGGTGCTGGCTTAGGGGCTATTTTTACTCCGACTGGCTATGGCACTAAAGTTGCCGAGGGTAAAGAGACCCGCACCATTAACGGTAAAAACTATGTACTTGAATATCCACTTGAAGCTGATTTTGCACTGATTTATGCCGATAAAGCCGACCGCTGGGGCAATTTAACTTATCGCAAAGCAGCCCGCAATTTTGGCCCAATTATGGCAAAAGCCGCCAAGACCACAATTGTTCAAGTGAATGACACCGTAGAGCTAGGAACGCTTGACCCAGAGTGCATTATTACACCGGGAATTTTTGTTCAGCACGTTGTAAAAGTAGGAGATATCTAATGTCAGTTCAAAAGCGTTCTCGTGAAGATATTGCCAAACTCATTGCCAATGATATTCCGGAAGGTTCCTATGTCAATTTAGGCATTGGCTTACCGACCAACGTTGCTAAATTTTTACCCAAAGACAAAGAAATCTTTTTACATTCGGAAAATGGCGTTTTGGCTTTTGGTCCACCGCCACAACCAGGGGAAGAAGATGAAGATTTAGTGAATGCTGGAAAAGAACTTGTCACCTTATTAGATGGTGGATGCTTTATGCATCATGGTGACTCGTTTGACATTATGCGTGGCGGTCATTTGGACATTTGCGTAATTGGGGCATTCCAAGTTGCGGTAAATGGGGACTTGGCAAATTGGCATACTGGTAAAGCAGATGATGTACCGGCAGTCGGTGGTGCTATGGATTTGGCGGTCGGCGCAAAAACGATTTATGTCTATATGGAACATGTCACTAAAAAAGGTGAGTCCAAAATTGTAAAAGAACTCACATACCCAATGACAGGCGAGCAGTGTGTCAATCGTATTTATACCGATTTATGCATTATTGAACTTAAAGACCAAAAAGCTTATGTCACAGAAATGGTGGAAGGTCTTAGTTTTGATGAATTACAAGCAGTCACAGACTGTGAGCTAATCGATGCACGTGTAGCCTAAATACACACGGAAAAACGCTTCTTTAAGGATTAAAAGATGAAAAAATTAATTTTAGCTGCAGCTTGCGCTGCGGCCTCAGGGACTATTTTTGCAAATTCTTCAGATACGACAGAACAAAGAATTAATTTGCTAGAAACCGAGCTGCAAAAATTAAAAGCAGAAGTTGCTGCTCAAAAACAAACTCAAAATAATTTACAGGTCAAACAAGTAAAGATCGAAGAGAACATCGAAAAAACTAAAGCGACTGTAACAGAGAAGCCCATTGCTCCTTCGTGGGTCACTTGGACGGATAATGTGAAGGTTTACGGTATTGCCCGACTAGATGCAGCAGTTGATTTTAAGTCTTCTCCAGATTCAGGCGGTAGAACCACAAGCAGTATCTATCGAACTCCATTTGAAAGCGCGCAACGCTCAAACCATTCCCGTTCGGATGCCATGATTAATGCAAGCCGATTAGGTGTTTATTTTAATAGCCCAAATAAAGATGTGACGGGAAATATTGAAGCCGATTTCTTTGATAGCTCTAACATGGGAACTGGTGATGGGAAGTTTCGTATTCGCCATGCTTATTTTACCTATAAAGACTGGACCTTTGGTCAAACTTGGTCATTGATGTCCAATATGGAAACCCGAACGGAATCGGTCGATTACACCCAGTTTATTGGTACATCGTATACACGCACACCTCAGGTGCGTTACGACTGGAAAATTGATCAGAATCATGATTTGAAAGTGGCATTTGAATATACGGGGTCACGTGTTTCCGCTTTTCCAACATTGACGGGTCGATATACATTTAAGCAAGGACCGTTAATGGCATTGGCCCAAGGCTTTGTGAACGAGAAATCAGTGGATGTGGCAAAAGAGACGGTCAAAAAAGTCAGTTGGGGTGCGGGTGCGGGACTCAAATATCAACTTGATCCGCAGCAATCTGTTCAGGCGAACTATCAATATATTGTAGGTGATCAGAAGTTCATGCCTTATACCACCCAAAGTGGATTGGCGAATGCTACCGCATTGAATGCAGCGGGGGATTTCTCTTTAGATCAGGATAAAACCGATTTAATGATGAATAAGCTAAACAGTTTTAATCTTGGTTATTCGTATAAATTCAATGATCAATGGCGTGCCAATGTATCAGCTTCGCTATTTGAATATGATGACAACACTGAATATGCCAAGCTAAATCAGGATGCCAACAAACGCTTAACCGATTACGCCGTCAATGTCTTCTATTCACCTGCCGAGCAAATCGATATTGGTATGGAATATCATCAAGGAAAACGAGAGGTATTTGATGGCAGAACGGCGGATGTATCGCGTTTAAACTTCGTGTCGATGTATAAGTTTTAACAATAAGGCAATGGAACATGGATAAAGTAGCTCGTCCTGATACAGCACATCTCCTGTCAAAAAGTTTTATCTTTATCATGGCAATGACATGTGGTATTTGTGCAGGGTCAAACTATTATAACCAGCCGTTGATTTATTCAATAGCAGATGCATTACAGGTGAATGCGGAGCAGGTTGCTTTAACCATTGTCATTGGCCAACTGTCTTATGCAGTTGGTCTTTTTATTTTGGTTCCATTAGGTGACTTTTTTGAAAAGCGGCGATATATCTGTTTGTTGATGTGCTGTACTGGCTTTGCCCAAGTAGGCTTATCACTGAGTCAGTCTCTACCCATACTGTATGGCTTTACCTTCTTAGCAACATTCTTTTCTATTGCAACTCAAGTTTTAGTTCCTTTCGCCGCAGGTTTAGCTAGCCCACAAAAAAGTCCTCAAGTTGTAGGCACTCTCATGAGTGGTTTGTTTTTGGGAATATTATTGGCACGTTCTATTGCTGGCTTACTTTCTACAGTTTGGTCTTGGCATGCGGTTTATTTAATTAGCGGAATCGTCATTTTGGTGTTTGCATGGGTGATGTGGATGAAGTTGCCAGTTGCGCGAAAATCCCACCAACTCAATATTCTACAGATTTATGGTTCATTATTTTCATTAGCAGCTCATCAGCCTCATTTGCTACGCCGTGGTTTTGCCGGAGGAATTGGCTTTGGAATTTTGGCTCTGATTTTTACCACGATGACTTTTATTTTGGCGAATGCGCCTTATCACTTTAACGATTTCCAGATTGGTTTATTTGGAGTTGTTGGACTGGCTGGCGTATTTGCGACCCCTTGGGCAGGTAAGAAAATTGCGGCAGGGCTTGAAAATAAAATTGCAGTGATTTGTATGGGGCTATTAATAAGTGCATGGATACCGCTATTTTTTGCCCAGCAGTCTCTGGTGGCTTACGCTGTTGGGGTTGTTATGGCTTATTTCGGTTTGTCGGCATTTCATGTTTTAAATCAAAATCTAGTCTATCGAATTTCGGCGGAAGCGCGTTCCCGTATTAATTCAATTTATATGACCTTATATTTTGGTGGAGCCGCCTTAGGTTCTTTTATTGCAGTGTATGCGTGGAAACATTGGGGATGGGAAGCGTGTGCTGCTTTAGGTATGGCGATGGCAATAACGAGTTTCTTGATTGATCGCTTAGATTTTTATGAAATGGGCAAGATTGCAAAGCAAGAAAAAGCTCCATAAGCAGGAGCTTTAAAACTTTATTATTTGCGAATAATCATTAAGGTTGCCGAGGCAAAGGCATACACTTTGCCATTCTCATCTACGATTTTACCTTCGGTACTAATAATATTACGGCCTGCATTAATCAACTCGGCTGTCGCATAGTAAGACGTATCAACCTGCATGGGGCGAATCATTTTTACATTTAAATCAATGGTTCCATAGCCAACCCCATGTTCAAGTAATGTATGAGCTGCGCTGCCTGTTGCTGTATCTAAAGCTGTGGCGCAAAAGCCGCCGTGTACACCGCCTTGTATATTTCTATGTTCTTTGCGAGGGGTAACTTTATAAGTCGCTTTACCTTCGGAAACTGCAACGAGTTCCATGGGTATCGTGTGAGCCATAGGAGAAGGAGATACCTCACCATTTTTTAAAGCGGTTAAAAACTCAAGACCTGTGTATTTCGGGCTTTCCATGAATCGTCCTTGGATAATTAAGCAATCTAATCACAATACTATAAATTGCATTTTTACGGAATAAAATTTTGCTATACAAAATTTAAAATTATTCTTATAAACAATATCCGTTATTTTATTTCTAATATTTGTACTTTAAAACATGAACTTACATTTTATATCTATATTTGGGTGACAATAATTTTATTAAATTAGTGAAAATATATTTTGCTATAAGAAATTTTTTGATATTTTGGTGAGATTGAAACAATAAAAGTCTATTCAAGGAAAAAACGATATCTGCTTATCACACAGGCAGTAACGTGAAAGGGAAAAACTATGCCTTTATACAAAGCTCCATTACGCGATATGCAATTTGTGCTGCATGAAATGCTTCAAACAGAACAGAACTATCAAGGTTTAAGCAAATATCAGGAAAGCGTAAATCGAGAATTAATTGATCAATATTTAGAAGCAGCAGCAGATTTTTGTGAAAATGAGTTGGCACCGATTAACCAAAATGGTGATCAGGAAGGGTGTCATTTAAATCAAGGCGTAGTCACAACGCCAAAAGGTTTTAAAGAAGCCTATCAAAAATATGCCGAGCTTGGATTTACCTCTTTAACTGCTGACCCAGAATATGGAGGGCAAGGCTTGCCTACATTGTTTCGGATCGCTATTTCTGAAATGTTATGTGGTTCTAATTGGGCATGGGCAATGTATCCAGGTTTGTCTCATGGCGCGATGAGAACCATTGAACACCATGGTACTGAGCAACAAAAACAGCAGTATTTGACTAAACTCATTAGCGGAGTCTGGACTGGAACCATGTGTTTAACCGAATCACATGCGGGCTCGGACCTTGGATTAATTAGAACAAAAGCAGAGCCAAATCCAGACGGTAGTTACTCAATCACAGGTGAAAAGATTTTTATCTCGGCGGGTGAACACGATCTTTCTGAAAATATTATTCATATTGTTTTAGCCCGTCTGCCTCAGGCACCCGCAGGGACTAAAGGTATTTCTTTATTTATTGTGCCTAAATTTAATGTAGATGATGAAGGTAATTTAGAAGACCGTAATAAAGTCGTCTGTAGCGCGATTGAACATAAAATGGGGATTCATGGCAATGCCACCTGCGTACTGAATTTTGATGGTGCGAAAGGTTATTTGATTGGTCCTGAAAATCGCGGGCTCAATTGTATGTTTACCTTTATGAACACCGCACGTATTGGAACCGCAGTACAAGGACTCGCTGCTTCTGAAATTTCATTTCAAGGTGCTTTAACTTATGCAAAAGATCGCTTGGCAATGCGTTCTTTATCTGGAGCAAAATGTCCTGATAAAAATGCGGACCCCATTATTGTCCATCCCGCTATACGTTCCATGTTAATGACTCAAAAAGCATTTTCAGAAGGTGGACGTGCATTAGCCTATTTTCTGGCTCAGCATGTCGATATTGTTGAGACTTCAGATGATCCCGAGCAACGAAAAATGTCGGATGAATTATTGGCCTTTTTAACTCCAATTGCCAAAGCATTTTTAACTGAATCGGGGAATGAGTCTGCCAAGCATGGGGTACAGGTCTTTGGTGGGCATGGGTTTATTGTTGAACACGGGATGGAGCAAATTGTACGCGATGCACGTATCTCAACATTGTATGAGGGCACCACTGAAATTCAGTCTTTAGATTTACTGGCGCGTAAAGTACTGAAGTCTGAAGGAAAACTGTTAAAAAATATGACCGATTTAATTGAGCAGTTTATTACGATGAATCAGTCAAATACAGCATTGTCTGCTTATACGGGAAAACTGGCTGAATTGAAGCAGCAATGGTTATCCATCACCGAAGAGGTTGCACAAAAAGCCAAGCAAAATCCTGAAGAAATTGGTGCCGCTTCAGTCGATTATCTGTATTTTTCTAGCTATGTGGTATTCGCCTATCTTTGGGCACGTATGGCACAAGTTGCCCATGAAAAACTGGCTGAAGGCACGCAAGAACAAAAATTCTATCAGGCCAAACTCAGCACAGCGAAGTTCTTCTTTCAGAAGCTATTACATCGTACACAAGCACATGCGGCTTCTATTGCTTCTGGAGCAGAGTCAGTGATGGAACTTGATGAAGACGCCTTTTCATTCTGAGTCTGGTCCACGGATTGTAAATTTTTTCAGAGAGTAGCGAGAAATGGATTTTGAACATATTTTGATTCGTCAACACAACCGTGTCGGTTATTTGACGCTTAATCGCCCAGAAGTGCTGAATAGTTTCAATGAACAAATGCACCTTGAAATTGCGGCAGTTTTAGACCTGTGGGCGGTTTCTAAGGAAGTAAAAGTTATTGTGATTTCTGGCGCAGGCAAAGGTTTCTGTGCTGGACAGGATTTAAGATCAAGAAGTCATGATGTCATTGCTGCACCAGATTATGATGCAGGCGCGGCTTTAGAAAAATTCTATAATCCGCTGGTACTTAAAATTACAGATATGACCAAACCTGTAATCGCTGCTGTGAATGGTGTGGCTGCTGGTGCTGGTGCGAATTTGGCTTTAGCCTGTGATTTGGTGGTGGCGAAACAATCTGCTTCATTTATACAGTCTTTTTGCAAAGTTGGTTTAATTCCTGATGCAGGTGGCACATGGAATTTACCGCATTTGATCGGTTTGGCCCGCGCAAAAGGGCTCACCATGTTGGGTGATAAGTTATCTGCTCAAAAAGCCTTGAATTGGGGATTGATTTGGGAGGTTTACGAAGATGAACTTTTCGAAGCGAGTGTTACCACATTGGCTGAACAGTTAGCTGAGCAGCCCAGTAGTTCGATTGCATTGATTAAAAAAGCTTTAAACTGCGCAACAGACAACAGTTTTGTTGAGCAATTGCAACTGGAGCGTGAATTTCAACGTATTGCAGGACAATCAGATAATTATAAAGAAGGAGTGGCTGCCTTTATGGAAAAGAGAAAACCAGACTTTAGCTAGAAGTATTAGATATTAATAATATTTAGTTCTGGAAAATGAAAACAGTACTTTAGGTCGAAAGTACTTCAAATAGGGATATAACATGAGTCTAAAAGAGATTGTATCGGCAAATGAATGGGATGCTCGCTGTCAGTTAGCAGCCTTATATCGGTTAATTGCTTATTATCGGATGACAGATCTTATTGATACTCATATCAGCCTACGTGTACCAGATGAGAATGGACATTTTCTGATTAATCACTACGGCATTCCATTCGAAAAAATGAAAGCCTCTGATTTGGTTAAAATTGATGGTGAAGGCAATATCGTAGAACATTATGATGCGGGTAAAACGGTGAATGTTGCTGGTTTTGTTATTCATTCAGCATTGCATGCCGCTCGTCCCAGCGTTCACTGTGTGATTCATACTCATACCGCAGATGGAATTGCAGTTTCAGCACAGAAGCACGGTTTGTTGCCAATATCGCAACACGCACTAAAATTTTATAAAAAAGTCAGTTATCACGAGTATGAAGGTGTCGCACTATCGACTGAAGAGAGGACACGACTAGTGCAGGATCTGGGTAATCATCGTGTCATGATTTTAAGAAACCATGGATTGCTGGCAACAGGCGATAGTGTACAGCGTGCATTTCATGAAATTTATTTTTTAGAACGTGCATGTCAGGCGCAAATTAAGGCACTTGCAGGTGGGGCAGAATTGCATTTTCCTTCCGAACTGGTATGTGAACATACAACCAAGCAGTTCGAATCAAAAGGTGTGGAACAGATTATTTTAAATGCCTGGAATGCGGCCTTGTCTTTAATTGAACAGCAGCGTGAGGAATACTGCGCATGATTGTGATTTCCACCACTGTACCAAAAGTTCAAAAATGGCTTGAAGATGCATTTTTACAATACGCACCGCAAGGCTCATATTGCCTAGCCGACAGCGAACAGGCGATTTATGCAACGACTGCTGTGTCGTGGTTTCCAGATTTAGATCATTTAGAAAAGTTGCCTGAATTAAAATTGATTCATTCGATGGCGGCGGGCGTTGAACACCTCAATTTAGATCGAATTGGCACACAATATAAAGTATGCCGAGTGGTTGATCAGCTTCATCAAAAGGGAATGTTCGATTATTTGCAATGGGGCGTTTTATATTATCAACGTTTTTTTGATCAGGCATTTGTACAAAAGCGGCAACAACGTTGGCGGCAGTATCCACAACGAGAACATGCTGAATTGAAAATTGGAATTATGGGCTTGGGGCAAATGGGCGGATATATGGCCAAGCAATTTGCTGCGCTGGGTTATCAAGTGTCTGGTTGGTCTCGTAGCCCGAAAAATATTGCACATGTGAGCTGTTATGCAGGTGATGAAGACTTTGACACGTTTTTAGGACAGGCTGAAATTCTGATTAATTTATTGCCACTTACGGAAAATAATCAGGGTATTTTATCAAAATCTTTATTTGATTTGCTTCCTGAACAGGCCTGTATCATCAATTGTGGCCGTGGTCAGCATCTAGTTGAGCAGGATTTAATAAATTATCTGGATTCTGGACGTTTACGTGGCGCGATTCTGGATGTGTTTAGCAAAGAACCCTTAGTTGAAAATCATCCACTTTGGCAACATGAAAAAGTGGTGATCACGCCACATGTTGCTTCACATGCACCATGGTCGGTTGTGGTGAACCAAATTTTAGAAAATGATCAGCGTGTTATTCAAGGGCAAGCATTGTTAAATCAAGTGGACACTTTGAAGGGGTATTAGTGTCTGAATATCCTCAGTTCAAGCTATCATTCAGTCATACCGACTTTTAATTATGAATCGACTGGCTGAGCCTATCATTTGTTATTTGACATGCCCAGTCAGTGATTTATTTTAAGGCATTAGCCTTTATTGCTGAGTTCTTTAGATAGCTCATCCCAACGTTGATTTGCGCTTTGCATAGACTGCATTTTGACATGACCAAAGCCACGCACTTCTGCAGGAAGCTCTGCAATTTGTGCAGCCACATTCAAATCATACTGTTGTGGTGCTGCAACAAGTGCTTTCACAAATCCAATGTAACGATCACGCCATGCTTGTTCATGTTGACGTTCTTCTTGACGTGCAAATGGATCAAGAAAAGTTTCACGCAGCCATTGTAAGCGGGCAAGTAGCATCATCGGGAAACGCATCCAGTAACCAAAAATACGTTTGCGTACATTGGTACCTAGTGTCGGTGGTGCAAGGTGATAGGATAAACGCACACCACGCCCGAATTGTGATTCGATTGATTTTTTAAAGCTAGCACCTGTCAGCAAGCGGGCAACTTCATACTCATCTTTATAGGCCATTACACGATACAGCTGTGTGGCGATTGTGGTTGCAAGCGCCTCAGGCAACATTTTAGATGCTTGTTCTGCAAGATTTCTATATGTATCAGCATAAGCATCATTCCAATAATCTTGCAAACGGACTGAACGATCATAAATCAGTTCTGGCAGCGTTTGCGGTGCATTTTGTTTTGGCAAACTGTCGAGTAGACGCTTCGCCAGATCTGGATCGCTTGCAAGATGACAACCTACGCGGAAAGCTTCAAGATTCTTTTCAACTGCTGTGCCATTAAGTTGAATGGCTTTTTCAATACTTTCGCGCAGTAATGGAATCTGACCAGATTGCCATGCCATTCCCAGCAAAATCTGATTGGCAAAGATGGCATCACCCAAGACCTGGGTGGCAATACGCGCAGCAGGTAAAGACACCAGTTTACCTTGATCAACATGACCACGAAGACGATTGATCAAATCCGTAATTGGCGCAAACCAGTCACGTTTATTAATGAAGTCAGATGTCGGTGAGCCATCTTCATTGACAATGACCATCGCATTTGGTTTTAAACGAGACAAGGCCGCATTGCTGCCTGCCACCACTGCATCGGCACCAATAAGAAGGTCACATTGACCTGCAGGGATTTTAGTTGCGGAAATTTGCTCGTCATCTGAGGCCAATTGAACATAGGAATAAACTGTACCGCCTTTTTGAGCCAGTCCTGCCATGTCCATGACGCGTGCTGCTTTACCTTCCAGATGCGCGGCCATTCCCAATAATGCGCCGACGGTGACCACACCAGTACCACCCACACCACCGACCATGATTCGGCTTGGTGCTGTATCAAGTTGAGGAAGAATTGGACGCTCAGGCCAGCCCGTAGCAAAACCCTCAAACTTGGCTGGACGTTTCATATCACGGGTATGCACGGTCACAAAACTTGGGCAGAAACCTTCTACACAGGTAAAGTCTTTATTACAGCTGCTTTGGTTAATTTGACGTTTGGTGCCCAAAGCCGTTTCTACGGGCTCAATTGAAAGACAATTTGATTTTTTCGAGCAATCGCCACAGCCTTCACAGATATCACTATTGATGTAAAGGCGTTCAGCAGGGTCAGGATAAGCATCACGTTTACGGCGACGACGTTTTTCGCTGGCACAGGTCTGAACATAAATTAAAGCGGTGACACCAGAAATCTCACGTAATTCACGTTGCACGGTATCTAAATCATTTCTGTGGCGGATTTCTACATTGGGTGCAAGGTGTTCTTCTGCATGAATCAACGCTGGTTCATCGGTTACGATGACCTGTTTTTTAATCCCTTCCGCATCTAGCTGGCGGGTCAGTTGCGCGACACTCAAATGTCCATCGACATGTTGTCCGCCTGTCATGGCAACTGCATCGTTATAAAGGATTTTATAGGTGATATTGATATTGGCTGCGATGGCTTGTCGAATTGCCAGATAGCCTGAATGGAAGTAGGTTCCATCTCCGAGATTGGCAAAAATATGCTTTTCATTGGTAAAGTGCGATGCACCCGCCCAGCTCACGCCTTCGCCGCCCATTTGCGAGAAAGTTTCCGTTCCGCGATCCAGTGACACCGCAATATAGTGACAACCGATGCCGCCTAGGGCGCGACTGCCTTCTGGCACCACGGTGGAGGTATTATGCGGACAACCGCTACAGAAATAAGGTTTGCGGTCTGCCAGATCCAGCACACGGCGTGACTCTTGTTCTGCTTTTTGCAATAAATCGATGCGATTCTGAATTTGTTGTCTTAAATTCTCTGATAAATCGAGTTGTAGAAAACGTGCTGCAAGCATTTTGGCAATCGGTTCGGGTTGGAACTCATAATGACCAATCAGCGGTGCTTCCTCGATGGAGGTACTCCATTCACCTTTACCATGAATTGCTTTGCCGATGACATGTGGACGTTGCTCATCAGGCAGGGAATACAGTTCATCTTTGATCTGTGATTCAAGAATAGGACGTTTCTCTTCAACCACAATCAGCTCTTTTAGTCCTTCGGCAAATTCACGAATACCTTGCGGTTCTAAAGGCCAGATCAACCCAACTTGATAAACCCGTAGCCCAAGCTGTTGCGCCGTTTCATTCTCAATTCCTAAAATGCGTAAAGCTTCAATGGTGTCGAGATAGCCTTTACCGCTTGCAACAATCCCGATGCGGGCATTTTCACAAGGCCAAGTGGTTTGATTCAGCTGATTGGCACGTGCATAGGCCAGCACAGCAGGTAAGCGATGTTGATAGAGGCGTTGTTCTTGCTGGATGCCATGATCAGGCCAGCGGATATTGACACCATCGGCAGGGAAGTCCACATCTTCTGGAATCACGGGAATGACCCGATCTAAATCCACATTGACGGAAGCCGAAGTTTCTACAATTTCACTGACCAGTTTCATTGAGGTCCATACCCCAGCGAAACGGGACATTGCCACGGCATGCACACCCAGATCAAGAATATGTTGCACTGAGGTTGGATAGAAAATCGGAAGACCGCAGCCAATCATGACATGTTCAGATTGGTGTGGAACCGTAGATGATTTACAGGAGTGATCATCACCAAATAAAGCGACCACACCGCCATGTTCAGAAGTTCCAGCAAGATTGGCATGACGTAGTACATCACCTGAACGGTCTACACCCGGGCCTTTGCCATACCACCATGAAGTGACACCATCATATTTTCCCTGGCCTGCAAGGTTGGCTTGCTGCGTGCCCCAAATGGCCGTTGCTGCGAGATCTTCATTAATACCGGGTTGAAAGACGACATGATGATCTTTAAGTATGCCTCCAATTTGCCAAAGGAAATTATCATAATTACCTACAGGGGAACCGCGATAACCTGAAATGAAGCCAGCTGTATGCAACCCGTTCAATTCATCGCGGCGAGTCTGTGCTAGAGGTAACCGAACGAGTGCCTGAATGCCTGTCATGTAGGCTGAACCGTGATCACTGATATATTTATCATCCAGTGATACATCTTTAGTAACGATCATTTTTGGAGTAACTTTTGTCGCTATATTCATTTATATCTCCTTAGAATTCTCGTAGTTTTGACTACTTGTTTTTTCAACATCCGGTTGAATATTTGGAGTAAGTACATAACAATTAAAAAGATTGAACAGTTCGGGATAAAAAAAGACCTGATCAATGTATGTACATTAATGTCATTGTGGTTGATCCAAACTGGTGCAACAATGCGTAATTTAGAAAAAGATATTTACGTTATGCGCAAAAATCTTGATGGTGGACTCTTGCATGCAATGAATGCCTTCCTGAAAGTGATTGATAGCGGGAGTTTCACGGCTGCCGCTGAACAGATGGAACTGACAACTGCGCAAGTTTCGCGATTAATTAGCGAATTAGAAGGGCGTTTAGGTACAAAACTACTACAACGATCAACCCGACAGCATGCCTTGACCGAGATCGGTGAGACCTATGCCGAGCAGTGTCGTCAGGTGCTTGCCATGGTGGAAGAAGCTGAAGCACAGGCAATGGGCATGGCAACAAAACCGCAAGGACGTTTACGGGTACTGAGTATGGCCAGTTTTGGTCATCACTATCTTGCACCGATGATGGCGGAGTTCTGTCAAACCTATCCCGACCTGACGGTTGAATATCGAACCTCACAAAATGTACCTGACCTTTTAGGTAAAGGCATTGATGTGAGTCTCTATTTGACAGAATCTCTGGCGGATTCGAGATTTGTGGCTCGTCGCATTGGTACGATTTTTTCGGTGTTATGTGCTTCACCTGCTTATCTGGAAAAGCATGGTGAACCTCAATCGCTGGATGATTTGCAGAAGCACGCCTGTTTACGCTTGGTCAATCCATCCATTACTCCGCAATGGCATCTGACCAGTGAAAATAGTTGTTCGTATCAGATTGATATCAATGGCCCACTCATTGCCGATACGCCTGAGTTGTTACTGGATGTAGTTCAACAGGATATGGGCATTGCCTTACTGCCAACTTTTTCATCGATTGATGCAATCCGCACAGGGCGATTACGCCGTATTTTACCAGCGTGGCGTTCTCCTGATATCGGGGTGTATACCTTATTGCCTTCGCGGGATTTTGTGGATGTAAAAACGAGGACATGGTTGGAGTGGGTCGAGCAACATATTTCTCCAAAAATACAGCAAGATACGGATTATTTTTTATAAATTCTTTGAGGAGTGGTAGAAAAAGAATAATAAGGATTAAAATTAAAAAAATGCTTCTTTAGAAAGAGGCATTTCATACAGAGATAATCGATAAGTTTTCAAAAAAATTACATGAGGGATTTAGCCCCAATTCTTGAGCAGAATGGGAGAAAGTTAAGCTCTGATCAAGCTTAATTGATTAAGCATATTGCCTGACAATAAGAGAATACAAATCTATATATGGCTAAGCGCATTTTGTTTGCCAATAGGCATTGGCATAATTTGACAAGCTTTTTCGGTTGAGTACATTACTAATATTTTGGCTGGCTTGCATTAGCTTTTCTAGGTCAATGCCAGTTTCAAAGCCCATATGTGATAGCAAATAAAACAGATCTTCGGTCGCAACATTGCCAGAAGCGCCTTTGGCATAAGGGCAACCACCAAGTCCTGCAAGAGACGAATCGAAAATACGAATGCCTTGTTGTAAAGACTGATAAATATTGGCAATCGCCATGCCATAGGTGTTGTGGAAATGCCCAGCTAAAACGGTGCTGTCCAGTTCAGCCAGACAGGCTTGCCAGACTTTTTGAACACGATTTGGTGTTGCTGTGCCAATTGTTTCACCTAAAGACACTTCATAGCAGCCCATGTCATAAAGTCGTTTAACAACTTTTACGACTTGCTCAGGTGCAATTGCACCTTCATAAGGACAATCGACAATACAAGAGACATAACCGCGCACACGTATATTATGTGCTTTTGCAGCAGCCATGACATCGCTAAATTTCTCAAAGCTCTCGTCGATTGAGCAGTTAATATTTTTACGAGTAAAACTCTCAGAAGCTGCGGTAAAAACCGCAACCTCTTTGCATCCTACTGTTTGAGCAGTTTCAAAACCTTTGATATTGGGCGTGAGCAGGCTAAATTGCACATCGGTTGTTTGCGGTAATTGTTTAAATAGCTCATCACTCTGCGCCATTTGCGGCACCCATTTTGCCGAAACGCATGAACCGACTTCAATTGATTTCAGACCTGCATGAATCAGGTCGTTAATAAAGTTTAAGCGCTGTTCGACGCTTAAAGCCTGCTTTTCGTTTTGGAGTCCATCTCTGGGACCAACCTCTACGATTTTGACAAACTCACTCATGCAACTTCCTCCTGTGCAGGCTGAAATTCCACAAGCTCATCGCCAGCTTTGACCTGATCGCCGACTTGGAAGTAGGAATCTACAATCACGCCGTCTTTAGGGGCGCGGATGGTATATTCCATCTTCATCGCTTCAAGCGTCATTAAAATATCGTCTTTCTTCACGCTATGATTGGCGCTTACTAGCACTTGCGTGACTACGCCCGGCATTGGCGCTTTAAGGTGGCCTTCATCGGCTTGGTGATCTGCTTGATTAAAGTCTTGGCGGATATAAGCAAACTTGTAGCTTTGTCCATTTTGGAATAAGGTAATGCCTTGCTGATTTTGGTTAAAAGATAACTTTTGCTGAGTCTCACCAATTTGAATAGATGCGGTGTGTGTATCAATCAATTGACCTGAAATTGGGTAGCTTTGTCCGTTATATTCAGCGGTGAAGCCATCTTCATGTGAGGCAAATTTAATTTTAATGTTCTGATCTAAATAGTTCAGTTTAATACTGTGCTGATAAGCAATATTTAAACGCCAAAGTGGTTGAGCCTGCCAAAGCTGTTTTTGGCTTGAACTATTGTTATCAAGTTTGCTTAAAAACTCAATAAATGCCGCTGCGACAATAATCTCAGGTTTTGTCTGTTGCATGTTAAACAGAAAATCATGTTCACGTTGAATCAGGTTAGTATCAAGCTTGGCTTGTTTAAACGATTCGCTACGAACAATCTTTTCCAGAAAGGCAATGTTGTTGCCTAAGCCATCGACATGGAATTGGCTTAACGCATGTTGCATTTGAATAAGCGCAGCTTCACGGTTTTTACCCCATACGATCAGTTTGGCAATCATTGGGTCGTAATAGGTCGTGATTTCATCGCCTTCAACAATACCGCTGTCGACACGTACATATTGGTTTTGAGTTGGGTAGTGCAGATAGTCAATTTTACCAATGGCAGGTAAAAAACCTTTTTCTGGTTCTTCGGCGTAAATACGTGCTTCGAGCGCATGGCCGTGAATCTGCAATTCGTTTTGTAGTTTAGGTAAAGGTTCGCCATAAGCCACACGAAGTTGCCATTCAACCAAGTCTTCACCTGTAATCATTTCGGTGACAGGGTGTTCGACTTGTAAACGGGTATTCATTTCCATGAAATACGCCGTACCGTCTTGTTCCACAATAAACTCAACTGTACCTGCACCGACATAATCTACCGCACGTGCTGCATCAATAGCCGCTTGACGCATTGCATTAAGCTTTTCGCTTGGCATTTGTGGAGCAGGGGCTTCTTCTAATACTTTTTGATGACGACGTTGTACAGAGCAGTCGCGTTCAAACAAATGTACGTAGTTGCCATGCGTGTCACCAAACACTTGCACTTCAATATGTCGAGGTTGAATCACATAACGCTCAATCAAGACATCATCATTACCAAAGCTCGATTTGGCTTCACGTTTACACGAGGCTAAGGCATGCAAAAAGTCTTCACTGCGTTCAACCAGACTCATGCCTTTACCACCGCCGCCAGCACTGGCTTTAATTAAAACAGGATAACCAATTCGTTCTGCCTGTTGTTTTAAAAAGTCGGCATCTTGATTGGTTCCGTGATAACCCGGTGTTAAAGGAACGCCTGCTTTTTCCATCAAGGCTTTAGAGGTCGCTTTTAAGCCCATCGCTAAAATGGCATCCACTGGTGGCCCAATAAAGCAAATATTGTATTGTTGGCAAGCGAGTGCAAACTGGTCATTTTCAGAAAGGAATCCGTAGCCCGGATGCACCGCTTGGCTGCCTGTATCAATTGCTGCCTGAATAATGCGGTCGGCTTGTAAATAACTTTGTGTTGCAGGGGACTGACCAATATAAACCGCTTCATCGGCAAGTTTGACATGTTGTGCATTTGCATCTGCATCGGAGTAAACAGCAACCGTTGCAATCCCTAATTTTTTAGCTGTGCGAATCACACGGCAGGCAATCTCGCCACGGTTCGCAATTAAAATCTTTTCAAACATGATGATCGTCCTTAATTGTTGTTATTCGAGTTAGAAACCCAAGCAGGCTGCTGTTTATTTAAAAAGGCACTCAGACCTTCTTTTGCTTCACTGCCTTGACGAACTTGAGCAATATGATGTGCTGTCTGTTGCAGCAAATCATTGCTCATGGTCTGGTTGCTCACCATTTGAATGAGTTGTTTTGAGGCCGCTTGAGCATGCGGGCCACCAAGTAATAGAGCATCAATAATTTCTTGAACTTTTTTATCTAAGTCTTCGGCATCTGCAACTTCGTGAGCCAAGCCAATTTGTTTGGCATCACGTGCTGAAATTCGCTCGGCAGTTAAGAAGTAACGAGAGGCTTGTCTTGCACCAATCGCACGAATCACATAGGGACTAATGGTAGAAGGAGCAAGCCCTAAACGAACCTCAGATGTTGCAAACTTGGCATCGGTACTGGCAATGCAAATATCACATGCTGACGCTAAACCCATACCGCCACCAAAGGCAATGCCATGTACACGGGCAATGGTCGGTTGCTTAAGTGTTGCAAGTACATCAAGCATTTGTGCAAGTTTTAATGCATCTGCTTCATTTTCTGCTGAAGATGTCTGGCCTGCCTGTTTCATCCAGTTCAGGTCGGCACCTGCCGAAAAGCTTTTGCCGCGACCCGCTAAAACCACCACACGAATTTCATCACGGGTATGGATTTGCTTAAAGCAGGCATGTAGCTCTTCAATGACTGTCGTATTAAAAGCATTGTGCAATTCAGGACGGTTCAGCCAAACATAGGCAACCTGACCTTGTTGTTCGAGTTGTAAAAATTGATAGCTCATATACACCTCTTACATGCGGAACACGCCAAATTTGGTTGGCTGGATTGGGGCATTCATTGCAGCGGCAAGACTTAAACCGAGTACCTGACGAGTTTGCGCTGGGTCAATTACACCGTCATCCCAAAGGCGGGCAGAAGCATAGTACGGATGGCCTTGGCGCTCGTATTGTTCCCGAATCGGTTGTTTAAATTCGTCTTCTTGTTGAGCTGACCACTCGGTACCTTTTTGCTCAATCTGATCACGTTTTAAAGTTGAGAGTACGCTTGCTGCTTGTTCGCCACCCATCACTGAAATACGAGAGTTTGGCCAAGTCCATAAAAAGCGTGGTGAATAAGCACGTCCACACATCCCGTAGTTACCCGCACCAAACGAACCACCAATAATCAGGGTGAGTTTAGGTACATTTGCAGTTGCAACTGCCATCACCAGTTTGGCGCCGTTTTTTGCAATCCCTTCATTTTCATACTGGCGACCAACCATAAAGCCCGTAATGTTTTGTAGGAATAACAATGGAATATTGCGCTGAGTACAAAGCTCAATAAAGTGTGCACCTTTTTGTGCAGACTCTGAAAATAAAATCCCGTTATTGGCAATAATGCCGACTGGCATCCCATAGAGTGAAGCAAAACCGGTAATGAGTGTCGAACCAAAGCGTGCTTTAAACTCATCAAAGCGTGAACCATCGACAATACGTGCAATTACTTCACGAACATCAAAAGGTTTACGTGCATCACTTGGCACCACGCCATAGAGTTCCGATGCATCAAACAATGGTTCATCAACTTGTTTATTTAAGTCGTTTGGCTTTTTATTAAGGTTAGCGACAATGTTTCGAGCAATGGCAATTGCATGTTCATCATTTTCAGCTAAATGGTCGGCTACACCTGAAAGACGTGTATGCACATCACCACCGCCTAAATCTTCACTGCTCACGACTTCGCCTGTTGCCGCTTTTACTAGAGGAGGGCCACCTAAGAAAATCGTCCCTTGATTACGGACAATAATGGTTTCATCCGACATGGCTGGTACATAAGCACCACCTGCGGTACAGCTCCCCATCACTACCGCAATTTGGGCAATACCTAGGCTCGACATGCGTGCCTGATTATAGAAAATACGTCCGAAGTGATCACGATCAGGGAAGACTTCATCCTGCATCGGTAAGAACGCCCCCCCAGAATCCACGAGATAGATACAAGGCAAGTGATTCTGTTCAGCAATTTCCTGTGCGCGTAAATGCTTTTTCACCGTGAGGGGATAATAGGTGCCACCTTTTACTGTGGCATCATTGGCAACGATCATGCAGGTTATACCATTTACCTGACCAATCCCTGCAATCACACCTGCCGCTGGAATATCATCTTCATACACCTGATAGGCCGCCAATTGACCAATTTCTAAAAAAGCAGTACCGACATCAATCAATTGATCAATGCGATCGCGTGGCAGTAGTTTACCTCTCGCCAGATGCTTTTGACGGGCATTTTCGCCACCGCCTAATGCCACTTTTTGAGCCACCTGTTTTAGATCTGTGACCAAGGTTTGCATGGCGTGCTGGTTGGTTTTGAAGTCCTCACTGCGAACATTCATCTTGCTTTGTAATTGGTTCATACACTGCGTCCTTATTTATGATTATTATTTGGTTTCATTGAACAGTTCGCGGCCAATCAGCATGCGGCGAATTTCAGACGTTCCTGCACCAATTTCATAAAGTTTGGCATCACGCCATAAACGGCCCGCAGCGTATTCATTGATATAACCATTGCCGCCTAAAGTCTGAATGGTTTCACCCGCCATCCACGTGGCTTTTTCAGCGGCATATAAAATGGCACTGGCTGCATCTTTACGTAGACTACGGTCGTGATCAGCTTTGTCACAGGCAGCACCCACGGCATAGACGAGGGCTTTACATGCCAACCAGGTTGAATACATATCGGCAAGTTTGCCTTGCATAAGCTGGAATTCACCCAAAGCTTGACCGAATTGCTCACGCTCATGTAGGTAAGGAATAACTACATCCAGACAAGCATCCATAATCCCGAGTGGGCCAGCGCTGAGCACCGCACGCTCATAATCCAGACCACTCATCAGCACTTTGGCGCCGTTACCGACACCGCCCAAGACGTTTTCGGCAGGCACTTCGACATTGTCAAAAAATAGCGGATAAGTATTGGAACCACGCATACCGAGTTTGTCTAAATGGCTGCCATGACTAAAGCCTTTCATATCTTTTTCAATCAGGAAGGCGGTCATACCTTTGGCACCCGCTTGCGGATCAGTTTTGGCATAAACCACCAGTACATCCGCATCACCGCCATTGGTGATCCACATTTTCGAACCATTGAGAACAAAATGATCACCTTTTTGTTCTGCACGCAGTTTCATGCTAACCACATCCGATCCTGCATTCGGTTCCGACATCGCCAAAGCACCGACAAAGTCACCTGAAATCAGTTTTGGTAAATACTTCTGTTTCTGTTGTTCGCTACCGTTGCGGTTAATCTGGTTGATACACAAGTTAGAATGCGCGCCATAAGAAAGCCCGATAGATGCCGATGCACGTGAAATTTCCTGTAGCACAATGATATGTGCCAGATAGCCTAAATTGGTGCCGCCGTATTCTTCAGAAACGGTAAGACCGAGCAGGCCCATATCACCAAATTTTTTCCAGAGATGCGCTGGGAATAAATTGTCCTGATCAACTTGTTGAGCAATTGGTGCAATCTCCTTTGCACAAAATGCAGCAACTGAATCTTGTAGTGCAATTAACGTTTCATCCAGACCAAAATTCAAGCTACGTAGGTTCATTGTGTTGTCATCCCATTGGTTATATTTGTTGTTCCAAAAAGCGTTGTTGTATGTGCTTAAGAAGTACCATACAATGATTTTTTGAAAAAGTGAATAGTGATTCATAAAATGATTTACAATTCATTTTATTTGGTAGAGAATAAAATTCATGAGCTATAAACGATCATCTTTGATGCAGGAGAGGATGGAACAAAATCGTAAAGCGATTTTGAGTTCAGCCAGAAAATTAATCTCGGAGGGAGGGTTTAAAGACGCACAAATACAAACCATTGCAGAGCAAGCAGGCGTTTCAAGTGGTCTGGTCTATCGCTATTTTGATAATAAAAGTCAGGTACTGATTGAGGTTTTGTCCGAGGCCATTAATACCGAACTATTGGTGATTGATTCAATTACTGAAAGTAATTTATCGGCAAAACAGAAATTACATAAAGCAGTAACCACCTTTGTAAAACGGGCGCTGAATAGTCCTCAGCTTGCATATTCACTCATGTTTGAACCTGTTGATTCAACAGTTGAACATGAGCGTTTTCGTGTGAAACAGTTGATTAAACAAAGTATTAAGAAAATCCTTGCAGATGGAAATGCGAGTGGTGAGTTTGTTCTGGATGATCTCAATACCGCAGCATTGTGTGTGGTGGGTGCCATGACTTATGTGGTGGTTGAACCCTTAGATCCAGCGCAAAATACCAAGTTTGATCAGCAGCATAAAAACTATTTTTCCAAACAGATTGCTGACTTTTGTGTGGATGCAGTGCAGAAGAAATAAGGCAAACACAATCATTAAAATTGCACAACAGGATGTTGGAAAAGTAGTCGTACTCACAATAATTAAATGACTGAAGAACAGAATTACAAAGAATCAAGGAGAGTGATTCAATGCAACAACAACGGTTAAGCTATGCCTCTGGAACAAGTTCGCAGCCCCTGTTGGGGATGACGATTGGAGAAAAATTTGATCAGGCCTGTGTGCAATATGCTGAGCAGGAGGCAATTGTCAGTGCGCATCAGAATAGTCGATTGACCTATAAGGCATTGCAGGATGAGGTGAATGCCTTTGCATGTAGTTTGTTGAAACTAGGATTAAAAAAAGGGGATCGCTTAGCGATCTGGTCTCCGAACTGTGTGGAATGGACTGTGACCCAGTTTGCAGCCTCAAAAACAGGTATTATTCTGGTCAATCTGAACACGGCTTATAAAAGTCATGAACTGGAATATGTGCTGAACAAGGTTGCCTGTAAAGGGTTGGTGATTGCAGCACAATTCAAGACCACAGATTATCAGGAACTACTAAGCAAGATTGCACCTGAACTGGCTTCGAGTACGGATAAGCTACTCAATTCAGCGCGTTTACCGCATTTAAAATATGTCATTAAAATTGATGAGCAGCAGCATACTGGTATTCACCGTTTTAGCGATCTGGTCGGACAACCGACACAACAGCAATTAGATCAGCTGCATGCTTTAGCCAAGCATTTGCAGTTTGATGAAACCATTAATATTCAATTTACTTCTGGCACCACAGGTAATCCGAAAGGAACCATGCTGACCCATCATAATATTCTCAATAATGGTTATTTTGTTGGTGAAGGCATTGGTTTAACGTCAAAAGATCGGGTCTGTATTTCTGTGCCATTATTTCATTGCTTCGGCATGGTGATGGGCAATCTGGCCTGTATCACACATGGTGCAACAATGGTTTATCCAGCCGCCGTCTTTAATCCGCTTGAGTCTTTAAAAACCATACATCAGGAAAAATGTACTGCGTCTTATGGTGTTCCGACCATGTTTATTGCCATGTTAGAGCATGAGCAATTTGCCGAGTTCGATTTATCCAGCTTACGCACAGGCATCATGGCAGGTAGTCCATGTCCTCGTGAAATCATGCAGCGTGTCATAGACCGTATGCACATGTCTGAAATCACCATCTGTTATGGCATGACTGAAACTTCGCCCGTCAGTGTGCAAAGTTATATTCACGATTCGATTGATAAACGTGTGAGTACCGTTGGGCATGTCCATCCGCATTTGGAAGTCAAAATTGTTGATCTAGAGGGTGATATCGTTCCGCAAGGTGTACTGGGTGAACTCTGTGTGCGTGGCTATTCGGTGATGGCTGGTTATTGGGATGAGCCTGAAAAAACCAAAGAGGTCATCGATGCAGCAGGCTGGATGCATACCGGCGATATTGCGGAAATGGATCAAGATGGTTTTATCAAAATCAAAGGCCGCATTAAAGATGTGGTGATTCGCGGTGGAGAAAATCTCTTTCCAAAAGAAATTGAAGACTTTTTATATACCCATCCAGATATCTGTGATGTTCAGGTGATTGGTCTACCAGACAGCCGTTATGGTGAGGAACTCTGTGCCTGTATTATTTTGCATGAACATCATCAATGCGATGAAGATGCGATACGTCACTTCTGTAAAGAACATATTTCACATAATAAAGTGCCACGCTATGTCAAATTCTTCGCTGAGTTCCCAATGACCGCTTCAGGCAAAGCGCAAAAGTTTAAATTGCAGGAAATCATGCGTGCGGAGTTAAACCTGACAGCCGAAGTCTTTGATTAAAATTGGGATGATTGGATCACTCAGGATTTTCTCAATTGCTGAGAGTCACGCGATTAAAAACAGGGGATGAAATGGCCAAAGATTTTAACAGCCAGAAAGTGGTGGAGCGCTATGACGATCATATCCGTCAATTGATTCCAGCTTATGAATTGATGCATCAGCAAGTCGATGCCATTTTACAGGCAAATTTGAGCAATGATGTGCATATTTTGATTGTTGGCTGTGGTACAGGCTATGAACTTGAGTATTTATTGCAAAGGCATCCTGACTGGACTTTCACGGCTGTTGATCCTTCTTTGACAATGCTGCAAAAGGCACAAGCACAGATTCAGGTGATGGGGCAGCAAGCACGCGTTACCTTTGTACATGGAGAGACAAATTGTTTATCCGAGCTGCCAGTGTTTGACGCTGCACTTTGTATTCTCGTGGCTCATTTTATTCCGCATGCGTCCAAGCCTACTTTCTTTTCTGAGATTGCAAAACGCTTAAAAAACCATGGAATTTTAATGACCTATGATTTGATGCGTTGTGAAGATTCTCTGCAAATGAAAGCCTTGCCGTTGTTATGTCAGGCTGCCGGCCTGAGTGAAGCACAAAGCCAAGCGATGATGGATCGTTTAGGTCAGGACTTTTTCACGGTCTGTTTACAGGATTATCAGCAACTGCTCGATCATGCAGGTTTTGGCAATGTCCATGTTTTTAGCCAGACCTTGACTTATCAGGGCTTGATTACACAGAAAAATTAAGCTGATCAGTTGCTATTGTCGTGTTGAGGCAATTTGGCTTTTGCTTGGTTTTGTCATTTTAAAATAATAGGAAGACCTAAAAAAGCACTAAAACAGAGGAGGTAAAACGAAATAAATCAAATGGTTTTGATTTTTAAAATAAAAAATGTGCTGTGAAATTGCGATTCAGGCAAAGGAAAAAACACAAATAAAGAATGATCTTAAAAGGTATTTGAGATCTGCGAACAAGGAAATTGATTTCAATGGATAAATTTATTTTAACGGTACAAAAAAGCCTATTGGCGGTGTCTGTTGCAATGGTGATATCACCTGTTTATGCAGGAACCGATCAGGCCGAAATTGCGCAACTCCGACAGGAAGTGCAAGAATTAAGAGCGATGTTGCAGCAATATGTGCAGCAGAAAGCGCCCGTGCAACCTATTACTCAAGTGGCTGTAATGGCTTCACCACAAGTAACCGAGACAACAGTGCCTAAGCTGAATTTGAGTAAAGGCGGTGCAGAGGTAAATTTATATGGTTATATCCGTGCTGATGCCTCTTATCAGGCCAAAGGTGCATCGACCATGTATAACAATATCAGTGGTGTGCCGTTGGAACATTCAGCAGAGGAAGCACAACAAAAAGACCGTTTGCACTCAACTGTCAATGTTACGCGTTTTGGACTTAATTTTAAAACGCCGAGTGTCGCGGGTGAAGTAGGCGGTAAACTGGAAATGGATTTCTTCGGCGGTACAACGCGAGATCAATTTCGTATCCGTCATGCTTATATTACCCTTGATCAATGGCTGATTGGTCAAACCTGGTCGACGTTTATTGCGCCTGAATATTATCCAGAAACCGTAGATGCGGGCACTTTTGTTGGTAGTGCCTTGCTACGTTCACCGATGCTGCGTTATAGCGATAACCTCTCGGCAAAAACCAGTTTTGCTGTCGCAATTGAAGATCCAAAATATACTGCAACTTCTGATCCAGACAATGAAATGCGTTTGCCAGCCTTGGTTGGACGTCTGAACCATAAATTTGATAATGGCTCGCTACTGTCAGGCCGAACGTTTATGGCTGAGAAAAAAACTAGTCATGACAATGAATGGGCATGGGGTGTCGGACTGGGTGGAAAATATCAATTGAGTCCGCAAACCTTCTTAAAAGCCGATTATTATCATGTTAAAGGGGATGGACGCTTTCTGCTCTGGGCCAATAATAGCTATGTGATTGATGATAAAAATAATATTCAAAGCAACGAGTTCGATACGATTTCTGCGGGGATCACTCATCAATTTAATTCCCAGCTTCGATCAACTTTAGGTTATGGCTATATGAAGGCCAAGGACGACAACAGTTTTGCTGAAATCCAGAAAACCAATATCACCCAGAATAAAGAATTATGGCAAGGCTGGATTAATGCGATGTATAACCCCTACAAGCCGATTACCTTCGGCGTCGAATATGTTTATGGCGAGCGAGAAACTTTTGATGGCCGTAATGGGATTGATAATCGTGTGAACATGATGGCGAGTTATGATTTTTAATACATCTGAGAAATGATTATTACGGGTTGATACTTCATTGATATTCATGCATCAAGGTAATGATGAATATCAATGGAGGGCATCAGTTGGGTCAGGAAATTGACGGGGCTGCTGGTATAATTTTTTGTTTCAAGATGTCCATAAATGCTTTCAAAATCATATTGTAATTTTTGCCCTTATGCGTCGTCAGGCAGATCGGGGTACTGTAATACATGACTTCTTGCATAATAGGTTGCATAAAGCCATCTTCGACCCATTTCTTGGCATAGTGATCGGGTAAAAAACCGAGAAATTTCCCCGTTAGGATCAGAAAAGCAATGCCTTCACGGTCACTGGCAGTGGCCGAGCAATCCAGAAGTTGATGCAGTTTGGATGCTTCTGCAGTAATCGCATAATTCGGAAGCACGGCTTGCCAATTGTTGAGATCCTTCGATTTGATCTCATTCAAATGGTTAAATAAAGGATGATTTTTGCCACAATACAAATATGATTTCTCTTCATATAAATGAAAATAATCCAGTCCAGACAATGGCGTCACCAAAGGAATCACGCCTGCATGTAAACGGTTGTCCAGTACCCGACATTCGATATCTGAGAGGGTACTCATACTGATATTAATCACCACTTCGGTATTTTCTTCTGCAAGCTGTGCCAGCGTATTGGTGATATACAGACTGGGCATGGTCACCAGATTATTAATAATCCCGATATTAAACTCACCCTTGAGCTGGTTGTGCATCTGATTGATTTTGGCGCGGAAGTCTTCGATAGAAGCAGTCAGTACTTCTATATACTCTAAAATTTCACGTCCTTCATCGGTGAGGGCAAAGCCAGCACGCCCACGCTGACAGAGCCGAATGCCCAAGCGATTTTCCAGATCGCTCATATGCAGACTAATCGCAGAACGACTAATCCCGAGAATGCTTTCAGCGGAACTAAAGCTATGGCAATCGCAAACCGTTTTAAATATTTTGAGAAGTTTTATATCAAAATCAGTCACTTGATTTAATTTTTTCGGTTTCATTTAGTTTTGCTTTTTTATATCTAAACTCAAGACAATTTGAATTTATCAAAACTATTCGGCCCTGTACACTCCAGATATAACCACAAAACAAGAAGAGTGATTATGTTTGATATCGACACAACAAATGACCGTGATGATGCATTGGAAGCGACACAGCCAAGTGCTCAAATGAACCTGAATTATCAAGCACACTGGATGCCATTTTCTGCCAACCGTAACTTTCATAAAGACCCGCGTATCATTGTTGGGGCGAAAGGTGCGTATTTAGTGGATAGCACAGGCCGTGAAGTATATGACTCCTTATCTGGCTTATGGACTTGTGGTGCAGGTCACACGTTGCCTGAAATCCAGCAAGCGGTCAGCCATCAGCTATCAAAACTGGACTATTCTCCAGGCTTCCAGTTTGGACATCCGTTGTCATTCCAACTGGCTGAGAAAATCATTCAGCACATGCCTGAAAAATTACAGCATGTGTTCTTTACTGACTCGGGTTCCGAATCAGCAGATACCGCGATCAAAATGGCACGTGCCTATTGGCGAATTAAGGGTAAACCCAGCAAAACCAAGCTGATTGGTCGTGCGCGAGGTTATCATGGGGTCAATGTGGCTGGAACTAGTCTTGGTGGGATTGGTGGTAATCGTAAAATGTTTGGTCAATTGATGGATGTTGATCATTTACCCCATACCTTGCAACCAGATTTAAGTTTTACCAAAGGCTGTGCAGAAACGGGTGGTGTTGAGCTTGCAGATGAGATGCTTAAGTTGATCGAATTGCATGATGCATCCAATATCGCGGCTGTCATTATTGAACCTGTTTCTGGTTCGGCAGGTTGCATTGTGCCACCAACGGGCTATTTAAAACGTCTTCGGGAAATCTGTGACCAGCACGATATCTTACTGATTTTTGATGAGGTAATTACGGGCTTTGGTCGTATGGGGAAATGGAGCGCAGCCGAGTATTTTGGGGTAGCACCCGATATTTTGAACTTTGCCAAACAGATTACCAATGGTGCAATTCCATTGGGTGGGGTTGTAGCAAGTCATGAAATCTATGATGCCTTTATGCAGCAAGACTTACCTGAACATGCCGTTGAATTTACACATGGCTATACTTACTCAGCACATCCAGTCGCATGTGCAGCAGCTTTAGCCACACTGGATGTATTGGAAAAACAGAACTTATTGGCTCAATCTGCTGCATTGGCGCCTAGTTTTGAAATGCTTCTACACGAATTAAAAGGCGCACCACACATTCTGGATATTCGTAATTGTGGACTGATTGGCGCTGTACAACTGGCACCACGCGATGGCGATGCAACGATCCGCGGTTTTGAACTTGGAATGAAGCTTTGGAAAGCGGGTTTCTTTGTCCGTTTTGGCGGAGATACCTTACAGTTTGGCCCAATGTTCAATAGCACAGAAGCACAATTATCGAGATTGATGAATGCGGTTGGCGATGCACTTTATCAGGTCAAATAAATTCAATTTTTAACTAAAAACCAAATCAATCGGAAGAAATGATCCCATACAAGGAACAAGAGATGAATAACTTAGAACATTTTTCAAGTGAAACGACGCAGAGCAATGATGGTCAATCCGCACAGGCAACACAAGTGGTTGGACATTTTATCAATGGAAAGGTGGTTTCCAAGTCTGCCAAAAGACAGCCTGTTTATAATCCTGCGACGGGTGAAATCAGCAAAGCAGTTGAAATTGCAGATAGTCAGACGGTGAATGAAGTGGTTCGTGTGGCAGAGCAGGCGTTTCCAGCATGGCGTGATACACCTGTAATCAAGCGTGCGCGTGTGATGTTCAAGTTCAAACAGTTACTCGAAGAAAATGCTGACAAAATCTGTGAATTGATTGGGCAAGAGCATGGCAAGATTTCTCATGATGCAAAAGGGGAATTGCAACGTGGGATTGAAAATGTTGAATACGCATGTGGTGCGCCAGAGTTACTCAAAGGTGAATATTCAAAAAATGTCGGCCCAGACATTGACTCGTGGAGTGAATTTCAACCTTTAGGGGTCGTCGCTGGAATTACGCCATTTAACTTTCCTGCGATGGTGGCGTTGTGGATGTTCCCGATGGCCTTGGTGTGTGGTAACTGTTTTGTATTAAAGCCTTCAGAAAAAGCGCCGTCAGTCGTATTATTCTTGGCTGAATTATTGAAACAGGCCGGATTACCAGATGGTGTATTTAACGTAGTGAACGGTGATAAAGAAGCAGTAGATGCTTTATTGCATCATCCAAAAATTCAGGCTATTAGTTTTGTCGGTTCAACGCCAATCGCTGAATATATTTATCGTACCGCAACGTCGACAGGCAAGCGTTGTCAGGCATTGGGCGGTGCAAAAAACCACGCGATTATTATGCCCGATGCAGATATTGATAATGTGGTGACTTCATTATTAGGCGCTGCTTTCGGTTCTTCAGGTGAGCGTTGTATGGCACTTTCGGTTGCTGTCGCAATCGGAGATGAAATCGCAGATATTGTGATCGATAAACTGACTCAAGAAATGCAGAAATTAAAATTTGGGCATTATGCTGATAGCAATAATGATTTTGGGCCCTTAATCACGCAAGTGCATAAAGATAAGGTGCAAGCCTATATTCAAAGTGCAGAACAGCAAGGTGCAAAAATTGTGGTAGATGGTCGCGATGCCAAACCCGCAGGTTATGAAAATGGTTTCTTTGTCGGGCCGACCTTGATTGATCAGGTCACACCGAAGATGACCAGCTATCAACAGGAAATCTTTGGGCCTGTCTTGCAAGTGATGCGAGTGGATACCATGCAGGAAGCCATGCAATTGATCAATGAGCATGAATATGGCAATGGGACCTGTATTTATACCCGTGATGGCGAAGCAGCACGTTATTTTAGTAGCCATATTCAGGTGGGGATGGTCGGTATTAATGTACCTTTACCCGTTCCGGTCGCATATCACAGCTTTGGTGGCTGGAAGCGTTCATTATTTGGTGACTTACATGCCTATGGTCCAGACGGTGTCCGTTTCTATACACGCCGTAAAACCATTACCCAGCGCTGGCCATCTGCACAGGTCCGTGAAGCCAAACAATTTGCAATGCCAACTTTAAACTGATTTTTTGCGTTAAAGGGAAAACCGCTGGTTTTCCCTTTTTATTTGAATAGGAATTTAAACATGTAGTTAACAAACCCAAATTATTTTAAGGAATAAAATATGGATAATGTTAAAACAAAAAAATTAGGCGAAGGACTTTCAAATCGCCACATTACAATGATTAGTATCGGCGGTGTTATTGGTGCAGGTTTATTTGTTGGTTCATCGGCAGCGATTGCCAAGGCAGGCCCAGCGGTCATTCTTGCTTATCTGACCACCAGTATCATGGTGTTTCTGGTGATGCGAATGCTGGGTGAAATGGCAGTATTGGAACCCGATACTGGCTCATTTTCAACTTATGCGCGTAAAGCGATTGGCCCGTGGGCGGGATTTACCATTGGTTGGTTATATTGGTGGTTCTGGGTATTGGCGATTCCTGTTGAGGCTATTGCTGGCGCTCAAATTTTATATTCATGGTTTCCTTATTTTTCAGTTTCTACTTATGCCTTCTGTTTTATTGTTTTTCTCAGTCTAGCCAACTTTTTCAGTACCAAAAGCTTTGGTGAATTCGAGTTCTGGTTCTCTTTAATCAAAGTGGTTGCCATTATTGCATTTATTATTATTGGTGTATTAGCGATTTCCGGTTTCTGGCCTTTAGCACAAAATGTGAGTGGGGTTGCCAATTTATATAACAATGCGGGTTTTATGCCACATGGGGTGGGTGGGATTTTAGCGGCGATCCTGATTACGGCATTTTCATTTTTTGGCGTTGAGATCGTTTCGATTGCTGCTGCAGAATCTTCGAATCCACAACAAAAAATCAGACGTGCCACCAATCTGGTGCTGTACCGCATTATTCTTTTCTTCGTGGTATCCATGTTTATTGCGGTTGCGTTGGTCGACTGGCGTTCACCCGATTTGCAAAAATACGGAACCTTCCAATATGTACTCATGAGCCTGAATGTACCGGGTACTAAACTCATTATTGATGCTGTGGTGTTTATTGCAGTTGCGAGTTGTATGAATGCAGCTATTTATACATCATCCCGTATGTTATTCCGTTTAGGCACTCGACATGAAGCGCCAAGCAAAGTTACCAAGATTAATTATGCAGGTGTGCCAGCTGTGGCTGTATTTTCATCTACATTTATTGGATTAATCTGCTGTATCATCAACTATGCATTTCCTGGGAAGGTCTTTGGACTGTTACTCTCAAGTACTGGTTCAATTGCATTACTGGTTTATCTGGTGATTGCATTCTCACAATTGCGTCTCAGAGCAAAACTGGAAAAAGCTGGAACAGAAGTCCCATTTAAAATGTGGCTATTCCCTTGGCTGACGTGGTTTGTGATCATTATTATCCTGAGTGTACTGGCTTATATGTTCTTTTCACCGCAATATAGTTATGAAACAACATTATCTTTAAGTGTCACGGTCGGTGTTGTGATCTGTGGCCTGATTGTGACGCGTAAGCAGAAAAATAACAGGGCAGTTGTGATGCATTTGGATTGACTTAAATAACAGCAAAAAATAAGGCCTCATCGTTATAGATAGAGGCCTTATTTTTACGTATCTCTCATTGAGTGAGCCAAACGAGAGGAGTAATCGTAAATGATATTTATAGAGATTGAATCTCAGATCTAAAGCTATATTTTTTGAAAAAAACATTTAGTATAAAATAAATTTGCATAAAAAATAATGGGCTAAGAAATATATGTTGAGTCATAAATAATAATTTATTTTAAATTTGTTGTTTATTTCTGCCAAATTAAGGCTTTATTTTTCACTATATTTTTTATTTTTACTGTAATTAATTTGTAATATTTGATAGCATTTCTTTTGGAGAGGGGTAGGTGCTTATATTCTTTTTAATAAAACAAACACTGGTTTAGCATAATTTTGACTTTGATTGCTTTTAAGTTGAATTGCTATTAAAGTGATTTAATTGCTATTATAAGCATTATATTGAGTTATTTTTGTTCTTATTCACATTTAGGTGAATTTATTTAGAACCGAATAGATTGGATTTAAATCCTTATATTTAAGGTCGATTACATAAGATATCTTAGGTTGAGCCTCAATCATTTTTATAATGAGAATAAATGTATCCTGTGGATTGAGTAGGTCGTGATAAGGTTGCGGCTCAATCAAGATCTCATTTTTAAGATGTACAAGGTGAACCTGATCTGAAATTTCCTTCATCTGTGTAATTTGATAATTGTGATCTCTATCGTTGATATTTTCTAAGAAAAAATAAATCATATTGATAAATTTATCTTCTTGTTGATCGATATAGCAAAAGTCTTTGGTAAAGAACTTTTCTGCAATAGAATAGTTTTCTATCGTCAAACTGGTGAGATGCCCTATAAGCGCTATTATTGATATTTTTTCTAGAGAAGACATTTTTGAAAATCCATATTTATTATATTTTTCAATTATATTTTTTATTCTTTTAAATGTTAGTTTTTTTTGATATTTGTCCTATAGTGTTTTTATTTTTAAATTTTTGTGTTTTTGCTTGATTTTTCAGAAATGAATATAGTGGTAATTTTAATTGCTTTCTGTGTTAATTATTAAGTTATGATTTTTATTATAATTTCTTTTATTTTGAGATTGCAAAATGAAGAAATGGGTGTGTGGGAAATGTGGTTTATATAAAAAAATTAATCCAGTTGAGATAACCGCAGGACGAAAAGTATTTTTCATTAAAGTTGATAGCTATATTAATAAGGTGAAAGAGGAGATAGCCAAGGGTGTTATCTTGAGTCGAAGTGGAAGCTCTTTAATTGTATTGTCTGATAACCTTTTGTTTATGGTGAAAGATACGGAAGTCTATCCTGAAGATGCACCGGTCAATTTTGTCTACAATATGTTTGGTGCATGTGAGTGTTAAACTCGGATCTTAACCTCATGATATCCAAGCGTTAGCCGACTCAAATATCATGGATTTATGCTTTTTTGGTCATAACGGGTATGTATTGCCACCGTTATGGTCATTTTAGCTGCTTATGCTCAAACTTATATCACAATGAAAACACCATCAAAATCTATATGTTTACTTTAATCTATTTTCTACGCTTAGTTAAAAAATTAAAACTTATTCATCCTTCTAAATGAATTTTAACCTCGCTAAAACAACAGGATAATTTTTCTCTCTTCTTTGTATTGAATAAACTCATTGGTATTCAGGATTAAAAGCGCTTACATTTTTGAATGACAACGATGTAGTGATCTAAATACTGAACTGCTGGAGAAAAACAATGAATTTAAGCAATAAGACCATCATTATTACAGGTGCTTCAAGTGGGATCGGTGAAGAAGCCGCACTTCAACTCGCTCAAGCAGGTGCGAAAGTTTGTCTTATTGCCCGTCGAGCTGAAGAGTTACAGCGCATTCAGGCGAAGATTCAAGCTCAGGGTGGAGATGTTTCGATCTATCCAGCAGATATTACCGATCAGGAACAGCTGGAGGCTTGCGTAACCCAGATATTGTCAGCGCATGATAAAGTTGATGTTTTGGTCAATAACGCTGCACGTTCAATCAGACGTCCTATTCTTGAGTCACTTGATCGTTTACATGATTATGAACGCACCATGCAGATTAATTATTTTGCTGCTGTGAATATGACACTGCATTTATTACCTCATTTTATAAAAAATGGTGCAGGGCATATCGTGAATATTTCAACCATGTCGACGCAAGTTCCGATTCCTTTGTTCTCGGCCTATCTCGCCAGTAAATCTGCGCTTGAATCTTTTTCCCGTTCTTTGTCGATGGAATTAAAGGACAAAGGCATTGATGTCAGTATCGTGTATTTTCCAATGGTAAGAACGCCAATGTCGTCGAAAACAGCCATTTATAAACATATGAAAATGCTGGATACGCCTGCCGCAGCGGGATGGATTGTAAAAGCCATAGAAGGGAAATCTTATCGGGTCAGCAGTAAAGCGGGGCTGGTTGCCAATGCATTATTAAATACGACACCGACATGGATGATGAATCTGTCTCGACCACTGTTTCAGTTAATGGATAAGCGCTTAAAAAGTAAATTAAAAACGGATGCTTAAGCTTAAAATTTAGGTTAATGATTTTTTGATAAAAGAAAAGCAGCGAAAATTGCTGCTTTTGATCATTAATAAATAAATTTAGAAATTTTTTCTGCAGTTTGAATGACCGCCTCGGCAACATCATTTCTAAAATAGTGTTCATCATAACTACCGAGTGGGCAACTCACGGATAAAACGGCAGCCATTTTATGGGTGGATTGTTTATAAATCGGAGCAGCACAGGCAGCCATGTCGTGATTGTAATGGCCCCAACTCACCATAGAGCGTTGGGTTTTAACGAAACTCAGGCGTTGTAACAATGCTTTAAGATTGGTCGGGGTTAACTCTGAAAAAGTGTCCCATTGATTAAAACCTTTATAGCGCTCTTTAATTTCTGTTTCTGTTAGATCCGCTAACAGCATTTGTCCAATCACGGTTGCATGGGCAGGCCAGCGTGTGCCTAGGCCAATATTACTGGTGAATGTGCCATTGGATTGAATATTGTTAATAAACACAATATGCGTACCTTCTAATATAGAAAGATGCACGGCAAGTTGAGTCTGATCGCGTAACTCTTTCATTAGCGGTGTTGCCAAGTCTAGTAATGACTGTTTGGCTAGGCTATTAAAACCAAGCTCCATAACCTTAGAATCTAAAGCATACGTTTTCTGTGAAGCTTTGCGTAGAAAGCCACAAGACTCCAGCGTATAGATCAGACGGAAAGCACTGGAACGGTTTACATCGAGAACTTCGGCAATTTCAGTAATAGTCATTTCTTGGGTTTGCTGGTTAAACGCTTGCAAGATTGCCAAACCACGCACTAAGCCAGGGACTAAATAGCGTTCCTCATTTTTTATTGCATCAGATTCTTGGGAGTCTGTTTCAATTGTTGAATTCATGTGTTCAATTTTCCTATCAAAAAATCGCAAATTAGTACATTTCGTTTTCTTAGGATTCTATTGTAACTGCAAATAGATTGTTTAAATATTTTTTTATATATAAAACAAAATTTTTTTAGTAAAACGTAAAAGAATGTGTTCTAAAAATCAAGTTATTGAATTTTAAAAATATATTTAATTTGACAGAAAAAACATCATGGGAGTATTCTTATCTAAAGTTTGTTATATCAAATAATGTTTTATATATAAAACAAATGAGGATGCAAGGATGAGTTGGATCTCAGTTTGTCAGCAAGACGACATCACCGAAGACGAGCCGAAAGCCATTGAAGTCGACGGTAAGAAAATTGGCGTATTTTTCATCGATGATAATTACTTTGCCATCGAGAATGTTTGCCCACATGCCTTTGCCTTGTTAACAGAAGGCTTTATCGAAGATCAAACAGTGGAATGCCCATTGCATGAGGCGATCTTTGATATCCAGACAGGTGAGTTGAAGAGTGGACCAGGATGCCGTGATTTGTGCACCTATCCAGTACGTGTTGAAGGGCAGGACGTTCAAATTCAACTATAAGTTTTATTTTAAAGGATGGAATCTCATGAAAACTTTTAATGAGAAGCTAGCGAACTGGATTCATGCCACGCCAGCGACCGAAGCAGGGATTAACAATATTCAGATACCGGGACAGGCAGAGCTACTGGTTTGGCAAACACGTTATAAAGAGCCAACTGTCTATGAACAGGATTTTGTTCAACATCTCATCAAAGCCTTTTCTACAGGCGTCACTGAACTCACTGATTTAGTCCAGTCTTTAAATCAGCAAGGTTTTCGCTGTGAATCTGGTGAGCTTTGGACTTCTGAAAAATTCTCAGAAGAAATGCAACGTTTAGGTTATTAATTCAAGGAAGAATAGTGATGAACGCAGCAGTATCAGTTACTCCAAGTGTAGAAGAGTATTTAGATTTAGGTTTACGTGATCAGTGGCATCCTGTGTTAGCAAGCTGGGAAGTGGCTGCAAATCCAGTCGGTATTACCCGTTTAGGTGAAAATATCGTGGTTTGGCGTGATGCAGAAGGTCAGGTTCATGCTTTGGAAGATCGCTGTCCGCATCGTGGAGCACGTCTTTCTTTAGGCTGGAATCTGGGCAATCGTGTGGCTTGCTGGTATCACGGTGTTGAAGTTCGCCATGATGGCGTTGTGGAAGATGTGCCTGCGGTACATGATTGTCCAATGAAAGGTACTTCATGTGTCAAAAGCTATCCAGTGATTGAGCAGCATGGTGCAATTTTCATGTGGTTTGGTATTGATGCTAATGAAGCACCTAAGCCGCTAGATTTTCCTGAACAACTGGCAAGTGAAGAATGGAGTTCATTCTTATGTCAGGCGGACTGGAAAGTAAATCATCAGTATGCGATTGATAACGTCATGGATCCGATGCATGGTAGTTATTTGCATTGCACGTCACACTCAATGGCAGAGGGCGACCGTACTGCGGAAATGAAACACCGTTCAACGCCAAATGGTTTTGTTTTTGAGAAAGAAGGCCAAATTGGGGTGAATTTTGACTGGGTTGAATATGCCAATACTGGTGCAAGCTGGTTACGCCTCTCAATTCCGTATCGTAAAGATTTTGGGCCAGGTGGTGAGTTCTGGATCGTGGGTTATGCAACGCCAATTGATGCCAACAATACCCGTGTATTTTTCTGGCGCTGTCGTAAAGTCAGTGGCTGGCAACGTAATGTCTGGCGCTTCCTTTACCGCAACCATTTAGAAAAATTGCATTGGGATGTATTGGAACAGGATCGCATTATTTTAGAAAATCTTGCGCCGAATGCCCGTCAACACGAATTCCTTTATCAACATGATGTGGGCCTTTCTCGTTTACGCCGTTTAATGAAGAAAGAAGCGGAAAAACAGTTAAAGAAAATTGCAGCATTGAATACCTCAAACCGTATTGAAATGCAGGAAGAAGTTCATGGTTAATGTCGCATTGTTACAGGACAAAAAAGTCCTTGTCACAGGTGCGGCAAGAGGCTTGGGTCGAGACTTTGCACAAGCGATTGCGGAAGCAGGCGCTCAAGTGGTCATGGCTGATATCTTGACTGATCTGGTACAAGAAGAAGCCGCTGCTTTGCAAGCACAAGGCTTAAAGGTTGATGCGGTGAGCATTGATCTGGCAAATGCAGACTCGATCCAGCAAGCAGTTCAGCAAGCAGCTGAGTGCATGGGCGGAATGGATGGTTTAGTGAATTGTGCCGCACTTGCAACCAATGTGGGGGGTAAAAGCATGATGGATTATGACGCAGATCTTTGGGATCGTGTCATGAACATTAATGTGAAAGGGACTTGGCTCGTGACCAAGGCTGCGGTGCCTTATCTCAAACAGTCCAGTGCAGGCAAGATCATTAATGTCGCTTCGGATACAGCATTGTGGGGTGCTCCCAACCTCATGGCCTATGTCGCGAGCAAAGGTGCATTAACCGCAATGACACGTTCCATGGCGAGAGAACTTGGACCATTCAATATCTGTATTAATACGCTTTCACCGGGATTGACTCTGGTTGAGGCAACAGCTTATGTGCCACAAGAACGCCATGATTTATATGTGAATGGTCGTGCGATTCAACGTCAGCAATTACCACAGGATTTGAACGGAACAGCCCTTTATTTACTATCAGATTTGTCCTCATTTGTGACAGGACAGAATATTCCAGTAAATGGCGGTTTTGTCTTTAATTAAGGAGTAATCTCATGATTACAGGGATTGAGATTTTAAAGTTTGGCGTTGAAGACCGAGCTGCTTCGAATAAATTTTTGGCAGATTTCGGTCTCAAGCAAAGTCAGTCAGATATTGAAGGGACGGATCTTTACCAGACACAAAACGGTAGCAAGATTTACTTATTTGATTGTGATGATCATCGTTTACCAAAAGCCATTGAGTCAGGTTCAACTTTACGTGAAGTGACTTGGGGGCTAGATGATGCGGCACAGGATTTGGCAAATTTAGCACTTCGTCTAAATGATGTAGAGGGTTATCAGGCGACTGCGGATATGGTGCAGTGTCTAGATCCGAATGGTATGACGATTCGCTTTCAGAAAAGCTTTACCCAAGATCTACCTGCATTGAAAACAGAAGGCATTAACCAGTACGGCAATGTACAACGTGTCAATGCAGCAAGTCCTGTATATGACAAAGGACAACCTGTTGCGATTGGTCATGTGGTTTTTTTCACGCCTGATTTAGCAAAGACGGAACAGTTCTATATTGAAAAGCTTGGTTTCTTCTTATCAGATGCTTATCGCAATCGTGGTGCATTCTTACGCTGTCGTGGTAAAGGTTTCCACCATGACCTGTTCTTGCTTTCAGTACCAAATAAACCTGCTGGACTCAATCACGTTGCATTCGTCGTTCGGGATATCCATGAGGTGATTGGTGGTGGATTGCATATGAACCGTTCTGATTGGTCGACTTTCATTGGTCCAGGACGTCATCCGATTTCTTCAGCTTACTTCTGGTATGTCAATTCACCGCTTGGTGGCGCATTTGAGTATTACACCAACGATGACTACCTGACCGAAGAATGGCAACCACGTATCGAAGAACATCGTCTGGAACTCTTTACAGAATGGGCGATTGAAGGCGGTCTGGATGATCATACCCGTCGTCAGGTTAAACCTGCATAAGTACAGATCAGGCAGGGAGAACAAGCTATGGAAAGAATCGTAATTGTGGGTGCAGGACAAGCCGCAGGTTGGGCAGTCAGTACTTTGCGCCAGAATGGATATTCAGGTGAAATTCATGTGGTCTCAAATGAAGACCGTGTGTTTTACGAACGCCCACCATTGTCAAAACAGGTACTTTCAAAAGAAGCCACTTATGAAAGCTTGCATCTGTTTTCTCCAGAGCAGGTGCAGGATTTTAATATCCAATGGCACAAGCCAGCAGTTGCTACTCAGGTAGATCGCCAGCAGAAGCAGGTGGTTCTGGAAAGTGGTCAGGTTTTACCGTATGACAAATTATTGATCGCCACAGGTAGCCGTGCCCGTGTTCCTGTGAACACATGGCAGTTTATTCCCAATGTGGTGACTTTACGTAATGTTCAGGATTGTGAGCGTTTAGCCGAAATCTTGCAGCATTCGCAAAAGTTAGCCGTGATTGGTGGTGGCTGGATTGGTCTGGAAATTGCAGCGACGGCACGTAAACAAGGCAAAGAGGTTCATATTTTTGAATATGGCGATCGTCTTTGTGCACGTAGTGTTAGCCCTGATGTATCTGCTTTTCTAAAAAGCATGCATGAGCAACAAGGGACACAGATTCATTTAGACAGTAAAAATCTGCATTTGATTGAAGCGGGTCAACAAAAAGTTGAAGTGGTCAATCATCCGAATGCAAGTGAGCTGTTTGATTGTGTGGTTGTAGGTGCAGGTGCTGATATTGCCAAAGAGCTTGGTGTCAATGCGGGCTTGGACGTGAAAGATGGCATTGTGGTGAATTGTTTTGGACAGACTTCTGACCAGGATATTTATGCCGCAGGTGATGTTGCGATTCATCCAGGGCTTGGGTATTGCATTCAGTCATGGGCCAATGCACAGAATCAGGCCATTGCCGCTGCAAAATCAATGCTGGGTATTGAAACCGAATATAGCGATATTCCGTGGTTATGGTCAGATCAGTATCACTTTAATATTCAGATTTTAGGCACTTATCAACCTGAAAAAACAGGGCAGATTGTGGTTCGTAAAAGCGCAGATGATCAATGCAGTTATTTATATCTGGATGAGCAGAATCGTTTACTTAACATGATCGCAATCAATGATTCAAAACTGGTCAAACTGGCAAAGCGCTGGATGCAGTCGAATACCGAGTTAGACCCAAAATTATTAGCAGACCCTGAATTTAATGTAATGAAATTAAAACCATAAACATTAGATTCGGTTCATGACTCAATCGAAGGGATGAAGTATGAGTAATGAAGAAAAAAGTGGATTAAAGCATTGGGTTCCTGCTTTCGTCCTGATGGTATGTGTCGTTCTGGCATTTTTCGACAAAATCAGTATCGCGGTCTTGTTTGCTGACCCGCACTTCCAAGGTGCGATGGGGATTGCTCAAGATAAGGCAAAACTCGGATGGCTCATGACCAGCTTCTTGTTGGCTTATGGTTTTTCCTCGGTCTTTTTGAGTTTCCTCGGCGATATCTTTAATCCGAAGAAAATGCTGTTCTGGAGCGTCGCATCGTGGGGCATTTTAATGTTCTGTATGGGATTTACCACCAACTATACCGGTATGTTGATCCTACGCGTTTTGCTCGGTTTGGCTGAAGGACCATTGTTTGCACTGGCGTATGCCATCGTGAAGCAAACCTATACCGATCGCCAGCAAGCGCGCGCTTCGACCATGTTCCTACTAGGTACGCCGATTGGTGCATTTCTGGGTTTTCCAATTACTGCCGCAGTGCTTGCGAAGCACGACTGGCACACCACATTTTTTGTGATGTCAGGTTTAACAGTGGTTGCGCTACTGGCGATTGCATTTGGTCTACGTAATTTACAACTCAAGAAAACCATTGAACTTGAATCAACCAGCAAACGCCTGAATTTCAAAGGTCATATTCACAACACCAAAGTGCTATTACAGAACCGTGCGTTCTGGCTGGTGTGTATTTTCAATATTGCATTGATGACTTATCTCTGGGGCTTAAATAGCTGGGTGCCTTCTTATCTGATTCAGGACAAGGGCTTTAACCTGAAAGAGTTTGGTGTTTATTCAAGCCTTCCATTTATTGCCATGCTGATTGGTGAAGTGATCGGTGCTTTCCTTTCTGACAAGTTAGGCCGCCGTGCTGTTCAGGTTTTCAGTGGCCTGTTGGTGGCAGGCATCTTTATGTATGTCATGGTCATTATGACCGATCCTATTCTCGTGATCGCAGCAATGTCTTTAAGCGCAATGGCTTGGGGCTTTGGTGTCGCAGCAGTATTCGCTTTACTTGCCCGTGTAACAACTGCCGATGTTGGTGCAACTGCGGGTGGAATTTTCAACGGAATGGGTAATTTTGCTAGTGCAATTGCACCTGTTCTGATCGGTTACATCGTGATGCAAACACATAGTTTTAATTTAGGAATTACCTTCTTGGCAGCCGTCGCTGTGATTGGATCATTCTTCTTAGTTCCTTTATTGAAACGTTATTAATCAAAATATTGAACAAAACCTAGGAGTTAAAACATGACTACTCAACAATTCGAATCATGGACACAACCTGAAGGTACAAATTTACAAGACTGGTTGAGTACACGTATCGCACGCTTTGAAACACGTAAATATGATTTTGATGCCTTGAAGTTCCAAGCGGACTATGACCCGAAATATCGTCGTGCACAAATGCGTTATATGGGTACTGGTGCAACAGGTGTGGTTAATGATGGCAATACGGTTCCAGCTGAAAACTTTACCTTTTCAACCATGGTTTTACCTGCGCAATGTGAAGGGCCTTTGCATATTCATCACGATGTTGAAGAAGTGTTTTTCATGTTGCGTGGCGAAATTGACCTGTTCATTGAACATAACGGGGAAAAATTTGAGACCAGACTGAAAGAGCGTGACCTGATTTCAATTCCACCGGGTATTTATCGTGGTCTGTTCAATCCGGGTCAGGAAGATGCCTTGATGTGTGTGATGTTGGGTGCTGGTAAACCAACCATCCCGAACTATCCACCTGAGCATCCATTGTCTCAAATCAAACGTTAATCCGATTGATCTTATAAATGTTGAAGGAATGACATGATGACACTGATTGAGCGTTTAACTCACTATCCAGTCAAAACCGTTGCCGTAAATGGCGCTGTGCAAGCTTATCGTGAAGCAGGTCAAGGCCAGCCGCTGATTTTGCTGCATGGAATTAGCTCAGGTTCAGCATCCTGGATTAATCAGTTGGAGACACTCAGTCAGTATTTTCATGTCATTGCCTGGGATGCACCGGGCTATGGTTTATCTGATGGCTTAAACACAGATCAACCCAATGCAGCCGATTATGCGGAGCGAGTATTGGGCTTGATGGATGCGTTGAACATTGCAAAAGCCGTTGTAATTGGACATTCATTGGGGGCCTTACAGGCCAGTGCGTTTGCCCATCTTTATCCTGAACGGGTACAGACCTTAGTGATTGCCAATGCAGCACAAGGTTATCAACGTTCCGATGAAGACACCAAAGCACAGGTTTATCAAAAACGCCCGAATATGTTGAAAAGCTTGGGCAATGCAGGCATGGCTGCCAGCCGTGGACCGCATTTGATTTATAAACAGGAACCTCAGGCACTGGCTTTGGTCAGTGAAGTGATGGGGCAACTGACATTAGATGGTTTTACCCGAGCATCTTATTTGCTGGCGTATGACGAAATTCGAAATTATTTAACAGAACTTACTGTTCCTTGTGTGGTGATTGCGGGTGACAAGGATGGAATTACGCCTGCGCAAGCGATCAAGGAACTTGCGATAGAAATGCAATTGAGCCGATGTCATCTCATTACAGATGCAGGTCATCTGAGTTATGTCGATCAACCTGAACAGTTTAACGACATTGTTTTATCGGCACATTAAGACTTAAACGAGAGATATGGATATGAGCTTCCAAGTTGAAGGAAAAGTAGCAGTTGTAACAGGTGGCTCGTCAGGCATTGGTTTGGCTGCAGTCGAAATTTTAGTTGCAGAAGGTGCCAAGGTGGCGTGGTGCGGTCGAGATGAGCAGCGTTTGGCAGCATCAAAATTGTATATTTTAGAAAAATATCCGCATGCCAACATCTTCACCAGTATTTGCAATGTTTTGGATAAAGAAGACGTAAAACGCTTTGCACAACAGGTCAATCAGAATCTGGGCAATGTCGACATGCTGATCAATAACGCAGGTCAGGGGCGTGTATCTAATTTTGAAAATACCCAAGACGAAGACTGGATGAAGGAAATTGAACTGAAGTATTTCAGTGTATTACATCCAGTACGTGCTTTCTTAAACGATTTAAAACATTCGGCATATGGGTCGATTACCAATGTGAATTCTTTGTTGGCACTGCAACCTGAACCGCACATGATTGCGACTTCATCTGCACGTGCAGCATTGCTGAATTTAACTCATTCACTGGCGCATGAATTTACCCAGTACGGTGTTCGTGTCAATTCAATTCTTTTGGGCATGGTGGAATCAGCACAGTGGAAACGCCGTTTTGAAACCCGTTCTGATCCAAATACAACATGGGAACAGTGGACAGGCAACATTGCCAAAAACCGTGGCATTCCAATGCAACGTTTGGGCAAGCCAGAAGAGCCAGCACGTGCCTTGGTGTTCCTAGCATCACCTTTAGCATCGTATACCACAGGTTCGACACTCGATGTCTCTGGTGGATTTAACAAACATTTATAAGGTGTTCACATGAAGCAGTTGATGATGATTGGTTTTGGAGCGATGGCGGCAGAAGTGTATGCCCACATGCCACAAGACCTGCAACTTAAATGGATTGTGGTCCCTGCACGCAGTGTAGAAAAAGTACAGGCGCAGGTTGCGGCTGATGTGCAAGTGATTAGTTCAATCGAACAATGTCAGGGGACACCTGATTATGTGATTGAAGTGGCAGGACAGGCTGCTGTGAAAGAACACGCGCAAAAAGTTCTAGAAAAAGGCTGGACCATTGGCCTGATTTCAGTAGGGACTTTGGCGGATAACGAATTTTTAATTCAACTGAAAAAAACGGCAGAACAAAACGATGCGCATCTGCATTTATTGGCAGGTGCAATTGCCGGGATAGATGGGATCTCTGCGGCCAAAGAAGGCGGTCTGGAAAAGGTCACCTATAAAGGCTGTAAGAGTCCAAAAAGCTGGCGTGGTAGCTATGCGGAACAGTTGGTTGACCTCGATCAGGTTAGCGAAGCAACGGTTTTCTTCCGTGGCACAGCAAGAGAAGCAGCTTTGAAGTTTCCAGCCAATGCCAATGTGGCAGCAACGATTGCACTGGCAGGACTAGGTATGGATAACACTATGGTCGAGCTGACGGTTGATCCGAGCATCAACAAAAACAAGCACACCATTGTGGCAGAAGGTGTATTCGGTGAAATGACCATTGAACTGGTCGGTGTGCCATTGGCGAGTAATCCAAAAACCTCAACCTTGGCTGCATTAAGTGTGATTCGCGCTTGCCGCAATAGTGTTGAAGCAATTCAGATTTAAAAGGATTTGATGATGGTAAAGGAAATTTATATCGCAGGTGAATGGCGATTAGGTAAAGGCGCTACGATTCAAAGTTTATTTCCAGCAGATCAATCGGTGAATGCTGAAATTTCAACGGCGAGTCTGGAAGATGTCAATGAAGCTATTGAAAAGGCAGATGCGGCTTGGCGTAAAGCTGAGTGGCGCAACAGCATGCCGCATGAACGTGCCCGTATTTTATATAAAGTAGCAGACATTATTGAAGCGCGTGTAGATGAACTTTCAAAGTTGCAAACTCGTGATAATGGCAAGCCCTTGGCTGAAACTCGTGCCTTGACCATGAGTGCGGCAGCAACAGCGCGTTATGTAGCAGCTGCCTGCGAAACCTTGAATGACGAGTTGACCACGCAACGTGCCGCAGATTTCATGACCATGAGCGTGCATGAACCAGTGGGCGTGGTCGCTGCAATTACCCCGTGGAACTCGCCGATTGCCAGTGAAGTACAGAAATTGGCACCTGCACTTGCGGGCGGTAATGCAGTGATTCTAAAACCTGCGGAAGTGACTTCTTTGATTGCATTGGAACTCGCAAAAATCTTTGAAGAAGCGGGTTTACCGAAAGGTTTGCTCAGTGTATTGGTCGGACGCGGTTCTGTGATTGGTGATGCAATCGTAAAGCATCCTTTGGTACGTAAGATTTCATTTACGGGTGGAACCACCACAGGTCGTCATTTGGCACATTTAGCAGCCGATAAACTGATCACAACCTCTTTAGAACTTGGTGGAAAATCACCAACGATTGTATTGCCAGATGCAGATATTGAACTGGCAGCCAAAGGTGTGGCTTACGGTATTTTTAGTTCGGCTGGACAAGCCTGTATTGCAGGTTCGCGCCTGTTTGTACACAGCAGTATCTATGATCAATTTCTCAGTCGTCTGGTTGAAATCACCAAAGGCTTGCGTGTTGGGCACCCTGAAACCGCAGGCGTACATCTCGGCTCTTTGATTAACCCGAAGCATTTGGCTTCTGTCGATGACTATGTACAGCTCGCGAAACAAGAAGGTGGACAAGTCCTTGTGGGTGGTCATGCCTTAACCGAAGGTGAGTTTGCCAAAGGTAGCTATTACTTACCAACCATTATTACAGGCTTAAGTAATTCAGCACAAACCTGTCAGGAAGAGATTTTTGGTCCTGTGCTGGTGGTGATGAAATATGACGATGAACAAGATTTGCTTGCACAAGCCAATGACAGTTGTTTTGGTCTTGCCGCAGGCATCTGGACTGAAAACTATCGTAAGGCATGGCAAATTGCTCGTGCTTTAGAAGTGGGTACGGTCTGGATCAATACCTATAAAAAATTCTCGATTTCAGCGCCATTTGGTGGCTTTAAAGAAAGTGGTATCGGGCGTGAAAAAGGTCGTTTAGGCATTTTGTCTTACATGCAACAAAAAAGCATCTATATGGGATTAAGCGAGCAGCCAAATCCTTGGGCGAATTAATACATTCATGGAATGAACAGTTTTTGAGGAATATACAAATGACAGAACGTGTAAATGTCGGCGAAGCCATCGCCCGTGTTTTAGAAGCACACCAAGTAGACAGTATTTATGGTGTGATCTCGATCCATAACTTGCCGATTGCTGATGCAGTTGGTCGCCGTGAAAAAATCCGTTTTGTGGCGGCACGCGGTGAAGCCGGTGCGGTCACGATGGCAGATGGTCACTCTCGTTTTAAAGGACTTGGTGTGGCGCTTACCAGTACTGGCGCGGGTGCAGGTAATGCAGTCGGTTCACTGATCGAAGCAATGAATGCAGGTAGTCCTGTATTGCATTTAACCGGGCAAGTGGAACGTGAATATCTGGATCGTGATGCCAGCTTTATTCATGAAACCAAAGATCAGCTGACTTTTTTACGTGCATCAAGCAAAGCTGCATTTCGTATCACCAGTCCTGACAATGCGGTGGGTGTGATCCGTGAAGCAATTCGTGTAGCCACTACAGTACCGATGGGGCCAGTGAGCGTTGAGTTACCGATTGATGTGCAAGCAGCAGAAATCGATTTGCCACTGAACTTGGGGCCAGTAAAAGCCCTTGAATTGCCACAAGCTGAACAGGTCGAAGTCGACTTAATTATTGAAGAACTGAAAAAAGCCAAACGCCCAGTGTTCTGGATCGGTGGTGGTACGTTGAATAGCGTTGCAGAAGTCAAAGCTATTGCTGATCTTGGGATTCCTGTGGTGTCATCAACACATGCGCGTGGCGTGTTGGCCGATGATCATCCACGTAGCTTAGGCGCATTCCATAACTCGGCTGGTGTTGAGCAGTTACTTAAAGATGCTGATCTATTAGTAGTGGTGGGTTCACGTTTACGTAGTAATGAAACCAAGACTTATTCAGTGCAATTCCCTGACAATATTATCCAGATTGATGCCAATCCAGTCGCACAACAGCGTAATTATAAAGTTCGTAATTTCATTTGTGGTGATGCCAAAGATGTGCTGCAACGTGTATTGACGGGCCTGCAAGGTATCTCAAAAGTTGACGCAGATTATGATGCAGCTGTGGTTCAGGCCAAACAGGCGGCAATAGATGCGCTACGTACTCAGTTAGATCAATATGCCTTGATTTGTGATCACTTACGTGCTGCATTACCGCAAGATGGCATTTTTGTACGTGACATTACCATGTCAGGTAGCACTTGGGGCAGCCGTTTATTTCTAGTACAGGCGCCAAACCAGAATATTCATTCTCTAGCAGGTGCAATTGGTCTAGGTCTGGCAACTGCGATTGGTGCTTCGATTGCCAATCCTGACAAGAAAGTGATTGGCTTGGTGGGTGATGGCGGTTTGATGTTAGGTATCGGCGAAATCGCAACCATGGCGCAAGAAAATACCAATATGGTGCTGATGATCATGAATGATGGTGGTTATGGCGTGATGCGCGGTATTCAAAATAACTACTTCGGTGGTCGCCAGTATTTCAATGAATTGCATACCCCAGACTATAAAGTCTTAGGCGAAGCAATGGGGGTGAAGAGCTGGAAAGTGGGCAGTGCGGATGAATTTAAGACCGTGATTCAGGAAGCGGTTGATTTCAAAGGTCCAAGCGTAATTGAACTAGATATGAAGTCAATTGGACCATTGAACTTTGCAGGGCCACCACAGAAAAAACTGTACTAATCCCGCTGAGCATTGGCAGTCGGTGCTGATGTGAAGACCGCTTTATGGGCAAATTTTTTTGTCCATAAAGCGATAAAAACTATGTTTTATAGGTAAAACAAAAAAGCTAGCCAACAGGATCGTTGGAACAAAAACCAAGGAATCAAGAGATGAAAAAGACCTCTATAGCCATGCTATTTGCTGCATTGTATTTGGGTAGCAGTTCAAATGTATTTGCACAAAGCTCAGCCCTAGAATGGAAAAGTGAAGACGGTACGGATTCAGTACAAGTCGGTGGTGTGGTGCGACTCAATCAGCGTTATGAAAATTGGGAAGGGCCGAATGGTGGATTCGGTAAGCTGTATTTCGATATTTTTCGGGTGGATTTAAAAGGCAAATTTGATGATGCCTATTTTAATGCCAGTTATCTGTTTCAAGATCAGGAAAAGCGTTCGGTCGAGAAAGCCTATGTCGGCTATAACCTAGATGAAAATAACAGTATAGAAGCAGGTTTTGTCTATAAACCTTTTGCGATCTATCCCTATCCGCAGAATGGCTGGACATACCATATTCCATTCTTCCTCGGCTACGGCAATAACGTTGCGCCAGGTTTGAACTGGAATTTTCATAACAAGGACTGGGATGTAAAACTCGGCTATTATCCGCAAATGCTGGAGACCAGTCTGCGTTACTCGCCTGAAAGTGCAACCTATGACGATCTTTCAGAAAATGCTTTCCCGAATCAGAAAGCCTATCAAAACGAAAAGCGTCATCAATTTAATACCCGTATTGTACGCAAGCTGGAAACCGAATTCGGTAAGCAAGAGTTTGGCGTTTCAGGTGCGATTGCGCAATTGCATAATAAAACGACTGATAAAAATGGTCAGTATTATGCGGTAGGCCTACATACCGATAATAATTACAAACGCTTTAATTTACAAAGTTCTGTGATTCATTATCAATATGATGCCAAAAACCCAGATGGGGTTAGTAATGATGTGACCTTGATGGGCAATAATGGATTTACACCTGCATATTTCATTGCTTCGGAAGCCACTGTTGCCAGTTTAAACCTTGCTTATACCTTGCCTGTGCAGGATATGGGTAAACTCAAAGCCATCCGTTTCTATAATGACTATAGCTATATGGACAAGAAGCGTGATGATTGGTCAGCTTCACAAATGAATACCACAGGGATGATGTTTATTGCTTCGCCATTTATGGTATGGGCCGATTACACTTGGGGTAAAAACTCCAATATCATTGGTGGGGCTTCAAATGCTACAGGCTATACCTCAACCGTTTCGCCGTATAGTGACCAATGGCTTTACCGCATCAATTTAAATATTGGATTTAGTTTTTAAAGCATTTCCGATCTTATCTAAAAGGGCAAATCGAAAGGTTTGCTCTTTTTATTTTAAGGATCATTTGAGTTTTTGATTCACGCTAACGATTTAATTTTCTGTTTTGGACATTTCAAAACGTCTTTGCAGTACAGCGGTCATTTGCTCCACCAGCTTTGCCACCAAACCGTCCTTATCCCAAGCATAGATCGAAACTGTCATCGGATTAGCCTTACCTAATGGAAGATATTCACGTACCCGATAGCCTTTGGTAGTTGCAACAGGCAGTAGCGACAGGCCGAGTCCAGTTTCGACGCCGACCAGTACGCTGGCTAAACTATTGCTGGTAAAGGCAATATACCAATGTCGCCGTTCACGTTCGATTCGTTCAAACATGTCTTCCCGATATAGCCCACCTTGTGGAAAGGTCACCAGTGGAATCGGATCTGACCAGTTTCCGCCATGATCAATACTTTCAAACCAAGCCATTTCTTCAGGGAAAGTCGCATGATGATCCGCGCTGGCAAGGGTTTCTTTGACAATGACCAGATCAAATTGTCCATTTCGATAGCCTTCCATCAGATCACGGCTCAGTCCTGCGGTCACATCAAGGCGAATACTCCGATGCTGTTTGCTAAATGCACTTAATGCCAGCGCCATATCGGTATTCATAATATCTTCGGGTAAGCCGATATGAATCGGGATGGTGCCCGTCGGATCACCGAGCACATTTTGTGCCTCTTGCTGAAGTGCCAGAATACGTCGAGCATAGCTAATCAGATATTCGCCTGCGCTGGTGAGTTGCAGTGGTCGGGCATTTCGATCAATCAATTGTTTGCCCACAGCTTGTTCCAGTCTTGCCAATTGCTGACTGACTGTCGACTGCGTCATGTGCAAGCGTTCTGCCGCTAAAGTAAAACTGCCCGCTTCAATAATCGTGACAAAGGCGCGTAACAAGCGTGGATCAAACATCGCAATAACTCATTGTTTGGAATTATTTTTCCATTTAAGACTTAAATGGCTATTCATTATCTTAATACATTTGATTCAATAATTTAATTTTTAAATAGTTATGAATCTCGTTATGCTCAAGTCACAAATTGATTGATTGCAAGGATGACATCACTACAACTCAAAGCGTTGTCTGCATCTCGCTGTCTTTTCGGTATTTGCATGGAGGAAGTCGATGAACAAGTCCCTAATCGCTGCTGCTTTGGTGATGACATTATCCGCATGCGGTTATGCAAGCTCAGGAGATCCAATGCACAATGATGCGTTACGTCAGGCTGCGGCACAAAATGATGTGGCCCAAATCGAGCAATTGTTGCCTAAAACTGCCCAAATCGATGCGCGCGACTCGTCGGGCTCAACCGCACTGATGATTGCGACACGAGCCAACAATATTCAGGCTGCGCAAGCTTTGATTCAGGCTGGAGCTGATGTCAATGCCAAAGATAATATTCAGGACAGTCCTTATCTTTATGCGGGTGCAAGAGGACATTTAGAGATTTTGAAAATGACGTTGCAACATGGCGCAGACCTGAAAAGTACCAATCGATATGGCGGTACAGCATTGATTCCTGCAGCTGAGCGGGGTCATGTCGAAACGGTTAAAACACTGATTGCAGCAGGCGTAAAGATTGATCATGTCAACAATCTGGGTTGGACTGCATTGTTGGAAGCCATCATGTTAGGCAATGGTGATAAGCAATATCAGCAAATCGTCGACCTTCTAATTCAGGCAGGTGCCAATGTCAATCTCGCTGATCGTGAAGGGGTAACGCCATTGGCTCATGCTCAGGCACGCGGTTACAAGACGATTGAAAATGTATTATTGGCGGCTGGTGCAAAATAAGGCTGAGAGTATGAACATGAATAACGATACAGATTTTCTTCGGCAGGCCATTGAACTGGCTTATCAAAATAGTGAGGCAGGTGGACGTCCATTCGGGGCTGTGATTGTCAAAGATGGGCAAGTGATTGCTTCTGGCGTCAACCAGATTCTCAGCACTAATGATCCCACTGCACATGCAGAATTACAGGCCATCCGTGCTGCCAGCAAACAGCTCAACTCGGCTAATTTAGAAGGATGCATTGTTTTTGCCAGTGGCCATCCATGTCCGATGTGTATGGCTGCGATGCGTATGGCGGGTATACAGGCCGTGAATTACGCCTATTCAAATGAAGCAGGTGAACCCTTTGGCTTATCTACCGCCGCAATTTATGCAGACCTCGCCAAGCCTTTTGCAGAGCAATCGATGCAGATTCGCTATGTCCCTGTACGGCTAGAGCACAAACCAGATTTATATGCTTACTGGAAATCATTGGCCTAAATTATGATGACCTCCTTTAATCATCGTCCGATGCTGATCGCAACTGTGGCATTGGTCGGACTCAATTTACGGCCTTTTATGACCAGCATTGGGCCAGTCGCGAATCCGATACGAACAGGGACCGGCCTGAGTTTGCAAGGGATTGCCTTACTCACTTTGGTTCCTATGCTGTTGATGGGAATCATTGCCTTTGTTGGGCCTTCGATACAAAGTGCGCTGGGTGAGCGTAAAGCCATTCTGACGGCTTTAGCAATTATCTGTCTAGGATGTGCATTACGTTTTATTGTGCCGAATGGTGGATTCTTGATTTTGACTGCTGCCATCATTGGCTTAGGTGTGGCGATTGTACAAGCCTGCTTTCCAAGTATGATCAAAAGAGAATTTGCGGATCATCTGGGGCCGATGATGGGGCTATATTCAGCCATGTTGATGGGCGGCGGGGCTTTGGGTGCTTTAATTGCGCCGATGGTCACTAGCGTGAGCGGGGACTGGAAAATTGGTCTATCTATTTTCACTTTACCCGCCATTGCTGCATTGCTGCTTGCCAGCTGTTTTTTAGCTCGACCTGCAAAATCTCAATACAAACTTCCATCGGTTGGTGTATTCATGAAACAGCCACGGACATGGTTGTTGATTTTTTGCTTTGGGCTGATCAATGGTGGTTACAGCTCAATCGTGGCATGGCTGGCACCGTCCTATCAGGAGCGGGGCTGGAGTGCAACAGCGAGCGGTAATTTAATGGCGCTACTGACACTCAGTCAAGCTGCGGCAGCACTGCTATTGCCTTATTTATCCCGCACTAATAAAGACCGCCGGATCTGGATTGGTTTAACTTTGCTCATGCAACTGCTTGGATTTGCGGGCTTGGCTTTTATCCCTGAATATCTGCCTTATCTATGGGTCGTGGTTTTAGGGGCAGGCTTGGGTGGCAGTTTTGCTTTACTGATGATTGTGGTGCTCGATCATCTGGCTGATCCCGCACATGCAGGTCAGCTTTCTGCCTTAATGCAAGGTGGTGGTTTCTTACTTGCAGCCATTGCACCTTGGCTACTTGCTGTATTTCACGGTCTTACAAGTGGTTATACCCTTGGCTGGATTTGGCATTTGGCAATGGTAGTGGTGGTGAGCATATTGGTGATCAGGCTCAACCCAACACATTATGCAAAAGCCATCCGCTTGGTAAAATAAATCATCTGAAGCTAAGTTAAAGAAAAACAAGGTGTTTATTTTTTAACTTTTTTAATAAGGACGTATCGCGTAGTTAACAAGGAAGTTTAAAAAAATAAATAGAATGTGACATTTATTGTCATCTATAGACAGAACTGTATAGACATTAAATCGTTTTTTTGAGTAAAATATGGCAAATTTAATGAAATGTTCTATAAAAAATGTTGAACAATATTTTTAAGGCTCTGGACAGTTTAGGCCTCACAGCACAGAAACGTGCGATCCATATTCAATTTTCAAATCAAAATTTAAATTCCCAAGTCTTCCTGCAACGTATCGATGGTCAGCATGAATTAAACGCTGGCTTTAAGGCAGAGCTGATCTGTTTATCGACCAATGCTGCCATTCCACTTAAACAATTTATTGGCAGCCAAGCCGCAATTGACACCGTTACCGATCAGGGCCAACTGAGCCGTGTCACAGGCATTATTACTCAAGCCTTACAAGGCCAGTCTGACGGTAGCTTAACCCTCTATAAACTCACGCTCGAAGACCCAACCGCACTGTGGAAACAACGCCGTAACAGCCGCGTGTTTATGAATAAAAGCGTGCGTGATGTGGTGGAAATTGTCTTTAAAGAATGGCAACAAAAAAGCCCCTTATTTGCCTCGAGCTTAACGCTTGATTTAAGCGGACTCAGTCAAGACTATGACGTCCGTCCATTTATCATGCAATCCAATGAAAGCGACTATGACTTTCTGACTCGTCTGATGCGCAGTGAAGGGATTAACTGGCTGGTTGATGAA
>NZ_BMDR01000005.1 GCF_014635885.1 Acinetobacter vivianii
TCGATAAGTCCATCAATCAGTTCAGCGGGTTGTCCTGCGGTGCCGAAGCCACCAATCATGATGGTTGCTCCATCCTTGATCTGTGACAGTGCCTCGGTCAATGAGAGCTTACTTTTATCAATCATAAGGCCAACCTTTGATACATGTTTTTAAATTTCTATACATGCCTGTTTTCATCAAAACTTTCATCACACGCGATGCATAGAAATTTAAAAACCGTGAGCTAATGAATAGCTCACAGTCATTTTTAGGGGATTAAGCACCAACGCGACGACGTTCAACTTCTGAACTCGGCGCACCTGCATGTTCTTTAACCAATTCGACATTAAAAGTAATGTGCTTGAATGGTTTGTTGAGACCACGACGAGCAATTTCTGCTTCATCTGTTACATCAACAGCAGTTGCGATAAGGCCTTCACGTGTTGCAAATGCGAAGTCATCCCAAAGGTATTGATCGCCTTCAATATTGAACTGTGTGGTTAATTTGCGATAGCCCGGCGCAGAGACAAAATAATGGACGTGAGAAGGGCGGTTACCATGACGACCTAATAGGTTCAGTACCGCTTGCGTAGTACCTTCTGGTGGGCAACCATAGCCTACAGGCATGGTGGTTTGTGCAACATAGTGACCATTTGCATCAGAAAGAATAGTACGGCGTAAATTGAAGTCTGACTGCGATTTATCAAAGAATGAATAGTTACCTAAGCTATTGGCATGCCACACTTCGACTTTAGCACCTTCGATAATATTGCCTTCAGGATCTGTCACTGTGCCTTCAATAAATAAGGTATCCACTTTGTCTGATTCAGAGCCATCATCCATACGGGCAAAACCAACGGATTCAGGTGCACCTGCGACATAAAGTGGGCCTTCAATGGTACGTGGTGTGCCACCCGTAATGCCTGCTTTGGCATCTGCTTCATCGGCACGTAAATCAAGATAATGCTCTAAACCTAAGCCAGCAGCCAGTAATCCAAGTTCATTGGCCTGACCTGCATCGGTAAAATACTCAAGACCTTTCCATAGTTCACTTTGCGAGATGTCCAGATCTTCAATCGCCTGAAAAAGATCACCGAGCAGACGAACTACAATTTGTTGTACACGTGGATTGACTTCACCTGTCGCGGTATCCACATTCATTTTTTTAACCAGTGCATCGATTTCTTGACGGTTCATACATATTCTCCTGAAGTATGATAATTTTTGGTGGCTAGCGAACTGGCTATTTTTGCTGGTTCCTTGGCTCGCCACATTCCTTGTTCAAATTCTGTTTTAACTTTGCCTGCTATGCGCGTTTAGCTGTCATCTTCACGAATGGCAGAGGGATGGCGATTTAAAGCCATCACTTCAATATTCATGTAGGGATATAAAGGCAGTCCCTGCAAAATAGTGTGTAATTCCTCATTACTTTCCACATCAAAAATACTGATGTTTGAGTATTGTCCCGTGATGCGCCAGATATGACGCCATTTACCTTGACGCTGTAAGTCTTGTGAATAAGCCTTTTCCACGGCTTTAATTTCATTGGCTTTTTCAGCTGGCATATCGAGGGGGATCTTTACATCCATTCGTACTTGGAAAAGCATGTCAACTCCTTGAATTATTGACGACGCAGGTTGTCGATTTTGTCTTGATCCAGTTCAATGCCGAGGCCAGGACCTGTTGGAATCTTGAGTTCAAAATTGCCATATTGAAGTGGTGTTTTTAAAATTTCTTCCGTGAGTAGCAGTGGGCCAAACAGTTCCGTGCCAGCGGCTAAATTGCTAAAGGTAGAGAATGCATGTGCAGAGGCAATGGTACCAACAGGCCCTTCAAGCATGGTGCCGCCATAGAGGTCAATCCCTGCCAGATTGGCGACTTTTGCAACGTCGCAGGCTTCGATCAGACCGCCAGATTGTGCAATTTTTACCGCAAACACTGAGGCTGCATTCGTCTTTGCCAGACAATAAGCACTTTGCGGCCCTGTTAACGATTCATCGGCCATAATGGCAATATCAAACTTACGGGTCAGACGTTGCATGGCATCAATATTATGAATTGCACACGGTTGCTCGATCAGATCAACACCGCCATCCTGAAGCATTTGAATCCCTTTAATCGCATTCAGTTCAGACCAGGCACGATTGACATCAACACGAATTGAAACATCCTTACCTAATGCCTTTTTAATGGCCAGAACATGTTCAACATCTTGTTCCACCGGACGTGAACCAATTTTTAATTTGAAAATATTATGGCGCTTTAGCTCAACCATTTTTTGTGCTTCAGCAATATCTTTTTCGGTATTGCCAGAAGCAAGTACCCAAAGTACAGGCACGCTATCACGTAAGCGTCCACCGAGGACTTCACTGAGTGGCAGCCCTAAACGTTGTGCCTGAATATCCAGCAAGGCTGTCTGGATGGCGCATTTGGCAAAACGGTTACCATTGATATTTTGTTGAATAATTTTTAGGGTTTGTGCCACATTAAAACCATCCAGCGTTTTTAACAATGGCGAAAAGTACTGCTCAATATTGGTTTTGACACTTTCAGGACTTTCTTCCCCATAACCCAAACCACCAATGGTCGTCGCTTCACCCCAACCAATAAAACCATCTGCTGTCGTGATTTTAATCAGTACTAAGGTTTGGGTTTGCATGGTTGCAACCGCCATCTTATGTGGACGGATGGTTGGAATCTCGACAAGTAAGGTTTCTATGGATTTATACATCTTTGGTATTTCTTCAATCTTTGCCTATTTACATACCCTAAATTAATGTAATATTTAGAACTAGGCTGAATTTGGTATTTTTAGATACTTAAAAGGTATATTAAATGGAATTAAGACATCTTCGTTATTTCGTGACGGTGGTAGAGGAACAGAGCATTACCAAAGCGGCGGAAAAGTTATGTATTGCGCAGCCACCTTTAAGTCGGCAGATTCAAAAACTGGAAGAAGAACTGGGTATTTTGTTATTTGAACGTGGTTCGCGACCTGTGAAAACGACAGAAGCAGGTCAGTTCTTTTATCAGCATGCGGTACAGATTTTGACGCATACCGCCCAAGCAGCCTCTATGGCAAAACGCATTAGTACGGTCAATAAGATCGTCCGTATTGGCTATGTCAGCTCATTGCTATATGCATTGTTGCCACAGGTGATTTATTTATTCCGCCAAAATCATTCCGAGATTCAGGTCGAGTTGATTGAACATGGCACTAAAGACCAGATTGAAGCATTAAAACTGGGCAAAATCGATTTGGGATTTGGGCGATTACGAATTAGTGATCCTGCAATTAAACGGATTTTATTGCGCAAAGAAAAACTCAAATTGGCCATTCATAAAAATCACCATTTAACCCGTTTCATCGATCAGGGCATTTATCTGTCCCAGATTATTGATGAGCCTATTTTTTCTTATCCAGCCACGCAAAAGCCAAACTTTTCAACTCTGATTCAGTCGATTTTCACGGATTTGGGACTGGTACCTAAAGATATGGTTGAGGTTCGTGAAATTCATATGGCTTTAGGTCTGGTCTCCTCTGGTGAAGGTATTTGTATTATTCCTGAGAGTGCCAGTGACATTGGCATGAAGAATCTGGTCTATATTCCTATTCTGGATTTGGAGGCATACACTCCAATTTCATTGGCGGTACGCAATATGGATCAAAGTCCCTATCTCCCTCAGATTCTGGAATGTATTAAACAGGTATTTGAAGAAGAAGGAATTCCGATACAACTTGATGGTGATTGATGCAATCTCAAAAAAACAATTATTCAGGAGCGGTCATAAGGACCGCTTTTTTGATGCAATATGATGATGAGCACAATAAAACCAGACTTAAAAGGTATAACTATATACTTCACTATGCATAGAAAAATCACATTAATTATTCAAATAATAAAATTAAGTCAACTACTCGTATTTTAATATTTCAAACAAGTCATTTGTATTTGATATACAGAACAATAGCTTTGGGTTGGTAGCGCTCTATTTAACTTAGAAAATGATGTTGCTCTTATATTAATCATAAAAATGAATGAGTTGTGAAGTTTAACCAGCCACAATTAAATGATGACGATGTTTTTGAATAGATCAATTGAATAGAAATAAGAATGAAATATTTTCTATTCTTTAATCCATATTTAAATTTCAAGTAACTAATTTTAAAAACATTTTTTTAATGTGTCTGCAAACCAACCAATGATAACCGTTTTATAGGAAGATCACGGACGACAATGTTGTGGCGAATGGTTGAGTCAATTAACTAAAAATCTACTAAGGGAAAATGGAGATGAAAATCGCAAAAATTAGTTTACTGTTGGGCGGTATGATCGCCAGCAGTATCACATGTGCGGAATATAGTTGTCAGCAGCTTGGACTAAAAGATTGTCCTACGACAGTCGATCAGGAATTACCTAACCCACATGAAATGCTCACATGGACACAAAAACAGCGGGTGATTGGTTTCCGAAATACCTTCCGCATTTATGATGGCAGTGTTTTTCATCCAGATCAGAAAAATGTACTGGCGTTACCAAAGTTAAAGAGTGGAATAACAAATAACGATATCCATTATTCTGTCGACGGTAAAAATTACCGTTTAAATGATTATCTAAAAAATCAAAATGTTGCAGGTTTAATTATTTTAAAAGATGGCAAGATTGCCTATGAATATTATGCACATGGCAATGATGAGACAACGCTATGGACTTCACGTTCAGTCGCGAAATCTATAGTCGCAACATTGATTGGCGTTGCCATTCAACAAGGAAAAATCAAATCAGTAAATGATCCAATCATTCAATATTTACCTGATTTAAAAGGAACGGCATGGGAAAAAGTGACACTGAAACAATTAATGCAACATACCTCCGGCGTTGAATGGAATGAAAACTATAAAGATCCAAATTCAGATTTTGCAAAGATGACCTATTGTGAGGCTGTAAAAGATCCTGAAGCATGCGTATATAAAAATGTGAAACATCTGAAAGCTAAATATAAGCCGGGAACGGTTTGGTCATATAATACGGGGGGCGCATATCTTGTTGGTAAAGTATTAGAAGCTGCAACTCATGAAAATATTGCTAAATATCTAGAAAATAATGTCTGGAAGCGTGTCGGTATGGAGCGAGAAGGCGTATGGCAATCTTATGAACGCAATAAGATTGATATGGGCGGGCATGGTTTTAATGCAACTTTGCGTGATTATGCACGTTTTGGGCAATTTATCTTAAATGAAGGTCGTGTTTCTAATGGAGATAAAATGTTGCCTGAAAATTGGACGGCAATAGCGACTCAATGGAATCAGGCCAAAGGTTCAGTTACTAAAAATTATCCAAAGGGAACGTATGGTTTTCAGTGGTGGAATTCACAAGCCAAGCGAGGTTCACCTTTGACGACTCCGCATGCTGACTCAACATTCTGGGGCCTTGGAATCTTTGGACAAATGTTAGGAATTAACCCGAAAGACAAGATTGTCATGATACAATGGAGCACATGGGAAACAGCACTACCATCAGCCCAATTAGATAATGAAAAAAGTTTATTCTTCAATGCCGTAAGCAAGCATCTGACAGAGAAAAAATAACAGAGAATAAAGGCTATTCTTTATTGGGATAGTCTTTTAATTTCTATTGTTTCAAAGACTAAGCATTGTTGCAGTATTTAAATACCTTGTATGCATGACGTGGAGTCGATATGACTTAAAAGGTATAACTATATACTTCATTATCTATGGAAAATTACATTAATTATTCAAATAATAAATGCAGCTTAGACTTTTCTTTAAATATATTTTATTGGATTTTGGATATTTAAAGGAAATGGGAGTTTGGTTTAAATAACAAGGCAAGTAGCAAGACTTTACTTGCAGTAACAAGAATTTTAAATACTCAGGAAAGGATTTCCCATGTTAAAACTGAATACGCTGTATAAAGCACAGCGCGTTGCTTTATATACTCTTTTTGGCTGTCTCAATGTCAATGCCGCTTATGCTGATTTCTTGGAAGATAGTGAAAAGAGTATTTATTTACGTAATTTCTATGTCGAGCGTGATTTTAAAGGTACCAATCAAGACTTGGGCAGCTGGTCACAAGGTGTGTCAGGACGTTTCGTATCAGGTTATACCGACACACCGATACAAGTCGGTTTGGATTTAGGCTTTCAATATGCGCTGCGTTTAAATGACCGTTATGATGAACGGTTAGATACGGTGTTTAAATATGATCAGCATGAGCGACGCCAAGAACGTGATTACTTAAAGCTCGGTGCGACCTTAAAACTAAAATATCAAAATACAGAGCTGAAAGTGGGGGAGCTTTTTCCTAAAACATCTGTTTTATTTATTGATGACTCACGACAACTGGTTACGACCTATGCGGGGGCAATGTTAGAAAATAAAGATGTGAAGAATCTAAAAATATCTGCGGGACGTTTTACTCATGTCAATGCACGCGATGATGATGAGTATAGAAAATTCACATTAGGTAACTCGACAGATCCAGCGAAAAGAAGCGATGGACTCAATTTTCTAGGGCTAGACTATAATTTTACGCCGAATTTATCTGGGGCTTACTGGTTTGGCCAGCTCGAGGATATTTACCAACAACATTATGTCAATGCTGCCTATACAGAGCAGGTTAAAAACAGCAAGTTAAAAGTTGATGCGCGCTATTTTAATTATAAAGAGGACGGCGACGCTTACTTTGGTGATATTGATACTCAATCAATTGGCTTGCAAGCCAGTGTCCAGAATGGGCCACATACCATTGTGACAGGTCTGCAAAAGCATATGGGAGAGGACAATATTCCACTGTTAAATGGTTACGTTCCTCAAGCCTATTTACAGAGTTGGTCTACTATTGCTTTTTACAAAGCAAAAGAATTGACGTGGCATATCTTATATAGTTATGACTTTAAGGATCATGGCGTACCTGGGCTAAAACTGACCTTACGTTATCTGAATGGTAGTGAAATTTATCGGGAAGGTTTTGAGGACAATAAAGAAACCGAGAAAAATGTCATTATCAATTACACCGTACCTGAAGGAAAATTCAAAGGTCTTGGTTTCGAATGGCGACATATTCGTGCTGATATTAAATATGGTGCAGGAAATAATCCGGGAACTGATTTTGTAGAAAATCGAATTTTGTCGACTTATACCTTTAAGTTTTAATTGAAATGATATTCTGCTTTATTGAGGGATATTATTTTATTCACTATTATTCTAATGGTTAAATAGAGAGCTAATATTTTAGTCATATAACTGTTAAATTAATTTCTAGTTGAAGAATCTCTTTTCATTTGCGCTGATCTGAGAAAGTTTAACAATTAATCTTCAACTAGAAATTTGAATAGTGAATCATGTTTTCACTATATTCTCTAAGGAATTCTCAAGCGTTATTGGTCTCTCCTTTTTAATTTCTAGTTAAAAAACGAAGCTCAATATAACATTAAAAAAACAGGGGTATTTTTGAAATAAATTCACTTAATTGTTTCCCATATGGAATCAATAATGAGAATTTATCTTATTTTGTAGTGTTTTTAAGACTGTTTGTTGAGTAAATGTAAACATAAGGTGGTTTCTATTTATCTGGATGAGCTTATTAAACATTAAAGTTTAGTTTTTTCATCACTTTAAATTTTTAATTAAAAAATTCAACCAATCATGAGTTAATAATAAAACCCTATTTTTTTAATTGTTGTTCCATATAATTCACAAAATTTAATTTGTGGTTTTTTTATGATCAGTGCAAGAGAGTTGGAAATTTTTGTTTATTCCGCTGAAAATTTAAACCTTAAAATCGTTGCTGAGAATCTCGGAGTAAGTCAGTCAGTCATTTCTAAAAATATTAGCAGACTCGAGGAAAAAATTGGATTTATGCTATTTGATAGAAAAGCAAGACCTTTACAGCTGACACCATTAGGACATAAATTTTATTTTAAAGCATTTCATGTATTGGCTGAATTGAAACAGCTCAGTAATTTTCAGTTTTTGAATGAAAATATACAGGAAGTAAAAACAGATTTTGACTTAAGAGTGGGCATTCCACATACATTAAATAGTAGTTTATCTCCATACATTGTCGATGCTTTTGAGCAAGTTGAAATTGTGAATGGATGGGGGAAAAGCTTAATTCTATTATTGAATGACCATGAAATTGATACAGTAGTCATTTTATTGCCTACGAGCCAGATACCAGACAGTAAAGAGAACTGGTCTTTGTTGGGAACCGTGCCGCTGGTGATTATTGGGCGTAAAGAAATGGTGCGAGAGTATAAGAGTCTAGATGACTGTAATCGTACGGGCTGGGTGTTAAATCCAGAAGGATGTGGTTTCAGAGTAGATTTAAATAATCGACTGATGAGCCAAGGGAAAAAGCTACATATCAGACATGAAATTTTTGGCACCAAATCACAGTTAGATTTTGTAGAGAAATATGAAGGCATTGGCTTGGTTCCACAGCCGTTTTTTGAATATTACAATGAACTGAATAACACCTTGGCGGTACTGGATATTCAGGATTTCAGGTCGGAAATGTATGTGTTTTTAGTGGCTAGGCCAAATGTACCGCAAGATAAGTTAAGCAAAGTGATGGAAATCATTAAGCATCGATTTAAGTTTGATTGAGGGAAGGCCATTCATGAATAGATGTATGGATGAGCTCTTCAATTGTTAACTGACAGAATAAGTTCCTTTTGATCCATGTAGTAAATAAAATTTTATACGGTTCACTCCATTTTATTAATTAAAACAAATAACTATATATTTAAAAAATAGTTTTTAGACAATTTTTTCTCACTGTTCAAAGCTTAAACATCAGCATTTTTATAAAATAATGATAATTATTATCATTATTGTTCTTTTTGTTGATTTTGTGTATTATTCGTTGAATTTTTTAAGGATAAATTAAGATTGATCTAAATTTATTCTCATTTTTACCTGAGAAAAGGATGTGCAGGCAATTGCCTACCTTAAGTTACGAAAGGTAGAAATTTAGAATGAGATGAGCGGTGACACAACATTGGCATTGTCCATGCGTGGATCTGTGATTTCTCAAATGATTTAAATCTTAATTTTTCTTATAGACCGCTCTCCTGAATATAGAAGTGTTGTTGATTTCAAACGATCAGCAGTTTTCTTGGTATCTCTTATGACTATTGAAGCCTCGATTCCTTTGGTTTCCACAAAACGGACGACTAAAAAACAAGTTGAACAATCATCATTGATTCAATATCGATTGATGATTTTTTCACGTTTTGTACTCGCAATTTTTGGGGGATATTACTTTGCCGCGATTGCAACGATGTTGAGTGGTTATTTATTTTCATCGGAACCCCTCAAAGCCAGTGCCGTATTTAGCGCGACCATGCTGGCTTTTGTGATCCATTGCGCCATATTCATCTGGGTGTTTATGGTCAATTCAACCCTGAAAGTGTGGTTGGGTGTGGTGATACCGAGCCTGGCGATGACAGTGTTGTATTGGTTTTTAAAAGGGTAAGGTCATGCGTGTAGATGGTAAAAATGAAGGTCCACGCCAATCAATGTCATGGTTACATACCTGGACCAGTCTTTTACTGGGATGGTTGCTCTATGCTGTTTTTCTTACGGGAACACTGAGTTTCTTCCAAAATGAAATTACAGTCTGGATGAAGCCAGAACTGCATCAATCCGTGAATACTACTTCACAGCAACAACAATTAACTTATGCACTGCAATATTTAAATCAAAAAGGACAAAGTGCCGAGAGCTGGAATATCCGTTTTGCCAATGAAAGACAGCCAGCCATTATGCTGAATGTCCGTCAGCCAGGTGAAGGGCGACGTCGTGGTGGTGAAATTTATCTGGATGCACAAACTGGTCATGAAATTAAAGCCAGAGAAACGCGTGGCGGTGGTTTCCTTTATCGCTTTCATTTTGAGCTTTATGGTATGCCGCGAATTTGGGGGCGCTGGATTGTGGGTATTGCGACACTGTTGATGTTTGTTGCGATTATCAGTGGCATTATTACCCATAAAAAAATCTTCAAGGATTTCTTTACTTTCCGTCCTGCCAAAGGCCAGCGTTCATGGCTGGATGCCCACAATGCAACGGCTGTGTTTGCCTTGCCATTTCATATCATGATTACCTTTAGTGGTTTGTTGCTCTTGATGCATTTATTTATGCCGTGGGCAATGAACACGCACTATGGCAATGTTCGAAATTTTTATCAGATTTTAAATGAACCCGTTGCCCAAACACCTGAACAAGCACGTTTACTGGCAGAGCAAAAGCAGAAAGAAGCAGCTGAAGAAGGACGTGGCAATCGAGGTGGTGGCCGTCGAGGTGAGGCCGAACAGGCAGCGCCAGTACTTGCCGCAGCACCGATGGTGAATTTGACAACATTGAGCCAAAGCGTGCAGCAGGGTTGGGGCGATAATCCGATTTCCTCTATTCGAGTGAATCAACCGAATACTATTGAAGCTGATGTGCAATTTAATGCCACGCGTACCACCACATTGCTGGATCGGGAAAGTGTTCCTTCACTCAAGTTTAATGCGGTAACTGGGCAACCAATTGATGAAGCCAAGCCCGTAAATTCAGCATCAAAAGCTATATACACGTTGGTGACATGGTTGCATATGGCACGTGGTGTGGATTCTGTCTTGCGCTGGTTATTATTTTTATCAGGTGTCTTAGGCACGATGATGATCGCTTCCGGTTTGATTTTGTGGGTTGTGAAGCGCATTCCAGATGTACAAAAGCTTGGTTATAAACCCTTTGGACATCGTGTGGTTGAAGTTCTGAATATTACAGCGATTACAGGTTTACCAATTGCCTGTGCAGCTTATTTCTTTGCTAATCGGGTTATACCTGCACAACTGGCAGAGCGCTCACCCTTAGAAATTAATGTGTTCTTTATTGTCTGGTTATTGTGCTTGGTTCATGCTGCTGTACGGGCACATCGTCCAGCTTGGCTAGAGCAACTGGCTTTGGCTGCTGCGATGTTCCTGTTTATCCCAATTCTGAATTTTGTTACAGGCGGGCAGGCCTTATGGATGAGTATCTATCATGGACAATGGATGATCGCCAGTTTTGATCTGGTCTGCATTATTTTAGGGCTGATCTTTATCTATTCTTATTACAAATTAAAGCGTTATCAAGGTCTACCGGTTAAGCAGAAAAAACAGCCTAAGGCTCAGTCGGCACAGGAGCAAGCATAATGGCAGCATGGATGTTGTGGTGCGTTGCCGTGGTGGCGCTATCGAGTCTGGCGTGCGGAATGAGTAAGCATCAACGCGATATTTTTACATCCCCAATCTCGGCTCAAAATAGCAGACGTTTTGAAATTGTAGGGTGGAGTGTTTTGTTGCTCTCTGCTGTCGCTGCAATATATTTAAAAGGTGCTTCGATCGGTTTGTCAGAATGGTTGGGTTGTATCAGCTTTGCTGCTTTGGCGGTAGGGCTGTTATTGACTTATCACCCTAAAAAATTATTACAGGCCAATGTGATCGCGGCTGCTTTATTCGGACTGCTGCTGATTGTGAGTTTGATTTAAGATTTGGCTGCATTGTAGTTAAATAAAAAGAGGAAACTAAAGTTTCCTCTTTTTATTTGTGCATGAGATATAGGGCTAGCTTGGCTTACCAGTCATATTTCAAGCCCACACGGAAATTGGTCGGTGCACCATAATAGCTATTGGTGGTCGCCAAGTGGTATTTTTCATTAAATAGGTTATTCAAATTGAAATTCACCACAAGCTGATCATTGACTTTATAACGTGCCATCAAATCAACTAAAGCATAGCTGTCTTGGGTAAAACGAGCACCATTTGGTCCACCAGTTTGATAAATTTCACTTTGCCAGCGCACACCACCGCCCACAGTGATTGCTTCATCCAGATAAGGCAGGGTATAGGTGCTAAACAGTTTGGCAGTATTATTCGGAATAGTGGTATCTAGGTTATTGCCTTGATTATTTTTAGACAGGTTACGGGTAAAACTGGTTGAGATTTGCCAGACATCTGTGATCTTACCTGTGGCTTCAAGTTCAAAACCACGACTTTCGGTTCCCGATTCAGCTCTATAAGCTTGAGAACCATCAGGTGCTTTTGCACCCGTGATTTCTACAGCTTTATTATCTTCCTTAACCTGATAAATGGCTGCGCCAATATTTAACTGATTATCGAAGAATTCACCTTTAATTCCCAATTCGGTACTATTACCGATGACGGGTTCGATATAACTGCCAGTCATGGTTTTCTTATCTTGGGGTGAGAAAATATTGGTATAGCTGGCGTAACCTGTCCAATGCTCTGTGAAATCATAGGTTAGGCCAATATAAGGAATAACTTTTCCTTTTTCTTCCTGCTTGGTGTATTCCGTAGAATTCTTTTCATTATTATGATCACCCGTAACACGTTCCCAGTCTTCAACACGTGTCCCCAAAATGACTGCCAGATCATCACTTGCTTTTAAACGTACTGCACCAAAAATGGATTTGCTACGATCATCTCCGCTATACCAACCATCGATTTGAGTGGGTGGACGGCTTGGAGTATGACCATCCCATGTAAAAATATTATCAAGCTTGCCTTCCCATGACATGCCATTGTTCCAGCCAGAATAGGTTGGGCGTTTGTTTTTACTTTGAGTATAGGTTGTACCAAGAACCACATCGTGAGTTTGATTTAACAAATCAAATGAACCATTCAAGGTTAAATTAAACAAATCCTGAGTCGGTCGATAGTCCCAGCGGGTTGCATAGAGCATGGCACCACTACCTGTCGCTTTATCAATTCCTGTATTTGAAAAGGTATAGCCAACAATTTCATCTGAATCGGTAATGGTGCGTGATACCACGCCTTTTAATTTCCAGCGGTCATTCAGTTGATGCTCTAAATCTGCAAAGAAAGCAGTTGTAGTGCGGTCAGAACCTGTCCAGCTTGCTGCTGCTGAATCTGAGCGCGACCAGTCAATCAGAGAACCATCGGTATAAAAACTTGGTAAACCCCCACGTGCCACACCAGAAAGGTTCATTTGTTGGTAACTAACACCAAGGCTACCTTTGGTTTTTTCACTGAGGTCTGCTTCTACGACAGCATAAGCAACTTTGCGCTCTTCATTATAGCGGTCAATATAAGAGTCTGAATTTTGGTAGGCAAATAGGGTACGTCCACGGACACTACCAGAAGCATTTAAAGGGCTGGATACATCAATATCGGTACGGTAATAATCCCAAGAACCTAAATCTACACTGACAGAGGCTTTAAAATCCTGCAAAGGCTTTTTACGAACCATGTTAATACTGGCACTTGCGGTACCTGAGCCTGTCATCAAGCCGTTGGCACCACGAACTACTTCAACCCGATCAAACAGCGCCATATCCTGACTCTGGAAAATAGCCTGATAAGAACTCATGAGTTTGACACCATCCAGAAGATAGTTATCCACTTGTTGACCGCGCGCATAAATCGGGGAGTTATCACTGCCGATACTTCCACCTTGTTTAATCGAAAGGCCTGCTGCCTGACTGACCACATCCGTCAGCTGGGTCAGGTTCTGATCTTTCATTTGTTGGTTGGTAATCACACTAACCAATTGGGGTGTTTCTTTGAGTGTCAGAGCCAAACCCGTCGAGGCTGTTGTTGCCTTGGCTGTATATGACCCAGAACCTTCAGTGGTGAGATTCTGACCTTTATCCGCACTCAAGTGAATCGTTGCTAATTGCACCGCACCAGTTTCGCCCCTAGTTTGATTCATATCATTCGCATTTGCTTTGGTACGAATTGCTTCTAATTGAACGACTTTAGGTTCAACCGCTGCTACAGTTGTTTTGGGTTGAATGCTATATCCCGCATTGGCAACTTTGACTGCTTCAAATGCATGTGGTTTGAGCAAAACGTCTAAAGCTGTTTCTACTGAATAATTTCCTTTGAGTGAAGCGTTTTTTATTTTAGAGAGTGTGGTCGAATCATAGCTGATGGTGGTACCTGTTTGAATCGCGAGCTGTTTAAGTGCTTGATCGAGTGTAGTTGAGCTAATTGAAATCTGATAAACATTTGCAGCATAAGCAGAGGTTGTTGCCATACTGACAACGCTAAGCGGCATGCCCCATAATATTGCGCGTACAGCCAATGCCAAGGTATTTTTCGCCTGATAATCCTTCATGTGGTCTTCTCGACTGGGAGTGTATTTCTCTATAAGTCGGATCAGATCAAAAAAAGTGTCAAATTTTTATCTTTTTTTTATTTTTAATAAGTACGGACTGTAATAGCTGAGCTCTAGTTGATGGGTGTAGGCTAGTGTATCGAGACTCTGTTGAGGATTTTGCAATGAAAATACCCCAGAAATCGGGATCTTTTTCAATTCAGTATCGATAAGATATGTCCCTTTTTTATAACGATACAATTCATCCAGTACTTTTTGTAAAGGCCATTGGTCTACCACCAACAATTGTTGTGTCCAATAAGGTCGATCATTTTCTAATGCAAGTGGTTTTGAGATCTGTTGGGTATCGAAATATGCACGTTGACCTTGCTTTAAAATCTGACGTTGCCCAGAATCTTGAGGCTGTAGTGCGACCGCATGTTGATAGACTTTGACTCGAGTTTGATCATGATGTTCTTGTCGTACCGTAAACTGCGTACCTAAGGCTTCAATTGCACCATCTTTGGTCTTCACCATAAATGGACGATGCTGTGGATCTTTTGCCGTCTGGATATATATTTCACCTTCGATCAGTTTAATTTGTCGGGTCTGTTCAGAAAAATCCACGCTGATATAACTATCACTGGCCAATATCAAGCTTGAACCATCTTTCAGCGAAACGGTTTTAATTTCACCCACCTGAGTATGATAATCCGATTGCCATTTTGCCCAAGGCATTAAATAAGTCGCACAGCTGAGAACCAGCAATCCTGAAAGGCTGAACAGCATATTTCGTTTTGCTGTCAGATTAAATTTTTGCTTGGACTGGACTAAAGATTCTGAAGGGAAGTGGTTGGATAATCCTGTTAAGCCGTGTGTAAATTTATTGATGTGTTGAATAGCTAAGGCATGTTCTTTTTTTTCTGCCTGCCAATGTTCAAATTGCTGCTGTTGTAGCTCAGTCATTTCACCTGAATGTAATAGCACGAGCCAATCGGTGGCTTCGTCTAATACATGATCAGGGATTTTAGAGACTTGAGACATGGCAGAAACGCAAATTCAGCAAATTAATCGGTCTGATTATAAAGACTAATACAGGCCAAGAAAGCCTGTTTCATATCTCTTTTGACCGTTGCTTCAGAAATATCCAGTTTTTCACTAATGGCACGATAAGTTAGTCCATCCAATTGCGATAATAAAAATACCTGTGCAGTACGTTGGGGCAGTTTTTCTAACATTAAATGGACTTGATAGAGCGTTTCTCGAATACAGACTTCGTATTCGGCCGATGGATAGTATTCTTCAGGAAGCTGTGCAAGTGCGTCTAAATACAGGTGTTCCACATGTTGGCGACGCCAATGATCAATAATCACATGTTTGGCAATGCCCATTAACCATGCTTGAGGTTCTTTAATCTTTTCAAAGCAATAGTCACTTTTTAAAGCACGGTAGAACACTTCCTGACTTAAATCTTCCGATTGATGGTGATGCTGTAGTTTGTGCTTGAACCATGACAACAGTGTGCTTTGTTGCGATTGGTAAACGTGGCTAAACCATAACTGTTTTTCTACATTCAGGTTCATAGCAAGGAGTCCACAAATGTGCGGGGAGATGCGCATTAAAGAAGGGTTAAAAATATTTTTAAATAGTAATGATAATAGTTCTTAATATCAATAAAATTGTATACATACTTTTACAGAAAAAATTGAGCTGATTTTGAATTTCGTTCGACTAAACCAATGCAGGGGAACATTTTTCGTTTTCTTCTTCTCCCATATTTTTAATGAATTTTATTTGAATAAGTAGAGTATGTCATGAGTGAACAACAGATTGATTTAAAACCACAACAGTATTCTCGATCAAATAAAATCAAATGGTTGATTGGCTTTATTGTACTTTTGCTATTGGGGATATGGGGCTGGAACTATTGGAAAAAGTCCCAAGCCAATAAACAAGAGTCGTTTAGCCAATGGAGCAAACCCGTGCCTGTTCGTGTGGTGGGGGTACAACGGGGAGACTTGCAATTACAAATTAAGGCGATTGGTACGGTGGTGCCAGCCAATACCGTGAATGTTCAAAGTCAGGTGTCTGGTGTGCTGCAAAAGCTGTATTTCCAAGAGGGGCAATACATCAAGAAAGGACAATTGTTAGCACAAATTGATCCGACACCATTTCAAGTCGCATTGGCACAGGCACAAGGCACACAGCAACAAAATTTAGCGCAGTTGCAAAATGCACAAACTGAATTGAATCGCTATCAGTTGCTGTATAAGCAAGACTCGATTGCCAAGCAACAGGTCGATCAGCAGCAGGCCTTAGTCAATCAACTCAAGGGACAGATGCAAGCCAATCAAGCACAGGTGGATGCGGCAAAGTTACAACTGTCTTATACCAAAATATATGCACCGATTGATGGACGTGTTGGTTTTCGCCTCAAAGATGCGGGCAATTTAATTCAGGCCAATGAAGAAACAGGTCTATTGAGTATTACCCAAATCCATCCTGTGTATATTCAGTTTGCCGTTGCGGAAAACTATTTAGACATCGTACGCCAAGCCACTAAAAATAAACAAAGCATTCAAGTGAGTGTTTGGGATCGTGCAGAACAAAAACAATTGGCAACAGGCTCAGTTCAGGCACTGGATAACCAGATTGATCTGAATACAGGCACACTTAAAGTTAAAGCTGTTTTTGCCAATCTGGATGATGCTTTATTTCCGAATCAATTTGTCAATGTTCGTTTAAATGCCAAGACCTTGCAAAATGCAGTGCATCTACCGAGTGACGCCATCCAACATGGCGCCAAAGGAACTTATGTTTATATTGTCAATAAAGAACGTAAAGCCGAAGTACGTCTGTTAAAACTGGGTGCTGTTTCACAAGGACAGACCGAAATTGTTGAAGGTCTTCAGGGCAATGAACGTGTTGTTTTAGAGGGGATTGATCGACTTTCAGAAGGGCAAGAAGTACAAGTCATTCAAGATGATGTTTCTAAGCCAATACCCGCAAAAACTGTAGCTGGGTAAGCGCATGAATATTTCCAGATTCTTTATTGTACGACCCGTCGCCACTACTTTGTTGATGTTGGCGCTATTTTTTAGCGGCCTGTTGGTGTGGCGTTTATTACCTGTATCAGCATTACCGCAGGTTGATTATCCGATTATTCAGATTTACACCTTTCAGCCGGGTGCAAATCCAGATACGGTGCAGCGAACCATCAGCTCACCTTTAGAGCGGGAGATGGGAAAGATTGCTGGTTTGAAGCAAATGTCTTCGAATAGTTCGGTCGGTGCTTCGGTGATCACCCTGCAATTTGAGTTATCTGCTGAACTGGGCATTGTCGAGCAAGAAGTACAATCGGCCTTGAGTACTGCAAGCAGTAAATTGCCCAATGATTTACCGACGCCACCGATTTATCGCAAAGTGAATCCTGCAGATGTACCGGTGATTACGCTTGCGATCAGTTCTGACAGTTTGCCATTGACCACGGTCTACGACATGGTTGATACCCGCGTGGCACAAAAACTATCGCAACTTTCTGGTGTTGGAATGGTGAGTCTGGCAGGGGGACAACGTCCCGCCATTCGTGTACAGATGAACCCAGCTGCCTTGGCAGCGTTTAAGCTCAGTGCTGAAGATGTGCGCGCGGCTATTGCTGCGGCCAATGCCAATCAACCGAAAGGGAGCTTTGATGGGCCTTTTCGATCAACCATGCTCGATGCCAACGATCAGATGCGTTCGATTTCTGATTATGAAAACCTGATTTTACGTTGGAACAATGGTGCACCGATTCGTCTAAAAGATGTCGCACAAGTGCTTGAGGGCAGTGAAGATCGTTATATGGCAGCGTGGGCGGATAGCCAATCTGCTATTTTGGTGAATATTCAGCGACAACCCAATGCCAATGTGATTGAGGTGGCAGATCAAATCAAAAGAATCCTACCTGAGTTACAACAGAATCTACCTGAAAATGTTCACATTCGCGTATTAACTGATCGAACCGAAAGTATTCGGAGCTCGATTAAAGATGTGCAAAAAGAATTGGTCTTCGCCGTGTGTCTGGTGGTGTTGGTGACATTCTTATTTCTCCGTAATTTTGCTGCGACTCTGATTCCTAGTATTGCCGTTCCGCTGTCGATTATCGGCACTTTTGTATTGATGTATTTCCTTGGTTTCTCGGTCAATAATCTGACTTTAATGGCATTAACCATTGCCACAGGCTTCGTCGTAGATGATGCCATCGTGATGCTTGAAAATATTGCACGACACCGCGAGTCAGGTGAAAGTATGTTGCAAGCAGCCCTGAAAGGATCAAAAGAAATTGGTTTTACCCTCATTTCTTTGACGATTTCCCTGATTGCAGTTTTGATTCCTTTACTGTTCATGGGGGATGTCGTTGGGCGGCTGTTCCATGAGTTTGCCGTGACACTGGCAGCAGCCATTGCACTGTCTTTGGTGGTGTCTCTGACCTTGACCCCAATGATGTGTGCCTATTTGCTAAAAGATGCACCGAAGCATGCAGAGCAACCAAGTCGTTGGAGTCTGGATCGAGTGATTCAGCATTATGCGACCTTACTGCAATGGGTACTTCGGCACCAAGTACTGACTTTGATGGTGATGTTGGCAACAGTCGTATTGGCGGGACTTTTGTATTGGTCGATTCCGAAAGGCTTTTTCCCTGTACAGGACAATGGTGTCTTTCAGGTGGTCACTGAAGCCCCTGACCAGATTTCATTTCAGGCCATGAGCGAACGTCAACAAGCTTTGGCAGCAGTGATTGCAAAAGATCCAGCGGTTGCCAGCTTGTCTTCTTTTATTGGTGTGGATGCCAATAATCCAAAGTTAAGCAATGGGCGTATTCTGGTCAATTTAAAACCCCATGCTCAACGTGAATCTGCCGTGGAAGTCATGGCGCGACTAAATGAAAATTTTGCACAGGTACATGGGATTAAAGGCTGGATGCAACCCGTGCAAGAGTTGAGTATTGAGGACAAAATTAGCCGTACTCAATACCAACTGAGTGTGACTGCACCGAAAAATCAATTGGTAGAACAGTGGACACCTCAACTGGTTCAGGCATTGCGTCAGCAGCCTGCATTTGCGGCAGTAACCAGTGAAGATGCAGGACAGGGTTTACAGGCCTATATCGATGTCAATCGTGATGCGGCAGCACGTTTAGGTCTGAGTGTTGAAGACATTAGTTTGGCTTTGCAGAATCTATTTGCGCAGCGGCAAATTGCAACTTTATATACTCAATCCAATCAGTACCGCATTGTTTTAGAGCTAGATCCCAAACTGACGCAGGGTATTGAGGCTTTAAACCAAACCTATATTCATAATCATCAGGGACAGCCGATTTTATTGAGTTCCGTCGCCACCATTGTCGAAAAACATGCACCGATTCTTTTACAGCAACAGTCGCAATTTCCTGCAGTTGGGATTTCCTTTAATTTAGCCAAGGATGTGTCTTTAGGCGAAGCCATTGCTGCGATTGAGCAGGTTAAGCAGAGCCTCGATTTACCGCCAGAGCTACAGGTCCAATTGCAAGGGGCTGCGGCCGCTTTTGAAAATTCACAGCAACATACCTTTTGGTTAGTGATTGCTGCGATTGTGACCATGTATATTGTGCTGGGCATGCTGTACGAGAATTTTATTCATCCAGTTACTATTCTTTCAACCTTACCTTCTGCTGCAATTGGGGCTTTATTGGCCTTGTTTATGGTGGGGAGGCCGTTGGACATGATTGCGCTGATCGGGATTATTTTACTGATCGGTTTGGTCAAGAAAAACGGCATCATGATGGTCGATTTTGCACTTGCAGCGCAACGTCATCAGGGCTTATCGGCTGAGCAAGCCATTTATCAGGCGGCTTTATTACGCTTCCGCCCGATTCTGATGACCACACTGGCTGCGGTGGTCGGTGCTATTCCCCTCATGCTGGCCTCTGGTTCTGGAGCCGAATTACGACAACCTTTAGGTTTGGTGATGGTGGGTGGTTTATTAGTCAGTCAGATACTCACCTTATTCACCACACCTGTGGTGTATTTATTTTTTGATCGACTTCAATCAAAGCCAAGTACGCAGTTGACACTCTCTGAACAAACAGGGGCAACTGAATGACGTTGTTGTCTGTGTTTGTGCAAAGGCCTGTTGCCAGCGTGCTGTTGGGTGTAGCCATCGTTCTGCTCGGTATATTGGCCTATTTACGCCTACCTGTTGCCGCATTACCGCAAGCGGATATTCCTACCATTGTCGTCAGGGCGAATTTGCCTGGTGCCAGTCCAGAAAGTATGTCTGCAACTGTAGCAACACCTTTAGAACGCGCCATGATGGGTGTATCGGGTGTTAAAGCGATTAACTCGTCCAGTAATCAAAGTTCAACGCAGGTGGTTTTACACTTTGATTTGAACACTGATATCAATGAAGCTGCGCGTGAGGTTCAGGCTGCCATCAATGCTGCGATGTCACAGTTACCCGCAGGTATGCCGAGTCCACCCGAATATTTCAAAATCAACCCAAGCCAAAGTCCGATTTTCTATTTGGCGCTCAGCTCTAAACAGCTTTCTGCTGCAAAGTTATACGAAATAGCATCTCAACAATTACAACCCAATTTGGCCCAGATCAGCGGGGTAGGTGAAGTTGCGATTGATGGTGCTTCTATGCCAGCTGTACGTATCACCATCAATCCAAGTGCTTTAGTTTCAACAGGGATGTCTCTAGAGCAAGTGCGGCAGGCGGTCGCGAAAAGTAATGTGGTACAGGCATTGGGTGTGGTTGAGCAACAGCAATTACGTTGGCAAGTGACCTTATCAACAGAACTAAAAACTGCCCAAGATTTTGCGGATCTGATTATTAGACACACTGATCAAGGGGTGATTCGCTTAAAAGATATTGCCACGGTCAGTGATTCGGTTGAAAACCGTTATGTCAGTGGTTTTCATAACGGGCAACCTGCGGTGATATTAAAGATTAGCCGACAGCCCAATGCCAATACCGTAGCGACCATTGATCTGATCAAAGCAAAATTGCCTGCTTTGCGTGAGCTAATGCCACGTGATGCACAGTTAACTGTGGTGATGGATGGTTCAAATATTGTCCGTAACAGTTTAGAGGAAGCACGGGATACCTTGTTTTTATCCATGTTACTGGTGGTGATTGTGGTGGTGCTGATGTTGGGGCGCTTACAGAGTGCGGTGATTCCCGCAATGGCACTGCTGGTCACTTTAATTGGTGTATGTAGTCTGATTTATTTGGCTGGTTTTTCGCTGAATAACCTGTCAATTATGGCGATCATTGTTGCGATTGGCTTAGTGGTTGATGATGCCATCGTCGTACTGGAAAATATTGAGCGTTATATTGAACAAGGCGATTCACCTGCGCAAGCGGCTGTGAAAGGGATTCAGGAAGTTGGTTTTACCTTGATTGCCATGAATCTGGCTTTAATCGTGATTTTTCTCTCGGTTCTGTTTATGGGTGGGGTAATTGAACGCTTGTTTAGAGAGTTTTCGCTCACGCTGGTTTTTGTGGTGCTGTTATCGGTTTTTGTTTCATTAATCTTAACGCCAAGTTTATCGGCACGTTGTTTAAAACCTTTATCCTTGACCCAACCTCCGCGGTTGTATCGTTATAGTCATCGTTTGATTCAGGAGCTGACCCAGTCTTATATTCGGTCTCTCCATTGGGTATTAAAACATGCTTATTTGATTGTGGTAGTTTGGCTGGCTGCAATAATCGCTTCTGTCTATATCTACAATTTATTGCCCAAACGCGTTTTACCTGAACAAGACACAGGACGGGTTGGTGCTTTTATCCGTGGCGATGATGGTTTTTCTTTTCAAATCATGCAACCAAAGATTGCCGCGTTTAATCAAGCCTTACTCAAGGATCCTGCGGTACAAGATGTGGTCGGTACTTCTGGTGGTGGTGGTGGCATGACCAACTCATTTTTGATGGTGAGTTTAAAGCCAAAGGCTGAACGTGACGGTTTAACTTCCAAAGAGGTGGTCGAGCGATTAAAGAAAAATGCACCTTGGCAGGCGGGGACCGTGTTCTCAGCCGATGTCGAACAAGATTTGGAATTGGACGATCCTTTTTCCAGTGGTAATGCCCAAGAATATTTATTGTTATTGCAATCTGACAATGTGAGTCTGTTACGTGAATGGGCACCCAAAGTTGCCGAGGCCATGCGCAAACTGCCTGAGTTTGAAGAGGTAGAAACGCAAGGAGATGAAGGCGCTCAACACGTCACTTTAGATATTGACCGCGAAGCAGCAAAGCGTTTAGGTGTTGATATTGAAAATATTTCCAGTGTTTTAAATAACTCATTTTCACAACGCCAGATTTCAACAATTCATGATCGAAATGACCAATTCTATGTGGTGATGGAGGTTGATCAACGCTTTACCGAGCATCCTGAAGCTTTGGCAGATGTCAAAATACCGAATCAACAAGGGGCCTATGTGCCTTTAAGCAATTTCGCCACATGGACCTATGGGATCAGCAATGATCGGGTGCATCGCCGTAATCAATATGCAGCGATGGGTGTGGGCTACGTGGTCAAGAAAGGTTATAGCTATGAACAAGCGGATGCTGCTATTCGTCAGGTTTTGCCAGAGATCATGCTGCCAAAAGAAATCTTTGTCATGACAGATCGCGATGTTGAAAGTGAAAGTTTACAGGCGGGAATCAGCACACCCGCTTTGATTGCAGCGGTGATTGTGCTGATTTTTATTGTATTGGGAATTACATATGAAAGTATTGTGCATCCGTTTACCATTTTATCCACTATTCCGACGGCAGCTTTGGGGGCTTTACTCAGTTTGTGGCTGTTTCAGATTCCCTTTAGTTTGATTGCACTATTAGGCATATTTTTGCTGATTGGGATTGTGGTGAAAAATGCCATCTTGCTAATTGATTTTACCTTACAGCAACGGCGTCAAGGTCACACCGCTTTAGCGTCGGTTATTACCGCAGCGACATTGCGTTTTAGACCGATTTTAATGACCAATACTGCCGCTTTATTGGGTGCGATTCCACTGGCACTGAGTTGGGGGGAAGGGGCGGAAATGCGTCAACCTTTGGGGATTGCCATCGTGGGTGGATTGGCTTTAGGTCAATTATTAACCTTATATACTACGCCTGTGATGTATCTCATGTTTGAAAAAATCGCTCAAGGCTTAAATAAATTTAGGTTGCAGTTGAATGTGCTCCGTTGGAATAAATAGGAAGTCGCTATGAAAAAAACAGTCTTCACACTTTCTATCAGTGTTGCTGGTGCAATGTCTTTGATGGCTTGCCAATCTACTACGTTCAAGCCTGCAAGCTATCAGCAACCTGAGATTCAGAGTCCTGCACAGTATAAGTATGCAGGTATAGCATGGATTGAAACCTCTCAAATCAGTACCAAACCACAGCAATGGTGGGAGATTTATCATGATCCGATTTTGTCCACACTGATTCAGCAACTGGATCAGGACAATTTGAGCATTCAACAAGCACAAGCCAAGTATCGTCAGGCGATTGCTTTATTGGCCCAACAACGTACCAATTACGCACCAAGCTTGAATATGGGAGCAAGTGCTCATCATAACGAGGCAAAAAATCTTGCAACAAGCCGTCAATTGAGTGCCAATTTAACTGCCAGCTGGATTCCAGATTTATGGGGTAGAGTTGCAAAAGCGGTTGAGGGCCAACAGGCCAATGTACAGGCTTCTGTGGCAGATATTGCTGCAATTAAACTCAGTCAACAATTGATGGCGGCAGAGGCATATTGGAGCATTCGTTTATTTGATGCCAAACTGGACGTTCTTCAGCAAACGCAACACAGTTATCAACGCTCAGTGGGTATTTTACAACAGCAGTATCAAGCGGGGATGATTGCCCGTGCAGATGTGATTCAGGCTGAAACCCAACTGAAACAAGTCGCTGTGCAATTGTTAGAACTGCAACGCAGCCGAGATTTACAGGAAAATATTTTAGCGCTCTTAGTCGGGCAGAATGTTGCTGACTTTAATTTAAACAAAAGTCCTTATCAATTTAGTACCCCCCAGATTCCGACCCAAATTCCAAGCCGCCTTTTAGCACAACGCCCTGATGTGATTCGTCGTGAGCGAGAACTTGCAACCACGCATGCACAACTGGGTTTAGCGCAAACCGCATGGCTGCCGGATCTTACCATTAGCGTGGAGAGCAGTGTGAATAGCCCAGTGTTCCATACGCTATTGCAATCTCCGAATACAGCATGGTCAGTTGGGGCAAAAGTCCTAGGCACAGTATTTGATGGTGGAAAGCGGCGTGCTGATATTCAACAGGCGCAGGCCAATTATGATGAAAAACTTGCTGCCTATAAGCATTCAGTTTTGACGGGTTGGAAAGAAGTTGAGGATGGTTTATTGCAAGCGTCACTGTTCCAAAAACAGATGATAGAGCAACAACAGCTTCTCAAGCTATCTACTGAAAATGAACGGGTTGCCACACAGCGTTATCAAGCGGGTTTGGTGAGCTATCTTGAGGTTGCCACAGCGCAAAATCTGCGTTTGGCTGCGGAAGAACGGTTGTTGGAATTACAACAATTACATCTCAAGAATTCAGCACAATTGGTAGCTGCCTTAGGTGGTGGGATGAATTCTTCATCTTAAATTGAGTGATGTTATCCGTCATTACAGCGATCCATCTTCAATTTAAATAGAATTGGGATCGCTGTACTTTCTGCATGCATGATAAACATATTGTTTGGATGATTATTTTTGCCTGATGGCGTTAAACAAGAATAAGAATTGATGATTTTATTTTTGGAGTTTTGAGGGCAAAGATTCCAATTTTTTAGAGCAGTATTTTATTTAGCCCATGATTTTCATTTTTCAGTGTCATCTGAATGCCTTTGTGTAAATTTTAGTAGTTAATCAAGCAAATAGCGCTTCAATATGTAGAATAAAAAATAGCCATTTGTTTATTAAAGAATGACTTTAAATCAAAAATTAATTTAGATCTTTCTCATTTCATCTTCATCCCAATCTGAGAGAACGGAGCAAATATGATTGTATTATTGATATTGCTTGGCCTATTGATTCAGTTAGTTGTGGTATGGGCTGTTTTTTATTTTGAAGCTACGCGAACTATTGGTTGTGTAGTGGCGATTGTCGCAGCCATTCTGTGTAGTGTGTTGATCACACCGTGGAGTCTGTTACTCGGTGTACCGATTATTCTCGCCAGTGTGGTTGTTTTGATTGCACCTCTACGTGATGCTTTGGTGAGTCGGCCTGCGTTTAATATTCTCTCAAAAGCAATGCCGAGTATGAGTATCACGGAAAGAGAAGCGCTAGAGGCGGGTACCAGTTGGTGGGAAAAAGAGCTGTTTATGGGGGCACCTGATTGGGAAAAATTTGATCAATATCCTTATCCAGTCTTATCAACAGAAGAACAGGCATTTTTAGATAATGAAGTACAACAACTCTGTTCAATGTTAGATGAATGGCAAATTCATCATCAAGAAAAAGATCTACCGCCTGAGGTTTGGCAATTTATTAAGGACAATGGTTTTCTCGGTTTGATTATTCCAAAATCATTTGGCGGTAAGCAATTTACTCCCTTTGCGCAAAGTCGAATTATGAGCAAGATTGCTTCCCGTTCACTGACTGCTGCGGTGAGCTGTATGGTCCCGAATTCGCTTGGGCCAGGTGAGTTGCTGCTGCACTATGGTACAGAAGAACAGAAACAACGTTATTTGCCCGGTCTTGCAAATGGTACAGAAGTCCCTTGTTTTGGTTTGACCAGTCCTGAAGCAGGTTCGGATGCAGGTGCGATTCCTGATACAGGTATAGTGTGTTATGGACAGTACCAAGGTCAAGAAGTACTCGGTTTAAAAATGAATTTCTCTAAGCGTTGGATTACGCTGGCACCGATTGCAACCGTGATTGGTTTGGCCTTTAAACTTTATGATCCAGAGGGTTTATTGGGTGATAAAAGTAAAGTGGAATATGGCATTACCTGTGCCTTGATTCCGGCTGAGCATGACGGTATTCAGATCGGTCCGCGACATAATCCAGGTGCACCATTTATGAATGGTACAGTCGAGGGGAGTAATGTGTTTATTCCTTTGGACTGGATCATCGGTGGGCAGCAAAATGCAGGTAAAGGCTGGCGTATGCTGATGGAATGTCTCGGTGTGGGACGTGGTATTTCGTTACCTGCTTTGGCAACCGCAGCTGGGGAAATGAGTTATCTACTGGTGGGTGCATTTGCCAGTGTGCGTCAACAATTCAAAATCTCGGTTGGACATTTTGAAGGGGTGCAAGAAGCGACCAGTGATATCGCCAGTGATGCCTATATGTTGGAGTCATTCCGTTATCTGGTAACTTGTGGTTTGAACCAAGGTGGAACGCCTGCGGTGATGACCGCGATGGCAAAATACTATGCGACTGAAACCATGCGCAAAGTGGTCAATCACGGTATGGATGTCGTCGGTGGTCGAGCGATTCAGCTAGGCCCACGTAACTTCCTTGCATTGACTTATCAATCGATTCCAGTGGCAATTACGGTTGAAGGAGCAAATATTCTGACCCGTTCCTTGATGATTTTTGGTCAAGGTTCAATGCGCTGCCATCCTTATTTATTTGAAGAATTACAGCTGTTGCAATCGGAAGATAAAGCCGCTGCTTTTAAGGAATTTTCGCCATTATTGTTTAAGCATTTAGCCTATACCTTCAATCGTGCAGCCAAAGCAGCAGCATTTTCGATTACGGGTGGTTCAGATGATGGTTCTAAACAAGCTGATGATTTTTCCAAAGGCTATTACAGCAAGATTAATCGTTTCAGTGCTGATTTTGCATTAACGTCGGATATGGCACTTGGGATTTTGGCGGGTGATTTAAAACGCAAAGAAATGCTGTCTGGGCGCTTGGCTGATATCCATGCGCATTTATTTATCGCTACTGCGATCTTGAAATACTATGAACAGGGTCAGAGAACTGAGGCAGAACAGAAGCATGCGGAATTAGCGTTGAATAAAGCCTTATATCAGGTGCAAGAAGCGTTCTTTAGCTTCTATGATAATTTCCCAATGAAACTTGCTGCCTGTATGGTGAAATTGCTTTGCTTCCCATTTGGTCGGCCAATTGCAGCGCCATCGGATCAATTGAAACAGGAAGTGGCGCAATTGATGATGCAAGAGCATGCGTTCCGAGATCAGCTCAAACAACATGTTTATTATACGACGGATGCAAATGATGTAATGGGACGGATGGAGTCCACTTTCCAAAGCCTGTTACAGTTGCAACCGTTGTGGAATAAATTTAAAAAAGCGGAGTCAAAAGACCAGTTTACAGGGCTAAGCTTTGAAGAACACATTGCCAATGCGATTGAAACAGGTTTTATCAGCACTGCTGAGGCAGAATCGCTTTTACAATACAATGCTAAACGCTATGACAGTATGCTGACGGATATTTTTGATGAGCATTTAGTCGATGATCTGCCGCTTGAAAATCCTCATCTTCGAACCTGATTACTGAGTCGCTTAATAACCGCGCTTGAAGCAGTCCTGAATGTATGAGAAAGACGTTTTTCATGTCTCCTATACATAATTCAGGGCTGTTTTTCATAACAATTCTCAAGTTTTATATCAATCTGTTATATTTTTTTTGCAAAATTCTGTGTCTTTTCTTGTTCTGTACCTTCCTGCACTATAACAACATGAATTGAGCAAAGCGAAAGGTGCCGATATGAGTTTTTTGAAAAAAAAGAATAATGCCAGTTTTGTGTTCTTCATTATTACGCTATATGCCTTTTTAGGCTTTGGCATTGGCTACGTGATCTGGGAATATCTTTTATAACAGAGTTGCCCATATGCTTAGGATCTATGTTCAAAAATCCTAAGCCTTTGCTGGGCCATGGGCTTAAATTTGATGCATCCTTAAGTGCAAGTCTATTTCTTCAATAACCATTGTACTGAGGCATCAAACAGTTTGAGACCATCTTCTGAAAGATTGGGAAAGGTCTCATTATTAAGAAAGAACATCAGCCTTTTTGCTGGGGCCAAAGATTCATAATCCATGGTTGCACCTTTTTCATAACCCCAGATGGCCACTTTTTCTGGTTGACCATAAATCGTCGCAATAATGGTGGCGCCTAATCCTGGCTTGCCCCAACTCATCGGTGACTGTGCTTTATAGACGTTGCGCGTTCCCGCAGGAAGATGCGCCGATAGGGGATGCGGTGCATTGACCAGCCACAAGTAACGTTCTTTCTCAACCTCACCAAAATCAGTATCGATCCGTTTACCTGTCATCGCCAGATCATCGAGATAATCATTTTCCCAAGTCATCAGCGGAATCGGGAGTTGACGCCAGCCTGATTTTAAATTTTTTGACGCAACCGTTGAAGAAAGAATGACTAGATCAGGATGGTTTAAGCTGCTTGGCGAAACAGATTGATCAAGGAGCTCAACTTGATAACCTTGAGCTTGTAAGTACTTTTGAATAGATGCATCGGCAAATGCAGAAGCGCCATTGAGCTGTGAAATGAGCGCAATTTTTGTTTGCGCATAAACAGAAGATGTTAATGTAAACAGTGCTGTGATCAGCGTGATAGAAAAAAGCTTTTTCATATTGATCTCAACAGAGCAGTGATTGAAGCACTGCTCTGATCCTCCATCCTAGAATTTAAAGGTTGCTCGCAACACCGCTTGGCGAGAGTCACCTTGTGATACCGCCAGATTATTAACGCTGGCGGTATAGTAGGTTTTATCGAAGATATTATTTAAATTAAACTGAAAGTTAACTGCCTGTTTGGCAATGGTGGTGTCATAACTGATAAAGGCATTGGCAAGCATATATTCAGGTAGGTCAAAGGTGTTTTCTGAATCACCTGCGCGCTTACCGACATAATTGCCACTGAGACCTAAACGTAAATTGCCATTATAAAGTTCGCCATAGTTATAGGCCAATGCAAGAGAAGCAGTATCTCGTGCCACATTATTTAAACGATTGCCTTGCAGACCCAGTTCATCTTCAGTGACTTTGGCATCGGTATAGGCATAGGTCAGGGTGGCGTCGAGTTGATCAGTTAGACGACCTGTTAGGTCGAGTTCAGCCCCTTTCGAGCGAACCGCACCTGTGGTGTGTAGTTCTACTTCTTTGGTTGATGAATTGGTTATTTTGGCAAGCACATTACGCTTTTTAATATCGTAGAGTGCAAAGTTGGCCTTAATACGATCATTAAACTCATATTTTGCACCGAGTTCATAAGATTTTGCCTGTTCAGGTCGGACATCCGAGTCAATAACAGCATTGCCACCTAAAGGAGCAATCGAGGAGTTCGGTTTGAGTGATTCGGTATAGCTCCCATACAATGAAAATTGGTCATTCCATTGATAGACTAAACCTGCATGTGGAAGCCAAGCATCATCATTGGTATTGGTATTTTCTTTAAATGGTCTGCCGCGCCCAGCAGTCTGTTGATAATGTAAGTAACGCCCACCAAGCACCGCAATCCATTGTTCATTTAAATGGATCGCATCTTGCAGATAAAAACCATAGGTATGCAATTTATCGGTTTGGTCACTATCCGACGCGATGATATTGCGGGAAGCTTCGACAGTGCCAAAATCTGGATTTAAATAGTCTAGGGTGGAAGTATCTCCACGAACCATATCGGGACGGAAATATTTACGGTATTCGATATCCGAACCGATCTGAATGTCATGCTTTAAACCGAGCAGATTGATCGAACCATTGAGATAGGCTTGAGCATTACTGTCTACACTTTCTGCATTTAAGGTCGCATCGGTACGACGCTTCACAGTATGATTCTTTGTATCTAACGAGGTGACGCGTAACTGGTTGGCATCATAGGTTTCGTAGTTATAGGTATAGCCGAAATGAGCTGACCAAGTGTCATTAATTTGATGATCAACCAGCAATTGTGCCAGATGATCTTCACCTTTCATTTGATTAAAAGCTTCATCCAGACGTTGGTATTTTGAGATCGGTAAAGCTTTTTTTGTGTTGGGATCAAAAATGGTTGAGCGATCAAAAGGGACATCAAAATGACGATATTGATAGCTGAGATTGACTTTGGTCTGACCATTGTCCCATGCCACAGACGGAGCGATTAAAGTCTGTTTGAGATTACCAAAATTACGCCAATAATCTGCGTCTGAATGATCGACAATAAAACGATAGGCAAAGTTACTATCATTAATTGCGCCTGTTGTATCCAGACTTGCTCCTAAACCATTTTTACCCGCCGCAAAGCTTGAACCATAGAAGGCAATTTCGGTTTTCTGGGTCATTTCAGGTTTTTTAGTCACTACATTGACCACACCGCCTGGGTCCATAATGCCATAAAGGAGAGAAGCTGGGCCTTTTAATACCTCAACCTGCTCAACTGCCGCATTCATGGTTCGACCTTGCACAATTGGCATGCCATTCACGGTAATTGAACCATCACGGTTGTCTCCAAAGCCGCGTTTCATGACCGTATCTTGAGTGCCGCCTAAGGTGTTGCCTTGGGTAATGCCGCTGACTTATGTGAGTGCATTATCCAGATTCGCGGGCACATAATCTTTCACATATTGTTTGGAAACGACATTGACCGTTTGAGAGCTCTCCAGATTTTTTTGATTACCTCTTAAGGTCGATGCTGTTTGCGTTCCGATATAGCCTGAGCTGGATTCAGCTTGTACTTTGATGGTGTCTAGCTGTGTGATTTCTGGTGCAGCAGTTTCTGCCCAAGTCAGCACAGGAATACAAGACAAAAGCAATGAACCGCTATATTTTAAAATTTCAATCGTGATGAGATTTTTACGCGGAGAGAATGCAGACATAGGAATACCTGAGCGATACCAGAAATCGGGTAGAGACTGAAGAAAAGAGGCTATCAATCTGATGACAATTTGGGTCAATGCAGCGATAAAAGCGTGCTCAGTATATTTAAATAGGAATCATTTACAAGAACTTGCTGGAAAGTAGGAAGCTTGAAAAAATAAGAGTTTGATAATACGTAAATTATTTTGAGTTTTTTTGTTTGTTCCTTGGGAATTAATTTATTTGAGATAAATGTATTTCAATTTATTGAAATTGTTGATGAATTTCTAATTTTAAAAAGATCAAAGTAAAAATAAATGAATCGTATTCATAATGTCATATTGAAATAAATCATTTTATTCATACTAACTTGTTCGGTAGGCTACAGTGATGAATTACGGTTAAAGTTAGATAAATTATCGCCATTTTAAAATAATTATATTGAGTTAACACATGGAAGAATTAGGCTTTTTGATCATTGATCCACATATTCATCAATGGGATCCTTATCACACACCGCATTCTGCTGCTGTATTGGTAAAAGCTTTAGGGAAATATCCCGCTGTTATGGATCGTGTTGTTCGTTTAGTCAAACCTAAGCCTTTACTAGAGACGTTAGGTACAACCCAATATGCATTGAATCCCTATTTACCAGCGAATTATCAAAAGGATAGCAGCTTATTTCCTGTAGAAAGCGTGGTGCATGTCGAAGCAAACTGGCATCATCACAAAGGCTTGGGTGTGGTGGAAGAAACCAACTGGATCAAGCAATTAGATTTTAATCGTCACGGTTTAAAGCTGGGTGCCATCGTTGCTGCGGCTGACCCAAGAGACCGAAAATTCAAAGACATTCTTAAAGCTCATCAGCAGGCGAGCCCACTATTTCGTGGCATTCGTAAAATGGCGGCCTGGCATGAGGATAGTGGCATTTATCGATGGTGTGATCGACCTCATCTTTATCGTGACAAGAAATTCTTAAAAGGTTTTGAACAACTTGCAAAAATGGATTTATCTTTTGATGCATGGGGGTATTCCACTCAGTTAGCAGAAATCACCAGCTTGGCGAAACAATTTCCTCAAACCCGTATCGTCGTTGATCATCTGGCGACACCCGCTGGCCTGTTTGGAGCTGTTGGTAAGAAAACGGGGATTACAGCATCGCAGCGTGAGTCTATTTTTAAACAATGGCAACAAGATATTGCAGTTCTGGCCGAACATAAAAATGTCTATGCCAAAATTTCAGGCTTGATGATGCCAGTATTAGGACATCGCTTTTATCAACAAAAACGAACAGCAACACCTGCTGAAATCGTGAATCTACTCAGCCCATTGCTTGAACATGCTGTTCAGGTCTTTGGCGTCAACCGCATTATGTATGCGTCTAATTTTCCGATGGATAAAGCCAATGCGACATTAAATGACCTTGTGCAGGCTTATATCCAGATGCTGCGCCCTTATGGTGAGCAGGCAATGCACGCCGTTTTTAGACAAAATGCAGCCCATTTTTATCAACTTCATCTAGAGTCTACCCATGAAAAATTTTAATCAGAAAGTCGCGGCAATTACTGGTGCAGGTTCAGGGATTGGTCGACAGCTTGCACTTTTACTGGCTCAGCAAGGTGCACATTTAGCTTTGAGCGATGTCAATGAACAGGGACTGGCGGAGACGAAGGCCTTATTACAGCAATATCCTGTCAATGTTACCCTGACACAGCTGGATGTTTCTGATCAGGAAGCAGTGCGTGAATGGGCAGAACAGAGTTTTAAAGCACATGGCAAGATTAACCTGATTTTTAATAATGCGGGTGTGGCGCTGGCAAGTACCGTCGAAGGGATGGATTATGAGGAATTGGACTGGATCTTAAAGATTAACTTTTGGGGCGTGGTCTATGGCACCAAAGAGTTTCTGCCTTATTTAAAACAAAGTGGCGAAGGGCATATTGTGAATATTTCCAGTCTGTTTGGCTTAACGGCTCAACCGACCCAAAGTGCCTATAATGCAACTAAATTTGCAGTTCGTGGTTTTACTGAATCATTGCGCCAAGAATTAAAGCTGCAACAGAATGGGGTGAGCTCAACCTGTGTACATCCTGGTGGGATTCGAACCAACATTGCTAATAGTGCACGTATGAGTGACAGCATTCGGGCTTTGGGAATGAATCCAGCTAAAGCCAGTCAGGCCTTTAACAAAGTGTTGAAAACGCCACCTGAACAAGCTGCCAAAATTATTCTTGAAGCTGTGAAAGCAGATAAAGCACGTGTTCTGATTGGAAATGATGCAAAAATCATTGATCTGATTCAGCGTATTACGCCGACCCATTATTCACATGCATTGAGTTTCTTTACCAAGAAATCTAAGAAAAAGCGGGCTTAAAAATTAGAATGATATGAATAAAGTTAGACTGATATCCAATTGGGATCAGGTGACTTTGGTGTTGGAAATGGCATAAAAGAAGGTTTAAAGAATACTCTTTTATGCCGCTCCAGCTTAATCCAGACTTTCTACAATACTGATCATCACATCAGCACAATCTTTACGAGCCAGTCGTGCTTTCAAATATTCTTCTGAATGGTAACAAGCCTGCGCTGTTTCTAAGTCAGAAAATTCAATAATGACATGGCGCTGATATGCTGTGCCTTCCAGACAAGTCGAGTTACCACCTCTTGCAAGAAACTTTGCTCCATATTTTTCAAAAGCATGCGGTGCCAAGGCCATATATTGTTTATATTGCTCCAGATCATGGATGGTCACGTGAGCAATCCAGTAAGCAGACATTCTTATATCCTTATGTAAGTTAAGGCTTCATCGGCCTTATGTTTCCGTTTTCGTGATTAACTATTCAAAATATTTTTTGCCACAGATGCTGCTTCTGCAATATGTTCCGCAACAGCTTGCTTGGCTTTGTCAGCATCTTTATGTAAGTAGATGGCTTCACACATATTTTTGATACGTTGGTAACCTGAAATTTCACGTTTGGTGGATTTCATGGTCATGGCACGCAGACGGCTAATACGACCATTCAAGCGTTGTACCACTTCCCAGGCAATATAATGTTTTGCTGTGGTAAAAATAGTTTCATAAAGCTTTGCAGAGGTGGCAATAATTAAATTGATATCATCCGCAGCAAATGCTTGTTCAAGCTCAGCTAATAAGTGCTGCAATTGCTGAGTGGTTTGATCAGTAAGATTTTGGGTGCAATCTGCAACGGCACTTTGCTCGAGTAAAAGACGAATCTCGTAGATTTGTGAGGCAATTTCCCAGTCCAGTAATGAAACAATTGGACCTTTATTGGGCAAGATTTCAACCAGACCTTCTGCTTCTAGATAACGAATCACTTCCCGTACCACAGAACGGCTTACACCTAGTTCTTCACAAAGTGTCCGTTCAACCAGTCTTTTTCCAGAGGGAAAATAACCTGTAATAATGGCATTACGCACTTTATCCAGACAGAGCTCACGCAAAGTCACAGGTGGATTTTCAATTTTAAGATTCATAGAAATTCATCTTTCCCGATTTTAATAATGCAGAATTTTGTTACATGTTCTTTGCTAAAAATTAGCATAGCAAACTCTTGCTTTTTTTTCATTATGTATTATGGTATACCATAATACGAATGACAAGATAAATTCACACGCAAGGAAGAACAATGAATCTAATCCGTAAAACTGTGCTCCATGTGGAAACCACCTATGTTGATGGTGGCAAAGAAGCACCAACACCTTTAAAAATGGTGGCAGCAGCAGCTGTGATCAAAAATCCTTGGGCAGGTCAGGGCTATGTTGAAAACCTTGCACCTGAAATCCGCCGTATTGCACCTATCCTGAGTGAACATTTAACCCAACTGATTCTTGACGAAGTTGGTTCTGGTGAAGCAGTACAAGCCTTTGGTAAAAGTGCTGTAGTCGGGCTGGAGGGTGAACTTGAACATGCCTCTGCACTGATTCATACCTTGCATTTTGGCAATACTTATCGCAGTGCAGTGGGAGCAAAATCATATCTGGCATTTAATAATACCCGTGGCCCAGCCAATGCGCCGATCTTAATTCCAATGATGGACAAGAATGATGAAGGACGTCGTTCCCATTATTTGACTTTACAATTTGCAATTCCAGATGCACCTGCTGCTGATGAGTTGGTGGTGGTGATTGGTGCTGCGACAGGTGGTCGACCACATCATCGTATTGGAGATCGTTATCAAGATTTGGAAGAGTTAGGTCATGATCTCAAAAACCCTGCAGCTGTCAAATAACCGCATTGCTCATTATTTTGAGCAGGGCGAAGGAGAACCGCTGGTTCTGATTCATGGTGTTGGGATGCAAGCAGCAGCATGGTATCCACAAATCGAATTCTTCTCGAAACACTATCGGGTGATTTCAGTGGATATGCCAGGCCACGGACAAAGTACAAAATTAGCGGATAATGCCCAGTTACAGGATTTTGTGGACTGGACCATCGAATTGATTATCGCTTTGGATGTTGGTGCTGTGAATTTGGCTGGACACTCTATGGGATCTTTAATCACCACAGGCGTCAGTGCAACCCGTCCTGATTTAGTCAAGCGTATGGCTGTGCTCAATGGGGTTTATAAGCGTTCAGCGGAAGCTAAAGATGCAGTGATTCAACGTGCCGAAGAGTTAAAAACCGGTCATATCGATATCGAGACGCCATTACAACGCTGGTTTGGTCAGAGTGATGTTGAACGTCAGGCTGCCTCAAAAGTGAAATCCTGGTTACAGGAAGTGGATATGTCGGGTTATGCCACTGCTTATGCTGCTTTTGCACGAGGTGATGCAGTTTATGCGGATCAATGGCCTAACATTGGATGTCCAGCCTTGATTTTAACAGGTACGGGTGATCCCAACTCTACTGCGGAAATGGCAATACAAATGGCCAGTCAGGCAAAAAAGGGTAAGGCGATCGTGATTGAGAATGAGCGTCACATGGTCAACCTGACGGCTCCAGATCAAGTCAATAGTGCAATGCAAGCGTGGTTGGAAACCAGCGTCTAAGTTGCTCAATGAAGGAATATGGCAATGAGTGAAATGGATACAATAAACAAGATACGTGAACTACGTGATGCCTTTGGCTCTTTTATGACGGGTGTTACCGTAGTGACGACCTGTAAAGATGATGGAATGCCATTAGGCTTTACCGCAAACTCTTTTGCTTCGGTGTCTTTGGACCCAGCTTTGCTGCTCGTCAGCATTGCCAAGACATCAAGCAATTATCAACACTTTGCAAATACAAAACACTTTGCCATCAATATCTTGGCAGAAGAACAAAAGGATGTGTCGAATACCTTTGCCCGTCCAAGTGATGACCGTTTTGCAAATCTTGCATGGACAAAAAGTGAATACCAAAACCCAGTTATTGATCATGTCAGCGCATGGTTTGACTGTACCACCTATCAAATCGTTGATGCAGGTGACCATGCCATTCTGATTGGTAAAGTTGAAAATTTTGCTTCGGCAGGTTTTGCAGGTCTTGGTTATTATCGTGGTGCCTATTTTACTCCAGCGAAATCATCGACCGATGTCATTTCAAGCATGAAAGTGATGATGATGGCTTTGATAGGCCATGAGAACCAGATTCTGTTGGAACAAACTGCTGACAATAAATGGACTCTGCCACATTTGGTAGTCGACAAAGATGGTGCGGAAAAAGCCTTAGAAAAAATCTTTGCAGCTTATCAACCTGATGCATCAGCAAGTTTTATTTATTCTGTGTATGACGATGTGACAACACAACAGCAATATATTGCTTTCTTGTGTAATACCCCAGTTGCAACCGCACATAAAGGTCAATTCATCGATTTGAATGATCTTGAGCAGCTCACTTTTGTAGATGGCGCTTTGCAAAGCATGTTGATGCGTTATCGCAAAGAAAATTATCTTAAAACTTATGGTGTTTATTACGGTAATCAAACCAGTGGTACGGTTCGTCAAATTGTTAAAGAGGAAGTTTAACTATGCGTTTTTCATTATTTGTACACATGGAACGTGTTTCTGATCAGCAAACGCAGAAACAGCTTTATGATGAGATGATTGAACTGTGCCAGATTGCGGATCAGGGAGGTATGCATGCGATCTGGACGGGTGAGCATCACGCCATGAATTTTACCATTGCACCGAATCCGTTTATTAATTTGGCTGATCTGGCCAATAAGACCAAAAATGTGCGCTTGGGTACAGGCACAGTGGTTGCTCCTTTCTGGCATCCGATCAAGTTGGCAGGCGAAGCGGCCATGACTGATATCATTACCAATGGTCGTTTAGATATCGGGATTGCACGAGGCGCTTACTCATTTGAATATGAGCGGATGGTCCCTGGGATGGACGCATGGAGTGCAGGGCAACGTCTGCGTGAAATGATTCCTGCCATCAAAAATCTCTGGAAAGGTGACTACGAACATAAGGGAGAATTTTGGCAGTTCCCAAAAACCACCTCCGCACCGCAGCCTTTACAACAGCCATTTCCTCCAATCTGGGTGGCGGCACGTGATCCAAATAGCCATGAATTTGCAGTACAGAATGGTTGTAATGTACAGGTCACACCGCTGCATTTTGGGGATGATGAAGTTGAGAAACTGATGGGGCATTTCAATGCCGCTTGTGAAAAGTTTGCTGATATTCCACGTCCGGAAATTATGTTACTCCGCCATACTTATGTGGCAGAAAGTGAGACTGATGCACAAGTTGCAGCAGAAGAAATTAATGCCTTCTATAATTATTTTGGTGCATGGTTTAAAAATGAGCGTGAAATTAATCAAGGTCTCATCGCACCCATCAGTAAAGAAGAAATGGCCCAACATCCTTTCTATACACCCGAAGCCATGCGTCAAAATAACGTGATTGGTGAAGCGCAGGAAGTGATCGACCGTTTAAAAGCCTATGAGGCGATGGGATATAACGAGTATTCATTCTGGATTGATACTGGAATGAGCTTTGAACGTAAAAAAGCCTCGTTACTCCGTATGATCAATGACGTGATGCCTGCATTTGCATAGGAGAGAAGAGCATGACTTCTCAATTCCAGTTATATATTAATGGTCAATTTGAAGACGGTGCTGCCCAGTTTGATAGTATTAATCCAGCAACAGGGCAAGTCTGGGCGAAAATGCCGGAAGCACGCCGTGATGAAGTGAACCGTGCTGTGGCAGCCGCCACCCATGCTTTACAGGAGAGTGCTTGGGCAGGTTTAACGGCTTCTCAACGAGGTAAACTGCTTTATAAACTGGCAGAGCTGATTGAACAAGCGGCGCCACAACTGGCTCAATATGAAACCAGCGATACAGGAAAAATCATTCGCGAAACTTCAAGTCAGATTGCCTATGTCGCCGAGTATTATCGCTATTACGCAGGAATTGCCGACAAGCTTGAAGGCAGTTATTTACCGATTGATAAGCAGGATATGCAGGCCTGGACAATCCGCGAACCTGTGGGTGTGATTGCAGCGATTGTACCGTGGAATAGTCAGTTGTTTCTCTCGGCAGTCAAACTGGGGCCCGCTTTGGCCGCTGGATGTACTGTTGTACTGAAAGCATCAGAAGAGGGTCCAGCACCTTTGCTTGCTTTTGCGCGTTTGGTGCATGAAGCCGGTTTTCCAGCAGGTGTCGTGAATGTCATTACCGGTTTTGGCCCTGAATGCGGTGCAGTGTTAAGTAGTCATCCAGATGTTGCGCATGTAGCATTTACCGGAGGCCCTGAAACAGCACGGCATATTGTCCGTAATTCTGCTGAAAATCTGGCAAAAGTATCGCTTGAGCTAGGTGGCAAATCTCCGTTTATTGTATTTGCTGATGCGGATCTGCAAAGCGCGGTCAATGCTCAAGTCGCTGCAATTTTTGCGGCAACAGGGCAGAGTTGTGTTGCAGGTTCACGGTTACTGGTTGAGGCAAGTATTAAAGATGAGTTTGTGCAGCGTCTGGTTGAGCGGGTACAAACCATCAATATTGGTTTACCCGAAGACATGGCAACGGAATACGGGCCCTTATGCACATTACGTCAACGTGAAAAAATTGAGCAGGTCGTGGCTAGCTCAATTCAGCAAGGCGCGAAATTATTAACAGGCGGAAAATCATTGCCAAGAGCAGGGTATTACTATCCCCCAACAATTCTGGATTGTAGTGATGTCCCGCAGGCAGATTGCGTCATGACTGAGTTATTTGGGCCAGTCCTGTCTGTGGTGAGTTTTAGTAGCGAAGCAGAAGCGGTTCAAAAAGCCAACAATACACCTTACGGACTTGCTGCGGGTGTATTTACCAACAATTTAAGCCGCGCGCATCGTATGACCAAAGCCATTCGTTCAGGCATTGTCTGGTTGAATACTTATCGCGCCGTTTCTCCACTGGCACCTTTTGGTGGTCATGGTTTATCAGGCCATGGTCGTGAAGGTGGCTCTGATGCCGTGCTGGATTACACCACTACAAAAACGGTCTGGTTGCGTACCTCGGATCAACCGATTGATGATCCTTTTGTGATGCGATAACGCTGCAAAAGGTCGAGTTCAGGATTTTTAATTTCAAGGATGAAAACATGAAAATGCAGAACGCTGAAATTCCATAAATCCCAAGCTGAGTAAGAAAAGCTAGTTTTTGTTGAGCATGCCTCATGCGTCGACCGAAGCTCTTTTATCTTTTTTCCTGAGCTTTCATGCATATCGCTCAACAATGAGCTGAAAAAAACAGAAATAAATGTCAGGTCATCAGGATATGGCACTGGCAAGGCAGGTTGTTAAACCTACGTTTACTCTCACGAATTGATATTGAGGAAATGAGTTCCTCAAAGAGAGATTAAGGATATGAGCCAAAATGAGAAAAATGCTTTCGCGATAGAAAGTCATTCAATTGATTATGTGGATCCTTCAGAACGTCATGGAAAAGTTCGGGATCTATTCACCTTGTGGTTTTGTACCAATATTGCACCTTTGGCTGTGATTACCGGTGCAATGTCCATGTTAACCTTTAAGTTAAGCCTGATCAGTGCATTGGTCGCGATTTGTTGTGGTCATTTTTTTGGTGCAGCTATTCTGGCACTGACCTCAGCGCAGGGACCACAGGTGGGTATTCCACAAATGATCCAGAGCCGTGCACAGTTTGGACGTTATGGTGCGTTACTGGTTGTATTATTTACCACGTTAATTTATCTCGGTTTTTTTATTTCCAATATTATTCTTTCTGGCAAGACACTGCATACTGTTGTGCCAGCGATCCCTGTTCCAACTGCGACGGTAATTGGTGCGATTGCTGCAACCACGATCGGTATTGTTGGCTATCACCTGATTCATAAGTTCAACAAGATTGGTACTTGGTTTATGGGCGGTTCATTGTTAATCGGCCTGATGATCATGATTCCGCATATTAATGCAGAGGTCTTGGCAAAAGGATCGTTTAACCTGAAAGGCTGGTTCGCCATGTTTGGCTTATGTGCGGTCTGGCAAATCAGTTTCTCACCTTATACCTCAGATTATTCAAGATATTTGCCTAAAAGTATCGGGATTTATAAACCCTTTATCTATACCTATTTAGGTGCGGCGCTTGGCACCATCTTTGCGATGAGCTTTGGAACGGTTGCAGTGAGTATTGGCTCAACCACTGATGCCATGGAAGCCGTTAAATCTGGAACAGGACTGTTTGGCTATGTGCTGATGATTTTATTCCTGTGTAATATTATCGGACACAATGCCATGAATTTATATGGTGCAGTGCTGTCTTGTATTACTTCGATTCAGACTTTTGCGGGGCAGTGGATGCCGAGTAAAAATGTTCGTATCAGTTTGTCCATTATTGTTTTAATTTTGGCGACTTTTACCGCACTTTGGGCTTCGAGCAACTTTATCAGCTTCTTCCTCAATGTCATTTTCGCCTTGTTATTTATTCTGGTTCCTTGGGTATCGATTAACTTGCTGGATTTCTATGTCGTCAATAAGAAATCTTATGATATTCCTTCTATTTTCGCTCAGGACGGTGGCATCTACGGTAAATTCAATGCCAAAGCCTTAATCGCCTATTTCTTAGGTATCGTGATTCAGATCCCTTTCCTCACCAATGCTTTCTTTACTGGGCCATTTGCCAATATTGTTCCTGATGTCGATATTTCATGGGTGATTGGTTTGGTGGTGAGCTTCGTGGTGTATTACGCCTTTAATCTCGGAAAGATTAAGTGTAATCGTCCTGCCTTTAATGCAAACGCATAAGCGGAACTGGATAAGAAAGGAATCTGGAAGATGAAAAAAATTGATTTTCAGTTCGCCCTAACCACGGTTTTGCTGGGCATGATCTCGTCAAGTTATGCTGGGATCAGTTTTGGAGATGCGACAGCCGATGCGGGCAAGTTGACAATATCGGGCTATGTCCGTGCCAATTATCAAGATAAGGATTTTGGTGAAGTGGCATCTGAACATAAAATACGTTTTGAGGCAGCACAGTTAAAACTGGACTATGAACGTGGGCAGTTATTTGGACATGCTGAATATCGTTGCTATCAGTACGATACCTTATGTGACTTTTCGAGTTTGATTGATGCTTATGTTGGCTATCATCTGAATCAGACTGATCAAGTTGTGGTGGGTATGCAACCGATTCCTTTTGGGCCTGCACGGTTCTGGGGAAATAGCTTATATGGCAGTATCAATACCACAGCAGGTTTAGAAGATGTGCATAACCTTGGTTTAAATTATCACTTTGAATTACCGAGCGCGACTCAATTTGATGTGGGTTATTTTGCTACAGATGCAGGTCATTACGAAGGAAGTACACGAGACTCTGGACGCTATACGGCCAATTATGTGAGCTCAAATGACAGTAGTAAAAGCGATCTACAGGAAAAAAATATGTGGGTGGGGCGTATAACGCAAGATATCTCTTTAGGGCTAACTGGCTTAAGCACCCAAGTTGGCGGCTCTTACTGGACTTCGGAAATTGAAAATAAAACTATGTCTAAAACAGGAAGACGTAACGCCTGGGCATTATTTAGCAAATTTAATTATGGCAATCTGGGACTCACATTAACGGGCGGAAAAAATGATGTCACGAATAAAGACTCAATGGACTCTGCAGCTTCATTAATGGGTTCATACGACAGTGAATATTATGTTGCCAACAAAGCAACGTATTATACGGCTGATATTGGCTATGCCTTTAAAGATGTCAAACAGATTGGCAATATTACGCCTTATTTCATGCATAGCCGTTACAACAAAGATCAGGCTGGTGCACAAGATTCGACCCGTAATATTTTGGGTGTCGCAATCGACCATAAACAGCTTTCTTTGGTTGCTGAATATATCATGAGTAAAAATGATCCCTTTATTGGTGGCACTCAAGACTCACTGGCGCGGGGGGATGATGGGAAGTGGAACAAATTATTAAACCTGACATTGTTCTATTATTTTTAGGATGAGTCATCAGATTTGGGCGACCGAAAATTTTTTTCAAGATTTATTTGGTATGCCATAATACAAGATGGAATAGTTTCCAGATTTTTCACCATCTGTTGAGCTATTCCAACGCCGATACAGGATAACGTGTATGCAACTTCAACAAATGCAATTATTCCACCAACAAGCGCTTATTGCTGGACAATGGTGTGATGCTGACAATCAGCAAACTTCAGAGATTTATAATCCTGCGACACAAGAAATGATTGGTACTGTGCCGAATATGGGGAAAGCTGAAGCGGATCGTGCAATTCAGGCTGCTGTGAAGCATTGGGCAACCTGGAAAAATAAGACAGCTAAAGATCGTTCTATTATTTTAAAGAAATGGTTTGATCTCATGGTCGCACATGCCGATGAGCTGGCATTTATTTTAACCAGTGAACAGGGCAAACCTTTAGCCGAGGCAAGAGGAGAAATCCTATACGCTGCCAGCTTTGTAGAATGGTTTGCAGAGGAAGCAAAGCGGGTCTATGGGGATACCATTCCAAGCCCATATCCTGATGCACGTATTATTGTAAGCAAACAGCCGATAGGTGTCATTGCCGCGATTACCCCGTGGAATTTTCCAGCAGCTATGATTACCCGTAAAGTTGCACCGGCTTTGGCAGCAGGATGTCCTTGTGTTGTAAAACCTGCTCCAGAAACACCTTTTACGGCTTTGGCTTTGGTTGATCTTGCTATTCAGGCTGGTATTCCAGCAGAAATTTTTAGTGTCATCACGGGTGATGCCGTGACCATTGGTGATGCGATTTTTGAAAGTGATGATGTACGCAAATTCACGTTCACTGGCTCCACGCCTGTGGGGAAATTACTTTACCAGCGTTCAGCTCAGACCTTGAAGAAAGTCTCTCTCGAGTTGGGTGGCAATGCACCGTTTATTGTGTTTGATGATGCTGATCTGGATGCTGCTATTGAAGGGGCATTGATTGCTAAATATCGCAATGCTGGGCAAACCTGTGTTTGTGTGAATCGTTTTCTGGTTCAGGATGGCATTTATGAACGCTTCATTACCGCATTAAATGCCAAAGTGAATGCTTTTGCAATTGGTAATGGACTTGAAGCTGGAAATGAAATTGGCCCTTTAATTAATACCAATGCCGTGAAAAAAGTTGAAGCACATGTTGCAGATGCTTTAGCCAAAGCAGGACGTTTAATTACGGGAGGCAAACGTCATGAGGCGGGAGAGCTTTTTTATGAACCGACGATTATTGCCGATGCGACAACGGAGATGGATGTTGCAACTCAGGAAACCTTTGGGCCTTTAGCTGCAGTTTTTAAATTTGAAACGGAACAGCAGGCGATAGATATGGCGAATGCGACGGAGTTTGGTCTAGCTGCTTATTGTTATACCAAGGATTTAGGACGAGCATGGCGCATGAGCGAGCAACTTGAATATGGTATGGTGGGAATTAATAAAGGCCTGATTTCCAATGAAGTTGCTCCTTTTGGGGGAATTAAACATTCAGGTTTAGGCCGAGAAGGCTCAAAATACGGCATCGAAGATTATCTTGAAATCAAATACACCTTATTTGGAGGATTGAATCCATGAGCAATGAAAAGTTTGAAAAAGGTTTAGCAATCCGTAAACAGGTGCTTGGAGAAAGTTACGTCAATAATTCAATCAACAATGCAGATGACTTTAATCTACCTTTACAGGAATTGGTAACCGAGTATTGTTGGGGTGCTGTTTGGGGACGTGAGGAGCTCAGCAAGCCAGAACGTAGCATGATCAATCTTGCCATGATCTCTGCGCTCAACCGTCCGCATGAACTTAAACTTCATGTCAAAGGTGCGCTACGAAATGGCGTGCCGAAAGAAAAGATCCGTGAAGTGCTACTACAGGTTGCAATCTATTGTGGCGTGCCTGCTGCGGTAGATAGTTTCCGTATCGCAAAAGAAGCGATTCAGGAATTTGAACAAGAAAATAACTAAAATTTTTGTTGAACCAGCAGGCCTCAGATCCTGATTGAAATGAGGTCTGCATAAAATATTTGTTTATAAATTATCTGTCCGTATAAAAAACCTACAAAATATCGCCACAGATGGACTACAAATGTGCATTATTAGCGAGTACTATTTATTTCCTAAATGTTGAATCACTTTACATACCGTCAGATTATTCGGTTTCGAGGGCGGATTAGTGTAAATTATTCACTTCGCCAGAATTCTTTTTTGCATAAGAATTTAAGCAACGAAATTTTATATATTTGACGGATAATCTCAAGAGTAAGGTATGCCTGCGACCCCTAGTAAAATCAAAAAACCTTTATATATTCCCTATGCTGGGAATGCTCTTTTAGAACTTCCGCTGTTAAATAAAGGCTCTGCTTTCTCTGAAGAAGAAAGAGAAAATTTTAATTTACATGGTCTCGTTCCATACAATATTGAAAACATCGAAGAGCAAACACAACGCTCTTATCAACAGTACCTTTCATTTGACAGTGACCTGAATAAGCATATTTATTTAAGAAATATCCAAGATACCAATGAAACCCTGTTCTATAGCCTATTGAGTCAGCATTTGGATGAAATGCTACCGATTATCTATACCCCGACGGTAGGCGAAGCCTGCCAGCGTTTCTCTGACATTTACCGTCGTCACCGTGGTATCTTCATTTCTTATCCAGAACGTAAGTACATTGACCAAATTATTCACAACGTGAATAAGAAAAATGTCAAAGTCATCGTGATTACAGACGGCGAACGTATCTTAGGTCTAGGTGATCAGGGGATTGGAGGGATGGGTATCCCGATCGGCAAATTATCTCTGTATACCGCCTGTGGTGGTATTAGTCCTGCCTATACTTTACCGATTACCATTGATGTCGGAACCAATAACGAAGAATTGCTGAATGATCCAATCTATATGGGTTGGAAACAACCGCGTATTCGTGGTGAGCAATATTATGAATTCGTTGAGCAAATTATTACTGCGGTGCGTCAGCGTTGGCCTGATGTACTGATCCAGTTTGAAGACTTTGCGCAAATGAATGCCATGCCATTATTAACCCAGTATCGAGACAAGATTTGCTGTTTTAATGATGATATTCAAGGCACGGCGGCTGTAACAGCGGCAACCCTGATTGCTGCATCTCGTTCACAAGGCAAGCAGCTTAAAGATCAAACCATTACTTTTGTTGGTGCGGGTTCAGCAGGTTGCGGTATCGCAGAGCAGATCGTTCGTCAAATGATGGATGAAGGGCTAAGTGATCATGAAGCACGTTCACGTATCTTTATGGTGGATCGTTTTGGTCTTATGACTGATCAACAGCCGAATTTACTCGATTTCCAGCAGAAGCTGGCGACACCAACCAGTGCCATCAGTGACTGGGAATATACGGGTGAATATGTCGGTTTACTGGATGTGGTGAAAAATGCCAAACCAAGTATCCTGATTGGTGTTTCTGGTCAGGCTGGCTTATTCAGCGAAGAAGTGATCAAAACTTTAGCGAAATATTATAAACATCCGATTGTTCTGCCACTGTCGAACCCGACTTCACAAGTGGAAGCACAACCTAAAGATATTATCGAATGGACAGATGGCGCGGCGATTGTTGCCACAGGTAGCCCATTTGCGCCAGTTTATTATCAGGGCAAGGCTTATAGCATTGCGCAGTGTAATAACTCATATATCTTCCCGGGAATTGGCCTTGGTGTCATCGCATGTGGCGCAACGCATATCAGTGATTCTATGCTAATGGCTGCAAGTACCGCATTGGCAGATTGTTCGCCACGCTTGAAAAATCCAGCAGCGGATTTATTGCCGAATATTAATGATATTCAGCAAGTGTCCAAGTTTATTGCTTTTAAAGTGGCAAAAGCGGCAATGGCCGATGGCTTGGCTGTTCCGATGAGTAATGATGTGTTGAAAACAGTGATTGATGATAATTTCTGGACACCAGAATATCGTAGTTACCGTCGTGTCACTGCTTAAGCGATAAGTGATGTTTTAAAGGGCGCATGATCATTCAGATCATGCGCCCTTATTTATGTCTGCAATCTTTGACTTTGGACCTGATCAGGTTTTATAGGTCGACAATAGAATACTGGTTTCACTATTGTAAATGCCTGAAATATTTCGGATTCGCTCCAAAGCCTTATCAAAATTTTCCAGACTGTCTGATTGTAGCTCGACCAGAATATCCCATTTTCCATTGGTGGTATGCAGACGCTCTACCGCAGATTCGAGACGCAATTCGCGGATGACGGCTTGGGCTTTGGTGCCCTCAACCATAATATTCATCCATGCCCGAATGATATTTTTCTCTGCACTGGGGCGGAAGCGCACTGTATAACCTGTAATAACACCAGTCGATTCCATATATTCAATTCGCTTCTGTACCGTTGCGCGAGAAACACGCGTTTTGGCCGCCAGATCGGTAATGGACATCCGTGCATTGTCTTTGAGTAATCCTAATATAATATGATCGATATTGTTCATTTTGATATTTACTATTAGCAAATTGATAAAAAATAATTCATTTTAATCATTATAACGAATTTTGTGAATCAATTTGATTCTTAATAATAATCTTATACAAAACCCCAAGCATTTTTGATTCAGTGAAAAGAAACACAGTGCGTATTAGGGAGGATGGGGTAGGACGCCCTGAAAAAAAGGGAATCTGTGAATAACAGGGACAATTGATTAATTAAGGAATAGATGATGTCTTTATCATATGCGGCTCAAAACGGTAGTGCTTGGCAAACTTTTCTTACTCAAGTTGATCGGGTAGCACCTTATCTGGATGCCGACCTCAGCAACTTTGTCAACACATTGAAAACCCCAAAACGTACCTTGATTGTTGATGTTCCAATCGTGATGGACGATGGTTCAATCCGTCATTTTGAAGGCTATCGTGTACAACACAACTTATCACGTGGCCCAGGTAAAGGCGGTATTCGTTATCACCAAGATGTTGAATTAAATGAAGTCATGGCATTGTCTGCATGGATGACCATTAAGACGGCTGTATTGAATCTGCCGTTCGGTGGCGCTAAGGGCGGTATCCGTGTAAATCCAAAAGAACTTTCACCGCGTGAATTAGAGCGTTTAACCCGCCGTTTTACCAGTGAAATCAGCCCAATTATCGGCCCTCAAATTGACATTCCTGCGCCAGATGTCGGCACCAATGCCAATATTATGGGTTGGATGATGGACACCTACTCAAGCATCAAAGGCCATACGGTCACAGGTGTGGTAACGGGTAAACCAGTTCATTTAGGTGGTTCATTGGGCCGTGTTCGTGCCACAGGTCGCGGTGTATTCGTAACCGGTATGCAGGTTGCAGAACGTATCAAGTTACCAGTTGAAGGCAGTAAAGTGGCTGTACAGGGCTTTGGTAACGTGGGTAATGAAGCTGCCTATCTGTTCAGCCATGCAGGCGCTAAAATTGTTACGGTACAAGATCACACGGGCACGATTTTCAATGCAGAAGGCTTGGATGTTAAAGCACTGCAAAAACATGTCGTTGAAACTGGCGGCGTGAAGGGCTTTGCCGATTCAACTGTGATTTCAGATGAAGAGTTCTGGACGGTTGATATGGATATTCTGATTCCAGCAGCACTGGAAGGTCAGATCACGGTTGAACGTGCGCAAAAATTAAAAGCCAAAATCGTGCTTGAAGGTGCAAATGGTCCAACTTATCCAGAAGCGGATGATGTCTTTGTTAGTCGTGATATTACCGTTGTTCCAGATGTGATCTGTAATGCGGGTGGTGTAACCGTCAGTTATTTTGAATGGGTTCAAGATATGGCGAGTTACTTCTGGAGCGAAGACGAGATCAATGAACGTCTGGATAAATTAATGATTCAAGCGATTGGTGATGTCTGGAATACCGCAGCACAGAAAGAATGTAGTTTGCGTACTGCTGCTTATATTTTGGCGTGTGAACGTATCCTGAAAGCGCGTAAAGAACGCGGGATTTTCCCAGGCTAATCCATCCCTTAAAAATTAGAGTAAAGGGCTTGTTGTGCATTCAACAGGCCTGAAGATTAAAAACAGGAAGTGAGTAAATAAAATGAGCGAAGTCGCAATTACACGTAGCAATTTTAATGATTGGATGGTTCCAGTTTTTGCCCCGGCAAATTTCATTTTAGTACGTGGTGAAGGTTCTCGTCTGTGGGATCAAAACGATAAAGAATATATTGATTTCGCTGGTGGGATCGCGGTAAACGCTTTAGGTCATGCACATCCTGTGGCAGTAAAAGCCTTAACTGAACAAGCTCAAAAGCTGTGGCATATTGGTAATGGTTATACCAACGAGCCAGTATTACGCCTTGCAAAACAACTGGTCGACAGCACTTTTGCCGACAAAGTCTTTTTCTGTAACTCAGGTGCAGAAGCCAATGAAGCGGCGTTGAAACTGGCACGTAAAGTTGGGTTGCTCAGCGGCAATGCAAACAAGAACCAGATTGTTGCTTTTAAAAATGCCTTCCACGGTCGTACTTTATTTACCGTAACGGCGGGTGGTCAGCCTAAGTATTCTCAAGACTTTGCACCATTACCAGGTGGCATTGAACATACTGCATTTAATGACCTTGAAGCAGCAAAAGCCGCGATCACTGAAAATACTTGTGCGGTAATTGTAGAACCAATCCAAGGTGAAGGTGGTGTTCTGCCAGCAGATATTGAATTCCTGAAAGGCTTACGCGCACTCTGTGATGAAAAAGGTGCGGTACTGATTTTTGATGAAGTACAAACTGGTGTCGGCCGTACAGGTTCATTGTATGCCTATATGAATACGGGCGTAACGCCTGACATTCTCACCACTGCAAAAGCATTGGGCGGTGGCTTCCCGATTGGTGCAATGATCACCACAGATCATTATGCCAACATGTATGCAGTGGGTGATCACGGTACAACCTATGGTGGTAACCCATTGGCTTGTGCGGTTGCTGGCGCGGTATTTGAATTTATTAATACACCTGAAGTGTTAGATGGCGTAAAACAGCGTCATCAATATTTTATTGATGCTTTAAACAAGATCAACGCTGAATATGGCTTATTCAAAGAAATTCGCGGTCAAGGTTTATTAATCGGCTGTGTACTTAAAGATGAATATGCAGGTAAAGCCAAAAATATTGTGACTTTAGCGGGTGAAGAAGGGTTATTGGCTTTGGTTGCGGGTACAGATGTGGTTCGTTTTACCCCTTCATTGATCATTCCTCAACAGGATATTGATGAAGGTCTAAATCGTTTTGTTCGTGCATTAGCACGCCTCTAAGTCTGCTGTGAGCATCTAACCATGATGATTGTTAGACATGCAGCGCATCGGGACTTAGATGATATTTATCGTTTAGCGCAACGAGCGGGGGAGTCTGGCATTGGCCTGACTTCCTTACCACAAAATAGAGACATTCTGGCTGAACGTATTACACGCACCACACGCACTTTAGCGGGTCTAACCGAAAAGTGTGAGGCAAGTTATCTGTTTGTACTGGAAGACACTAGCACGCACAAGATTGTGGGTGTGAGTGCAATTGAAGTTGCAGTCGGACTGAATGAACCGTTCTACAACTTTCGGGTGGCAAAACAGGTGCACGCCTCTAAAGCCTTAAATGTGTATAAGACTTTAGACACTTTGTTTTTAAGTAATGATCATACCGGTTGCAGTGAACTCTGCACCTTATTCCTCGATCCTGAATATCGTAAAAACCAGAACGGCAAATTTTTATCCAAAGTCCGTTTCCTGTTTATTGCTGCCTTCCGTTCTTTTTTTGAAGAACGACTGATTGCAGAAATGCGTGGTTTCTCTGACCAGAATGGACGGTCACCCTTTTGGGATTCACTCGGTTATCTGTTTTTCAATATGGATTTTGCCGCAGCGGATTATCTCAGTGGTGTCGGGCAAAAAGCTTTTATCGCAGAGTTGATGCCAAGATTTCCAGTCTATGTTGACTTGCTGTCTTCCGAGGCGCGTGAAGTGATTGCAGAAGTGCATCCACATACGCTGCCAGCGGCAAAAGTGTTGATGTCTGAAGGTCTTAAATATCAGGGTCATGTCGATATTTTTGATGCGGGACCAACACTGGAAGCCAATACTGCCGAATTACGGGCGGTGACGGAGAGCCGTTTGCTCAAAGTCAAACTTACTGAGAAGGTTGAAAGTACCGAGACGCATTTTTTGGTTGCCAATGACCAATATAAAGATTACGCCGTGTTGCTGATCAATAACAAAGTCGATGAAAGCGAGACTTTACATTTAACAGCAGCACAAGCACAGGCACTGAATATTGCTGAACACGATGAAGTACGGGTTTTAGCATTAGAAAAAATGGAGAAGAACTAATGTCACAAGGTGCATTATTAATTGATGGTGCTTGGATTCAAGGACAAGGGACTGCATTCGCTAAAACAAATCCAGTGAGCAATGCACAAATTTGGGCAGGGCATGAAGCAAGCCAAGCTGATGTTGAACAGGCATGTCAGGCAGCACGTCAGGCATTTCCAGCTTGGGCACGCTTAGCTTTAGAAGAGCGTATTACAATTATTGAGCGTTTTGCGGGTTTATTGGAACAAAATAAAACCCAATTGGCTGAAGTGATTAGTCAGGAAACCAGTAAACCGCTTTGGGAAACTTTAACCGAAGTACAGTCGATGATCGGTAAAGTGGCGATTTCAATTCGTGCTTATCATCAACGTACAGGGTTCAGCGAAACTGAAATGCCAGATGGGGTGGCTTCACTACGTCATCGTCCACATGGCGTTCTCGCTGTATTTGGCCCCTATAACTTCCCTGGTCATTTACCGAATGGTCATATTGTTCCTGCACTTATCGCAGGCAATACCGTGGTATTTAAACCAAGTGAACTTACCCCTTGGACAGCGGAAGAAACTGCAAAATTATGGCAACAGGCGGGTCTACCAAAGGGTGTGCTGAATATCGTACAAGGAGGACGCAGCACAGGTGAAGCACTCGCTGCGGCTGAGCAGATTGACGGTTTGCTGTTCACGGGCAGTGCCAATACGGGTTATCACTTGCATAAACAAATGGCAGGCGCGCCTGAAAAAATCCTTGCTTTGGAAATGGGTGGCAATAATGCCCTGATCATTGATGAAGCAAACGATATTGATGCAGTGGTGAATTTAGCTGTCCAGTCGGCCTTTGTTTCTGCGGGACAACGTTGTACTTGTGCACGCCGTATTATTGTTAAACACGGTGCCAATGGTGATGCTTTCATTCAACGTTTTGTTGAAGTCGCGAAGAACTTAGTCGTAGGAAGCTGGAATGCTGAACCGCAACCGTTTATGGGTGGTGTCATCTCGGCACATGCCGCGGAACAGATGTTGGCAGCACAAAGCAAGCTCATCGCTTTAGGTGCAAAACGATTGTTGGAAATGACGCGTCCACAAGCGGATAGTTCATTGCTTACTGCGGGTATTTTAGATATCACTCAGGTGACCGATATTCCTGATGATGAATACTTTGGTCCATTGACCACGATTTATCGCTATAACAGCTTCGATGAAGCTTTAAACATTGCCAATAACACCCGCTTTGGTTTGGCGGTGGGTCTGGTGTCTCCTGACCGTGATTTATTTGATCGTGTGTTGATTGAAGCGCGAGCAGGCATTGTGAACTGGAATAAACCATTAACAGGTGCATCAAGTGCGGCACCATTTGGTGGGGTTGGGGCATCAGGTAATCACCGTGCCAGTGCCTTCTATGCAGCAGACTATAGCGCATGGCCAATGGCGTCACTGGAAAGTGACAGCGTTACTTTACCTTCAAAATTATCACCGGGCATTGTGCTGTAAGTCGGCTCGTATAGGGACACAGGGAGAGAAAAATGTCAGGTTATGAAATTAATTTTGATGGTTTAGTGGGGCCGACCCATCATTATGCAGGCTTATCGTATGGTAATGTCGCATCGACCAAAAACCGTAATAATGCGTCAAATCCTAAATTAGCTGCAAAGCAGGGATTAAAGAAAATGAAAGCGCTTGCGGATTTAGGACTCAAGCAAGGTGTCTTTGCACCACAAGAACGTCCGCATGTGCCAACACTGCGCCGTTTGGGTTTTACGGGCAGTGATATTGATGTCATTACCCAAGCCATGCGTACTGCACCAGCACTATTATCATCATTGAGTTCAGCATCATCAATGTGGACTGCGAACTCATGTACGGTGTCGCCATCGGCAGATAGCGCGGATGGTCGCATGCATTTTACTGCAGCAAATCTGAATAATAAGTTCCATCGATCAATTGAGCATCATACGACCACACGTATTCTTCAAGCAATGTTCAAGAATGATGTATATTTCGCGCATCATGAAGCATTGCCAGAAGCGGCACTGTTCGGTGATGAAGGTGCAGCCAATCATAACCGACTTGGTGGTGCTTATGATCAGGCTGGTGTACAGGTCTTTGTTTATGGTCAGCAACAGCTCGGTGGAACTGTCGCACCGCAAAAATTCCCTGCACGTCAAACCCGTGAAGCGAGTGAAGCGATTGCACGTTTACATCGTCTAGATGCGAAACGCACGGTGTTCATTCAGCAAAATCCAGATGTGATTGATCAGGGCGTATTCCATAACGATGTGATTGCTGTGAGTAATCAACAGGTCTTGTTCCATCATCAACAGGCTTTTTTAAATCAGGCCGATGCATTGCATGAAATCCGTCAAAAAATGACAGGGATCGGGCAAGAGTTTGTATCGATTGAAGTGCCTGAAAGTCGTGTCAGTGTAGATGATGCGGTATCGACTTACTTGTTTAATAGCCAGATTCTGACCCGTGCGGATGGGGGCATGAGCATTGTGGTACCAGAAGAATCACGTCAGAACAAAGCGGTATGGGACTATTTGAGTGACATGATTCAAATGGGCACGCCAATTGATGACATCAAGGTATTTGATCTGCGTGAAAGCATGCGTAATGGCGGTGGCCCTGCATGTTTACGTTTACGTGTGGCGGTGAATGACGCTGAACTGGCTGCGGTCAATCAAAACCTGTTTATGAATGATGCATTGTTCAAAACCTTAAATCAGTGGGTGGATCAGCATTATCGTGATGAGTTAACGCAGGACGATTTGGCCGATCCAAACTTATTGATCGAGAGTCGTACCGCGCTGGATGAACTCACGAAGATTTTGGGCTTAGGTTCGGTTTATCACTTTCAGAGATAAACATTCAATAACGGCTTTTAAGGATGAAAGTACATGGTTGATCTACTCGCATTGACATTGGCGCAACAGACACCTGAGCAAACGCAAGGTGAAACAACTGGATTTACATGGCAGTGGCTAGGTGAAGGGCTATTGCAATGTACGCCAAAAACGGCTTATAGAAAAACCATCGTGCTTTCTGCGGGTATTCATGGCAATGAAACTGCGCCCATCGAATTGTTGGCCCATCTCATTCAGGATTTGTTTGCTGGACAGCTGGGTTTAGCAGTCCGTGTACTTTTCGTATTGGGAAATCCCGCTGCGATTCGACAAGGGGTTCGTTATCTTGAAAATGATATGAATCGCATGTTCTGCGGTGCTTATCAGAATTTAACTCAGGATCAGGAAACCGAGCGGGCTGCACAATTAGAGCAGGTGATTGCGGATTTCTTTGAACAAGATCATGTTGATGCGCAACGTTATCACTATGATTTACATACGGCCATTCGTGCTTCGCTATTGCCTGTCTTTGCCTTATTTCCGTATCAGACACGACCTTATGATGATTTCCTGATTCAAAGTTTAAATGCTGCCAATCTGGATGCTTTGGTTTATCACAATGCGGCTGGAAAAACCTTTACCCATTTCACCACTGAACGTCTTCAGGTAGCGAGCAGTACGCTGGAATTAGGCAAGGCCAAACCTTTTGGTGAAAATGACTTAGCCGAGTTCGCCAGTACTGACCAGATGCTGCGTGCCGTACTTTCAGATCAGGCTTTACCTTGCAGACAGAAATCTGACATTCGCCAGTTTAAGGTGGTGGATTCTATTTTAAAGCAAAGTGACGATTTTCAACTCAATCTGAGTGCTGATGCACCTAATTTTTCTACCTTTGAGCAAGGCGAAGAAATTGCGACGCAGCAAGCAGGAAATTATGTCGCGCATGATCAGCAAGTCTGGATTTTATTCCCGAATCCCAATGTAAAAACAGGGCTTCGAGCTGGATTGATATTAAAAGAAATGAAATAAGACATCGCCAATGAAGCGGCGAGATGTCGTTATGGAATGGTAATACATGGAGTTTGAATATGGATGTTCAGTAGAACAAAACGCGTCAAGGAATATCGTCTAGATATCCGTTTTTATGAATCAAATACAGCAAGGACAGGTTGTCATAAGAATACAGTTGGAGTGACCGTGTATGAGTAACAATAACGAAAAGACATTTCCATCAGGCCAAGCCCTGAGTGGACAATATGTACCACAACAGGATGTCACCAGTTTATCGGGTACTTCAAGCGCAGAGATTGAAGTGGGTAAACCTTTGAAACGTGCCATGACCAAGCGTCATCTGGTGATGATTTCATTGGGTGGTGCAATTGGAACAGGGCTGTTTTTGGGCTCGGGTGATGTCATTTCTCAGGCTGGTCCAGTTGGTGCGATTCTCTCTTACCTGCTGGGTGGCGTGATTGCTTACATGGTGATGCTGTGTTTGGGTGAACTTGCAGTACAAATGCCAGTGTCGGGTTCTTTTGGTGAATATGCCAGAACTTATATTGGCCCGGGTACGGGTTATATGATCACATGGCTGTACTGGCTCACATGGACGGCAACTTTAGGCACCGAATTTACCGCTGCCGCTTTATTGATGCAGGAATGGTTTCCTTCTATTTCAATGTGGACGTGGACATTATTATTTGCAGGGCTGGTTTTTACCCTGAATGTCAGTTCTACGCGGCTCTTTGCAGAGTCTGAATTCTGGTTGTCTTTGGTCAAGGTCTTGACCATTATCTGTTTTATTGGATTGGGTTTGGCCGCCATTTTTGGCCTGATTTCCTATCATGGGCATGAGTCAGCGCCATTGTTTAGTAAATTGACAGAACATGGCTGGTTCCCAAATGGTATTTTCCCGATTTTTGCGACCATGTTGATTGTAAACTTTGCATTCTCTGGGACAGAGTTGATTGGTGTTGCGGCTGGTGAGGCAGAAGAGCCTGCTAAAACCGTACCCAAAGCCATCAATGCGGCCATCTGGCGCTTGTTGATTTTCTTTGTGGGTACCATTGTGGTGATCTGTGCATTACTGCCTTATGAAATGGCAGGTTTAAATGCCAACAGTGTCAGTAATAGCCCATTCGTTACGGTATTTAACTATATTGGCATTCCATACGCCGAAGACATTATTCGCTTTGTGATCATTACTGCGCTTTTATCTGCTGCAAACTCAGGTTTATTTGCCGCTTCACGCATGATGTGGTCATTGTCTGCCAAGAACCAGTTACCGAAAGTATTTTCAAAACTGACTCGTTCAGGTACACCGATTATTGCCATTATTGTCACCATGTTTGGTGCAATTCCGGGTTTATTGTCAGAACATTTTGCTCCTGAAACGATTTTTAAGAACTTACTGGGGGTTGCTGCCTTTACTATGGTGGTGGTGTGGATTTCGATTTGTGTTTGCCAATTTAACTTCCGCAGACAATGGATCAAATCAGGTAAAACAGTCAAAGATCTTAAATTTGCTGCGCCGTTATTTCCGTTAACCCCAATTTTAGGTGGCTTATTCTGTGTGATTACCTGTATCAGTATGGTGACGGATCCTTCAATGCAGGTCGGTTTTGTCTGCTGTATCCTGTTCATTATTGCCTGTTATGCGAGCTACAACATTTTCTATAAAAACAAAGTAAATTAAGTCATAAATTTCATATAAAAATCATATAATCGGCGAATAGGTTACAGATATTTTCTGTAGCCTATTCGCCTTTTTTATGGGATAACTTTTTAACAGATATTATCAGTAACACTTCGATAAGCTGCTTTTATTCAATCAACAATTTAACCCTCGATGTGTTTACATATTGTGTAAGAATGATAGCCTGTGATTGTGAATGCAAAAATAAAAGGTATAACTGGGACAAGTCATTTTTAAATATGAAAGAATCTAAGTAATGGGCAGGGCTTTATGGCGAATAAAAATAATCAGCCCTTAGCAATCGGTCAGCAAGTCAGACTCACTGAACTGGCAGGTTGTGAAGAATGTGATGCGATTTACCGTAGGGTAGAGCTTGTATCGGGTGAACGGGCTTACTGTACCTGTTGCGGTGCAGAGTTGTATCGTCGAGGTCATTCCTTTTCGTCCTTGCTTGCTTTAGTCATTACTGCATTAATTGTGTTTGTGATTGCCAATAGTTTTCCAATCGTGATCGTTGAACTCCAGGGAAATACCTCACAAACCACTTTGATTGGTGCTGCATGGACCATGTTTCATATTGATCGGGCACTGGTCGGAGTATTGATCCTGATTACGACATTTATTGTGCCTTTGGTTGAGTTGTTATTACTCAGTTATGTGCTGTCTTGTATCAGTCTATTTAAGCGTCGACCAAAATATTTAACCCCAGCGCTCCGAATGCTGTTTTTATTCCGTACTTGGGGCATGGTTGAAGTCTTTCTCATCGGAGTGTTGGTGACTTTGGTCAAACTAGTCGGGATGGTGACTGTGATTCCTGGTGTAGCGCTCTGGGCATTTACCTTATTAAGTGTACTGTTGGTCTATATTGCTTCGGTAAAGATCAAGGATCTCTGGGACGAAGTTGATCGGAGTCTTGGATGAATAACAACAAAGAAGACGAAATCGGAATAATAGCGCCTCATCTTCCTGCCGCTGATTTAAAGGTTAAAAACTATCTCAGGGCAAAAGATGTCGGTTTAATCCAGTGCCATTGCTGTGGATTACTCAATGCTGTCGCGAATAAAAACGCGGAAGAAGAACATCTGCAATGTTCCAGATGCAAGAGCGGTTTGCATGTACGTAAACCTCAAAGTTTAAATCGTACCTTCGCTTTAGTGGTTGCGGCTGCTATTTTATATATTCCAGCCAATGTATTACCGATGACAGTTACAGATTCATTATTGGGACGTCAGCAAGATACGATTATTAGTGGAGTCATTTATTTCTGGCAAAATGGGGATTATCTGGTGTCTGTGGTCATTTTTATGGCCAGTATCTTTATCCCGATTTTAAAATTACTGATTCTGGTATTTTTACTCGTTGCCGTCTCCATGCAGTCTTCTTCAAAATTGCATTTTTCACCTGAACATTGTGCCTTGCTGTATCGGATTGTTGAGTTTATTGGACGCTGGTCAATGATTGACGTCTTCGTCGTGGCATTATTGACCGCATTGATTCAGATCCAGTCGCTTGCCACAATTCTGGCTGGACCGGGCGCTGTAGCTTTTGGCGCTGTAGTGGTCTTAACCATGTTTGCTTCCATGAGTTTTGATCCACGGATTATTTGGGATAATTATTTCAAGGCAAATTCAGTGCATGATCCACACGCTGAACATTTAAAAACAACCACGATTCATCAACTGAAAAGTTAAAACTGTAAAACCCTGTTTTTGACCCATAAAAGAACGATCACTATGTCAGAAAATACACACAATAGCCAAGATTCTGAAGAGAACCTGACCGAGTTAACTCAGCAGGATACGGTTTTCGCGGAACCCGAAAAAAAGAAAGGGCGCTGGAGACCTGCGCTGATCTGGCTGGTTCCTTTTATTGCCTTGTTAATCGCGCTTTCACTTGCTGCAAAAGCCGTGCTGGATACGGGCCCAACCATTGAGGTGTCTTTTCGTACCGCTGAAGGCTTAGTTGCAGGGAAAACCACGGTTCGCTATAAACAGGTGGATATTGGTCTGGTTCGCCAGATTGATTTGTCTGATGATCGTTCTCATATCATTGCCAAAATTGAATTGCGCAAAGATGCCAGTAATTTTGCAGCCAAAGATTCACGCTTCTGGGTGGTGCGACCTCGTATCGGTACAGGCGGGATTTCCGGAATTGATACTTTATTATCAGGCGCTTATATCGAAGTGGATGGGGGCAAGGCAGAAGAAAAGCAGGAAGACTTTGTTGGACTTGAGGTTCCACCTGTTGTTTCCTCGGATATACCGGGTAAAGTGTTTTTTTTAAAGGCACAGGATTTAGGTTCGCTGGATATTGGGGTGCCTATTTACTACCGCAGAATTAATGTTGGGCAAATTACGGCGTATAAACTGGCAAATGATGGCAAAAGTGTAGAGCTCCAAACATTTATTCAATCGCCTTATGATAAGTTCGTGACCACAGATGCACGCTTCTGGCAGGCCAGCGGGGTGGATGTGACCTTGAATGCTTCAGGATTTAATCTGGATACCCAGTCGCTTGCCAGTATTGTTGCGGGTGGGATTGCATTTGGCTATCCAGAAAATTCGTCGGCAGGCATTGCACCTAACCACAGTTATTTTACCTTGTCAGATTCTCGCAAAGAGGCCATGAAAGAGCCTGATGGTAAACCTCGCCCGATTATTATGTATTTTGATCATTCTTTACGTGGTCTGACGGCAGGTGCACCAATTGACTTTATGGGCATTGAAATTGGAAATGTTAAAGCCATCAATGTGGAGTTTGACCAGAATTATACCCAGTTACGGATGCGCGTCGATGCTGTGATTTATCCATCTCGTTTAGCACATGGCAAAGAACTTGATCCAGATGGTGAAATCTTTAGAAACTTCATTGCAAAAGGATGGCGTGCTCAAATGCGCACAGGTAATCTGTTAACAGGGCAGAATTACATTGCATTTGATAAATTTCCGAAAGCCAAACCTGCTGCTTTAAAAATGCGTCCAGATGGGCGGGCTGAGGTGCCAACCACAGCAACTGAACTGAGTGGATTGCAAGCGCAAGTGTCACAGATTGCGGATAAGGTAAGTAAGTTCCCACTTGAAGAGATTGGTCAAGATGTTCGTAAAACCTTGAATAATATGAATACCACCATTGAATCAACCGACAAATTGGTGAAACAGTTAGATGGTAAAGTGGCACCTGGTTTACAAGCGACTCTGAATGATGTCCGTAAAACCATGCAATCGAGTGAATCGATTTTATCTAGTGACGCGCCAATGCAGCAGGACGTGCGTAAAGCATTACAGCAAATGACTCGGGCAGCGGCATCATTACAATTGATGGCAGATTATATTGAACAACATCCTGAATCGTTGATTCGCGGGAAAAAAGCAGAGACGAATAAATGATCATTACAACATTGAAAAAAGCATTTACTGCTCAGGACGCGATACGTTGTGCTGGAATTTGTACGACGACTTTATTAATTGCTGCATGTTCCACTTCACCTACACCGAATTACTATACTCTGGCAAATAAAGTCACGCCTTTGCCGAGCTCTAAAGTGAAGGTGATCGAGGTATTGCCTGTGGGTTTACCTGATCGAATCAATCGTGCGCCTCTGGTGATACAGGAAATCAATGGTCGATCAAATATTCTGGATAATGAACGCTGGACTTCAACCTTAGGGGCAGAGTTAAGAGATAATTTATCTGCTGGCTTACAGCAAAAGCTTGGTGCCGTCGATCGCTATAATAGTGGGATGATCGGTGGAAAGGTGTCTTATCGGGTTGCGACGGACTTTTCCCATTTTGATATTGTGAATACCACTTCTGCGAATAATAAGAATGTTGAAGTTTCTGTGGCATGGATCATTAAACGTAATGATCCGAGTATCACGATCAATCAAGATTCTACCCAGAATCAGCAGTTGGCTTGTCGGATGACATTCACTCAGCCTGTCAGTGCCAATAATAACCAGATTCCAACGATTGTGAGCAGTGCAAGTGCTTCACTGGGTCGCGTGATTGATGCAATGGCAGTTTCGATTGCTGCTTTGGATTCAAAAGTGCCCGTTCGAGTGGAAGGAGCGGTTTGTTCTTAAATCTTTATAAATCAGGGTCGATAGATTCTTAGTGAATAAATACGACTAAATCATCAAAATTAAAAATAGCTTAAATCAGGCTAAAAACTATTTTTATCCTTATGATAAATTTAATTTTTCTTTAAGCTATTTTTTTTATCGTGCTGACATCAAATCATCATGGATCGATTGGCAATGTCAATTGAAGATGTAAATATTAATATATTTCAGTGGATTAATGCCGCTGCGACGCAAAATACATTTTTGGATAAAATCGCTATATTCGCTTCGCATAATTTAATTGGCGGTTTATTAGGATTTTTACTCATTTCTGTATTTTTTAAGAATAAAAAATACAGAACACAATTTATTAAATCTTTAATCTTTGTGCTGGTCGCATTGTTATTTACCAATGTTATCCATGCATTCTATTATCATCCGCGTCCATTTGCGATGGGGCTAGGACATACGCTGGTCGGGCATGGTTCAACTTCATCATTTCCTAGCATGCATACGTTGACCGTTGCCACGATTGCTTTTTCTTATTTGCTGTCAGGATTTAGAAAAATAGGAAGTATCGGATTATTACTAAGCGTTATTGTAGGCTGGTCAAGAATTTATGTCGGTGTACATTTTCCTTTTGATGTGATCGGTTCATTTGTTTTTGCATTTATGATCGTTTGGGGAACGAATTATATATATGAAGAATATAGAATAAAATTAATGAAAATGATTGCTGTTCCTGTGATCGAGGAAAATATACTTTAAATCATTTTTATTAAAATGCTTGTGGTCACTTTTATTTGCAGTAAAGACAGATAATCATCATTATTATAGGTCTATGTATTTTAAAAACTATGAATCACCTGATTTTGCTGTTAATTGACCTTCAGCAATCAATTGATCCGCCATTTCTTTGGTTTTCTTTAAATCTGGCATACGATATTCGGTATGACCATAATCTTTAATTGATTTCCAGCGACCGCCCCAAGTCAAGCCAACCGATTCGGCGACTTGGCCATATAGTTCATAACCCCGCATTGCCCACGGATCTCGTTCACTAATCACGACTTTCCCATTGCGTTTAAAGGCGACATCGGCTGCCAGACCAAATTGGTGATAACTTTGATAGCCTTTGGCACGCGTGGTATTCGGGTTACCCGCCAGCATATTTTGACGATTTGGACTACGATAACCTTCAAGTAGTACCAGTTCATAGCCATGCTGTTCTTTCATGATTTTAAAGACCATGAGCAGACGCTGTTTGTAACGTGGGTTAATTTTATCCCATTTACGATCCACCATTGATGAGTCCAGACTGCCATGAGAATGGGTCAACGGCACTTCAATTTGTGAAGCATCAATGCTTGGATCGGTCATATGCTGAGCCTGATAAGCCTCTTCTAAGCGTGTTGCTTCCACAATCGCATCTTGAATAAGAGTTTCATCGACATCTGGTGGAGGACTGAGCATTTCTCCATTGAGTAGGGCATAGACCTGCGGATCAGTTTCTTTTAAGTATTCAGCTTCAATCCGTGTTGAACTGATAGGACGCGTAAACGCAAAGATCAGAATACTGGCAAATAAAAAGAAACCTGCGATCAAGATCCACCATTGTTGCAAATGCCAATGTGATTGTAATTTTTCTGGAGATGCTGCCTGATGCATATGCTCTGCAAATTGCATGGCATTGGCGATTTTCTTTTTCCCGCTTGGAAGTAAGGATTGTAAAAGCTGCGTACATTTGTAACGCAGCTCATAGGACATCAGTAAAATAAGCCCAATTGCAACCCCGACAAAGCAGAGAAAAATAAACCAGATCATGTGTTACTTGAGTTCATTTACAGCGAAAGGCTTCTGGGTAACTTTAATCTGTACGGTTGCATCAGGTGCTTCCGCTTCTGGCTCTTTGGGTGCGACCACTTTAGCAGGCTGAGCTACGGGTTTTACCACTTTTGCTGGCACAGCTTCGCTTTTTGGATGAGCTGCTTTTGCTGGAGCAACAGGCTGAGCTGCTTTGCCATTGGGTTCATTGGCAAATGGCGATGCATGTTGTGCCGTTTGAGCAGGCGCAGCAGCAGGTGGCGGAGTACGCTGGAAGAACTTATTTAGATCATTACTACCTGGTTGAGTAAAGTTACTGTCTTCTTCTGACTCAGTCGATTCATATTGAACAGGAGCCGCTACTTCTGTTGCCTGTGTCGTTTGCTTGGCACCCGGAAGTACCGTGGTATTTTCTTCTACAACCTGAGTCGGTTCGACATATTCACTGGATGATCCTGTTCCTGTGGACAACATAAAGAAAAATAATGTGGTCAAAATAATCCCTGAAATAAATCCAATCAGTAAATAGATCACAGGAGATAATGTTTTTTTCTTATTTGTCTGTAAGATGCGTAAAGAGGTAGTTCTTTCCTGACTCATACTTCAATCAACTAAGGCAAATGGATAGTAATATGTGCTTCTTCTGCTGGCGCTGAAATCACATTTTGATAGGGTGTTAAAGCATTATGATTTTGTTTGTTCAGCATAAACTTTAAACCTGCGAAGGTCAGCGCTGCGAATAACAATAAGAAAATCAGGATCCAGAAAAATGGCAATTCATGATGAATAATATGTTTGATCTGATCTGGAATCGCGGCGAACGGAGAGAATGCTGCTTTTTTGCCTTTGAGATAATCAATTTCATCACCCACACGTGCAACCAGATGATTGAGGCTTTCAACAGACTCAAGACGATATTTGCCTTGAAAACCAAGCAATAAACAGTAATGAAACACTTCAAGCGATGGCAGACGATCTTTGCCGCGACTACGCAGTTGCTCTAGAATCTCAAAAAAGCGATAACCGGCAAGCTGAGAGCCAAATAAACTTAACTGTAACGGGCTGATGAGCCAGCTATTTTGCAAGTTAAAGTAGGCAGCATCTTGTTGCGTTGCAATGGTTTCATCAATCAATGCACAAAACGCATATTTAGCATCATGAATATCATCTGCTGAAAATTGCAGTCGCTTCGCCTGTTGCTCAAAACGGTTGAGTAAATCCAGAATTTTTTCACGAAAATCACTTGGATTTGAGGGGATATAGCGATTACGCAGCAAGAAAACTAAATAAAATCCATCATGTAACAGATCAATCAGATTCGTTGCTTGTGCTTTATTTTGTGGTTGGTCAGAGCTAGGTAAGCCTGAACCAATTTTTCCATCATCAAATAAAGAAGGAATACCAGCTGGATGTTGAGTCATTGTTATTCTCTTAACTATTCATTACAGCAATGAGTTCAATACTAATATCTTGGAAACCTGCTGGCACATAGACACAGATGGATTCTGACTCAAGCATACGTTGATAGAGTTCGTGATGCGGTTCAATTTCGAAATAACTCACACCTGAACGCACTGGAATTGCTGTTGGGACTTGCATCAAATGATGCAGTGGAACCGCAGGCAATGCCGCAATCACGCGTTGCTCTACATCAATGGTGCTACCGACTTTAAAGCGTAACGGCACAATCTGGATGAGTTCATGCGTTTGCATCATACTGCTTGAGACTGCGATATAAAGACGCGTATCACGGGTAATCTTGTCAGACTCAAGGCTGCCGACCCAGTAAGATGGGCGTGTTTCTTTCAAGGCAATGCTGAAATAGCGACTTGAAATAATGGTATCCAGCAAATCTCTCAGAATGACATCGAGTTGCTGGAAACTGTCCTGTAACTGATGGTGCTTATAATGCGGTAAATGATCGACATCATAGGCGGTTGAGAAGGTCAGCAGGGAACCAGTCAGACGTAATAACTCTGAGAATAAACGTTCTGGATGAATTTGCGGATAATGCAGTAAATGATTCAATCCTGCATAGGCCGTATTCAAGGCATTGATTAACCAGAATGAAACGATATCTCCTGAACGGAACTCAATCAGTTTTTGCTCGTTTTCACGGTTATTGCTTTGAATGGTTTTAATCTTGGCTTTAATCACATTCAAGGTACGTTTTAAGTTGTTGATTAAAGACTCTGACGCAGCCACATGTAAAATTGGTGGAATGAATTTGCTATCCAGCTCAAATGTACCTGAACTTTGGCGTTTTAATCTTCCTATAGCCAAATACAAGAAGCCATCAAGATTCTGGGTCGGTTGAACATGCGGATCAAGCAATTTAAATTCTGCACGACGGCGCAACAAACTTAGCTCAGCAGGGCTAGCATCTGTAAACAGGTCGTGTGTTTCTGACAGATAGTTGTGATAACGGCTCGACAGGGAGCGTGTCTCATCGGCAATATTTTTCTTATTTGCCTGCAAAATTGGCAGGGCAAGGTAAACAATCATTTCACCTTGCAGATTTAAATCATCCAGCAATAGTGGTTCTGGTAATAAATCTTGTGCTGGTGCATGATAGATCTCACCATCTTGCCAGATGATTTCAGCTTCTTCTAAAGCCAGAATATGAGTTGAAAGCTGTACTTCATCAAATTTGAGCTTTTGTACGCCATAAGCATGCGGAATTAACGCCCGAACCGTATGATTCAAGCGTTGCTCGTGGTACGTGTCCTGTATCTGGAAATGCTGAGGACGTAAAAACAGGCCCTCACCCCAAAGAATTTTCTCTGCTTTAAACATATCGATTTACCAACAATTATTCGTATTCATTCTTTGGTTGCACGCCGAGCGTATCTTGCAGCATTTGTAATGGATGCTCATCTTTAATCACTTGGGTTAACCATTCATGCAGCGGCATTTGGCTCCACTTAATGGTTTTTTGCAACATATAGCTCACAGGACTATGCGGTTCATTCTTTTGGAAATAGGTCGCAATTTCCTGTAAAACGCGCATCGCTTGCTCACGATTTTCAACATGCGATTGAACTTGGGGCTGGAAGGTTGGTTGCGCCTGAACCGCAGTCGGTTGAGTCGTCACGTTTTGTGTTGTCGTGGTCATAGCGGGTTCACTGTCAGTCGCCACGGTTTGAGTCACTTGCTCAAACTGTTCTGTTTTATAAATTTTCTTCAGACTAATATGAATATTATCAAGGCTAGAGTCAATTGCAGCAAAGCTTGGTGAATCTAAGCCAAGTAAACCATCCAGCACATTTTTCAGTGTCGACCACTGTTGAAAAATCTCGGTAAAATGCTGATAGTTTTGGCGCTGGAAAGCTTTATCGGTACTGAGTAAAGCTTGCTCAAACTGTTCTAGCTCGCTTGTACTGCTCGCACTTTCATAATCATCACTTTGTTTACGACGGATATTTTCATGATAAAGAAAATTATCATAGTCGAGTAAATGATAAAAAGGTGCGTGATTAATCAAAGGAACTTTTTTAATCAGCAATGGTAACTGGTTAATTAAACCCTGTAACAGCCCAATACGTTGATCCAGATCATCATCTTCTACTTCTGGATGAAGTGTCAGCCAATACTGTTCAAGTAAGCGGTGACTGAGCTCAAGGCTCTTCGCGATACCTTCGAAACCATATAGATTTGCCCAAGCTTCAGAAAGCCAAGTGAGGATACGGATATCTTTACTTTTGGTTTGCAGCAAATCAATCGATGTTGCTGCAACAAAATCCCAATCTGCCTGTTTCGGTTCCGTGACCCAATCGCCTTGATCAAGCAAAAGATCATCTTGAGTTCGGGCCTTTTTAATGGCATGGAACTCATTTGAAAAAGAGTAATCTTCACCACAAGGTGATTGCTCATTAATCGGTGTCAGTAATGGGTTAATATCCATATGTATCACAGTGTTGGCTCAATCTTAAATTTCAGCTTTCGCTTTTTTGCTGGTACGCTTTTTCGTGGTTTTTATAACAGGATCAAGCTGATAGATGATTTCATCATCTTTGGTATCAATATTGATCAGTTTCGGCAGTTTATGATCTGCCAGCGCCACCAGAATTTCTGTTGCCAGCGCTGGTAAAACGGTCGAATTTAAAATGTTGTCCACATTTCGCGCACCACTATCGACTTCAGTACAACGACTTAAAATCAGTTCAATTAAATCTTCTGAATATTGAACCTGAGTTGCATATTGTTTTTCAATACGCGCAACAATCTTCCCAAGCTTGTGTTTGATGATACGAACCAGCAAATCATCATGTAAAGGAAAGTAAGGCACGATTCGCATACGACCAATAAATGCTGGCTTAAACTGTTTATATAAGCTTGGCTTTAAATGCTCGACCAAGTCATCCGCATTTGGCCATTCTTCTACAGGCTGATTTAGGCAAGCCTGCATGATGGCGCTTGAACCCGTATTCGAGGTCAGGATGATGGTGGTGTTTTTAAAATCGATTACACGACCTTCACCATCTTCTAAAGTCCCTTTGTCGAATACCTGATAAAACAGTTCCTGAACGTCACTATGCGCTTTTTCAATTTCATCCAGAAGTACAACACTATAAGGATTACGACGTACCGCCTCAGTTAAAACACCGCCTTGACCATAACCGACATAACCCGGAGGCGCGCCTTTTAATGATGAAACCGTATGTGCTTCCTGATATTCAGACATATTAATGGTGATGAGATGCTGTTCACCACCATATAATTCATTGGCCAAGGCAAGGGCGGTTTCAGTTTTACCCACACCACTTGGGCCGATCAGCATAAATACACCTTGCGGTTTATTTGGATCTTCCAGCTTGGCCTTAGAGGTCTTGATGCCTTTTACCAATTGATTTAATGCATAATCCTGACCCATGACACGCTCGCCTAGCTTATCTTCAAGGGTTAGAATCTGTTTAATTTCATCATTTACCATATTGCCAACTGGAATACCGGTCCAGTCTGAAATGATCTCATTGATGATGCGTGCGTTGACACGCTCAAAGACCAAGGGTGCCTGACCTTGTAACTGAGTGAGTTCAGCTCTTAATGCTGCAATTTGTGCATTATTTTCATCATTATTATCTTGAGTGCTGAGCTGCTGAATCTGTTTAACCAACGCTAGTTCTTGCTGCCACTTAAGCTCAATATCCTTAATTTCTTTATCTAAAGAGGCCAATTGCTGATTGAGATCTTCTAAACGTTCGTGATGAATCGGGAAGTGCTGATGCTCATTGGTCAAAATTTGCTGTTCTAATTTCAGGTTGTGCTGTTGTGCCTTTAATTGATCTAAAACGACAGGTTGCGCATTTTGCGTCAAGGCAACACGAGCGGCCGCAGTATCTAGCACACTAACGGCTTTATCTGGAAGCTGGCGACCACTGATATAACGATGCGACGCTTGAACGGCAGTAATAATCGCCTGATCTTCAATATGCAGATTGAAATGATTCTGCATGACAGGAATCATGGCACGTAACATATCAATAGCGACTTCTTCAGTCGGTTCTTCAATCTTAACCAGCTGAAAACGACGACTTAAAGCTGCATCTTTTTCGAAGTATTGCTTGTATTCAGCCCAAGTGGTTGCAGCAATTGTTCTGAGTTCACCACGCGCCAAAGCTGGTTTAAGCAAGTTGGCAGCATCATTTTGACCTGCCTGACCACCAGCACCGATCAGCGTATGTGCTTCATCAATAAATAGAATAATCGGATGAGTTGAAGATTGAACTTCCTGAATAACTTGTTTCAAACGATTCTCGAATTCACCTTTAACACTGGCACCTGCCTGTAATAAGCCCATGTCTAAAACATGCAAGTGAACGTTTTTAAGTGCTTCTGGCACCAGACCTTGTGCAATCTTTAATGCAAGACCTTCTACAACCGCTGTTTTACCTACACCAGGTTCGCCCGTCAGGATTGGGTTGTTCTGGCGACGACGCATCAGGATATCGAGCATTAAACGAATTTCAAACTCTCGACCAATAACAGGATCAATTCCGCCTTGTTTTGCTTTCTCTGTCAGGTTAATCGTATATTGATCCAGCGCAGGCGTTTTTACCGTCGTTGTAGCGGTGGCTTGAGTGTCATCTGACGATAGGTCAGACGCAGCAGAGGGTTCGGTTGCAGGTTGTTCCGTGCTTTTTCCGCAAATATCCAGAAACTTATGTTTCATGGTATCAATAGGGAAAAGCTCAAATAGACTAGACGCTCGGAAAGCGATCTGTTGTAAATCTGGCGCAGTGAGTAGGGCGATCAATAAATGACTGCTACGAATCACGGGTGTTTGTTCAGCAGACGCTAACAACCATGCCTGTTCAAATAATCTTACAATTGATTTAGCAAAAATAGGGGTGCGGGTATTGCCTTTTGGTAAAGAACCGATGGTTTCTTTTAAATCATTAATTAAGGCTTCAGCAGAGATATTATTTTTTTTTAATAAAATGTGTAAATCATTGGCAGGAGTTTGATTTAATAACTCAACCAGTAAGTGTTCAATCTCAATCTCATAGTTTAATTGGTTAATACAGTAATTTGCTGACTTTTCTAATGCAGTACGAGTAGGAGGTGATAGTTTTGTAATTAAAACCTTTAAGTTACTCATTTAATACTCACAGTAATTTTTAAATACCAAGTTCTATTCGGTACGTATTAACTTGATATGGTTGTTTTCTCTTAAAAAATATTTTTTGAATAAAATCAAAAACTTATCTAAACTCTACAAGAGTATACAGATTATTCTACAACAAAAAATGTCACTTTTAAACAAAAAATGCACGCTATTTAAGTTTTTTTTTACAAGAATGTCTGTCATGAAACTTTAATAATGTTAATAAACGTAACTAGTATTGACTTTATGTGTGTTTTTTTTGTTAAATTCGCGGAAATGATGTAAATGTACAAAAATTGACGAGTAAGAGGGTTTTTTAACAATAATTGTCAGCTCTTCAATTATAAGTTAAATAATGACGAGGCATATTTTGAAAAAAGGTATTGTAATATCAATTCTTTGTATAGCGACTGGTTTAATCGGCAATTCAGTTTATGCTGAAGAGCAGGCGGCGAAACCAATTAAATTAAAAAGCAAATGTATTAAACAGAATCCGTTGGTGGCGAACCAAACGGATCAAACGCTATTGGGAATTTATCAACAAGTTTGTGATAAAGATAATGCTTCACGCGTCAATGACCTGTTAGCTCAAGCAGCAATGCGCATGTATGAAATCAAGCAGCCAATGAATGCTTTGAAACTGGCAACACAATTACAAGAGCAAAATGTACGTGGCGCGGCGTTAACCGATGTTGCTTTTCTAGCGAGTGTTGAACTTGCCAATGAAGCACTTCAGCATATGCGCTCAAGTGAAATGCGTTACTTAAGTAATGAATTGACTTACCCACCTGCAAAACAGTTGAGTGACAATATCCGTGCGGCGGTACCAGCACCTGATACCTCAACCAGTAAAGCAATTACTGACGAATCTTTGAAAAAAGAGGTTCGAAATACGTCGTCGAATACAAATACTCGACGTACAACAAACAGAAAAGCACCTACAACCCAACCAGCACGTAATAATGTAACTCGTACAGCTGCGCCTAAACGACAGGCGCCTGCGACACCAGCAGTTACTAAACAACCAAATACTGTTCAAAAGACAGGTTCGAATCCTTTTGATTCGTTGAAATAATAAGCAAGGGTAGAAAGTTATGGCAAAGAGAGAAAGCGTACAGAAGAAACTGCAACGCATACGTCCTCCTCGTGTTCAGCTGACATATGATGTTGAAGTTGGTGATGGCAAAGAGTCAAAAGAACTCCCTTTTGTTGTCGGCGTTATGGGTGACTTCTCAGCAGCATCTGAGTTAGAGAAAACCAAATTAAAAGATAAGAAATTTATCAATGTCGACCTCGATAACATTGATGAAGTTATGGAATCACTGGCGCCGCGCGCAGCTTTTCAAGTTGAGAATACCTTGACTGAAGAGGGTGGTCGCATGTCTGTTGATTTAACGTTTAATTCAATGGAAGACTTCCGCCCAGAGCAAGTTGTACAACAGGTTGATCCGTTACGTAAACTGGTTGCTGCGCGTGAGCGTTTAACTGATTTGCGCAATAAGATTTCAAACAGTGAACGCTTGGAAGACTTGTTAGATGAAGTATTGAAAAATACTGATCAAATCCGTCAATTGAGTGCGGAGGCAGACAATGAGTAATTTACAAGCTGCTGCTGCGGCAAATAATGTAGAAGCTGAATCAGCGAATCTACTTGACTCAATCGTTGAGCAAAGCCGTATTGCACGTAATGATGATGAGCATGTTCGTGCAAAAAGTCTGATTGGCGAGCTCGCGAAAGAGGTTATGGCTGGAACCATTACGGTTTCTGAGAACATGACGCTATCGATTGATAAGCGTATTGCTGAAATTGATGCTTTAATTTCGAATCAGCTTAGCGAGATCATGCACCATGAGCAATTCCAGAAAATTGAATCGACATGGCGTGGTCTTTACTATTTCTGTCAAGAAACACCTTCTAACTCAATGATTAAGATTCGTATGTTAAATACGACGAAAAAAGAGTTGGTGAAAGATTTTCAGGGTGCGACTGATTTCGATCAAAGCACACTATTCAAAAAGATTTATGAAGAAGAATATGGCTCATTTGGTGGTGCACCGTATGCAGCCCTGATTGGTGATTTCGAGTTCGATCGTACGCCATCAGATATGTATTTACTGGAACAAATCTCTCATGTTGCTGCTGCGGCACATGCACCATTTGTTTCAGCTGCAAGCCCAAGTATTTTAGGCCTTGAATCATTTACTGATATTGATCGTCCACGTGATGTTTCAAAAATCTTTGAAACAGCAGAATACGTTCAATGGCGTTCTTTCCGTGATAGTGAAGATTCACGTTACGTTGCATTGACCATGCCACATGTCTTGGGTCGTCTGCCATACCATCCAAAAGAAGGGACTGCGACTGAAGGTTTCAACTTCATCGAAGATGTCTCTGGTGAAAACCATGATGATTATTTATGGATGAATGCGGCATATGCCTTTGGTACACGTTTAACCAATGCATTTGATATGCATGGCTGGTGTGCTGCGATTCGCGGTGTAGAAGGTGGTGGTTTGGTTGAAGGCTTACCAGTACATACCTTCAAGACTTCAGATGGCGAAGTGGTATTCAAATGTCCAACTGAAATTGCAATTACAGACCGTCGTGAGAAAGAACTGAGTGATCTTGGTTTCATTCCACTCGTTCACTGTAAAAATACAGACTACGCTGCTTTCTTTGGCGCGCAATCGACGCAGAAACCGAAGAAATATGACAGCGATACGGCCAATGCCAACTCTGCACTTTCGAGCCAGATTCAGTACATCATGGCAGTTTCACGTATTGCACATTACTTAAAAGCAATGATGCGTGACAAAGTCGGAAGTTTTGCATCTGCAGGCAATGTTGAAGCCTTCTTAAATGAATGGTTATCTCAATATGTCTTGCTAGATGATGGTGCATCTCAAGAAGCAAAAGCACAATATCCGCTTCGTGAGGCATCTGTAAAAGTTGTAGAAGATCCAGCTCAACCGGGTCACTACAAGTCTGTGGTTTTCTTAAGACCACATTTCCAGCTGGATGAGTTGTCTGTTTCTTTACGACTCGTGACTGAACTACCTCAGTCCTCAAATTAACAATGAGATCAGCTAGATAATAACTTTAAATAAAATAGAGGTAATTTTTAAATGAAAGATATATATGTTGAGTTTCGTGGCAAGTACAAGGTAGACGGAGAATCTCGCGATTCTGAACACAAAGGTTGGCTTGAAGTTAACTCTTGGTCTCATAACATTCGTCAACCAAAATCTGCAACTTCAAGTAGCGTTGGTGGTCATACTGCTGAACGTGTTGAACACTCAGACATGATCTTCGTTAAAGATTTGGATGCAACTAGTCCAAAACTTTGGGAAGCTTGTTCAGCTGGTTATACATTTGATGAAGTACAAATCGATTACTACCGTGCAAATGGTGACAAGCGTATTAAGTACTTACAAATCAAATTGAAACACGTTCTTGTTTCAAGTGTAACTCCAACTGTGAATGAGGAAGGCGTTCCTACTGAAACATTTGGTTTGAAATATGCTGCTGTTGAGTGGACATATAACCAACAAGACATTAACGGTACTGCGAAAGGTGCTGTTACTAAGAAATGGTCACTTTCTAACAACACAGCGTCATACGCTGCGTAATAGAAATCGTGATGTTCTAGTAGAGGTTAATAGTTGCCTATTAGCCTCTATTTTTCCAAGATATTGTTCTTAAAAAATGAATTTAGATCATTTATATCCTTACGGTTTTCGGTCAACTTTGTTTGATCGTTTGGTGCCTGAGCAGGAAGATTATTTAAGAGGAATGTCGATTCAGCAATTACGAGAGTCTGTCGCTCGTGATCTGGAAGACTTGCTCAATAGTCGGATTGCACAATTTGATCGTGATATGGATGAATATCCACTCGCCAAGAAATCTATCTTGCAGTTTGGAATTATCGACTTCGTTGGCCTATCAACAGCCAATCCCCTAGATCGGGATAAGATTTGCCAGTCAATTGAGCAGTCAATTGCAGCACATGAGCCAAGATTGAGACAGATAAAAGTAGAAATGTTATTAGATGGTCACAATATGGGTTCACTTTGTTTAAGCATTCAAGCTTACTTAAACATACATCCTTTATATGAGCCGGTGTTCTTTGACGCTTTACTCAAACCTACAACACAACAATATGTTATTTCTGCCAGAACTTAGTGTGAGCGAACTGTGATAGAGCAACTTTTACCGTATTATGAAAAACAACTACAAGAATTCGGTCAACAATCCAGAGAGTTTGCGCAGAAGTATCCAAAAATTGCGCAGCGACTTTCCTTAAATCAGGAACAGATTGATGACCCGCATATTGAACGGTTAATTCAAGCTTTTTCCCTGATCGCTGCACGTATTGATAAAAAATTAGAAGACAGTTACGACGTATTTACTCATTCTTTGTTTGAGGTGATGTTTCCTCAATATTTACGTCATTTTCCCGCGTGTACGGTTGTTAGCTTTGAAGATATTAATAAACTAAAACAGCTTACGGCTGCCCATATTATTCCGCAAAAAACAGCTTTGAAATCGCGTAGCTTTAAAGGGGTTCAATGCGAGTTTAATACCACCAATGATGTTCGCTTATTGCCGATTTCATTGATACAGTTAGAGTTTCAAACCTCGCCAAGTACCCACATGCATTTGAACCAGAATGCCACTTTGAGCCTGAAATTTGAAATTTTTAATGATGCACAAAAGTGGATGTTAGATGAGAAATTGCCGATTTATCTGGATGCAATTTCAAACTTTCCGTTGCAGGTTCTGGACAGTATTTTCCGCAAAGATACTGGCTTCGCCCTACGTGTTGGGCAGCATGTGGTAGAAATCAGTAATCCATTTGAGGTGATGGGTTTTACGGAGCAGGAAAGCTTGTTACCGATTGATCAGCATACCCATCATGCTTATCGTTTACTGATGGAATATTTTTGCTTCCCTGAAAAATTCAATTATCTGAATCTGGATTTAAGCCGCTTAAAAGGATTGCTTAACCAGCAAAATCAGTTTGAAATCCTGATTCATCTCAAACTGAATTTAAATGATCAGGCGGTAGTACGGAATTACTCTGAGCTGAATATCGCAAACTTTAAGCTATTTACCACACCTGCCATAAATCTGTTTGAAAAACAGGCTGAGCCGCAGAAAATTTCTCATACCCAATTGCAATATCCATTGATCACCGATGCGCATCATCCTGAGCTTTATCAGGTCTATTCGGTGATTGAAATGAATATGGTACGTGAGAAAACCAATCAGGAACAAACTCATCTTCCTGTATTGCCATTTTTTGCGATGAGTCATTACCAAAACGATAAAGTACAGTTCTTTTATTCGCTGAATTACGTGCCTGCACAAAATAAAACCACACAAATGGGCTATTCAATCGTTTCAAAACATTTGAAACCTTATGAAATTAAATCAGATTTTATTAGTACCCGCTTACTTTGCTCAAACGGTGATTTGCCGCATGAGGCTTTAAGCCAAAGTAATAATATCCTGAATCTGAATGACAGCAGTCTGGCGCGACGTGCATTGATTTTAAAGCGTCCGACATCGCCTTTCCATTTTGACAAAAATAAAAATGAACAGTGGCGTATTATTTCCCATCTTTCACTCAATACTTTGGCATTGATGAAAGGGGATGCCTTGAGTCATGTCAAAGAGTTGTTGGCCTTATATAATTTACCGCATTCAAAAGAAAATATTTTACTCATTGATGCGCTTAAGCAGCTGAGCTTTTCAACCACCAATAAACTGGTGAACTCTAAACCTTTCCCGATGTTTATTCGCGGGGTTAAGGCCGAACTTGCCGTCAACAAGAGCGTATTTAGAGGCCATAGTTTATATATTTTCAGTCAATTGCTTAGCCATATTTTCAATCTGAAAGTTCAGATTAACAGTTTTGTCGATGTGGTCGTGAAAGACAGTCTTAATCAGCAGGAGATATACCAATGCGTGCAGAACGTTGGTGGCAAGACTCTTCTGTAGTCGACCAGATTTTTAAAAAAGCAGGCTCATTTGAGTTTATTCAGTCGACGCGTTTATTACGTCATTTACCTGTACCATCTCGTCAGCAGGACTGGTCTGATGACTTTAAGTTTGGAACGTCATTCAGCCTAAGTTTCCCTGCGACCGAAATTGAAGAGCTGAGCTATCAGGATGAGCGTATTCATTTAACCAATCTGGTGGTCGGTCTCACCGGTACACAGGGTGCACTACCTTATACCTATACCAATAAATTAAAGCAGAGTTCGCGTCAGCAACGTCAGGAAATTAAAGCATTTTTAGGCTTGTTTAACCATAAGCTCACGACAAAATATGTCGATGCCAGCATTGCCTATAATCTCCCTGTTCGCTATGAGATTGAGCAAAAAAATCATTATCTCGATATTTTACATGCCTTAAATGGTTATATTCGTTCCCAGCACGAACAGCATGATCTGGATGAATATTTTGCTGAATTTTCTGGTTTGATGCAGGGGCAGAATAATACTGCGCATGCCTTGAAAACCATTTTGGGACGTGTCTTTGATACCCAAGTCCAGATTCAGGAATTTATCAAAGAAAAATTCCAGTTGGGCGATGAACAGAAAACCACTTTAGGCGGTAGTCATCCAAGTTTACTGGGCATTAATACTTTCTGCGGGGATACTGTTGAGCAAATTGACGGAAAAATTGAAATTCAAATTGGCCCACTAAACCGCGAACAATATCTGGCTTTTTTACCGAATCAACCGCTGAATAAAAAATTAAAAGATCTGATCCAGACCTGGTGTAGCCCGACACTGTTTATTGATGTGCGGTTAATTCTCGATAAAAATGAAATCAGTCCGATTTGTCTGGATTCATCTCATGAAATGGGCTTGGGTCAGGGTGCATTTTTAATGCCATCGGTACAGTTACAACATAACAGTGAAACGCGTTATGCGCTTTTAGGAGCTGCATAATGATTAAGAAAATACTCGCGACTTTAATCACCTGTTTTATTCTGGTTGCACTGATTGTGATCTTCTATTGGAGAGATACGCAATATTTACCTGAATCAGCTGACCTGATTAATTACTTCCTGATTCTGCCTATTGTCATTACATTTGTATTGCTTTCGCCTTGGTTGATTTATAAAGGCTACCAAAAATATAAAGAGAAAAAGCAACAAGCTTTGGCCGCTGAGCAAAATAACAATACAGCAGAAGATGAGCAAGCACCTGTCGCACAAGAAAGTAAGTGGTTGAATGTTAATTTATATTCCGCTGCGGCTTATAGTGCATTAGGTGAAAATGATGCCATCCTGACAGGGATTAAAGAATTTGCCAGTCCACAGCTCGATCCACATTTATTGAGCTTTCAGGGATTGCCGATTTTATCCTATCGTATTGAAGAGCTGGATCAGCAAGTCCGTCAGGATGAAGAGGATGAATCGCAGTTTTTATCTATTCGGCAACAGCGGATCATGGCGCTGATTCAGCATCAGATTGAACAGCACAGTGATATTCTAGTTTCTATTTCAGACCATTTAAAACGGTCTAGTCTGTTTTATGAAAGCCAGAATTTGCATGAATATCGTATGCATCCTGCATGGATTGACCCGAGTTTTTCAGGAGAAGAGCACAGTGAAGAGATTCAGATCGAACAGGTTTACCGCTTAGATAAGTTAAATTTACATATTTTGCTGTCTGAGGATGTTGTTCATACATGGAATGACCAAAGTAGTAATGAAATGATCCAGACGATTTTCTATGATCTGGGCATCATTCCACAAAAATTCCATATTGAATATCATTTTATCAGTGCAGCATCGACGGATCAGAATGTGGTCGAGTTAATCGAACGGATTCAAAAGCAGCCCAATGAAATTTCATTGATCATTACTGCAGACTCGGAAATTGATCAGGAAATCGTAGATGAAAAGGTATGGGGCTTGAGTGCCTATACGCCTGCTGAATTTGTCGGTAGTAGTTGTGTGGCGCATCCAGATGTACAGCTGCTACAGCAACAGCCTTTAAAAACGTTAAAGCTGGTCTCTCATCAAAATAATTTAGACCAAATATTCAAAGAGCTAGAAATACATGATTTACCACAATACCAAGATGAAGAACCTTTTGTACTGGTGGTCGAGGATGGCACCGATATCAAGGTGGTCAAAAAGCTGGATCAGTTTTTTGCACAAAGCCCAGTAGAGCAGCATCATTATTTATATTGTAAACCTGCTGCTGGGAATACCCAGAACGTGGCAAAAGTTTTTGGATTGATGTTGGGGGCACATCTTCCAGATCAACAGGTTGCCTTTGTTTATGGACAAAATTTAAAAGCATTTATTCAAACTTTCCCAGAGATCTCACCAGATCAGGAAAGTGTAGCAATTGCTGATTGATTAACTTTATTAAGAATTTGAGAACTCAATGTATACCATTTTAGGTTATCTGTGGCAGTACATCACTAATCCTAAGGCAATCATTGCTTTGTCCTTATTTGTGGCGCTTATTTCTTCATATTCGTCGATTCCGCGTCATATCTTCTGGGCGCTGGCGGCGACTTATGCTTTTGGCCTGATTGTGTATGGAATTTACTGGTTGATCCAGCGAAAACGCCATGCGGAACAAGGTGAGGAACTTGCCAATGCGATTGAGCAGGACAGCAAGGCTGAATACGGACAACAAAAAGATAAAGCCGAACTACAGCTAATCCAGCAGCAGATGAAAGAATCGATCCAGTTGATTCGCAAATCTAAACTGGGCGATAAAAAGGGCAATGCCGCTTTATACGAATTGCCTTGGTATATGGTGATTGGTAACCCAGCCGCAGGTAAGAGTTCGGCAATTTATAATTCTGGATTAAAGTTCCCATTTGAAGAAACCCATCAAAAGATGGTGTCAGCTGGGTTGAGCGGTACACGTAACTGTGACTGGTTCTTCTCAACAGAAGGGATCTTGCTCGATACTGCAGGCCGTTATTCGGTGTACTCGGAAGATCATTCTGAATGGTTGGGTTTCTTAAATATCTTGAAGAAGAACCGTTCTAAGGCACCTGTGAATGGTCTGATCGTGATTGTCAGTATTGCTGAATTGATCAGCCAAAGTCCTGAAAACTCATTGAAACTAGCCAAGAATTTACGTGCCCGTATTCAGGATTTAACCGAGCGACTTGAAGTTATTGTTCCTGTTTATCTAGTGTTCTCTAAAATGGACTTGATTGCAGGTTTTACCGAGTTCTTCGATTGTTATGAATCACAGGAATACAATCAGGCTTGGGGCGCAACGCTGCCGTATGAGCAAAACTCATCTCAGAATGCCGTCGAATTATTCGAAAAACATTACAGCATTCTTTACGATGGTCTCAAAAGCGTCAGCACCACGCATTTAAGTCGTCGTCATTCGCAAAATATTTCTCCAAGTGTGATGACATTCCCACTGGAATTTAAAACCTTAAAACCTGCATTAAAAAGCTTTATCGGCACTTTGTTTGAAGATAACCCGTATCAGTTCCAACCTGTGTTCCGTGGTTTTTATTTCACTAGTGCTTTGCAGGAAGGCATTATTGAAAGTCCAATGACGGAAAATATTGCACAAGAGTTCCAGCTTCAGCAGATTCAGGCCAATGGTCAGGAGGGCGTGAGTCCATCTCTTGCACCAAATCACGGCTATTTCTTACAAGGTCTATTCTCCAATGTTATTTTGCGAGATAAGGACTTGGTCAAACAGCATATTAATCCTGCGAAAAAGCGTCAGCGCTATATTGGGTTTATTGCAGCACTGGTGGGCGTTTCACTGGTCTTGGGTGTATGGGTGTGGTCATATCGCAATAACCAGCAATTGATTGCAGATGTGCAGGCCGATTTAGATAAAGTGGTGCATTTGGAAAAAGCCTCAGGTCAACAGCTTTCAACCCAGCTTGAAGCTTTACTGATCTTGCAGGAACGCTTGCAACAGCTGGATGAGTTCAACGATCATCGTCCACTCAAATTTAGCTTTGGTTTGTACCAAGGCAATCAGTTGCGTGAGAGCTTAAAAGCAGAATACTTAAAAGGGATCAAGCAGATTGTTTTGACGCCGACCCAACAAAATATTGCTCAGTATCTGCAACGTGTAAAAAATAATGAAGCAACCTTGAAAGCCAACCACGTTAATGTGGAAATCAAACAGGTTGCCAAGACTCAACAATATCTGGAGCCTTCGGACAGTAATCCGCAAGATGCCTATAATGCATTAAAAGCATACTTAATGATGAGCAATCCAGAATATATGGATAGCAGTCATTTAAGTGATCAGGTGTCGCGTTTCTGGCGTTCTTGGCTGGATGCCAACCGTGGTCAGATGCCGCGTGGCGAAATGATTCAGGATGCGGAAAAAATTCTTTCTTATGCCATGACATTGGCAAATCAGGAAGGTTTCCCTGTACTTGAAACAGATGCGCAAGTGGTTGATCAAACACGTCAGGTACTGTTGTCAGTCATTCGTGGTATGCCAGCACGTGACCGTGTTTATAACGAAATCAAGATGCGTGCAGCAGTCCGTTTCCCTGCGGTGACAGTGGGACAGATCGTCGGTGAGCAAAACCGTTCAATTGTATTGGGCAGCTATGCATTACCAGGTGTGTTTACACAAAAAGCATGGGATGAATATGTTGAAAAAGCGATTGATGAAGCTGCGAATAAACCAACAGACAGTAAAGACTGGGTGTTGAATAGCCGTCAATCTGATGATTTAACCTTCTCGGGTAGCCCGGAGCAGATTCGCAAACAGCTGGTTGCATTGTATAAGCAGGAATATGTGACGGAATGGAAGAAGTTCCTGAGCGGTATTTATTATGCCAAAGCCGTTCAGTTTAGCCAGCAAGTCAAGACCATTGATATCTTGGGTGAACCACAAAACTCACCAATCCGTACGTTATTACAACGTATTGCTATCGAGACCAACTGGGATAATCCGATTGTACAGGCTGAGCTTGCTGTACCTGAAAAAGGTTTTGTGGCTTGGTTCAAGCGTAAAGTATTGAACAACTCGGATGATAGAGCTGCTGCTCAAGCGGTGAATAGAGCGCAGGGTGCGATTTCTCAAGAATACCAGATGTTCTATCAATTGGTTCGTAAGCGCGATGATTTACAAGATAAATCTCTGTTTGATGAATACATGAATAATCTTGCGCAAGTACGCAGCAAGTTCAATGATCTGAAAACAGCAGGCGAGATTGGCCCAAGCGCGATGGCCTTGGTGAAACAAACCATCAATGACCAAACTTCAGTTTTCAACATCACCCAAAAATATGTGGATGAGAAAATGATGGTAGGTCTTAAAGATACCGATCAGCAATTATTACAAAAACTGTTGATGGGACCGTTGACTCAATCATTTGCCAGCTTGATTGCACCGACACAAGATGAGTTAAACAAATTGTGGGGTATTCAAGCGTATCAACCATTTAAAACCAATTTGAGCCAGAAGTATCCATTTAACTCAAGTGTGACTTTACAGGCAACCAGTAATGAAATTGGTCAGATCTTTGGTGAAACAGGTAGCATTGCACGCTTTGTCAAAGAAGCCTTAGATCCATTTGTGATTCGCCGTGGCTATGTGTTGACTTCTAAAACTTGGAAAGATCTAGGTATTAGCCTGAACCCACAATTTGTGATGGCATTCCAGCAATATGTCGCACCAATCAATGGTATGGCAACCGGTAGTCTGGATCAGCCAGCCGCTGCGCCTGTGTCAAATCAGTCGAACTTCCAGTTCTATCCATTACCGAATCCACAGTACTTGTCGTACACCATTGACATCGATGGTCAGCGTATGGTGTTTGAAAATGGCATTCAGCAATGGGTGAACTTCGTATGGCCAAATCAGGGTGCGATTCCAGGTGCTCGCATTACAGCAGTGGATCTTGAAGGCAAGACCCATACCATTTTCGAAGAGCCAGGCGAATATGGGATTAACCGTTTAATCGATGCGGCACAGCGTAAAGAGCAAAATGGTAGCTTTGAAATGACATGGACCAGCAAAGCTGAACCATCGTTAACCTTAAAAGTGAACTTCCGCCTGATTAGTGGTAATAGCTCAGGCAATATCGGCTCAAGCCGTGGTTATGCTGGCCTGCAACTGGTAGATAAAGTGGTGACAGAAAAAGCGGTACGTGTGGTTTCTGCGCAGGCAACCCCTGCGGGTGCTGCACCTAAACCACAACCAGCTGCACCTGCTCAGCAGGGAGTAACACCGTAATGTTAGGGACAATCACGGAACATCAGGAGGTGCTGGGATGCAACAAGTAAAGACGACACCTTTGTATTACGGAAAGACACCCGCGCGTGGTGACTTTCTAAAATCCAAAGGACAATATGCGTTGATTCAGGTGCTTGATCAATGGATCACAGAAGCACTTGAACATGCCATGCGCGCGCCTGACTTCAAACAACGTTATGAGTCTTTGCCTGCCTTAGATTTCTTTATCGCCAATCCTGCTGAGCCAATGTTTCTGGCCGCCAACCTGATTGCCAGTCAGGACAGCTCAGGGCGAGCATTTCCGATGGTGTTAAGCCAGCTACTGGAAGTTGAACAACCGTATCAGAATCTCTTGCTGGCGCCGTATTATTACAAGTCGGTATTGGTTGATTTGTTTCAGCGTAATCGAGTATTACGCAGTATCCGTGATACCAACATCATGCTGGAAAAGCTGAATAATCTGCCAAACACGGTTCAGTTATTTACGCCGACCGAATGTAATGGTTTCTATGAAAATCATACCATGCACTCATTTGCGCAATTGATGAAAATCAATGTCTATGAACTTGCGCAAAGCATGATTGGTCTGGGGCTATTACTGCAACCGATTTTAAAGAATGGCACCAGTCGCTTAAACAAGGTATTGATCCTGCCGATCAATAATCATATGTATTGCTATGAAATTGCTGCCTTTTGGGTAGGCATGATTGGACGATTCTTAGGAATTAACAATACTGAAATCCTGATTGGTATCTTGCATCGTGAGGAACCGATTCTATTTATTGGTTTTCAGGGAGCAGATATCATGGCATTGAGCGATATCTTTACCCAGAATATGCAGAGTGAACACTGGGTTTCATTGATTCAGGCGCAATGGATCGATGCTTATCTGGAGCAAAATGCTGGCCTTGCTACACTCGAACAATCACTTTGTCAGCGTCAGATGAGCCTTAACCAAGGCTTAAAGCTATTTCGACAAACTTTTTTAGATGAATAAATATGAGAAATAATTCGAAATCTTTATGGGCTGGTTTAGTCTTTGGTTTAACCGTCTTAGGCCAAAGCGCAGTGCTCAATGCGGCTCCGATCGTCGTGGAAGGTGTGGTGCCGAATGATGCCAGCAAACAGGCAATTCTGGTCAAGATGCAGTCTGTTTATGGTGCAGATCAAGTGGTCGATAAAATACAGGTTCGTCCAGTTTCAGCGCCAAATGGATGGAGTGATTCCGTAACGCGTGTGATTACACCTGACTTGAAAAAAGTTAAGCAGGGGCAATTGCGTGTGAGAGGAACACAAGTTGAATTAACGGGAAAAATGACTGATCCTAATGATATTCAGCCGACCACCAATAATTTTCAGGCTTTAGTCCAGCAGCCATATCGTTTTAATGCACAGCTTTCTGTGAATCAGGCAGAGCAAAAAATTATCGATGATGCACTTAAGAATCGAATCATTGAATTTGAATCAGGCAGTGCAATTCTGACTGCGGCAGGGCAACAGATTCTCGATGAAATGGCAGTGGCTTTAAACAAGGTTGGCGGCAAGAAAGTCAAAATTATTGGGCATACCGATAGCTCTGGCGATGCCAATAAAAATACGGTGTTAAGTCAGCAGCGTGCTGCAGCGGTACAAAGTTATCTGGTCGGTAAAAGTATTGCTGCCGACCGTTTGAGTACGGAAGGTAAGGGTTCTAGCCAACCCGTTGCTGATAATGCAACAGCAGATGGACGTCGTAAAAACCGTCGAATTGAATTTGAAGTGCTTTAACAGTTTAAATACCTACATGCGAGGGATGTGATTATGGCAACACCCTATATTGTTGTTGGTTGTCCAACCACGGGCGGTGGACAAGTCATTAGTGGAAACAGTAGCTTTTTGATTGAGGGTATTCCGATTGCCTGTGTGGGCGACAAGGCGACCTGTCCAAAGCATAAAACGGTTGCTACGATTGTGGCGGGTGACCCAAATATGCAGGTGATGGGCAAAGCAGCAGCACGCGTGAATGATCCTTTATCATGTGGTTGCAAGTTGTTGCCGAAGCAGAGTTTGGCGGTTAGAGGCTAAATAAATTTTAAAGCTCTTTGATGTCTCAACGGGCTTTAATTTCTACTATAACTTAAGAAATTGGTTGAATCATTAACATTGATATAACAGGTAAAAGCCTCTATTGGTGTTTCCGAGAAAGTAGTTAGTTGCTTGAATTTTTTATTTTTCGAATGAGGCTTATATTGTTTTGAAACGGGCTTCTATGATCTTGTTATTGACTTTTCTTTGGGGGTGCAAAGAAAAGCAAGTGGAAGATTTTAAATATGAATTTTATGGGAGTAAGATTTGTGCTTTAAAAACAAATGATATGAGAGCGGCTAATGAGTTTGGGCTATTAGATAGTTCATTTAAGTATAAAGAAAATATTTTTGATGAAAAACTATCAGTTGATATATATGGCGAAAGTTTAAAAAATTTATCTAATAAACAAAGTAAGTATATTTTCTGTTTTGACCCATTGAAAGTAAAATATAATAGTTTAGAAACACAAATTAGACTAGAGATTAAAAAAGGTAAATATTTGAGGCAGTATGAATTTATAAATTATTCATGCTTGTCGGGACGTGATTCTAAGTTGAATTTATCGAAAAATGAAATTGTTAAATGTAAATAAAGTGGGAAGGGTTATGAGTGGTAGTAAATATTGATTGTCTTTTAGTTTTTCAAATATGAATAAATATACTTTATTTGTTTTTCTTATTATTCTTGCATGCTTAACTGGATGTAATCCACAAAGTAAGGGTCTTGAGGTAAAACTTAATCAGGATAATTTATGCGTATCTACGAATAATCCCAAAACCTATTATGGTACTGATAATACGTTCCTCATTTATTTAGGTAAGATTGACTACAAGAAAGATTTTAAAAGTACTTATGAAAAACTATACACCAATACTCCTCTGCCTATAGACGAAAAAAATTGTGTTGCAATACCATTAAACGAAATTGAACGTAATATTGCTTATGAAATTATTTTAGATACAAATAAAAGCTTTCATACAAGTATTTGTGTTATGGATAAAGGTAATAAGCTAGAGGTTAAATATCTTGAGCCAGGGAAATCAACTTGTAATTAATTTATAATATATCTAACCAATTTTTAACTGGTCTAATAAAATAATAAAAATATTTTATGAGTTCGATTTTGGGTAATAGGGACGGTTAGTAGAGTTTTGGTTTGATGCATGTTATTTACAAGAGGTTAGACCGGGAAGATTACATCATCAGCGCAGTTTAAAACTTTTAGATCACATAGAAAGAATCTTTATAGATTTTATTCTAAATCCATATGATAAATCATTATTGCTGAGATCATAAAAGATGAAGTCTACATATTTAAATCTATTATTTTTTTTGGGTTTTTGTGTTTTTATCACTGGATGTAATCCTCAAAGTAAGGATCTTGAGGTAAAACTTAATCAGGGTAATTTATGCGTATTTAAGAATAATCCTAAAACCGATTATGGATATGATAGTAGTATTGTTATCTCTACAGGTAAAGTAGATCATACAAAAGAATTTCAAAGTAATTATGAGCAGCTTTATAAAAATGGAGTATTGCCTATAAATGAAAAAAGCTGTACCAAGGTACCTATAGATATTTTTGAAAAAAATGTTGTATATGAAATTACTTTGGAAACAAATAAAATTTATCATAGAAGTATTTGTCTGCTGGAGAGCAATGGGCGGATAGACATAAAATATATTGATCCTGATAAAACTATATGTGAATAATCTAAAAAGAAAGGGTGTCTCAAGTATTTAATATAGTTTTTTTATTTAGTCCGTAAAGTTGAAAGAAAATCAGAGATAGTAAATCATATTGCTGGTCCATTTGTTACTGTCTCATTCCTAAGATAACAACTCCTGTTATCCACTCAAGATAGACGACGTCTATTCAGCATCATTAACTTGATGTTTGAATAGACGTTTTTTTGTTTTTGCATCTAAAAATACTGATCACAACACATAACGTTCGATACTTGATGACGTTACAAACAGATGAATGATTAAGAAGAACAAGACTAGCGAATTGTTATTTTTAGTGTATCTTTATTAAGCGATATATTTTTGAAAACATATCGAAATTTGAGGACAGAATAATGTCAATAACGATGAAAAAGACCTATCAATACTGTGCAGTTTTAGCCACCAGTTTATTTATCCATACGCATGCGTTTGCGGGGAATACCATCACTGTTTATGCAGCGGCCAGCTTGACTAATGCAGTGAATGAACTTGAGAATCTGTATGAGCAAAAAAATAAAACTGAAGTCAAAACCTCTTATGCGGGGTCTTCAACCTTAGCTAAACAGATTGAAGCAGGCGCGCCAGCAGATGTATTTATGTCGGCTGATGTACAATGGATGGATTATTTACAGAATAAACAGTTGGTTGTGCCAACAGATCGCATCAATCTATTAGGCAATCGTTTAGTGGTGATTACACCTAAAGATCGTCCGATTAAATTAAAAATGGATAAAAGTGTTGATCCAACCAAAGCCATTCAAGGCAAGCTCTGTACAGGCGACACCAAAAGTGTGCCTGTGGGGAAATATGCAAAACAGGCTTTAACCTCACTCGGTTGGTGGGAGAAACTTGAACCACGACTGGTTGAAACCGAAGATGTACGTGCTGCGTTGAACTTTGTCGCACGTGGTGAATGTCAGGTTGGGATCGTTTACGCGACAGATGCTGCGATCAGCAAAGATGTCGTAGTTGCAGGAATCTTCCCTGAGAATACCCATCCACCGATTATCTATCCTGTGGGTCTGATCAAGAAAAATGCGGATTCAGTCAAATTCTACAAGTTTCTGCAAAGTGGGCAGGCAAAGGCCGTATTTAAAAAATATGGCTTTAGTGTGTTGCAGTAACTGAATGATGATCTTGAGTCCTGAAGAAATCGAAGTATTGAAGCTGTCATGCAAAGTGGCGGCAGCGTGTTTGCTGTTTAGCCTTATTCCGGCAACGCTGGTCGCTTGGGTTTTGGCGCGTAAAGAATTTTGGGGTAAATCACTGTTTGAGACGCTGGTGTATTTACCTTTGGTTTTACCGCCTGTAATTCCGGGTTATTTATTACTGCAATTGTTTGGTAATCGAGGATTATTTGGACAATATCTTGCGCCACTTGGTTTGGAGTTTGCCTTTAACTGGAAGGGCGCTGTATTAGCCTCTGCGGTGATGGGTTTTCCATTGTTGGTGCAATCGATCCGACTGGCAATTGAACTGGTCGACCAGCGCTTGGAAATGGCTGCGAAGACTTTGGGGGCTTCTTCCTTTGGCGCATTTATGCAGGTGACATTACCGCTAGCTAGTAGCGGGATTTTGGTGGGTGGGATTTTATGTTTTTGCCGAAGTTTAGGTGAGTTTGGAGCAACGATTACTTTTGTGGGGAATATTGCGGGTGAAACCCGTACTTTACCTTTGGCAATGTATAGTCTGATGCAACAACCTGATACTGAAGCAGCATTGTGGCGATTGATTATTTTGTCATTGTCGGTAGCGTTCTTCGCCTTGTGGTTTGCCCAGTGGTTTAACCGTTACCAAAAAAATAAGCGGGGTCACTCAGCATGATTGATTGTCATATCCAACTGCAACAAGGGCAATTTTGTCTGGATCAACGCTATCAATCTGATCAGCCTGTGATTGGCTTATTTGGAGCTTCTGGCTCAGGAAAAACTACGATTTTACATAGCATTGCAGGTTTAATTCGGCCGCATTCTGGCTGGATTCGAGTTCAGGATCAGACGTGGTTTGATCAAGCTCAGAAAGTTAATCTCAGCACACAACAGCGTCGGGTCGGGCTCGTCTTTCAGGATGCACAGTTATTTCCGCATAAAAATGTTAAACAGAATTTACTGTTTGGTTTTAAGCATATTGCACTACAGCAACGTCAATTTGAACTGGACTATATGATTGAGCTGCTCAAATTGGGACATTTGATTGAACGTATGCCGATTAAGTTGTCAGGAGGGGAAAAACAGCGAGTGGCTTTAGGGCGAGCTTTGCTGTATTCACCGCAATTGCTGTTACTAGATGAACCTCTTTCTGCGTTGGACACGGCACATAAAGCAGAGATCATTCCTTTTTTTCAACGTGTGAAAGAGGAGGTGAAAATACCGATGCTCTATGTCAGTCATGATCGATCTGAAATCGAACAGCTTACTAACGAAATTTGGCACTTATAAATAGCGTTGCAATAATGCAAGAAACTGTTGGACTTCCTCATCATTAACGTGATCAGCATCTTTAAGCACATGCTCTTTTAAATGCTGTTCAATCAGTTGATTCATTAGGCCATTCACAGCACCTTTAACCGCAGCGACTTGTTGCAAAACTTCGATACAGGAACTTTCAGGACTTGAAAGTGACTTTTCAACGGCATTGAGCTGTCCTTGAATCCGTTTAACCCGATTTAAAATTTTTTTATCATGATGCAGATGAGCCATACTTTTTTTCCTAAAAAATATATACTGGGGTGGAGTATATTGGAAGCCTAGAATAAATGCAGCATACTAACCTAGAACGACGTCATTCTCATCAGTTTGATCAAGGAAATCCATTAGCACAAAAAAGAATTTTAATCGCAACGATTTTGACCGCCATAATGATGGTACTGGAAATTCTGGGTGGCTGGTTTTTTAATTCCATGGCTTTACTTGCCGATGGCTGGCATATGAGTTCACATATGCTGGCGTTGGGACTGGCCTATTTTGCTTATCGTATGGCGCGACATTATGCACAAGATCAGCGCTTTAGTTTTGGTACATGGAAAATTGAAATTCTGGCAGGTTATAGCAGTGCTATTTTATTGATGGTCGTGGCCTTGTTGATGGGCATACAGTCTCTAGAACGTTTATTTAGCCCGGTGACTATTCATTTTAATGAAGCGATTCCAATTGCAATAGTGGGTCTCGTTGTCAACCTAATTTGTGCATGGTTATTACATGATGGCGGTCACGATGATCACCATCACCATCACCATCACCATCACCATTCGCATAGCCACAATCATGAAACGCATCATCATGGACATGACCATCATGATTTAAACCAAAAAGCAGCATTCCTGCATGTGGTCGCTGATGCGGTGACTTCAGTTCTGGCGATTATTGCTTTATTTGCGGCCAAATATTTTGGCTGGAATTTTCTGGATGCTTTGCTCGGGATCGTTGGGGCATTGCTGGTTGCAAAATGGTCTTGGGGATTGATGCAGGAAACCGGAAAAACTTTACTGGATGCAGAAATGGGGCATCCCGTTGTAGAAGAAATTAAAGAAGTTATTGCACAGTTTCCACAGGTCGAAATCACGGATTTACATGTATGGAAGGTTGGGAAAGGGAAATTCTCTTGTATTCTAGGATTAGAAACCGTACTGGCTGATCTGACTCCTGATCAGGTTAAAGCTGGATTAGCGATTCATGAGGAAATCGTGCATGCCTCTATCGAGATCAATCATATTTAAACCGCAAGCATTGAGTAGATAACTTTACTCGATGCATTGAACTAAGTACCGATATATAAAATGAGGCCACAAAAGGCTGAGGCAAAAATCACATACAGGACATTGAGCTGAAATTTAAATAAGGCAATCAGTGCACCTACTGTAATCAAGGCTGCTTCGTAATTAAATGGATGGTGAAAACCCTTTGGCCATAACACATGATAGCTAAAGAACAAGGCCAGATTTAAAATAACGCCAACTACGGCCGCAGTTATCGCAGTGAGCGGTGCAGTAAATTTCAGTTCATTATGAGTCGATTCAATAATGGGCGCGCCAGCTAAAATAAAGACAAAGGAAAATAAAAAGGTAAACCAAGTGACAATCACAGCACCTATTGCACCAGCTAAAAATAGCTGATGATTGCCCAATAAGGCATGATTATAAGCCCCCAAGAAGCCTACGAAAGCCACCACCATAATCAGTGGACCCGGGGTACTTTCGCCGAGTGCCAAACCATCAATCATTTGGGTCGGGCTGAGCCATCCATAATGATTGACTGCACCTTGATAGACATAGGGCAGAACCGCATAAGCACCGCCAAAAGTGAGTAAAGCCGCTTTGGTAAAGAACCATGCCATTTGCGTATAGCCATGTTGCCAACCGAGACTTAGGGTTAAAAGCATGATTGGAATCAGCCAGAGCAAAGCTGCGATGACGATGATTTTTATCAGGTTTGACCAGCGAAAAATGGCATGTGCTGGTGTCGGCCTATCATCATCAATCAATGCTGTACCATAGTTTTTTTTGCTATTTTGATGAGAGGTTTGATGGGTAAATAAATCTGGTTTTTTCTTACTCAGCAAATAGCCTGCAAGCGCGGTAGCGAATACGATCAAAGGAAAAGGTATGTTAAAAACAAAAATGGCAATAAAGGCCGCAGCTGCAATTAACCAAAGAAATGAATTTTTGAGCGTTCGGCTGCCTATGCGGTAAGTTGCATGAAATACAATGGCAGTAACCGCAGGTTTGATCCCATAAAACAGTCCTGCAATGATGGGCACGTCTCCAAATTTTACATAAATCCATGACAGTGCAATCAGGATGAACAAAGAGGGCAGTACAAATAGAATTCCTGCAATCATACCACCTGTGGTTCGATGCATGAGCCAGCCGATATACGTCGCGAGTTGTTGTGCTTCGGGACCTGGAAGTAGCATGCAGTAATTCAGTGCATGCAAGAATCTTTTCTCAGAAATCCAGCGTTTTTGTTCCACCAGTTCCTGATGCATCACTGCAATTTGCCCAGCAGGGCCACCAAAGCTAATAAATCCTAATTTCAACCAGAACAGAAAAGCTTGCCAGAAAGGAACTGATTGAATTGGGGGCGTTATATCAGTTTGTGGCATGGTGGTTTCCAAAGCGTTTTATTTTTATCGTTGTATCATAGGGGATGATTACAATTGAGCTTAGCTATTTTAGTGGCTTAATAATTCAAAATAATGAAAACAAGCGGTCTATAGATCGATTTCTTCAGTTTTAATATGGAACTCAGCTACTCAATTCCTTTAAAAAAGCCCAAGGGAAAATCCCTTTATCGTGTCCATCATCAAAACAAATTTGAATCCCATACCCTTGAGAAAAGATGGCGGAGATGGCAACACGATCTGGATATTCAATCTCTCGTTGCTGTAGGCGCTTGGTTCTACAAAAACCGCAAGGGCAACTGGCTCTGAGATGAGCATGGCTAAAATCCTTTTCTGTACCATCTTCCCACGAGAGAAACAGACGTTGTTGTTCGATATCTACTTTAAGTTGACTCGGTTCAAGCGGCATTGAATTTCTCCTGAATGAGTGCCAATCCAATACGAATCGATTTACGGACTTCGGGATCAGGATCTTCGGCATGCTGTAATAAAATATGCTGAGCTGATTCTCCGCCTATTTCCCCTAAAGCAATCGCGACTTCTTTACGTAAGTTGCTGATGTCATGTTGGAAATTTTCTTGTAATTTGGCAATGGCTGCTTTGGATTTGAGTAAACCCAGACCACGGCTCACAGCAATTCGGACTTGCCAATAAGCATCGTCGAGTTGTTGCAAAAGAGGTTGTTCTAATTCAATCGCTTTTAATTTACCGATAGTCAAGGCGGCTTCAACTCGGAGTTGCCATGCTTCAGCGATCAGAGAACGGTGCAAGGCAGATAAAATTTCGGGCGTTAACGTTTGGCTAGCCGCTAAAGCACCTGTCGCAATACGACGAATTTCGATATCCACATCTTGCTGTGCGATCTGTGCCAGTGTTGCCAAGCTGTCCTGTTTCTGCAACCAGCTCAAGGTGCTGACCGCCTCTTTACGGACTAAAGGATTGGTATGCTGAACATGCTTGAGAATGGCATCAAATAACGATTCAGCACGCAACTCTTTAAGTGCTCTCAAAATGGATGCAAGCACAAAGTCATTAGTATGCTGCAAATAGGTAGCCAGATGATGGGCAGATTCAGCATGTTTGATTTCACTAAGACTTTGCGCTGCTGCGGTACGTACATTTTCATGTTTATCACTCAACGCTTGAGCCAACGTATGTAAAAAGGTTGCATCTTCCCAACCTTCTAAGCGGGTGGCTGCCAATTCACGTACTTTACTGGCGGGGTCATGTAAAACGGCATGCTGTAACCAAGGTAATAATGCTGTTTGTTCTTCATCGGCAATATTCATCAGTGCGACAAAGCGGATGTTTTCGTCGTCCTGATTCAGTTGAAAGAGATAATCCGCATAATCGTCATCAAGATCTGCAAGGCTTGGATAATTTAGGCTCATATTTATTCTCCCCAAATTAGACTATTTGCCAAGTTATTAAATCTCATGCTGTTCCCTTTATTTAAGTAAATATGGAATGTTGACCTGAATGGCATCGGTCGGGCAGTCTTTCTCGCATGGCATGCAATACCAACATTCATCAAACTGCATATAGGCTTTGTTACTTTCTGGATGAATCGCCAATAAGTCCATCGGGCAAACATCCACACAGACGGTACAGCCTTTGTCCGCAATACATTTGTCTTCATCTACCAATACGGGTGCGGTAGTACGATGGGAAATTTCTTTAAAAATAAATGCCATGTGATATTCCTTATTCGGTTGTTTCAGCCACTAATTTTTTATTAATCCGTAACAGGTTGTATGAATTGGCCTCATCTTCATCAATCGGAATCAGATAAGGCTCAACCGCTTTTTTAAAGCTGACCATAGCGCCGTGCTGATCTTTTTTCAGATGGGCATGACAGAACCATTCCCGATCATTCTTTTCTGGGCAATCTGCACGATAGTGATAGAGGCCCCAACGGCTTTCTTCACGGAATAGCGAGGCACGTGCTGCCATTTCGGCGCAGTCGCGAATCACGGCAACTTCGGCAGCACGCATCAATTCATGTGGATGGCTGGCATTGATTTGCTCAATATCAGTTTTAATTTCTTCAAAGCGTTTTAACGCAATCTCAATTTTTTGTCGGGTTTTCGGTGGCTGTAAATAGTCATTCACCATACGGCGTAACTTGTATTCCACCTGTTCGGATGACAATCCTTCTGGACGGTGTAATGGGGCAAAAATACGGGCTTTTTCGGCTTCAATTTCATCGGCATTCAGTTCTGAATCTGTCTGTTCTACAACATATTCAGCGGCATTCACCCCAGCAAACCAACCATAGGTAAAGGCACCGAGCATGTAGTTATGTGGAACAGCTGCCATATCGCCTGCGCTATATAAACCCTTGACCGAGGTTTCCGCTTTTTCATTGACCCAAACCCCAGATGCACTGTGCCCACTACAGAAGCCAATTTCTGAAATCTGCATTTCCACCATATCCTGACGGTAATCTGTGCTACGTCCTTCATGAAAACGACCACGGCTTGGACGTTCATTGGTATGTAGAATATCTTCAATGGTTTGAATGGTTTCTTCCGCCAGATGATCCATTTTTAGGAACACGGGGCCATTGCCACTTTGCAGTTCCTGATAAAATTCCCACATCATTTGACCTGACCAGTAGTCACACTCAATAAAGCGTTCACCTTTGCTGTTAGCGGTATAGCCACCCAAAGGTCCCGTTACATAGGCGCAGGCAGGGCCGTTATAATCTTTAATCAGTGGATTGATCTGGAAACATTCCAGATTGGAAAGTTCCGCCCCAGCATGGTAAGCCATGGCATAACCATCACCCGCATTGGTTGGGTTTTCATAAGTTCCCATGAGATAGCCAGATGCAGGCAAGCCCAGACGTCCAGCAGCTCCACAGCATAAAATCGCAGCCTTGGTTTTGATTACATAGAAATCACCATTACGACAGTCAAAACCCAGTACCCCGTTGATGGCACCTTCTGCATTTTTCAGCAGGCGAGTGGTGACAATGCGATTATTAATTTTGACCTGAGCGCGTTTCAGTTGGCGATACAACACTTTTTTAATGTCGTGACCTTCGGGCATTGGTAATACATAAGCGCCCATGTGATGGACTTTTTTGACCGCATATTCACCTGTTTCATCTTTTTCAAATTTCACGCCCCACTGATCCAGTTGCTGAATGGTGGTGAAACTGTGTTTGGCATAGGCATAGACGGTGGCTTGATTAACAATGCCATCATTGGCAATGGTAATTTCCTTAGTATATTGCTCAGGCGTGGCATAGCCCGGAATCACGGCATTATTCAAACCATCCATGCCCATTGAGATTGCGCCGCTGCGTTTCACATTGGCTTTTTCAATTAATAAAACTTTCAGGTTAGGGTTGGCTGTTTTGGCTTTGATGGCTGCCATTGGACCAGCCGTCCCCCCACCGATGACGACAATGTCATAGTCCAGTGTAATCGTATTCATGTTGTACCTTTTTTGAGTGCGTTTTAATTCACAAAGTAATAGTGCTTAGGTATTTCGCTTTCGGTCTACTCTTAAACGGTATTGGAAGCACTCTCCTGAAAAATAGAGATATTCGAAATCAATAGGATGTCCTGCATGATCGTGAGTCAGTCGCTCCACTCTTAATAGCGGTGCATGGACATTAACTTGCAAAAGTTCACTGAGTTCTTCGTCAGCAAGTGTGGCATCAATATTTAAATCGGCATGTCCCAAGGCAATCGATAAATCCTCTTCAATCGCTAAAAACACATCGCGAGTGGAGAGATTGATCTGTTGCAAAGCTATTCCAATCGCTTCGGGTAAATAAGTCAGTTCAAATGAAACGGGCTTACGATTGAGCAAACGAATCCGTTTGATTTCCACCACCGTGCTGTTGACTGAAATTTTTAATTTCGAGGCAATGTGCGGTGTGGCGGGAATAAAGCGAAATTCTTTGACTACGTTAAAGACTTCATGTCCCAGATCGGTCATAGCTTCGGCAAAGCCTTGTAACTCAGAAATATTCTGAAAGCTTTTCGGTGCGCTAACGAAAGTGCCTTTGCCTTGAATTTTGTAAATCAAGTGTTCGAGCTGAAGTTGATTAAGTGCCTGACGAATGGTGATACGACTGACATTAAATAATTCGCTCAGTTCTTTTTCCGACGGCAACTGCTGATGAATCTGATAAATTCCATCGACGATCTGCTGGAGCAGGGCCTGATAGACTTGATCATACAACGGGCGTTCGCCGTTCACTTTATTTACAATCGCTTGGTTCATTGAACTTAAACTTGTTATAACAACTTGGTTGTTAGATTAGCGATTATGTAAAATGAAGAAAAATAACTTATGCAGCAAAAAATATCTGTTTTTGTGCATTACCTGATTGGTCGAATGAGAAATAAAGATGCTTTTTATTGTTTTATATATCTCTATATATTATGGTTAAGTAATTAAAAAATAAAATTATTGTTGTTTTATGGGCTGCTGGTTTATTTGCTATTTTTGCTTAATTTATAAATGAAAGTGATCGTTTTAATTTGGATTGTTTTGCTGAAAAAGGACGGGTTCAGCGGCTAATTTTTCAGCTAGATATTGAATGAAAACACTCAGTTTAGGCGGAACATGGCGGGTAGGTGGATAGAGTAACCATGCGCCACCGCTGTAGTGGGTTTTAAAATGCCAATCAGGTAAGACTTGAACCAGTGTGCCTTGTTCCAAAGCATGGCGTGCCACGAAGTACGGCAAACTGGCAATGCCTAAATGTTGTAAAGCGGCACTGAGGCGCACCCCTGTATGATTGGCAGCATAACGACCACGCACCGCAACGGTAATGGATTTCTGTTCCTGCTGGAATTTCCATTTCGAATCGTTGGGTTGTTCGCCCAAATAGATACATTGATGCTGTTTTAAGTCGTGGGGATGCTGTGGGATGCCATTTTTCTGCAAATATTCAGGTGTGGCACAAATCAAATGATCAATATCAATCAGTTTACGTCCCATCAATCCACCGGGCGGTTGTTCGGTAATGCGAATTGCCAGATCTACACCGTCATCAATCAAGTCAATATAACGATCTTCCAATAGCAACTGAATATCAATTTTTGGATATAACGCCAAGAACTCAGGCAAGTGAGGATGCAGCATAAAATGCCCAACCGCCTTGGGCACACTGATCCGAATCACGCCTTGTGGTTCGATATGAAATTGTCCTGAACTTTCCATGACCGCTTGTGCTGCATTGACCAGATCCACGCAGCGCTCATAGACCTGCTGACCACTTTCACTCAAGCGTAGTTTTCGTGTGGTGCGATGCAATAAGCGTGTGCCCAGAGCACGCTCTAAACGGGCAATGGCACGACTAACCGCAGAAGGGGTGGAACCAAGCTGACGTGCCGTTTCAGAAAAGCTTTCCGTTTCGACAACTTTGACAAAGGTTGCCATTTCATTTAACAGAATCAGACTTTGATTTGTGCTCATGACGCAAAAGTTATTTGGATTTTGATTGGATTATCGCGCTTTAAAAATCGCAATACAATCTTTTCCTGTAGTCATGATGTGGAGTTAAATGAAATGTGGCAGTTGTATGGACATGAGTTTCTGGCCTTGGCATTGATCCATTTTATGGCAGTTGTTTTACCAGGACCTGATTTTATTATTACGGTACGACAGAGTGTTCGATATGGCTATTTAATTGGCTGTATCACCGCGATTGGTATTGGTGTCGGCATCTCGGTACATGTGTTTTACACCTTGGTCGGCGTTGGGGTATTGATTCAGCAGAGTATCTGGTTAATGTCGTTACTACGCGTGGCGGGTGCCGCTTATTTGATTTACTTGGGCTGGCAATGTTTACGTAGTCAACCGAATGCCAATCTAGATATTTTGGCAGGTGAGGTAATGGGTAAACCAAGCTTAATCCAAGCCTTTAACATGGGTTTCTTAACCAATGCGTTAAATCCGAAAGCGACCGTTTTCTTTCTGGCGATTTTTACCACCATTGTGAATCCCGCGACACCGTTGAAGGTTCAAATTGGTTATGGCATCTGGATGTGTTTAGTCAATGCACTTTGGTTTATCTTGGTGAGTATTATGTTTTCACAACCGATTGTACGGAAACGCTTTTTAGAGTTTGGGGTGTATTTTGAACGCGTGATGGGCGTTATCCTGAGTGTGGTTGCAATACGATTAATCTGGAGTGTTGCATTTTCCTGAATATAAAAAAGACTGCACTAAGGCAGTCTTTTTTATTGGAGAGTGGTTAAGCACTGCGTTTGTTTCTGGTCAATTGATGCAAGACTGACACTAGCAAATCAATTTCTTCCGTGGTGTTATAGAAGGCCAAAGAGGGACGTACGGTCTGTTCTACACCAAAACGACGTAAGATTGGCTGAGCACAATGATGTCCAGAACGCACTGCAATGCCATGTTGATTCAGTGCTTTACCCACTTGCTCTGTCGAATAACCTGCAAGGGTAAAGGACATTACACTGGCTTTGTTTTTCGCCGTACCAATGGGTCTTAAGCCTGCAACCGTACTCAATGCATGCTGACCATATTCCAGCAAGTCATGTTCATAACGGGCAATATTATGAATGCCTAGGCGTTCCACATATTCCAGTGCTGCACCGAGACCCACAGCATCGGCAATATTACCTGTCCCTGCTTCAAACTTATTGGGGGCAGGTTGGTAGACAACTTGTTCAAAACTTACATCCTGAATCATATTACCGCCGCCTTCCCACACAGGCATAGTCTCTAGGATTTCAGGCTTGGCATACACTGCACCAATTCCTGTTGGTCCAAAGACTTTATGTCCTGAGAATACAAAGAAGTCGGCATCAATCGCTTGGACATCGGTTGGCATATGCGAAACAGATTGGGCACCATCGACCAAGACGCGGACACCTTTGCTATGGGCAATCTTGATCACTTCAGCCACAGGAGTGACTGTACCTAAGGCGTTAGACACTTGGGTAATCGAGATCAATTTAGTCCGTTCATTAATCAGTTTGGGTAGTTCTTCCAAAATGATTTGTCCCGTATCATCCACAGGAATGACACGCAGTTTGGCACCGACTTTTTTGGTCAACTGGAACCACGGTACGATATTGGCGTGATGTTCAAGATGCGAAACAATAATCTCATCACCCTCACCAATATTCTGTTCACCCCATGTCTTGGCAATCAGGTTGATGCCTTCGGTGGTGCCACGAACAAAAATAATTTCTTTTGATGATTTTGCCCCAATAAAACGTGCCACCACATTACGAGCGTGTTCATAAGCATCAGTTGCACGTGCTGCTAGTTCATGTGCAGCACGGTGAATATTGGAATTTTCGTGCTGATAAAAATAGGCAATCCGATCAATCACGCTTTGTGGTTTCTGTGTAGTTGCTGCATTGTCAAACCAGACCAAAGGGCGACCATTGACGCGTTCTTGTAGAATGGGAAAGTCACGACGGATCGCTTGAATATCCAAGGGCTGAGCGGCATTGGCAACAAACTGTGGTTGTGAAGGTTGATAATTTCCATAACCCGCATTGTGTTGTGGCAGATCCAAGAAGTAAAAGCCTGAAGAGGCGTTATTTTTTGCTTGAGTTGAATTTTGAGTATCTTGCTGCAATAAGCTTTTCAGTGCATCACCATGAGGTAATTGAAAAGATTGCGCTGCGGCAAAATTGGCAGCATCAAATTCAGAACTTGATGAACTCGGTGCTGAAAAATCATTTAAAAAATAAAATGGTGAAGTTTCACTGCTTGAAGGACGAGATGATTCAACCACAGGTACATTCGGCGCACTATGAACCACCTGTGGAAAATTAGGTTCAATGGGCGGACGTGGTAAATTGGCACCGCCCACGACCGGCGCAGAGGCAATCGCACGACGTTCAGGATAGTCGGGATAATTCGGAATATGCTCCGGGTATTCTGGATTTAAACTTTTTTCATAAGCAATATTGGGCGCACGACCACTCAGCGCCGCTAAAGGTTCAGCGGGCTGGGGTTGATGGGGCGGCGTACCGACATTGGGTAAGTCCAGATTTAGACCAGAAGAATGTCCATTACCAGCACTTGGTCGGGCAGCAAAAAATTCAGAGGCAAGCCGTGAAAGTGTTGCTTCATCTGGGAAGTTGGACGGTGGGTGAACACCATCCACTTCAGACCCTGATGGACGACTGTTTAAATTACTTGTAGTTAACTGGGTAGTCATGATATTTGTCCACCTCCACATCTTCGAGCACAGCCAAGGCATCCTCGGTCAATACCGCCAATGAGCAGTACAGCGAGATCAGATAAGAGGCAATCGCATTGCGGTTGATGCCCATGAAGCGTACCGATAGGCCAGGGGATTGTTCACCTGCCAAGCCTGGCTGGAATAAGCCCACCACGCCTTGACGTTTTTCACCCACACGCAATAACAAGATTTTGGTTTTACCATCTTCCACAGGAATCTTATTCGATGGAATCAGGGGAACACCGCGCCATGTAATGAACTGCGAGCCAAATAAACTGACGGTTGGTGGTGGAACTCCTCGACGGGTACATTCACGACCGAAGGCCCCAATCGCATCTGGATGAGCGAGGAAGAAGCCCGGTTCTTTCCAGACTTTACGGAGTAAATCATCAAAGTCATCGGGTGTTGGTGGCCCATTTAATGTGGAGATCCGTTGTTCATCTGCAACACTTGCCAATAGACCGTATTCAGGATTATTGATTAATTCGCTTTCCTGACGTTCTTTAATGGTTTCAATGGTTAAGCGTAATTGTTCTTTAATCTGGTCATGTGGGCTGCTATACAGATCTGCAACACGGGTATGAATATCTAAAACGGTTGAAACTCCATTCAAGAAATATTCACGGGGTTGCGGATCATAATCCACAAAAGTTTGTGGCAAAGTTGCTTCATCACGTTGTGTACAAGCCACTTGAATGTCATCTGTATTATTGACACGGTTAACGCGATAAATACCTGCTTCGACAGGAATCCATTGCAATAAATGCGTGAGCCAACGCGGTGTAATGGTTGAAAGTTGTGGAACGGTCTTGGTGGCATTTGCAAGCTGTCTGGCTGCATGGTCCCCAAGCGCAAGTTGGACTTTGTCTGTGGTTTTTGCCATGAATCATTTTCCTGTTGTTTTGGCTTTGTTAAAAAATAATTAATTTTTAATGACGCATTTATTGAATGAAATAAAAGAGTTTTTTGAATACATATTTTAATTGGGAAATAATTGGTTGTTTTTATCCAGTTAAAATATCAATATAAATTTTTAGCGTTTTGTATTTTCAAAATCATTTCACTTATTTATTTCATTTAATTAGACATTAATATTCTGTAAAGACTCACTTGGTGACTGTAGAATCTGGCTGCCTGCTGCAACGTTATGGGTAAGCCATACATTCCCGCCAATAATTGAACCTTTGCCGATGGTGATGCGCCCCAAAATTGTTGCACCTGCATAAATCACCACATGGTCTTCAACAATGGGATGACGGGCATAATCTTTCTTTAAAGCACCATCATCATTCAGTTCAAAGCGTTTTGCTCCGAGTGTGACAGCCTGATAAATCCGAACATATTCACCAATCACGGACGTCTCTCCGATCACCACACCTGTGCCGTGATCGATAAAGAAACCTTGGCCAATTTGTGCTCCCGGGTGGATATCAATTCCAGTTGCCGAATGTGCCAGTTCAGAAATAATTCGTGAAAGTAACGGTACGCTGTGATAGAGCTGATGGGCTACGCGGTGATGAATAATTGCCAAGATTCCTGGATAACAGAGTAGTACCTCGTCGACGCTGTGCGCTGCAGGATCACCTTCATAGGCCGCACAGACATCTGCATCCAGTAAGCGACGAATAGTAGGTAGCGTATTGGCAAAGTCTTGTACGATCGTTTGTGCCAAAACCACTTGCTGTTCATAGAGCAGTCTGTCATTGCTGGAAACGGGAATCTGTTTGACCCGACTTTTGGCTTCATAATTTAAGGCCAGTTTGACTTGTACAAACAGTTCATTCAGGACACGATCAAGGGTATAAGCAATATAATAATCTTCGGTTTCCTGACGCAGATCGCTTGGCCCCAGTCGCATTGGAAACAGGATGCCACATAAATCATCCAGAATAGATTTAAGTGCCTCCTTGGAGGGAAGCTCGCGGCCACCGAATTCTTTAATCCTGTGCTGGCGTTCGCGCCATTCATGGCGTGCTTGCTGTAAGCCCTCGATGACGGGCTTTATTTTCCATTGGCTCACGAGAATTCCTTAAAATAAGTCTTACAAATCATCAATACGTGTTTAAACAGCCGTCTTAATCTTGTAACCAAGGAAGCTGATGGATGCGCCAGCCATTACTTTGATTACGTTGCTGCTGATCATTTAAATCGCCTTCAAAGCCTTCCAGCACGTTATAAACCTGAGCGAAACCAGCGCTAAACGCGGCGGTTGCAGCCAAAGCGGAACGTTTTCCACTACGGCAGAGCAACAAGATGGTTTGCTCTTTTCCGACTTTGCTATCGAGTTCTTTGACAAAGCGGGGATTACGATTAAATGACGTGCCTGTTGCCCATGCAACATGAAGACTTTCAGGAACATAACCGACGAACTTACGTTCTTCTACCGTGCGTACATCGACTAAAACGGCATGGCCGTTTTGAACCAGAAACCACGCTTCAGCAGGGGGAATACTCCCTGTAAAATCGAGTTCATTTTCTTCCGCATATTGTTGTGCACGCTGCAATATCTCTTGTGGATCTGTCGAAAAACCGTGAGAACTGGCGGAAGATTCTACTGTTTGAGCAGAATCAAATTGAGCATTCATTGTTATAACCTTTATATTCATCAGCGGGATGATGTTTTTATCTTAGGCATGTTTTTATATTCAGGAAAATAATCAAAATTTATTTATATATCTACTTTTGATCAATAATCAGATTTTTATGCAGATTATTAATATGATTTTTATTACATATCTATGTTGAAATTATTGTTATGAGTTTTAATGCTGTTTTTATTAAAAATAAATATTTTACTTTTCAATTAAAGCCCCGTTTAACTATCAGCAACATCTCATGAGAAAATAAAATGAAACAGCATTAAAAACTAAGTGGACGATAAAAACAGCAAAAATTGTTTAAAGCTTATTCTTATCTTTAAAAAGAATAAGTAACTCACTTTTTCTTATTTTTAATCATATAGCCTCGCGCATACCATAAGCAGATATTGTTGAAAGATCATCTAATTATGGGCATCAAGAACACCAAGCCGTTAATCGTTACAGCGATCGTCCTTGTGGCGATTGTTGCTTTTATTGTCTATCAAAATCAAAAAGATGCCGCACCCGCACAGTCTAGAAATACTAAAGCGGTGGTGATTGCCTATCAGACTGGTATTGATCCAACCAAAGTCGCACAAGCCAACGGTGACTATGAGCGAGAGAGTGGACAGGCGATTCAATGGCGTAAATTTGATGCGGGTTCAGATGTGGTCAATGCATTGGCATCGGGTGATGTCGTGATTGGCAATATTGGCTCAAGTCCATTGGCGGCTGCAGCCAGCCGTGATTTACCGATTGAAGTGTTTTTGGTGACAGCAAAATTAGGTGGTTCTGAGGCATTGGTGGTCAGCAACAAATCAGGCATTAAAACGCCGCAGGATTTGATTGGAAAAACTATCGCTGTGCCATTCGTTTCAACCACACATTACAGCTTATTGTCTGCTTTAAAGCATTGGAATATTGCAGACAATCAGGTCAAGATCATCAATTTGCGTCCACCTGAAATTACAGCGGCATGGGAACGTGGTGATATTGATGCGACTTATGTGTGGGAACCAGCTTTAAGCAAAGTCAAAGCCAGTGGCCATGTTTTAACTGACTCGAAACAGGTCGGTGAATGGGGCGCGCCAACATATGATCTTTGGGTAGTGCGTAAAGACTTTGCCGAGAAAAATCCTGAGTTCTTGAAAGCATTCGTGAAGACCAGTTTGCAACAGATCGAAGCCTATAACCAAGATCCAAAAGCATTTGAGCAGAATGCCGATCATATCCAGAAAATTGCTCAATTGACGGGTTCTGATGCCAAAGACATTCCATTATTACTTTCAGGAAATATTTATCTGGATGGTCAGCAGCAGCAAGCGACTTTAGCAGGTGAATTTGCCAAGAATATTTTTGATACAGCGACTTTCTTAAAAAGTCAGGGCAAGGTCGATCAGGTGAAGCCTGATTATCAGGGCAATGTCACGACTCAATTCTTACAGCCATAGGAGATCGAAATGAGCGTATTAGCTGCTGAGCATCTTCATTTAACTTTTCCAAAGCAGACGGTACCTGTGCTTCAAGATATTAATCTCAAGATTGAAGAAGGCACTTTAACTGTGATTTTGGGTGAGTCAGGCTGTGGTAAAACCACTTTGTTAAATATTTTGGCAGGTTTCCAAGCACCGAGTTCAGGCCAGATTAAACTGGATCATGAAGTCGTGACTGCGCCTGATGCGCGCCGTGCGGTGGTCTTTCAGGATCATGCATTATTGCCGTGGTTAAATGTCTCGGAAAATATTGGTTTTGCTTTGCAGCTTAAGGGCTTAAAAGCGCAAGAGATTCAACAACAGGTCGATGCTATTCTGAAAATTGTGGGTCTAAGCCATGTTGCTCAAGCCAATATCTGGGAATTGTCAGGTGGCATGAAACAACGTGTCGGTATTGCGCGTGCTTTGATTAGCCACGCAGCTTTTATTTTATTGGATGAGCCTTTTGCAGCTTTAGATGCTTTTACTCGTGAAACCATGCAGCAGTTGGTTCTGGATTTGTGGATTGAGCAAAATAAATCGTTCTTCCTGATCACGCATGACATTGAAGAAGCTTTGTTGTTGAGTAATCAACTGGTGTTGATGACAGCTCGACCGGGCAAGATTGTGGAAACGTTAAAGCTGGATTTTGCAGATCGTTATAAGCAGGGCGAATCGATTCGAGCAATTAAATCCGATCCGCAATTTATTCAATTGCGTGAACAACTGTTTGAACGTTTACGTGTGCAGAAACAGGCAGGGCATGAGGTGGCTGTATGACGGGTCAAGCTAAAAATACAGCCTATGAAGTGACCAAGCCAGTTGCACTTCAAGCATCGGATAAACAATCGGCTTCAGTTTTGAATGCATTAGGTGGATTTATTGCTCGCCATCGTAGCTTGGTATTGAGTTTATCGAGCGTATTGAGTGTCTTGATCATTTGGTACCTGATCACTGCATTAAAAATTGTTCCAAGTTTATTTCTGCCGAGTCCACAAGCCGTATGGCAAAAGTTCCTTGAAGTCAGCCAGCAAGGCTTTATGAAAGCGACCTTATGGCAGCACTTGGCAGCGAGTATTTCACGCGTCTTGCTGGCACTTGTTGCAGCGATTGCGATTGGCGTGCCTTTAGGTTTGTGGATGGGGCTGAATAAATGGGTTCGTGCAGTGCTTGATCCTTTGGTTGAGTTGTTGCGTCCAATTCCACCGTTAGCGTATTTGCCATTATTGGTGATCTGGTTCGGGATTGGTGAAACCACCAAAGTGCTTTTGATTTTCTTCTCCATTCTTGCACCAGTGATTATCAGTAGTACGCATGGGGTGCTGAGTCATCAGCTTAATCGTGAACGTGCAGCCTTATCATTGGGCGCAAGTCAGTCACAGGTATTTTGGCATGTGATTTTACCGACCGCATTACCGCATATTTTAACGGGTATTCGTATTGGTTTAGGTGTCGGTTGGTCAACATTGGTGGCTTCAGAATTAGTCGCGGCAGATCGTGGTATTGGTTTTATGGTGCAGTCGGCGGCGCAGTTCCTGATTACGGATACCGTCGTGCTTGGCATTATTGTGATTGCGATTGTCGCAGTCAGTTTTGAATTATTCTTGCGTTGGTTACAGAAGCAATTATCTCCTTGGTATGGTCAACAGCTGTAAGTGCAAATGGTAAAGATGAGAGAGTTAGAGATGACGTTAAATATTGAAATGATTAAACCAACAATCGGTGCAATTATTCACGATGTTGATTTAAACACGGCTGATGAACATACCACACAACAAATTCAACAAGCATTGCTTGATCATCATGTCATTTTCTTTCGCAATCAGCAGCTAGCACCACACGCGCAAGCTGAATTGGCACGTAGTTTTGGTTCTTTGCATATTCATCCGATCTATCCATCAGTTGCCAATGTACCTGAAATCATTGTACTGGACAGCTGGAAACAGGATTTACGTGACAATGAGCTTTGGCATACCGATGTGACCTTTAGCCAGAAGCCGCCATTGGGCTGTGTATTGCAAGCGATTAAAATCCCACCTGTAGGTGGTGATACGTTATGGTCGAGTGGGGCTGCTGCATTTGCTGCACTTGATCAAGATTTGCAGCAGAAGTTAAAGGGCTTAACCGCAACGCATGATATTCGTCAATCTTTCCCGATTGAGCGTTTTGCACATAATGATGTTGAGCGTCAAAAGCTAGAAGAAACGTTTAAGCGTAATCCACCTGTTGTTCATCCTGTGGTGAGAACGCACCCAGTTACAGGTCAGCCGATTTTGTTCGTGAGCGAAGGGTTCACCACGCGTATTAATGAGCTGGATGAGACTGAAAGCGCTGAGTTGTTGCAGTATCTATTTGCACATGCCACCAATGAGCAGTTCCATTTGCGTTGGCAATGGCAAGCGGGTGATGTGGCGATTTGGGATAATCGTTGTACGCAGCATAAGGCTTTATTTGATTATGGTGATGCGCATCGAATTATGCATCGTGCTACGATTAATGGTGATGTGCCGTTTTATCAAGCAGCAAGTTAATATTTAGTTTTGATAAAAAGCTTTGGGAAAATCCTGAGATTTTTTATTTTATAGTTTGATCCTTTCGGTTTTATTTTATAATTTGATCGCTTCGGTGGAATCTTACAGAGATCTCATCCTATTTTAGGATTTGCCTTCGGCTGGAGTTACTTTTTTGAAAAAGTAACCAAAAACTTTGTCATCCACAAAACCTGTTTACTTCCAACATCTCTTTAAATTAATCGCAGAAATAGCATTTGATTAATCTCACGCAGGTTGTGGATGACGTGTAGCACCAGTGATTCCAGAGAGAAGTTCTTTATACAATGGTGGATAGCACCAATTAATTAATCCAGAATTTTCAAAGTATATTTAATTAAGATGAGCCTCTTGTTTATAAACCGAAGGGGCTTGTCCTGTCCAACGTTTAAAGGCACGTCGGAATTCACGTAATTCACTAAAACCCAATTGCAGGCTAATCTCACTCATGGACAGGTTCTGTTCAATAAGCTGCTTGGCCTTACGTTCCAGTACATTTTGTCGAATTTTTTGAAAACTCAGTCCTTCCAATAATAATTGCCGTCTTAGATGACGTTCACTAATACGTAAATGCTCAGCAGCATGTTGCATCTCGAAACGTTCAGGTAACTGCTGTTCAATCAAATGATGGAGTAAATGCACATAACTGACCTGATTGAGCTGATCAATTTCTTTTAGGGCCTGCTCACAGATTTGGATGGCAGTTGCATAGTTGGCTGGGCTGTAATTCTTTAAGCCACGTTGCAACATGCTGGTATTAAAGCGGATGATATTTTTAGAACTGTTAAATTGAATCGGACAGCCAAAGATATTTTTATATTGTTCTTGATATTGGTTAGGGAAATAGCTGAGTTCAAGACTAATCACATCATCATGATCGCCCAGCATCGCGTTTAAACAGGTGATGATGCTGCTAAATAATTCATCGTGGAAAAAAGCTTTCAGATCATCACAGGGATGAGACTCAATCACTTCCAGCTCACAGGCATCCGCTTGGAGACTAAAGTTGAGGTTGAGCACGCTGCCAGAAATACGATGGTAACGCAGCGCAATGTCTAAAGCATCGGCCACGGTTTTGCATGATTGCATGGCAAAACCTAAAATTCCCATTGAAATCAAACCTTCACTACTGCCAAGTTTTAAGCCGAGGTCGGGTTGTTGATAGGCTGCAATGGCCTGACGTACAACCTCACAAAGCTGGGGAAAACGAACCACGCCTTGGGTTTGCTGAATTTGAGCGATATCCAGACCAGAGTCTTGAAACCAGGCGGCATATTCCCAATGCTGTTGTTCAGCGTAGTGGATCAGACTGGCTAAAATCGTGGGTGGAATAAACTGTTGTTGGTCATTTTTATAGATGCTGTGTTTAGGCATAAGTCCGTTTTGCCCCCCAAGAAAAGTTCCTTTAACCCTGTTGGGTATCGCATAATTTTGATTAACTTTCAACAGGCTTAAGACAGCTAGAAAAAGAATTTTAAAAGGAAAGCACCAATGTATCAGGTGGGTAGGGATAAAAAGGAAATTAAAATAACGCCTAAAGGCTATGCCATGTTTGGTTATGGGCAATGGTCTCATCGTGCTTATGAGCAACGTACAGCTTTATATGCCCGAAGTGTGAGTATTGTCGATCAATACCACAATCGACTGCTGATCTGTTGTCTGGATTTAGGCTGTATTACCCATGCCATGCGTAGCCAAACAGTCGCGCAATTAACTGAACGATTAGGCTCAACATTTGATGAAAATCAATTGGTGTTAACAGCAACGCATACCCATTCAGGGCCAGGCGGTTGTGCGCATGAAGCTTTGTATAATCTGCCGACACCGGGTTTTGTACCTGAACATTTAAATGCAATTGTTGAAGCGATTGTACTGAGCATTGAACATGCGATTGCCGTAGAACAACCCACGGAAGTTTTTACCAGCACACAGCATTTTCCCGAACAGATACCTGTCGCATGGAATCGTTCAATTAAAGCCTATAATCGAAATCTAGAGGTAAGACTACATTCCGGAGCTGAAACGCATTTGGCTCTAAATCGGGAAATGCAGCTGATAGGTTTTTACCGCGAGCAGAAATTACAGTCCTTTATTTCTTTCTTTGGTGTACATGCCACCTGTTTGGGAAATACCTTAAAAGCATATGATGGTGATAATAAAGGTTATGCGGCTGCATTTTCAGAGCAGGCTTTAATCCAACAAGGCATCCAAAATCCTGTAGCAATTTTTGCCCAAGCCACAGCAGGGGATGTATCGCCGCATTTTCATGGTAAAGATCAGCTCAAACTTCGTCATCAGATTAAAGGTGAGCAGGAGTATCAATACGCACAACAAAATGGACGTTATCAAAGTGAATTGGCTTTGACAGCTTTACAGCAGGATATTTCTAAAAATCTGGAAAAAGTTGAAGGCAAGATTGATGCCGTTTTGTCCTATGTCGATCTGAGTAATATTGAAATCCCTGTAGATCTAGCAAATGGGCAGCATAATGCAAAAACCAGCCAACCTTGTCATGGCACGGCATTTTTTGCAGGCACACCTGTCGATGGTTTAGGTGCACCCAAACCATTCATTATGGGGATGCAATTTTTAGCGGATCAACTGCGTAAACACAGACTTAAAAATCCTGATTCAGCAGATTTTATTGCCAATCAGCAGTTGTATGCTTCACAAGGACCAAAGCAGATTGTATTGGAAGCAGGCGCTAAAAAGATTTTAGGCCAGCCGATTGGCTTTCCACCCAGTATTCTTGATCCATTGATTGCCGAGATGAATCGACAAGTTAAAGCGGGGGCGATTCAAGACAGTCCTTTAGTGCCGAGCGTTGTTCCCTTACAAATTGTGCGATTAGGGTCTTTGGCACTGATATGTTGTCCGGGAGAATTTACTACGATTGCAGGGCAACGTGTTATCGCTACAGTGAAACAGACGGTTGCTGCACAGACTTCAATTGAAAAAGTTTGGTTCGCTTCATACTGCAATGATTATATGGGTTATGTCACCACCTATGAGGAATATCAAGAACAGGCCTATGAGGGCGGACATACCTTATTCGGGCAATGGACTTTAGCTGCCTGTCAAAGCAAATTCAAAGATTTAGCAGAACAATTATTATTAGAAAAACATAAACGTCATTACGATGAAATGACACGTCCACAACCCATTCCAAAACAAGAACTCGCAAAACGTACGAATCATGGCAACTTAAAAACTGCCGTCAGCCAAGGAGAGGCAGTATGAGTGATCTAAAACAAGGGATTTGGGCAAATTGGTCTGGTTTTCAAAAAGCCAAGCCGCAACATATTCTTCGACCTGCCCATATTCAAGAACTACAGAACATTGTGCGAGAACATCAAAAAATACGGGTAGTGGGTGCAGGACATTCATTTACACCGTTGGTCTGTACCGATGCCACCTTATTGTCTCTGGATCGTATTGCAGGGATTGCATCGACTGATGTTGATCGATGTCAAAGTAGTATCTATGCAGGCACACGTTTATATGACTTAGACCAACACTTAAAACAGCAGCAAATTGACCAAGCCCTGATGAATCAGGGGGATATTGATCAGCAAAGTCTAGCAGGAGCGGTGTCTACAGGGACACATGGCACAGGGGCAGATTTGCATTGTATTTCGGCCTATGTTGAAGCTTTTGAGTTACTGACAGCTTCAGGTGAAATCCTAAAATGCAGTCGTACTGAACATCCTGAAATTTTTGCAGCTGGGCGGGTGTCTTTGGGGAGTTTGGGGATATTGACTCAGATCACCATGCAAAATCGTCCGCGTTATAAATTAAAAGAACATATTGAACTTTGTCCTGTAGAGGACATGATGCAGCATATTCAGCAATGGAAGCATCAGCATCGGCATATTGAATGTTTTGTATTTTCCTATGAAAAGCAGTTGATGCTGAAAACTCTGGATGAGACGGATGAAGAGATTTTGCCACGGAAGGAGAATTTCCCTTCTGATGATACCTTACTGACTTTATGTTCTGAGCTAACCAAAAACTTTCCTTCATTAAATCCGTATTTACAGAAGCTTTTGGGAATCTTTGTTAAACCGACGACCTATGTGGATTGGTCGAGCTCAATCTTCCCAACGCCTCGTAATACCAAGTTCAATGAAATGGAATATCAGATTCCTGTTGATCGTGGAATTGAATGTTTGGATGAAGTATTGCGTGCTTTAAGAGCCAATAAGGTTGCGACTTTTTTTCCGCTCGAATTTCGCTTTGTGAAGGGAGATGATATTTGGCTCAGTCCTTTTTATCAGCAGGATTCGATTTCGATCTCGGTGCATCAATACCATAAACAAGATCCGCGTTTGATTTTTGATGTGGTTGAACCGATCTTGCAGAAATATCAGGGTCGTCCGCATTGGGGTAAAATGCATCATATGACCACGACCCAGCTTCGTGCTTTATATCCAAAGTGGGATGATTTTATGGCTTTACGTCAGCAGCTTGACCCAGAAGCTAAGTTTTTAAATCCCTATCTGGAAAAGTTGTTTTTAGATGAGTTTTAACTTGGGTTTGATTTAAATGTTTATTTAATTTATTGAAAAAAATTAACTTAACGGAGTCTTGCCGAGTTTTTATCCATTTTAGGATAAGCCTGCGGCTCGCCTTACTTTGGTTTCGCCCTGAGAAGCGTACCAAATTGTATGTAAATTTTCTTGGATTGAAAAAAGGTATCGCCATGTTGGATCATTATTTTAAGCAACTCAATCTCGACCTGAAAAAACAGGGGATTGCTACACCGCAACTGATCGTCGATGAAGCGGCTTTAAAACAAAATATCCAGCATGTTCAAATTCGTCTTGCTCATGCCAAACACTTAAAAGCACGCTTGGTAGTAAAGTCTTTAGCCAGTCTAGATTTACTCAAGGTGTTATCTGAACAGATCAATACACAACGCTTTATGGTGTTCCATCAACCGCATATTATTTCAATCTTAGAAAATTTTGCCGAAGCTGATATCCTGTTAGGCAAACCGATGCCTGCCCAAGCGGTTCGTCAATTTTTTGAACAGCATGCAGAATGGTCAAATGCCAATATTCAGTGGTTGATTGATACCAAACAACGCTTACAGCAATATCTTGAGATTGCTCAGCTTTATTCTCTGTGTCTGCATGTGAATATTGAGATTGATGTTGGTTTACATCGTGGTGGGGTGCAATCGACAGCACAATTGGCTGAAATATTAAAGCTGATTCAACAATATCCGCAGTATTTAAAACTTTCTGGTTTGATGGGCTATGATGCGCATGTCAGTAAAATTCCTGCCATCATTAAAAAACCTGAACTGGCTTATCAAAGTTCGCAACAGACCTATGCCACTTACCAAAAGTTAATCCAAAATCATTTTCCGATGCTCTGGAATGATGAGCTTTGTTTTAATGGCGGCGGCAGTCCGACCTTTAGCTTTCATACCACTCAAAGTGTCTGCAATGATTTGTCTTTTGGTTCAATGTTGCTCAAACCGAGTGATTTTGACAGCGATTTTTTACAAGCCTTACAACCTGCCTTATGGATTGCAGCACCTGTGTTAAAAGTCCTGCCATTTACCAAGCTTCCTTCGATGTCTTTATTGGATAAATTGCCACATAAATGCAAAGCGTTGTTTATTTATGGCGGCTATTGGCTGGCTGATTATGTCTATCCTGCTCAAGCGCATACGCATGCGTTGTATGGGCGTAGCAGTAATCAGGAGTTGGTCAATGTGCCGAGGAATTGTTATATTCAGGTCGATGATTTTGTGTTTTTAAGACCGACGCAGAGTGAAGCGATTATATCTCAGTTTTCCAAGCTAAAGCTGTATAGCAAACATGCTTTTGAGACATGGCAAACTTTTAGTGAGTAATCTAGCTTTGTGCTGCGATATTCGACCAAAAGTTTGCTAGAGCGTGAGCGTCTTAAAATAAATCTGTTAAATGACAGCTTTTGGCTTCAGTCAGATTTTCAATCGAATCCACCAGTAAAATATTGGTGTCATTTTCACTTTTATAAGCGGCAATGACTTCTGCATAAATCGGTTGTTTAAGTTTTTTGGCTTTTGACAGGAAATTGGAGATGACTTTTTCATTTGTCCAATCAGCATCTTTGAGAACATATTCATTTGCTGCAATATCACAACGCGTCAAAATGGCTTTTTTATCTTTTATGCTTAAGGTGCCAATAAAAATATCCATACTTTCTTTGGGATCAGTCGAATTGGCAAAAGCTGCTACAGGCAGGAATAGGCTCAATATAAACAAAAAGCTAAGTGATGTTTTTTTCATTGGTTTTTCCTAGAGATCAAATGGGTTATAAGAATAATGCTGCTGAGATTCTAATCTAATCCGTGTATTTGATACTAGGAGATAGCCAGGTAGGAACAAGACTTAAAGCACTGTTCCTACTCGGATGAATTTACTGTCTAAAAGCGATAACCAATTTTCAAACCATAACCGATCGCACTGTTATCTTTAAAGTCGGCTTGTTCAGCAATCGGTTTTATGCCGGCCACAGGAATGTAATAAGTGCCATCTTCGGCAACGACATCACCGAGCCAGAAGTACTTGATCCCGCCCGCAATAAAGTAGTTGGGTGCTGGATTAAATTGAACACCTATACCTAAGCCCCATGATCCTTGCGTTGGATTCAGAGTGGAGGCAGGATCGCCTGTGCCAGAGTCCCAACTCACTTCCGTAGATGCACTCCATTTTTCGCTAAACTGATGTCCAATACCCACATTCGCCATCCACTGATCTTTTTGATAGCTGTCCAAATCAAAACCACCTGTGTATGTACCTTCACTGATTAGGCCTGTCAGATATTCTGTCACTGCGCCAAACTGGGTTGGGCGAATATGGAAATCTTTCCAGTTGACCCAGCGGACATTGGCATAGGCGAGCGTGTCTTTATACACACCTGTTTGAAAATCAAGACTCACCGATTGTGGCGTACTGATTTTGGTTTTACTTGGTGTTGTCACTTCTAAAGGCTGACCAAACATGGTTTCGGTAACTTGCATGTCGTGGTCGATCTTGGAACGATAGGTGACTGCGGCTTTTAAGGCAATATCTGGGATTTGATAACTCAGACCCGCCAGCCAGCCGACAGCATGATCCTGTTTAAACTTGGCATCATAACCATTAAAGGCTTCGCTATAAGAATTCCCCCGCAGTGCCACATCGCCTTTGACGGATTGATAAACAGCACCACCATACAGTTGAAAATTGCTAAATGGACTAACCCCAAAAATCATACTGATGCTTTCGGTGTCGACATTGACTGAGGTACCTTGTTGGGTAAATTCATTGTCCGAAAAGGTATTATTGGACTGCATCGGATAAGTAATGTCCGCACCAAAAGGCTGGTCATAGAGCAGACCAAAGCTGATTCGGTCGGTGAGTTGTAGCTTGAGCGCGGCAGCATAATATTGAAAACTATTGCCCATATTGCCTGAGTTCAGATTCTGCGGATCATTGACCAGTTCTGGGCGATTACGGATTTTCCCTGAAATATCTGGATCTACCGCGGTCGCACTCACTTCAACATAATTGCCATTTTCCAGAAAAGCTAGAATGGATTGGCCTGATTGATCCAGTGCAGCAGCATGGTTCGCTGTACTGGCAAAAAGGGCACACAGGCCGATTAAAATTGGATTGCGTTTCATATTGATCATCCTTGGAAAACCGTGTCTTATTTTTAGCGCTGATATTTTTATTAACGGTCATTTTTTCTATTAGCAGTAAATTGATTTCACTCAATATTTAAAATAGAAAATCAATGTCCATGCAGGTAGTGAAGCATCTTTTCAAGGCATGGAATAGGGTTGTAAATGTTCAGGATGGGGGGATTAACGGTCAAAAGGTTTTGATCTAGACAAGAAAAAACCTTGTGATAAGGCACAAGGTTTTTTGGGAAAACTTACAGATTATTGTTTGATGATCAGCACTGGAATATGCGATTCAGTCAAAACGGCACGGGCTACGCTTCCTAGCAATAGGCGTTTCACGCCAGTACGTCCATGTGAACCCATCACAATTAAATCTGCACCGACTTCATCGGCAACGAAAAGAATGCCTTCACTGGCTGAACCATGATGAATTTTGGTGTTAACCTCAATACCATCCCGGACAAAAGATTGGGAAATATCCTGTAGTTGGGTTTTTGCATGCGCTTCGGCCTGCATAAAATAATCGGTAACCGCAGGTGCAAATTGATAAAAATCAACACCAACAAAAGGATCAACCACAACCACACTGAGGATGGTTACCTTTGCTCCTGATAATTTTGCTAAAGAAAGTGCATGCTCAACCGCTGCATAGGAAATTGGAGAATCATCAACAGGTACTAATATATTTTGATATGACATCTTATATTACTCCTTTATGGTTATAAAAAATGAAAGCATAAGATGTTGATAACATATTGAGTCTAGGTGAGCAAATCAGCATCGTTTGAAAAGTGATGATAAAACTGAAAATAATCTAGAAAAACAGGGGATTCCCCCGCAAAATAGAGCGATAAGAAAATCACTGTATTTTTGTAATTCAGCTTAAGATGAACTTGAGATTCAACGAGAAAATTTGAGCGTTATTTAAATGAATAAGGAAGTGTTGTGTTACTGAGTCTAGATGCTTTTAAGCAAAAAAAATTTGACCAGATGGCAGCCAAAATCATGGCTGATCCAGACATGTATCTGGATTTTGATTCGGTTTCAGATTTTTATAAAGCGGCATGGTTAGATGAGTTTCCGCAAGGCACGATATGGTCAGCCACTGGACTGGATGATGGTGCTGAGCAATTTTATGCGGTGATTGAATATGGAGATCACTATTTGTATATCAGCCGAACAGAACGCGTTACGGTCAAATTAGGCATGCGTCATCATTACAATAAAAATAACTAATCCGAGCAGTCATCCATTTTTGCCTGATCAGATTTTGAGATGTAAATGCGAATGCTATACTTTTGCGCAATGATGAAATCCTAATAAAACGAAATGGAAATTTAAAAATGGCACATCAATTTACGGTGAGTGAAACAATTCATGGTGTTTCAATTGAGGACTTTTCACGACTGGTGGCGGATACTTCATTGCATGAAGCAGTGTGCAAACGTATTCCTGGGGAAAATCTGGAAATTATTGAATCTGCGGTCAATGGTGATATTTATACCTTACGCCGTGAATACAATCTGGATGTGAATATTCCAGATGTGGCAAAAAAATTATTAAAAAATGCATTCCGCTTAAAACGTTCTGACATCACACATTTGAAAAACTTAACCTCTACGGTTGAGTTGGGGGCGAACTTGCCTTTGGAAGCGAAAGGTGAGCGTAGCGTGACAGGCGATAGCGAAAAAGTGAATATCTCTTTAACGTGGACGGTTAAAGTGAAAGTGCCGTTGATTGGCGGTATGTTAGAGAAACATGCTGAAGGTGAAATCCGTAAATTCAGCAATCTTGAAATCGAAATTGTTGCAGATGAATTAAAGAAACATCTCTAATTTCTAATTTTCAATGCATAGAAAACTCTCCATTTGGGGAGTTTTTTGTTTTTAGAAACGTAAGAAATAGGGAAGGATTGAAAGAATTATTCCAATAATGCTGATCATCGCCGTGCTATCAATAAAATAGGTAAACAGCATTAAGACCAAGCCACAGACCAACGGCACCGTCATTTTCTGTTTTTTTCCATACAGGAAATAGCCTAAGCCAATCGAGCTAAAGATGACACTTAGAAATAGTTGAGTCGCATTCATTGAGGGTTGTCATCGTTATTTTTTTCGCAAATATATTATGACAATATTCTTAAATGAAAATTATGGTAACTCGATAAAATATCCAATACGATATTCTTCACTATTTGGTCAAAACAATTATAAGGGCGTGGGATGAGTGTAATTCTACCTGTAGCACAACGTGGTGAAGAAATTTTAAAAATTAAAGCGGCGGCAGTCGCGAACGGGGAATTCAACAGTGAATGGTTATTGCAACTGGCATCTGCCATGCATGCGACCATGCTTGAGCGCAATGGCGTCGGGATTGCAGCGCCACAAGTCTATATTTCAAAGCGTTTAATTATTGTGGCTTCTCGGCCGAATCCACGTTATCCCGATGCACCTGAAATGGATGCGGTGGTGATGGTCAATCCTGAGATTTTAGAATTTTCTCAAACCACCTGTTTGGGTGAGGAAGGCTGTCTCAGTGTGCCAAATGAACGTGGACAAGTTGAACGCGCGCAAGCAATTAAAGTCCGTTATTACACCTTACAGGGTGAAGTCATTGAAACCACTTTTGAAGGCTTTCCTGCACGCATTGTTCAGCATGAAGTCGATCATCTGGATGGGATTCTATTTGTTGAACGATTGAATTAATTTCTCTAACCAATGACAAATTGGTTTTAATTCCAGTCTTGTATCGTGCTCTTAAATCATTACAAAAGCTATAATTTTTATATGATCGGTACTCTGTACTATAGATTTATCTGAATAAAACTTGAAAAGCTTAAAGGCTAGATGACCATGAAAACTCCTCTTCCTGATTATTTGGCACATGTGATCGATGCCTGTGATACTGATAACAGAGGAAATCTCGCCGATTATATTCCTGAGTTAGCCAATGCCAATCCCAACCGACTGGCGCTGGCATTGTCTACTGTTGATGGTGAAATCTATTCTGTTGGCGATGATGAAATTGAATTCACCATTCAGTCAATGTCTAAACCATTCACGTATGCCTATGTGCTTCAACAGCTTGGCATTGATGCGGTATTAGAAAAAGTCGGCGTTGAACCTTCGGGTGAGGCCTTTAATGAAATTTCATTGGGGAAAGATCGCCGTCCTAAAAATCCGATGATTAATTCGGGTGCCATCACTACACATTCTTTGATCCCACCAAAAGAAGATGTATCTGGCGCAGAAATTTTACGTCAGTTTATGAGTGAGCTGGCTGGACGTGAACTGCAATTTGATGATGCGGTATATGAATCTGAGGTGAAAACCGCTTACCGTAATCTCTCGATTGGTTATATGTTGCGAACCGTAGGGATTTTAGAGTCCAATCCTGTTGATATTGTGAATGGTTATATTCGCCAGTGTGCGATCTTGGTGACGGTTAAAGATCTGGTACGGATGGGAAGTGTTTTTGCCAATGGCGGGGTCGATCCTAAAACTGGAAAACGCTTATTGAATCGTGCGGTGGTACGTCAAGTCCTGAGCGTGATGATGAGCTGTGGTATGTACGATGCAGCGGGGGACTGGCTCACAACAGTGGGCATTCCTGCTAAAAGTGGAGTTGCTGGTGGAATCTTGGGGGTGTTGCCGGGTCAGGTCAGCATAGCGGCTTTTTCTCCTCGACTCGATGAACATGGCAATAGTGTACGTGGCATCGATATCATGGAAAGACTCTCTCGTGACATGGGCTTGCATTTGATGGAAGGCACACCTTCCGCACAAACGATTGTGCAGAGTCATTATCGAACTGGTAAAGATGCATCTTTGAGTGTGTATGTGCTTCGTGGTGTTTTGAAATTTACTGAAGCGGAAATGTTGTTACGGACATTGCAATGTGAGCCAGACGATAACAGTAGTATCGTGATTGATTTGTCCCAGATTTCCCTGATTCATGATGTCGGAAAACGTATGTTTTTAGAAGGGATTGATCGCTTGATTGATGATGGTCATAGTTTGCTGTTGGTTGATCCTGAGCAGCGTTTGGATAACGCGCGAACGCATAAAGATCGCGTGTTGCATGTTTATCAGAATCTTGAAGATTTAATTGAGAAGCATAAAGAGTTGTAAGTGCAAAGAGACTATATTGAAATGATGTAGGTTCTAAATTAGTGCGATGTTTTTCTGATGTGAGGTTGAAACATCGTATTAAATAATATCGTTGGATGAATTGTCGTTTGTGGGGCGTATTTACTTCGAATTTTATTTATACTGAGCCGATTAGTTTTTGAAGAATATCTAGAATGAAAAATAAAATATTGGGTTTAGCATTGATGTGTCTGGTTTCACAGCCACTGTTTGCAGCTCCATTTGCTCAACCTATTATTCAGGGAAAAACTTACAATAATTGGAAAGTTCCGCTACGTCTTTTAGGTAAACCGAAGAGTGTTATTAAAGGGAAAGTAGATGAATGTAATGGTGGTTATTTCCCAGATGAGTACGATTATGGCAGTTTTAAACTTCTAGACACGGGTATCATTAAAGAGGTTTATTTCAGTCATAACAACGAACTGCTATTTCATGGACAAAAGCTTCGTGGTGGAATAGATCAAAAACAGTTTATGCAACAATTCAAAAAATATGAACTGTGGGAAGACTCTGAAAACAAGAATATTGTTTATAGTGGGCTTGCTGAAAGTGGAAATGATTCAATAGAATTCGTCTTTAAAAATGGAAAACTTCTAAAATATAAATTGTTTTTTGATGATTGTTAATTTTTGAAGGTAGTTAGTATAAAAAACTAAGGGCTAAAATATAAATATTTTAGCCAATTTAAAAATTAGAAGCGTAGAGAGTAAACTAGATGGCGCTGATTTTTTTTAAAATAAATTGATAAATGTTCCCCCAAAAGATCATAAAAAGTCCTCCGCAACTCAACAATAAGAAGACAGCTATAGCTATATAGGAGACTTTGCTTTTAGCTTCATATAATTCCATGAGCTGGTGGTCTGCCAAAGTATGTTGAAATTGATTTTTGGTTACGGAGTCAACCCAAGTCATCTGTTTGATCATAAATTTGTCATTTATTTTTATAATATCTATTGTTTTGATGATTGATGAATTTTTTTGCTCATCTTTACAGATAGTTTCCAAATAATTAGAACAGTCAAAAAGATAAATTCTTTTTTGATTTTCAGTGATAAATATCGTATCCAACTTATTAAATTTTTTAATACTGAATTCATACTTCATGCGTTTATCTGTTTCCAGATGCTGATACGGCGTTACTTTAATTATCTTCTTTGGTGTGAGAAATTTATGAATCGTTAAAGTCAATATAAGAAGAAGAGGGACTAGGGCGCTAAAAGCGATGAGTGTTGCTAAGTTCTTTTTCTTTTTTTGATTTAATTTGAAGCTTATAGTCATTTAAAATGGAATGAAGATCAATTCTATGAATATTTAATTTTACTACAATCTCTTAAAATTTTAAAAACTAAGTTTTGATATAAAAAATTCCAAAAGTAATTTTATTAATGAGCTATAGATCTATTGGTGTCATAATCATTTTAATTTTTAATCAAAAAAATCCCCTCAATCGAGGGGATTTTTCTTTTATAAATTACACAATCGAATCATCTAAGTTCGGTGCTAACCAACGCTTCGCTTCATCCAGTGTCCAGCCCTTACGCTTGGCATAATCCTCAAGCTGATCCTGAGAAATCTTGCCCACGTTAAAGTATTCACTTTCAGGATGCGAATAATAGAAACCACTGACAGAAGAAGGTGGCATCATCGCAAAGTGTTCAGTCAACTTGGTACCGATCTTCGCTTCCGAACCTAACCAATCAAATAACACCGCTTTTTCAGAATGCTCTGGGCAAGCAGGGTAACCTGGTGCAGGACGAATACCCACATACTTTTCTTTGATCAATTCTTCATTGCCCAAAGTCTCATCGGCTTTATAGCCCCAGAACTCTTTACGGATACGCTCATGCAAATGTTCTGCGAAGGCTTCGGCAAAACGGTCTGCCAAAGACTGAACCAGAATGGCTGAGTAATCATCACCTTTGGCTTTATATTCATTTGCCAATTCTTCAGCACCAAAGATCGATACAGTGAAACCACCAAGATAATCAGTATTGTCTTTAGAAGTACTAATAAAGTCCGCTAAAGATAAATTCGGTTTGCCTGTGACTTTGTCGGATTGCTGACGAATATGCTCAAAGGTATGTGTAACTTTTTGACCCGCTTCATCAAACACGCTTACTGTATCCGCACCGGTACGTTGCGCAGGGTATAGGCCAAATACAGCACGTGCATCGAAACGGTTATTCTCGATAATGTCTTTCAACATCTCTTGTGCTTGGTTATATAAATCAGTGGCTGCTTCACCGACCACTTCATCTGTCAGGATTTTCGGGAATTTACCTGCCAAGCTCCAAGAGATAAAGAATGGTGTCCAGTCAAAGTACTCAACCAATGTCGCCAATGGATAATTGGTAATGACTTGCGTACCTAACGTATTTGGAATTGGTGGGACATAGTTGTCATCTACCTTGAAACCATTTTCAATCGATTCCGCATAGCTGAGTTTGGCTGCTTTCGGTTGCTTGTTGGCTAAACGTTCACGAATCTTGGCATATTCAGTACGATGTTCTGCAATAAAGTTGCCACGCATTTCTTTAGAGAGCAGGGTGGTTGCAACACCGACTGCACGCGAAGCATCAGCCACATAGATCACCGCATCATTTTGATACTGAGGATCAATCTTCACTGCAGTATGTGCTTTCGATGTAGTCGCGCCACCAATTAACAGTGGAATGTCAAAGCCTTTACGTTGCATTTCTTTGGCAACAAATACCATTTCATCCAAAGATGGAGTGATCAAACCAGACAAACCGATGATGTCACATTTCTCATCAATCGCGGTTTGCAGGATTTTTTCCGCAGGTACCATCACGCCAAGGTCAACGATGTCATAACCATTACAACCCAAGACCACACCCACGATATTTTTACCAATATCGTGTACGTCACCTTTAACAGTTGCCATCAACACTTTACCTTTGGACTGGCTACCTGTTTTTTCAGCTTCGATGTACGGATTCAGCCAAGCGACAGCTTGCTTCATCACACGCGCAGATTTCACCACTTGCGGCAAGAACATTTTACCTGAGCCGAACAAGTCACCGACTACGTTCATACCATCCATCAATGCACCTTCAATTACATCGAGTGGACGCTTGGCCTTTAAACGGGCTTCTTCGGTATCTTCATCAATATAAGTAGTGATACCTTTGACTAGGGCATATTCAAGACGCTTTTCAACAGATTCATTACGCCATTCAAGGTTTTCAGCTTCGCGTTGCGCACCACTATGACCACGGTATTTTTCAGCTACTTCAAGCAGTTTCTCTGTGGCATTTTGACCTGATTCACCTTGGTTCTGGTTTAGAACAACATCTTCAACGGCTTCTTTCAGTTCTTTTGGAATATCATCATAAATCGCCATTTGACCTGCGTTCACGATACCCATAGTCATGCCTTGCTTGATGGCATGGTACAAGAATACCGAGTGAATCGCTTCACGGACAGGCTCATTACCACGGAAGGAGAATGAAACGTTTGATACACCGCCCGAAATCATGGCATGTGGCAAGTTCTGTTTGATCCAGCCCGTAGCCTCAATAAAGTCGACGCCATAGTTGTTGTGTTCTTCAATCCCTGTTGCCACGGCAAATACGTTCGGGTCAAAAATAATATCTTCAGCAGGGAAGCCGACATCATTGACTAAAACATCATAAGAACGTTTACAGATTTCACGCTTACGTGCAGCGGTGTCTGCCTGACCTGCTTCATCAAAAGCCATGACAATAATCGCAGCACCATACTGGCGGCATAGGCGTGCTTTTTCGACAAACTCGTCATATCCTTCTTTTAAGGAAATCGAGTTGACGACAGGTTTACCTTGTACACACTTTAAGCCTGCTTCAATGATTTCCCATTTTGATGAGTCAATCATGATCGGCACGCGAGAGATATCAGGTTCAGAAGCAACAAGGTTTAAGAAATGCACCATCGCATTTTGCGAATCGAGCATCCCTTCATCCATGTTAATGTCGATAATTTGCGCACCCGCTTCAACTTGTTGCTGAGCTACTTCCAAAGCTTCAGCAAAGTTTTCTTCGCGAATGAGACGCAGGAACTTTTTTGAACCCGTCACGTTGGTACGTTCACCAACATTTACGAATAAGGAATTTTCATCAATATTAAAGGGTTCTAAACCACTTAAACGGCAAGCAGGAATAGTTTCAGGCACTTGGCGTGGCTGAATGTCTTTGACTGCATTGTAAATGGCACGAATATGGTCGGGTGTAGTACCACAGCAACCACCCGTAATGTTGATCAAACCGCTTTCAGCAAATTCTTTAATGAATGCTGCGGTTTGTTCTGGAGTTTCATCATATTCACCGAAGGCGTTCGGCAAGCCCGCATTCGGATGGGCTGAAATAAAGGTATCTGCAACATCAGCAATGGTTTTGATGTGTGGACGCATGGCATCTGCACCAAGGGCACAGTTAAAACCAATCGACAGTAAATCACCGTGACGAACCGAGTTCCAGAACGCTTCTGCGGTTTGACCCGTTAAAGTACGGCCTGATGCATCGGTGATGGTACCCGAAATCATCAATGGCAGTTCATGACCGATTTGCTTGAAGACTTCTTTCACTGCAAAAATCGCGGCCTTACAGTTCAAAGTATCAAATACGGTTTCGATCAACAGAATGTCTGCACCACCTTCGATCAGGGCATGCGCTGCCTCAATATAGTTTTCTTTTAATTCATCAAAGGTAATATTACGGAATGCTGGATCGTTGACATTTGGCGAGATTGAACAGGTACGCGATGTTGGGCCAAGGACACCTGCAACAAAACGAGGTTTATCTGGGGTTGAATACTTGTCACATGCGGCGCGAGCTAAACGCGCTGCTTCACGGTTGATCTCTGGCACGAGGTCTTCCATGTGATAGTCTGACATCGAAACGCGTGTGCCGTTAAAGCTGTTGGTTTCGATAATGTCTGCGCCTGCATCGAGATAGGCTTCATGAATGCCCTGAATAATTTGCGGCTGTGTTAATACCAATAGGTCATTATTGCCTTTCAGGTCTGATGCCCAATCTGCAAAACGTTCACCACGATAATCTTCTTCTTCTAATTTATGGCGTTGAATCATCGTTCCCATCGCACCATCAATAATCAGGATACGTTGGGCAAGAAGTGATTGTAGGGTGGCAAGCGTGGACATGAAGGAACCCCAGTAGCTGATGAAGATAAAAAGCAGGGGCATTGTAACAGAAGAGATGCTAATGCGCTTATTTTCAGCAAGCTAGAGTATGATTTATGGGGTCACATGAAAAATGTCATAAAAGCTTCATTAAGTTGTCATAATTGAACGGAATAATGCTTAAAAAGCCAACAACTTATTCGAAATATGACAAAAATATGTCATCTTTCGTAGCATTTGTTGCAAAATCAGACAAACAGTTTTGTTGTACTTTTAAGGTTTGTAATGCATTGTTTTTTCTTGATTAAAATTAAAAATGTGGTGAAATTATCGTAAAAAAACACAAAAAAACAGGGTAAAAATATGAAATTTTGGCTTTATGTGATAGTCCTTTGTCATATAATTGTCATAATTTAATTAAACAATACAGAGGATTTTATTATCCTCTCACCGTCTACATGAATTCTAATCTTCCTCCTGTTTCGGATTCACCGCTTGCCAGTTCTCAGGCAAAATCGACGAATGTACATGTACCAACACCGAAATTTTTTATGCCGGTGTTTTTGACAATTATTGTTGCAACACTTATCTATATCGGTTTTCAGTTAAGTGCTGATCTGGCACATGTACCGCCGTTAAGTTTATATTCAGTTATTCTTTTATCGACGGCACTTTTCATCGCTTTAGGCTTTGAATTTGTAAATGGTTTTCACGATACGGCAAATGCTGTAGCGACGGTTATTTATACCAATGCATTACCTGCGCCAGCAGCAGTCATGTGGGCTGGCTTCTGTAACTTCCTTGGGGTTATGGTTGCGAGCGGTGCGGTTGCATACGGTATTATTGCATTACTTCCTGTAGAAATGATTATGAATGTCGGCAGCGGCGCTGGCTTCGCGATGGTTTTTGCATTGTTAATCGCGGCGATTCTCTGGAATCTAGGCACGTGGTTCTTAGGAATTCCTGCATCAAGTTCACACACTTTAATCGGTTCGATTTTAGGTGTGGGCATCATGAATCATATCTTGAATGCGTCTGCTGGTGCGACCAGTAGCGGTATTGATATTGATCAAGTGATTAAGGTTGGTAAGGCTTTACTCTTCTCGCCATTGATTGGTTTTGCATTTGCAGCCGTTCTATTCTTGTTGGTGAAGAAAGTCTTTAAACGTCAAATGGAGCTGTTTCAGCCACCAGAAGGCAATAAGCCACCGCCACCAGTAATTCGTGCGATCCTGATTTTTACTTGTACAGGTGTAAGTTTTGCGCATGGTTCAAACGATGGTCAAAAAGGCATGGGCTTAATCATGTTGATCTTGATCGGTTTGGTTCCATTGGCTTACTCATTGAACAAAAATCTGGATGCACAACATTTACAGTCTTTTGAGCAACTTTCTGCCCAAACTGCTGTGGTTTTGAATGTTAATCAAAACGAACTGACAGATGAAAAAGCACGTGATGTATTAACCAAATATATCCAGACCAAAGAACAAACCGCTGAAGTTGTTCCTGCACTTGCAAGCATGACATCACATATTGGTACACGTGTTGCGGGCTATGGTGATCTTAAATTGATTCCAGAAGCGGCAGTCAGTGAAATCCGTAATGACATGTATTTAAGTACTACAACATTCAAACGTTTAGACAAAGCTGAAGCTTTACCAGCAATGGATCAAGATCAGGCGAAAGTTGTAAAAGAATACCGTAATAGCTTAGATTCATTCCTTCAATATATTCCGAACTGGGTTAAAGTTGCAGTAGCGCTTGCACTTGGTCTAGGGACTATGGTGGGCTGGAAACGTATTGTTGTGACTGTGGGTGAGCGTATTGGTAAGAACCATATGACTTACGGTCAGGGTATGTCTGCCGAGCTAGTTGCAATGAGTACCATTGCTGCGGCGGATGGTCTTGGTATGCCAGTGTCTACTACTCACGTTTTAAACAGTGCGGTAGCGGGTACCATGGTTGCGAATAAATCAGGTTTGAACTTTGCAACAGTGAAAACCATTCTTTCTGCATGGGTCTTCACTTTACCAGCAACGATTGCATTGTCTGGTGGTTTATACTGGTTATTCTTACAGTTTGTCTAATGATACTGAATCATTAGATTAGAATGAAATTTAAGGCTTTGCTTCGGCAAGGCCTTTTTTTATGGGTATTGATTAATAGTGCGGGCAGAGGCTATAGATTTGAGTGGATTTTAAGGCCCGCAGAGAGATTAATCTTAAAGCGTATTGTTGTGAGGTAGCATCAACTGTTTTAAAAGGCGTAGAAGCGATTTTAGGTAGATAATTGGCGCACTAAAAATATCACTACGATAGAGATGGTCTAGGCGAGATTTAAAATGCTTCTAATAAAAGGGCTTTCTTCCCCAAATGAGGAATATTTTTTAAAGATCTTATCCGTTAGTATCAATAGACAGACCGTGCTAGGTTGTGCTGTTTGTTATTCATAAGAACTCTATTTTTGTTGTTTTACACTCCGCCATTCTCTATAGAGAATGGCTTTTTTTAGCTTTGGTAAAAATAAAGCCCATAAAAAAAGAGCTATCGAAATAGCTCTTTTTTCATTTTATAAGACGATTAAGCTTGTTGAATACCTGCAACAACCCAATCTTGTTGTGAACCGGCAGGTTTTACAAAATGCCAGATTTCAGCAAAAGGTTGTGGCAAGCTGTTTAGATCTTCACTTACTGTACCTGTAAAGCGTACGCTCACGACATATTGACCATTTTCAGTTGTGCTTTCGACAACCATCGCATTGAGATTGCTAAATTCAGCAACGTCTTGATCTTGGTTTGCCATGATGTCGCTATGCATTGAACTATAAAGCTCAGGCGTTAAATAACGACGGATTTCTTCGACATTGCTTGCGCTGTTTACCGACTGAATATGGTTAAAACGTTGACGTGCAATGCGTAAGAATGCAGCAGGCTCAGTACCATCTGGTAATTGATTGCCACTGCTCATAGACGCGCCACCAAATGGTGCTTGAGGAGCCGCAGTACCACCCGCGACAGATTGACCAAAAATATTGGTGTTATCTGCTGTTTGACGTGGCGCTGCTTGAGGTGGAACCTGACGGCCAAAGTTATTTTGACCGCCATTGTTTGGAGCGTAAGGATTATTGGTTGCTAATTTTTTTTTTGCGCCCAATTTGCGGAACACAAAGAAGGCGATTGCAGCAGCGAGAAGCACCCAGATCCAGCCAGGAATGCCACCTTTTTCTTCCTGTTGCTGTTGAGCTTGCTGAGCAGCTTCTTGCTCAGTCGCTGTTGGGTTATGTTGCTTGTCATCCGCCAATGCATTGGCAGCTACAGCACCGACTGCTGCACCTGCAACACCCGCAGCAACCATAGAGCCCACACCTGGACCTGATCTTTGAGGCGCAGTTTGTTGTTGAGGCGCTGGAGCTGCTTGACGTGACGGCTGATAAGATTGGCTAGATGAACTAGATCTGCTCATACCATGGCTTTTACCGCCACCCGCACGTTTTGCTTCTGCAAGCGGTGCAGCGACCAAAGTTGCCATCAAAAGAGCTGCCATCAAGCCACGCTGGTGTACTTGCATCGAAAATTCCTATTTAAATTCAATTTGTAAATGTATTTATGAAGGTATTTACATAGAATTTCAACTAGAAAAGTATGTTTTTTTATGTCAGACGCTGATCATAGTTCATCGCTGAGCTGCATTGCTTCGGTTAAGGCCTCATGCAAACGTGCAACAGCAATGATTTGTACACCATCTATCGATTTTTGTGGTGCATTACCTCTTGGTAAAATCACATACTTAAAGCCATGTTTTGCAGCTTCTTTTAAGCGTTCCTGACCATTGGGTACAGGACGAATTTCCCCTGATAAACCCACCTCACCGAATACCGCAAGCTGCTGTGGTAACGCTTTACCGCGTAAACTGGAAGCACAGGCCAGTAATACCGCCAAGTCAGAACCGGTCTCGGTAATTTTCAAACCACCCACCACATTGACATACACATCTTGCCCAGAAGTTTGTACACCACCGTGTCGGTGCATGACGGCAAGTAGCATATTTAAGCGGTTCTGTTCGAGACCCAGTGCAACTCGACGCGGCTGCCCATGTGCATCATCGACCAAAGCCTGAACTTCAACCAGAAGTGGGCGAGTACCTTCACGGCTAATCATTACGATTGAACCTGGAATGGCTTCATCATAACGACTCAGGAAAATTGCGGATGGATTGGCTACTTCACGTAAGCCTTTATCGGTCATGCCGAACACGCCCAGTTCATTGACTGCACCAAAACGGTTCTTGACTGCACGGATCATACGGTAACGCGAGTCAGATTGGCCTTCAAAATAGAGCACACAATCGACCATATGTTCTAAAACACGTGGCCCAGCAAGTGCACCTTCTTTGGTTACATGACCAACAAGAAATAAGGCAGTGCCGCTATTTTTCGCAAAGCGTGTGAGCAAAGCTGCGGATTCTCGAATTTGCGACACGCCGCCTGGGGCCGACTGTAAGGTTTCGGTATACAGCGTCTGAATAGAATCCAGAATTGCAACAGCAGGGCGTTCTTGTGCCAGTACTTCGCAAATCCGTTCAACACAGGTTTCAGCCATGACTTTGAGCGAATCAGTGGGTAAATCAAGACGTTGTGCACGTAAGGCCACTTGAGACAATGATTCCTCGCCCGTGACATAGAGAGCAGAGCTTTTCTTACTGGCCATATGCGTTGCGGTCTGCAACAGGATGGTTGACTTACCAATACCCGGGTCACCACCAATCAATACGACTGAGCCTGTGACCAAGCCGCCACCCAATACCCGATCAAACTCACTAATACCAGTTTGCAAGCGAGTTTCGTGTGTAACCGAGATCTGGTTGAGGGTGGTGAGATTTGCTACTTGTCCCGCATAACCGCCGCCCATTTTAGGTTGACTACGATGCGTAACCACAGGTTCGACACGAATTTCTAACAGACTGTTCCATTCTCCACATTCAGAACATTGACCTGCCCATTTGGGGTGATCTGCGCCGCATTGTTCACAGCGATAAACCGATTTAATTTTTGCCATAAGATAAAATTGAAAAAATTCTTTAGATTAGTTAAAAAGAGTTAGGACGAAAATTTAATCAAGATGCTGAGTACTCTATGCATGGATAAAAAAGGAGACAGCACAGTTTCGTCATTCATGGGTTAAAGGGAACTGCTCAGGAAAATAACATGATATACAACTTTTACAAGCTATAGACGATGTGTTTTTAGCAACTTGTTTTTTTGTTCAATTCACTTTTCCCTTGAAGGGTTTAGGCAAATCGATTGCCTTTGTCTTGTGAAAGGCGTGGCATAGATATTGCTCATATTTAAATAAATGAAAATTTAGCAGTCGCTACTTTTTAAATAAATCATAAAGGTTGATATTTATGAGTGCAGCAGAAATTGTGGATTGGGCAAATAGTATTATCTGGAGTAAAGCCCTAATCTATTTGTGTTTAGGTGCAGGTTTATTTTTTTCTATTTTGACTCGATTTGTACAGGTGCGCCAAATTAAGGAAATGGCAAGGCTGTTAATTCATGGTTCATCTTCAGCGCAAGGGATTTCATCATTCCAAGCTTTATCTGTTTCTCTATCTGGGCGTGTCGGTGTAGGTAATATTGCAGGTGTGGCGGCCGCAATCGGATTTGGTGGGCCAGGTGCCGTCTTCTGGATGTGGTTGGTCGCATTTCTAGGTGCAAGTACTGCCTATGTTGAGTCAACACTCGGTCAAATTTACAAGGTGGAGTATCAGGGTGAATATCGTGGTGGACCCGCTTTTTATTTTGACCGAGGCCTTGGACAGCGCTGGTTAGGGATTTTGTTTGCTGTTGCAGCGATTATTTCCTGCGGTCTGTTTTTACCGGGGATTCAGGCCAATGCAGTCGGGAATGCCTTTACTCAGGTCACGGGTGAAGGCGCGATCGTATTTGGTAATATCGGCGCATATAAGTTATTGGCACTGGTTGTGATCGTAACCTTATTGGCGATCATTATTTTTGGAGGCATTAAGCGGATTGCTCGTTTTGCCGAGTTGGTCGTACCTTTTATGGCAGCAGGTTATATCCTGATGGCTGTCATTATTGTCGCGATGAATATTCAAGAATTACCAGGTGTCATTAAACTGATTTTCGAAGATGCTTTTTCTCCAATGGCAGGTGTAGGTGCCGCGATTGGCTGGGGTGTGAAACGTGGTATTTATTCCAATGAGGCAGGACAGGGTACAGGGCCACACGCAGCAGCAGCGGCAGAAGTTCAGCACCCTGCACAGCAAGGTTTTGTGCAATCATTTTCGATTTATGTAGATACCTTATTCGTGTGTTCTGCCACTGCTTTTATGATTTTAATTACAGGCACGTATAACGTACAAGGCACTCTAGAGGCAGGCCAGTTTATTGTGCAGAATGTTGCACCAGCTACTGAAATCGGTTCACCAGCCTTTACACAAATGGCGGTTAGTACGGTCTTTGGGGGCTTTGGACAGATTTTTGTGGCTTTAGCTGTGTTTTTCTTCGCTTTTACGACCATCGTGGCGTATTACTATATTGCTGAAACTAACATTACTTATCTGAGCTATATCACCAAGACACCGTCATTATTATTCATCACCAAATGCTTCATTATGATTTCTGTGGCTTATGGTGTGGTCAGTGCGACTGGTTATATCTGGGGCATTGGTGATCTTGGCGTTGGCTTGATGGCATGGATCAATATCATTGGTATTATTGTCACTTATTTTATCTGGAAGCCAACCATCAAAGCGCTGAAAGATTATGAAGAACAACAAAAAGCTGGAGTTAAGGAGTTTATATTTGATCCAGTTAAGTTGGGCATCCGCAATGCGACATTCTGGGAAGAGCGTCTCAAAAACCAACAGAAGTCATCATCTAATGATTGAAATATAAATTAATATTTTTCTCTTATAAAAGAAGTGGCCGCGATAGCCGCTTCTTTTTATGCACCGTTGTTTTCGAGATGACCAAGTTGCCCTCACAAGTTCATTGTATTGTTTTGGCCTTGTGCGTATGATCGAATTCAATTGTATTTAACTTGACAAATACAGGTAAAAAATTGCTTAGCTAAAGTCAGCCAAATTATAGATAACGAGAAAAGATACCGAAAATAGTACGAATCGTTATTGAGAGCGGACTTTGGTTAATGAACTAAAAACACTGGAGAGTTTTTGCAAAATGTCGAATCAAAATCTGAGTGAGGCTGCTGAGCAAAGCGGACTTCACCGTAGTCTATCTAATCGACATCTACAGTTGATTGCGATTGGCGGTGCAATCGGAACAGGGCTGTTCATGGGGTCGGGTAAAACGATTAGTTTAGCTGGACCATCTATTCTGTTTATTTATATGACCATTGGTTTGATGGTGTTCTTCGTAATGCGTGCATTAGGGGAACTGTTACTATCTAACCTGAACTACAAATCTTTTATCGATTTATCGACGGATTTAATTGGCCCGTGGGCAGGTTATTTTGTCGGTTGGACTTACTGGCTCTGTTGGGTCACGATTGGTATCGCAGATTTATCTGCCATTATTTACTATCTGGAATTCTTTAATGGTGGGGAGTCCTTCACGCCATTAGGTGGTTTACTGATTAGTACCGTCGCGATCATGTTTGTCTTAGGCCTGAACTTGGTGACCGTAAAATTATTCGGTGAAATGGAGTTCTGGTTTGCGATGGTGAAGATCACAGCGATTATTGTCTTGATCGCAGTCGGTCTTTGGATGATCTTTACTGGGTTTACCAATGCTTCTGGTACAGTTGCAAGTGTTTCGAATCTCTGGACACATGGTGGGATGTTCCCGAAAGGTCTTGATGGCTTTTTAGCTGGCTTCCAGATTGCCATTTTCGCCTTTGTTGGTGTGGAATTGGTGGGTACAACCGCTGCTGAAACTCAGGATCCTAAACGTAACTTGCCAAAAGCAATTAACTCGATTCCAATCCGTATCATCATTTTCTATGTATTGGCATTATTTGTAGTGATGTGTGTAACTCCTTGGGATCAGATCAATCCTAAAGTTAGCCCATTCGTTAACATCTTCTCACAAGCGGGTATTGCATCAGCTGCGATTATCATGAACTTGGTGGTGTTATCTTCGGTGATGTCATCCATGAACAGTGGTGTCTTCTCGACTAGCCGTATGTTGTTTGGTCTATCTACAGATCAACAGGCACCGAAGTTGTTTGGAAAACTGTCTAAATCTGCTGTTCCTTCAAAAGCATTGATTTTCTCGTCAATCTGTATCTTTATCGGTGCATTCGTACAGTTTGTTTATAAATTACAAACAGGGACGAACGATGAAGTAACGGCATTTACGCTTGCAACAACGCTCTCAACGATTCTGTTCATCTGTGTATGGATCATTATTATGTGGAGTTATATTAACTACCGTAAAAATCGTCCAGAGTTGCATGCACAATCAAGCTTTAAACTTCCTGGTGGCGTGTTCACATGCTGGGTCGTGATTTTATTCTTCCTTGCAACGATCTACTTCCTTGCATTGGATGAAACCACATTAGAATCACTCAAAGTGAGCCCGATCTGGTTTGTCATTCTGGCAATTGGTTATTTCTTCTATAAGAAAAAATAAGCAAGCACTGGACTGAATACTCAAAACGTCGACCTTAAAGTCGGCGTTTTTTTATGGTTATTGCCTGATTCAATCAAGTTTAGACTTTAGCCAATCAAATGATCACGCTATACTGCTCCGAATTGTAAAAGTTAGGTGCTCAGATGCTTAAAGCCATTTGTTCTATCAGTTTATTATTAAGCAGTGTTGTTTTAACTGCCTGTGGCCAGACGGGTGAATTACATTTACCATCTGATCCAAACCAAGACAAACGCGCAAAATATTTGCTTTATAAAAATGAAGCATCTCAGGCTAAAACTTCATTTGTTGTAAGCAAAGATGAAGTCGAAGAGGCAGGTCAGGCAACATCATCCACGACGCAATAACAAACCATCTCACCTTAAGTTTGTAAATAAGGACATCTTCATGAGTTTCACTCGCATTAATGGAGTATTGCATGCTGAGCAATGTTCACTCGATCAGCTCGCACAGCAATATGGCACGCCTTTATATGTTTATTCAAAAGCAACTTTTGAAAAGCATTATTTGGATATGCACCGTGCTTTTGATTTTATTGATCATCAAATCTGTTTTGCAGTGAAGTCAAACTCAAATCTGGCTGTTCTTAATGTATTGGCAAAAGTGGGCGCAGGTTTTGACATTGTTACAGGTGGCGAATTGGCGCGTGTACTGGCAGCCGGTGGTGAACCTTCAAAAATCGTATTCTCTGGTTTGGGTAAATCTGAAGCAGATATCGAAAAAGCTTTAAATGTTGGCATTGCCTGTTTCAATGTGGAGTCACATGCCGAGCTGGATCGTATTCAGAAAGTGGCAGCAAAACTAGGAAAGAAAGCACCGATTTCTTTACGTGTAAATCCTGATGTTGATGCCAATACACATCCTTATATCTCAACTGGCTTGAAAGAAAATAAGTTTGGTATCCCAAGCGATACGGTGAATGAAACTTACCAATATGCCGCGTCATTGCCGAATCTTGAGATTATTGGGATCGATTGCCATATTGGTTCACAGTTGACGGAAACCAAACCCTTTGTCGATGCGCTTGATCGTGTCATTTTAATGATTGAGCAGTTGAAAAGTCTGGGGATTAACCTCAAACATATTGATATCGGTGGTGGTTTGGGCGTGCGTTATAAAGATGAAACGCCGCCAAGTGTTGAAGAATATGCCAATGCGATACGTCCAGCTTTAGAGAAGCTGGGTTTGAAAGTGTATATGGAACCAGGCCGTAGTATTTCTGCCAATGCTGGTGCATTATTAACGAAAGTTGATCTATTAAAACCGACCAACCATCGTAACTTTGCCATTATTGATGCAGCAATGAATGACTTAATTCGTCCTGCGCTTTATGAAGCGTGGATGGATATCCAATCGGTGAATCCAAGTGCTGATGTTGAAGTGAAAACATGGGATTTGGTCGGTGCGATCTGTGAAACAGGTGATTTCTTGGGTAAAGAGCGTGACTTGGCGCTTCAGGAAAATGATGTGTTGGCAGTACTCGGTGCTGGTGCATACGGTTTTGTAATGAGCTCTAATTATAATACCCGTGGTCGAGCTGCTGAAGTTATGGTCAGTGGTGATCAAGCCTATTTAATTCGTGAGCGTGAAACCATAGAATCACTCTGGGAAAAAGAGCGTTTATTGCCTGAGGAATAAGTAGAGATGTATTTAGAATTTACCAAAATGCATGGTTTGGGCAATGATTTTATGGTCGTTGACCTCGTTACCCAGCGAGCTTATTTAGATACGGTCACGATTCAGCGTTTGGCAGATCGTCATTTTGGGGTGGGTTTTGATCAGCTATTGATTGTTGAACCACCAGATTTACCTGATGTTGATTTTAAATATCGAATTTTCAATGCCGATGGCTCTGAAGTAGAGCAGTGCGGTAATGGTGTACGTTGTTTTGCCCGTTTTGTACATGAGCGTCAACTGACCACTAAAACCAAAATCCGTGTGCAAACCAAAGCGGGGATTGTTGAACCTGAATTGGGAGCTAACGGTTGGGTACGCGTGAATATGGGGCAACCGAAGTTTCTTCCAGAAGAAATTCCGTTTGTGACTCACGAGCATGAAGATATTGAAGGCTTATATGCATTGGCACTTGCTGACAATCAAAGCATTAATATTGATGTAGTGAACATGGGAAATCCGCATGCGGTGACCATCGTTCCTGATGTATTAACGGCAGATGTAGAACGTATGGGCCCACAAGTGGAATCGCATACCCGTTTCCCTGCACGTGTCAATGCTGGGTTTATGCAGATACTTGATGAAAAGCATATTCGTTTACGTGTGTATGAACGTGGCGTTGGCGAGACTTTAGCTTGTGGCACAGGTGCTTGCGCTGCCGCGGTGAGTGGTATGCGCCGTGGCTTACTTGCCAATGAAGTTGAAGTTCAGCTTGCGGGTGGTAAATTACACATTGCTTGGCGTGAAGGTGATGTGGTGTGGATGACAGGGCCAACAACTCATGTCTATGATGCACGTCTGGATTTAAGATATTTCCAAGGCTGATGATCTAAGATTTAAAAAAGCGCGTTTTAATCAACGCGCTTTTTTATACTTTATCGTTTGCTGAATGCCAGCTTGAGAGCAAACAGAATAAAAATACTGCCAGTGATACGATCCATATATTTAATGAATTTTGGTCGTTTTAAATAGCCAGAAATGGATTGCATTGCAGTGATCAGGAAAATAGACCAGATCAGTCCAATTACCACATGAATCATCACCAAGCCCATGGTCCAGATGATTGGAGATGAGGACTGCGGGATAAATTGGGGTAAGAAGGAAATATAAAAAATACCAACTTTAGGATTCAGTAAATTGCCCCAAAAGCCTTTGATGAACCAGTTCTGCGTTACGGTTGTTTCATTGATATCGGCAAGTTGGGTGCGTGGTTTTAACAGCAGATTTAAACCTAACCACGTCAGATAAATTGCGCCCATCCATTTTAAAAGATTAAAGGCAATATCTGAGGTCATTAATAAGGCACCTAAGCCACAAGCCACGATGATTCCCCAAACAATACAACCTAGATTAATACCCAAAGCCGCTTGAAAGGCTTTGGCTTTACCTTCAAGTGTTGCAGTACGGATAATCAGTGTTGTATCTAAACCTGGCGTCAGTGTAAGCAGGGTAATTGCAACAAGATAGGGAATAAGCATGGTTGTCATTGATCAAGCACCATTTAAAACTTGAAAATGATTGTAGTACAGTGCTAGGGATTGTTCGAGAAGGTTGTGGATGAATAGGAGGAAAAATTTGCTAGACTGTACTCAGCTTTATTTTCAGCATGGAGAGTCATTTGGAAACCCCTGCAAAACTACTGTCCATGTGGTTAAAAGAACGTATTATTCAAAATCAGTCGGAACATACCATTTCGGCCTATCAACGTGACTTAACTGATTTCTTTCATTTCTGCGAACAAAAGCAATTACAACTACAAGATATTGAAGCATCGGATTTGAGGGAATATCTGGCTGCCCGTGTTGAGCGGGATCAATTGAGCTCTAGCAGTCTACAGCGGCATTTGACATCTATTCGCCAATTTATGAAGTGGGCAGAGCAAGGGCAATATCTTGAGCAGAATCCATCTGAAGATTTTAAATTAAAGCGTCAACCGCGACCTTTACCGGGGATGATCGATATTGAGACGGTTCATCAAATTTTAGATCAGGCGGCCCCTGAAAAACCGATTGAGCTGCAATTGTGGTTACGCGATAAAGCAATGCTGGAACTATTATATTCAAGCGGTTTACGTCTGGCTGAATTGCAAGGCTTAACGATTAAGGATATTGATTTTAATCGGCAGCTATTACGCATCACGGGTAAAGGTAATAAAACCCGAATTGTTCCCTTTGGAAGCAAAGCTAAAGATAGTCTGGTTGAATGGTTAAAGGTCTATCGGATCTGGCAAGGTAACTTTAATGCTGACTCTGCAGTTTTTATCTCGCAACGTGGCAATGCCTTAACGCCACGTCAAATTGAAAATCGGGTCAAGTTGCAAGCGCAACGAGCGGGTGTCAATGTCGACCTGCATCCACATTTATTACGCCATTGTTTCGCCAGTCATATGCTTTCCGCCAGTGGGGATTTACGTTCTGTGCAGGAAATGTTGGGACATAGTAATCTTTCCACCACTCAGATCTATACCCATGTCGACTTTGAACAATTGGCAAAAGTGTACGACCAAACACATCCTCGGGCGCAAAAAAGCTAAATCCTGATATATTATGTTGCAAATTTGAGCGATTAATCGTCGTCTACTTTTCCAGTTTATTCCGTACATTTGTTGAATTGATGTTATTACTTAATTGCCAAGTTTTCTCGAAAGCGAAAAGGTGGGTAAGTTTGCAGGAAATGAACCGTTACAGATCATTTCAAACGTGATAAAAAATGCTGGTTTAGATCATTGAATTTTATAAAATATTAAAAAAATCAAAGTTTAATATTCATCATTTTGATGAGCTAAATAAATAGAATGAATCATTATTTTCATTTTGTGAACTGAGCGTTTCATCTTTTTTATGGCTGTAGCGGAAATTGTGACTTGACCGAAATGCCAAATACATTGCAAGATAGGGCACCTAAAAAGTTTCAATCGAAGAGTTAGAATACTCTTCATTACATTTACTTGCTTAGAACAGCCGAGGATTACATGAAGGCTCTTGTCGCTGTAAAACGTGTGGTTGATGCCAACGTTAAAGTTCGTGTTAAGCCGGACAATAGTGGGGTTGACCTTACCAACGTTAAGATGTCAATCAACCCATTCTGTGAAATCGCAGTGGAAGAAGCGGTTCGCTTAAAAGAAAAAGGAACAGTTTCTGAAATCGTTGTTGTTTCAGTGGGTGCTAAAGAAGCTCAAGAACAAATTCGTTCTGCAATGGCTCTAGGTGCTGACCGTGGTATTTTAGTTGAAACTGCTGATGAAGTTGGCGCTCTTGAAGTTGCTAAAATCTTGAAAGGCGTAGTTGATGCTGAAAAACCAGAACTTATTCTTCTTGGTAAACAAGCAATTGATGACGACTCTAACCAAGTAGGTCAGATGCTTGGTGCTTTACTTGGTGCAGGTCAAGGTACTTTCGCATCTGAAGTTAAAGTTGACGGTGGTAAAGTTCAGGTAACTCGTGAAATCGACGGTGGTTTACAAACTGTTGAGCTTGCACTTCCTGCAATCATCACAACTGACTTACGTTTGAATGAGCCACGTTATGCTGCTCTTCCAAACATCATGAAAGCGCGTAAAAAGCCACTTGATACTAAATCACCTGCTGATTATGGCGTTGCAACAGGTACTAAGCTTAAAACAATTAAAGTTGAAGCTCCTGCTGAACGTAAAGCTGGCGTACAAGTGAAGTCTGTAGACGAGCTTGTTGAAAAATTGAAAAACGAAGCGAAAGTGATCTAATACAGAAGGATAAAATCATGAGTATTTTAGTTATCGCTGATCACAACAACCAGACACTTAACGGTGCAACTTTAAACGTTGTTGCGGCAGCTCAAAAAATCGGTGGTGATATTACTGTATTAGTTGCTGGTTCTGGCGCTCAAGCAGTTGCAGATGCTGCTGCTAAAGTTGCTGGCGTGAGCAAAGTATTACTTGCTGACAATGCTGCTTATGCAAACCAATTGGCTGAAAACGTTGCTGGCTTAGTTGCTGACATCGCGAAAGGCGGCTACAAATACGTATTAGCTGCGTCTACAACGACTGGTAAGAATATTCTTCCACGCGTTGCTGCACTTCTTGACGTAAGCATGATTTCAGACATCATTGCTGTTGAATCTGCAAATACATTCAAGCGTCCTATCTATGCGGGTAACGCGATTGCAACTGTTCAATCTGACGAAGCAATCATCGTTGGTACAGTTCGTGGTACAGCATTTGATGCAGTTGCTGCTGAAGGCGGTTCTGCTGCGGTTGAAGCTGTTGCTGAAGCAAAAGACGCTGGTATTTCTACGTTTGTAAACGAAGAAATCGTGAAACTTGATCGTCCAGAATTAACTGCTGCACGTATCGTTGTTTCTGGTGGTCGTGGTGTAGGTTCTGGTGAGAACTATCACAAAGTCCTTGATCCATTGGCGGACAAGCTTGGTGCTGCTCAAGGTGCTTCACGTGCTGCAGTAGATGCTGGCTTCGTACCAAACGACTTCCAAGTTGGTCAAACTGGTAAAATCGTTGCGCCTGATCTTTATATGGCAATTGGTATCTCAGGTGCGATTCAGCACTTGGCAGGTATGAAAGATTCTAAAGTTATTGTTGCAATCAACAAAGACGAAGAAGCGCCAATCAACAGCGTTGCTGACTACTGGTTAGTTGGTGATTTGAACACTGTTGTTCCAGAATTGGTAAGCAAACTGTAATTTACAGTCTGCCACTTATTCAAGAAAACGCCCTTGTGCTATAAATTGCGCAAGGGCGTTTTTTATTGGGTTGATCATGAATATTGATTCTACGGCTGCGATGGATGAACAGTATTTACATCGTTCGCTGGTCAGATTGGCACTTGCAGATATGGCGCGAGATTATTTATGTATTCGGGCGAAAAATCAGCATGGACTATCGAATATTCAAGTGAATCAATTGCACATGGGGATGATTCTGCATGGGCAACAACAATTAAAAATGTATAACCAGCAGGTTAACCTCAGGGCGGGTGATCTGTTTATTATTAAGCCTGATACTGTTGCGGATACTGTCAATATTCCAGATCCGGAAACAGGAGAATATTTGACGATTCTAGTGCCGATGTGTGAAGAAGTGATTCATGCGGCACAGATGATTTGGGCCAAGCCCATTACCGATAAAACAGAAGCAATCTTGCAGTTTTCAATTGAGGATTTTGCCCCACATCTTCTCGCTTGGCAAAAGGCTTTATTTGAGCAGGATCTCGTTAAGGCTCGCTTATCGATTGCAGCCATCCTTGTGCAGTTATGTCAGCAGCATTGTGCAGATGTGCTGATTGTGCCTCCTCTAAAACTGTCAAAACAGATTTACCAGTGGGTGCTGGATCAGCCTCAACATCAATGGCAATCCAATGAAATTGAAACCCGCTTAGGTTTAAGCAGCGCCACATTGCGCCGTAAATTGAGTCATGAACAAACTTCTTTAAGAGAAATCATTACCCATGCACGTCTGGCCTATGCCTTGGAGTTGCTCTATTCAAGCAAGCTACCGATGAAAACGATTGCAGCGAAGTCAGGTTATCAATCTGCTGCAACCTTTCGTGAGCGATTTATACAGCGTTATGAGGTTGATCCCGCCGTTCTATCCTTGGAATAATCTAAATTGAGCGTTTCGCGTAGATAATTGAGCGATTTTAATCACTCAACAGCGTTAGATTTAAATCAATCTAATATCAAGGCGATGAACGTGAAATTATTAAAACCCATTCTAATTGCGCTACTGTTTAGTGCCGTTACAGTTCATGCGGAGTCTAGTCCTCAGGTAAAGCAGGTCGCGGGATATTTTTTACAGCCTGTTGGAAATTTGAAAGTCACAGCGCTGTTTGATGGGGAGCTGGGCTTACCTCGTAGTGATTTGCTGGGAATTTCATCTGCAAAAGCCAATCAGTTATTTACAGAGAACTTTGTACCTGTCGATGAACACAATCAGATCTTGACCGATTTTTCGGCTTATTTAGTACAGACGCCGACACAGAATATTTTAATTGATGCGGGTACTGCAAAATGTTTTGGCCCAAGCCTGGGTCATGTTCCAGAAAACTTAAAAAAGGCAGGCTTACAACCTGAGCAGATTGATACGATTTTAATTACCCATGCTCATCCTGATCATTTATGCGGAATTACGCTGGATGGGAAAATGGTTTATCCAAATGCCAAGGTCTATTTGGCGAAAGCGGATGTAGATTACTGGACCTCTGCTCAGAATGAGGCAAAAGCCAGTGACTTTTTTAAACCTTTATTCAAAATGACCCGAGATGCATTAAAGCCTTATCAGCAAACAGGGCAGTTGATTGCCTTTAGCAAAACCTCTTTTGATGTGCCGAATGTTGAACTGATCAGCACACAGGGTCATACCGAAGGCCATTCTTCTTATCTTATCGATGGAAAAAATGGACAAAAGTTTTTGGGCTTGGGTGATGTGGTGCATTATGCGGCTGTGCAATTTCCTTATCCTGAAGCTAGCTATAAACCAGATACTGATGCTAAACGCGCCATCGCAGTACGTAAAAATATATTTGAGCAAGCTTATCAAAATCATTGGTGGATCGGCGCTGCACATGTGGCATTTCCCGGAATTGGGCATATCGGTAAAAATGCGCAGGGCTATCAATGGATTCCAGCACAATATCGTCCAGAACAGTGAATGGGAGATGATGGTGAGAGGGTGGCTTCGATTTTTTCTTTGCTGATCGAAGGTTCATACTTATGAAACAGAGCGTTTCCTTTATGCAACGATATTTTTTCTAATTTAAGATACTGATTTAAATCATATTAATTTAATTTTTTGTTAATGGTTAATTTCAATTAAACTAAAAGTGTACTCGTTAGTACACTTTTGTTAAAATTCTATTTTCGATCGTTTTTTGTTGAATAATGAAGTTTGATTTTCGTTTAAATGGCGTTGTATTAGTTCTATTCTCCCTTTTATTTCTCACCGCATTTCTAGCCATTGCTGAAAGTTCAGTGCTGCTGACATGGAATGTTCATTTTTTAGAGGCAGTGCAGGCCATTGTATTATTGGCTTGTGTTCCCTTTACATGGTTCTATGTCAAACCTAAGACTTTAACTGAGCAGAAAAAATGGTTCTGGCTATGGGCGATGGCATGGTGGTTGATGTTCTTTGGGCGAAGCATTAGTTGGGGGCGTGACTTTTTCCCTGAAGTTCCCCATATCTATTATCGGATCATTTCAATTTTTGTAATTGCACCTGTGGTTTTTATGCTGTTTTCTCCTCATTTAAGAGCTGAGATCAAATATAAGTGGCAACAGGTCAAGTTGCCGTTCTGGTATTTACTGATTGCGGTTTTGTCATTGTTTCTTGCGGATAGTATCGAGCATCATCGCTTTATTGACACCTTGTTACTCAGTAATCATGCCAATCAGGATATTGTGGAAGAGCTGTACGAAAATCCATTTATTCTTGCGCTGTTCTTTTCTGCTTTTTATTTTATGCGACAGGATCGGGTGACTGAGCAAGACAAGCTCACGCTGGCTATGGAAGTAGAACTCTCACCTAAACCTTATCAATAAAAATTGAGCGTTATTTAACAGTTTAATTGGGGTTATGGCTTTTACAGAATTGCGGCGAAGGAGCGACTTTGGGAACAGGTTTTGCTGTTTTTTTATCCAAAGTGCTTCATAAAGTATTTTTATCGGCGCTTTTCTGTTTTTAGTAATTTTAAGTCATTCATTTATATATTCTTTTTATTGTAAAAAAATGCTATTTTTGCGGTTCTAAACTTACCGTTATTTCGTCCTTTATGCTATAATTTTTCGCTGTATTTTTTATTTTTAGTTCAAGTCTTTGAGCTGAATTTTTGCAAGATTGAAGACATAAAAACAGGTACAACTCTCTACCTGTAAACAAGGAGTATGCATGAGCGTATCGGAAATCAGACCGATTGCCATTGAGGACGAACTCAAGCATTCATATCTAGATTACGCGATGAGCGTAATCGTATCTCGTGCATTGCCAGATGTGAGAGACGGTCTAAAACCTGTTCATCGTCGCGTGTTATATGCGATGCACGAATTGGGCAATGATTATAACAAAGCATACAAAAAGTCTGCTCGTGTTGTCGGGGATGTGATCGGTAAATATCACCCGCATGGTGACAGCGCAGTATATGAAACAATCGTTCGTATGGCGCAGGACTTTAGCTTGCGTTACATGCTGGTGGATGGTCAGGGGAACTTCGGTTCGGTTGATGGCGATAGCGCGGCTGCAATGCGTTATACCGAAGTTCGTATGCAAAAGTTAACCCATGAAATTTTGGCAGACTTAGAAAAAGATACTGTTGATTGGGAAGACAACTACGACGGTTCCGAGCGTATTCCTCAGGTGATGCCAACACGTATTCCTAATCTTCTGATTAACGGTACGACAGGTATTGCGGTGGGTATGGCGACCAATATGGCGCCACACAACATGACAGAAGTTGTGAATGCGTGTCTTGCTTATGCCAATAATCCGAATATTTCTATAGAAGGATTGATGGAACACATTACGGGTCCAGATTTCCCTACGGGCGGTATTATTTACGGTAAATCAGGCATTGTAGATGCTTACCGTACTGGTAAAGGCCGTTTGCATATTCGTGGTAAATATCACTTCGAAGAAGACCAGAAAACAGGTCGTACCACGATCGTCTTTACTGAAATTCCTTATCAGGTGAACAAGGCAAAAACCATTGAGCGTATTGCCGAGTTAGTCAAAGAAAAGAAACTGGAAGGTATTTCAGAGCTTCGTGACGAGTCTGATAAAGAAGGTATGCGTATCGCCATCGACTTGAAACGTGGCGAAAATGCAGAAGTTGCGGTGAATAATCTGTTCTTGCATACCCAGCTTCAAAACTCGTTCAGCATCAACATGGTCTGTCTGGATAATGGTCAGCCGAAGTTGATGAATCTGAAAGATATTATTGCGGCATTTATTCGTCATCGCCAAGAAGTTGTGACTCGCCGTACCATGTTCGAACTGCGTAAAGCACGTGAGCGTGGTCATATCTTGGAAGGTTTGACCGTTGCATTAGCCAATATCGATGAAATTATCGAAACCATCAAAACATCTGCAAACCCGGCTGAAGCGCGTGAACGTTTACAGTCTGGCGAGTGGGCTGGTGGTGGTGTTGTTGCCTTACTCGAAAAAGCAGGTGCAATTTCAGTTCGTCCAGACGAGATTGAAGGCGAAGATCCAGCACGTCCATTTGGCTTGTCAGGTGATATCTATCGCTTGTCACCAACTCAGGTGGCTGCGATTTTAGAATTGCGTTTACACCGTTTGACGGGCTTGGAACAAGATAAGTTACACGCTGAATATACTGAAATTTTGGGTCAAATTGCTGAATTAACGGCAATCCTCAATGATTTCAATTTATTGATGAATGTGATTCGTGAAGAACTTGCTTTGATTTTGCAGCAATACGGTGATGGTCGTCGTACTGAAATTGTGGAATCTGGCGTTGATTTCTGCCGTGAAGATTTAATTCCTGAAGAGCAAGTTGTATTGACTGTGTCTCAAACAGGTTATGCGAAAACTCAACCACTTTCTGATTATCAAGCGCAACGCCGTGGTGGTCGTGGTAAGTCTGCTACTGCAATGAAAGATGATGACATCATCCAGCATTTAATTGTGGCATCGAACCATGCAACTGTGCTGTGCTTTACCAATGTCGGTAAAGTTTATCGCTTGAGAGTGTTTGAAGTACCGCAAGCATCTCGTGGTGCAAAAGGTCGTCCAATTATCAATTTACTTCCTCTGGAAGCGAATGAAACTGTGACTGCTATTTTACCGTTGACGGAGTTCCCTGAGAACCATTACGTGTTTATGGCGACTGGCTCAGGTACGGTAAAACGTGTTGAACTTGCACAATTTAGTAATGTGCGTTCAAACGGTTTACGTGCGATCGAGCTGAATGAAGAAGATACCCTGATTGGTGTTGCGATTACCGATGGGAATCAGCAAATCATGTTGTTCTCGAATGAAGGTAAGGCAATCCGTTTTGCTGAAACTGATGTTCGTGCGATGGGGCGTACGGCGAAAGGCGTACGCGGTATGCGTGTCAGCTTTGCAAGCAACAGTATAGAAGCTGAAGATGCTGATGTTGAAAATGATGATAGTGATGACAATGATGATTCATCAGATTCAAATGTAATCAGCCGTATCGTTTCGCTTGTAGTTGTCCCTGAAACGGGTGAAGTTCTGTGTGCATGTGCCAACGGTTATGGTAAACGTACGCCAGTAGATGACTTCCCGACCAAGAAACGTGGTGGTAAGGGTGTAATTGCAATCAAGACAAGTGAGCGTAATGGTGAGCTTGTGGGTGCTGTATCGATTGATGAAACCAAAGAACTCATGTTGATTTCTGATGGTGGTACATTAGTACGTACACGTGCTGCTGAGGTTGCAACAACAGGCCGTAACGCGCAAGGTGTTCGTTTGATCCGCTTAAGCGATGCTGAGACATTGGTGGGTGTGGTTTCAATTGAAGCTGTAGAAGATGACGAAGAGTTAGATGCTATAGATGAAGTTGAAAATACCGAAGCTGAAACAGTAACTTCTGAAGAAGTTGTTGCTGAGCCAAAAGATGATGCGCCTGAAGCGTAATCATTGAGGTAATAAAAAGGAAGCTAATTAGCTTCCTTTTTTTATGGGTTGCATCATCACTAAACGGTAATAGGAGATTGCCAGTAAAATTGCAGCTACTGTTGCCAGATAAATCAGTTTTGGTACCACAATAGAGGTTGGTACACCCATTTGATTGAGCTGTACAAACATTTGCACACCATGAGTTGAGGGAAATATCCAGGCAAACCATTGCATCCAGTGCGGCATGGCTTCATGAGGCCACGCTGTTCCAGTCAGTAAGAATAATGGAACAGACGTCACTACAATCAGATGTCCAACCCGTTCAGGCATATCCACCAGTGAACCTACCAGCATGCCTAAGCCAATCACACAGCTGACATAGATTGGGACGGCAAGCAACATGCCCCAGAAGTTTCCGCCGTGTGGAAATTCATATAACCAGAAGGTAAAGCCGAATAAATACAGACAGCTGAGGCAGCCTGTCGTGAAAATGGCGGCAAATGTTGCCCAAAATTCAACTGGTTTTGCGACCCAGCCTTGTTCACGATAACTGGCGATCAGCATGGCAAGACCAAGCAGAATCGTTTGATGAATAATCAAACTGGCGACAGCTGGGAAGATATAACTACCATAACCCGACATTGTGTTAAACAGCGGAATCTGGTGAATCGAAAGTTCTGGCTCAAACGCGGAAGCATTGCCAAATTTCTCTAGATGCTCTTTCAGCGTATATTCAATTGAGCTGGCTAAACCGACGCCAACTTCTTTGGTTCGGATGAAATACGCCGTACTTAAATAGAGACCAATCCCACCCATTTCACCTCGCTTCAAACTATTGGTGAGGTTCTCAGGCAGTAACAAGATACCTTCAGCTTGCTGGTTCTGCACCATGCGCTGCGCTTCCAGAAAATTATCCGTCACCGTGGTGATTTTGATATGTGGACTATTCGATGCTTGGCTAATGATTTTTGAGGTCAAAATACTTTGTTCTTCATCCACGATCACAATTGGAATATCTTCCGCTGTTTGTGCCTTATAGGCGGTCGGATAGAAAAAACTATAAAGTAGCGTTGCCGCAATTAAGGTGGTAAACACCGAATTGTTGGCAAAAATATTTTTAAAGGTCTGTAGGTAATAGCTGAAAAATGACTTCATGGACATAGCTCCTGAGTATTTTTCTTTAACAGACGCACGCTCAAGGCAAAGAATAAGCCCGCGAAGACCACTAAAATGCCAAAAGGAACCATTGAGACATGCACATCACTGCCAATAATCCACTGTTCGGTTTGCAGCTTGGCATAAGGCGTGTAGGGAATAATCATTGACCAGAACTGGGTAAATGCTGGCGCGTTATTCAAGGGTAGGGTAATCCCTGAAAAACTTGGTGAAGAACCACCATACAGTGCGATAAATCCAAAGGTCTTTGGAAGATTCTGAGTTGCAAGAACCACAGTACTGCTGATCACGGCATAGGAAAAATACAATAAAAATTGTGCTGCCAAAATCAGCGTGAGTGAACCCGCAATAAAGTAACCGCGGATTTGCGCTAACCAGAACATCCAGCACCAAGTCCAAGCACAGAAAATAAAGACATAGAGCAAGATTTTACCAAGCAGGCTGGAAATGATTTGTTTGGAACTGACCCATTCACCCACTGTTTTGCGCTTAAACTCTTGCCCAATGGCAAAAGCCACGCAGCAACAGAGCAATAAGTGTAAAACGGCTGGCACCATAAATGGCTCAAGAAATAACTCATAACTCATGCTTGGGTTATATAGGGTTGAAATCTTGATATGCGGGGTCGGCATGTCCAGATAGGGGATTGTGTTGGACAAGTAGCTTTGCCCCATATATTCGGCCATACCATTTAGCGTGCTGATGAGCATGGCTGAGGAAATGGTATTACCGATGCTAAAAAAAGACTGGTTATATGCAATACTGATTTGCGCATCTTGGGCTTTGACCAGACGTTGTTCAGCACCTTCGGGGATCATGACAAATCCCCATGCTTCAGTCTTGTTGATGAGCCGTTCTGCTTCATCCTGACTGGCGGTAATGGTTTTTACTTGCAAAGTATGGTTGAGGCTTAAGCTACGAATCACCTTACGGCTCATTTCACTTTGGTCTTGGTCAATCACAACAATAGGAAGATGTTCGGCCTTACCTGCTGAAAACATGCTGCCAAAGAGCAGAATGACCAGCAAAGGCGCGATCACCGCCATAAAAAGATCTACTTTATGGCGTTTGAGATAGCGTAATTCCCGAAGCATGACAGCAAACATCGGTTATTTTGCCTCTTCTATTTTGAATAATACACTCATGCCGACTTTTAAATCAGGAATGCTTTGCTCTGGCACCAAATGGAATTTGAAGCTGCGGATGTCATAACCACCAGTTTGGCGCGTGGTTTTAATCGTTGCAAAATCACCTTCGGCATCAATATTTTTTACTTTAAAGGTTTCTTTACGATTTAATGCAGGAATAAAACCTTCAATGCTTTTCATTTTATAAACAGAGCTGTACATGTCTTCACGGACATTTAAGCTGACCCACAAATCATGGTCTTCAATAATGCTAACGACTGGCACGCCTGTTGCGACTAATTCAGTCGGCTTGCCATAGGTTTTAGATACGGTTCCATCTGTAGGTGAGTACAGTTTGGTTTCTTCGGTTAATGCATTGGCTTCTTTCACAGCCGCTTGTGCCATCGCAACTTGTGCATCAGCCGTCGATTTCTGTTGTTCGGTGCTGCCGCGTTTGGCACGCGCATACTGTTGATAAGAGGCTTCGGCAGTTTCACGTGCAGAAGTTTGTGCAGCAAGCATTTCATCGCGGCGTTGGCGAGCAATTACACCTTGTTGATATAAGGTTTCACCACGTTTATACGTGGTTGCTGCCAATTCTGCCTGAGTTTTCATGGCTTGCCAGTTGGCATACAGTGTCTCGATATTTTCTTGTTGAGCACCACGATACACAGTGGAATGGAATGCGGTTGCACTTTGTAAAGCCGCTTGAGCCTGTTCTTTTTTCGCTTCAAGTTCTGGGCTGACAAAACGAACCAGTGCCTGACCTTTCTTAATCGGTTGTCCCTCGGAAACATAGAATTCTTCGATACGACTTGGCACTTTGGTGCTGATATGCACAGTTTCTGACTCAACCCGACCTTGTAGCTCAATCGCTTGAGGTTGATAAGCTTTCCATAAGCCAAAAGCGATTAAACCTAAAAGTAGAATCAAAATAATCAGGCCGATGATTTTTGCCTTGCCTTTTTTAGGTGGCTCGTTCGGTGGCTGCTGTGTATTGGAGTTTGATGTCTCAGCTTGTGGCTGTGCGACATTCTCAGTCGCGCTCACTTGTGCTTGAGGTGATTCAGATACTTGAGTTTCAGTTTTGTTGTCCACTTGATCTTTATCGCGTTCTGAATTGGATGATGATTGATCTTGGCTCATAAAATTCTCCAATTAACGGATATAGTCAGTACGTGGTTGATTAACATAAAGTTTGAACTCATCAATCGAGCCATAGCTTTGTAAAAGTGTCGCTAAAGATAAAATGTATTTATAGGAATTAACGGCCATTTCACTTCTTAATGCGCTTAGGGCATTTTGTGCATCGATGACTTGTGTCGCTGTACCCATACCTTCCTTAAATGAAAGCTGTTGAATACGTAAGTTTTCTTGCGCAGCTTTGGTGTTTTGAACCAGCAATTGATGGCTGGTCTGAGAAGAACTTAATTCGCTATAAGATTTGTACAGCACATTTTCAACTTCCTGCTTGGTGCGCTCAGTCATTAGTTCGGCTGCATATTTTTTAAGTTCAGCTGCACGTATATTTTTGTTGTTATCGATGCCTGAAAATAAATTGTATTTGGCCATCACACCGACAATCCAGTTCTCTTTGCTGTCTAGTCCATACTCACCAAAGGCAAAAACACTCGGTTTTTTTGCAGACTGTTGAACTTTGACATTTTCATTGGCAAGTTGGGTATCCATTTGCAGCTTTTTGATCAAACTGGAATTTTGATCGTAATTTGCCAGCATTTTATCCAAAGAATGGTTTTGTGCATTATTCACGAATAGGGGCGTGATGAGATTTAAACTTTCTTTGGTTTTTAATAAATTTTGCAGGCTGAACTGACTGGCTTGTAAATTGGATTGTGCATTTTGATAGGTGCGTTCTGCATTATTGCGTGCCACCTCAAATTGCATACGCTGGCCCTTATTAATAAAGCCTTGCTTCTCTAATTTAAGTGCATTGTTATAATGTTCTTGCATCGAATTTAAATTAAACAGGCTGGCATTGAGTAATTGCTGCTGTAATTGCACATTAAAATAAGACTGAATCATCTCAAAACGTTGCGAGTCTTGTTGTTGTTTTTCGCTAATGTTTGAACGTTGAGCCTGAATGGTGGCAATCTGTTTGGCGCTGCTAATTTTACCGCCAGTATAGAGTGGCATAACCATCGAAACAGAAGTGCGGACATCATGGTCTTTGACCGTAACATCGAGATTGTTCGGCACCTGATTCAGACCCTCACTTACAGTTTGATCAAACCCCTGACCGACCTGATCAATCACTTCAGGTGGTAACACATTTTCCCATTGCGATAACTTGTCATCAAAACCACGGGTCAGCGAATTTTCCAGTCGTCGCTTGCTCGAAGCTAAAGGCACGCTGGTTTCGCTATGAAATGAATAAGCACGCGCATTTAAATCAATACGGGGAAGGCCTAAATTTTTAACGGCTTCCATCTCGAGTTGAGACGCTTGTTGCAAGGCTTGCTGTGCTTGGGAGGCATAAGCATTTTCAACCACATAGTGTTCAGCTTCACTATAACTGAATGTCTGGGCAAATAAAGAAGATGAAAATAAGGCACAGCTGATCAGGCTTATACTCAAGCTTAACGTTTTGGGAAACCGCTTGACCTTAAAACTCGGTCGATCATGTCGTTTCAACATTATGGTATGTCGCAATTTAATAATATCCTGAGGTAGTCTAAATTCTTTTTATAAAATTAAAATATTATGTTTTTAATTAAATAGTTATATCGCTGGGATTGGTGTAGTGAATTTGTAAAAAGTAGAGTTTTTAATCTAAATAAAATGGCGGAAAACAGGGGTATTTCATGCTAGAGAAAAGCATCATAACGTTTGGCCTAAAATAATTGTAATGACAGAACATGATTGAAAAATTAATACTTTTTTTGCAGTCAAATTGAAATATTTACTGGATAAGCTGCTGCAAGCTTCGCCAATCTATGATTAAATTCCCATTCCAATTTGTTCCACTTTAACAAGGGAAAACTCATGCGTGCTTATAATTTCTGCGCTGGTCCTGCTGCATTACCTACTGCCGTTTTAGAAAAAGCTCAACAAGAATTGTTGAATTGGCAGGGCAAAGGTTTGTCGATCATGGAAATGAGTCATCGTAGCAGCGATTATGTTGCTGTGGCAGAGAAGGCTGAAGCTGACTTACGTAAGCTCATGAACATTCCTGAAAACTATAAAGTATTGTTTTTACAAGGTGGCGCATCCTTACAGTTTTCAGCGATTCCATTGAATCTGTTAGGCAAAAATAACAAGGCAGATTATATCCATACTGGCATCTGGTCTGAGAAAGCGTTGAAAGAAGCGAAACGCTATGGCGATATTAATATCGTTGAAGCGGGTACTTTGATTGATGGTAAGCATGCGATTACCGAACAAAGTACATGGAATCTTTCGAATGACGCTGCTTATGTGCATTATGCTGATAATGAAACAATTGGTGGTTTGCAATTCGCTGCTATCCCAGATGTAAATGCGCCGTTGGTGTGTGATTATTCATCAAGTATCTTGTCTGCGCCTTTGGATGTGAGCAAGTTTGGCTTGATCTATGCGGGTGCGCAAAAGAATATTGGCCCAGCAGGTTTGACCATCGTTATTATTCGTGATGATTTACTTGATCAAGCTAAGCCTGAAATTCCAAGCATCTTGAAATATGCAGATCAAGCCAAGAATGGTTCAATGGTAAATACCCCAGCAACCTATGCATGGTATTTATCAGGTCTTGTATTTGAGTGGTTGCTTGAGCAGGGTGGGGTAGATGCAATCTATAAAGTGAATCAAGAGAAAGCCAAGTTACTTTATGGCTATATTGATTCGAGCGATTTCTATAACAATCCGATCGCAGTGCCAAACCGTTCAATGATGAACGTGCCATTTACTTTAGCTGACGAAGCGCTAGAAAAGACTTTCTTGCAAGAAGCTGAACAGCATCACTTATTGAACTTGGCAGGCCACCGTTCAGTAGGTGGTATGCGTGCAAGTATTTACAATGCAGTCCCATTAGAAGGCGTACAAGCCCTTGTAAACTTTATGGATGATTTTGCGAAACGTCATGGTTAAGCAATAAACACCAGTTAAAATAAAAGCCCTCATCATTGAGGGCTTTTATATGCGAATAAGGTAGTTAATGGTCAAAAAATTAGAAAAAACCAATTTGATGAAAAATAAGTGCTGCTAAGAACATACCAAGTAAGAAAAAGCAAAAAGCACCAACATCAAGTTTAAGACCTTGATCACTCGAATGAATCAGACTGGTGGTCGTTTGTTCTGGTATAATTTTCATTAGAACGCCTAAAAATGCCATTTATGTGATTTTTTGTCACTCAGTAGCAGTTTTAGCATAAATATTGGCCTGAATCCATAGGTTGCCGCGAATATATTGGCCAATGTTAAAGTTTTTATACAATTCATTTTTAGTTGCAATACGAATCAGGATTGCAGGTAAATCATCTTCTAAAACAAGCGTCACGTCATAAAGGGTATATTCATCCTGCATAAACTGCATTTGAGTTTTACCAACGATATTACCTTGGAACCAGGCTTCATCTTCCTGACCTAAAGTTTCACCGAATAAATAGGCCACCATTTTAGAAAAGTCGACAGTAACAGGTTCTTGATCTTCTGGCGTTTTTGGCTGCCAGTCATTAATCAGTTCCTGTAAATTTTCTGGGGCAACCCCATTATGTTCTGCCAAAATCGCATTTAATGCGCGGTGATGTTTAATTGAAGCAGGATCATCAACAATGATTTTCTCATCTGGAGCAACCGCTTCTAATTCATATGCCCAAGCATTAAACTGAACTTTATAGCTTTGGTTTTTGTCATATTGACAGCTATTTACACTGAATAAATTATCGAACGCATAAATGGTCGTATCTTTATTTAAATTTAATCGTAACACTGCTTGAGTTGCAGAATCACAAGTAATAATTCGCTCAATTTTCGCATCATATTTATATGGGCTTTCAAAACTTGGAAAGGCTGTTTTTAATGCGCGTGGTTTTTGATCTTCCACTGCAATGATCTGGTTAATAGAAACAGATTCACCACTTGGGCCTTGGATTAACCAGAATGTCTGATCCATCTCATGTTCATCTTCACATAGCCCCATTGGCATTACGGGTGCATCAAGCGCCAATCCTAACCATTTGGGAACATCTGTTTCGGGTGTGTCAGTCAATAAGTTCCAATGCTCGACATGATTACCGAAATTTTGATCTTGAATTTTAATGATTTCTGGACTGTTTTGATTTTTCATAAAGCGAGATGCTAAAAAGATTGAACTTATTCTATTAAATCGAGGGTAACTGGGATATTTCAAGTCTGAATCTGTAATTCTCTATAAATTATTTCATTTTTAATCTGGAGATTAGGGTTCTATCTTCCCTGAACGAAATGAAAAATTGATGGGATTGCTGCAAGGATGTTAACTCTACTTTTCCCGTAATCTGCTACACTAGCTTTTTCTTCTCAAGAGCTTTCGTCAACGTGCTGCCATTTAAATTATGGGTAGATGCTGATGCTTTACCTAAAATTTTACGTGAAGTGATTTTACGCGCATCGGATCGTTACCAACTCGAAGTAACCTTTGTTGCCAACCAGAATGTCGGTATCACACCTTCCATGCGGATTAAGTCCATTCAGGTGATGAGTGGGGCAGATCAGGCTGACCAAGAGATTGTGGATCGTATGCAAGAAAATGACATTGTCATTACACAAGATATTCCATTGGCGGCTCAAGTGATTGAAAAGGGTGGTATTGCCATCCATCCACGCGGTGAAATCTATACCACAGCCAATGTGAAAGCACGCCTACACTTGCGTGATTTTATGGATACGTTACGTGGGGCTGGGGTGCAAACTGGTGGGCCACCGCCAATTTCAGAACGTGATAAACGTGAATTTTCCAGTTCATTGGATCAGACTATTTTAAAACAGAAACGTAAAACAGCTTCTTGAGTTGAATATGCCATCACGTATTAACCTCATGCTCACTTATGGACTGCTGGTCTTTATCTGGGCAACGACACCGCTTGCAATTGTGTGGAGTGTTTCGGATTTACACCCGATGTGGGCTCTGGTAATCCGCTTTTTTATTGCCTTACCGCTGGCTGTGACGGTGTTATTGCTGTTAAAGGTTAAATTCCCTATTCATAAAATTGCATTATTGAGTTATGCCGCGGGTTCGCTCAGTCTGATTGGCTCGCAAATCTTTACTTATGCAGCTACAGCTTATCTGAGCTCTGGCTTGATCGCCTTGATGTTTGGTTTGGCACCGATTATGGCTGGCCTGATTGGTCGTTTTGGTTTTCAGCAGAAGCTGGCAGGTTTGCAGTGGCTCGGAATGGGAACATCCATTATTGGTTTGGCGATGATCTGCTTGAGTGGTAGTCAGCAGCATGTCCAGCCGATTGGTATTATTTTAATGCTGATCAGTGTTTTTTCTTATTCATTGTCCATTTTTCTCGTGAAAAAGATTAATGCGGATTTACCTGTCATGGCACAGGCGACAGGTTCAATTTTGGTCTCCACTTTGTTGGCGACTTTGTTAATACCGTGGATCTGGCAATATGCACCAACGCATTTTCCTTCAGCCAAATCTTTATTTGCCCTGACCTATACCATCGTGATGGCATCGTTAATTGCGATGTTCTGTTATTTTAAACTGGTGCAGAACTTACAAGCGACAACATTGTCATTGACTACTGTAATGACACCAATGCTGGCGATACTGATCGGGGCTTACCTGAACCATGAACAGATATCGGCTCAGGTATTTGTGGGAGCGAGCATTATCCTGTTTGGTTTACTGCTGTACTTCTTTAGGGATTTAAGAGCATATCGCCGTTTAAAATCTTAAACGATGCAATCAGCTAGTTTCGGTTTGTTGGGCCTGCCGAATACTGGCTGCTAATTTGGCACGATCTTGCGGATTTAAGGTAATGAAGTAGGCACCGATACGGAATTTTCCTTGTTCCTCCGCGGTGCTATGTACCACTTGAGCAATTGCAGCAATATGGAAGAAATTTTCAGGATGGCTCAAGGTAATATGGATATACGTGCCTTCATTAATATCTTGAGAACTAAAGAAACTTAATCCATTTTCAGAAACATTGACTTGCTCAGGGACGGGCAGTAAAGATTGCACGATATTGTCGTAATAAGAGCCCGTAATCAGGTTTAATTTCTGGTTAAAAAGGGATAAGATGCGAGCAATTTGTTGATCTTTTTCATTTAATTGTTCTAATTCGTAGCGAAACGCATGATCAAATTGATCTAACTCTGCAAGTAGTAGAAAATAGCGTGGCAATACGAAATGGGAATCATAAGGATCATTCAGCGCCACATCATCGGGAATGATTTGATAGTTGATTCTCAACACGGCATCAATACGAGACATCACACGACGTTCAGTGTTGTCGTCAACAAGATGATGTTGTGAATTTTCCATAATAAATCACCTCGGACTAGATGGTATGTTTAAGCCAATTTCGCTGTATATAGGGTTGAGATACACTCGTGCTCAGCGGAGTAATCATTTTATTTCTTTTGTCGCTTTAGTTTCCATGATCGGCTTGACGCTTGGTGTTGCCGTCCTCATTACAGTGTTATCTGTCATGAATGGTTTCGATCGTGAATTAAAAAATCGTGTCCTTGGAATGGTTCCACAAGCCACTGTTTCTTCTACTCAAATTCTAACAGATTGGCCTGAGCTTGTAAAAAAAGTTGAGGATCACCCGCATGTCACTGGTGCTGCACCTTTTACTCAATTGCAAGGGATGTTGACGGGGCAAGGTCAAGTCGCAGGCATTATGGTGACGGGAATTGAACCAAAATATGAAAAGAAGGTTTCGATTATCCAGAACCATATGGTTGCAGGTGATTTAAATGCATTAAAAAAAGGGGAGTTTGGGATTGTCCTCGGTAAGGACATGACTGATGCATTGGGTCTCAGCCTAAATGATAACGTTACCTTGGTGCTGCCCGAAGCGACACCTTCTCCAGCAGGTGTGGTACCACGTTTTAAACGCTTTAAAATCGTCGGGATTTTTAGTGTCGGTGCGGAAGTGGATTCAACAGTGGGTTATATTGCCTTGAATGATGCTTCGACCTTGTTGCGTTTACCCGATGGTGCGCAAGGTGTACGTCTTAAAGTAGATGATATTTTTACTGCGCCGAGTGTCGTTGAGCAGATTGTTAAACAATTGCCTGACAATTTTTATGCGACAAGCTGGAAGGAAACGCACGGAAGTCTATTTGGTGCGGTGAGAATGGAAAAGAATCTGGTCGGTTTGCTGTTATTTCTGATTATTGTGGTGGCTGCGTTTAATATCGTTTCGTCATTGGTGATGGTGGTCACTGATAAAAAGGCGGATATTGCGATTCTGCGTACTTTAGGTGCTTCTCCAAAATTTATTACCTCTGTTTTTATTGTGCAAGGCACCATTATTGGAGTCGTAGGTACAGTAGCAGGAGTTATTTTAGGCAGTGCTTTTGCATTAACCATCAGTGATTTGGTGGGCTGGTTAAATCATACCTTTGGGCTGAATTTATTTAGTGGCTATGTGATTGGCTATTTACCTTCTTATTTACGCTGGCAAGATGTACTGATTGTTGTGACAGCATCTTTATCTATCAGTTTTTTAGCAACAATTTACCCTGCTATCCGTGCAGCGAAAACGCAACCAGCTGAGGCATTACGTTATGAGTAAGATCGTTCTAGAATCAAAAAATATCTTTAAGCATTTCGATGATGGCAAAAGTAAAGTTGAAGTAATCAAAGGCTTATCGCTTCAAGTCAATGCGGGCGAGTTCGTTTCTATTGTCGGTTCAAGTGGTTCAGGTAAAAGTACCTTGTTGCATGTGTTAGGTGGCTTGGAGCAACCTTCGCAAGGAGAAGTCTTCTTACAAGGTCAGCGCTTTGATAATTTAGGTGAGGCAGAGCGTGGTTATAAGCGTAATCAATATCTAGGTTTCGTTTATCAGTTCCATCATTTATTGCCAGAATTTACTGCCTTGGAAAATGTTGCGATGCCGTTAATGTTGCGTAAAGAAAGCAACTTTAAGGACGTGAAAAAGCAGGCAGAATATCTGCTGGACCGTGTGGGTCTATCTCATCGTATGGATCATAAACCGGGTGAGTTATCTGGTGGTGAACGCCAACGTGTGGCTTTGGCGCGTGCTTTGGTGACCAAACCTGCGGTGGTGTTGGCAGATGAACCAACTGGAAACCTTGACCGTAAAACAGCGCTTAGCATTTTTGAATTGCTTACGGATCTGAAAAAAGAGCTCAATATGGCAATGCTGATCGTGACTCATGATGAGCAATTGGCGCAGTCGGCGGATTCAATTTTACATATGCAAGATGGTATATGGGTGGGTGAGCATGTTTAAACCCATTTCATTTTATATTGGACTGAAATATACACAGGCTAGAAAAAAAAGCCGTCTGGTGTCATTCATTTCCTTGATGACAATGATTGGTTTAACTTTGGGTGTTGCTGTGCTGATTACGGTATTGTCCGTAATCAATGGTTTTGATCGAGAATTGAAAAACCGTATTTTGGGAATCGTGCCTCAAGCGACCATTGCATCCACTCAAATTATGACCAACTGGGAAGACTTGGCGAAAGATATTGCTAAACAGCCCCATGTTGTTGCTGTTGCGCCGTATACCCAGTTACAGGGGATGTTAACTGCGCATGGCGAAGTGACTGGGATCATGATCTCAGGAATTGAGCCCGAGTACGAAAAACAGGTCTCGATTGTTCATAATTATATGAAAGCAGGTAGTCTGGATGCGCTGAAGAAAGGAAAATATGGAATTGTCTTAGGGCAAGATTTAGCAGACAGTTTAGGATTGAAGCTCAATGATCCTGTGACCCTTGTTTTGCCTGAAGCGACCAACTCCTCAGCAGGTGTTGTGCCTCGATTTAAACGCTTCGAAGTGGTGGGGATCTTTAAAATCGGAACTCAGGTTGATTCGATGGTGGGTTATGTGGCATTAAATGATGCATCAACGCTATTGCGCTTACCTGATGGTGCTCAAGGCATTCGCTTAAAGCTGGATGACATTTTTGCTGCGCCAGAGATTTCTGAGAGCATTATCAAAAAATTGCCAAGTAATTTTTATGCTTCGAATTGGACCTATACGCAAGGTAATTTATTTAGCGCCATTCAAATGGCAAAAAACATGGTGGGGTTACTACTTCTACTGATTATTATCGTTGCAACCTTTAATATCATTTCATCCCTCATGATGTTGGTGACTGATAAAAAATCAGATATCGCAATCTTACGTACTTTAGGTGCGTCGCCTTTATTGATTACTCAAATCTTTATGGTGCAGGGTACGATTATTGGTGTGATTGGAACTGGGTTAGGGACCGTTTTAGGCATTATTTTATCGTTAAGCATTGGTAATATCGTATCTTGGGTGAATACGACCTTTGGCTTAAATTTATTAGATGCGTATTTTGTACATTACCTGCCTTCATATTTACGCTGGCAAGATGTACTACTTGTTGTAAGCGTCTCATTACTCTTAAGTTTACTTGCAACTATTTATCCCGCTTTACGCGCAGCAAAAGTTCAACCTGCTGAAGCCTTACGTTATGAATAGTCTATAAATATTGAATTAGACCTCTTGTTAAAGCCCTGAAAACGGGCTTTAATTTTGTCTTTAGAAAAACTAAATCTAATTTTAAGAAATGTTGAAGATTATTTTGTTCGGCTGGATTGCTGGTATTGCTTTGATGGGGCAGCATTTCACTTTTATCGGTCAAACCTGGTGGATATGGCTGGCTTTGGCGAGTGTAATATGGGGAGTAGGGCTATCTAATAAGCAGCGCTTTTTTCATCAGCCTGTGTATAAAGCACTGCTTTTAATGAGCTGTACCTGGGCATTGTTCTGTACAGGCTTTCATTATGCTGATTTGGCCTTGCAACAACGTTTAACTTTACGTGAGACTCAAGCTCAGCCATTTGAAGCCATTGTCTATATTAAAAAAATAGATGAATTAACAGACAATGGGCAAAAGCAGATTGCAGAAGTACTTAATCGTCATACCCAGCCCGTTGATTGGTTGCTCTATCTGAATAACGCCAAACAACAGGCGAATCAGCAACCTACCTTAGAGCTTGGGCATTATTATCGTATTGAGGGAAATATTCGGCCTGCTCATAGTTATGCGGTTGCTGGAGCATTTGATCAGGAAAAATGGTTTTTACAGCAGGATATTTTGTCTGCATTTTCGGTCAGACAGATTCAGCCTTTAAGCCACGAAGACATCTATCGTCTGGGCTATCAGCAGCATCTCAAGCAACAACAAACGCTCAAAGCCAAGTTGCTGTTAAAGGTTGAAAGTATGCGACTGGCTTTCCGTCACATGTTGCAAACGACTTCATTCCAGCATCAAGGTTTGCTGTTAGCCTTACTGACGGGCGATGAAAGCTTATTGTCGAATGCGATGAAACAGCAATTCCAGTTGCTGGGGATTTCACATCTATTGGCAATTTCAGGGCCTCATGTACTAATTTTTGCCTTAATGTTGACTTGGTTACTCAAGCGAGTTATTCAGCGTTATTGTCCAAAGTTATATTTATGGAAACCAAAACAGATTTTGTTGCTTTTTCCTTTTGCCACCAGTGTTGTACTGTATGTGGCATTTGTCGGTTTTGAGATTCCAGCCCTTAGAACCTTGTTAACGGTGGTGATTGCCAGTCTTTTTGTGATCTTCCGACTGCCGATACAGCCTTTAGCATTATTGGTTTACAGTGCCAGTTTATTACTGCTGTATGATCCATTTAGTATTTTATCGGCCGCATTCTGGTTGTCTTATGGGGCATGTTTTATTCTGTTACGAATCTATCAAACGATAGAACAAATTCCCTATGATCAACTGAAAACCACCCTGCAAAAAGGGATTCTAGCGATTAAGATCTTGGTTGATTCTCAATGGAAAATCTTTATTGCCTTGCTGCCATTGGTCGTGATTTTCTTCCAGCAAATTTCGTGGATCGTGCCGTTGAGTAACTTGGTGGCAATTCCCTTGCTGAGTGGAGTCATTGTTCCTTTAGACATTATCGCGGCTTGTCTATGGCTGGTCATTCCAGCATTAGGTTTATTCTTGTTTCGGCTCAACGATCAAATACTGACATTGTTGATGTGGGTATTAGACGGACTACAACAGCTATCTCCAGCGCTATATGGCGTCAGTTATACGCCTGCCATGATGATGAGCTTCATTCTGGGTTTAGTTATTGTGTTTATGCCGAGAGGGAGTATTCCCAAGCTTTGGGCTGGGATCTGTTTTTTGCCCATCGTATTCGGTGTAAAAACTCAATCGATCTCTTTGAATATTTTGGACGTGGGGCAGGGCCAAGCCATCTTTTTGCAACATCCTCAGCAAAGCATCATGATTGATACAGGTGGCTCTTATGACGAGACTCAATTTAGTTTAGGTGATCGAGTGATTATCCCGTATCTAAGGCAGCAGGGCATTCGAACACTCGATCACGTTATTTTGTCTCATCTTGATCAAGATCATAGTGGTTCATTTGCTTCGATTCAAAATGCTTTTGCCATAGGACGAGTACAATCCAATGAACGCGGAGAAACTCTCCCATTCCAAGATAATTTCTCACTTTGTCATCAAGGACAGCGTTGGGATTACCCAAATATTCGGGTCGAGATTTTATCACCGCGAACCGAGGACTTGGTTTTGGCTAAACAGCAAAAAAATGAGCAATCTTGTGTGGTGTATATACAGTTCCTGAATGCTCAGCCTTATCAAAACTTTCTTATCATGGGGGATGCCGGCTGGGAAACAGAATTTAAACTGCTACAGCAGTATCCTGATTTAAAAGTAGATGTTTTAGTTTTAGGACATCATGGCAGTAAGCATAGTTCAGCTTATGATTTTTTAAACGTTTTAAAACCAAAGCTGGCAATTGCTTCTACGGGGCTAAATAATCGTTATGGTCATCCGAGTCGGGAAGTGCAGAGCCGTCTAAAGGCTTTAGATATTCCTTTACTGAATACCGCTGATACAGGGACCTTAAGTTTCTTATTTGAAAATGGAGCGGTGGAACTCAAGCTCCAGCGACAGCAAAGAAAATGGTTACAACGAGAATAGCCTAAGTAATCGTTTATTCAGCCTGCTGACGGACTTTGGCCACTTGAGCCAATGCTTCAGCTTCATCAATATCATAAATTTTCTTGAGCGCAGGATTGGCGCGAAAGCGTTTATAGCTCCAGTGATAATGTTCTGGATAACGTTGAATCAACTGCTCTAAGCTCTGATGAATGATTCGCGTACCATTTTCGGCAGGACCTTCATAAATCTGAGGATTGATCGGCTCAATATACATATCGAAGCCATCTTGATCATTACGCATGGTATAAATAAGTAGGGCCTTGGCTTTGGTTTTCTGAATCAGCTTGGCGCTTAAACTGCTGGAAGCTAGGGGAATACCAAAATAATCCACCATGTCACCGCCATGATCAGGCGTGTGATCAGGCAAAATGGCTGTCGTGCCGCCTTGTTTTAAGGCTTTAAAAATTTGTCGAACGCCACTTTCATCGGTTGGGACAAGATGTGCCTGTTCACGGCTACGCGCATCGCGGACAAACTGATCCGCATCGGGATTTTTAACTGGCTTATATAAAATGGTCATTTGGGTATATTTCGATAACCATGAATTCATCACTTCCCATGTTCCAAAATGAGGGATAACGAGAACAAGACCTTTTTTTTCTAATAATGCATCGTGAAAGTAATGTTCACCATGAATTTTTTGAATACGTTGAATATTCTTTTGATTGGATGCGCCCCAGATACTTAAAAACTCAAAATAAGAGGTGAGCTCATTCCGAATCGCCTGTTTGGTTAACTGTTGTCTTTGCTGCTGATCCATATCTGGAAATGCAATCTGGATATTTAGACTGATAATTTTTGAAAGTTTAGACAACTGGAAGGTATTGACCAGTCCAGCAACCATGCGTGCCAAGAAGCGCCCTAATTGAATCGGCTGGCGACTTAGGAGCTTGATGAAACGGTAATTTGAGCTAATCGTTCTGGATTGGGTCATGGATTTGGTATGAGAAAAATTACAAAGGAAAGTATAATGCAAAAAATAATTATAAGTTAAAACAAGTTATTTAAACAGTTTTGTTGAAATCAGCGTATATAATAAAGTCACTTTAAAACATATTGGATTGGAATCTTATGTCCGATTGGCCACCAAAACCAAAAAATGAATCAACAAATAGTGAGAATGTTACGGGCAAAGAATGGCAGATTTTAGAAAAAGCTGTTCTTGCGTCTGTAGAAGAACAACGTCGTAGTCGCCGTTGGAGTATCTTTTTTAAATGTTTAGGCTTCGCTTATTTATTAATTGTCTTGATTGCAATGACAAAAGGCTGCTCAACTTCAACTGAGAAATCGACCACAAGTATTAGCAGTGACCATCTGGCTGTGATTGATATTGTCGGTACAATCGATTCTTCTGCGGGTCAATCGACCGTAAACAGTGAAGATACCAACAAAGCCTTAAAACGAGCGTTTGATGCAAGTGGCAGTAAAGCAATTGTTTTAAATATTAACTCTCCTGGTGGTTCGCCAGTACAGTCTGATGAAATCTGGCAAGAAATTCGTTATCAGAAAAAACAGCATCCAGATAAGAAAGTCTATGCTGTGATTGGTGATATGGGCGCTTCAGGTGCGTATTACATTGCCTCTGCTGCCGATGAAATCATTGTGAATCCATCAAGTTTAGTGGGTTCAATTGGTGTGATCATGCCAAATTATGGTTTAAGCGGCTTGGCACAAAAATTAGGTATTGAAGATCGTACTTTAACTGCGGGTAGCAATAAAGATATCTTGAGTATGACCAAGCCACTAGATCCTGTACAAAAGCAACATGTGCAATCTGTATTGGATAATGTACATACTCACTTTATTAATGCGGTAAAAGAAGGTCGCGGCAAGCGTTTGAAGTCTAATGATCCAGCAGTTTTCTCTGGTTTGTTCTGGACAGGTGAACAGGCGATTGCTTTAGGTATTGCGGATCGTAGCGGTAGCATTACCACACTGATGCGTGACCTTAAAGTTGAGCAAAAAGTAGATTATACCGTTCAGCGTAATCCTTTCGAGTCAATCTTGGGTCGTATGGGAGCAAAGATTGGTGAAGGGATCAGCAGCTCGCTTGCGTCACAACTTGAGACTCAGCAGAATGCTAAAATCCAATAGCATATCAGGCTTATGCTTCGGTCAGAGCTCTGTTTTGACCTTCTTTAGGCTGTGGTTTCCACAGCCTTTTTTATTGTAAAAGTAACTGGGCAGTTCTTGTTTTGATTTGCAATACAGATGTAGAGCAGGATAATTGAGGTATCAGTGAGAACAAATAAAGATCTACTTATGAAACCTTTGATTCATTTTGCCCATGCCAATGGTGTCCCCTCTAAAGTTTATCAAAAGCTATTTGATCAGTTGAAAGATCAATATGACATCATTTATGTGGCTGAAATTGGCAATGACAAACGTTATCCAATTACGCACGGCTGGACACATCTAGTCGATCAGGTGATTGATAATATTGTTCAGCAAGCACAGGGACGTCAGGTGATTGGTTTAGGACATTCATTGGGTTCTGTGTTGACTTTAATGGCAGCCTATCGCCGTCCAGAGTTATTTTCCCAAGTCATTATGCTTGATCCGCCACTAATCATTGGTAAAGCATCTTTTGTTTTCCATTTAGCCAAACTGTTCAAGCCTAAACTGGTGGATAAAATTACACCTGCGGGTTTATCTGCACGCCGTCGTGATCATTGGGAGTCACGTGAGCAAGCGGCTGAGTTGCTCGGTTCGCGTGGTTTCTATCAACATTTCGATGCAGATTGTTTTCAAGCATACATTGATCATGCATTAACAGCTGATCCACAGCGGGGCGGCGTGACTTTAACCATTCCCAAAAAGGATGAAGTGAAGTTATTTAGAACAACGCCATCGATGTGGTGGTTACCGATGCCAAAGCCACCTGTTCCTGTACATTTGATCGTGGGTCAAGACAGTGTTTTTTTAAAAGAGAAATTTCCGCAAGTCGCGCAAAAGAAGTTAGGGATTCCATTTTCTATTGTAGAGGGTGGGCATATGTTCCCATTAGAACATCCACTGGAAACAGTCGATAAAATTAAAAGTTTGGTGATTTAAAGCAATAAAAACGCATCCGAGGATGCGTTTTGTTTTTTAGAGTTGAGCAAACTGAATCGGCCGTTGTAAAGGCTGCTGGTTGAAATAGGCTTGACCATTTTTCCAGCTCAGTTGACCTGTACAAAACCATTGTGCAACTTGAGGGTAAATAAAATGCTCAAGTTTATGCACACGTTGCGCCAGACTTTCTACCGTATCGTGCAAACCGACTTGAATGACAGATTGCGCAATACTTTGTCCAGCATCCAGTTCAGCCGTAACAAAGTGAACGGTACAACCATGCAAACGGTCTCCTGTATTTAATACCCGTTGATGGGTATTAACGCCTTTATAAAAAGGCAGGAGAGAAGGATGGATATTTAACATTTTGCCTTGCCATTGCAGCACAAAGTCTGGTGTTAAAATCCGCATAAAACCAGCAAGAATAACCAGATCCACCTGCCACGCTAATAGCTGCTGGTGCATCGCTTCATCGAAGCTTTCGCGATTTGGGTAATCTTTATGTGAAATAACAGCGGTCGCAATATCGGCATCTTTCGCACGTTGTAATGCATAAGCATCAGCTTTGTTTGAGAGTACACCAATGATTTGCCCTGATAGCTGTTTACCGTTATGGGCATCTATCAGGGCTTGTAAGTTGCTACCGTTGCCTGAGACAAGGACAGCTATTCTCATTATGCAAAGATCACGCGAATTTTTTCGTCTGCGCCTTCAACTGATTCAGCATTTTCCTGAATGTGACCAATTTTCCAGGCTTTTTCACCTTGAGCATTTAATACGTCAATTGCTTTGTCAGCTTCGTTGGCATCAACTGCAATCACCATACCCACGCCGCAGTTAAATGTACGATACATTTCAAAGTGTTCTACGTTACCTTCACGTTGTAACAACTGGAATAATTCAGACCATTCCCAGCTTGATTCATCAATCACCGCTTGAGCGCCATTTGGAAGAACACGTGGTAAATTACCTGGTAAACCGCCACCTGTGATGTGAGCCATTGCATGCACATCAACTTGTTTGCAAAGTTCGAGTACAGGTTTAACATAAATACGTGTCGGTTCCATCGCAACATCTGCAAGTGGGCGACCATCAACGATTTGAGTTAAGTCTACATTTTTAACATCTAAGATTTTGCGTAGTAATGAGTAACCATTTGAGTGCGCACCACTTGATGCTACACCGATGAGTACATCACCAGACTTCACTTTTGTTCCATCAATAATTTTACTGTGTTCAACTACACCTACAGCAAAACCGGCAAGATCATAATCTTCGCCTTCGTACATGCCCGGCATTTCAGCAGTTTCACCACCGACCAATGCACAACCAGCAAGTTCACAACCTGTACCAATACCTGTGACTACATTTGCTGCAACATCGACATTTAAATGACCTGTTGCATAGTAGTCGAGGAAGAAGAGGGGTTCAGCGCCACAAACGAGCAAATCGTTTACACACATTGCCACAAGGTCTTGACCAATTGTGTCATGACGGTTGAGGTTAAGTGCCAGACGTAATTTTGTACCTACGCCGTCTGTTCCTGAAACCAATACAGGTTCTTCATAACCTTTTGGAATTTTGCATAGTGCACCAAAGCCACCAAGACCGCCCATTACTTCAGGACGAGTGGTGCGTTTAGCGACAGATTTGATACGATCGACTAATGCGTCGCCCGCTTCAATGTCGACGCCCGCATCTTTATAGCTTAAACCAGTGTTTGAGGTAGAAGTTGAGTTGCTCATAGTGAAGTCTCCGCAGTGGCGGCAGATTATAACCTGAATATACGAAACTCTTATGTTATTTATGCTCGAAAATGCTATCTTTAATTAAATTTTTTTCCATTTATAACGAATATACAAAAAAAGGCTAGATTTTATGCAAGATCAGGTACTACGTCGTATCTTTATCCTCGCTGGGCTCGCATTATTGCTTTGGGTGCTCTATCTGCTAAAGCCCATTGTCATTCCGTTCGTAGGCGCTTTTTTCATTGCCTACTTGTTTAGTCCACTCGTGGATGTTCTTGTCAAAATTAAATTACCGCGTTGGTTAGCCATCAGTATCGTGTTTATTGGTATTGGGGTGACTTTGACCATGGTGTTGTGGTTCCTGGTACCGTTGATCTGGAAACAGCTCATGTATGCACGGGATAGTATCCCTGCGGGCATTCATTGGGTGAATGCCACTTTCTTGCCGTGGGTATCGCATACATTTAATGTTGTACCAATGGAAATAGATACTGAACAGATTTCTAAAGCATTAATGGATTATATTCAAACCAACTATAGTGCCGATAGTATTCAGGCAATGGCATTAAGAGTTGCGCAATCTGGTCTGAACTTTATCCAGATTGGTGGTGTTGTCGTGCTGATTCCAATCATTTCTTTCTATTTCTTACTGGATTGGGAAAGAATGTTGCAGAGTTTAAGACGCCTAATCCCACGTCCTTATGAAGCATCAACGTTAAATATCGTGCGTGAATGTCACAGTGTATTGGGCGCTTTCGTGAAAGGCCAATTCCTTGTGATGCTTTTATTAGGGATTGTCTATGCAGTTGGGTTGCAACTGATTGGTTTGGAAATTGGTTTGATCATCGGCATGATTGCTGGTCTGGCCAGTATTATTCCTTATTTAGGTTTTGGTGTCGGCATTATTGCAGCTGTAATTGCAACGCTTTTCCAATTCGGACTGGACTGGACTCAGTTACTTCTGGTTGGTGTGGTCTTCATGATCGGACAAATGGTAGAGGGATATATTCTGCAACCATTCTTGTTGGGTGATAAAATTGGTTTATCGCCAGTGGCGGTTGTTTTTGCGGTATTGGCAGGCGCACAACTCGGCGGATTCCTTGGAATGTTGATTGCTTTGCCAGTTGCTGCCGTGATTGTGGTGTTGCTTAAACATGCACGCGATAATTATGAACGAAGCCGCTTCTATGGCTCCACTACCGAAGTTATCGTGGTACAAGGTGAAACTCAGCATATAAATGTTGAATCAGATCAAGTAGAGCTTGATATTCAAATTAAAAACTCTCAAGATACAGAGACTTCAAACCCAAATGATTTAAAGTAATTGAGGAACATATTAAATATATGCGTCAACTACAACTGGATATAGAACCACAACTCGATGCCCGAATCAGTGATTTTTCGGGGCCGGGTTGGGGACCTGTGGTTGATGCAGTCAGACAATTACATGCGGGTTTGGTCAGTCGTTTTTATGTCTATGGTGGGGCGGGAACAGGTAAAAGTCATTTGCTCTCTGCAATTTGTGATTCTTATCTGGAGTTAGGCCGCCCTGCGATTAAAGTTTCATTACTCGAATTATTAGATGCGCCCATTGAAGCAATTACTTCTTTAGAATTTTATGACTTAGTTGCTTTAGACGATATTGATGCAATCAGTGGCGTACCGCATTGGCAAAAAGCCGTTTTTCATCTGATGAATAATCATGAAGGCCAACTCGTCTTTTCATCTCGGGTTGCACCTATTGAATTAAAACTGGAACTTCCTGATCTTCAGTCAAGGTTAACGCAAGCTGTTAGTGTTAAAGTCCCGAATGGTAGTTCTTATATAGACCGTCAAGCCTTACTTCAATCGGTCATGACTCGTCGCGGTATTCATTTTGACCAGCAAATTGTCGATTATTTATTAAGTAACGGCCCACATCAGGCCTCAATATTATTACAAACATTAGCCCAACTTGAAAAAATGCTAAAAGGCGAAAAAACCAAGCTTTCTAATACTACACTTAAGCAAATTTACGCTTTGATTGATGAATATCGCCAATAGTATAAAATTTCTTGAGTAATTTTGAGAGCTATGACAAAGTACGCACAAAGGAATGTGGTTGCAAACACCTAGTTTGTAAAACTAAAAAAAATGAAAAAATATGAAAGGAGATCGGTATGCTCAAACGGACGCTTGCCTGCGCGTTTTTAATAATGACGGGGCACGCTTATTCTGCGGACATCCAAGTCACGACGTTGCTTGATGAAAAGAATTATACCGGTTGCTCGTTAAGAAATGCTGTAGAGTTTTTAAATAAAAGAAGTCAAAAAGAATATGAAAATGGCTATCAGGGCTGTGGTGATAAAGATTCCAGTAGCACCATCATTTTGCAAAGAGATAAAGAATATACATTAAATTCAGCAATTCATATTAAAGCGGGCATGGCCATCATGACGGCGGCTAGTGGCAGTTTTAATGATAATCAGAAAGGCATGCATAACGCGACCATTAAAATGGTGGGGAATGATCGTTTATTTGTCATTAACGATGAAAGTGTCGAAGAAACCTTACTTCCAGTTATTTTTGTTGAATTAAATTTAAAAGGTTCTGCTTATAAGGTAACTGATGGTGGTTTGATCTTTAATAGAGAGGCGCTCAGTATCCAGTATTCCCGTTTAACGGGAGGAAATGCGGTTCGAGGTGGTGCAATCTATAATGCGGGTACGGTGACGAATGAGCAAACAACTGCAAGTTTATTGAACATCAGTAATAGCCTGCTCCAAGGAAACAAAGCAGATCAAGGCGCGGTTATTTATAGCGAGATGCCATTATATTTAATTACGCAATCTGTGATTCGTGATAATGAAGGCACTCAAGGCGAAAATGGTGCTTTACTCTATTCACAAACAGCCTTTACAGATAAAACGACAGCAGGCGTGTTAGCTTCTCGTGTCTCAGGTCTACGCAATAGTACAATTTTCCATAATAAAGGTGGCTATGTAGCGAATATACGTGGTGGGATGTTGCTGAATAACGTAACAATTATTAGAAATGCTGCGGGATTATTTTTACAGGCACCAAAGAGGGTGGTTGCTGCTACAAAAGAGGGTGAGAAAGCTCCTGATCCAGAACCAAGTGCTTATATTTCCAATAGTATTATTGTCGCAAATGAAGCAAATAACTGCGCCAGTTCTGCCAATGATGAAGCAGTTATACAAAGTAATTTGACGACAGCAGAATGTGATCGTAACGCACCAGTTGGAAGCCCAAACTTCTTCATTGGGAATAATAAGCTCATTGCGGGTGGAACCAACGATGAGGGTGAGTGTGCTGCACCACCTGCAGATGGACTTTTATGCCCGTATTACACGCCTAAAGACCAAATGTTAGGTTACTTTAAGCCACGCTTATTGATGTCCTATACTAAACTTTCAGACTCTTTGATTGTGAATAAAGGAAGAATTTATAGTGATGGAACAACAGCTGGTTTTGCAAAAAGTTGTGAAGGTTCAGATCAGCGTGGCAAACCACGAAGTGGCTATGATGAGTTATGTGATCTTGGGGCAATTGAGTTAGTTATTAACCGTGCTGAAGTTCCTATTGCGGGCGAAGATATTTTATATGGGCAAATTGCCAAGTTTAGTATTGCAGATAGCTTATTAGATGGTGAATTACTTGATCCAACATCATGCGAGAAAGTTCTAGGCAAGCGTTCGGATGATCAGCCTTGGCAACCAGGTTGTTTAGATATTCAACAAAGACAAACCCCTTCAAAAGGCAAGTTGACGATTGATCAGCAGGGGAATATTACTTATGTACCAAATGGAAATTGGCATGGGTCTGATGAATTTAATATGCGAGTGATGACGACAACAACACGTTTTAATGATGTCTCAAATTATTACATCACGATCCCAACCACAATTGTGCAAGCTCCACCTAATAATTTTCAAAGTAAAACTGTAAATGTTGGTGGTGGTAGTTTTGGGATAGGTGCAATCTTTGCATTATTCGGATTACTTGGATTACGTCGCTTTAAATCATAATCAGGGATGATGAGATGAAAAATTATAAAAAAACTTTGCTAGCCACCTTGGTGCTTGCGACGATGCCGCTTTTTGCAGCGACAAGTAGTGCCCCAATCCAAGTTACAACTTTTGTAGATGAAGATGGCGAAAATAACTATGCCTGTTCATTGCGAGAAGCACTGAAAACGGCAGCAGATAGAAAGCCTTATGGTGGGTGTCAAGTCACGGATACTTCGCCTGCTACGACGAAGTCGATTCAATTAGAAGCGGGTACCTATGTACTGGATCGAGAATTGGCACCAAAGATTGATATTGTGATTTTGGGCAAAAGTCCCGTTGATTGGGAAAAAAGAAGCGTTATTACCAATGACTACCCTGCACAAACGGTGTTGAAAACAACGATTGATGCCAGAGGAAAAGGCCGTATTTTTAATACGACTGGTAATAATAGTTCGTTAACCCTCAATGATATCATTTTGAAAAATGGTAAAACCTCAGACCGTGGTGGAGCGATTTATGCTGGTGGCAATGTAAGTTTGCAGAATGTCCAAATTTTAGATGGTGAGGCTGGGGTAAGTGGAGGAGCAGTCTTCTTAGCAGGGTCATCATCTTCTTTAAATATAGTCAGTGCTCTACTAAAAAATAATAAGGCGCCCTTAGGTAGCCTGCTCGCCATGAGTTGTATTAATGATAATGTATATTCAAAACGGAATATTGAAGTAAAGACGAGTAGTCTTATTGCAAATGGTACAGCTAATTCAAGTAGTATGCTGGAGTTTTGTGGAGAGCCAACAGCTTCATTAAGTACGAATACGATTGCACAAAATACAGTAAACCTATCAAATGGTAGCTTGATTAAATTTACAGGCGATAGTCAGATAGGCAGTACGCCTACAAACAACTCTAGTATTTTAAGTAACTTGAGTAGTATCAATTTACTCAGTAATACCATTGTGGAGAACAATGCTTACTCTGCTTTTCTATATGATAAGTTAGGGCTGAAAATATTAAGTTTCAATGTGCTTGCTTATAATAATGGAGGCTATTCTTGCCGTTATTTGTTAGGGGATGTCACCGAAGAGAAAGAAGTAGATATCGTCCCGCTTTATAATGCTTTTTCTCTAAATGGGGCGAGTAAGTGTGATTTACCAAAACTGGCCTTACCTGAGAAGCATACCAATATTGATATTAGTGCTGTTAACATCCGTACGCTTTTAACGACATTACAGCCAGAGTCGGAATTTACAGCTTTTTTACCCCTATATTATCCAGTAAATACCAAGTTAGAAAAAGATTTGCTTAATACGGGTGCTACTGAGTGTAGTGCAACAGACCAGCGCAATATCGCACGTATTACCGATGGTACATTGCATTATGATCCAGACTCACGTAATTCCTGCGATATTGGTTCCGTTGAGTTTATGAAATTGACAGCGGGTGATATTACGGATGTCTCGAATATTTCATTGACAACATTAGTGGCAAACTACAAAAACCAGCTGGACTTCTTTAATGATCTTGTTAAGCAGCCAAATAATCCTGATTTCTTAACTTACTATAAGGTTCGTGCGCAAGAGTATAAAAACTTATATGAGAAGACAAAGACTAATTTAAAATATAGAGCGATCTTTATTGATTTAAAAAATTATCAGTTGCCGATTCCTCAAGAAACTCAGCAAGCTGATGGCACTTCTAAAGTGGCATTCTTTAATAAACAAAATTATATCGTTACAACTGAGCCTTTAGGAAAAGGGCAAATCAGCGACAATGTTGAGAATATTGATAAAGAAGAAGCTAAAAAATTGGTTTGTGAATGGAATGATGATTTAGAACAAATTATTTTCTATCGTAAAGATGATGGTATTACACAAGCAGGCGATAAAATTTTCTGTAAATATACAGTTCAATATCGAGCAGATCCTTCAATTACCTCTTCTGGATTGATTAGTGCCGCATTTTTAAATATCGCGCCAGAAGCAAAAGATACTTCGGTCACATTGAAGTATCAAAAGAAAGAAAAGGTTGCTATCAATCTGCTGAACTTCGCCAATGATTATGGTGATATGGGAGAAGGTGGAAAAGGGCCTGCAAGTAAACCAAATAAGCCACAATTCTGGAGAAATGCGGAAGGAATTGAGTTACCAATCAAACTGACCAATGTTCCATCTGAGAATATTAGCGTGACTGCTGACCGCAAAGGTCCATGTCCTGAACCTGATCAGCAGGAAACCTGCTATGGCGGTAATATTTACGTTCAGGAAATAAATATCTTTAACCCATTTAATTATTCATTTAATTATCAGGTTTATGATGCAGAAGGTCTGATTTCAAATACCGCGACTGTGAAAATTATCAGTACAGGTACGACCTCTGATGATACCCGTAAAGGTGGAGGCGGTAGTCTGAATTTCCTATCTATATTTGGTTTATTCGGTCTATTGGCTTATCGCCGTATGAAAAAATAAAACATGAAATAGAAAAGAGCGCCATATTTGGCGCTCTTTTTTTTATAAATTTAAAAATCAATGTTCTGCGTATTTACTTAAATATTCTTCTCGGATGTTTACCCGCTCTTCTGTACTCGCATTTTGCATACGTTTACGCAAGGTGGTGCGTTCCTGAGTACTCATTTTTTGCCATACATCACGCATTTTCTGTTTTTCATCTTCTGGCAGTTGAGTAAACCATTCCATTCTTTGTTGGAGTTGTGAGCTTTGTGTAGTCGGAATTTCCTTTAACGACTGATAGCGTTTAATTAAAACGCGTTGTTCCTCTGGGGATAAATCATCCCATGCTTCTTCAGTTGTTGGCTTATTCTGTTTTGAAAAAATCCAGAAACGTTCCGAACCTGCAAAACTGGTTTGCAATAAGCCGAGCGTACACACAACAAGTGCTAACTTTTTAGCTGCCATGTGGAACTTTATCCTCACCTAGAACCAATAACATTTCCATATCTTCAACCATCTGAGGAGAAAGTTTCGGATTAACCACAACCTGATTTTGCGGTTTATCGATTAACTGTAAAGAGCTTGGTAATACAGCAATACCCATAATGGCAGCTGCCAAAGCAAAACCTGTCATTTTCCAGATACTGTAATAAGAAGTAGGTTTCTTTTGTACCGTATCTAAAACATGATTCATCACCATCATTTTATTGTGGTGCTGCTCTCTTGCAAGTTGATCAAGTTTGGAAGTCACTTGTTTAGCGAACTCATCTTTTTTCATCTGATGATCCTCCCGTATGTGGATTTAAGTGCTCTAAAGCAATTCTGAGTCCCTGAATTGCACGGTGATAATGTGTTTTTACACTACCTTCACTACAATCCATAATTTGCGCTGTCGTCATCGTATCAAAGCCTTCCCAGGCTCTTAACATGAACGCTTGTTGCTGACGAACTGGTAATTGATTAATTGCAGCCTGAATTTCCTCTATCGTCACTTCCTGATCAAGGAACTCAAATGGATTTGGGGTTGATTCATCGACTACATCAATAATTTCTTCGTCATCATCTAAACTGATTTTCTTAAATAATGAGAATGGACTTGCCCGACGGGCTTCCTTTCTTCTCCAGTCCTGAAGCTTATTATTCAATATGGTATAGAACAGGGGATACCATTCATCGGTACTCTTATCTGCATAGGACTTATGCAATGAAATAAAGGCTTCCTGAACCAGATCCATTGCAATGCCTTGTTGTCCCTGTGTCGCACTCTCCATCATCACAAGCGCACGACCAGTCACGTCTTGCATAAAGAAACGCAGACGTTGTTCAACCGTACTACGATCAGTACCGTTTTCCGTTCGAGCCTGTTTAGGTGCTAAATCCATAGAGATGGAAAATCCTGTCATGGATACCCACCATTATTATTTCAATTCATTAATCATATAACGTTGAAAATGGTGGGCGCGTTGACAACTTAAGCAATTATTTTTAGTAGTGTAATAGATTTTCCCAGTAAAAAACGCGTATTTAAAATAAAATAACGTTTTACTGACGTTGGCGTACCATTTCAAAGAAGCAAACTGAGCCAGCAATTGCCACATTCAGAGACTCTTGGCCACCCGGCTGAGGAATCGTCACTGCTTGAGCGTGTTCTAGGGCATAGTCACTGGCACCTTGACCTTCATTACCCAAAATCCATACACATGCTTGAGTCAAATCTTGTGTGTATAAGCTAGTTGAACGGTGTGAACTGGTCACAAAGACAGGAATGTCAAACTTTGGAAGTAAATCACTGAGTTGAAAATTTTCAAAACAAGTTAGGCTGAAGTGTGCACCCATACCCGCACGCAATACACGCGGTGACCACAATGATGCTGAACCTTGTGTACAAATCACTTGCTTAATATTTGCAGCAGCAGCAGAACGTAGAAGTGTGCCGACATTTCCTGGATCCTGAACATTTTCCAGAATGAGCGTATCTGCATTAAAATCAATTGTGACTGAACTTTTAGGAAGATCAACAATCGCTAAGCAAGGTAGCGTAGTGCCTAAAGTACTTAAATCTTTGTAAAGTACTTCACTAATAACAAAAATATGGCCTTGATGTAATTCGATGACTTGTTGTAATTCGGGGTGATTAAGTGCTTGTTCGGTCGTAAATAGAGAAAAGATTTTTTTCTGCTGTTGTAACCAAGCCAGACAAAGGTGTGTACCTTCCAGAACCGTTTGCTGATGTTTTTTTCGGGCGCTGTTTAGCTCGATCAGCCCACGCAAATGTTTGATCTTTGCATTGTCTTTTGATTCTAGAAAAATAACTGCCATAAGATAAACATCCAAAAGGGCATTATAAATGGATGATAATGCCCTGATTATAAAATTAATTAGTGATAGCTGGTTACGCGTTCAACTTCATTCTTAGAACCAATAATGACTGGAACACGTTGGTGTAATTCTGTTGGTTGGATATCCAGAATACGAACACGGCCTGTTGTAGATGCACCACCTGCCTGTTCAATCAGCATACTCATTGGGTTTGCTTCATACATCAAACGTAAACGACCTGCTTTTTTAGGGTCTTTCAAGTCATAAGGGTAAAGGAAAATACCGCCACGGCATAAGATACGGTGAATGTCACCGACCATGCATGCAACCCAGCGCATATTGAAGTCTTTTTCACGCACTGATGTTTTACCAGCAAGTAGCTCATCAATATAGCGTTTCACTGGATTTTCCCAATGACGTTGGTTAGATGAGTTGATTGCAAATTCTTGTGTATCTGCTGAAACTTGAACTTTTTCAGAAGTTAATAAGAAGCTTTGTGTGGTTGGATCAAAAGTAAAGAATACAACGCCTGCGCCAACAGTCAGTGCGAGCATGGTTGATGGACCATAAAGTACATAACCCGCAGCAACTTGCTCAGTCCCTGCTTGCATGAAATCAGCAGCTTGAGTAACGGCATTTTTTGCAGGAAGGATAGAGAAAATCGTACCCACACACATATTGATGTCGATATTGCTTGAACCGTCTAATGGATCAAATAAAACTAAATATTTGCCATTTTCTTGCGCAGGAGTGAAGTCATCTAATTCTTCTGAAGCCAAACCACCCACTTGTGGATGAGCTTTTAATGCATCAATCAGGTAATCATTCGAAATGACATCTAGTTTTTTCTGCGTTTCACCCTGAACATTTTCATTGCCAGCGCTGCCTAAAACACCCGCTAAAGCACCTTTTTGTAATGCTTGATCAATCGTCTGGCAAGTTGCTGCAATTGTTTCGATGACTTGTGCCAACTCTGGAGTCAAATTCCCATTTTGTTGTTCTAGGTATTGGGTCAAAGTAAGGTTTGACATATTGAATAGCTCCGATTTAGCCGTGTCAAAAATTGATAAAAATGAATGTGGCTATTCTAGATGAGAACGCCCAAAAATAAAAATTATCTTACTTTATTTATGTTGCTTTTATGATTACAAGTAAGCCATTACATGCTATGTTGGACGGATACTAGACAGGATGTTTGGAGATTAAAGATGTCAACCAAGAATTTTGACGCAACTCCTACGCCAAGCGAACCTATTAGTTTAGAAACGATTTCTAAAGAGAAGGTGCAAGAGGCTTGGAAAGAGTATGAGGCGAAGCCAGAATACAAAGAGTTCAACAAGCACGATATGATTGAATCGATGCAGACCAAGACCGATGCTCAATCTACGTCTTGATCGCAAATAAAAATGCTCACCTAAAGTGAGCATTTTTATTTCAAGCATTCACACGATTATTTTAATAATGGTGGAACAGCTTCGTAGTTAATTTCTACACGGCGGTTTTCTTTCCATGCAGCTTCGTTGTGACCTGCATTGACAGGAGATTCTTTGCCATAGCTTACTGCTTCAAGCTGTTGCGGGTTGACACCATTGGTAATCAGGAAGCTTTCAACCGCTTTGGCACGACGCTCGCCAAGTGCCATGTTGTATTCACGTGTACCACGTTCATCTGTGTGGCCTGTAAGGGCAACACGAGAGTTCGCATTGGCAACAAGGAACTGAGCATGTGCTTGCAATGTTTGATAATCTTCGTTTGATAAGTCACTGCTGTCATAGTTGAAGTGAACAACACGTTTCGCTAAAAATGCTTTATTTGCAGCAGTTACACCTTTTGAAGATGCGCCCGCAAGGTTTTGTGCATTTAAAGCTGCATCTTCACTTAAACCATCAGTGCTTACAGTTGATGAACCGTTTGGTGTATTGCCTGTAGTAATTTCAGCAGCAGGTTTACGGCTTGCACAACCCGTGAAAACGAGCGTTGCAGCAATAAGTGGAAGCGTTAAATATTTAATGTTCATACGATTCTCCAATCGATTAAATTTATTTTGGTGCCCAAGCTGGTTCACGAACTTCACCTTGTTCGCTTGGTAAATTCATGCGGAAACGACCGTCAGTAGACATGACTGATAAAAGACCACGATTTCCTTCACGCGTTGCATAAACGACCATTTGGCCATTTGGCGAGAAACTTGGTGATTCATCTAAACTGGTTGGTGTGAGATTATTGGTAATACCTGTATTGATATCCTGAATGGCAACTTTGTAGTTACTGCCGCTTGGACGATGGACAAGGGCAATCTTTTTACCATCTGCGCTTAATGTGCCGCGTGCATTAAATGCACCTTTGAAGGTTAGACGTTTGACTGAACTGTCATCAAAGCTATAACGATAAATCTGTGGTGAACCACCGCGATCCGATGTAAAGATGAATGACTTGCCATCTGGTGAGTAGCGCGCTTCAGTATCAATCGCAGAGTCATTGGTCATGCGTTGTACTTGGCGAGTACTTAAATCCATTTGATAAACTTCAGGATTGCCGTGCATAGAAGCGGTAAATAACATTGATTTACCATCTGGCGAGAAACTTGGTGCGCCATTCAAGCCACGGAAACTGGCTAAAACTTCGCGTTGTCCTGTCGCTAAATCTTGTAGGTAAATTGCTGGTCGTTTAGTTTCGAAAGAAACATAGGCAATTTTCTTGGCATCAGGTGTCCAAGCCGGAGAGAGGATTGGATCACGTGATGACAGCACTGTTTTAGGTTGTTCGCCATCCGTATCTGCAATTTGTAAAGTATAACGTTGAGCTGGTGTTGCCTGATTACGTAATACATAGGCAATACGACCGCTAAAGTCACCCGCAATACCCGTTAAGGCTTGATAAATCGTATCACTGATCAGATGTCCAGCTTGACGTACGCGCGAGCGAGGCACAGTGAGTACTTCATTGAGTAAATATTGTTGTTTTTGTACATCGTACAATTGGTAGTGAATTTCAAATGTATTGGCATCAACAGCCTTCATTTGACCCACAACAACATAAGGTACACCTGCATTTTGCCAATCACCTGCCTGTACCTGATTTAGGCTGGCAGTTGCAGGTAAATTTTGAGATGCACTAGTAAAACGGCCTGAGCGATTCAAGTCGCTTTCCACAATTGGATAGATCGCATTGTCATTTGCAAATGGGATAATCGCAATTTTTGGTGCTTGTTCAGGTGCTTTTGCAATTTCAAGATGTAATTGAGCGAAAGTTGCTGTTGGAACAACTGTGCTAATTGCAGCAAAAACTGCTAAAGAGAGGAGGTGTTTACGAGTCTTGTCCATAGTTACAATTACTTGCGTCGTATTTTTGTGGCTGTTGATTATTTAACATAGTTACATGCTTTGTGCTATTAAAAGCATGTAACGTTAACTATTCATTACTATTTTGCAGTAAAACTTGAAGTAAAGCTTCTTGCTTCACGGCGTGCTACTGGATCATCTGGCATTGGATAAGGTGCGGCAGCACGAACCGCAGCTTCTACACTTGCTTTCACGTCAGGATCACTTGCAGAAACAACAACAGATAAAACAGCTCCGCTATCACTCAAGGTGACACGCGCACTGGCACGCTGACCTGATGAACCCGATGGCATGTTCCATGCACGATAGATTTTTTGTTCAAAATCTCGTTTAGCTGTTGATGCAATTCGTTTTGCATCCGCTTTCTTCTGGGCAGCATCCTGTTCAGCTTTTTTTGCAGCAGCAGCTTTTGCATCCGCTTCTGCTTCCGCTTTACGTTTCGCATCTGCTTCAGCTTTGGCTTTTGCATCCGCATCGGCTTTGCGTTTAGCATCCGCGTCAGCTTTCGCTTTGGCATCTGCGTCAGCTTTACGTTTTGCATCCGCATCGGCTTTACGTTTAGCGTCTGCGTCAGCTTTGCGTTTCGCATCTGTGTCGGCTTTCGCTTTGGCATCTGCGTCAGCTTTACGTTTGGCATCTGCATCAGCTTTACGTTTTGCATCTGCGTCGGCTTTCGCTTTGGCATCTGCGTCAGCTTTACGTTTCGCATCTGCATCAGCTTTACGTTTTGCATCCGCATCGGCTTTACGTTTAGCGTCTGCATCGGCTTTACGTTTAGCGTCTGCATCAGCTTTACGTTTTGCATCTGCATCAGCTTTGCGTTTTGCATCCGCATCGGCTTTGCGTTTGGCATCTGCATCAGCTTTGCGTTTTGCATCCGCTTCGGCTTTACGTTTTGCTTCTTGTTGAGCTTGAAGCTTTGCATTTTCAGCCGCTTTCTGCTGTTTTAACTTCGCATCTTGCTCTGCTTTTTGACGTGCTCTGGCATCCGCTTCAGCTTTCGCGCTTTGTTCAGCTCTGCGTTTCGCTTCAGCTTCAGTTTTTGCCTTTGCATCAGCTTGACGTTTTGCTTCAGCATCGACACGTTGTTTTTGTGCCTGTGCTTCTGCAAGTTTACGCTGTTCTTCGACTTGCTTGGCACGAGCAGCTTCATCGGCTTTACGTTTTTGTTCAGCTAATTTTGCTTGCTCCACCTTTTGTTTTTCAGCTGCAAGTTGTTGTGCAGTTGGTGGTGGAGGGGCTACAGGAATATTTTCAGGTAAGGTCGGATCTACATTTGGACTGACCACTTCTGGTGCTTGTTTATCAGCAGTGACTTGCTGTTCAGGCTGCTGAAGCGATTGAGGTAAATCTTCTGGCTTCACCAAAATAGTGGTGAGTTTTTTAGGCTCTTCTGGTGGTTTACTCAAGCCTAAAAACAGTAAGCCAACAATCGCGATTGCATGAACACCGAGTGTGAAACCCAGTGCAATCGCATTTTGCTTAAAAGGCGGCTCTTGAAATTTTTTCATAGCTTATTTTAACGGCTCGGTCAGTAAGCCAACTTGAGTTAGGCCTGCTTCTTGTAGACTCGCCATCAGTGAAACCACTTCACCATAAGGACGAGATTTATCACCATTCACGAGAACAGTCAGTTGCTTATTTTCTTGTTCAGCTTGTGTTTGAGCCTCACTTAAAAGCGATTCAAGCTGTTCCAGTGATAGTGGATCACTGCCTTTGTGTTCTTGATATTCAAGCGAGAAATTTCCTTCTTTACTAATAGTTACCAATGCTGGCATATCTTTAGATTCAATAGGGTGGTTATTGGCTTGAGGTAAATCTACTTTGATACCACTGGTGATCATGGGTGCTGTCACCATGAAAATAACTAGGAGTACTAACATGACATCGATATAAGGAACGACGTTCATATCGCTTTTCAGTGGTTTTTTAATCCGCTCAAAACGTCCAGATCTTTGAATCGCCATTATGCATCTTCCTGTGTCGTTCCAATCGCTTGACGCTGTAAAAGAGCAACCATTTCTTCTGCAAATAAGGCACGGTCTGAATAGATCGATTCGCCTTTGGCTGTGTAGTGGTTAAATGCAAGTACCGCTGGAATTGCAGCAAATAAACCGATTGCTGTAGCGATGAGCGCTTCGGCAATACCCGGTGCAACTGTTGCCAAAGTAACTTGATCCACCGCAGCCAGACCGATGAAGGCATTCATAATGCCCCAAACAGTACCAAATAAACCAATATAAGGTGCAACAGAACCAATGCTGGCAAGTGCACCTAAGCCTTGTTCTAAACCACCTTGATCACGGCTTAAACCGACACGAAGGATACGTTCAGTTCCTTCGATGGTTTGATTGGTATCTGCTTTACGTTTTTGTAATTTGAAAAACTCACCCAACCCTTGATAGAAGATATCTTCTAAACCACGACGTTTAGAGTTGAGTTGAGCATTATTATAAAGGGTATTTAATTCGGCACCTGACCAGAACATCTTTTGAAAATGCTCATCATCTTGTCCTGCTTTTTTGAAGCCCATATGCAATTTGGCGATTAGATACCAGCTATAAATTGAAGCGAGTAATAAAATCAGCATGACCAGTTGTACAACAGGACTTGCTTGCAAAATAAGGTCGGAGATGTGTAGAGAAGATTCTAAATTAGTTGCCATAAGTTACTGTGCCGAAAGTTTATTTTAGTCCTGTGCCAATTCTTTTTGAATCAGGTCACGAATTTCATCAGGAAGTCGACGTGGCATTAACTCTTTGTTTAAACATGCCAACACAACCTCACCTGAAGCCAGCAAGATTTCACCACGATAAATATTTTGTTGCAACACAAATGATGCGGCTTTACACGAAATAACACGTGCTGTAACGGTAATTAAGTCATCCATTAATATAGGTCGTACATATTTGACCTGAATCTGGTGCACAACGAAGTTGTAATCTTGTTGATGCCAGTAGTGATCAACACCTGCAGCGCGTAACCATTCAGTGCGTGCACGCTCCATAAAACGGATATGGTTGGCATGGTAGACGATACCACCTGCATCTGTATCTTCGATATAAACACGAATTTTAAATTCAAAATGATTCGCCATGAGAGTATTCCGTTCTAGTTCACTATAGGGCTTTATATTTAAAAATATGACTGCTAAATAAAACACCAGTTCTATTCAACGTCATAGACCTGCTTTAAATACGGGGCAGTTTAGCAGATTGCATACTAAGTCCTATGGCACAACCTTTCAATTGCGATTGCGGTCTTTATTGACTAAAACGGGACGCTCTATAACTTGTATGTTGCTAAGTTAAGAAGGTTTCCATGCGGCCTGAACTTGTTTTGCGATTTCTGGATAATCTAAGACGAATCTTACATGTAGCTCTGTCCCTGTCTTTAAGGCTTTATCATCGACGATAAAATAGGGGTTATGGTTCGGAGCGGCTTGACTTAAGTCCTGATTTTCAGGTGTCGCACCTAAGAAAACAAAGAAGGACGGCATTAATTTTCCATAATAGGCAAAATCCTCACTGGCACTTGCATTATGGTCCATCAGATGAAGTTTCGAATCTCCGACAGCTTTGGTCAATGTTGGCTGAATAAGTTGAGTAAGTGCCTTATTATTCACTGTTACTGGAGCATAAGGTGCAATCTCAACTTTGGCCGTTACATCATTGGCTTGAGCATTATGTTCAACAAGCGTCGGTAAACTTTCTAAGATGTTGTCTCGTATCTGTTCGTTGTTGGAGCGAATGGTACCAATCATATTAACTTGATCAGGAATGATGTTTCCTGCCGTTCCACCTTGAATATTACCAATACTGATGACGCCCATGCCTTGAGTCAGATCAGTTCTTCGACTAATAAGACTTTGTATATTGTTAATCATTTGAGCTGATGCATAAACCGGATCTCTACCTAACCAAGGCATCGAACCATGGACTTGTTTGCCGTTGACTTGAATACGCAAATGATCTGAACTGTTTAAAATCGCACCATCTTTATAGTAGAGATGTCCGCTTTTCATACCAGACATGACATGCATACCAAAAATAGCTTCTGGCTTATCGTCTTTAAATGCTCCGTCCGCGATCATTTTTCTTGAGCCGATTTGATCGCCATGTGTGAAATTATCGATATCTGCGCCACCTTCTTCGGCGGGTTGAAATACAAAAACGACTGTGCCTGATATTTTATCTTTGTTGGCTGCCAGAATTTTTGCTGCGCCTAAGAGCATTGCAGTGTGAGCATCGTGTCCACAAGCATGCATTACATAAGTTTCTTTACCTTGATAGATTGCTTTTTGTTTGCTGGCAAAAGGAACGCCACTTTTTTCCTGCATCGGTAAAGCATCCATATCCGCTCTAAGCGCCATGACTGGACCAGGTTTATCGCCTTTTAAGATGCCAATGACTCCTGTTTTTGCATAACCTGTTTTGACTTGAATGCCATAAGATTTCAATTCTTTTTGAACAAGCGCAGATGTTTTAAATTCCATATTGCCCAGTTCGGGGTGTTCGTGAATATGTTGTCTTAATTGAATAACCTGATTTTCATTTTGTTGTGCGGCATCCTTTATCCAATCTGCCATACTGAGTTGACTCACAAGGGCGAGTGGAAGTAATAAAGCGGCTTTCTTATACATATCCTTATCCTAAAAATTATTGTTTATCAGATTTACGTTGTATTTTTCTTATAATGCAGTTCTTGAAAATATTAAAAAATCAATAAGGTATAAATAAAGACTTAAAAGGTATAGAGTCGCTAATTTGTTGATAATAGAATTATTATTTTGCTTTAGGGAGACGGTTCAAATTAAAAAAAAGAAGAGAAAACTCTCTTCTTTCGCTTAGTTGTTTGACTCAGGCGGTGTCATACCAAACTGTAAATACGCCATATTGGTGGCAATACGACCGCGAGCAGTCCGCATCACATAACCTTGCTGAATTAAATACGGCTCAATCACATCTTCCAGCGTTCCGCTGTCTTCTGCCATCGCTGCGGCTAAAGCTTCAACACCTGTTGGTCGTCCTTCAAAACGTTCCAGTAACATACTGAGATAACGTCGATCTAGCGTATCTAAGCCTGCTTTATCAACATTGAGCATATCCAAAGCGCGTTGTGCCATGTCTTGAGTCACTTCACCTGTGCCTTTGACTTGCGCATAGTCACGAACACGACGTAATAGACGGTTAGCAATACGCGGTGTGCCGCGTGCACGACGGGCAATTTCTGTTGAGCCTTCGTGCGTAATCGGCATATCCATCAAATTGGCAGAACGTGTCACAATATGCGTCAAGTCCTCAACCGAATAGAACTCTAATCGTTGCACGATCCCGAAACGATCCCGTAATGGCGAAGTCAACAAACCTGCACGTGTTGTTGCCGCAACTAAAGTAAATGCAGGTAGATCCAGCTTGATTGAGCGGGCAGCAGGACCTTCACCAATCATAATATCCAGTTGATAGTCTTCCATCGCAGGATAGAGGATTTCTTCAATCACAGGTGAAAGACGATGAATTTCGTCAATAAACAGAACATCACCTTCTTCCAGATTGGTCAGCATGGCAGCCAAATCGCCGGCACGTTCTAACACCGGGCCAGAAGTCGACTTTAAATTACCACCCATTTCACGCGCGATAATATTTGCCAATGTGGTTTTACCCAAGCCTGGTGGGCCAAAGATCAGGGTATGATCAAGTGCCTCACCACGACCACGGGCCGCGCCAATGAAGATTTCCATTTGCTCACGCACCACAGGCTGACCGATATAATCAGCCAAAGAGGTGGGGCGAATGGCACGATCAAAATGATCTTCAGGTTTTTCTGTTCCGCTAATAAGACGATCTTGCATATATCTATTACTTCATCATGGATTTAAGCGCAGCACGGATAATGTCGGCTGACTCAGTATAATCTGCTTTGACGGCTGCAACGGCTTTTTGTGCTTCAGCTGGTTTATAACCGAGCGATTGTAATGCAGCTTCGGCCTCGGCAACAGGTGAGTTTGACATGAACTGGATTTGCGTTGCTGCTGCATTGCTTGAGCCACCTGTAGGATGGGCCAATGCTTTAAAGCGGTCACGTAATTCAATCATTAAGCGTTCAGCAGTTTTTTTACCTACACCCGGAACTTTAATCAGGGTATTTACATCGTCATGTTCAATGGTATGAATCAACAATTCAACACTCAGAGTTGAAAGAATACCTAGTGCCATTTTAGGGCCTACACCATTGACTTTGAGTAGCGTGCGGAAAATAGTTTTTTCCTGCGCATCAATAAAGCCATACAATTGCTGTGCATCTTCACGGACCACTAAATGTGTCCATAACGTGACTTTTTGTCCTTTTTGTAATTGGCAAAATGTTGAAAGTGGGGTGTCGATTTCATAGCCAACGCCATTCACGTTCAGTAATACGGTTGGGGCTTCTAGGGCAAACACTTCGCCAATTAAACATCCGATCATGAGTAAAATTTCACTATTTTTTAAAACAATTTAGTTGGTGATTTAAGAGACTAACAGAGCTTAATTTAAGCCTTTAAAAGAATCCTATTTTATTTCCTTGCAACTCTTGCGCCAGACTATAAGCCTGATGGTCAGAGAACTTACTAATAATATCCAAGACTTGCATAATATTATTATAATGGTTGTTTTGCAGATTTACGCCTGAATGTTGCAAAATTGACATTAATCGCTGTTCTTTAAAGCTTAATGTCTTATGTGGCATGGTCAAAGGAATAAACGCATCCAGAATGGTTTGTAGACTTTGATGGGCAATAATCTCTAAACCTGATTTTTGAGGATGTTCAAAAATTCGGTCACGTGCCAGATTCTTTGCCGTTTGAATGCCTGCCTCAATATCTGGTGAGCAATATTGTAATAGGCTACCTTTGAGCTGACCTGTCAAAATTTCAAAATGATGTTTGGCAAACGCAGTGGTGACTTCATCGACCAAACGCTTCATGACGCGTCCGCGTAATGCTGCAATTTTTTGCTGCCAAGTGGTATGCGGTAAATGCAATTCCTCTGGATAGCCATAATCAGCAATCAAATTCAGGAAAATCGGTTCAACTTCAGCATAGTTCAACATATTGAGAATAATGCCATCTTCCAGATCAATTAGCGCATAGCAAATGTCATCAGCTGCTTCTAATAAATAGGTCAGAGGATGGCGGCAGTAATGATATTCACCCAGTTGAATCAGGCCGAGCTGTTCAGCCAATTGTCTCAAGATTTCTTTTTCAGATTGATAACAGCCAAATTTTGCCCGTTGATGAGAAGGGGTATCACCTTGTTCTTCAATCGTTTTAGACAGCCACGGATATTTTAAATAAGCACCCAGCGTGGCACAGGTTAGGCGCATTCCGCCATCATCAGGGTGATAATCAATACGACTTAAAAGACGGAGTCCTTGGGCATTGCCTTCGAACTGACGCACATCAGCTTCTTCTTCTGGCGTTAGTTTAGTGAGAAAGTCGCGATGTGAAGCGTCATCAAACCATTCACGGATTGCGTATTCGCCCGCATGACCAAAGGGAGGATTGCCAATATCATGTGCTAGACACGCCGCCTGAATGATCGCACCGACATCGGCGGGTGAAATCCACATGGGTAATTCATCTTTAATTTTTTCTGCTGCCAGCATACCAAGCGAGCGGCCAATACAAGATACTTCCAGTGAATGAGTTAAGCGGGTGTGAATCCCATCATGTTGGGTAAGCGGATGAACCTGTGTTTTTCTATTCAGTTGTCGAAAGCTTTGGGAAAATATAATTCTGTCGTAATCTTTATGGAATGGGCTACGGGCCAATTCTGTACTGCTTTTTTTACTACCTAAACGAATTGCGGAAAGCAACTCTAACCAACGCATTTGTTCCATTTATCATTATTCACTATGAATTCAGTTTCATCATGCCAAAAAAAAGATTAAAGCACTAGAGTAGGGCGACATAAGTTGTCTTGGATAAGTATACGGTCCTTTATAGTTTTGTATTTCATGGTCATTTAAATCTGTTCAGCGTAAAGCCTAAAGGAAAAATAAGATTTTTATGTCTAATAAATAATCTATGCACTTGTTTGGATCAGGCATCCCAGTAAGATGATTAATGAATGACTTTATATAAGCTTTATTTAGGGAGAAATCAGACGATTGCCTATAGTGTTAAACTTTTTTATCAATACGGTGATATCTAAAAAGATGAGGCGTGAGTTTGGAATGTGATTTGGGTATCAGGTTAAATGAATTGTTACGAATAAAGTAAAATCAATAAAGCTACAATAAATTAAGTCATTTGAGGTAGAAAACTCTGATTTTTAAGATGGATATGGCTAGCTGAAATGAGGCTTTCACAGTAGAATATGCGCTCTCTTATAAGTCACATTGTGGTAGGTTCGTTAGACCCGCCCGTGGAGCCAAAGTCAACATGTTTATCGTGGCCGGTGCATCAGCACATTCTTCTTTCAAGAAAGCTCAACTCTTAAATCGCTTAACGTCAATGAGTTCTGTTCAATCTTTTGACAGCCAGTGGGTTTATTTGTTTGATCAAGCGCTCAACGAGCAGCAACATCAATCGGCATTACAACTTTTAAACGATGGTCAATCTTTCGAACTTCGCCAAGCTGCAAGTGATGAAATCCAGATTTTAGTCACCCCGCGTGTAGGAACTATCTCACCGTGGTCATCTAAAGCAACAGATATTTTCAAAAACTGTAATACGCCAATTCACCGCTTAGAACGCGGTCTTTTGTTTACATTGAAAGGTGTAACCGAGATTTCGAATGAAGTGAAACTGGCATTACATGACCGTATGACTGAAAATGTTTTTGCTCAAATCGAAGATGCAAAAGCATTATTCTCGGAAACAGCGCCGAAGCCGTTGAACTCAATTGATATTTTGGGTCAAGGTAAAGAAGCGTTAGTTAAAGCCAACAATGAGTTTGGCTTTGCTTTATCTGAGCAGGAAATTGATTACTTAACCGAAGCATTTACCAAGCTGGGTCGTAATCCGAATGACATCGAGTTGATGATGTTTGCACAGGCAAACTCTGAACATTGTCGTCATAAAATCTTTGGTTCTGAATGGACAATTGATGGCGAAAAACAGCCATTGTCATTGTTCCAGATGATTAAGAATACCTATAAAGAATCTCCAACGGATGTGTTATCGGCATATAAAGATAATGCGTCTGTGATCGTGGGATATGACACCATGCGTTTTTATCCAAAAGCGGATGAAAATGGTCACTTTGTTTATAAATATAAGAGCCAAGCTGCTCATATTTTAATGAAGGTTGAAACTCATAATCACCCAACAGCAATTTCTCCATTTGCGGGTGCTGCAACAGGTTCTGGCGGTGAAATCCGTGATGAAGGTGCAACAGGTCGTGGTGGTAAACCAAAAGCAGGTTTAACGGGCTTTACTGTTTCGAACTTGAATATTCCTGGTTTTGAACAACCTTGGGAAGAAAACTACGGCAAACCTTCACGTATGGCATCGCCATTACAGATCATGATTGAAGGCCCATTAGGTGGCGCGGCATTTAACAATGAATTCGGTCGTCCTGCATTAAATGGTTACTTCCGTACTTTCGAACAAAATGTCAATGGTGAAGTGAAAGGCTTCCACAAGCCAATCATGATCGCTGGTGGTTACGGCAACATTCGTCCTGACCATGTAGAGAAAGATGCGATTCAACCGGGTGACTTGCTCATTGTATTGGGCGGCCCTGCAATGTTAATCGGTCTTGGTGGCGGTGCAGCGTCTTCTGTAGATAGCGGTACCATGGGTGAAAGTCTTGATTTCGCTTCTGTACAACGTGAAAACCCAGAAATGGAACGCCGTTGCCAAGAAGTCATCGATACCTGCTGGCGCTTAGAAGATTTTAACCCTATCGTGTCTGTACATGATGTGGGTGCGGGTGGTGTATCCAATGCGATGCCAGAACTTGTGAATGATCATGAGTTGGGTGCAGTGCTTAACCTGCGTAAAATTCCATCATTAGAGCCAGGTATGAGCCCGATGGAGATCTGGTCAAATGAAGCGCAAGAACGTTATGTGCTTGCCATTCGCCCAGAGTCTTTAGAACAGTTTGAAGAAATTTGTGCACGTGAGCGTTGTCCGTTTGCGGTATTGGGTGAAGCGACTGAAGCGCGTCATTTGACCGTAGAAGACCCATTGTTTGAGAACAAGCCTGTCGATATTCCAATGCAGGTGATCTTAGGCGGTACACCGCGTATGCAACGTTCATATGAAACGATTGAGCGTACGGGTAACGACTTTGATGTTGTGAAAGTTGATTTAAAAGATGCGATTTTCCGCGTATTGAAAAATCCAACAGTTGCATCTAAATCATTCTTGATCACCATTGGTGACCGTTCGATTACAGGTATGGTTGCACGTGATCAGATGGTGGGTCGCTGGCAGGTTCCTGTAGCAGATGCAGCAGTAACGACTACAAGCTTGCAAGGTTTCACTGGTGAAGCAATGGCAATGGGTGAACGTCCACCGGTTGCATTGTTAAATCCAGCAGCTTCTGCGCGTTTAGCGGTTGCGGAAGCGATTACCAATATTGCTTGTGCCAACATCGAACAAATTAGCGATATTAAACTTTCAGCAAACTGGATGGCAGCGGCAGGTCAAAAAGGTGAAGACCAAGCCTTGTTTGAAGGTGTGAAAGCGATTGGTATGGAAATGTGTCCTGCATTAGGCATCGCAATTCCAGTCGGTAAAGATTCACTTTCTATGCGTACCACATGGAATGATGGTGAAGACAAAGCTGTTACTTCGCCAATGACAGGGGTAATCACTGCATTTGCACCAGTTTTAGATGTACGTAAAACCTTAACGCCTGAGCTTAAAAACCTTGCAGACTCGGTATTGGTTCGTATTGACCTATCTAAAGGGCAGTTCCGTTTAGGTGGTTCGATCCTTGCACAAGTATATAAAGCGATTGGTTCTGTTACACCTGATGTCGATAGTTTTGATGATTTCAAAGCATTCTTTGCCTTGATTCAAGACTGGAACAATCGTGGTGTGATCAAGGCTTACCATGACATCGGTGATGGTGGTTTATTGGCGACTGTTGCTGAAATGATGTTTGCTTCACGCTTAGGTGTTGCATTAGAAAATCAAACAACGGAAAGCTTATTTGCTGAAGAAATTGGTGCTGTACTTCAAATCACAGCAGCTGATTGGGCGCAATTGCAAGTTGAAGTTGCAGAATCAAGCCTGAAAGATGCAATCGCAGTTGTAGGCCGTGTTAATAAAACTGATCAATTGGCTGTCAATGGTTTAACTTTAGAACGTGCTGAATTACAACAAGCATGGGCAGAAGTGTCACACCAAATCCAGCGCTTACGTGACAATGTTGAAACGGCTGATCAAGAATTTGCATTGATTGCAGATAAAAATCATAAAGGTTTAATTGCACAAGCGACTTATGATTTGAATGAGCCTGTTGAAGCGCCGTTTATCAATACACGTCGTCCAAATATGGCAATCTTGCGTGAGCAAGGTGTCAACGGTCATGTTGAAATGGCTGCTGCATTTGACAAAGTTGGCTTCAATACTATCGACGTACACATGAGTGACTTGCTTGCAGGTCGTGTCAGCTTGAGCGACTTCGAAGGTTTAGTGGCGTGTGGTGGCTTCTCATACGGTGACGTGATGGGCGCTGGCGGTGGCTGGGCGAAATCAGTATTGTTCAATGCAAAATTGCGTGATCAATTCGAACAGTTCTTCCATCGTGAGAGCACATTCAGCTTAGGCGTATGTAATGGCTGTCAAATGATGTCGCAACTTGCACCACTGATTCCAGGTGCAGAGCATTGGGGCCGTTTCCATCGTAATACGTCAGAAGTATTTGAAGCACGTGCTGTTAACGTACGCGTAGAAAAATCAGTTTCAGTCTTGCTTGAAGATATGCAAGGTTCGATTTTACCTATCGCTGTTGCGCATGGTGAAGGTCGTCTAGTTGCAACTGAACAGCAAATCGCTGCTTTAAATGCCGAGAACCAAGTGATCTTGCGTTATGTGGATAGCTTGGGTAATCCAACTCAGCATTATCCGTTGAACCCGAATGGTTCACCTGAAGCGATTACAGGTCAAACTTCTAAAGATGGTCGTGCAACCGTAATGATGCCGCATCCAGAGCGTAACTTCCGTGCTTTACAGCATTCTTGGAAGCCTGAAGACTGGGCTGAAGATGGTGCTTGGTTGCGTATGTTCCGTAACGCACGTAAATTTATTGGTTAATTAAATTCATGCAATAAGCCACCGTCAGGTGGCTTATTTAATTCAATATAAAATAATGATTAATGGACAAGAAAAATGAAATCAAAAATCCATTTCCACGAATTCGCATTACTGATGGCATTATTAATGTCCATTGTCTCTTTCTCGATTGATGCTGTTTTACCTGCATTAGGTGAAATTGGCCGAGTTTTTACCCTGCAAAATAGCAATCAGGCGCAGTGGGTCATCATTAGCATTTTTTCAGGAATGACCATAGGGCAACTGATTGCAGGGCCATTGTCTGATGCGATTGGAAGAAAACGGATTTTATTTACTGGCATTGTCATCTATTTCTTAGGAAGCTTGTTGTGCTATTCAACCCAAAGTTTTGAATGGTTCTTGGTCGGGCGTTTTATTCAGGGTGTGGGCGTTTCTGGGCCTTATGTGGCCTCGATTTCCATTGTGCGGGATAAATACAGTGGTGCACAAATGGCACGTATCATGTCTTTGATCATGATGGTGTTTATGGTCGCACCTGCGATTGCACCCAGTTTGGGACAACTGATTATTCATTTCTTCGGTTGGCGCGATATTTTTGTGTTGTATATGGTCTATGCCATAGCTGTTGGAGCTTGGGTCGCTTTAAGGCTAGAAGAAACTTTAGTGCCTGAAAATCGTTTGCCGATGCGTGTACAAGCATTTAAAGATGGCTTTAAAGAAGTGGTGAGCAATAAAACCACCATGAGTTATTTGCTATGTGCAGGTTTTTGTTTTGGCGGTTTTATTGGATATCTTGGAACTTCACAACAAATCTTTATGCAGCAATTTGGCAAAACAGGGCAGGAATTTAGTGCTTACTTTGCGCTATTAGCTGGCGTAATGGGGATTGCATCTTTTACCAATTCTAGAATTGTTATGAAATTTGGGATGCGCCCCATCTGTATTTATGGCTTTCTTGGCCTGTGTTTAATTTCATTGTTGTTCCTCATCGTTCAGCTTGCCGGTATCGCCGTTTCATTCTGGATGTTTATGTTGTATGCCTGCATTTTGTTTTTATTGTTTGGAACACTGTTTGGCAATCTCAATGCGATTGCAATGGAACCGATGGGGCATGTGGCAGGTATGGCTTCGGCGATTATTGGGGCATCTTCATCCGTGCTGTCTTTAATTCTCGCTTCGATTATTGGGCAGCTTTATAACGGTACTTTGATTCCGATGACCAGTGGTTTTGTGATTTTGTGTGGTTTAGCATTTGCGATGACACTGTACGAGAAGAAAATAACTACCAAGTAATTGATATGAATCCTAGTCCAAAGTCTCTCTGAGAGATTTGGACTAAGTATAAAAAATAATTTTCATTTTTGTTCTAATCTTAGTTTATTACGATTTCTTTCCTCTTCTTTTTATATATCGAGATCGTGCAACTTCTTTGTAATCTTTTAAAAGTTTTGGATTGCTTGCTATTAGTTTATCCATATTTTTTTTACCACCACGATATTCAGGATGTAGGTTTCTCATGTCAGTTACATTAACTTTTCGCTCTTTAGTACTTTTTACTGAGTAGATAAATGAAGCTGTTGGTTGTTTTTTCAATACTTCCTTAACATAGAGTGGAGTTGCAATATTTGTAAAAAAGAATTGAGTATCATAAGAAATAATACTATCTAATATCTCGTTAGGGAGTAATACAATTGCGCTGTGTACCTGTTCTTTTCCTAGAGGTACGTGAGGTAATTCAAATTTAGTTTTTTTCCAAACTTTGTCTTGTTCGCAAAAATAAAAGAAATTTTTTTTAGTAAGTTCTGTTGGAATATTGAGCTCTTTGCATTTTTCAAGTGTATATTGAGCAAAATGCTTCATACAAATATTGGTAGTAATATCTGAAATAGTGTCTGCACCAATGCCTTCAGTAACCAAAATTAATTCTTCTAAATCCTCTAATAAACCAGTTTGAGCGGCTTTTGACTTTTTTAAAGAATGTAAAATCTTTTCAACTTTAATTTTTTTAGATCCTCTACCATTAAAACTTGCAGCTGAAAGACCTATACCTGTACATTTAGGTTCAGGAAAATGGTTGCATAATTCACTTGCTTTTTGATCATTACCATTTTTTAATGAAAGCATTAGTTCTTCCATAAAAATTCTTTGGGTAGATAAAGCTTTTTGACAATAGATGTTTTTAGACCAAGTTAGATAATAACTATCAATAAATAAGGGAGTATCTTTTTCAAGATTAATATCCAAAAAATCTATTCCAGCAGAGTTTGCTGGAATACCGAAGTGGTTTAAAAAAGTTTTCATAAAATCAACCGTATAAAAAATATTCAAAAATAAAAATACCATTATTTCAAATAATTTTTATATAAATTCTATATTGGTGCGACACAACATGACGTATAATTTTTTCTAAAATAACCTTTAAATATCACTTTATTAACTTTCTCCTTTTATAAAATAAAATTCACATGTGGCCTATTTTTTGCTTCTCATATTTCAACAATAAATAAGATATGAGAGAGCAGCATGATGAAAAATGAAAATTATTTGAGAGCAAGCTATTCAAAAGACAAAGGCTGGTTTTGGTTTGGCTTAACTGTGCTTATTCAGCTGCTATTTATCATCGTGAGTTATCTCATCATCAATATTTCACTTTGATTGTTCAGCTTTTATCACGCTATGATTGAATTCTCATTGATTTCGATTTGAGCCATTTTATGATGTTAAAGCTGATTTATTACGTGCCTGAATCTCATCTGGAAGTTACCAAACAAGCAATCTTTGAAGCAGGTGCGGGTGGTATTGGAAACTATGAACATTGTGCTTGGCAAGTCAAAGGCATTGGGCAATTCAAGCCCGTTAAAGGTGCAAACCCTTTTTTAGGGCAATTGGATGAATTAGAGCAACTCGAAGAATGGCGAGTTGAAACCATTATTGCAGAAGATAAGGCCAGAGCTGTGGCAAAAGCTCTAAAGGCAAGTCATCCATATGAAGAGCCTGCCTTTGAGTTTATTCAGATTTTAGAGATTTATTGAGTTTGACTAGGTTTAATCATACTGGTCTGAATTAATCGGGCGATATCGGTTGTCCGTGCGCGAATCAGCTCTGCCGCATTTTGACAGGCTTCTTCTAGGCTGATTGGACCTGAAGTTAAAGAAAAGGCAGCCGTAATGCCGTGTTGATATAAAGCTTGATAGTTTTGTCCAAGCGTTCCTGCAATCACAATCACAGGAATATTAGCTGCTTGTGCTATTTGGGCGACCCCGAAGGGTGTTTTGCCATTCAAGGTCTGCTCATCAAACTTTCCTTCGCCTGTAATCACCCAATCCGCGCCTTGGATTTTGGTAGCAAGCTGATTCAGTTCCGCAATGACTTCGACTCCAGATCGAAACTCGGCCTTTAAATAAGTTTTTGCAGCAAAACCTAAGCCGCCCGCAGCGCCTGCACCAACTTCATTGCGTCGATCAATGCCAAGCAATTGTGTTGTGACATCGGCAAAATATGACAATGCTTGATCCAGTTCAAGTACTTGACTTGGTGAAGCACCTTTTTGCGGGCCAAAAATATGAGATGCACCATTTGGGCCGCAAAGTGGATTGGTTACATCAGCAGCCAATAAAAATTTGGTCTGTTGAATCCGTGGATCGAAATTTTCCAGAGTAATCCATGCCAAGTTTTGCAGGGCAAGACCACCAGCAGGCAATGATTGATGATCTACATCCAGAAACTTAGCGCCTAATGCAGATAAAAGCCCCGTACCAGCATCATTGGTTGCGCTGCCACCCACAGTCAGTACAATTTCCTTTGCACCTGCATCCAAAGCAGCGAGGATCAGCTCACCAGTACCAAAAGTACTGCTGATACATGCATCACGTTCTGAGGGATGCACCAACTGGATACCGCTGGCTTGTGCCATTTCAATGATGGCAATCTTTTCAGTCTCTAACCAGCCCCATTTTGCTAGTACAGGTTGCCCAAGTGGGCCTTGTACTGCTTGTTCGCGCCATTGACCTGAACAAGCCGCTAAAACAGCTTCAATTGATCCTTCACCGCCATCTGCCATTGGGCAAGTGATGATTTCTGCATTAGGAAAAACCTGTTGCCAACCTAAAGCAATCGCTTCTGCAACATCATGTGCAGATAAGCTGTCTTTAAAAGAGTCTGGAGCAATGACGACTTTCATATTTTTGAAATTTAGTTTTAATCAGAATCGAGCTTAGACGGTCTATCCGTAAATATCTATATGGATACACAAAATAAAAAACCACTTAACTTTTAGGCTAAGTGGTTTGTTCGAATGATTAATGCAGTGATTAATTGAACTGAGAAAAATCAGGTTTCCGCTTTTGCATAAAAGCTTGTACCGCTTCCATCATTTCTGGTGAGCGTACACGTTGCATGAAAATTTCAGCTTCATCATCAACACATGCAATGATATCTGTCAAGTCTTGCTTCATGAGTGCTTTAGTTTGTTTGATCGAAGCCAACGGTAATGCTGCTATATGTTGCGCTGTTTTTTGCGCTGTCGCATACACATCTTCAACCACATCATTGACTAGATTTGCTTTTACCGCAGTCGCTACATCAAATTTTTTCGCTGTGAATAATAACTCGGCTGCTTTTTGATAACCGGCCTGTTTCACCAATAAACGACTTGCTGCACCTTCTGGAGATAAACCAAGGCTGACAAATGGAATCTGGAACAGGGCAGTGTTGTCTGCAAATACCATATCTGCATGTAATAGAATCGTGACACCAATTCCAATTGCAACACCTTTCACCGCAATAATGAGGGGCTTTGAAAAACGAGCAGCTGCTTTTAATAATACAAATGGAGGTTGATCGCCAGCTTTGCCTTCATGTGGCTTTTGAATAAAGCCCATAAAGTCTTTCATGTCATTACCCGCCGTAAAGTCTTGTTCTGCACCGCGGAAAATTACCACACGAACTTCTTTATTTGCATCGGCTTCATCCAAAGCTTTTGCGATCCAAAGATAAAGTTCGCCATAGAGTGCATTTTTTGCTTCTGAACGGTTAATGGCTAAGGTGAGTACGCCATCTTCTAAATTTGCTTGCAAATGTTGATGAGGTTGTTGAATACAGCTAAGTGTCATCGTACTATCCTTGCTTTAATCCAGATTGATTTTAAGTGCCCTCATTATGTCGCATATTTATTAGAATGGCGCAACTGATGAGTTCACAAAAAAGTGAAATTAAGCCTATGTACACATTTGACTATCTTGTTTTTATTGGACGCTTCCAGCCATTTCATTTTGCACATATGCAAACCATTGAAATTGCATTACAAAAAAGTCAAAACGTGATCTTGGCTTTGGGATCGGCGCAATCTGAACGGAATATCAAAAATCCTTTTCTGGCGGTTGAGCGTGAGCAAATGATCTTGTCGAACTTTTCTGAGCAAGATCAAAAGCGAATTCATTTTGTCCATGTGGTCGATGTCTATAACGATGAAAAATGGGTCAAACAGGTCAAAGACTTGGTCAATGGCGTGATTCAGCCAAATGCAAAAGTCGGTTTAATCGGTCATTTCAAGGATGAATCTTCTTATTATTTACGTTTATTCCCTGAGTGGCAGATGGTGGAGCTGGATAGTTTGAAAGATTCTATTTCAGCAACACCAATGCGCGAAGCCTATTATCGTGGTGAGATTCAAACTGAGTTTTTCCCTGAAGGGACAATCCAGTTCTTGAGCGAATTTCAAAAATCGCCGATCTATCAGAAATTACAGCAAAAATTTAAGGATAATGACCGTTCCAATATCGATGAATCTTGAGACAAAGGGAAGATTAAGCATCTTCCCAAAAAATAATTCGATTTGAGAATGGATCGGTGATACTCAGTTCCAAGGTTTCCCAATCGGTTTTCTCTACTTGAGGCTTGGCAAATTTATAGTCTTTTGCATCCAGTTCTGCATGAAGCAAACTGAGATTCTCCCAATAAATACGAATGGCACTATGTGGGCTGGCATCACCGAAATGCTCAGATAAATGAATGATGCAATCACCTTTGGAAATCTGTAGATAAAGCGGGAAGTTATCCCCAAAAGTATGTTGCCAATCGAGTTGGAAGCCCAAATAATCAAAGTAAAAGGATTGGGCGAGTTCCACATAAAAAATACGTAGAATGGGGGTAATAGAGCCAGATTGCATGCTTATTCCTTTTATCGAACACCAAATTGTTGAGTCCAATAACTTTTTTGCTTTGCTGATTGATCAACTGTACAGGCTAGGGCGTAGTCTGTAAATTTTGGATGCATCAAATTGCGACAATGCACGGGGCTGGCCAGCCATGTGGCCATTACATCATTTAAATTTTTCTGCCCACGAGCCACATTTTCTCCACCGCCACGACCCTTGAACTGCGTTTGTTTTAAACGGCTTCTAAAATCTTGACCTGTGGCACTGATATGCCCAAGCGTACTGTGTTGCGCCATATCTTCGGCATGATCAAAGGCACTTTGATATAAATGATTGTTCCATGTCAGTGGCGCAACTGCAGGAAAATATTGCTCTCCGCATTGGCGTGGATGCTGACGAATTTCATTGATCGCCTTCAGAATCACCCGTTGATACGCAGGGTTTTGTATATCTTGGCAGCGTATCTCTGTCGCCATTTTCTGAATTTGTGGTGTTAAGGGAGGCTGTTCTTGGGATGTTATCGATGTATTCGAACTACATGCTGATACAAACGCAAGTAAGGGTAGTGATAGCAATACATGAAGATGATTCATTTTAAATGTCTTTAGCTTATTCTTTTAATCTGTTTATCATACGCCAAGCGTAAAGCGAACAGCAATTTGCCTGAACAAAAAAGCGAGCTTGAAACTCGCTTTTTTGTTACTTATTGGCACTAAGCCGTTTGTAATGCTTTTAGGTCTTCTAGGACTTGTTCTGCATGTCCAGCAGCTTTAACTTTGCGATAGCTTTTTACTAACTGTTTATTATGGAAAATAAAAGTTGAGCGTTCAATGCCCATCACCTGTTTGCCATACATATTTTTTTCTTTAATCACGTCGAAATGTTTGCACAGCACTTCTTCTTTGTCACTGATTAAATCGATGCTGAGTGCTTGTTTTTCTGTAAAGTTCTGATGTGCTTTAACTGAATCACGAGATACACCAATAATTTGGCAGTTTAAGGCGTCAAATTGATCTTTCAAGCAAGAAAAGCCTACCGCCTGAGTGGTACAACCTGGGGTTGAATCTTTTGGGTAGAAATAGAGCACCAACCATTCACTGCTGATTTCAGCAAGGTTGATTTCACCTTGAGTGGTTGGGAAAACATGATTGGGTAATTGAATATTCTCAGACATTGTTCATCCTTCGATAAAATTAGTGTTGCTCAAGCTCAAGCGGTAAAAAAGCATATTCCTCATGATAAACAATATCGCCGTGTCGTACAGGAATAGCTTTGTTAAAAATAGGCCCATCAATCACAGTGGTGTGAAATTCTCCACCTTCACCACATGGATCAACGCCACGATCTTCCAATTCCTGAATATAATCCAAGGTTAAAATCTTACCTAGATCTTCAACTTGCATACCCAGTTTCAGATTGACTGTCACGATGACACTCTTGAATCCTAAATTGATAAATTCTTCGACCACTTCACGGTGAGGGCGTAACCAAAGTGGCATTCCCAGTTTTAGCCCCACTTGCTGGGTGACCCGATCATGCCAGCAACCATGCTCAGGCATATCAAGATCACCCGTGACTAATACTTCTGCACCGTGTTGTTTGGCTTGATCGAGTAGCGCAATGAACTTTGTTTCATAATCGGCCCAACTTGAAGATGTCATATACACGGGTAAAGCAACCGCATCTGCTTGTGCGCGGATAATATCCAGCGGCATCGCATGGGAACGAGAACGCTGACCTTGCTCTTCCAGCATCACAATTAGCCCAATCACAGTGCCTGTTTGCATCGCATGATATAGGGCGAGGGAACTGTCTTTACCACCACTAAACGAGACAATAGATTGTCGTTGCTCGGCATTGGTTTTCCATTGATCTTGCATGGTGTTATTCAACTGATTCTAGATAAAGGGGATTTTAACAAAGCCCAATAAAAAAGCCTGCATAAATGCAGGCTTTGTTTTCAACAATTCAGGCTTATTTTTTAGGAGCCTGCTGTTGAGCAGCTTTCATTGCTTCTTCAGTTAGTTTCTCTAACTTGGTCACAAGTGGAGCGCCTAAACATGCTTGTAGGTCTTTATTTTGCTGTTGCACAAAACCTAAAGAGCTTGGGCTTTTCTTCGCATTGATTGCGCTCTGGATTTCCCATTTTTGCGCTTCAGTTACTTTACCTTGAGCATCAATTTGGCAACCACAGAACTTGCTAACTTCAGCAGCAGTTAATTTACCGCCTTTTGCAGTCTGGTCTTTACATACGTTGACCAATGCTGCTTTTACATTGGTACTTTTATACGCAGTTTGTAATGGATTATCAGCTGCGTGAGTTGCTGTCGCAAAAAGTGCAGCAGCTGACATCATTGTAGATAGAATAAGATTTGATTTAGAAAACTTCATATAATGTACCTAATTTTTTACCCTAATATCGATTATTCAGTGTAACGCGTAGGATCCGCAATACCTGCTTCGATAAAACCTTGTTGACGTAAACGACAACTGTCGCATTTGCCACATGCACGTCCTTGAGCATCTGCCTGATAGCAGGATACCGTTTGACTGTAGTCTACGCCATGTTCGATGCCTAAGCGTATAATATTCGCTTTGGATAAATGTAACAAAGGTGTTTCTATTTTAAGAGGTTTTCCTTCAACGCCTGCTTTGGTTGCTAAATGTGCAAGATTGGCAAAAGCGTCAATAAATTCTGGGCGACAATCAGGATATCCTGAATAATCAACAGCATTGATGCCAATTACGATGGCAGCAGCGTCAAAAACTTCGGCCGCAGCAAGGGCATAAGACAAGAAAATTGTGTTACGTGCTGGAACATAAGTTACAGGAATCCCTTCTTGTAATTGTTCTGGGACTTCAATGTTATGATCTGTAAGCGCAGACCCACCTAAATTGCCTAAATCGATGTTAATGATGCGGTGTTCTACACCTGCACGTTGAGCCAGCGCTTTGGCTGCATCAAGTTCAGTAGTCGAACGTTGACCGTACATAAAACTGAGGGCAATACATTCATAGTTTGACTGTGCCCAAGCAAGACACGTTGTTGAGTCTAAGCCGCCAGACAATAATACGATGGCACGAGAACGCATATTATTTTCCATTATTCAACCTAAAATAAATTTGAGGAAAATCATTACTGTTCTAAAGAATGATTTTCATGAGCTTTTAACGACCAGATTCATCATTCCATAACAGTTTGTGTAACTGTAACTGGAAGCGAACAGGGAGATGGTCTTCTAAAATCCACTGGGCCAAGTCACGCGCCAATGCTGGCAGGGCAACTGCACCTTTTTCAACTGCAAAAGCAGGTGAGAACCAAACCGTACTCACTTTGTCTTGCAACTGGAATTGTTCTAGCTGTTGTTTTGACCATTCATAATCCGCACGATTACAGATCACGAATTTAATCTGGTCATGTGGAGTGAGATGGTCAAGATTACTGTATAAATTACGGTGATCTTCTTTTGAAGTGGGCGTTTTTAGATCCAGAACTTTAGAAACACGTGGGTCAACCTTGGAAACATCCAGAGCGCCACTGGTTTCGAGCGAAACCTGAAAACCAAGATCACACAGACGTTGTAACAGAATCAAACAGTTGGGTTGTGCAAGCGGTTCACCGCCTGTGACACAAATATAAGGTGTTTTATGCTGGCTCGCTGTTTCGATAATCTGTTCAAGTGATAAACGTTCACCGCCTTCAAAAGAGTAGGTGGTATCGCAATAACTACAGCGTAATGGGCAACCTGTTAATCGAATAAAAACAGTTGGTAGACCAAACGTATTCGCTTCGCCTTGCAAAGAGTAAAAGATCTCCGTGATGCGTAAACCCGCCGCAGGATCAGAGACAGGAATTGCAGAAGAACGTAAGGAAGCCATAAACAGTTACCACAAACAGGTGCCACACAAGCAGCATGCTACATAAAAAACAAAATCTCTACGACCATGACTGATCGTAGAGACGAGGAGCGACAGAAGCTCCGAGGAACCATTAAGTTCCGTATATATTACAAATTAGTCAGCGCGTAATAAATTGTTCAAGCTGGTTTTTGCACGTGTTTTTGCATCCACTTTTTTCACGATGATTGCAGCATATAAGCTGTAAGTACCGCATTTTGATGGAAGGCTACCCGCAACAACCACAGAACCTGCTGGTACGCGACCATAGTGAACTTCGCCAGTTTCACGATCAAAGATTTTGGTTGATTGACCAATGAAAACACCCATTGAAATCACAGAACCTTCTTCAACAATCACGCCTTCAACGATTTCAGAACGTGCACCGATGAAGCAGTTATCTTCAATAATGGTTGGGTTTGCTTGTAAAGGCTCTAAAACACCACCGATACCAACGCCACCAGACAAGTGAACATTTTTACCGATTTGTGCACATGAACCTACAGTTGCCCATGTATCAACCATAGTGCCTTCATCTACATAAGCACCAATGTTGACATAAGATGGCATTAACACCACATTTTTAGCTTGGAAGCTACCACGACGAGCAACAGCAGGTGGTACGACACGTACGCCAGCAGCTTTGAATTGCTCTTCAGTCCAGCCTGAATATTTAGTATCTACTTTGTCATAGAAACGAAGGTCACAAGCTTCGATAGGCTTATTGTCATTGAGTTTGAATGAAAGTAAAACGGCTTTTTTTAACCATTGGTGAACAACCCACTCACCATCGATCTTTTCAGCTACACGAAGTGTACCGTTATCTAAACCTGTCAATGCTTCTTCTACAGCTTGACGGATTTCAGTTGGGCAGTCCGCTGCACTATAGTTGGCACGGTCTTCAAATGCTTGCTCAATGATTGCAGAAAGCTGAGACATGATCTTCCTTCTTCCAAAAAAATTTTGAAGATTTTACACTAATTTGTGGCAAGAATCTTTGAAAAAAGTAGTTACAATATATTGTTTTAAATTTGAGCAACAAATCTGTAATAAAAATGGAGCCTATTGTTTTTTATCTATAATTTAGAAATACATAATTCCTTTGAATTTGTATCAAAAAATAACAAAAAGTAATCAGTTTCTGTATAAAAAAATAGCGCTATTTATTTTATCCTGTGTCCACAGTAACAATTATACTTTAAATAAGAGCATTTTTGAGGAGACTTCAATGAAAGCTTTGCGTGTTATGTTAGCAGCAGGTGCATTAACAGCGATTGCAGGCACTGCATTTGCAGCAGATGAACAAGTCGTGCAGGAATCTGTTTATGCATTTCCTTCATACTTAGATCCAGTTTCAGTTCGTGCTGAGGTAGGTACTACAGGTTACGGTGGTGCAATTTCATATAAAGTCAACCCATACGTGAGCTTAAGCCTTGGTTATAATGGTGGCGATATTTCTTGGTCAGATGATCTAAAAATTAATGGCTCTAAATATGACCTAGATATGGACAATAAAACAGCATATTTAAATGCTGAGATTCGTCCTTGGGGTACAAGTGCAAATATGTTTGCAAACTCATTATATGTCGCTACAGGTGTAGGTTATCTAGATAATGACTACAAACTTGATCGTCGTGTAAGTCAAGGTCGTAACTTCAGTGTGAACAATACTGACTTTAACGCAACTTCTGATGTACATATCGCAGGTAAAATGAGTTATAAAGATGATATCGCACCATATGTAGGTGTTGGTATTGCACCGCAAGTCTATAAAAACATTGGCGTGTTCGGTGAGGTTGGTGCTTACTATACTGGTAATCCAACAGCATCTTTACAAAACGTAAATGGTGGTACAGCTAGTAATGGTAGCGGTGCTAACTTGAATGATGAAATTGCGAAAGAAGAACGCAATATCGAAAACAAAAGTAAATATGAGTGGATGCCAGTTGCGAAAGTGGGTGTGAGCTTCAAGTTCTAATCCATGCATTCAACATAAAAAAAACGAGCGCCATGCTCGTTTTTTTTATACCTATTAATGGGAAAAATAAAAGGCGCATGATGCGCCTTTTATTTTTAGATAATTTATTCTTCTGGATAAGCAACTCTTTTCAAAGCTTTAATATCTGTTTCTGGTGAGCATAAAGAAATAAATTCATAACCATAACCACGCAGTAAATGGCCTTTACGTACGGCGATCCATGTTGTATTCACACCAAACACATCAGTCTTGATTTGTTGTAGGCGATAGTCACGTTCAGCATCATAAGCAACATCATTGACAATTCCGACACCCATATTCAGTTCAACATAGGTTTTAATCACGTCGGCATCGAGTGCTGACATCACGATGTCCGCGTGCAATTGTGCATCTTCAAAAGCTTTATCAATTTTAGAACGACCTGTAAAACCACCATGATAAGTAATCAATGGATATTCTGCTAAAACATCGAGGTTGATTTTATCCAGTTTTGCTAAAGGATGGTCTTTCGGGGTAATAATGCTATGGTGCCATTCATAATAAGGCACACTTGCCAGATTTTCTTCTGTGGTTAACGATTCGGTTGCGATGCCGATGTCCGCTTCACCTTGAAGGAGCATTTCTGCAATTTCAACAGGGCTGGCTTGTTGTAAAACTAAATGAACTTTCGGAAATAATTTTTTGAACTGGTTCACAATCGGTGGCAGTACATAACGTGCTTGTGTATGTGTTGTCGCAATCGTCAGTGTACCTTCGTCAACTTTATTAAAATCATCGGCGAGACGTTTAATATTATCGGCATCGACCAACATACGCTCAACAATGCTCAATAATGATTGACCCGGTTCAGTCAAACCTAATAGACGTTTCCCTTTACGTACAAATAACTGTACACCTAATTCATCTTCTAAATCTTTGATGTGTTTACTGACACCAGATTGAGAGGTATACAAGGCCGCAGATGCTTCGGTTAAATTAAAGTTTTGGCGAACAGTTTCTCGAATAATTCTGAGTTGTTGAAAGTTCATAATCGTTTTTCCACATAAAAAGTGAGCATCGGCTAAATTTTCACAAGGATATTTTAGCCGCCCTCAAGATATTATTCTAAGCAACTTGCGTTGATTGATCTGCAAATAAATGAAGTTGGGCCGCACTGATCCAAACGGTTTGATTTGGTTTGAATTGATGTAAGTTCGCTTCTTCTACACTTAATAAAATTTCGATCGTTCGTCCACTACGATCTTGTAATTCAGCCACAACTCGGCCAGCAATCCACACTTCACGTAAGAACGTCGCCTCAATGGTATTGGCTTGAGGTTGGGTGTGAATATGTAATTCATTTGGTCGTGCAAATGCAATCACTTTGCCTTGTGGTGCGTCTAATAGACTTGGTAGCTGAATACGATCATCACCGATACGGATAATACCGCCAGTATGCTCAGCTTCAAAACGATTTGCTTGACCAAGGAAATCAAAAACAAAAGGTGTTGCTGGTTTTTCATACACTTCACGTGGAGAACCGATTTGTTCAACATCACCTTTGTTCATAACAATGATTTGATCTGCAACTTCTAAAGCTTCTTCCTGATCGTGGGTCACAAAGATCGACGTGATATGCAGTTCATCATGTAAGGTACGTAACCAACGGCGTAATTCCTTACGGACTTTCGCATCAAGCGCACCAAATGGTTCATCCAGTAATAAAACACGTGGTTCAACAGCTAGCGCACGGGCTAATGCAATACGTTGGCGTTGACCACCAGAAAGCTGAGCAGGGTAACGATCTGCCAAGAAACCAAGTTGCACCAGATCAAGTAAGCGTGTAACACGTTTTTTGATTTCAGCTTCAGAAGGACGTGTTGCACGTGGGCGAACACGTAAGCCAAAGGCAATATTGTCGAAAACAGTCATGTGGCGGAACAGGGCATAGTGCTGGAATACAAAACCAACCTGACGTTCACGCACGTGGATGTCCGTTGCGTCTTCACCTTCAAGTAAAACCTGACCACCATCTGCGGATTCCAATCCTGCAATGATGCGTAATAAGGTTGTTTTTCCGCAGCCTGAGGGACCAAGTAGCGCAACCAATTCACCTTCAGGAAAATCTAAAGAGATATTTTTTAGCGCATGGAATGCACCAAAGTGTTTTTCAATATTTTTAACTTGAATACTCATGTGTTTATTCCTTAGTGATTGGACTGATGTTTATTTGCTTGTTCTTGGCGGACTTCGAGCCACGTTTTCAAGATCAAAGTGATGATCGCTAAAAATGCCAGTAATGAAGACACAGCAAATGCAGCACTAAAGGTATATTCGTTATAAAGAATCTCGACGTGTAACGGTAAGGTATTGGTTTGACCGCGAATATGACCAGAAACCACGGATACCGCACCGAACTCACCCATTGCACGGGCATTACACAGAATCACGCCGTAAATCAGACCCCATTTGATATTGGGTAAAGTGACTCTCCAGAAGGTTTGCCAGCCTGAAGCACCGAGTACAATGGCAGCTTCTTCTTCCTCAGTCCCTTGTGCTTCCATTAAAGGAATTAACTCACGTGCTACAAAGGGAACAGTAATAAAAATGGTGGCTAATACAATCGCAGGTACGGCATACAAGATTTTGATGTCATGGTCCATTAACCAACTGCCCATCCAGCCTTGTGTACCAAAAATCAGCACTAACATTAAACCTGCGATTACTGGTGATACCGAGAAAGGCATATCAATAATCGTGGTTAAGATGGCTTTACCTCGGAACTGGAATTTTGCAACTGCCCATGCTGCTGCAACACCAAACACCACGTTAATGGGCACGGCAATCGCTGCTGTAAGTAGCGTTAATTTTACTGCCGATAAGGTATCTGAATCGGTTAATGCATTGATATAAACGGTCAAACCTTGTTTAAATGCTTCAACAAAAACCAAAATCAGAGGCAAGATCAAACAACTGAGGAAAAAGATCAGTGCAATACCAATCAAGCTATAACGGACCCAAGTGGGTTCACGGGTTGCATCTCTGCTTTGCAGTTTTAGGGCTAAAGCGTTGCTATTGGTATTTAAGCTCATTGTGCAACTCTCCCTGTACGACGGCTAGCCCATGCTTGCACCAAGTTAATTAAAAATAAAATGCCGAAAGAGAGGATAAGCATAACCACAGCGATGGTCGTTGCACCTGCGTAATCGTATTCCTCTAAGCGAGAGATAATCATCAACGGTGCGATTTCTGTTTTATAAGGTTGGTTACCTGCAATGAAAATCACCGAACCATATTCACCAACACCGCGTGCAAATGCTAAAGCAAAACCTGTCAGTAAAGCGGGGAATAAAATCGGTAAAATGATTTTGGTAATGGTCTGCCAACGATTGGCACCTAAGGCAGACGCCGCTTCTTCGAGTTCAGTTTCAATATCGCTTAATACGGGTTGTACGGTACGAACCACGAAAGGTAAACCAATAAAGATGAGCGCCAGTGTGATACCAATCGGGGTATAAGCCACTTCAATTCCAAGCGGAGTCAAATATTGTCCGATCCAACCTGTTGGTGCATATAAGGAGGTTAATGCGATACCTGCAACCGCAGTGGGTAGCGCGAAGGGTAAATCAACCAATGCATCAACGATTCTTTTACCTGGAAAGGTGTAGCGAACCAGACACCATGCCAGCAATAAGCCGAATACCACATTGACCAAAGCAGCAATCAAAGCAGCACTAAAGCTCAGTTGTAAGGACTTTAGAATTCGTTCAGAAGTTAAGATTTCCCATAAACCATCCCATCCAATCCCTAAAGATTTGATAAAGACAGCAGATAAAGGAATAAGCACAATCAAAGACACGTAAGCGAGGGTGAAGCCTAATGAGAGACCAAACCCAGGCAGCACTCGGGAACGCTGCGACATGATGTTTCCTCAAAGAGAAATGTTTGCTAAAAAAGCAAATAAATAATGCGAATACTAAAAATACGGGGGCGGTGTTAGGCAAATTTCAGATTAAAATTTGCCTGACTCATTCGGGCGACGAGCTGCGTCTTTTTTTCAGGCAGCAAGTAGTTCAGAATCTCTGGGAAAGGGCCAAATCCGGAAGCAACATTAATATGACCGACTGGACCTAAATTGATGGGTGTCAATTTCCAAGCTTGTGCCAGTTGTAAGGCGTCGACATAACCTAACCAAGGATCATTTTCGCTGATCAATAACGTGGTTGGTACGTCAATTTTAAGTTGGTGAAAGTACTGTTTATAGTCCGTCAAACTATGGCGAGCAAAGCCAGCTTCACCAAATCGTGCTGGATTCGCAGGGGCAACCAAGACCAGATTTTTCACTTTAGCTCGGAGTTCAGGGTGTTCCGCGAGCGCAGCGACACTGGTTAAGCAACCAAAGCTATGTGCAACGATTTGTACAGGTGCTGGGGCTGCAACAACCGTTTTAACAAATTGGGCAACCCATTCACTGAGCACAGGACGATCCCAATGCTTCTGTTGAACGCGAGAGCTAGACACGAGTTGCTGTTGTAACCAAGACTGCCAATGCTGCGCTTCGCTACCACCTACACCTGGAACAATTACAGTATGAATCATGTCCGCTCTCCCTATTTACCCGCTGAGTAAATTATTTCCCTGAGTTGTTGAGTTTGACGATTTGGTCAAACACACCGCCGTTATCAAAGTGAGTCTTTTGTACTTTGGTCCAGCCGCCAAACTCTTGATCAATTGTCACAAGTTTGAGTGGTTTGAATACATTGCTATATTTCTTTAATACCGCTGCATTACGTGGGCGATAGAAATTACGTGCAGCAATCTCTTGACCTGCTGGTGAATATAGATAGTTCAAGTAACCACGAGCAATTTGTAAGTTACCTTTTTTCTCAGCATTTTTTTCTACAACTGCTACTGGTGGTTCTGCAAGAATTGACAGAGAAGGGGTGATGATTTCGAATTTGCCTGGTTGTTCACGTACAGCAAGATAAGCTTCATTTTCCCAAGCCAGTAATACGTCACCAATACCGCGTTCAGCAAAGGTTGTGGTTGCACCACGGGCACCAGAGTCAAGAACTTTGGTTTGCTTGTAAATTTGACGGACAAACTCTTGTGCTTTGGCATCGTTACCACCTTTTTGATGTTTAGCCCAAGCCCATGCACCTAAGTAATTCCAACGTGCACCACCTGAAGTTTTCGGGTTTGGTGTAATGATTTCTACACCTGGTTTAATCAAGTCACCCCAATCTTTGATTTGCTTTGGGTTACCTTTACGAACAAGGAATACAATGGTTGAGGTATACGGCGTAGAGTTGTTCGGTAATTTCTTTTGCCAATCCGCTGGAAGTAATTTTGCATTTTGAGCAATTTCATCAATATCTGCTGCAAGTGCAAGTGTGACCACGTCTGCATTCAAGCCATCAATCACGGCACGGGCTTGTTTACCTGAGCCGCCGTGTGATTGTTTAAAGTCGATGTCTTGACCTGTACGTTGTTTCCAGAATGTACCGAATTGTTTATTGAAATCTGTATAGAGTTCACGAGTTGGGTCATAAGAAACGTTTAAAAATTCTTGTGCCGCGAATGAAGAAACTGATAGTAATGCGGCAATTACGCCGACTTTAACTTGAGAAAAACGCATGGAAAACCCCTTAAAATCTAAATCACTGTTTGGAATATGTACGCAGCATAACGCCAGTTTTTTTGCAAAAAAAATAATTAAAATCGAATTTGTTATGAAAAAAATAGAAATAGATAAAAGAGATAAGCTTTGCTGAATTATTGATAAATAAGAAATTTTTAATTCCGGCTTTTAATTGTTATACTCATTTAAAATCAATGGCTTATTTCTTGTCATAGAAGGTCTTGTATAGAGTGGATAGGTGCCTAGATCATGCAGTGTTATAAAAATGGACAGTTGATTGACTCCATTCCTTTATTAGACCGGGCTTTTCATTACGGTGATGGCTGTTTTACCACTGCACGTATTTTTCATGGAAATTTTGAGCTAAAAGAACTGCACTTTGCACGTTTAAAACTGGCCTGTACAAGCTTAAGTCTGGATGCAGATTTATCCTTGATTGAAAAGTCCTTTGTGCATTTACAGCAGCAACATTCAAATCTCAATGGCACTTTAAAAGTGGTGATTAGCCGCGGTGAAGGTGATCGAGGTTATAGTCTGCCGTTGCATGCTGCTGACATCTACGTCTGGTATTACCCAAGAGTGACACATGCTTTTCAACCTGAATGGATTGAAAGTGGTATGTTAAATCATGCGTTGGGATTGAACATGCCGCATCTGGTTGGATTAAAAACATTAAACAGATTGGAACAGGTATTACTCAAGCAAGAGGCAGATCAACAAGGCTGGCTGGAAGCACTGGTCAGTGATGTACAGGGCGCTATTGTTGAAGGGGTGAGCAGTAATTGTTTTATTCGTATAAATGATCGGTGGATTACGCCAGAACTTCGCTATAATGGCGTCCACGGTGTGATGCGCGCCAAAATTTTGTCACGAATGCAGCAGTATCATGTTCCTTGTGAGCAGCGTTGTATTGATATGAATGAAATTGGACGTATTCAGAGTTTATTTTTCTGCAATGCTTTGCACCCGATGAAAGCGGTGATTCGATTTCATGACCGTTGTTTAGAGCAACAACCTTATCTTGATTTATTTGAAACTTTAAAACTTAGCCAGATTGATTAATATGCCAAAGCCGCCTAGTTCCAGCAAAAGTAAGAAAAAGCCTAAAGCTAAACCGAAATCCAGATTTTCTTTTTTTAAAGCCTTTTTGATCGCCATTGTTATCTTTGTATTGGCGATCTTTGGCATTGTATGGTCAAGTTTATTTAAAAATTATCCTGTAGAAGGTAAGAAGCAACTTTTAGTGATTTCTTCTGGCGATACGTATTCACGATTTATTGATCGTTTAGCCAAAGAAAATAACGTGAATTTTCCAATTGTTCTAAAGCTTTATCAGAAGTTTATGATTCACGACACTATGAAAGCAGGTGTCTATGAAATTTCGCAAGGCATGAGTATCCGTCAAGTTATGGATATGTTGTCTGATGCAGACAATGCACAGATGAATCGTATTTTGGTGATTGAAGGCACGACTTTTTCTCAGTTGATCCAGAGTTTAAGAAAAGACTCGAATGTCACCAATACACTGTTAGACCTTCCTCAATCTGAATTATTAAAACAATTAGATATTCCGTATACGCATCCAGAAGGTTTGTTTGCGCCTGATACTTATTTCTTTGCCAAAGGCGAAACGGATAAAAAAATCTTAACTGATTTATATCGCCGTCAAATGAAATCACTGGATGACGCTTGGGCAAAAAAAGCACCGAATTTACCCTATAAAGATAAATATGAAGCTTTGATCATGGCTTCGATTATCGAGAAAGAAACCAGCTTAGATAGCGAGTTAGAACAGGTTTCAGGTGTATTTGTGCGTCGTTTGAAAATGGGGATGCGTTTGCAAACCGACCCAACTGTCATTTACGGCATGGGTGACAATTATAAAGGCAATATCACCCGTAATGATTTACGTACGCCGACTGCGTATAACACCTATACCATTAATGGTTTACCTCCAACACCAATTGCTTTGCCAAGTAAGAAAGCAATTGAAGCAGCGATGCATCCTGATGATGCTAAAAATATCTATTTCGTTGCCACAGGTAATGGTGGGCATAAATTTACCGCGTCTTTAGAAGACCATAATCGCGCAGTGCAAGAATATTTAACTGTGCTACGTTCAAAGAAAAAGCAGGGCGAATAATGTTTATTAGTTTTGAAGGGACGGAAGGTGTAGGGAAGACCACGCTGATTCGTAAAATTCATCAGTACTTTGAACAGCAAGGTAAAGAAGTGGTGTTAACCCGTGAACCGGGCGGTACACCATTGGCTGAACAAATTCGTTCATTATTATTGGCGGTGAATCATGAAGAGCAAATGAGTCATGATACTGAGCTGTTGTTGATTTATGCTGCCCGTGCACAGCATTTACAGCAAGTCATTTTACCTGCATTAGCGGCAGGGAAGATTGTGCTGAGCGATCGTTTTACCGATGCCAGCTTTGCTTATCAGTGTTCTGGACGTGGTTTAAGTCAGGAAAAGCTTCAACTCTTGAATCAAACTTTTGTCGCGAAAATGCCAAATATTACCTTTTGGTTAGATGCACCGATTGAATTGGGCATGACCCGTGCGCGAGAGCGTGGTGCACTGGATCGTTTTGAGCAAGAGAAGTTGAGTTTCTTTGCCAAAGTGCGTGCGGGTTATGAGACCTTGTGGAAAGCAGAGCCTGAGCGGATGAAGCGGTTGGATGCAACACAGAATGCGGATGTTGTGTTTGAAGAGGCATTGAATTATATAAAACAGCTCTAAGAGCTGTTTTGTTGCAATTTATTTTCCATTATTGTGAACTAACAAATTATCAATGGCTTACTTCTGTTCGGTTAGTTTTTTATGAAACAATTAGCTGATAGTGTTTATCAACATGTTATGGATTTATGTAAACAAGGTGATAAGCAGGTTGCAGAAGGGCAGTTTGAGGAGGCAAAGGATTTATATTTGGATACTTTGCTTTTATTGCCTTCTAATCATTAAGAGTGGGAAGCAGCAACATGGATATACGTTGCAGTAGGTGATGCACATTTACACCTTAATAATAATGAGAAAGATTTCAAAGCTTTTTATAATGCTCTGCAATGTCGAAATAGTTTATGTTGTATTAGGTGATGAGTGATGCAGAAAAATGACTATGTCTCTATTTGGGGAGGAGTATTAGATTCTCATGATTCGTTAAATAGCTATACATTTAATGATTATTCATGGGATGGTGAGTTTGTAGGATCTAGTTTTTCAAAAGAATTTGAAATAGATTTTGTAGATGACGATTTTATTGAAAAGGATTTCCATAATTTAACTAGTAATTTCGAGATAATTTTAGATGGTTTTTCTTATTCAGATAAGATAAAAGAGGAAATAGCTTTAAAGGGCTTTAGGCTGCCATTTCCTATTAATTCAATAATATTGATATATAATTATTCATATGAATTAGACAAGACAACAGAAAACTTTACTTTTTTGTGTGCAGTTCCTTATAAGTAATCAAGATTTAGCGGGGCCAACATTACTTATATCTAGTAATTCAGCCCAATTATTAATTTAGTATTTGTCTAAATTAAATATTACTCATTCACCAACGGTTGTTCCACTTTAAAGTTTGGTGGCGTGAGTACCGTCTTACGAATCTCATTTGAAAGTTCAGGATAATCCAGCGTGTAATGCAAACCACGTGATTCTTTACGCTCCATCGCACAACGTACAATCATTTCCGAAACCAGAACGAGGTTACGCAATTCAATCAAGTTCTTACTGACACGATAATCCTGATAGTACTCAGTGATTTCACGTTTCAACATTTCAATACGGTGTAGAGCTCGTTGCAAACGTTTAGTGGTACGTACAATACCGACATAGTTCCACATGGTGGAACGAAGTTCATCCCAGTTTTGTAGAATCACCACATCTTCATCTGCATCTGTCACTTGTGTTTCATCCCAAGAAGGGACTTCTGGCAGTTTAAAGTCTGCATCAAACTTTTGTTCAATATCTTCTGCTGCACTCATACCGTAAACGAAACATTCTAGTAATGAGTTACTCGCCATACGGTTAGCGCCGTGTAGGCCTGTATAAGAGGTCTCACCAATCGCATATAAACCGTCTAAATCCGTTTGGCTATGCTCATCGACCACTACACCGCCACAGGTATAATGTGCCGCAGGGACGACAGGGATCATATCTTTGGTGATATCAATACCAAGTTCAAGCAAACGGGCATACAGTGTCGGGAAGTGTTCAGTAATAAACTCTGGCGATTTATGGGTAATGTCTAACCAGACGTGACGAATACCTAAACGTTTGATTTCATGGTCGATAGTACGGGCCACAATATCACGAGGGGCAAGTTCAGCACGTTCATCAAAACGCAGCATAAAACGTTCGCCATCTGGTAAGCGCAAATAAGCACCTTCACCACGCATCGCTTCGGTAATTAAGAATGAGCGTGCTTTTGGATGATATAAACAGGTGGGATGGAATTGATTAAATTCCATATTGGCGACACGGCAACCTGCACGATAGGCCATGGCAATTCCATCTCCAGTCGCAATATCGGGATTAGACGTGTAAAGATAAGCTTTCATTGCACCGCCGCAGGCCAAAGCTGTAAATGGCGCAAGAAAAGTATGAACCTGTTCGTTGGTTTCATCTAAAGCATATAGACCGATCGAGCGATTGGCCTGATGATGATGACCGAGTTTGTGCAGGGTAATTAAATCGATCGCAATATAATTTTCAAAGATCGTAATATTTTTTCGTTCTTTAGCGCGTTCAACCAATGTGGTTGAAATGGCTTTACCTGTTGCATCGGCAGAGTGAATGATACGACGTTGTGAGTGACCACCTTCACGAGTCAGGTGTAATTGCTCATCATCATCTAAAGTAAATTGCACGCCTTGCTTAAGCAGGAAGTCCACCGAAGGTTTACCACCTTCAACCGTATGCTTCACTGCATCCAGTTCACATAGATGACCACCTGCAATCATAGTGTCATTAATGTGTTGTTGAATAGAATCTGTTTCGTCTAAGACTGCAGCAACACCGCCTTGAGCATAGAAGGTACTGGCTTCTGTCAGCGCGGCTTTGGCTAGAATTGCAATGTTATAATGACTTGGTAAAGAGAGTGCGAGGCTTAAACCTGCACCACCACTGCCCACAATAATCACATCAAAATGGTGAATTGTTTTTAAATCAGGCATGTCGTCGATCTGCTTCAGTTTTAAACGTTCGCTAATGACACCGCTTTTTTGTCAAAAAGGCAAGGGCTAATCTGCCTGAAATTGAGTGAATTTTTAGCGAATGCGATTTATTCACCAATTATTATTTGTATATTTTGTCTAATATCAGAAAACGATTACCTTTCAGTACATTGTTTTAATCTAGAGTTAAGCTGTTCAATATAAAACCTTAGATGAAATTTGAATGTCTGGAATTGTCTCCATAATTTATTCACATTTCATCTGTCTATTTCGTTGTATGCATTGAAAATATAAACATTTTTTTACGAAAAGAATGGTAGGGTTATGCTACAAACATAGACCATAACATTTATTTTAATCATCAGTATGTAGGTTCTTGCTTCATGAAAAGTCGCTATTTACAACAAGGAATGTATGCTGCTGTATTTACGATAGCAGCTGCTCAAGTCAATGCTGCCTCACCAGTAGATTTTTCAAACCTCGTTGAGCAGGTTAGTCCTGCTGTTGTGAGTGTCAACGTTGTAAAGAAAATGACTCAGGAAGAGTTATTACAACAACAAGTTCCTGAAATCTTGCGTCGTTTTTTTGGTAATCAAGTGATTATCCCGCAACAGCAGGGACCTCAGGAAAAAACGGGTTATGGCAGTGCATTCTTTATTGGCAAGGACGGTTATTTATTAACGAATCGTCATGTGGTTGATAATGCTTCCCGTATTAGTATTATCCTGAATGATCGCCGTGAACTGGATGCGACGCTTGTAGGTAGTGATGAACGTACTGATATTGCTTTGCTTAAAGTGAATGGAACCAATTTCCCAGAATTAAGAATTGGTAATGTGGATCAGCTTCGCGTAGGCGAGCCTGTACTCGCAATTGGTTCACCATTTGGCTTTGACTATTCAGCTTCAGCAGGGATTGTCAGTGCAAAATCTCGTAATATGAGTGGTGAGACTTCAGTTCCATTTATTCAAACTGATGCTGCACTGAATCCAGGTAACTCCGGTGGTCCATTGTTTAACCAACGTGGCGAAGTGGTAGGTGTTAACTCTCGTATCTTTAGCGGCACGGGCGGTTATATGGGCTTGTCCTTCTCGATTCCAATTGATGTGGCGATGGATGTCGTACAACAGTTGAAAACGACGGGTAAAGTGACACGTTCTTATCTTGGGATCATGATGCAAGATATTGATCGTAACTTGGCAGAAGCATATAAGTTGCCGAAACCAGAAGGTTCATTGATTACTCAGGTCGCACCGAAATCACCTGCTGAAAAAGCAGGACTAAAATCAGGTGATGTCATTTTGAAAGCCAATGGTGCGCCGATTTCGCGTACGGGTGATCTACTTTATGCACTGAATCGTATTGCTCCAAATCAAACTGTTCAGCTAGAAATTTTACGTGATGATAAAACGCGTACCATTGCTGCGACATTGGGCACTGCACCAGATGATACAGCCGCTGATGCCGAGAAAAATAATCCGACTAGCGGTTTAGGTATGAGTATTCGTGACCTGACTGCTGCTGAGCAAGCACGTTTAGATGTTCGTAGCGGTATTCTGATTCAGGATGTGAAGCGTGGTGGGCTTGCATCATTATCGAATCTGGTGGCGGGCGATGTGATTGTACAAGTCAATGGTACAGCGATTACCAATAGCCAGATGTTCGCTAAAACTGTGGGCGCTTTACCAAAAAATAGTGTTGCGCGTGTAACGATTATTCGTCAAGGACAACGTGCGATTTTAGGTTTGCGTTTACCTTAAACCTGATTGTGATTGATAAAAACCACTCTAATTTAGGGTGGTTTTTATTTTGAAATACAGTTGTATTTAGACTAGTGTATGTCGCTGAACTTTGATTGATGAAATAAGCCAGATTATGAGTACGATTTTTGATTTAAAAATACAAGTTCAGCCTGAGCATATTGATGTGCTGGGCCATGTTAATAATGTGATGTATATCCAGTGGATGCAGGATGTCGCAGCAGCACATATCGAAACTTTGGGTTTGGGGCTTGCTCAATATCTTGAACTTAAACATGCAATGGTGGCTGTCGAGCATCATGTGCAATATCGTAAAGCAGCTCTGGAAGGTGAAGAGGTGATCTTGCGGACATGGCTGGATGATATTAATGCACTGTACTCTTTCCGCCAGTATGCATTTTATCGCCCTAAAGACCACAGTGTACTGTTTGTTGGAAATACCAAATGGGCCTGTATTGAAATCGAAACAGGTCGCCCAAAACGAATGTCACCAAGTTTTACGCAAGCCTATCAGCCGATTTCGCCAGATTTAAATCCAATGGATTTTTCAATTTCATATGAACAGTCTTAGTTGCTTTAACATTTAAAGACTGGAGGGCAGCTGGACGGTACATGCTTGGCTGCTTTTTATGATTTATTTATCAAAATAAGTAAAATAAAAGTTAACCAATTAACATAATCACAGCTTCGACACTCAAAAAAACGTTTGAATACGTTGGTTTATGCGAAAAATTCAATATATCAAGGTAATTGTATTATTTTTGTATATTGTTTAATTTGTAGGCTCTTATATTGTGTTTCGGGGAACATGATGAATGACAACTTAGGGGTTGTTGTTTTTTATTTGCTGTTTTTATTTGCAGGCGTTGTACTAGTAATCGGAAGTATTATTTTTGATATGACACTTCTGTGTATAGGTCTCGGTCTAATTACTTGCGCTTTTTTAATTAAATACGAGTTTAAATTAACCGTGATGTTCTGGCATAAAATTGAATAATTAAAAAGATAATTAAAGAGCCGTACTGCCAAAGTGCGGCTTTTTTCTTGGATCAAATTGATGTGCATGATGAAGTATTTGCTTTTAGTCTGAAACTGGCGCCTCACTAAGCTCTATATCTACTATTCAAGAATATAAAAAATTAGGTTTGATCTAGCGATGTCATTGAGGAGTCTCTAGTGAGGAAGGCTTATTGCTATTGGCAGAGCGTAGAAAAGCCTCGAGGTGATCGATAGGATTCATTTCTATATTTTGAGATGTTGTTTTGATTGCTTTATCGGGAAAATGATTGTTAAAAAGGATATTGGAAGTTTGTCGGCTTAATTGGTGCTTTTATCGGCAGTTGTTTCACCATTTTTCTGCAAATCTGTGATAATAGTCACAACTTTTTCAAAAATCATGAAATATGGATATCTTAAAATTCGTAAAAAGCTTCAATACGGTAGGATGTTATTTAACACTTGCAAGCCTTTTGCTCGCGACTCTTGTTCTTTATTTTTATTACATCAACCCAAATTGATTTTAAAATGAGTGGTCTAAGTGAAATGAAGATAATTCTTAGGAGGAGAAAAAATCGAATCACGCTGTTTTAATAGTTGTACTTGAGTCTTTATCGCTCAGTCCAATGTCTTGTAATCTACTGAAACTAAATTTGCCATGTATAAGGTTAAAATTATTCAAATAAAGCCAGCATGGCATTCTCCTAGTTAATATCTCTATTCCCTACTTTGTACGATCAAAAAGGTGCGTTTGGCTTTTTAATTGGATCGTTCTGTTCAGCTTCAGGAAATCGATTGATCCTTGTTAGATTACTTCCTTCATCACGATGTAGTCTAAGTCACATATACTTTTAACACTATATTTTTAACATTGTTGTGCTTATACTGTGCCGAACTTTTTAAACATTATTTTTCGCAACAATAGTCAGTTATTTAATTGAATAGATTGTTGTGTACATATTCTTAAGGTAACCCATGGCGCAAGCTAAAAAATCCGTAGATATCAAAAATATACGCAATTTCTCGATCATTGCACACATTGACCACGGTAAGTCAACTCTGGCTGACCGTTTCATTCAAATGTGCGGTGGTTTACAAGATCGTGAGATGCAAGCTCAAGTATTAGACTCTATGGAGCTTGAGCGTGAGCGTGGGATTACAATTAAAGCCGCTTCGGTGACGTTGTATTACACGCATCCGAATGGTCAGGAATATCAATTAAACTTTATTGATACCCCAGGGCACGTTGACTTCTCTTATGAAGTATCACGTTCTTTGGCCGCTTGTGAAGGGGCATTGCTGGTTGTCGATGCTGCACAAGGGGTTGAGGCGCAGTCTGTTGCTAACTGCTATACCGCAATTGAACAGGGCTTAGAGGTTTTACCAATCTTGAACAAGATTGACTTGCCTCAGGCAGAGCCTGAACGTGTCATTCACGAAATTGAAGAAATTATCGGGATTGAAGCGACAGATGCACCAACTTGTTCTGCAAAAACTGGTCTAGGTGTTGAAGGCGTTCTAGAGCGTCTTGTGGATGTCATTCCAGCACCTGAAGGTGACCGTGATGCACCATTACAGGCATTAATTATTGACTCATGGTTTGACAACTATTTAGGTGTTGTTTCCCTCGTCCGTATCAAGCAAGGTCGTATCCGTAAGGGCGACAAGATGTTGGTGAAATCGACAGGTCAAACTCATCCTGTAACTTCTGTTGGTGTTTTTAATCCGAAACACACCGAAACTGACATCCTCGAAGCGGGTGAAGTTGGCTTCGTGATTGCGGGTATTAAAGATATTTTTGGTGCGCCTGTAGGTGATACCATCACACTTTCATCTACGCCTGAAGTTGAAACATTACCTGGTTTTAAAAAGGTAAAACCACAGGTATATGCTGGACTTTTCCCGATTGATTCAAGTGACTTTGAACCGTTCCGTGAAGCGTTACAAAAGCTACAGATTAACGATTCGGCTTTATTCTTTGAACCTGAAAGTTCAGATGCATTAGGCTTTGGTTTCCGTTGTGGCTTCTTGGGAATGCTACACATGGAAATCGTACAAGAGCGTTTAGAGCGTGAATACGATCTTGATCTGATTAGTTCTGCTCCAACGGTAATTTATGAAGCACTGACCAAGAAAGGCGATATTATTTATATCGACAGCCCATCAAAAATGCCTGATGGTTCTACAGTTGAAGACTTACGTGAACCAATTGCAGAATGTCATATCCTTGTGCCACAAGAATATTTAGGTAACGTTATGACCTTGTGTATCGAGCGTCGTGGTGTACAAAAAGATATGAAATTCTTGGGGAATCAGGTTTCTATTACTTTTGAAATTCCAATGGCAGAAGTGGTCATGGATTTCTTTGACAAATTAAAATCATGTTCACGTGGTTTTGCATCACTCGACTATAACTTTGTTCGTTTCGAAAGTTCAGCTTTGGTTAAGGTGGATGTATTAATTAATAGCGAGAAGGTTGATGCCTTGGCGATGATTTGCCACCGTCAGGATGCGCGTCATCGTGGTATTGCATTGGTTGAGAAAATGAAAGATCTCATTCCACGTCAAATGTACGATGTTGCGATTCAGGCTGCGATTGGTGCACAGATCATTGCCCGCTCTACCGTAAAAGCGATGCGTAAAAACGTATTGGCTAAATGTTATGGTGGTGACGTTTCACGTAAGAAGAAACTTCTCGCGAAGCAGAAAGAAGGTAAGAAACGTATGAAGCAAGTGGGAAGTGTTGAAATTCCACAAGAAGCGTTCTTGGCTGTATTGAAAGTCGATAGATAAAGAAATGAGGCTGGGGAAACCTCTGTTTTACCCAGCTGCAAAACGAGCAGTGAGACTGCAAGAGAGGGTTTGTGGATTTTGATTTTAATTTGATTCTGGTACCAGCGACGCTGATTTTCTTTTTGGTGTGGTTGCTTGATAAATTTGTATTTAAACAACGTGCAAATAGAGGGCGGAATCAGGAACATTTTCTTATCACATGGGCATATGACTTCTGGCCAGTATTGGCAGTCGTGCTGATTCTACGTTCTTTCTTATATGAACCATTTAATATTCCTTCTGACTCGATGGTACCTACCTTGGAGACAGGTGATTTTATTCTGGTGAATAAATTTGATTATGGTTTACGTCTCCCTGTAGTGAACACTAAAGTTGTTAATGTCGGTGAGCCGAAACGTGGTGAAGTGATCGTATTCCGTTATCCACCACAACCAACGATTAGCTATATTAAACGTGTAGTGGGTTTGCCGGGTGATCATATCCAGTTTAAAGCGGGTGAGTTGACGATTAATGGTCAGCAAATTGCAAAAGTCGCAACACAATTCTCACGTGTGAAAGACCAGCAAGACACACCAACGGCTTTGTATTTTAAAGAAACATTAGGTGAACACCAGCATTTGATCCGTTATTTGGAAGGGCGTAACCCACTGGTTGAGCAATTCCAGTTTGCGCAATTAAAAGGTGCTGAAGCCTTGGTTCCATTTGTTGCTAAAGCCAATGACGTCTTTATCAAAAGCAATGGACAGGATTGGGAAGTCACCGTGCCTGAAGGTCAATATTTCGCAATGGGCGATAACCGTGACCAAAGTGCGGATAGTCGTTTTTGGGGCTTTGTACCTGAAGCGAATTTAACAGGTCGAGCTTTTTATATATGGATGCATAAAGAGCCAGGCTTTAATCTTCCAAGTTTCAACCGAAATGGTAAGATTGATTGATAAAAACATAAAGGAAATATAAAGATGCGTAAATCTCAACTTGGGACTTCGTATATCGCAATTTTATTTGGGGTGGTTTTATTTGCAGTTGCTGTGAAAGCAGCAATTGCGATTTGGCCAGCATACTGGGATGACAAGCTGATTAATAGTCAGATTGAAGGCTTATTAAAAGATAGCCCTGCGAACGTTACACCAAGTAAGTTCGCCTCTCAGATGGATCAACGTTTTGATATGAACGGTATCCGTGATCTACATTTTAAGGATATTGCGCAAGTGACTTATAAAGATGATCTTGTCGTAGTAAAGAAGTATGAAATCCGTAAGCCTTTCATGCTAAATATTAGTCTAGTTATGACCTTTGAGAAGACTTTTGACCAAAAATCTGCAAAACAAGCTCAATGATACTCGGTTGCAAGGACGAATCGGTCACCAGTTTAAACAGATTGATTTGTTGAAACTGGCCTTAACCCATCGTTCTGTCAGCCATAAACACAATTATGAACGCCTAGAATTTCTAGGCGATTCATTATTGGGAATGATCGTTGCGAATTATTTGTACAATGCCTATCCGCTGGAAAATGAAGGCCGCTTGACGCGAATGCGTGCGACTTTGGTTCGACAGGAAGCGTTAGGAAAAATCGCAAATGATTTACAACTGAGTCGGTCATTAATTTTAAGCACTGGCGAGCTAAAATCAGGTGGTCATCACCGTGAATCGATTTTGGCAGACACAGTTGAAGCAATTATTGGTGCTATTTATTTAGACTGTAATGATCTAAACCTGTTAGAACGCATTGTGTTAAAATGGTATGAACCATATCTTGATCATATCGAACCGACAGATCAACTGAAAGACCCGAAATCACGTTTGCAAGAGTATTTACAAGCACGTAAAAAACCTCTCCCAGTTTACGAGGTTGTAGATATTCAGGGTGATGCACCGAATCAGCATTTCAAGGTGGAATGTTTGGTCGATGGATTGCCAAAAATTCAAGGCGAGGGCTCAAGTCGTCGTTTTGCCGAACAAACGGCAGCGGCAGAGATTTTAAAATTATTGGAGCAATAACCTGATGTCCCATTCAAATGAAAATAAGCCAGAAGCAGCAGCTGAGCAGCAAGACGGCAATAACTTGATTGATCAATTTTTTAGTTCTCAAGGAACTACGATTCCTTCTGATTTTAAAAGCGGTTTTGTTGCGATCGTTGGTCGCCCAAACGTAGGTAAGTCGACATTAATGAACCATTTATTGGGTCAAAAACTGTCAATTACTTCACGTAAGCCACAAACCACACGTCATAAAATTGTTGGTATTGATTCTCGTGAAAAATCACAGGCGGTATTTGTTGATACCCCTGGGATGCACAAGAAAGAAGTACGTGCGATCAACAAAATGATGAACCGCGCTGCTCATTCAGCATTGCGTGATGTGAATCTGGTTTTATTTGTGGTTGATGCACAGAAGTGGACTCAAAATGATGAGCTCGTTTTGGAAAAACTGAAAAATGCAGATATGCCTGTGATTCTTGTGATCAATAAGCTGGATACCTTTGAGAACAAAAACGAAGCATTACCACTGATTCGTGAACGTGCCAAGTTAATGAACTTTGCCGAGATTGTTCCTGTATCTGCATTGCGTGGTGCCAATCTTGAGCATCTGCGTGATACGATTGAAAAGTATCTGCCTTATCAGCCGCCATTGTATTCACTGGATCAAATTACTGACCGTTCTGAACGCTTCCTTGCGAGTGAAATTATTCGTGAGAAAATCATGCGTCAGTTGGGTGAAGAACTGCCATACGATTTGACTGTACAGATTGAATCTTTTAAAACAGAAGAAGCGACTGTAAATGAAAAAACGGGGCGTTTAAAACCACCTTGTACTTATATTGATGCGACGATCTTTGTTGAACGCCAAGGCCAAAAAGCCATTGTGATTGGTGATAAAGGTGCGAAGCTGAAAAGTATCGGTATGGATGCGCGTGCTGACATGGAAAAAATGTTTGAACAAAAGATCATGCTAACGCTTTGGGTGAAAGTCAAAGGCGGCTGGTCTGATGATGAGCGTGCTTTGAAAAGCTTGGGTTATAGCGATATTTAAGCAATGGAAACAGGTATGAAAACAACAATTCGTGTATTCGCAATCGTGACATGTATTTTCATGTTGCAAGGGTGTGTTCATAAGCTTGTAACTGTACCTGTTAAAGTGGCTTATAAGACAACCAAAGGTGTAGTCAAAGGAACGGCAGCTGTCGTAGGTGCGGTTATTCCTGATGGTGATGATGAAGAAAAGGATGAAAAGAAGAAGGACTAATATCGTTCCATGATGCGTAATGAAGTCCTGCATGGCTATTTGATTCATCATCGTAAATATCGTGAAAAAAGCCATATTGTGCATTTATTTACACAAGAATATGGTCGGGTGGATGGAATCTTAAGACAGATTCCTCCACCGCAGTATCAACCTATTTGCTTGCAAGCGACAGGCAAATCCGAGCTTAAAAATTTCACTAAACTGGAAATTTTGAATCAGCCTGTTTTCTTCCATGGCGATGCATTTTTTGCTGGGTTCTATTTAAATGAAATCGTGTTGCGCCTTTGTCCTTTGGAAGAGGCTTTACCGCAAACATTTGAGCAATATCAGTTGACCTTGTTGCAGTTGCAGCAACTTGCCTCACATCAGCAAGCGTCTTTATTCTTACGACAAATCCTGCGTCAATTTGAGCATGTCTTATTGCAAGAGTTGGGTTATGCCATCGATTTCTCAGTGGATGCAAATCAACAAGACATCTTGCCACTTCGACATTATCAATTTCAGCTGAATGATGGCTTTCTGCCCGTTGCGCAAGCATCACGTTCGACACTTTCCGGTACGTTGATTGCATCTATGCAAAACCATGAAGATGGTCAGGATTTTTCTCACGAACAATTGCAATTATTGGGTAAACTATACCGTCAAATGATTAGCTCATTGTTGGGTGATCGGCCACTCAAAAGCCGTCAACTCTGGATTCAAAGTACACAAACTTGATATTCCTGATGTATTGAAAATAATTATTCAGGGCTAAACCGATAGGATATTTTTTATGGCTGCAATCTTGGGTGTAAACATTGATCATGTTGCAACATTAAGACAGGCACGTGGTACAACTTACCCTGATCCAGTTCAGGCTGCTTTGGTTTGTGAACAAGCGGGTGCAGAGGGGATTACCTTGCATTTACGTGAAGATCGTCGCCATATACAGGATGATGATGTACGTCGTATGCGTCCCTTGCTGAAAACTCGAATGAATCTTGAGTTGGCAGTGACAGATGAAATGGTTGCATTTGCCAAAGAGATTCAACCTCAACATGTTTGCTTTGTCCCTGAACGTCGTCAAGAAGTAACAACTGAAGGTGGTCTGGATGTTGTAGGTCACTTTGAAAAAGTGAAGGCAGCAACACAAGCACTGACCGCAATTGGCAGTGATGTGTCGTTATTTATCGATGCTGATCTAGCTCAAATTGATGCGGCTGTCGCATGTGGTGCGCCGACCATTGAGATTCATACTGGTGCTTATGCAGATGCAGAGACTGAGGAGCAGCAACAAGCAGAATTGGCACGTATTATCAAAGGCGTGGAGTATGCGGCTGCCAAAGGTCTGGTTGTGAATGCAGGTCATGGCTTAAATCTGGACAATGTTGCAGCGATTGCAGCGATCCCTCAAATTCATGAGCTGAATATTGGCCATTCGATTATTGCAGATAGCGTATTCGTTGGACTGGCTCAAGCGGTAAAAGATATGAAAGCAGCAATTCAGGCTGCTGCGAGATAAGTTGATGAGTAGTGTAAATTATGATGAGTTAATGCAACCCGTCATTGCGTTTTTAGGTTGTACAACACCTCAGGCATGGTTAGATGAAGCGGTAAATAACCTTGATATCTTGATGCAAGACCATGCCAACTGTGAGAAGAAAGCAGCAAGTACAGCCATGAATTTGATGTTCCGCTATAGCTTCTTTACAGACTTGCAAGTGAAATTGGCGCAATTGGTTCGTGAAGAGATGCTGCATTATGAGCAGGTACTTGAATTCATGAATAAGCGCGGCCAAGAATGGAAGGGTTTGAGTGCAGGGCGTTATGCAGGTGGGTTGCGTAAAGAAATCCGTACTTACGAGCCTGAAGCATTGATTGATGTCATGATCATTGGTGCATTTGTAGAAGCACGTTCATGTGAGCGTTTCTACGCGCTGGCACCGATTGTTGATGAGGAGCTGGGGCGTTACTACCGTTATTTGCTTAAATCGGAATCTCGCCATTTTGAGGACTATTTAGCGTTGGCTTTAGATGTCGCAAAATCAGCGAAACTCAAAGATCCAGAAGAAGATATTCAGCAACGCATTGAATATATCCGTGAAGTGGAAAAAAATCTGATTTTAACTCCAGATGATACGTTCCGTTTTCATAGTGGCGTACCCGCAAAGGTTGCAGCTTAATCTGCATTCGAAAGAAAAAACCTCTGATTAGCAGAGGTTTTTTTATGGCTATTGGATTTTATCGTGGCATAAAAAAAGCCCCGATCAATGATCAGGGCTTTTTAGAATCTTGGCTCTCCCACCTGGGCTCGAACCAGGGACCTGCGGATTAACAGTCCGTCGCTCTACCGACTGAGCTATGGGAGAATAGTAGATTGGCTCTCCAACCTGGGCTCGAACCAGGGACCTGCGGATTAACAGTCCGTCGCTCTACCGACTGAGCTATTGGAGAATCTGATGCGCATTTTAGGCATGAAAAGCAGATGCGTCAACAACAATAGTAAATAAAATTAATCGTTTGCTTGATTAATAATCTTTTCAGTGCAAAGTGTGCAAAAAATGCGAGAAAAAGATCTTATTTACTTAAAAATTAATCAGTTAATGTGTTTTTCCTTGAACTTTGCCAATGCATCTATTCGATATTGAATCAGCATTTCCCCAATTTCTGGGCCACTGACATGTTCCGGCAAATCTTGCGCACGTATATTTCTGACGATTTGCATGGCATCTAACATATATTGTGCTTGCGGATAAGGGCGCTGCTCCAAACCCAAGCGACCTTTGGCATCACATTCACAGGCCTGTATAAAAGCTTCCACTTTTTCTGGTCGGCGTAGTACATCCAAACGCTGTAACAAACGCCATAAAGTACCCGGTTTCAGATTTTTCACCTGATGGCATTTTAAATGCTCTTTACATACGATCAGAGCTAGATTTTTAAGCGCAGTCGGTACTTTTAAGCGATCACAGATTTGAGTAACGGGCGGAATACCACGTTCTTCATGCATAATATGTCGTGGTAATTCTTCTACAGGAGTAAGTGCTTTCCCTAGGTCGTGTACCAGCACTGCAAAGCGCACTTCAAGCGCATAATTCGCTAAGCAGGCCTGTTTAAGTGCCATTAACGTATGAATGCCACAGTCAATTTCAGGATGATACTCTGGACGTTGGGGTACGCCGAATAATGCATTGATTTCTGGAAATAAGACTTCTAGGGCATCACAGTCTTTTAAGATCTGGAAATACACATCAGCATGGTCTTCCATTAAGGCGCGAGAGGTTTCTTTCCAGACACGCTCGGGTGTTAATGCGCTTAATTCACCTGATTGGGCAATTTTCCGCATCAATTGCAAGGTTTCTTCTGCAACAGTAAAGCCGTAAGTTGCATAACGTGCTGCAAAACGGGCTACGCGGAGTACACGTAACGGATCTTCGGTAAATGCCTCTGAAACATGACGTAGTACTTTGTGCTGTAAGTCCTGCTGACCACCATAAGGGTCATACACTTGACCATGATCGTCCATTGCCATTGCATTAATGGTCAGGTCACGACGAATCAGATCATCTTCTAATTTTACGCTGGTATCGGTAAAAAACTGAAAGCCATGATAACCCACGCCAGATTTGCGTTCGGTGCGCGCTAGTGCGTATTCTTCTTTTGTTTTTGGATGTAGAAATACAGGAAAATCTTTACCGACAGGTTGATAACCTTCGGCCAATAATTGTTCGGGCGTTGCTCCAACCACCACATAATCTTTTTCGTGATAGGGGTGGCCGAGTAAATGATCCCGAACTGCACCGCCTACTAAATAAACTTGCATGAAAAAACCTCTATTCTTCACACAATCATGCTACAGAATAGAGGTTTTCTCAAGCGCTAAGCAAAGCTTTTCTGGAAAAGCTTTGCTTAGGTGGACTTAGTTTTGGCTTTGTTGAATTTCAGCAACTGTTAATGCAGTCATATTTACCAAACGACGAGTCGTTGCTGTAGGTGTCAGAATATGAACAGGTTTTGCAGCACCGAGTAAAATAGGACCAATTGTCACATTATTACCCGACGTTGCTTTTAACAGGTTGAATGAAATGTTTGCCGAATCAAGGTTAGGCATAATCAACAGATTTGCAGAACCTTTGAAGCGTGAATTCGGGAATGCAAAATGACGAATATTTTCATCTAATGCTGCATCACCGTGCATCTCACCTTCGACTTCAAGTTCAGGTGCCTGTTCAGACAATAAACGATAAACTTCACGCATTTTTTGTGCGCTTGGATCGGTTTGGTCGCTACCGAAACTCGAGTGCGAAAGCAGGGCAACACGCGGCGTAATACCAAAACGACGAACTTCTTCTGCTGCTAAAATGGTCATTTCAGCAAGCTGAGCAGCAGTTGGGTTGGTGTTTACATAGGTATCGGCAATAAATAAATTGCGATCTTCAAGCATCAAGGCATTCAAGGTAAAGAATGTGCTACGACCTTCTTTCAAGCCAATGATATTTTTCACGAAATCTAAGTGAATGTCATAGCTTGAATAAGTACCACATAACATACCATCTGCTTTACCAAACTTCACCAGCATCGCTGCGATGAGTGTAGAACGGCGGCGTGCTTCACGTTGAGCGTATTCAACTGTAACGCCTTTACGTTGCATGATCTGGTGATATTCTTTAGAGAACTCTTCGTACTGAGGATTTTTTTCCTGATCGACGATTTCAATGTTTACGCCATGTTGTAAACGTAAACCAAGCTTCTTGATATTCTCTTCAATCACTGCTGTACGACCAACAAGAATCGGTTTTGCCAAGCCTTCATCAACAGCAATTTGAACCGCACGTAATACGCGTAGATCTTCACCTTCAGCATAAGCAATGCGTTTAGGGTCAGTCTTCGCCTGTGCAAAGATCGGTTTCATCAAGAATGCCGAGTTATAAACGAACTCAGAAAGACGTTGACGATATGCAGAGAAGTCTTCGATCGGACGAGTTGCTACGCCAGAATCCATTGCTGCTTTCGCAACGGCTGGAGCAATTTCCAGAATCAAACGTTGATCAAGTGGGCGAGGGATCAGGTAGTCACGACCAAATGAAGCTGATTTTTCACCATAAGTTGCAGCATCTGCTTCAACATGTGCCATACGCGCAATCGCGTGAACACAGGCAATTTTCATATCTTCATTAATTGTTGTTGCGCCAACATCAAGCGCACCACGGAAGATATAAGGGAAACAAAGTGCATTGTTCACTTGGTTTGGATAGTCAGAACGACCTGTTGCCATAATGACATCTGGGCGAACTTCATGCGCATGTTCAGGTAAAATTTCTGGATCAGGGTTTGCCAATGCAAAAATGATCGGGTTCTCAGCCATTTCCTTAACCATTTCTTTGGTTAAGATGCCTGCTGCTGAAAGACCCAAGAACATATCTGCGCCTGCCATGACTTCATGCAACTGACTTGCTTGAATGTCTTGAACATAACGCTTTTTAGACTCGTCCAGACCTTCACGCGCAGTGGTCAGAAGGCCGCGAGAGTCAGCAACAACGATGTTGTTTTTATTTACGCCTAAAGCGCAAAGTAAATCTAGGCAAGAAAGTGCAGCAGCACCTGCGCCTGAGGCAACAATTTTAATTTCATCAATTTTCTTATTTACGATCTGTAAAGCATTGAGTAATGCTGAACCGACAATAATACTTGTACCATGTTGGTCATCATGGAATACAGGAATTTTCATGCGTTCGCGAAGTTTCTTTTCAATGTAGAAACATTCTGGCGCTTTGATATCTTCAAGGTTGATACCACCAAATGTTGGCTCTAGCGCAGCAACAATATCAACGATCTTGTCTGGATCATTTTCATCAATTTCGATATCGAATACGTCAACACCAGCGAACTTTTTAAAGAGAACGCCTTTACCTTCCATGACTGGCTTAGAAGCAAGAGGACCAATATTTCCCAAACCAAGCACAGCAGTACCATTACTCACGACGGCGACCAGATTACCACGTGCTGTATATTTCGCAGCGGTAGAAGGGTCTCTTTCGATTTCTAAACATGGAGCTGCAACACCAGGGGAATAAGCAAGCGCTAGATCTCGTTGGTTAACGAGCTGCTTGTTCGGTGTCACACTGATTTTTCCAGGTGTAGGAAATTCATGGTAATACAAAGCGGCTTGTTTTAAAGATTGATCGTCCATCTGAGTCTCATTTGTTCCGATAATAATCAGACATATAGAAGTCTAATTACTATATTAAGATAAGTGCACAAGAATATAGCACTAGTTCATGCTTTCGCACAGTCAAAAAAGCTTATTTTCACTGAACGATACAGCTATTCACAATCGATACCCAGCAGTAAAGAAAGGGCCAAAAAGCTTAAAATTTACTTTTAAATGGAATATCTTGCAGTTGACAGGTGTAGATGCTGTTGCAGATATTCCGTTGCTTCAGTTGCGGTCAGTGGCTTGGAGAACAGGTAACCCTGTAATATGTCGCAGTTTTGTGCTTTTAGATAGTCACGCTGTTGCTCAGTTTCTACACCTTCGGCAACGACTTTTAGGCCAATTGTTTTACCCATGGCGATCATGGCATTAACTATCGCATCCTGTTTTGGATTACCAATTTTTAAAATAAATGCACGATCAATTTTCAAAATGTCAATTGGATATTCGGTTAAGTAGGCAAGGGAAGAATAGCCTGTACCAAAGTCATCCAGTGCGATAGAGATCTGACGTTCTTTCAAGGCGTTGAGAATAGTTTTAACATTCTCGGTATTTTCTAGAAAAGCCGATTCGGTAATTTCTAGTTCAAGGTTTTTGCCAGAAATATCATAAGTTGTCAGGACTTCGTCAATATCATGCAATAACTGACCACGCAAAATCTGTTGGGCCACAATATTAACCGCAATATTGATATTGCTAAAACCAAGTTTTTGCCATGCCTGTAACTGCTTGGCTGCTTCATGTAAGACAAACTGCCCAATATCGGAAATCAAGCTGGTGCTTTCTGCTAAAGGAATAAAAATACTTGGCATAATTAATCCTTTAGTTGGGTGTTTCCAGCGAATCAGCGCTTCAAAACCATTAATCTGGTCATCGAGTGTGCTGATCTTCGGTTGGTAGTAAACCACCAGTTCATTGTTCTGAATGGCTTTTCTTAGATCAAGCTCGAGATCACTATATTGATCAACAAAATTCGCTCTTTCATTGGAATAATAATGGATGGTATTACCACCTAGGCGTTTTGCTTCATTTAGCGCCTGTTCTGCATGAGTATTTAAATTATCAACTTGACGACCATGTTCGGGATAGATTGCCACCCCAATAGAGATACTGACAAAATATTCTTGATCGGCAATATAAAAAGCTTTGCTGAAAGCTTCTACAATATTATTGCAGAGTTGATGAATAGGCGGATGTAAATGCGATATTTCATAAATAATTGCAAAATCATCTGCACTTAAATGTGCGACCAGCAGGGCATCAATATTACTGATCCGTAGTCGTTGTGCGACTTGTTTAAGCAATTCATTTCCAGCTTTATTGCTGATAATTTCATTGAGTGCACGGAAACGATCGATATTCAGGCGAATGACAGCCAGGTGTTGAATGGCAGGTTCATTGACCAGATATTGATGCAGTTGTTGCTGATAATAAAAACGGTTAGGCAGATCAGTTAAGGTGTCGTAATTGATCAAATAAGATAAACGCTGTTCCTGATGTTTACGTTCAGTCTGATCCGAAACAATACCAATATAATTGATGACACGATCTTGTTCATCTTTCACGGCATTGATGTGAATCCATAGGAAACATGATTTTTCAGAGTTATAAGTTTCCTGAAATTCACCTTCATATTCCTGTGCCTCACGTAGCGTATCTAGAATAGAAAGATGAAAGTTATGATGATGTTGTTTATTCTGTTTGGTAATTTCAAATAGCTGCTTGCCTAAAATGGCTTGTTTATCTAAACCTGTGAGCTGCTCGTATTTAGGATTGATCTCAACATAATTGAAGTTTTCATCCAATATGAAAATACCCTCAGAAGCCTGTTCAAATACATTCGCAGCCAATTTAAGGCGCTCCTGATCTTTCTTCTCCTGATTGATGTCACGATGTACACCGACCATACGTAAGGCGGTACCATTTTTCGGGTCTCTTAAAATAACCTGACCGACAGCGTGAATCCAGGTCCAGTCACCATTTTCATGTTTAATACGGAAAGTTTCTTCGTAACGCGGTGATTGGCCCGATAAGTGTTGATACAAGGTGTTTTTTACACGTTCAACATCATTTGGATGGGTAACTTCATTCAGTAAGGTATAAAGATTTTGCGCATTATGTGCGACTTCATGAGGAAGCGGCGAAGCATCAGGAATCGTATTTTCAAGATTCCAGTCCCAATGCTGAATTCCAGCGGTTTCATGTGCTAATGCCAGACTCTGACGATGTTCTTCTAGACTTTCATTCATCTGCGTGAGGTCAAATGTACGTTCACGCACTTTTTGTTCTAACAAATGATTATTGAACTGGAGCTGGGCTTCGATATCTTTAGATTTATTCACTTCATGTTGAAGCTGTTGGCAGAGTTCTTCAGTCCAATTGCTATGCTGTTGCGCAGCATCAATCAATTGTTTATTTTTTTCCAGTACCAGCGCGAGATGCTTGTGAATTTTATAAGTAGCTTGAGCGCAAAGCACGGTCGCGAAAAATGACGAATAGTATGCCAGATAGAATAGGGTATGGTCATGATGCCGATGTAAAAGCTGGGTTATAATTAATGGCGCGATACTCGGGATAAAAAATAAAAAGAAATAGCGGATATGCTGTGTTAAAAAGGTCAGTGCAATGATATGTGACGCAGTCAGTAATAACGCGGTGAGCGTTAAAACATGAGAGCCGATCAAATTAGGAACATCGGAGCCTAAATAATGATTGATAATGACGGTATTAACGCCGATTAATAAACCTGTAAAAAAACAAATGAGTTGAAAAATAATATTGGTTTTATGGTTATAACGAACCGCAGAGTAACGTTTTAATAAAAAATGACAAATACCGGAAAAACCAAGCAGGATGGCAAGTGTGATAGTCATCCATGTGGTAAAAATATTGGCTTCAAAGGTATAAAAAACGCAAAACAGTGCATAATCTAACAGACAAATAGCAAACACACTTATTACAAACAAGCGTACATGATTCGGATAACTAATTTGATCCGTATAGATAAACTGTGGCAAGCTTTTGTCCTGAACCCCTAACATATAAAGCATAATCCTTTTCATTTTTTATCTATGTGGACAGTCTTTGTTTTTTTGTAAACATAGTCGATTTGCGCTTTAAATTAGCGCTAAATAAAATGGAAAGCAATGCTCAGGCATGATTAGGGAGCAAAGTGGTAATTTAAAATGGATAAAGCCACAACTGGAGCGGTTTCTGTTCTTAAAACACGGTCTCCGATACACCAGTTTCTAAAATTATTTTGATTGGCAATGTTAATCTCTGCTTCACTTAAGCCACCTTCAGGGCCAATCAGTAAAGCCAGATCAGGTGAGCTATTTAACAGAACGTTGTTCTGATCTTTATTCGGAGCAAGCACAAAACGTGATTCAGGTAGGTCAGACTCAACCCAATCAGTTAGAGAAATAGGGGCAAGAATTTCTGGCACACGATTCATCCCGCATTGTTCGCATGCTGCAATTGCAACAGATTGCCAGTGATCCAGTTTCTTTTGGTCACGATCATACTTTAAACGCATTTCGCAACGTTCACTGGTTAAGAGTTGAATCGTGGTAACGCCGAGTTCAGTCGCTTTCTGAATCGCATAATCCATACGATCACCTTTACTCATGACTTGACCTAAAGTCACCTTAAAAGGGGCAGTGCGGTCTGCTGCATCAAACTGATCGACCGAAACAAACGCATTTTTTTTGTTAATCTGCGTCAGGGTAACGACATATTCACCACCTTTTCCATTGAAAAAGATGGCTTGTTCTTGTTCTTTTGCGCGAAGCACACGTACCCAGTGATGAAATACCGATTCTGTTAATTCAACGGTATTGCCAGTATTTAATTCGGTTTCGATATAAAAACGATTCATGCTTGGGTAGGGCTCGTACAAATTAGTTTAAACCAAGATCAACAACGAGTTGTCGAGTCGGTTCAGTTTGGTTCATTGAGTAGAAATGTAATGTTGGTGCACCACCAGCGATTAAACGCTCGCACAGATTCACAATCACTTCGTGACCGAAAGCTTTGATGCTTGCACTATCATCACCATAGGCAGCAAGCTGCTTGCGGATCCAGCGTGGAATTTCTGCACCTGTACCATCAGCAAAGCGGATTAAGTTGCTTGCATTGGTGATCGGCATAATACCTGGTGCAACTGGAATATTCACGCCTGCTTTCGCAATTCGTTCAATAAAGTAGAAATATGCATCTGGATTGAAGAAAAATTGAGTAATGCCAGCATTTGCCCCAGCATTTACTTTTTCTACAAAGCGTTGGATGTCACCATCAAAACTGTCTGCCTGTGGGTGCATTTCAGGGTATGCAGCGACTTCAATGTGGAAATGATCACCTGAATGTTCACGAATAAAGCGAACCAGATCCTGAGCATACGGTAATTCACCTAAGCCCACCTGACCTGATGGTAGATCACCACGCAATGCGACAATACGATTAATGCCTTGAGATTTATATAAGTCTAAAAGCTCTGCGATACGGGCCTTGTCATCCCCGATACAAGACAAATGAGGTGCAACAGGTGTACCTTGACCATTAAAGTCATTAATCGCAGCTAAAGTACGTTCACGGGTAGAACCGCCAGCACCATAAGTAATGGAGAAAAACTCTGGATTTAACAGTTGTAGTTCTTGATGAACAACACGTAACTTTTCCGCACCCGCATCAGTTTTTGGTGGGAAAAACTCAAAAGAAATAGGAACACGCTTCGTCATTTCAAATCCTTTTTAACTCGCCTGAAAAATTTTAGAAAAAAGGGCAGTCCGTAAAACGTCTGCCCTGATTTTCTTAGTATTTGTAAGCGTCAGATTTGAACGGGCCTTCCACTGGAACGCCTAAGTAATCTGCCTGTACTTGCGTCAGTTGTGTTAATACACCACCGAAGCCAACAACCATTGCCGCAGCAACTTCTTCGTCTAATTTCTTAGGAAGTACTTCTACGCGAATCGCTGCTTGTTTTTGATCAGCAGGCAAGTCAGCAAATTTCTCAGCGAATAAATGCATTTGACCTAAAACCTGGTTTGCGAAAGAACCATCCATAACACGTGAAGGGTGGCCAGTTGCATTACCAAGGTTTACTAGGCGACCTTCAGATAAAAGGATCAAATAGTTGTTTTCATCTTCTGAACGATATACTTGGTGTACTTGTGGCTTCACTTCAACCCACTTGTAACCACGGAGGTAAGCTGTATCGATTTCAGTGTCAAAGTGACCGATGTTACATACAACCGCACCCGCTTTTAAGCTATCTAACATTGCTGAATCACATACGTGGTAGTTACCCGTAGTGGTTACAACAAGGTCAGTATTGCCGAGTAGATCGTGATTGATGTCTTCTTTCTTGCCTGTTTGCACGCCATTTTTGTATGGAGATACAACTTCGTAGCCGTCCATACATGCTTGCATTGCACAAATCGGGTCAACTTCAGTTACACGTACGATCATGCCTTCTTGACGTAAAGATTGAGCAGAACCTTTACCTACGTCACCATAACCGATCACAAGTGCACGACGACCAGAAAGCAACATATCAGTCGCACGTTTGATTGCATCGTTTAATGAATGACGGCAACCATATTTGTTGTCGTTTTTCGATTTAGTGATCGAATCATTCACATTGATTGCAGGAACTTTAAGTGAACCGTCTTTCCACATTTCCAATAGACGTTGCACGCCTGTAGTGGTTTCTTCGGTAATACCGTGAATGCGTTCTAACAACGCTGGATATTTTTCATGAACAAGTGCAGTCAAGTCACCGCCATCGTCCAGAATCATGTTGGCATCCCAAGGCTGACCATTCACATTGATCTGTTGCTCTAGGCACCATACATATTCTTCTTCTGTTTCACCTTTCCAGGCAAATACAGGCACACCGCTTGCAGCAATGGCAGCAGCAGCATGGTCTTGAGTAGAGAAGATGTTACAAGAGGTCCAACGCACTTCTGCGCCAAGTTCAACTAATGTTTCGATTAGAACAGCAGTCTGGATTGTCATGTGGATACAACCCAAGATTTTTGCGCCAGCAAGTGGTTTAGCTGCTGAATAACGCTTACGTAAACCAATCAAAGCTGGCATTTCTGCTTCAGCAAGTTTGATCTCTTTACGACCGTAGTCAGCAAGGGAAATATCAGCAACTTTATAATCTGTAAATGAAGCATTCACCGCGTTCATCAGGATCTCCTAGAAAAAATAGTATGGATCATTCTGTTCGCGGATGCCGTTGTTGGCTAAAGCGAATGTTTAACCGATCGTCGAGCCTGGCAAATTGATCTTTAGTGCCGATCAATTGTCGCAGCATCCCTCGACTGGGCAATATGATACTTGGAAATCAGTTTTGTTCCAATAGGGACTGTTGACATTTCACAGATACTTGCGACAGAGGATATTTTTTAGGCGGTACAAGGAGAGTTTTGCGAAACTTAGTACTCTAAGTAAGCAAAACATAACGTAGTAACGGCAAAAAATAGCCCTGTCCCAGAGGGTTATAGCTAAAACTTCCCTAAACTACGTTATGAAACTTGGCAAGGAGCTGCGATTGCCTGCTTTTCATGCCTTGTTGATGTGGTTTTAGCGAATAACGCAATGTATGGCTGAAATGTCACCAGACCCTAATATTTTATTGGAAATGGCTAGAAAATGAAGAATTAAAAGGGAGATAAAGTTGAAAGTATTTTTATCTATATAAATCGAGGATTCCAAATCCCTTTGGAATCCTCGTGTTTAGGAAATTTTGTCATTAGGCTTTTAAATGATCTTCGAATTCTTCACCCAACTGCATTGCTAAAGCATTACCAGAGAGATCGCCTGTCACCAAACCATATTCTTTTTTAAAGCTAAATGTAAAACCACGGTTATCTGTCAGATTTTTAACTGAATATCCCAATTTTTCTAACCAAATACGGAAAGCCAATACGTTTTTTGCTTTAACAACTCTGTTTTTCATGACAGATCTCCTTGTGAACATGTATTTATTAATAAGGGTCAGATAATTTTTTTTAAAGGGGCATTGCATAGAATTATTTTGCCACGTGTAAGTAATGTAAAATTAGCGTAATTTTTCTAGGTATAATGTTATCTGATGATTTTTTATCTAATTGAAATTAAAGGTTAAAGTGTTTTTGTTTTTTGGTATTTAAAAATTATTTTTTAAATAAATATTTCATGACAAATGTAAAAAATGATTTCATTTTCTACCTTAAGAGAAAAGTAGAAAATGAATCGCTTAAATTTACATCATTAATTAAAACTGATCTTTTAGGCTGCGGATACGCGCAAAGTCCTCAGCACTTTCAGTACGTAAAAATGGATTGGTTTCGAGTTCCTGTTCAATCGTACTTGGTAAGGTGATTTGATCTGCATCTCTTAATGCTTTGACCTGTCGCATACGTTCTTGCAGGGCAACATTATGTGGCTCTACAGTCAAGGCAAATTCACCATTGGCAAGCGTATATTCATGGGTGCAATACACTTTGGTCTGGATAGGTAATGCAGCCAGTCGATTTAAGGAGTGATACATTTGCTCGGCTGTGCCTTCAAATAATCGTCCACAGCCCATTGCAAACAGAGTATCTCCACTGAACAGACTGTCCATCTCTTCAATGAAATAAGTGATATGACCTAAAGTGTGACCAGGGGTCGCGATGACTTCAATTTTGAGATCATTAAAGTGAAAATGATCATTATTCTGTAGTGGATTTGAGATCAGAGAAATTTTACTCAATTCATCTCGAGGGCCGTAAACCAGAAGATTCTGATTTGCCAATAAGCCTGGGACACCGCCAGTGTGGTCAGGATGCCAATGGGTCAGCCAGATCTGTTTCAGGGTGAGTTGATGCTGCTGGCAAAACGCTGTGACCAGCTCGGCTTCCGTCGGATCGACCGCCACAACTTCTTTGCTGCGGGTATCTTCCAATAACCAGATATAATTTTTTAAGGCATTTTTTACGTCAATTACATGAATCTTGTAATGCATAGCCGAGTCCTGAATCTTTGTTCTGTGTGGTTATTGCGAGTTGGGTACTCAATACTGAGTGCCTGATTCTAGTTTAAGTGCAAATGTCATCGAGTGCAAAAAAGCGCTGCATTTGTACAGTAATACTGACTTTTTGGGGCAGATTCTGACGTCGATATTCATCGCGTCTATTTATAGTTGACAAGTGTTGTATTTTAAATAAAGATGAAAGAAAACTTTTATAAGTTAATGGTTTATATTTATCTTTAATCCTATAAGAAATACTTTATTAAAGCTAAATCATTCAAAAATTAGATTTAACAAAATAAGGATGAGGTCGTTGTAAATCATCATGATGAAGCAGGGGAGCTTATGTCTGATTTGATCGATCACGAAGTGGTCATGATTTTTAAAAAATATCTATATCCGCTCTCTGCCAAGCTGACAGAAATGTTAAATGAACACTTTAGTCATCAAACAGAACGGAGAGGTTGTGGCTATACACAAGCGACTCGCGTTATTGCAGAGTTTGTTTCGCAGGTGCGTGATCCATTTGGGTTTCAGGATTTACGAATTTTTGAGGACTATGAAACCAAAGCGCTGAAAAATATTCTCAATCAAGCGGGTTCATATGGTCTGACACTAGAAACGTGGCGGAATCTGGATATCAATTTAGAAGTCCAGCAGACTTTAAAGCGTTTAAACCCGCAAGAGAGCTTTGCACAGAATTTACAGCAAGAAGCCAAATTTCAAGCCAAACTTAGAAGTATTCATCAATATGCCGAGTTGGAAGAAAGTATCCTGATTTGCCAGTTGCTTGCCGATATTATCCTGCCTCAAACGGCGCAGGATTTCGGCATGATTGAATGTCAGGCTTTGCTTGAAAAGCCTAAAGTGGGTTCTTGCCCGATGGCAGAAAAATTCTTTTTGCGTATTGCGCATCATCGGTTATTACGACAGGGTGAAATCAATATTTTTGTGGATGAACATGATCAACCAATCATGATGGAAAAATTGAATATGGGGGATAACCATTCCTGTATCAGTTTGGTGCCTTTAATGATGAATGGGGTACGATTACCTGCGGGAAGTTTATTCTCTGCGCATTATGAAATTGAACAGCTCGAAAAGCATAAAAACAAGCAATATAAAGGCTATGTGATCCCGATTGCCGAGATGAATGGTTTCTGGTTTTTGCGTTTAACCACTTTGGCTGTTTCACCACAACATCGTGCGCGGGCATTTGGCTATCATTTTAAACAGCAGGTGGATAATGGATTATTCAGGCCTGATAGCACTGAATTAAGTCAGCTGATGGATATTGCCAAAGATCAGATTTATGTGGGACATCCATGCTAAAAGCTTGTTACTCTCCACGCTACTTTGCGCAAACGCATACCAATAGTATGGAAAAACTTACCGCTGTAGCGGATGTGTTGCGTACGCATCAAATGGCAGAGCTGGTGGATCCTGGGCTGATTGATGTGGAAATCTTGAGGAAATTGCACAATCCACAATATGTCGATGCTTTTTTATCAGGACAATCGGCATTTGCAACTATTCAAGGTTTTAAGCCATGGAATGAACAGTTACGAGATGCGATTTTAGCGATTCAGGCTGGACAATTACGGGGCGCTGAAATTGCCTTGAAAGAAGGGGTTGCGGCCAATATTGCACAGGGATTTCATCATGCCAGTTATGAATCTGGTGCAGCCTATTGTACCTTTAATGGCTTAGCGCTGGTTGCCAAGCAGTATCCTGAGAAACGTATTTTTATTTTGGATTGTGATCAACATGGTGGGGATGGCACGGCTATTTTCACCAATCGTATGACCAATCTGATTAATTTTGGTATTTTTGGAATTCGGTTTGGCTGCAAGGCTGGTGAACGTAGCTTGACCCGTTATATTCATCCTAAACAGGGAAATTTTGATTTATATCGAGAAGCGATCTTTGAGGCCTTTCAGTATGCTTCACGTTGGGAGGCTGATCTGATGATTTATCAGGCGGGCATGGACTGTCATCAACATGATAAATATGGTTCAAAATGGTTGACCACAGAATTACTTTTTGAGCGTGATCGCATTGTTTTTGAAATGGTGAAGAAAATGAAAATCCCGATGCTATTTGTATTGGCAGGAGGGTATCAGAATTTAACCGATTTAGTTCCACTCCATGTCAATACCTTCAAGGCAGCCAATGAGATTTACTTTCCTTAAAAATGTTCAGGTATAAAAAAAGCGCCCATCATGAGCGCTTTTTCTATATTTTTTATTAACGTAATTTTGCCAGCCAGTCACCGAACATTTGTACCATTTGTACTAATAGCAATAATACAATGACGGTTAAAATCACTACACTCGTATCGAAACGTTGGTAACCATAAGAAATCGCCAAGTCACCGATACCACCTGCGCCTACAGCCCCTGCCATTGCAGTCGCACCGATGAGAGAAATCGTACCGGTGGTCAAGTTTAGTATGAGTGAGCTACGCGCTTCAGGAATAATAAACTTGAAGATGATTTGCCACGGTGAAGCACCCATTGCCTGAGCAGATTCCACAATACCTTCATTCACTTCAAGCAATGAGGTTTCGATCAGACGGCCTAAGTATGGGCCCACATAAATGGTCAAAGGCACAATCGCTGCCCATGTGCCAATTGAAGTGCCAACCAGCATTTTAGTCAGTGGAATAACGGCAATCAGCAGAATAATAAACGGAAGGGAACGCAGTGCATTCACAATCGGGTTCAGGAAATAATAAATCGCACGATTTTGCAGGATACCGCCTGAGCGGGTAACGACTAGCGTAATACCTTGAATCAATCCCCAAATGCAACCAAACAGCAGAGAAAAGAACACCATTTGAAAGGTTTCTTGCAGTGCTGTCACAAACTGGTCGATCGAAAGGGAGCTATGCCAAAATGGAGCAGTGACTTGGGTCAGCCATTGTACGATGAAATCTCTCATTGGCTTACCACTCCAGATTGTTCCACTTTCACGCCTTGAAGCTCAAGGAATTTTACGGTTTCCTGAATGATCAACGGATCACCCAAAAGCTGGATAAACATTTGTCCGATCACCGTACCATTAATCTCGGTCATATTGGCAAACAGAATATTTAAACTCACATCAAATTGTTTAATCGCAGCCTGAATCACGGTTTCCTGTGCTGAAGTGCCGAGGAACTGCAAGCTATAGATACTATTATGATGTTGATGTTCAAGATTACTTAAAATATTTACTGGTAACTGCTGTTGCAATACCGTTTGAATAAAGGTCTTGGTGGTTGGATGCTGTGGCTGACTGAAAATATCCAGCGTCGGGCCAGTTTCAATCACATGACCTGACTCCATGACCGCCACATAATCACATACTGATTCGATTACATCCATTTCATGGGTGACCATGACAATGGTAATGTTCTGTTCTTTGTTAATCTTTTTTAATAGCGCCAAAACAGATTTGGTGGTCTGTGGATCAAGGGCAGAAGTTGCTTCATCGCACAGTAGAATCTTGGGATGATTGGCCAGCGCACGCGCGATACCAACACGTTGTTTTTGTCCCCCTGAAAGCTCATCAGGGTAGGCATCTTTTTTATGTTTAAGATCGATAAACTCAAGTAGTTCAGCCAGACGTTTTTCACGTTCAGCTTTGCTATGCCCAAGTAATTTAAGTGGCATTTCAATATTTTCAGACACGGTTTTAGTCTGAAGGAGATTGAAGTGCTGAAAGATCATGCCAATATTTGCACGTTCTTGACGAAGTGTTCGCGCGTCCATAGCAGTAAAGTCTTTTTGATTGATAATGACTTGTCCCTGCGTCGGGCGTTCAAGCAAATTAATCAAACGGATCAGCGTACTTTTACCTGCACCACTATAGCCGATAATGCCAAAGATACTACCGTCCGGAATCTCTAAATTGATCTGGTCCAGTGCATTGATCGTTTGACCTTTCAACTGATAGTGTTTCGAAATGTTTTTAAATTGGATCATGTTCGTCAGTACTATGGCAGAAAAGAAAAAACAGGCAAAATCACTTTGCCTGTTTTATTTGAGAGCATTATATTACGAATTTGCTTCTGTGAGGTAGCTTGTTGGTTTGTTCACGTCAACTTTCGTACCAGCAAAGTGTTCTTGAACATATTGCTTCACAGCTTCAGTATGGTAAAGCGCGCCAACTTTTTGCAATACAGCATCATCTTTACGAGATTCTGCAGTCGCTAAAACGTTTACATTCAGCTTCGTGCTTTGATCTACAGGCTCATAGAAGATCGCATCTTTCAGAACGTTTAAACCGCCTTCCATTGCAAGTGTATTACCTAATAAAATGGCATCAACTTCGTCTTTAACACGTACAGCTGTTGCCATTTGAATTGGTTTGATCACAATTTTTTTCGGGTTTTCAGTAATGTCAGCAGGCGTGCCTTTTACTGGATCAAAGTCAGCTTTTAACTTGATTAAGCCCGCGCTTTGTAAAAGTAATAATGCACGTGATTCGTTCGCGCCGTCATTTGGAATCGCAATCGTTGCACCTTCAGCAAATTCGTCAACTTTTTTGACTTTGCTTGAGTAGATACCCATTGGTTCTAAATACGTGGTTGAAACAGGTGCAATCTTATCTTTATTGGCAGCATTAAATGCCACAAGGTAAGCGTAAGACTGGAATGCATTCAGATCAACTTCTTTGTTCGCTGCAGCAGTATTCATGGCAACGTAATCAGTGAAGTTTTTAATTTCAAGTTTGAGACCAGCAGCTTTGGTTTCAGGTAAAGTTGCAATATAACGCCAGATATCAGCGTCAGAACCTGTAGAAGCGATTACAACAGTTTGTAATGCAGCAGCATCACCTTTTTGCTCGGTAGATGCGGTATCTGGTTGTTTACTGCAAGCTGCAAGTAATAACACCGATACACTTAAAAAAAGACTAATCAGCTTTTTCATGTATAAATCCTAATCGGAATAATGTCGAGAAAATCAGCCTTTCTCGAGCATTAATGATTGCAATAGGTTTGTATGTTGTAAATTGGCATCATCCTCAAACAATCACGTGAATTATTTTTGAGGTTTTCAGTAGAGTCCTTTCCACAACACGCGAAAAATAAATGAATATTCATGTCCCCATTCAGTATATATACAGTGGGAAATCAAGCATTCATATCTTTTTCTAATCAAATTTGGATTTAGCTGCAATTTGTTTTGTTAGGAAAAATATTCTAATCATTTGAAATGAATGAAAAAGAATACTGAATTAACATAAAAACAACATCTAAAATTTCGGCAATCATACCAATAATTTAATGCAGGGGACAGTGCAGTAGATTATCCTAGTGAGTATAAGGCTATGATTATTTGAGAGAAATTACATCATAAGTAAATATAAATTGATGATAGTTTTATGGTTTTTTCAAAAAATATCTGTAGCAGATTGAATTAAAACATAAATATATATTTTTCTGAATTTTATATTTAAATAATGAATATAGAAGTGGGAATTATGCAATTTAAGGAATAAAAAAAGCCTTCCGAAGAAGGCTTTCAAGCATAATTTACTTATTCGGCTTTTTCACGGGCAATGGCGCGATAGCCAATATCGCTACGGTATTGCATGCCAGTGAAAGTGACTTGGCCACAAACTTCTAGCGCATTGATTTGAGCTTCGAGTACGGTATCACCTAAGGCTGTGACGCAGAGTACGCGACCACCCGCAGTAATCACATGACCATCAGCACTCATTGCAGTACCCGCATGGAAGATTTTGGTGTCTTCTGGAGATTGACCAAGACCTGAAATTACATCGCCTTTGCGTACCGTTTCAGGGTAACCACCAGCAGCAAGAACGATACCAATCGATTTGCGCTCATCCCATTCAGCTTCGGTTGGCAAGTTGCCTGCAATACCAGCCTCAACCAAATCAACCAAAGATGATTTTAAGCGCATCATGATCGGTTGAGTTTCTGGGTCACCAAAACGACAGTTGAATTCGATCACACGTGGTTGACCTTGTTCATCAATCATCAGGCCCGCGTATAAGAAACCTGTATAAACGTGACCGTCCGCAGCCATACCATCAACGGTTGGACGCATCACTTCATTCATGACACGTTCAAAGACTTCCGCAGTGACGACAGGCGCAGGAGAGTAAGCACCCATACCACCTGTGTTTGGACCTTCATCACCTTCAAAAATACGTTTATGATCTTGTGATGTCGCCATTGGCAAAATATTGTTGCCATCGATCATGCAAATGAAGCTTGCTTCTTCGCCTGCAAGGAACTGTTCAATCACAACGCGTGAACCAGCATCACCAAATTTGTTGCCTGCTAGCATATCGTCGATTGCTGCAAAAGCTTCTTCATTGGTCATGGCAACGATCACGCCTTTACCCGCAGCAAGACCATCGGCCTTGATAACGATAGGTGCGCCATTTTGCTCAACATATGCTTTAGCCGCATCAACTTCAGTAAAGACATCATAAAAAGCGGTTGGAATGTTATGGCGCTTTAAGAAGTGTTTTGCAAATGCTTTAGAACCTTCTAGCTGAGCTGCATATTGGGTTGGTCCCCAAATTTTTAAGCCAGCTTCGCGTGCTGCATCCACGACACCATTCACTAAAGGCGCTTCAGGGCCAACAATGACTAATGCAACATCATTTTCTTTGGCAAAAGCAATAATGGCTGGATTGTCTAAAATATCGAGTTCAACATTTTCACATTTGTCTTCAGTTGCAGTACCTGCATTACCTGGTGCAACAAAGACTTTAGTGACTTTTGCATCTTGTGCGATTTTCCATGCAAGTGCATGTTCACGGCCACCGCTACCCAAAACTAAAATATTCATTATAAAGTTATTTCCCTTTTTCCGTATTTAAGAATATACCTGTTCAGAATAAAAAAGTCCCCCTTAACCTCTCCCTTGCGGAACTACAATCGTTCCTCATCTCCTAAGAGGAGAGGGAACCCATATTGATATTGGTGTAGTCTCCCTCCTTTTAGGAGGGAGATTTAGAGGGAGGTAAATAAGATGGAAACTTTAAAGTAGGATTAGTGACGGAAGTGACGCATACCCGTGAACACCATTGCAATACCAGCTTCATCTGCTGCTGCAATTGTTTCTTCGTCACGCATTGAACCGCCTGGCTGGATAATGCATTTAATGCCAGCTTTGGCAGCATTATCAATACCATCACGGAATGGGAAGAATGCATCAGATGCCATAACTGCACCTTCAACCACTAAACCTGCATGTTCAGCTTTAATCGCAGCAATACGTGCAGAGTTTACGCGGCTCATTTGACCTGCGCCTACACCAATGGTTTGACGATTTTTTGCATAAACGATCGCATTTGATTTCACATATTTTGCAACTTTCCATGCAAAAATAAGATCATCAATTTCCTGTTCAGTCGGAGCGCGTTTAGTCACAACTTTCAAGTCATCTTTAGTGATCATGCCCAAGTCTTGATCTTGAACCAATAAACCGCCATTCACACGCTTATAGTCAAGTTGTGCAGCACGAGCGTCAATTGCTGGAAGCTCACCACACACCAACACACGTACATTCTTTTTCGCACCTGTGATTTCTAGTACGCCATCCGCAATGCTTGGCGCAATAATCACTTCAACAAATTGACGATCAACAATTGCTTGTGCTGTCGCGGTGTCTAATTCACGGTTGAATGCAATGATGCCACCAAATGCTGATTCAGGATCGGTTGCATAAGCAAGATCATAAGCTGCCTTGATACCATCCAATGAAACAGCAACGCCACAAGGGTTTGCATGTTTAACGATGACACACGCAGGCTTCGCAAATGATTTCACACATTCAAGTGCTGCATCGGTATCTGCAATATTGTTATAAGAGAGTTCTTTTCCTTGTAATTGCTTCGCAGTAGAAACAGATGCTTCTTTCGCATTTTCTTCTACATAGAATGCTGCGTTTTGATGAGGGTTTTCACCATAACGTAAATCTTGTGCTTTATTTAGTTGCGTATTGAAGGTACGAGGGAAGAGATCCGCTTCGCCTTCTGCTTTACCCACACGTGCACCTAAATAAGACGCAATCATGCCATCGTATTGTGCTGTATGTTCAAATGCTTTTACTGCTAAGTCGAAACGCGTTTCATAAGAAAGCGTACCATTTGCTTTTAGCTCGGCAACAACTGTGTTGTAGTCAGCTGCATTAACGATAATTCCCACTGAAGCGTGGTTTTTCGCTGCAGCACGAACCATAGTCGGACCACCGATGTCGATATTTTCGATTGCATCTGCAAGCGAGCAGTTCGGTTTAGCCACAGTTGCAGCAAATGGATAAAGGTTAACAATCACCAGATCAATCGGATCAATGTTGTGTTCTTGCATCACAGCTTCGTCCAGACCACGACGAGCCAGGATGCCTCCATGAATCTTTGGATGTAATGTTTTAACACGACCATCCATCATTTCAGGAAAACCTGTATGTTCAGAAACTTCTACTACGGCAATATTGTTGTCTTTAAGCAACTTATATGTACCGCCCGTAGATAAAATTTCTACCCCTAGAGCTACAAGATTTTGAGCGAACTCAACGATTCCGGTTTTATCAGATACAGAGATTAAAGCACGTTTGATAGTCATGATTTTAGTCAACAGTTTGAAGTCTACAGATTAAAACAAAGGCAAAAAAAATGCCCACGAGAACGTGAGCATTTTATCAATTATTCACTCATTAAACCGTGAGCTTTTAACTTTTTGCGTAAAGTTCCGCGGTTAAGGCCTAAAATCTCAGCAGCACGCGTTTGGTTGCCACGAGTATATTCTAAGACCACAGATAAAAGAGGTTTCTCCATTTCTGCTAAAACCATGTCATAAACTTGAGATGGTTGCTCACCTTGCAATTGTGCAAAATAATGACGAACTGCGCGATCTACATGGATGCGAAGAGCGACATCAGATTGAGCCGTAAAAATAGGAGATTTGCTATTCATGCGTGTTAATCCGAAAAATCAAAATATCACTTGGGTAAAGTGATATAAATGTGGTCTAAATTACTGAGCCCCGTTTTAGATCCTAAAACAGTGACTCTAAAACAAAAGGACTATTAGCTTGCCACAAATCCTCGAGTTGTGTAAAAAATAAGCGTAACAATAGTTAAATATTTGTTACCGCCTACTTTCAAAAACAAAAAAACCAACAATGCGCTTATTAGGTAAAAGCACAGTTCGTTTAACGATTTTATTGTCTGTAGATTACGAGGAGTAAGTGGGTCAAAGCATTCGTGGCGCGTATCATACCACTGTCAGCGAAAAAGTGAGCAAATTAACTGCACTTTTTTTTGTTTTTTTGTCACTTTTTTGAGCTTTTAGGGCTGTACAAATTCTAAACTATAGTCATTGAAGCTATTTTTGCTTTTCGGAATGGTAAATTCGAAGCGAAAAGGGCTATTTGATGGAATGCGCTGAATGGTCTTTAAACTGTCGACTAAATAGTCTTGTGGTTTCAAAACGGTATAAGAAATTTCTTCACCATTTTGTTTAAGTACCACTTTAATTGGGGGAAGCACAATACTATTTGCATCTTGGTTAAGCAATACGCCAGAAAAACCTGTGGCGTTATGCTCAACCCGTTTCAGTTTTACTTTCTCAAAACTAAGAGACTGATATTGTTCATTGGCGACTTTGCAGCTTAGAAGACCACAGACATAATTAAACATCTGGTTTAATGCTGGGCTTTCATGCATGAGTTTTGGGTTAAACCATAAAATCTGAAAAGCAAACACCAGAATCAGTGCAATATTTCCAATACCCCAAAGGGTGTAATATAACCAGCCATGTTGTTTGTCATTATTTTCCTGATCCATTGAAAGTGCATCTTCTGAAAGATTCAGGTTAGGCAGGGCAGTGACGGGTTCGGTATTAAAGTAATTCAGGTTATTTAAATAAGTGAGTAGATCAATATTTGAGTTTTCAATTTTCTGATCGAAGATCCTTAAGATCTGCATCTGCTTTTCTGCAAATGAGCTATCTGGCTGGATTGATGAAAACAGTGAGCGATTAACGGGTGTTGGTGTCGCATCACTGTCTGTTTCGAGCAAATTGGTTAATGCATTAAAGTTAATGACGCATTTTGGGCAACAAACCATACCCTGTGCAACACTGAGTTGTGAAAGGGTCACTTTGTACACAGTTGAACATTTAGGGCAGCGGGTTTGTTTTTCACTCATAAGTTATAAAATTCTCAAATTGTTTTTCGTTTTCCTGAAATGCGGCACCAGTTTTCTTCACGCTTTTCGATTTCTAATATATCAAAAAACTCAGCGTAAACGCTAGAAACATCAGCAACTTGCTCTTCAATTACACCTGCTAGTGCGAACTCTCCCTCATTTTTTAATAAAGTTGAGAATTCAGGCGCAAGTGCCATGAGTGGAGCTGCAAGAATATTGGCAACCAGAATGTCAGCCTGTTGAGGTTTGAATTCCTGATCAAACTCTTCAGGCAAACCGACATAAAGGCGGTCAAGCACACCATTTAACTCGGCATTTTGTTTTGTTGCCAGTACAGCTTGCGGGTCGATATCCGTTGCATAAACTTTTTTAGCGCCTAATAAAAGGGCAGCAACGCCTAAAATGCCAGAACCACAACCATAGTCGATCACAACTTTATCTTTTACATCAGTTTTACCTAACCACTGTAAACATAAGAATGTGCTAGCATGATTGCCTGTACCGAACGCTAGACCTGGATCAAGTTTAATATTGGTTGCATCTGCTTCAGGTGGTTCTAACCATTCAGGGACGATCCAGAATTTTTCACTAATTTGAATTGGTTCGTAATAATCCATCCATGCGCGTTCCCACACCTGATTTTCAAGGTATTCATGGCGCATTGGAACATCAGGAAGTTGTGCTTTAAGGAAAGTTTCCAAAGCATCTACATCAATTGGGTCATCTTCTTCTTGTTGGTAAATACCCGTAACGATGACTTTATTCCAAAGTGGAGTTTCGCCTGGTAATGGCTCAAGCAGGGCTTGATCTTCTGCATCATCTAAAGTAACACTCACCGCACCCAATGAAAGGAGCAATGTTTCGGTAAGTTCAACTTGATTTTGATCAACAGTAATATGAATTTGTAGCCAGTTCACAGGAAAACCTAAATAAATGTATTTGTGCGTATTGTAATAGATTAAAACTTATTAAAGGGATTATAAAATAGACAGATTACAATTTTAAGGACAAATATTTAAGTCAGTGTGCTTTAGAACATTGTTTTTAGATTTAATCGATAAAAAAAGAAGGCCATCAAGACCTTCTTTATTTGTGCTGCAATTATGGCGCAGTCTGTTCAACATCTGGAGCAACTGGTGGTGCAGGAGTCGCTGCAGGTGCCTCCATAGCAGGCGCAGCTTCCATTGGGGCGCTGCTCACTGGACGTGGAGCTGACTGAGTTTCAGAGAGACGACTTTGTGTGTCTACAGCAGCGTTAGAAGCTGGCATTGGCGGTTGGAATACGAGTTTACCGGCTTCATTTGGTTCACATGAACCATTGAAAACAACGCCTTTATACGCAAATGAAACTGGATCACCTTGTTTTTTGCCTTTACAAACCTGTTGGTACTTTTTGGCTTGTTGATCTTGGGTAGCTTTGGTATCTGCCGCATGTGCAGCTACGCTAAAACATAGGCTACAAATAAGAGATGAAAATAAAAGCTTTGTGTTCATATCATTTTCCTAAAGTATTTGTTATGCACTTTTTAGGATAAGAAATTCATCAAATAAAACAGTGGTGTTCGAGTTAATAGTTTAGGCAGCTCTGTTAAGTATAAGATGAAAATGCAACAGAACGTTTCTTTTTGTATGTTTTGTCGACATATCTTAGGCTTAGAATCCAGAAGAATATTGATGGTTTTTGCCAATTTGATGCAAAACTCCTGTATAATACTCTGTCATTTTTTGAATACATATTTACCACTATGCACTATCCTAAAGTTTACGACGTTATCGTAATTGGTGGCGGTCACGCTGGTACGGAAGCGGCGCTCGCTGCGGCACGTATGGGAAGACAAACATTATTGTTGACGCATAATATTGAAACTTTGGGACAGATGAGCTGTAACCCAGCAATTGGTGGTATTGGTAAATCACATTTGGTCCGTGAGATTGATGCACTTGGCGGTGCAATGGCACTTGCGGCAGATAAAGGTGGTATTCAATTCCGTATTCTCAATTCGCGTAAAGGCGCTGCCGTTCGCGCGACACGTGCACAGGCAGATCGCGTACGTTATAAAGCTGCAATTCGCGATACGCTAGAAAATCAGGCCAATCTGGATATCTTCCAGCAAGCAGCAGATGACTTAATTGTTGAAGGCGATGCGGTTAAAGGTGTTGTTACCCAGATGGGTATCCGTTTCGATGCCAAAACTGTGGTACTAACAACAGGGACTTTCCTTGGTGGTGTGATCCACGTTGGCTTACAAAACTCAAGTGGCGGTCGTGCAGGGGATCCACCCTCAATTGCACTAGCTCATCGTCTACGTGAACTTAAACTTCCTGTTGGGCGTTTAAAAACAGGTACACCACCACGTATTGATGCACGCTCAGTTGATTTCTCTGTGATGACGCCACAACCGGGTGATTTCCCATCTCCTGTCATGTCATTTATGGGTGATGCGTCAATGCATCCTGAGCAAGTTAATTGCTATATCACGCATACCAGTGAAAAAACCCACGAAATTATTCGTGGTGGTTTAGACCGTTCACCAATGTATACGGGTGTGATTGAAGGTGTTGGCCCACGTTATTGCCCATCGATTGAAGATAAAATTCATCGTTTTGCTGATAAGGACTCACATCAGGTATTCCTTGAGCCAGAAGGCTTAGATACTCATGAGCTTTATCCAAATGGTATTTCGACTTCATTGCCATTTGATGTGCAATTCAATTTAGTTCGTTCGATCCGTGGTATGGAAAATGCGCATATCCTTCGTCCGGGTTATGCAATTGAATATGATTATTTCAATCCACAGGCTTTGAAGTTCACACTTGAAACCAAAGCGATTCAAAACCTGTATTTTGCTGGCCAAATTAACGGTACTACAGGTTATGAAGAAGCCGGTGCGCAAGGTTTATTGGCGGGCTTAAATGCTGCACGCCGTGCTTGGGAACAAGAAGAGTGGACGCCAAAACGCGATCAGGCTTATATGGGCGTGTTGGTTGATGACCTGATTACCTTAGGTACCAAAGAGCCGTACCGTATGTTTACTTCACGTGCGGAATATCGTTTGATGTTGCGTGAAGATAATGCGGATCAACGTTTAACCACGATTGGCCGTGAACTTGGTCTGGTTGATGATGAACGTTGGGCGGCTTATAGTGAAAAAATGGAAGCAGTTGAGCGCGAAACCTCTCGTTTACAACATTTATGGGCAGCACCAAATAACCCAATGGGTAAAAAATTCGTTGAAATGACGGGTGCTGATCTTAGTAAAGAATGTAGTGCGGTTGATTTGCTTAAACGTCCAAATATTAACTTCTGCCAAATCGCGGAATTAACAGGTTCAGAAGTTTCACAACAAGTCGGCGAGCAAATTGAAATTGCGGTGAAATATGAAGGCTATATCAATCGCCAGCATGAAGATGTTGCGCAATTGAAGCGTCTTGAAGAAACCAAAATTCCAGCTGATTTTGAATATGATGGTATTTCAGGTTTATCACGTGAAATTACTTTGAAGTTGAAAACAGTTCGTCCAGAAACCTTGGCACAAGCAAGCCGTATTCCTGGTGTTACACCAGCTGCTGTGCAGTTACTGATGATTACCATCCGTAAAAACAACATGGCGAAGAAGTCAGCTTAAGCTTTCATTCGACACATTCAAATAAACATTAAAAAACACCCTTTTCATAAGGGTGTTTTTTTCTCTGAATATTTTATTCCTATCATCATAAATATAGATTTGCTGAGGTGCGGTTAAATGAAAAACTGGATAATTTTGTTTATCGCGATTATTGCAGAAGTGATTGCGACTTCAGCGTTGAAAAGTAGTGAGGGTTTTACCAAGCCGCTCGCTTCTATTGTGGTTGTACTTGGCTATGTGATTGCATTTTACTGTCTCTCTTTGACACTTAAAACGATTCCAGTCGGAATTGCGTATGCAATCTGGTCTGGTGTCGGGATTGTCTTGATCACAACAGTTGCTTGGTTTGTGTTTGATCAAAAACTAGATGTTTGGGGGATTGTTGGAATTGCATTGATTATAAGTGGTGTACTGATCCTGAATCTATTGTCGAAATCCAGTTCGCATTAATTTTCTAATTATAAAAAAACCGAGCTTTCTGCGCTCGGTTTTAGACTCATTTTATTGGTTTTGATTATCGGCCTGCAAAATCAAATATGCCATTTAAGGTAATACTATTATTGACTTCATTTGCAGGATTACTTTTAGAGGTCAGCGTTGTATTTTTAAAACTGATTTTGTTTTTCTCAATGTCGTAACTAAGTCCTGCACACGCTTGGGTATAACCGCAATGATATTGGTATTCAAAATAATCTACCAATAAGCCTGTTGTAGGGTTTTGACCTATTCGGGTGTCTTTGAAATCTATTTTCTCAATTCGATTATTGCGAATCTTGATTTGTAGTGAATTATTTCCAAGTTGCTGTCTATCGTGGTTGATGACATCAAAATAGAGTGCAGGCTGAACTAAAGAGAAGCTACTTTCGTTTTTAAGAATGGGTGAAATTTGAAGTTGTGTACTCGGTATATTGACCGTTACTGAACCATCGAGTTGTAGCTGTGCCTTAGCACATTCTGGCTGAATCGGAAAATTAGGAAACAATGGCGGTACATCTTGTTTATCCTTATACATCGCTTGATTAAATGTTAAAGAGATATTATTTGCACTTTTATTCGATTGAAGTGTTGTTATATCTTCAATCGGGAATGTCATTGTCATAGCACTACACATGCCAGAAATATAAAATGATGTTTCAGTTGATAAGAGCGAGCTTTGAATCAGGTTGTTTTCTATAGCAGTGCTAAACTGGGCTAATTTTAAACTGCTGTCTATGCCATTATTTGCATGAGTGCCGAATAGGATAGTTTTAGTTTTTGGATCATAAACAGCTCCCATTAGTGAGACTGGCTGTTGATTGGAAATTAGATTAGATTGACTGGTTTTTCTGATATTGTTAAAAGTCTGTGGCGCTGTAGATAAAGAACCAACAAGTTGCCCATTCAATGTTATGTAGCTTTTTTCAGTAGGAACCTGATTATCTGGATTGTCTGTGGGTGACAGACTAACAGTTGGTAAGTTTGAGAGTTTTGTATTATCAAAATTAATTTTGCTAAAACCTGTCTTTTCATCAAAACTTAGCTCAATACCCTTGCATGCTTCAAATAGGATAGCGCTTGAACATGAAAAAATATTTTCCTTTGATAAGCTGAAAATATCTGTTTTTAAATAACTTTCACCAATAGAAACATCCAGTACTTTTTTTAGAATTGGGTCATAATTAACATGGAGTGTTTGTTTTATATCATTTTTATCAAGATTGTAGCTGAAAATAATAGAGCTATTTCCACTGTCAAAATGATGCGTAACTGAATACGCATTCACCTCATCATTCTGGTTACTACTTCTGTTTGAAATCTGAAAGGTCGGGTCTGCATCCTTTTGCAGGCTTAAAGTACTTTGAAACTCGGTAGTAAAGGGTGTTAAGACAGTAGGTGTTTCTTCCATCGTTTTATGATTATCTCCACCCCCACAAGCTGAAATTATCATTGCTGTAGTTAAAATGGTAATACATGGTTTAATCTTTAACATTTTTTTGTTTTCTACATGGATTATTTTAGAGAAGAATAATATCTATTAATGATGTCCTTTCAAAGTGTTTTAAATAATATTTGTGATAAAAGCCCAATCAATATGATTAGGCTGGATAGGGAGAAATAGGATATTTATAACGCCACCTCAACGCCGTGTTTCAAATTCTGTTGATCAATGTTGGTATTGGCATCAATCTTGGCATACGCTTTTGGTAAAAGACGTCGCGCCATTTGATTCACTCTTTTTTCTAGCCACTTTGGCATATTCATCGCTAAAGGATTGGTTTCTGTATTAGATGCATCCGTCATGACGCGTGTTCCCATAATATAGTCGAACCATGGACGGGTCACACACCAGTTGGCATTTTGATTGCTGGTCATGTGATGGTCGTAATGCCAAGGAATCCGCTTTTTAGCGTATTCGGGATCTAGGTGTGATTTGGCATGAGTTTTCCAATAATTCCAAATGCCATAGTACAAGCCCGCGGTAAAGAAAGGGGCAACTGGTAGAAAAATCGTGGATGCGGCAGCCAAGCCAATTAATGCTGATTTTTCATTGTACATTTCAGCATTTTTAAACATGGAATCTGCATAGCCTTCGTCATGAAAGCCATTTAAGCGAGCGCGTTTGTGATGGGCGATATGCGTAAAGAATGGGCTATTTCTATTTTTACTGGGGAACTCATGTAGCCAGACTTTATGGAAATACCATTCCAGACCATTTGCGACAAAAATACCTACTGGAAAACCGATCATATTGGATTACCTCATAAAACATAGATCGGATTTTAAGAAAAGTAAGATGAATTATTTTGACCCATCTGACAGTTTTAATCTGCCTATCCAATCAAATTAAATCTGTTTACGTTGTCGGTATGCAGTTGGTGTTTCTCCAGTCCACCGTTTAAATGCTCTTGAAAACGCGGAGGGTTCTGAAAAGCCAGTGAGATAAACAATCTGATCGATGCTTTCTTGGGTATGGGAAAGTAACCGCCGTGCAAGACGTTCACGATATTGGGCAATGACTTTTTCATAAGTAGTATTGAGAAGTTGTAAATCTGCTCTCAAACTACGGGCACTACGTCCTAAATATTGGGCAACGATGTTTTGATCAAATTCTCCAGATTCCAATAAGCCACTGGCCAAGATTCTTTCGATTTCATTGATGAGCTGGTGTTTGTTTAATAGCTCAAGCTGTGAAGCTGCATGATGTTCATGGACTTTTAAAAGTTCAGGTTCATACGCAGGTGAAGGTGTTTTTAAATGGGCTGCATCAAAGCAAATATGGCCATTTTCCTGTCCAAGTTTGACTGGACATCCCCATATTTTCTGGTATTCCTCATGTTCGCCGCCATCTGAATAGGGTAAGCCAATTTCAAGAGGGTTAAATGTTTCATCAGTGATGTATTTAAAGAAATTGAGCAAAATGCCGATTGCACATTCCAGATAATGTCGTACAGGATGATTTAGACCTGAAATCTTAACCGTATGTTGGTTGATGATGTCGAGTTCAAATGACATTGCATCGGTAAGTAAGGCTTGATAACGGATGGTACGTTGTAGACCTTCACCAAATGTTGGACTGCTCAAAAAAAGATATTCAATAACTTGCCCGCGAAAAGGTGGGACATTCGCACCGACATGCAAGCCAATATCACCATCATGGCTAATATCTTCAGCGGCTTTCCAGAAACGTTGCTGAGTAGAGTTATCACGACGAACAAATTTATCAGGTGGCTGATCGGGTAAATGAACACTGGCAAAAATGGCTGCTGCATCCAGATCCATCTTTTGCATGGTTTGATAGACCATCCATAAAAATATACCAGCATCACTGGTTTTTCTTGAAGTCATAACACACGGTGAAGATGTATTTTAAACCTTTATACTATGTTGTTTAATGGTAGAAATGAATTGGCTTAAAGGCAGGGTGAGCAGAGATTTAATGTGAAATTATAAATTAGCTAAGCAATAGCTCAGGCTGTATCACTTAGCTAAAAGATTAAATAAAAACTATAAGAATAAATAGCTTATGTGACTCAAAGGAAGAGCAGCAATCGTACTTAATTACGTATTTTCTTGAGTAGATTGACTCAAGATCAGCGCTTTAATTTTTGTGGCTTTCTCAAAATGATCAAGTCGATGTTCCATAATCCACCATTGGGCAGCTTCCATAAGACGTTCAGGATCATCATTTTTATTGGCAAAGAACGCATAAAAAGAAAGCCCGACCTGACTACCTTTTTTAGCAATTTTTTCGTCGCACACTTGAATGATTTTGGCTCTAAGTTCTTTTCTCATTTTTTATAAATAGTCTGTTGATGGCTGAACTGACTTATTTTACCACCTATGTTATGAGAATTTGCTGAAGGTGACGCGGTTTACATTGCTTTAATAGATGAAAATCCATTGAAAAGATCATCAATTCATCAATCTTTGGATGCTGGCAAAGCGTATTCTTTATTGATATGAGGGTAATAAGCAATGTCAAACAGTCTGAATGTTTAATAAACCGACCAAAAGATGAAAAATGGTAGAAAATATAGTGAAAATGAGAATGATTTTTATTAAAATTGTAGCGTTTGTTTATTTTTAAGTTTTTTTTAATTTTTTGTCTGAATTTTTTTGGAAATTTTATGAAGCCTTTAGACTTGGGTGTGAGCATTAAACCGATATTTAAGTTTAGCTTGTTAACCATGATGATGTTGCAAGCTCATCATGCAATTGCAAATGAACAGAGCGCGCCGACGGCAGTCATGCCAACGATTAAAATTGAAGCGATGAGCGAGCTTGATCCGATCAAAAGTTATATTGATTATGAGCAGGCAAGTGTGACCCGTAATGGTCTTAAGAAAAAAGATATACCACAAACGATTGATACCATTGATGTGCAAAAATATAAAATCTATGGTGCAAATGATCTCAGTGTCATGTTACAAGGCACACCAGGGGTAACTACAACTTATGATACACGTGGCGATGGTATTATGATTCGTGGTTTTAGTGCTGATACTAGTGATATTTACCGTAATGGCGTACGTGAAGGCGGCCAAGTACGCCGTAGTACTGCAAACGTTGAGCGTATTGAGATTTTAAAAGGCCCTGCATCTGTACTTTATGGACGCGGCGCAGGTGGTGGAGTTGTGAATATGGTGACCAAGTTTGCCAATTTTGACTCTAAAAGTTCTGTGGGTATCTATGGAGGTTCTTATGACAACATTGGTGGAACCTTAGATATCAATCAGATTGTGAATGATAATTGGGCGGTACGTTTGGTTGGTGAAAAATCTGATACCAATAGTTTTCGTTCAGGTATTGGCACAAAACAATCGATGTTCTCACCAAGTGTGACCTATCGTAGTGATGATGAGAAGCTGTTGTGGACTACAGAATATACCTATGACAAATTAGATCGTATTCCTGACCGTGGTCCATCTTTTTCCGTATTAAATCGTTTTCCTGAAAATATTTTAAGAGAAACAGGTTTTGCAACATCATCAGATTTTATTGTTGATGAATTACAAACGGTACGTACAGATCTCAAATATGAATTTGCACCAGATTGGAAATTTCATTGGGCATTGAGCTATCGACAAGCTAATCAAGATTTCGATAATTTCTTTGGTGGAAGTTATTGTACTGATGATACGAAAGGATGCAAAACTGGCTATATCAAGCAATCTTATGCTTGGCAAGAAACCATGAATAAGACTACGACAAATACATTTGATATTACGGGTAAGTTTAATACAGGCAAATTAGAACATCAGATCATGGTGGGTGCGGATTGGTCGCATGAGGATCGTGAACCTAAATTAGGTAATTATTCAAGCGGTGATAAGGCTGGATTATATTATCAATTAATTAATCCATATAACGTGAAAGATTATCAGACTTCTTTTGATCGTAATAATGGTCGACCAAATGCAACATCTTATACGCATCAAAATAATGATAGTTTGGCATTTTTTGTACAGGATCTTATCTCATTAACACCGACCATAAAGATGATGTTGGGTGCACGATATGATCAATATGAGGTAAAAACTCGCGATACATTAATTGATTCTAAAACATACGGGCAGTCAGTCACAATGAATGCTGAAACTTTTAGCCCGAATGTTGGCTTTGTTTGGCAGCCAGTTGATAATCAGAGTTTTTATACTTCTTATAGTAAAAGCTTTGCACCATTTGGCGGCAGTGCTGGGGTTTCACCATTTACGAATGGTACTGTTGATTTGAGAACTGTGAATGCAGAGCCGCAATATAATGAACAATACGAGATTGGGGTCAAAAGTGATTGGTTCAATGATCGCTTAAATACTCAATTTTCTGTGTTCGATATCCGTAAGAAAAATATTCGTTATCGTCCTGATCCTGATAATCGTCCTTTTGATTATGTAGTGGGTGGTGAGCATCAGTCAAAAGGAGCTGAATTTAGCTTTATAGGGCGAGTGCTTGATAATGTATTTATTCGTGGTGGATATGGATATACAGATGCAAAAGTAAAAGATGATAAAGATCCAAAATCTGCTAGTGCTGGTCACTATCTAGCAAACGTAGCAAAGAATACTGGTAATCTATTTGTTCGGTATTTACCAGTAGAGAATATCTATACTGAAGTTGGTGCGACTTACAATGGCTCTTTCTATACTAATTTATCAAATGCTCCAGATACTAAGCTTGACGGGTGGACACGTTTAGATGCTGCTTTGGGCTATAAAGGTGAGCATTGGGGAGCTACATTAGCTGTAAGTAACCTCACTGATAAAGTTTATTGGAGATCAAATACAATGCCGGGCACTCCACGCAACTTCTTGGTGCGTTTAAATTACCAGTTCTAAATAATTTAGTTCATTTTTCTTTTAAGCATCTCTGTATCAGCAGGGGTGCTTTTTTATTGGGGAGCACTAAAACAATCTAAAAAATAAAGATGTACTTTATATCTATCTTATTGAATTATATAAAATGCCATTGCTTAAAATACGGTAATATTCTAATATTTGATTGTATGAAAAATAAGCAATAAAATCTTAAGAATAACTGTATAATTGTGATGTAGTTCTCATTTTTGGTTTTATTATGCTTATTTTTACTCTGTTTAATACTTTTTTGCTAGTATTAAAGAAAACATTAAAATAGAGATAATAATAATGAAGATTACACTGACTTTGCTTGTGAGTTTTGCCATCGTCGTTTTAGGTTATGTGGCCTATACCGACGCGCAGATGAAAAAGCGCCAAGAGCTCATGAAAATTGTCCAAGATGCAGAACATAGCCTTGATAATATTCAGCAAGACCCTCGTAGCCATTTATCCTCGTATAAACGCAGTAATTAGAAGTCTACCGCTTCACACAGGGTAGATGACTCAATTGTTTACTTGAGATTGTCGATTAAGTGGTCTTTTTTTACTTTGCGATGCGCAAGTTTTAAATAGAATCTGTTAAAATATTTACCACTAAATAAAAAGCTGCATCAAGATATGCGGCTTTTTACGTTTTGATAGCGAAATTAAATTTATACATGTTGTCTATGTAACAAGTACCAAGCTGGCATATAGATTGCTTTCTAGCTTCGAGTACTCTTTTGTGCAAATTCAAAAAAGATTGTCGCACAAGAGTATAGATTTCACGTCCTACGATCTTAGATTTTAACAGGTGCTATGTTATGACAACGCCTAATGCTTCAGCTGGTTTGTTAGAACGCTTATTTAAATTAAGCGATAACAAAACTAACTTTAGAACAGAAGTTTTGGCAGGTGTAACCACATTCTTAACCATGTGTTACATCATTATTGTAAATCCGCTCATTCTTTCTGAAACAGGAATGGATCACGGAGCGGTGTTTGTTGCGACCTGTCTGGCTGCTGCAATCGGCTGTTTAGTCATGGGGATTATTGCGAACTATCCAATCGCATTAGCACCTGGTATGGGCTTAAATGCTTATTTTACCTATTCTGTCTGCTTAGGCATGGGTGTGCCTTGGCAAACTGCTTTGGCTGCTGTTTTTGTTTCAGGGATTATTTTCCTTGCAATCAGCTTCTTCAAAATCCGTGAAGCAATTGTCAATGCGATTCCAATGTCACTTAAATTTGCCATTGGTGGTGGTATTGGTTTGTTTCTGGCTTTGGTTGCTTTAAAGAACTCAGGCATTATTGTTGCAAATCAGGCAACTTTAGTTGGGCTGGGGGATATTAAACAGCCGACGGTATTGCTTGCATTATTTGGCTTCCTGTTGATCGTATTGTTACATCAATTCAAAGTGCGTGGCGCAATCATTATCAGTATCTTGGCTGTGACTGCCATTGCAACATTGCTGGGCTTAAATGAATTTAAGGGTGTGGTAGGCGAGATTCCTTCGATTGCACCGACATTTATGCAAATGGACTTTGAAGGTCTGTTTACAGCCAGTATGGTAGGCGTGATTTTTGTTTTCTTTATTGTCGATTTATTTGATAGTACAGGGACGTTGGTTGGTGTTTCGCACCGTGCGGGCCTCTTGCAAGATGGTAAATTGCCGCGTTTGAAAAAAGCATTATTTGCTGACTCAACTGCGATCGTTGCTGGTGCTGCTTTAGGTACATCATCAACAACACCTTATATTGAATCTGCATCAGGTGTGGCAGCGGGTGGTCGTACAGGTTTGACGGCTGTTGTTGTGGCATTCTTATTTGTGGGCTGCTTATTCTTGGCGCCATTGGCTCAATCTGTACCAGGTTTTGCAACTGCACCTGCATTATTGTTCATTGGTGTGTTGATGATCCAAGGGATCACCAATATCGACTGGGATGATATTACTGAAGCCGTTCCTGCATTTTTAACGATTGTATTTATGCCATTTGCGTATTCAATTGCTGATGGTATTGCAATGGGCTTTATCAGCTATGCGCTGGTTAAATTATTCACAGGTAAGGCGAAAACTGTACCGTATATGGTCTGGATCATTGCCGCTCTGTGGGTATTTAAGTTCGCTGCATTTGGCGGTTAATCCAAGATTTATTATTTTTAAATAATTCTTTGCTTGAATGGTTGTTTAGGCAAAGAACCCGAAAAGGGTGTCCATTTGGTAACACCCTTTTTTCTTTAGACGTGGAGTTAATATGAATCAAATCGAGCTGATTCGCGCTTTACCCAAAGCCGAATTGCATGTGCATATTGAAGGGACTTTTGAACCGGAACTGATGTTTGCTATTGCACAGCGTAATCAGATTCAGATTCCTTATCAATCTGTTGAAGAAGTGAAGCAGGCGTACAACTTTCATAATCTTCAATCTTTTCTAGATATTTATTATGCAGGCGCGAATGTACTTGTGCATGAGCAGGATTTTTATGACCTTGCTTGGGCATATTTTGAAAAATGTGCTGAAGATCGTGTTGTTCATACCGAAATGTTCTTTGATCCGCAAACGCATACAGAGCGTGGGGTAGCGTTTGCAACGGTATTGGCTGGTCTTAAACGTGCCTGTAAAGATGCAAAAGAGAAGTTGGGTATTAGCTCTCAATTGATCATGTGCTTTCTGCGCCATTTGAGCGAAGAAAAAGCGTTTGAAACGCTTGAACAGGCATTGCCTTTCAAAGATGACATTATTGCGATTGGTCTAGACTCAAGTGAAGTGGGGCATCCTCCTTCGAAATTTGAGCGTGTATTTGCTAAAGCTCGTGAAGCAGGTTTCTTAATCGTTGCACATGCAGGTGAAGAAGGCCCACCAGAATACATCTGGGAAGCGCTGGATTTGCTTAAAGTCAATCGTATTGACCATGGTGTGCGTTCGGAAGAAGATGAGCGTCTGATGGCGCGTCTGATTGCAGAAAAGATGCCTTTGACGGTTTGTCCTTTGAGTAATTTAAAGCTTTGTGTCGTAAAAGACATGGGTGAGCATAATATTCGCCGTTTGTTGCAGAAAGGTGTTCATGTGACGGTGAACTCAGATGATCCTTCATACTTCGGTGGCTATATGAATGATAACTTTGTTGCCATTCAGCAGGCGCTGGATCTGAGCAATGAAGAATTAAAGCAACTTGCGATTAACTCTTTTGAGGCTTCATTTATTTCTGACGAAGAAAAGCAAAAGTGGATTACTGAAGTGAATAAGCTTTAAAAAATAAAAAAACCGCGTAAAGCGGTTTTTTTATATCTGAATATTCTACTTTTTTGGCTGGCGTAACATGCTGAGTAAGACATTATCTTTATCAACAACATGATGTTTAATCGCAGCCAAGATATGTCCCGCAACCAGTAAACCTGCAAACCAAGAAAGATAAATGTGCAATGGTTTAACAATCGCCAGTAGGTCAGGATTATCTTGAACTAAACGTGGAATTTCGAATAAATATAAAACGGGTGCAGGATGCCCGGCACTCCAGCTAAATAAACAGCCTGTTATCGGTAAAGCTAATAACATTAGATACAGGAAAAAATGTCCGACATGAGCCAATGTTTTCATCATCGGTGACATGGTATCTGGCAGTTGCGGAACAGGGTGGGTGTAGCGCCAAAAAATTCGGATTATCACTAAGAAAATAATAGTCGTGGCAATATTCTTATGAAGTGTGATGACATTTCCTTTAAAGCTACCATCAACGTCATAGCTAAGAAAGTTACCACTGTAAAAGCCAATCAACCAGGCAGTGATAAAAATTGCAGCCATGAGCCAATGAATAACTTGTGCCGTACGCGTGTAGTATTGTGCTGAGGTTGGCATTGCAACATCCTGGCATTGTTATAGATGGGATTTTTTTAATTTTAATTAGGCTTGGTTCTTTCTCATACAATGGAAATGTAACGGAGCGTTTTATGCTTAGAACGGTCATCAAGATATTGTTAAGTTATAATTGTTATATTATGTAAAGATTGCGTTGAGTCATATCATAAAACTTGCTGTTTAGGCACAATACGCCTGCCAAAAATTTAGATACAGGTAAGAAATCATGAAAAAGTTGGTACTTATTGTTGCCCCTGTTGTTTTAGCCCTAACAGGATGTGTAACACCAGATGGCAGCAACTCGGCTGGCGCGACTTCTCAACAATTGGGTATGGCGGCATTAAAAGTTGCGGTAAATGCAAAATGTATTAATGAGATTAATACTTTACCAGCATGGAAAACAGCAACACGCGTAATGACTGCTGAACAACGTGAAAATATCCAGACTGAAGTTTGTGGTTGTGTTAGCGAAAAAGCGCCAAACAGCGTAACAGCAGTTGAATTAGCGACAGCTGCAATTGATCCTACTGCTCGTGCAACAATTGTGACTCAAGTGGTTTCACAAACTGTAAATGCATGTGTGGCGGAAACGTTTAAAAAAGCAGGTTAATAAGATCAGGCTGAGTCATCAGCCTATTTTGAGAGAAGTAGTATGACAATTGCGGGTGTAGATGAAGCGGGACGTGGGCCACTTGTTGGTTCTGTCGTTGCCGCTGCCGTCATTTTAGATCCAGATAATCCGATTGAAGGTTTAAATGATTCTAAAAAGCTAACAGAAAAGAAGCGCGAAAAATTATTCTTGGAGATTCAGGAAAAGGCTTTGGCATGGTCAATTGCTGAAGCAACCCATGCTGAAATTGATGAGTTTAATATTTTACAGGCAACTTTTCTGGCAATGCGTCGTGCGGTCGAAAACTTGCATACTCAGCCTTTAAAGGTGATTGTGGACGGTAATCAGATTCCAAAAGGAATTACGATTGCATGTGAAGCAATTGTAGGGGGGGATGCGAGTCATGCTGAGATCAGTGCAGCAAGTATTCTGGCAAAGGTCACACGTGATCGCCAGATGCAGGTGCTTGATCAGCAATATCCTGAATATGGCTTTGCCAAACATAAAGGATATCCAACCAAGGCTCATTTTGAAGCGATCGCGGCCCATGGTGTGATTGATGAACACCGCCGCAGTTATGGACCGGTTAAAAAAGCACTAGGTCTATAAACAATTAAAGCGACTATTTATAGTCGCTTTAATTGTTCAGAAAAGAATTCTGCACATTAACGGTTGAAGTTATTATGACGAGGGAACTCGTTATTATCTTCTTCATAAGAATGTTGATAATCTTGATCAAGATGTTGCAGATGCTCATGCATGGCACGTTCATGTTGGATACGTTGGTAAATTTCCTCACGATGCACAGAAACTTCTTTTGGAGCATTTACACCAATACGCACCTGATTGCCTTTTACGCCAAGCACAGTAACACTGACTTGATCCCCAATCATTAATGTTTCTCCGACACGACGGGTCAGAATCAGCATGTTTATCTCCTTGCTAAACGCTTAAACTTGCGACAGGGAATTCATTGTTCGAAAGCACAGCCTAATATACAGAAAATTCTAACAGAAATATGTAAAAAACATTCTTTTTCGTAAGTTCTGTGAGAATCTTCTTAAAAACCTCAAGGCTAATATAACAGAGCCACTATAAAAAAAACTATAGTGGCTCTGTTTTTTTTCTTATTTACTCACAAGTAAATATGTTTAAGCAGCTATTAATTAAGCACGAGCACTGCTTTCGCCGTGTTCACGGTCTAGGCCAAAAGCTGTATGTAAACAACGAACTGCCAACTCAAGGTAGTTTTCTTCAATGATGACAGAAACCTTAATTTCTGATGTAGAAATCATGAGAATATTAATGCTTTCTTCAGCCAATGCAGTGAACATTTTGCTCGCTACACCTGCATGAGAGCGCATGCCAACACCCACGATTGATACTTTTACGATGTCATCACGCGTTACAACTTCACAACCTTCAATGCTGTTTGCCGTTTGGTCTAAAATCGCTTTCGCTTTCGCCAAGTCATTGCGGTTTACAGTGAAAGTGAAATCAGTTGTACCATCTTCTTCAACATTCTGGATAATCATATCCACTTCAATGTTGGCATTACTGATTGGCGACAAGATTTTAGATGCAATACCTGGCTCATCAGGAACACCCAAAATTGTTAATTTTGCTTCGTCACGGTTAAATGCAATACCTGCAATGATTGGTTGTTCCATATCGTCTTCTGCCTCAGTCGTAATTAGTGTGCCTACGTTTTGTTTGAAATCTTCATCAAATGCGCCATCATTTTCATTATCAAAGCTTGATAATACGCGTAATGGAACTTGATATTTGCCTGCGAATTCAACAGAGCGAATTTGTAAAACTTTTGAACCTAAAGATGCCATTTCAAGCATTTCTTCAAAAGAGATACGGTCGACTTTTTTCGCTTTAGGCGCTACACGTGGGTCAGTGGTATAAACACCATCCACATCGGTATAGATTTGGCATTCATCTGCTTTTAGTGCGGCTGCAAGCGCAACACCAGAAGTATCAGAACCACCGCGACCTAGCGTCGTGATATTGCCATTGGCATCATAACCCTGGAAGCCAGCAACAACGATTACACGACCTGCATCTAAATCAGCCGTCATCACATCGGTATCAATTGACTCAATACGTGCTTTGGTAAACGCGCTATCTGTTTTAATACCAACCTGACGACCTGTATATGATTTAGCTTCTACACCAATTGAATTAAGTGCCATAGCTAACATGGAAATCGTTACTTGTTCACCCGTTGACACCATTTGATCTAATTCACGTGGGTCAGGGGTGCTGGTAATGGCTTTGGCAAGCGCAAGTAAGCGGTTGGTTTCACCACTCATTGCAGATACAACCACGACCACCTTGTGACCATGATCATGCCAGCGCTTGACACGACGAGCAACATTTAAAATGCGCTCAGGAGTACCCATAGAGGTACCGCCATATTTTTGAACGATTAATGCCATAGTTGTTCCATATAAGCCATGACCCTGAGAGGCATCAGGGTCAGTTACACAAAAGTGAAGTTTTGTTTATTGCTCAAGCCAAGCAGGCAATGCTGCGATGACTTGATCAAACTTCTCGTTAAGTGGCGCGCCACCTTGTGCTAAGTCAGGTTTACCACCACCTTTACCACCCAGCTCTTGAGCCAAGTGTTTGATGATGTCACCTGCTTTTAGAGTTGCAGCATATTGTTTAGCGACAGAGGCGATTAAACTCACTTTATCGCCATCAACACCAGCTAAAATAATGACTGCATCTTCCAATTTTGATTTTACGCTGTCATGTAGATTGCGTAATGATTTGGCATCCAAACCTTGTACAGCTGTAATTAACGTTTGACGACCAGCAATTTCTTTCACTTGATCCAGTAAGTCAGCAGCCTGGAAGCTTGCTAATTTCTGATTCAATTGTTCGATTTGCTTTTGTAGACTAGAAGCAGTTTCAACAATCGCTTCAACTTTCTCAACAGTTTGATCTTTCTGTGCTTTTAACAAGCCATTGATCGTCTGGATATCTGTTTCAGCTTTTTGAACTACTTCAAGTGCTTTAGTGCCAGTCACTGCTTCAATACGACGAACGCCCGCAGCTACGCCACCTTCAGAAGTGATTTTGAATAAGCCAATATCACCTGTGCGCTTAACGTGAATACCGCCACAAAGTTCGATCGAGAAGTTTTTCTCTTCAATGACTGAACCCATCGACAATACACGAACTTCTTCACCATACTTTTCACCGAACAGCATCATTGCGCCTTTGGCTTTTGCTGTGTCGATATCAAGCAGTTCAGTAGTTACCGCAGTATTTGCAATCACTTCAGCATTGACTAAACGTTCAATCTGTTGCAATTGTTCAAATGAAACAGGTTGGTCATTGGCAAAGTCAAAACGTAAAACGTCACTTGCAACCAAAGAACCTTTTTGTTGAACATGCTCACCAAGAATCTGGCGTAAAGCTGCATGTAAAAGGTGAGTTGCTGAGTGGTTACGCGCTGTTGCAGCACGGATGTCTGCTTTAACCGTTGCTTCAACATTTTGAGCTGCTTTGAGGCTACCCATGGTCACGATACCTTGATGGACAAAAGCACCACCAGATTTTTTAGTATCTTGTACTTCGAAGATACCTGTATCGTTTTTGAAGATACCAGTGTCACCAATCTGACCACCGCTTTCTGCATAGAAAGGGGTTTGGTTTAGAACGATAAGTGCTTCGTCACCTTCGTTGATTTCATCAACCTGAACGCCATCTTTGTAGATCGCAACAATTTGACCTTGGCCTTGAGTTGCATCGTAGCCATCAAACTGAGTTTCGCCTTCAACTTTTACAATGCTGTTATAGTCAACTGCGAATTTACCTGCATCACGTGCGCGTTGACGCTGTGCAGCCATTTCAACTTCGAAGCCAGCTTCATCAATCGTAAGATCACGTTCACGTGCGATATCAGCGGTTAAATCTGTTGGGAAACCATAAGTATCATAAAGTTTAAATACAGTTTCACCAGGAATCACATTGCCTTTCAGTTGAGCCAACTCACCTTCAAGTAATTTCAGGCCTTGCTCAAGTGTTTTCGCAAATTGCTCTTCTTCTTTAAGTAGTTGCGCTTCGATACGTGCTTGCTGTGCAGCAAGTTCGGGATAAGCATCGCCCATCACTTCAATTAGCGGTTGCAACATCTTGTAGAAGAATGAACCTGTTGCGCCCAATTTGTTGCCATGACGCACTGCACGACGAATGATACGACGCAACACATAACCACGACCTTCATTTGAAGGGTTAACACCGTCAGCAATCAAGAATGAGCATGAACGTGCATGGTCTGCAATCACTTTTAAAGAAGCAGGGTATTCAACTGGTTTATTTTGAGCTTTCGCTTCAGCTTCAATTGCAGTGGAATCCAAACCAATGATTTCAGCCGCTGCTTTTAATAAGTGTTGGAACAAATCAATTTCATAGTTTGAATTGACATGTTGCAATACAGCAGAAATACGCTCCAAGCCCATACCTGTATCTACAGATGGTGCTGGAAGAGGGTGCATTACACCATCCGCAGTACGGTTGAACTGCATGAAAACGTTGTTCCAGATTTCGATGAAACGATCGCCATCTTCTTCAGGTGAACCCGGTAAGCCACCCCAGATATGATCGCCATGGTCATAGAAGATTTCAGAACAAGGACCACATGGGCCTGTATCACCCATTGCCCAGAAGTTGTCTGATGCGTACTGTCCGCCTTTATTGTCACCAATACGGATAATACGATCTGCGTCTAGACCGATTTCTTTATTCCAGATATCAAACGCTTCATCATCAGTGTGATAAACCGTGACATATAAACGATCTTTAGGTAAACCTAACCATTGCTCACTGGTCAAGAATTCCCACGCAAATTTAAGCGCGTTTTGTTTGAAATAATCACCGAAAGAGAAGTTACCTAACATTTCAAAGAAGGTATGGTGACGTGCGGTATAACCGACATTGTCGAGGTCATTGTGTTTACCGCCAGCGCGGACACACTTTTGTGATGAAACGGCACGTACATAGTCGCGTTTTTCTAGACCTAAGAAACAATCTTTAAACTGGTTCATACCAGCATTGGTAAACAGCAAAGTTGGGTCGTTGGCGGGAACGAGAGAACTCGAAGCGACACGTGTATGCCCTTGCGATTCGAAATAACGCAAAAATGCTTCACGGATTTCAGCTGATGTCATAAAGCGAGTACTCACAACCAAGACACTCCATAATTTTGAATTTGGCTATATGCAATAAGGTACGTTGTTTTTAACGTTTTACAATCGAACCCATTGCGTGGCATAGATTTTAAAAGTGCTAAATTATAACGGAAAATACCCGCCTCACCAACGATTTTACAAGCAATATCATATAAAACTGTGTTTAAGCTAAAAATCTATATTCAATAGGGCAACTGATGTTTTACCATATAGCACAGAAAAGATGATGTTTTTATGAATAAGGACGCTACATGCAACGTATCGCTATCAATGGATTTGGTCGAATTGGCCGGAATGTATTACGTGCATGGTTTGAAAGTCCTAAACAGTTTCAATTTGAAATCGTTGCAATTAATGATGTGGCTGATGTCCAGACGCTGGTGCATTTATTTAAGTACGATACCACGCATGGTCGCTTTGCTGGGCAAGTTGAAATTCTGATTGAAAATGAATGTATTTTTCTGAACATTCAGTCCAATCAACGCCAATTAAAATTACAAGTTCTGAAACAAGAGCAGCCCGAATTACTGCCTTGGGCGGATTTAAATATTGATGTAGTACTGGAATGTACAGGTCTATTCCGTTCACGTGCCGATGCAACCCGTCATGTCGAAGCAGGTGCGAAGCGAGTCATTATTGGTGCTGCGCCTTTTGACTCAGTTGATGCTGCAATTGTCTATGGTGTGAACCATAATGAAGTCAAAGCAAGCGATCAGATTATTTCCAGCGTGTCGTGTACCACCCAAGCTTTAGTTCCGCTGGTTAAAATCATTGATGATGCCTTTGGTATTGATACTGCATTAATGACAGAAATCCATGCAGTCACAGCCGATCAATCAGTATTAGATCATGCGCATCGGGATTTACGTCGTGCGCGTGCCTCTGGGCAAAATATTATTCCGACGACCTCAAGTGCTTTAGGCGCGTTAAAACAGGTCATGCCAAAAATGGAAGACCGTATTGATGGTTATTCAATTCGTGTACCGACCATTAATGTCGCAGCGATTGATTTAACTTTTGTTTCGCACTCACCCATTACCGTGCATAAAGTTAATGAAGTACTGACTAAAGCGGCTCAGTTTGATTATGCACAGATTATGCAAGTAACAGATGAGGATTTGGTTTCGAGTGACTTTAATCATTCACCTTATTCTTTAATTGTTGATTTAACGCAGACGATGGTGGTGGGGCACCAAGCGAAAGTTTTTGCGTGGTATGATAATGAGTGGGGTTATGCAAATCGTTTACTGGATTTGTGTGAATCATTTTGTGATGAATAACATTTAAGAACAGATAATAAATAATTCGGAGCAACGGATGACATTTATATTGATTTGGGGTTTTCTGCTGCTTTTATTAGGGGCAGTGATATTTTTATTCTGGTTTCAGTTTAAAAGTACCGAAGTTCAACAACCTGCTGATATTCAGATCGTACAACTTGAGGAAAAAGTAGTGCATTTGGAGTTACATCTCAAAAAGAGTCTGGAAATCATGCAGGATCTTGCCAAAAAAATGCATGTACAACAGGAAGTACTTGATCGAACGGTGGCAAATATTGCGGCATTAGAAAAGCAGAATGTTGAATTGGTGAATGTGTTAGAAATAATGGTTAAAGGTAGTAACAAGAGCCATTAAAATACATTTTGTATTATATGGTTGATTTATATAATATGATTTTCATAACAAATAATATGAAGTGATTTTATGAAGTGGAATTTTAAAAAGAAGGGTATTTGTATTATCGCAACGAGTCTGGTGTTATCGGCTTGTGGCGGTGGGGGCTCTGGTCACAGTGACGAATCTAAAGTTGAAGAAAAACCAACTCAGGAAGATGGGCTTTACCAAGTTTATTATCAGGCACCAAGAGTTTCTGACCATATTATTGAAGACTATTTTGAGATAACAAACTATTCTATTAAGAATAATCAGATTAATTTCAATAAGTCACATAATGAGCCTTTAGACCAGAAGATATTGACTGAAACAAAAGTGATAGAAAAAGGTACGCCACAATCGAATGTCGTTAAACGGCTATCTTCTACGCAATGGCTTTATGAACGGACACCTGAACTTAAGCAGAATTTAAACTTTCAATTAGTAAAATTAGAAGGTCAAAATATTTTTGATCGCGTAATGCCAGGTTATAGAGATCATTTTGATTTAACAGCGAATCCTGATCGACTTGACCAGAATTTAATTAAATTTTATTCGACCTATAAAAACGCTGTATTTCCTAAAGGTAGCTATTGTTATCGTCTAAAAGAGACCCAGTGGAATCAGGCTTATCTTGAGTCAGATTTTTCATTTTCTTATTTTTCATCTTTTAATGAGCAGAAGCGACAAATTGTCGATCTATATAATGGTCTAGGTGAAGATAAAAAATATTTTAAACTTTTAGATACCCAATGGCATGGCTATAACGTCATTGCATTAGAAAATTTAGAGACGGTTGAAACATACAGTAGATTAGGGAATAGCCAAAATCAAAGTACAAATAGCCAATTCATTTCAGGCCAGTTATGGGATGCTGATAAGCATTTAGCCTATGAGAAAAGTCATCCTTATCAAGGTGGAGATTCTCCAATTGATTTATGGATGAAGCAAAATCAACGTCTAAATAATGCCAAATTAGAGAACGGCTGTTTTGCATTCAATACTCAGGCTGTTGATGCAATCAAAAAATTGAATTTGATCAACTGGAAACAGGGCGATAGTTCAGATGTTGGGCAGTTCTTTGGAACAAGAACATGGACTTACACAATCAATGAGTAACTTCAATCTATTGAATCTATTCGTTAATTTTATATGCAAGTCTATATAAACAGAGCATAAAACTATGAAGTTTTATGCAAATTCGAAGGTGCATCACATAAATCTTCGTGCTACACTACGCTGAATCGGGCATTCACCCGATTTTTTTATGTGGTTGCTTTTTGTGTGGATGCCTCCACATTGAACAGATTTTAGGTTTGGAACATGACCATTTCAGAGACATGGTTGCTCCCTGACGGGGTAGCAGATGTATTGCCCGAACAAGCGCAAGTTGTTGAAACGTTGCGTCGAGAAGCGTTAGATTTCCTCGCAGTTCGAGGTTATCAATTGGTGTATACGCCATTTATTGAATACATTGAATCGTTGTCTTTACTTTCAGAATCTAATCAAGATTTAGATTTAGTTACTTTCAAGGTAATTGACCAACTGTCTGGCCGTTTACTCGGCGTTCGTGCGGATATGACACCGCAAGTTGCACGTATCGATGCCCATGTACGCCCGGTTGAAGGTGTGGCACGTTATTGCTATGCAGGTTCAGTCTTGCATACTAAACCACAGAATTTTAATGCAACACGTGCGCCTTTACAGTTAGGTGCAGAGTTGTATGGTCATGACAGCATCGAAGCTGATGTTGAAATGGTCAATGTGATGCTGGCTTTAATTCAGCACACACATACGCTTGAATGTGCGCATTTAGATCTGGGCCATGTCGGTTTATTCCGTAGTCTGGTGAAACATGCGGGTCTGAATAAAAACACCGAAAGTGAACTTTCTGATTTATATCAGCGTAAGGCATTACCTGAGCTTGAAGAATTTACCCAAGATTTAGCGATGGGTACGGACTTTTATGCATTAGGTCGCTATGCAAGTGATCTGGATGCATTACAAGCACATTTAAGCCAAGAAATTTTAAATGATGTTGATTTCAAGATTGCGTTTGATGCATTGAAAACAACATTAGCGCAAATCCAGTCAAGCTGGCCAAATCTGAATGTGGGTGTTGACGTGGTTGAACTACGTAGTTACCACTATCACACGGGCTTGATGTATGCCATTTATGCACCAAATCGTGCTGCGCCACTGGCTCAAGGTGGACGTTATGATGGTATTGGTGAACACTTTGGTCGTGCGCGTCCAGCAACAGGTTTCAGTTGTGACTTATATGCTTTAGGTGCAACACAGTTTGTTGAAATTGAAACTGTCGTCGCGCCAAAAGGCAATCAACAGGATTTATTAAATGCAATTGTAGATGCGCGTAGCCAAGGTTTACGTGTGGTGCAATTGTTAGGTAATGATGATTTAAGCTCGGTACCATATGCGACCCATCAGATGGTGTCTCAAAATGGTCAGTGGGTAATTGAAAAGATTTAATTGCCAAGTATTTAAGACTTGGTTTCCAATTTTAACAGCATGATGTAATGAGGCTATTATGGGCAAAAATGTTGTGGTACTTGGTACCCAATGGGGCGACGAAGGAAAAGGTAAAATCGTCGACCTGCTCACAGATCAAGCGGCTGCGGTAGTACGCTATCAAGGCGGACACAACGCAGGCCATACTCTTGTGGTAGGTGGTAAGAAGACTGTATTGCACCTCATTCCATCAGGTATTTTACGTGAAAACGTATTGTGCTTAATCGGTAATGGTGTTGTTCTTTCTCCTGAAGCCCTAATTAAAGAAATGGCGATTCTGGAAGAAGAAGGCGTACCTGTTAAAGAACGTTTACGTATTTCTCCAAACTGTCCATTAATTTTGCCAAACCACATCGCGCTTGACCAAGCACGTGAGAAAAAACGTGGTAACGCAAAAATCGGTACGACAGGTCGTGGTATTGGCCCAGCTTACGAAGATAAAGTTGCACGTCGCGCTGTACGCGTAGCTGACTTGATCCGTGGCGGTGCATTGCTTGAAGAAAAACTCAAGGAAATGCTTGAGCTTCATAACTTCCAGCTTTCTCAATTCTATGGCGTTGAAGAAGTTAAGTTTGAAGATGTACTTGCGCTTTGTAACCAATGGCGTGAAGTGCTTGAACCATTAGTGATTGACGTGACTAAAGTGTTACATGATTACCGTAAAGAAGGTAAGGCAATCATGTTTGAAGGTGCACAAGGTTCATTACTTGACATCGATCATGGTACATATCCATACGTAACCAGCTCGAATACCACTGCTGGTGGCGTAAGCTCTGGTTCAGGTATGGGCCCACTTCATTTAGACTATGTATTGGGTATTACCAAAGCATACACAACACGTGTTGGTGCTGGTCCATTCCCAACTGAATTGCACTATGATGCTGCAACCGATACAGGTGATGCGATTGGTCGTCATTTAGGGACTGTAGGTCATGAATTTGGTGCGTCTACTGGCCGTCAACGTCGTTGTGGTTGGTTCGATGCAGAAATTCTACGTCGTTCAGTAGAAGTAAACTCATTGTCTGGTATTTGCTTGACTAAACTTGATGTATTAGATGGTTTAGAAGAAGTGAAAATCTGTGTGGGTTATGAAGATGTAGATTCAGGCTGTGCAGGTTCTTCTGATGCGATTTCATTCGAAAGCTTGAAGCCGATCTATGAAACAATGCCAGGTTGGAGCGAGTCTACTGTAGGTTTGACTCAAATCGATCAACTTCCTGCAAATGCATTGGCTTATGTACGTCGCATCGAAACTTTAATTGGTTGCCCAATTGATATCGTTTCAACAGGTCCTGACCGTGCAGAAACAATCGTATTACGTCATCCATTTTCAGCATAAGCTGAGTTGGTGACAAAAAAGCTCTCATGAATTTGAGAGCTTTTTTTATGAGAAAATTTCAGAAGAATAAGAGCCAATATGACTTTAAAACTAATTGCAGAAGACTTTATTCAACCCGAACACACTGATGCAGTTTTACCGCTGTATCAAGAGCTTGTCGAAAAGACCAGAACGGAAGCAGGATGTATCGCTTACGACCTTTACCATGATCATAAGCAGAAAGGGCATTTTGTCTTTATTGAAGAATGGGTCGATCGGGCTGCACTGGATTTACATGTACAGTCTGAGCATTTTCAGCGCTTAGTGCCTCAAATTGATCAATATCAAACACAAACCGGACGTTTTACGCATCTACATCGTTTTGAGACCTTGTTTGAGCATCAAGATGATCAGTAATATCGCTTTGATCTAGAAAATTGTGATAGCAAAAAATCAGCTTTGGATTCCAGACTTTGTTATTTCACAGCCTTAAAAATCCTCGTTATATTAGCTTTACGTTCAAATAAAGAGGGTTTTAACTATGACGAAAAAGAGAATCCGCTACAACGGCTATGAATTGGCGTGCCGATGTTGTTTTGCATCACAGTGCTAAAAAAGGTGCAAACCAATTTTGATCAAGGCGGGGAGAGAGGTTGGTTTGACATTTAAAACAAGAATAATAAAAAACTGATGATTGAATAATAAAAATTATAAAAAGTCTAAGAGAACCGAAAGGTTCTCTTTTTTATTATAATCCTGTTGAGCCATTAAGGTAGCCTATACCTAGCATAGCACTATTCACTTTGGTATTGCTAAAGATAACCTCATAATTGTTTGGGTTATAAGTGACATTTTGACATGGTGTATTTGTTGAATTGCAATATTTTTGTAATAAAATCGGATTTAAGACAGGGGAAAAATATAAACTTTCAACTTTATTATTTTGAATTGAAATAATTCCTGAATCTTCAAATGAAGATCCATCCCCAAAAAATAATTCAACTATATTGTGATTTGTAAAAGAAAGTTTTTGATAGTTGCTTAATAAATTTAAACCATCTTCATCTGAGGGTGTAATCGACCATTGAAGCTGGTGAGGTTGGCTCGTTGGCAACTGAACTTTAGTCGGTGCTTCTGTAAGCCTTCCTTCAACAGAGCCCACAAGCATAATGGTATTGATTGGAGCATCTACCCAAGATTGTTTGGTTAATAATAGATTATTAAAATCAAGCTTGGCTTGGCCTGTTTTCATATTGACTGAATTGACAATATTAGCGCATGAATTATTATTTTTTGAGCATTGAAATTCTTTTTTTATAGTTATGCTTTGACCACTTTTTTCAAACTCTGTTAATTTGACTGAATTTGGTGTGGCATTAATTAATGTATCATAATCCGCTTCTAAGCGGTAAAGCGTATTTGCATTCATATCAAAATCAAACTCTAATCGATAGCTTGTTTTGAACTGATCATTTTCTTTATTGAAGATTTGAGTGTAACGATAGACTGGGGTATCTACATTGGCCGATTGGGTCGAAGGTAAGGTTTTCTCTAGAAATTTCAAATCTGTCTTAACTTCACTCATAACCTTGGGTGGAACATAACTGCTATTCGAATTAGAAGAGTCACCACCACATGCAGATAATAAAGTAAGACTTGAAATCATCCCAACAGAAAGAAATATTTTTTTATGGCTGTGCATTTTGATTCTACCAATAGCATTATTATTACCGTGGCTAATTATATTTAGCCAATTTCGGTAAAATTCTATCATGCATAATGCTGGATATATATCGCTATTTATGACTCTTCAATTTCTTTCACTGCGTTATAAACAGCGGCAGGTTCAATATTTAGAATCTTTTTACCAAAACTTCTGAGCCACCAGACCAGTTGTGAGGTAAAGGGAACTGTTGCAGAAACTTCAACAATATTCTCTTCCAACGGCTGAATGACTTGATCCTTGCTGAGCTGACTTTCATAAAAACTTCGTGCTGTACTTTCGCTCATAGTCAGTTTTAACTGAATTTGTTCAGTTGGCTTGTTATAGTCGACTCGGAAACCGAGAGCGCCTGATTCAATATAATTATCAATATCAAAATTCACAGGATGTAATGCGCGATTGTCCAGTACGGTCGCAGATTTAAAACGATGTAAGGCAAAGGTCTGAACTTCGGTTTTATCGTTACGAGTACAGATCAGGTAAATCACTGCACCTTTTTGTACCAATGCCAATGGGTTCAGGATATAGGTTTTATCTTCACCTTGATGGGTTCTGGCACGGTAAATACATTCAATCTGCTTATCTTGTAATAAGCCTTCATAAATCGCTTGCTGGGCATGCTTGTCAACAATTGGCGGGATGAGTGGCTGGGTCGCAGGTACGATTCGGACACGGTTAATCCATTGTCTCACGTTGTTTTGGGTAGAAAGACTACGCTTGGCAAGATCAAACCAAGGGGTCATTTCTTCTAATAAGCTGGGTGGAAGCAAGTGACGTAAGTGTTCTTCAACCATCATGAACGTTACTGCTTGCGAACTGGTCATGTGCGGCAAGCTTTGAATAGGTGCGTCAGAACGCCAGCGCCAGCCTTGAGGGACGGTCTTATTACTTTCAATAGGGAAACGCTGCGCAATCTGATTTAAATCGCGCTGAATCGTTCTCAAGCTAATATCAATGCCTTCACGTTCTAAAATTTCTTGTAATTCTCGGGTACCCATCCATTTCCCAGTAGAAAGGCGGGATAAAATCTGCCACTGGCGATAAAGGCTATTCGAAGTTTCTTTTTCTTGTACGGATGACATAAGCGTAATACGTAATTCAATGGTCTAAAGCACACACAATAAAAAAACTATACCTAATTAGCAAGTCCATCCTATCCAGATTACGTATTTACGACTGAAATGAGCACGCTTTTGCTTAAATATTTTAAATAAGAGTAAAAAATGTTCATTTAAAAGGTGTCTACGGTTCAGCTTTTGACTTGTCAAATGTAGAGAGAAAAAGATGACGTATTGTTGTGCTTTAAGATTAGAAGAGGGTCTGGTACTGATTAGTGATACCCGTACTAATGCTGGGGTCGATCATATTTCTGTGTTTCGGAAATTGCACACCTTTGGGGTCGAAGGCGAGCGCTTTATTGCCTTACAAACCTCAGGCAATTTAGCGACAACCCAAGCGGTGATTGGACATTTGCAAAATGCACTGGTCTTGCGACAGGAGCCTAATCTGAATACAGTCAATACCATGTTTGAGGTGGCCGAACTGATTGGTAAAACCTTACGCAAGGTACTTGGAGATATCACTGCAGATCCACATGAACAGATAAATTATTCTTGCAGTATCTTGGTGGCAGGCCAAATTCAGGGCGATAAAATGCAACTGTATAATGTCTATCCGCAGGGTAATTTTATTTGCGCAACCACGGATACGCCATATTTTCAGATTGGTGAAAGTAAATATGGAAAACCAATTCTGGATCGCGCTTTGTATTACAAAATGCCTTTAGATGATGCATTGCGTTGTGCGCTTATTTCCTTTGATTCGACTTTGCGTTCAAATGTATCTGTGGGTCTACCATTGGATGCGCTGGTTTATCATAAAGATAGCTTTAAGATCCCCACAGGCAAGCGGATTAGTGAAAATGATCCCTACTTTACCCAGATTAGTCAGCAATGGTCGGAGACATTACGTCGTGGCTTGCAAGAACTACCAAAGCCGACAGCAGATTATGATCTTTAAATGAGCGCGAATAAAAAAATCCAGACATTGATCTGGATTTTTTGTGTACTTAAATGATTTTACGTCGTGGTCGATTGCTTAAACGACACAATAATTCATAGCCAATGGTTCCGTTTGCAGTTGCAACATCATCTACAAGACGATTGGGTCCCCAAAGCTCTACTTTAGTACCAAGTTCAGCTTTGATATTAGTGATATCAATCGCCATCATGTCCATGCTGACACGTCCTACGACAGGAATGAGCTGTTGGTCAATCGCAACAAAATTCTGCTGCGTATAGGCACGTGGATAGCCATCTCCATAACCAATCGAAACAATGGCAATTTTTGAAGGGCAGGTTGCTGCGTAGGTTGAACCATAGCCCACACATTCACCTTGCTGAATTTGATTCAAAGCAATGATCTCTGCACTAAAGGTCATTACAGCCTTGAGATCGAGATCATGTATATTTTTATCTGCAAATGGAGAGGCGCCGTATAGCATAATGCCAGGACGGACAAAATCAAAATGCAGTTCAGGATATTTATAAATTGCCGCTGAATTGCAGCAAGAGGACAAAATCGGTGCACATGCCTCTTTAACCTGTAAGAATTGTTCTATTTGCTGTTCATTCAGTGGGTGATCTACATCGGCATTGGCGAAATGCATGGCGAGCACACAGGTAAAACCTTCTGCTTTTAAACGTTGAATAACATCAATAATTTCAGTTACTTTAAAGCCTAAACGGTTCATTCCGTTATTCAGCTTTACCCAGACTTTTAAGCCCAACGCATTGTAGGCTTGCTTATGCTGGATCAGCCATTCAACTTGCTGGGTATGGTGAACGATACATTCAAGCTTTTGCTCAATGACATGGGTCATTTCATCTTCAGAGAAAATACCTTCAATCAGTGTGATCGGTTGAGTATATCCCAGTTGCCTGATTTCTAGCGCTTCTTCTAAACAGGCGACACCAAAGGCATCTGTAGCGTCCAAGGCGGCTAAACAATCTTTAACTCCGTGTCCGTAAGCATTGGCCTTGACCATACTGACAATTTTTGAATGGGGAGCAAGTTGTTTAACGCGGTTGAAATTATATTGTAGTGCATCACTATCAATATAAACTGTTGCTTGGCGCACCCTGATTTCTCCTTTGGGACGACTTGGAAATTAGATAAAGCAATTAAATCGGGTAAAAATTATTCCTCATCATCATACTGAGCATAGAACTCAGGTGAGAGGTTACTAAAACGGGTGTATTGACCTTCAAAGGCAAGGCGCACGCTACCAATTGGGCCGTTACGCTGTTTACCAATGATGATTTCGGCGGTGCCTGCTTCTTTCGACTCTTTGTTATAGACTTCATCACGATAAATAAACATGATTAAGTCGGCATCCTGCTCGATCGCACCCGATTCACGCAAGTCGGACATCACTGGACGTTTGTTTGGTCGGTTCTCCAAACTACGGTTAAGCTGTGATAGTGCGATAACAGGACATTGCATTTCTTTGGCAAGCGCTTTCAAGCTTCGGGAAATTTCCGAGATCTCACCCACACGGTTATCACCCATACCTGGCACTTTCATCAACTGCAAGTAATCGACCATGATACAGCCGATTTTGCCATCATGCATTTTGGCAACACGACGCGCACGGGCACGAAGTTCGGTTGGCGGCAGAGCAGATGAGTCATCGATATAGAGATGCATTTCTTGTAATTGCAGAATCGTACCTGTTACTTTGGTCCATTCATCCGCATCTAGATTACCTGAACGCAAATGCCCTTGATGGACTTTACCCATTGCTGAGATCAAACGCATAGCAATTGAGTCGGCTGGCATCTCCATTGAGAATACGAGTGCTGGTAATCGGTTATATTGCAATACACTTTCAACTAGGTTCATCGCGAATGTGGTTTTACCCATCGATGGACGTGCCGCAACAATAATCAAGTCACCCGGTTGCATCCCTGAGGTTTTATTGTCTAGCTCTAGGAATCCGGTGGTTAAACCGGTGATGTTGCCATCGAGTTTAGAGAGTTCATCTAATTTGGTGATAACGTCAGCAGTTACAGAGCTGATTGATTTTGGCCCAGAATCTTTTTTATTGTTGTTGTGCTGTTCTGCCAAAGAGAAAATACTAGTTTCTGCTAAATCAAGAATTTCACTGACTGGACGACCTTTGGTGTCATAGGCATTTTGTAAAATATCACTGCTGATCTTGATCATGTTACGCAGCGTTGAGAACTCCTTGATTTTATTGGCATAAATTTCAAGGTTGTAGAAGCTTGATGGGGAGTCTGCCATCAATTGCATCAGATATTCTTCACCACCAATGGCGTCAAGCAAGTTTTGTTTGAGCAACCAGTCATTCACCAAAACAGCATCGTAAGGTGAGTTTTCTTGTGCCAGTTTTTCAATGGCGCGATAGATATATTTGTGACGCGTTGCATAGAAATCATTTTCTTTCAGTAAGTCACTGACTTGTTCAAATGATTCAGCCACCGTCATCAATGCGGCTAAAACAGCCTGCTCAATTGCAAGATTGTGAGGTGGAGTGCGGAATTCTTTTAGTTGACCTGAGTCACTCACTTTACTCTCTGTGTTTGGAGAATTTTTTGTAAAATTGGCATTCGCCTGTGACATAACAAGACCTAATAAAAAAGATGAAACACGACCGAGTGACTATCTTAATCCAAATGAAGCTGATCTGGACAATTTAATTCAGGGAAAATTGTGTAAGTGATGCAATAGCATAATAGATAGTCATTTCTGCTATTACACCCAGTGTGGTCAAGTTTGTGTAAAGAAAAAAATGAGCGATTTTAGTTTAAGATTTTGCAAACCAGTCTTGTACGAACTTTCCATTTTTTAAGCGGTAAGCCGAAAGGCCATAGCGAAGATCATTGTTTTGAGCATCTTTAACGAAACCTGTATCTTTGCCCAAGGAATAAAGGAAGGCATCAAGCAGAAGTAGGGTGGCATCAATAAACCACCAGAAACCTAAACCACCAAAAGTGATTAATTTTAAAATACCACTGGTCTTTTTGCCGAGATAGAAACGATCTATTCCGAAAAAACCTAAAAACATTGCGAGTACCAAAGCGATGATACGATTCTTCTTTTGCATATGAGGCCCTATAGAGATGAGAATTATAAAAATTTAAAACTTAATTCGAAGTCTTTTTGTATTTTTTAGACATAAAAAAAGAGCATGTAAAACATGCTCTTTTTCTTTGCAGAAATTACTCAGATACGATAGTAACGAGAACTTCAGCAACAACATCATGATGCAATTGGATTGCGATGTTGAATTCACCAGTGTGACGAAGCGCACCGTTTGGTAAACGAACTTCTGCACGGTCTACAGCAAGACCAGCATTAGTTAAAGCATCAGCGATGTCACGAGTACCGATAGAACCGAAGAGTTTACCTTCGTCACCAGCTTTCGCAGTGATAACGATGTTAACTTCGTTCAATTGTTCAGCACGTGCATTCGCAGCAGCTAATACTTCAGCTTCTTGTTTCTCAAGTTCAGCACGACGAGCTTCAAAAGCAGCAGTGTTTGCTTCAGTTGCAGCTACAGCTTTGCCTTGAGGGATCAAGAAGTTACGACCGTAACCAGCTTTAACTGATACTTTGTCGCCTAATTTACCAAGGTTTTTAATGCGTTGTAATAAGATAACGTCCACAGCTCACCTCACTTACTTATGGTTGTCAGTGTACGGAATCAAAGACAAATAGCGAGCTTGTTTAATAGCTAACGCTAATTGACGTTGATAACGAGCTTTAGTACCTGTAATACGGCTAGGAACAATCTTGCCGTTTTCAGTGATGTACTGTTTTAAAGTGTCGATATCTTTGTAGTCGATGTACGCAACATTCTCAGCTGTAAAGCGGCAGAACTTGCGACGACGGTAAAAACGTGCCATTGATGTTCTCCTTATTCAGCTTCTTGAACTGCTTGTTGTGCTTCTTCACGTTGAGCTTTACGCGCACGTTTTTCTTCAGCACTCTTAGCAAGTAAAGATTCTTCAGTAATTGCGTGTTCACGACGGATGATGATGTTACGAATGATCGCGTCGTTATAACGGAACAATTCTTCTAATTCATCAAGAGTCGTTTGACCACATTCAACATTCATAAGAATGTAGTGTGCTTTGTGAATTTTGTTAATCGGGTAAGCCAATTGGCGGCGGCCCCAATCTTCTAAACGGTGAATTTGACCTTCAGCTTCTTTGATCTGAGAGATATAGCGTTCAACCATACCTACAACTTGATCGCTTTGGTCTGGATGTACCAATAGTACGATTTCGTAGTGACGCATTGTCAGCTCCTTACGGTTTAAGCAGCCCCTAATTATAAAAATCAGAAGCAAGGAGTCATAACTTAAAAAGTTATGTCGCAAATTGCGAAGCGGGGATTATATTCAAATCAGAGCGATAAAGCAAATCTGCTTGGTTTTTTTAGTTTTTATTTTTTGATAAAAAAGTTAAAAATAGAATGAACATTGATCTTGGGTGAAATGAGAAGGGGGCTTTAAAAAAATAAAAGGTGCGAGCAAATTTGATCATCAATTCTATCGTAGGATCGAGTTTAATATAACGTAAGGTGAACTTCTCATTTAGGCAATAAAGAAGCAAATGTTTTTATTGCACGAAATGAAGAACGATACAGGGAGAATAAAAAGATAGAGAATCCTCTATCTTTTTAAAAAATAGGGAAGAATGGTGCAGGGCTTTTAAAGGTAAAACTAAAGCTTAAACTAATGACAGTAACGAGAATTACTGAAAAAAGGAAAAAGCGTTTAGCCCAAAGTTGATCGTCTTTAGCCTTAAATCCTAAAATACCAATGTAGAACCAATAAATACAAAGTGCATTACAGATCACCAGAAAAATGATGTTGGTGTATCCATATACAAATAAAGCATTCATTGCAACGGTAAATAAAACCACATAAATCAGTGATTCAATCTTCGTTCTTAAAATTGAACGTGCCACAGGTAAAATAGGAACGCCTGCATTTTTGTAGTCGTCAAAACGATAAATTGCGATTGCCCATGAATGCGGCATTTGCCATAAAGCATATGCAACGAAAATCAATAAGGCCGCCATATCGAACTGATGACTTACAGCCGTATAACCAATAACAGGAGGACTCGCTCCAGAAATACTACCAATGACAGTTTGATGGATTGTGGTGCGTTTCGTCCACAAACTATAAAAACCGACATAGACCACAAAACCAATCACAGCAAATAAAAATGCATAGGCGTTAACATAGAACCAGAGAATGCTAAAGCCAATAACGCCTAAAACCAATGCATATAACATGGCAACAGTAGGGGAAATCGTTTTAGTCACAAGCGCTCGGTTCATGGTGCGCTGCATTTTTTGATCGATGTCTTGATCAATTACATTATTCACCACACAACCAGAAGCAACCACAAGTGTTGTTCCAATCAAGGTCAATAATAATAAGAGGAAGTCTATAGAGCCTTGGGCGGCTAAGAAGAAGCCGCCCAAGGTGGTAATAAAATTACCGAAGAGAATTCCTGGTTTAGTCAGGAATAAATACTTTTTCCACATGACAATCAGTTTAGATCATCATGTTGTAGTGTAGGTAATTCATAATCCACACAGAGCCGACTAAAAGTACAGCGATACATAAGATTGTGTAGATAAATGCAATAAGGTTCCAACGTTGATCAGACGATGTATTCATGTGTAGGAAGTACACAAGTTGTACAAGTACCTGAGCAACAGCAGTAATTGCAATTACTGTAACTAAAACGCCACGACTGAAACCGCCAGCCATCACCATCCCGAATGGGATGATGGTGAGGATAACAGATAGGATAAATCCAACAGTGTATTGCTTAAAGTTACCGTGTGACGCACCTGCAGCATTATGGTCATGACTACTCATTAGAGAACTCCCAGTAAGTAAACGACGCTGAATACACAGATCCAAACGATGTCAAGGAAGTGCCAGAACAAGCTTAAGCAAGCAAGACGACGTGTATTCGGTAAAGTCAAACCATTCTTTTTGATTTGATACATCAATACCAGCATCCAGACTAAACCAGAAGTTACGTGGATACCGTGTGTACCAACCAAAGTAAAGAACGATGATAAGAATGCACTGTGAGTAGGACCGTGGCCTTCGTGTACAAGGTGATGGAATTCATAGATTTCCATACCAATGAACGATGCACCAAAAAGGAATGTAATGAATAACCAAGTGATCACTTGATTTACATTCTTTTTATAAGATGCAAGTACAGCAAAACCAAATGTTACCGATGAGATCAATAAGGCAAATGTTTCAGTTAAAACGAAACCTAATGAATCATGGAACAGGTCATATGCACTTGGGGTTCCTGGCGGGATATGACTGCTTAATACAGCGAACGCAATGAAGAGTGATCCGAAAAGAATCAAGTCACTCATCAAGTATGTCCAGAAACCAAAGACCGTTAAGTCCGTATCATCATGTTCATGATGACCATCGTGGCCGTGGTTGTCGTGATGAAGTACTTCAGCCATTTCCTTAGTCCTTCTTCAAGTGTTTTTCAAGTAAAGCATAGCGTTCGTTTTCAATACGCTCAACTTCAGCAGCAGGAACGTAGTAGTCAACATTCTTGGTGAATGAGCTTACGATCAAGCTAACAACAGCTGAAACGAATGAAACAACAACAAGCCACCAAATATGCCAGATAAGTGCAAAGCCAAGTAATGTAATGAACATTGCAATGACAAAACCAGCAGCACGATCAGTCGGCATGTGGATGTCTTCATATTTAGTGTTACGTGCGTATGCTACACCATTTTCTTTGTCAGTCCAGAAACGGTCAACACCGCTAGCTTCTGGTACATGTGCAAAGTTATAGAATGGAGCAGGAGATGACGTTGCCCATTCAAGGGTACGGCTATCCCATGGATCGCCAGTATGGTCCATGTTGTCCTTACGTTGTAAGAAACCAACGATGATTTGCATCAAGAAGCATGCAATACCGATCGCAACAAGAACAGCACCGAATAACGCGATAGCCAAGTACGGATCCCATTCTGGGTTGTCATATGTATTCAAACGACGTGTCATACCCATGAAACCAAGGATATAAAGTGGCATGAATGCAAAGTAGAAACCGAAGAACCAGAACCAGAACGCAGCTTTACCCCATGCTTCATTGAGCTTCCAACCAAACATTTTCGGCCAGTAGAAGATGATGCCGGCAAACATACCAAACACCACACCACCGATAATTACGTTATGGAAGTGAGCGATCAAGAATAATGAGTTGTGTACAAGGAAGTCCGCAGGTGGAACAGCCATCAATACACCAGTTAAACCGCCAATACCGAATGTTACTAGGAAGCCAAGCGTCCATAACATAGGCGTAGTGAAGGTGATGCGACCTTTATACATTGTGAATAACCAAGAGAAGATCTTCACACCTGTAGGAATCGCAATAACCATGGTCATGATACCGAAGAACGCGTTAACGTTCGCACCAGCACCCATGGTGAAGAAGTGGTGAAGCCATACAACGAACGCAAGAACAGTAATCGCGATAGTTGCATACACCATAGACTTATAACCGAACAACGCTTTACGAGAGAAGGTTGCAACGATTTCTGAGTATAGACCAAATGCTGGCAATACCAAGATATATACTTCAGGGTGACCCCAAGTCCAGATCAAGTTCACGTAAAGCATTGGGCTACCGCCAAGCTCATTGGTGAAGAAATGGAAGCCGAAGTAACGGTCAAGCGTAAGCATTGCAAGTGTACCTGTTAATACAGGGAACGATGCAATGATTAATACAGCCGTACAAAGTGAAGTCCACGTGAAAATAGGCATATCCATCAATTTCATGCCAGGTGCACGCATTTTGATGATGGTAACAAAGAAGTTAACACCAGATAAAAGCGTACCTAGACCAGAAACCTGAAGTGCCCAGATATAGTAGTCAACACCAACACCAGGAGAATATTGAATGCCAGATAGAGGAGGGTAAGCCATCCAACCAGTCGCAGCAAATTCACCTAATACAAGTGAAAGCATCATCAAACCAGCAGCACCGGCGAATAACCAGAAGCTTAAAGAGTTCAATAATGGGAAAGCAACGTCACGAGCACCAATCTGTAAAGGTACAGAGATGTTCATCATACCGACAACGAGACCCATTGCCACGAAGAAGATCATGATAACACCGTGTGCGGTGAAGATCTGGTCGTAGTGGTCAGGATGTAAGTAACCTTCACCGCCGCCTTTAGCGAGGAAAAGTTGTAGACGCATCATGATCGCATCGGCGAAACCACGCAAAAGCATGACAACAGATACGATGATATACATGATACCAATCTTTTTATGGTCTACAGTAATAAACCACTCATTCCACAAATATCCCCATTTTTTGAAATAGGTGATACCGCCTAAAACAGCAATTGCACCAAGTGCCATAAAGACCATGGTGACAAGTACAAGGGGTTCTGTCGGGATCGAATCCCACCCAAGTTTACCAAAAATCATATCCATGTCTTATTCCCCTTGAGCAGCGTGTTCTGCTGCAGCATGAGTTTCTGCTGTTGCATGTCCAGCAGAATGGTCAGCACCGTGATAGTTACTCATATAGTGGTTGATGATTGTTTCAAACAATTTTGGTTCAACTGATGAGTAATAAGTCACTGGGTGTGGCTTAGTCGGGAACGGTGTCATCGCTTCAGCTTTAGCAAGCGCTTCTTCATCACCAGCAGCTTTAGCACGATTCACTAAATGCTCGATCTGATGCTTAGAACGATCGCCATCTTTCAGCGTTGCTAACTCGGCTTGGTCAAGGATCGGTTTTTGAATGGCTTTTGTACCATGTTCATCAACAACGATTGTGTCGCCTTTACCAGCTTTGATGTCTGCTACCCATTGTGCAAATTCTGGTTCAGTCACACTGTGTGCTTTAAAGCGCATTTGTGAGAAACCGTAACCTGAATAGTTTGCTGAGAAACCACGGAAAATACCTGGTTCATCTGCTAATAGGTGCAGGTGAGTTTGCATACCAGCCATTGCGTAGATCTGGCCACCTAACTGTGGGATGAAGAAAGAGTTCATCGTAAAGTTAGAAGTGATCTTAAAGCTTACTGGTGTTTGCTCTGGGAAGCGTACTTCATTTACCGTTGCAATGTTTTGCTCAGGATAGATAAAAATCCACTTGAACTGTTCAGCGACAGCTTGAATAGTTAATGGTGCTTTATCAGATTCTAACGGACGGTAAGGGTCGTACTTGTGGGAACCCCACCAAGTTAACCAAGCTAAAATACCAATAATAATGACAGGAACACCCCAAACAACGATCTCAATTGTCGTAGAGTGTGCCCAAGTAGGTTTATAGTCTGCATCTTTATTCGACGCGCGATATTTCCAACCAAACCACAATGCCATAACAATTGATGGAATTACCACCAATAGCATTAAATAGATCGCAGTCATCATCAAGTTACTTTGACCTTGACCAACTGGACCTTTATTGTTTAGAAGTACCATATCACCGCCACACCCAGTTAAGAGCGCGGCCATCGCAGATAAAGACAATACAGCTAAAATCGTTTGTCTCATTTTACAACCTCGGTGAAGAGTCCCATTCCCTAATTAAATTATGGGATAGCGATTAAAGTGTCGCGTGATTGATAAGAATTGTTTAAAAAATGCTTAGCAATCACGCGACACCGCTACGTTGTTGGGCATTATGCCTCATATTGAAGAACTAAGCTACTGATAAAGTGGCCTGAAATGCTTGTTTTAAAACCCGATTTATCTTGTAGGAATTAAGGTTGAGTTAAGTTCTTTTTGTATAGATATCAATTTAATATAAAAGAAAAGAGGAATAAATCCTCTTTTCTTTATTGATTTGTGATTACTGTTTAATTACCTTGGTTTTTGCCAATTTATCGTGCAGAGTTTGACGATTTTTGTTCAATGCGAAGAAAGCATAATCAACAATTGTAATAAATGGCATAAACAGCAGATTTAAAATAATGAACAAAATACTGCGTAACCAAAAAGCGCGAATTGAGCTGACTTGAGTAAATGTTTCAGCATCTACAATTTTAATTTTCGCAATTTTCTTACCAATACTCTGACCTGATTTTGCAATAAAAAAAGCCTGAATCATGAGCATGATAATCAGATAAGCAAAAATACTCATCCATGCTTCATTCGGGATAAGGTGCATGAGCTGCTGCTGTAATTCTACAGCCTTACTTGATGCAACTTGAGCTGCCTGTAATTGCTTTTGAATTTCAAACAATTCTTTATATTGGCTTTCGTTAAAGAAGAAAGAAGGAATAGCTGCCATTGGCAACCAAAGAATCAAGTCCAGTACTTTTGTAAGCGCACGAGAGTGGAAGGGTGCTAATTCTGGTTTGGCTTTTTGCTCAACCTTGATTTTAAAAGAAGCGTTCTCTGTTTCTGTTTTAATCGGAGCACTAAAAGGTGTGTAACCTACAGGTTCGTATACAAGTTTACCTTGAGTAAGTTCACCAAGTGTTTTCCATTCAGTCATACCTTCGTGCCAAGCCAGATCCGTCAATAAAACTTGTTGACTGGCAAGCATTTGGTTCACTTGTTCTAAACTATAGGGACCAGCTTGTTGATTGTTACGAGCCAAGTAAATTTGCATAATTTAAAAATCTCAATTACAAGGGGGTGTTGACATTTCAGACATGTCTTGTGTTATAGGCTAAAACAACCCAAACAAGGCATGAAACGTAGACAATGGCAAACCCCTTGTCAAGTTTCATAACGAAGTTTGGGGCGGTTTTTGCCATAACCCTACGGGACAAGGACATTTTTGCCACTACTACGTTATCTTGCGCAGCTGTAATCGCTGCTCATTATTTAGAATAGCTAAATTACGTAAGCCATGCCTGCCTGATAGCAAAAAAATCTTGCGCCAAAAATGGCTCATGTCACAAGTATCTCTGAAGTGCCAACAGACCCTAAGATGAAAAAAGACCCTACGAAAGAGGGTCTTTTTCTAAAAAAGATTAAGCTTTCTTGATCTGTTCTTCAGCAAGGAAGAACCACGTGTCAAGCACTGAGTCAGGGTTCAATGACACAGATTCAATGCCTTGTTCCATGAGCCATTTCGCAAGGTCAGGATGATCCGAAGGACCTTGACCGCAAATACCAACGTATTTGCCTGCTTTACGACATGCATGAATTGCCATAGAAAGAAGCGCTTTAACTGCTGGATCACGTTCGTCGAACAGGTGAGAAACGATACCAGAGTCACGGTCAAGACCGAGTGTTAATTGGGTTAAGTCGTTTGAACCAATTGAGAAGCCATCGAAGTGTTCAAGGAACTGTTCAGCCAATAATGCATTGGTTGGAAGCTCACACATCATGATCACTTTTAGACCATTTTCACCACGTTTCAAGCCGTTTTGAGCAAGTAATTCGATCACACGTTTTGCTTCAGAAACCGTACGTACGAATGGGATCATGATTTGAATGTTGGTTAAGCCCATTTCATCACGAACTTTTTTCAATGCACGACATTCAAGTTCGAAGCAGTCACGGAAGTTATCCGAAACATAACGGCTTGCACCACGGAAGCCCAACATCGGGTTTTCTTCTTCTGGCTCGTAAAGTTTACCGCCGATCAAGTTTGCATATTCGTTTGACTTGAAGTCAGACATACGAACGATCACTGGCTTGTCTGCAAATGCTGCTGCAAGTGTAGAAATACCTTCAACCAATTTCTCAACATAGAATTCGATTGGAGAAGAGTAGCCCGCAGTACGCGCCATAACAGCAGCACGAGTTTCGCGTGGTAAGCTATCAATGTTCAATAATGCTTTCGGGTGTACGCCAATCATACGGTTAATGATGAACTCAAGACGTGCAAGGCCGATCCCTTCATTTGGAATCTGAGCAAAGTCAAATGCGCGGTCAGGGTTACCCACGTTCATCATGATTTTGAACGGTAATTGCGGCATAGAGTGAATTGAGTTGCGTTGCACTTCAAAGTCTAGCGCACCTTCATAAATGAAGCCTGTATCACCTTCAGCACATGAAACAGTCACTTCCTGACCATCAGCAAGAACTTCTGTTGCATTACCGCAACCGACAATCGCAGGAACACCTAATTCACGTGCAATAATTGCTGCGTGACAAGTACGACCACCACGGTTGGTCACAATAGCAGCGGCACGCTTCATCACTGGTTCCCAGTCTGGGTCAGTCATGTCAGATACAAGTACATCACCGTCCTGTACCTTATCCATTTCTTTAATTGAGGTGACAACGCGGACTTTACCAGAACCGATACGTTGACCGATTGAACGACCTTCACAAATTACAGTACCACGTTGTTTTAACAGGTAACGTTCCATTGTGCCGACATTCTGGCGACTTTTTACTGTTTCTGGACGTGCTTGAACGATATAGATTTGGCCGTCATCGCCATCTTTCGCCCATTCGATGTCCATTGGAGAGCCATAATGCTGTTCAATGATCAAAGCTTGCTTCGCTAATTCGTGAAGCTCATGATCATTTAATGCAAACTGTTGACGTTCCTGTTTTTCAACATCAACGATCACAACTGATTTACCCGCCGCACCTTCTTCACCATAAATCATTTTCTGGTGTTTAGAACCGAGGTTACGACGTAAAACAGAATGTTTACCCGCATTTAATAATGGTTTTGATAAATAAAATTCGTCAGGGTTCACCGCGCCTTGTACAACCATCTCGCCCAAGCCGTAAGATGCAGTAATAAATACGACATCACGGAAACCAGATTCTGTATCTAGTGTAAACATCACACCAGCAGCACCAGTTTCTGAGCGAACCATACGTTGTACGCCAGCAGAAAGGGCAACAACACTATGTTCAAAACCTTGGTGTACGCGGTAAGCAATTGCGCGGTCATTATAAAGAGAAGCAAATACTTCTTTAATCGCGATAAGAATATTATCAATACCACGGATATTTAAGAAAGTTTCTTGTTGCCCTGCAAATGAAGCGTCAGGTAAGTCTTCAGCAGTTGCCGAAGAACGTACAGCAACGGCAATGTCTGGGTTGCCGTTTGAAAGTGCTGCAAAAGCATCACGAATTTCTTGTTCTAATGTCGCAGTAAGCGGAGTGTCAACAATCCATTTACGGATTTTCGCACCAGTCTCAGCAAGTGCAATGACATCATCAACATTGAGTTGGGTAAGTTCAGCCTGAATTCGAGCATTTAAGCCGCTTTGATCCAAGAACTCACGATAGGCAGCAGCAGTTGTTGCAAAACCACCCGGTACCGATACACCAGCATTGGATAAATGGCTGATCATTTCACCCAGAGATGAGTTTTTCCCACCTACGAGTTCGACATCGTGTTTTCCTAATTTTTCCAGACCGATTACGCGCGCTTCCAAAGTATTTACTCCACTTTTTTTGCAGTATGAATGACCATCATTGGTATGAAATTATACAAAAGTGCCTAGATTTAGTATTTTACTAAGCGACAGTCATGTTAGATGAGTTTACTATAAAGATTATAGAGCACTAAGACAAATGTTTAAGGAGAATTTTGATGCCCGTAAGTAAAGAAATTAAACGGAGCGTTTTTTTTATTTCGGATGGCACCGCGATTACCGCAGAAACCCTTGGACATTCACTACTTGCGCAATTTCCAAACGTGGATTTTGATATCCATATCATGCCTTATATTGCGACAGAAGAGGCAGCAATGGTCGCTGTGGCAGAGATCAATGCGTGTCAGTCTCGGGATGGCTCTTTACCGTTGGTTTTTGATACGCTGGTCGATCCGCATGTGCGTGAAATTATCAATACGGCCAAAGCAGTCAATCTGGATGTGTTTGAAGGTTTAATCAGTAAATTAGAACAAGAAATAGGGGTTCCGCCAACGACATTGGTTGGACAAACGCATGCCGTAACAGATTCTGAATATTATAAGGCCCGTATCGATGCGGTACATTTCGCACTGGATAATGATGACGGTGCGAGAACACGTCATTATGACAAAGCCGATATCATTTTGATTGGTGTGTCTCGTTCTGGTAAAACGCCAACCTCGATTTATTTGTCATTACAATTTGGTATTCGTGTTGCAAACTATCCTTTAACCGAGGAAGATCTGGACGATAACCGTTTGCCAAAAGTGCTGCGTGAACATAAGCATAAACTGTTTGGTTTGATGATTGATGCAGAGCGTCTGGTGGCAATTCGTAATGAGCGTAAGGCCAATAGCCGCTATTCAAGCTTTAGTCAGTGCCAGATGGAACTACGTGCGGTTGAAGGCATTTATATCTCGGAAGGGATTAAATATCTCAATGTCACCGAGATGTCGATTGAAGAAATTTCAACACGTGTTTTACAGATGACTGGTTTAAAACGTCGTATTGGTTAAATAGGTGCTTCAATCGAAAAGCGTGGTCGAAGTGCTACGCTTTTTTATTTCCAGAATGACAAGAACAGGAAAATAGAATGAAAAGACTGGTACTTCTTCTACCACTTCTTGTGGTTTCGCAAACCTATGCAGAAACATTGGCGCAGTTTGAGAAAAAGCTGATTCAAAAATATGCGAATAAAGACTTTTATCAGGTCAATCAGGCAATCGAGTCAGATATCGTTCATAAAATAGAGAATGACCCTGCCAGCTTCAATTATTCCTTTCCCGCTTTTGAAGACCATTACCATGTGCGTATTCAGTTTTCACAAGATAAACAGTTAAAGTTTTATACTTTTGATGTGGGCGGTGGCGGAACGATGGGGGAATACTCATCCTATGTGCAAACTCAAAAGAGCGGGAAAACTCATTTAACACCTGTCGAGACAGGCTTGATTTTTGATGTTAAACAAACTGTATTAACGAAAAAACCTGTTTATTTGGTGAATAGTTATTATAAAGGTAGCAGTTGTATTGGCGCTTATACGATTGATGCTTTGCAGCCGACTCAAACGGGACTGATTCAGACAGTAAAAATATTCCAGACCAAAACCAAATTACTGGATCGCATACAGGTCGATTTTGATTGTAACAATCATGAAGGTCCGAATGATGTTCCTGACTATATTCGTAGTGATAAAAATCTGAATCATATTGATATTATGCTGCTGGATAAAAATGGAAAACCACAAGCCAAGTATTTGCGTTATCGTAAAACCAATACGGTTTATCAGTATATCGGTGTCGTGAAGTAAGCATCATTTGAAAAAATAATGCTTACTTTCAGATAGCAGCATTTAGCTGTTCTTAAGATCCATCAACAGGCTAAAGTTTTCTAAACGTTTCTCTGTGTCGTAAATATCACAGGTGAAAATAAACTCATCAACCTCATATTGGCTGGCGATTTTATTTAAACCCGCTTTAACGGTTTCTGCCGAACCGATTTGAGCCATAGCATAGAAATTCTGAATGGCAAGCTGCTCAGCACTGGTTGCCAGACCTTGAGTAGATTCAACAGGTGGCTTGAGTTTCAAGCTGTGACCACGGATCAAATTCAAGATACGTTGATACGAACTGGTTGCCAGATATTGTGCTTCTTCATCTGTCTCAGCAACCACGGTAGGGACGCCCATTGAAACATAAGGCTTGTCCAGATATTCAGAAGGCTGGAAATTATCTCGATAGATTTCGATTGCTTGACCTAACATTCGTGGGGCAAAATGCGAGGCAAATGAATAGGGCAATCCAAGCTTGGCCGCAAGCTGAGCGCTAAATAAGCTTGAGCCTAATAACCAGACAGGAACGTGGGTATTTTGCCCAGGTGTAGCAATAATGCGCTGATTAGGCTGTGGGGCTTTGAAATATTGTAAAATTTCCAGCACATCTTGTGGGAATTGATCTTCAGTTTCCTGACGGCCTCGGCGTAACGCACGCATGGTCATCTGATCTGTACCAGGTGCACGACCCAAGCCCAGTTCAAAACGGTCTGGATACAGGGTTGCCAATGTGCCGAATTGCTCAGCAACAACCAGTGGCGCATGGTTTGGTAACATGATACCGCCTGAACCCAAGCGGATCTTTTGCGTATTTGCAGCAATAAAACCCAATAAAACCGCCGTAGCAGAACTGGCAATTCCATCCATATTGTGATGTTCTGCCAGCCAAAAGCGTTCATAACCTAGCTTTTCGGCATGCTGTGCGAGCTCCAAAGCATGGCGTAGTGAAAATTCAATACTCTTATCATCTCTAACAGGGGCTAATTCCAAAATAGAGAACTTTATATCTTGTAGTGTTTTCATCATTACATCTCAAAACTATATATCGAAATACTACGATATAAGTTTGAGTTTGTATATCGAATTTGTTCGATATATTGTTTCAATCCCATAAAAAAAGCACCCGAAGGTGCTATAAAGGGTAAAACGAATATTTGACCGAATGGATTAACGGTTTTTGTACCAACCGCGATGGCGACCATTGTCATGACGGTAGTTGTGACGTGAATTGTAATAACGACGGTCATCATAAGAACGGCGGTTGTCATAACGGCGATCATAGCGACGGTCATCATCACGATCCTGACCTACTTTTTGACCTAAAGCGGCACCACCAGCAGCACCTAATGCTGCGCCGATATAGCCACCATTGGTTCCGCCCATGTTACGACCAACAGTATAACCACCGACACCACCTAAACCACCACCAATCGCAGCTTCAGTACGGTCACGACGATTACTTGATGCAGCTGCACCGCCAGCGCCACCAATTGCAGAACCAATCATGGCACCTGTATTACCGCCCAGTTGTTTACCTATAGCTGTACCAACTACGCTGCCTAGAGCCGAGGTTGCTGCAACACGAGTGGTATTGTCTGCATGTGCAACAGTGACCATTGATGAGGCTGCCAAGATAACGCCACATAACCACATATTTGATTTCATGATGAAACTCCTTATCCATTCTTTTGGACAGTATTCTTTTTGCTTGTGACAAATGTAACAAGACTTTTTAGTGAAATTATGGAGTGCAATATCTGGATTGAGAGAGTTTCACGAGGGTTTTGTTTGAGTTCTATTACAAGTGAAGACATTGTGAATAAATTATAAAAATAAAGAATGAATGCGCAATGAACAACGGGCTTTACGCTAATCGGGTACAATAGAAAAAGTTTCGTTTAGGATTTATATATGCTGCTGGAAAAAATTTTGCAATCTCAAGGCTTTGGTTCACGTAAATATTGCCAGCAGTTAATTAAAAATGGTTCTGTCCTGATTGAAAATCAGATTTGTGATAATCCCAAACAGAATATCAATACCGATCAGCTCGTATTTCAGGTCTTTGGTGAAGAATATCAATATCGCGAGCATGTCTATATTGTTTTAAACAAACCGCAAGGCTATGAATGTTCACATCAGGCTACGCATCATAAAAGTGTTTTTAGCTTATTTCCTGAAATTTTACTTCATCGTGGTATTCAATGCGTGGGGCGGCTGGATCAGGACACTACAGGTTTATTGCTCCTCACCGATAATGGGCAATTTTTACAAGCATTGACCCATCCGCGTAAACATGTGCCTAAGGTTTATCATGTCACCACAGCGGATCCGATCACACCTGAGCAAATTCAAGGCTTGCAGCAGGGTGTTGAACTTAGAAATGAAAAGGGGATTTATGCTGCAACAGATATTCAATTATTCTCGGAACATCAGTTGAGCATGACCATTCATCAAGGCGTTTATCATCAAGTTAAGCGGATGTTGGCTGCTGTAGGGAATAAAGTGGAAGCTTTACATCGGCATCAAGTTGGTTTGCTTGAACTTCCAGACTTACCTGAAGGTGAATGGATGTATTTAAGCGATGAACAAAAACAGTTGAGCCAAAATATCGCTGCAGAAGCTTAATTACTTCAGGAAGCAATGATAGGTTTTAAACTCACTGTCCTGAATAAATCCCATTTGTTCATAGAGGCGATGGGATTGATAATTATTTTTTTGTGTTTCCAAACTAATCCGTTGAGCATTTTCATGACGGGCAAAAAGTATGGCGGTATCAATCAACTGTTTAGCGGAACCCTGTTTACGATAACTTGGGGTGACATAGACATCATCTAATAGGTAATAGGTTTCACAGGCAACTGAAGAAAAGGCAAGGTAGAGTAGAACAAAACCTGTGAATACATCATCTTTTACGTGGATGAAAATAACACTGTCTTTATTGTCAAAACGATGTTTAAGAAATTGATAGGATTGTTCAAGATTTGATGATGCACCGTAGAATTGACGGTATTCGTCAAACAAGACAGCAAGTTGATGAAGATCTTCCTTTGTTGCTCGCTTAACAATCATTCCAGCCCATCCTTACACTTATAATTTTATTTGGACTGTCAGAATAGCGAAAAAAATTCAGCTTAAAAAATAAAAACTTGTTTATAAATGCAACATTGTTAAGTTTTGTCACTTTCACCTAACAGCGCATTCAGTTCTTCAAATAGATCTTCGTGATCGTCCTCAATTTCAACTGCTGAAGGATTCTCGGCAGATGCTGCGGCTTTCGATTTACGTAACTTAAGCAGTTGTTCCATATTGATGTTCTGGTTTTCAATTGCAAAAGGAATCGACTTGGTCAGTACGACTTGTTTAAAGAAAAGGCGAACGGCTTGAGCAGGGGAGATACCCAACTGCTTAAAAACGGCAAAGGCCTGTTTCTTTTCCTGAGAATCGAGGCGAACCTGATAAACTTCTGTTTTACGCATTAAGAATGTAACCACATATTTTTAGTTATCGTCATGTATTTTAAACCATTGCAATGTAATTTCAATATTTTTGAGGTGAAAAAATAGAATTTTTGTCATTACGATGTAACTACAGTGTCAGTTCAAAGTTGGATTTAAAGGCCATTTCCTGTTTTAGAATAGGATCTATGAAATGAATGTCCTTCGCCAATAGCTGTAATGGATGGTTGAAATCATCGTCTGCTTTATGTGCGACAACTGGATAAAAAGGGTCATTTAAAATTGGAATGCCGAGATAATTTAAATGCACACGTAACTGGTGTTGCTTCCCCGTTTTGGGTTTGAGCTGGTATTTTGCGTACTGTTGGTTGTGTTCCAACAACTCAATGAGTGTTTCCGTATTCTCAGCTTTTTCAGGATTAATTTGCATAGTGTAAAAAGGATTTCCCTTTTCTAGATGCAATTGCAAGATTTGCGGAAAGTTGAGTTCTGGTCGATAGGCAGCAATAGCGTGGTAAGTCTTTTCGACTTTACGTTCGGCAAAAAGTTGCTGATAAATGCCGCGAGTCGCAGGTGTCTTGCAGAATAAAACCACACCCGCTGTTTCCCGATCCAGTCGATGAATCGGCGTGAGGTCGGCATATCCTGTTTGTTTCTTTAATCTCACCAAAAGCGTTTCCTGAACATATTGTCCAGTTGGTGTCATAGTGAGAAAGTGGGGTTTATCGACCACCAGCAAATCTTCATTTTCAAACAAAATCTCATGTTGAAAAGGCACATGAATTTCATGCGCGAGAAAGCGATAATAAAAAATGTGAGTATTGGGCGTGTAACTACTTTCTATATTGAGTATTGCACCATCTGCTGCATAGATTAGCCCATCGACAAAGCGTTGTTGCCATTCTTCTTGTTGTATGTGAGGGAAATGCTGGCAGAGATAGTCAAAAATGGTGTTTGCAGAAGCATCATGAGGTAAAAAGACTTTACTGGCACTCACGCCGTCGATCAGTGGCGGAGTAAATTCAATAATAGAGGTCATGCAAAGATACGACTCAGTATAAACGATGTAAAAAAAGCCAGTTTAAAAGGAGTTTATTAGGCTTTGAAGCAGGGCAATGTTATCATAGCCAGCATCCCAATTTTGTTCTATTTGCCATGTCATATTCAGTGAAATTCAACTTAAATCATGAACAAGACACTCAACAGTTTGCACGCATCCTATCTCAGCACGTGCATTCAGGCATTATTTACTTGATTGGTGATTTAGGTGCTGGCAAGACGACCTTTACCCGTTATTTTTTACAAAACCTCGGTCATCAAGGTTCGGTAAAAAGCCCGACGTATACGCTGGTTGAACCGTATACCATTCAGGGTAAAGAAATTTTCCATTTCGATCTTTATCGCTTAGATGATCCTTATGAATTGGAATTGATGGGTATTCGTGATTATCTGGAAACACCTGATGCCTTATTCCTGTTTGAATGGCCGTCTAAAGGTGGCGATGAGATTCCAAAGCCAGATATCGTGATTGATATTCAAAAATCAGAGGATGAATTGACCCGATCTGTCACCTTAACCACAGAATCAGAACCTTTAATTCAAATTTTGCAGGAACAACTGAATGGCGCATGATGCAACTCGTCGTATTCATACCCTCGATGCTGCTTTAGCCAACCAGATCGCAGCGGGTGAGGTCATTGAACGTCCTTCATCAGTGGTCAAAGAATTATTAGAAAACTCGATTGACGCGGGCGCAACTGAACTGATTATTCGGGTGGCGCAGGGTGGTTCGACCCTGATTGAAATCATTGATAATGGTAACGGGATTCATCCAGAAGATTTACCCTTAGCGGTGATGCGTCATGCCACCAGCAAAATTCAAACCGCAGATGATTTACATGCCATTGTGAGTCTGGGCTTTCGTGGCGAAGCCTTAGCATCTATTGCAGCCGTATCACGTTTAACTTTAACCAGCAGTCAGGATGAACAGGGTGTTGGCTATCAGGTTGAAGTGAATGGGACGGCTTTTGATCATCAGCAGATTCAGGCCGTGGCTGCTCAGAAAGGCACGCATATTCGTGTACAGGATTTATTTTTTAATGTTCCCGCACGCCGTAAATTCTTAAAAAAACCAACTACAGAATTTAATCATATTGAAGAAATTGTTCGTCGTCTGGCTTTAACCCATTTCGATATCCGTTTTGTTCTGGAACATAACGATAATATTCGTTTAAACCTGCCGATCGCGGATAGTGGCGAATTACGTTATCAGCGTGTGCAACAATTATTGGGTCAGCAATTTATCCAAAATGCCTACTGGATTGATTCGGATAGTATCAATATGCGTTTGTCTGGCTGGTTGGGGCATCCATCCGATGCGCGTGCTCAAGCAGATTTGCAATATGTTTATGTGAATGGTCGTATTGTTAAAGATAAGACCATTTCGCATGCCTTGCGTATGGCCTATGACGGTATTTTGCACGGGCATCAACATTCTTCTTATTTGTTATTTTTAGAAGTTGATCCTGAAAATATTGATGTCAATGTGCATCCAACCAAGCATGAAATTCGTTTCTTGAATCAACGTGAAGTGCATGAGTTTGTGCGTCATTATGCTAAAGCAACCTTGTCGCAATTCCAGACGGCCACTGCTGATCTGGCACAGGCCATGAAAACAGCTGAGGCAGATGATCATTCTAATTATCAACCTCAACCCAAATATCAGGAACAATTTAATCTGCATCGTGCAGCAATAGAAGCAGAACCTCAATCTAATCAGCCCGCTGAAGTGTCGACGGACTTGTTAACTGATTTTAATCAGAGTCGCCCACAGGCGGTACAGTATAATTCAGCCCAAACTCAGCAACCGAAATATAACGGTTCGGCACAATTGAATAATGCCTTGAAAACTTATTTGGCACCTTTGCGTGATGAGTCTGAAACCGCGACTGAAGAAGACAATGCTCCATCCCGAGTAGATGAGTTTCCGTTGGGTATCGCGATTGCTCAGCTACATGGTATCTACATTCTGGCTCAGAATACGGAAGGCCTGATTATTGTGGACATGCATGCTGCTCATGAGCGGATTCTGTTACAACAAATGAAATCGGCATGGGATAAGCCTGAGTTCTGGACCTCACAGCAATTGCTGATTCCGAAAGTGGTGTCTATCACCCGTATGCAGGCGACGCGAATTGAGGATCTACAGCCACAATTGCAACGGTTAGGTTTGGAAATTGATCAGTATGGCGATGAGCAGGTAATTGTACGTGGCGTGCCTGCTATTTTGCACAAGGCTGATTTTGGTAATCTGATTCCAGAGCTATTAAATGATTTGGATCCAAATGATGAGGCAAGAGGTTTATTACAAAAACGTGATGAGCTTTTAGCAGGAATGGCATGTCATGGTGCGGTACGTGCTCATCGTCAATTAAGCCTTTCAGAAATGAATGCCTTACTACGCCAAATGGAACAGACCGAATTCGCCAGTCAGTGTAATCATGGTCGCCCAACCTGGCGCGCTTTTCCATTGCATCAACTAGATAAATTATTTGCTCGAGGAGAGTAGTTTTACATGTCAAATCAATTGCCCGTCATCAATTTAATGGGGCCTACCGCAAGTGGTAAAACTGCATTGGCATGTGAACTTTACGAGCGTGGTAATTGTGAACTGATTTCTGTGGACTCGGCTTTAGTTTATAAAGATATGGATATTGGAACCGCCAAGCCGACCAAACAAGAGCAGGAACAGTATCCGCACCATTTAATTGATATTATTACGCCATTAGAAGTGTATTCAGCGGCGCAATTTGTAGAAGATGTCTGCCCACTCATTGATGATATGCATGTACGCGGTAAAACTCCGATTTTGGTGGGGGGAACCATGCTGTACTTTAAGTCTCTGTTAGAAGGACTGGCTGATAATTTACCTAATGCAGATCAAAGTATTCGGGATGCCATCAATTTAGAAGCAGAACAAGAAGGTTGGCAGGCGGTTTATGACGAATTGGTCGCAGTGGATCCAATTGCTGGGCAGAAATTCAAAGTGTCAGACAAACAGCGAATTATTCGGGCATTGGAAGTTTATCGGATTACGGGTGAGCCAATAACAAAATTACAAGCTGAACAACCTAAAAATCAACCATATCGTTACACATTTCATAACTACGCCTTAATACCAGATCGGTTAGAATTACATCAACGTATTGAGCAAAGATTGCGCAATATGTGGGATATGGGTTTTTTGAATGAAGTAGAGGAACTGATTGAAAAATACGATTTAAATGATGATTTGCCATCTATGCGGTCTGTCGGTTATCGTCAAGCTTTAGAATTTTTATTAAAAAGTGACTTGAGTCTCGAAAATAAAGTAGAAATGGAGAACAAAGCGCTATTTGCTACAAGGCAATTAGCAAAACGTCAATACACTTGGTTACGTTCTTTGCAAGAAATACACGATTTTAAAACTTACGTGACGATAAAGCAGGCGAAAGAAGACTTGCGAAACTTCTTTGGATAAAGCAAAATTCGCAAGCTGTCTTTTTAATAATTTTTAGTTGAAAAATAAAGATAGTTTTTTTGCGCTGATTTAAAAATTTTTTGGAGTTAAAAATGTCTAAAGGTCAAACTTTACAAGATCCGTTCTTAAATTCTCTCCGTAAAGAACGTATTCCAGTTTCTATTTTCCTTGTAAACGGTATCAAATTGCAGGGACACATTGAGTCATTTGACCAATATGTCGTTTTATTGAAGAATACAGTAAGCCAAATGGTTTACAAACACGCGATTTCTACAGTTGTTCCTGCGCGTAACCCACGTCCAGCTGGTGCTCAAGGCGCTGCAGGTGGCTTCCCAGCTCAAGGCGCTACTGGCGGCTTCGGTGGTCAAGGTTCTACTGGTGGCTTCGGTGGTCAAGGTGGCTTCGGTGGTCAAGGTGGCTTCGGCGGTCAAGGCGGCTTCGGTGGCGGTCAAAGCGGCTTCGGTGGTCAAGGTGGCTTCGGCGGTCAAGGCGGCTTCGGTGGTCAAGGCGGCTTCGGTGGTCAAGGCGGCTTCGGTGGCGGTCATCAAGGTGGCTTCGATGGCGAAACTAAATTTGAAGATGGTCAAGAAGACGAAAATAATCGTTAATTGATCGATGATCTTTAAGAAAATGCCAGTCTTTTAATCGACTGGCATTTTTTTGTGTTTTAAAAAGCTAGAATAAATATTATGGAAATGATTGTTGCTGCGGCATGTTGTAGTGTTCTCGTCTCGATTGTATTGAAGTATCTGAAAGCAAAGGGATTTGATGTTTTTCAAATGATTGCATGGAATTATTTGAGTGCAAGCATTTTATGTTTTTACTGGTTTAAGACCGATATTACCCACATTTCTTTCAATCACACGCCTTGGTGGTTGATTTTAATTCTTGCCATTTTATTGCCGAGTATTTTTCTGTGTCTAGCAAAATCATTACAGTTCGCCGGGATTCTTAAAACTGAAATTGCACAGCGCCTAGCAGTGATTTTGTCCTTGCTGGCGGCTTATTTTATTTTTGGGGAACAGTTCAGCCAGATCAAATTACTGGGTGTGGGGTTAGGAATCATCGCAATTTTAGCGATTATTATTGGACAGGCAACCGAGAAAGCCAGTAAAGGATTAAACTTAAAGTCCGCCTTATTTTTATTCAGTGTCTGGGCGGGTTATGCTGCAATTGATGTTCTGCTTAAATATAGCAGTAGTTTGGGATTACAATCCGCTGTTACGCTCAATCTCGCTTTTATAGGTGCTTTTATACTTTCAATTGCTTATATCGCGATTACACAACCGAATTGGCAACCTAAAAATATTTTTACGGGTTTAGTACTCGGCGTACTGAATTTCGCCAATATCGCTTTATATGTAAAAGCACATATGATGTTTAAGGAAACGCCTGCCATCGTTTTTGCTGGTATGAATATTCTTGTGGTGGTACTCGGTGTGTTGAGCGGTGTGATTTTCTTTAAAGAGCGTTTACAGGCTTATACGTGGATTGGTTTGGTCAGTGGTATTGTTGCGGTACTTTGTCTGGCAAAAGCCATGATGTAAAAAGGGAGTAACCAATACTCCCTTTTTTGAATGCTTATAAACGAGTGAAAATCACGTCGTCAGGTAGGCGTGATTTAGGCAGTTTGGCATTAAAATCATTTTTACTGCGATATCCTAAGGCCACGATGACAGAGGCTTTTAGACCTTTTTCAGTTAATCCAAATTCCTGATTGATGATGTTACGGTCAAAGCCTTCCATCGGTGTTGCGTCAATTCCTTCCAGACCAGCAGCAAAAAGTAATTGTCCTAATGCCAGATAGGTCTGATTTTCCATCCATGCTGAAAGATTTTTGAGTTCATTACGATAAAACTCGACATAGCCTTCGCGTGTGGCGCGTTGTCCCTGTTTTGCAGTTTCATCTTTAAAACGACCACTGAGATCATCTTGTTGTAATAACTGTTCTAAATACTCAGCCGAGATATCAGTACGCGTACAAAAGATTAAAGTATGCGAAGAGTGAAGCACTTTAGCTGCGTTATATACATAGTTGCCAGTCAAGCCTGATGCAATACGTTGTTTGGATTCATCTGTTTCGGCAATCAAAAAATGCCATGGCTGGATATTCACAGAAGAAGGACTGAAACGTAAAATTTCTAAAAGCTTTTCAAATTGTTCTTTTGGAATTTTTTTCTCTGCATCATAAGCTTTGGTTGCATAACGTGTTTTTGCTGTAGCTAAGGTATCCATCCGTCATTCACTCAATTAAAAATTTAATTTATTTTACTTGATCTAACTGCCGCTGAAAGTAGCTAAATGTGATTTCTATATAGATTTAAGTCGTATGTGCTTGAGCTAAGTAAAACGGCTAAAGCGCTGATGCAGTGCAAGGAATTAATCGACAGAAGGTTGAGTGAAGAATAAGCTAAATAATTTAAGCTTTGGAAAAAGGATGGGGATACTGAAGGGATATTAAGGGAATTCAGCTAATTTATTCAATAGCTCCACTGTTTAAAATCTAATTGATAATTTTCTTGCTCATTCAGCTCTAATACCCATGCAGAATCTTCGCGCCAGTCGCCTAATACAATACGCTGCTTATTTTGCAGCTGATGGATTTCAGGTCGATGAGTATGACCATGAATTAAATAATCAACGTGTTCAATCACGGAGTCTACTGCTTGAGCATTCACATCCATGATGTCATAGCTTTTCAGTTGTTTGGTTGCACTACTTTTTTTACGGAAACCATTGGCAAGTTTTTGTCTAAAACTGAGCGGCGTTCGTTTTATTAACCCCAATAGCACAGGATTACGAATCACTTTGCGGAAACGTTGGTAAGCCACATCATCGGTACATAAGGCATCGCCATGTTCCAGTCGAAATTTCTTTTGACCAATTTCAATAGCAAAAACATCGGGTAGTAGAGTACCGTTGAATTGATCTAAAAACTTTTGACCTAAGGCAAAATCACGATTACCCACTTGGAAATAAATCTGATTCCCTGCGGCAGAAAAGGATTGTAGGGCCGTGATAATTTCATCTAGCCAAGGTGCTGTATAATCATCACCAATCCAGGCATTAAACCAGTCACCTAAAATATAGAGCTGGGTATTTTTATTCTTGTATTCATCTAATAAAGCCAAAAACCCTCGAACGAGTCGAGGGTGATCAGGTGACAAGTGTAAATCTGAAATAAACAGATAAGTCACAAAGAATCCTGCTGGATAAAATTATTCAGAAATAATTTTAGCAGATTCAATCACAACATTCTCTAAAGGAACGTCTGCGTGGTAACCACGGTTACCTGTACGAACGCCTTTAATTGCATTTACAACGTCAAGACCTTCAACAACTTTACCAAATACTGCATAACCCCAGCCTTGAGCTGTTTTACCAGTATGGTTTAAGAAAGAGTTGTTTTTAACGTTAATGAAGAATTGAGCAGAAGCAGAGTGCGGAGCTTGAGTACGCGCCATTGCAATTGTGCCTTCATCGTTGCTTAAGCCATTGTCAGCTTCGTTTTCGATTGAGTCACGAGTTGCTTTCTCTTTGAAGTTTTCGTCCATGCCACCGCCCTGGATCATAAAACCATCAATCACACGGTGGAAAATTACGCCGTCATAGAAACCGTCACGTACATATTCTAAGAAATTTGCAACCGTTTTTGGTGCTTTTTCAGCGTTAAGCTCAAGAACAATACGACCTTTGTTGGTGTTTAATTCGACTTGAGGAAAACTCATTACATTAATCTCCTAAACATGGGCAAATTGACCATGGGTTTTTGGTTGAGAGAAGCATAAGCAAACTGTAAACTACAAGGCAAGTAAAAAACGTTAAAATCTTTCAGAAAAAGTAAAGATTGCGTTTTTATTTCCTATTTTTTAACTGTAAGAAGTGATTTACACCCTATGAAGCCAAATGATGTTGTTTCAGAACTGCCAAAGACCCCGACGCCGAATACTCAAGCCTCTGTCGATGCTGCGCAGCAAGAACAACAGGCAGGCTTAGATTTTGTTCGTCAAGTTATTACCGATGATTTAAAAGAAGGTCGTACCCAAAAAGTTGTCACACGTTTCCCACCAGAGCCAAATGGTTACTTGCATATTGGTCATGTTAAAGCGATTTGTTTGAACTTTGGTATTGCCGAAGAATTCGATGGTTTATGTAATTTACGTTTTGACGATACCAACCCGGATGCTGAAGAACAAGAATATGTTGATGGTATTGCCAACGACGTAAAATGGTTAGGCTTTAACTGGAATGGCGAGCCGCGTTATGCATCAGGTTATTTTGATCAACTTTATGCATGGGCAGTTCAGTTGATTGAACAAGGTGATGCGTATGTTGATTTGCAAACCCCAGAAGAAATTAAGCTGAATCGTGGTAATTTCGTTGAACCTGGTAAAAACTCTCCATACCGTGATGCAACGGTTGCCGAGAACCTAGCGCGCTTTGAACAAATGCGTAATGGTGAAATTCAGGAAGGCGGTGCTGTTCTACGTGCCAAAATTGATATGGCTAGTCCAAATGTCCATATGCGTGATCCGATTCTTTATCGTGTATTGCATTCAGAGCATCACCAAACTGGTGATAAATGGAAAATGTACCCAATGTATGACTATGCTCATCCATTGTCAGACGCAATCGAAGGCATTACCCATTCACTCTGTACTTTAGAATTCCAAGACCACCGTCCATTCTATGACTGGATTGTAGAGAAAGTTCACTCGCAAGCAGTACCGCGTCAGTACGAGTCTTCACGTTTAAATGTCGACTATACGATTACCTCTAAACGTAAATTGCGTAAATTGGTTGAAGGCAACTATGTACAGGGGTGGGATGATCCACGTATGCCAACCGTAGTCGGTATGCGTCGACGTGGTTTTACACCTGAAGGTTTACGCGATTTCTGTAAGCGTGTTGGCGTTTCAAAGACCGATGGTATTGTCGATGTGGCTATGCTTGAGTTCTGTATTCGTCAGTCTTTGGAAAATGCAGCGGCACGTGGCATGGCGGTATTAAATCCACTTAAAGTCACGCTTACCAACTTACCTGAAGAGTTAGATTTGACCCACGCACGTCATCCAAACGTTGATATGGGCGAGCGTATTATTCCTTTAACGCGTGAGCTTTATATTGATCGTAAAGATTTCGAAGAAGTGCCACCTAAAGGCTTTAAACGTCTGATTCCTGATGGTGAAGTGCGTTTACGCCATGCCTATGTCATCAAATGCGATGAAGTGATTAAAGATGCCAATGGTGAAGTGATTGAGCTTAAATGTTCAATTGATCCTGAAACTTTAGGTAAGAACCCTGAAGGGCGTAAAGTGAAAGGGGTGGTACATTGGGTATCGGCGAGCAAGGGCGTACCTGCGGAAGTTCGTATCTATGATCGTTTATTTAATGAAGCTGCGCCTGATGCAGATGATGATTTCCTTGCACATCTGAATCCAGAATCATTAAAAATCGTTCAAGCGGTGATTGAGCCTGCTTTGGCACAAGCAAAACCTGAAGATCGTTTCCAGTTTGAACGTGAAGGTTATTTTGTTGCGGATCAGCATGATCATCAAGCGGAAAAACCTGTGTTTAACCGTATCCTTGATCTGAAAGACAGCTTTAAAGCAGATAAGAAGTAAGACGAAAAGGGCCTAATATAAATTAGGCCCTTTTTCTTTAAATAAAAATACAATTAGAAAAATCATAGACTATGATTCTCTTATGATGGAATTTTCATATTTTCCAGTTAAAGAGGATTGATTTGATAGAAATAGATTAAGAGAACCATCAGTACAAGAGCAGACAGAACTAAATACGTATTCAGCGTATGAAAACTTTTGATAAATTTTAAAATAACCATTTTTCTCAATCACAAAAATATTATTAATCACTTTGCAATGTGCTGCACATTCTTTGAACAGTAGAATGAATTAGATTTTCTTTCAATATTTCAGTGATTGGATGACAGTATTTGTCCTAAAGCGTATTCCTTTTCTACCTAAAGTGTATTTCTTTATGCGTTCTCATTCATGTTGTCTTATTTTTAGGCGTAGAAAGAAGTGCTTTAAATCATTAAAGCACTGGAAATGAGGATTTCTTTTAAGTCTTTGAAAATTATTCTTGCTCTAAATGCGCAAGGAAATGCTGGATGACTTTTGCAGTCTGATCTTCCAGTTGCGTTGCATAAGCTAAATTATCTGCTCTTAACTGCGGAATCGACAGCCCTGCATGACGTATTTCACAGGTATGACCAATTAACCATTTCTCAAAGCTTTGTTCAGTGATTTCAAGATGGAACTGTAAGGCAAGAATATTGTTTCCTATAGAAAAGGCCTGATTTGGGTAAATGGCTGAACTAGCAAGTAAAGTGGCATTGCTTGGCAGATCAAAAGTATCGCCGTGCCAGTGTAAAACCTCTACATTTTCGAGGGCTGCTAATGGATTATTTTCAACTGCTTTAATCTCTAACTGACTCCAGCCAATTTCCTTTTGGTGTCCTGCATAGACTTTTGCACCTAATGCATGCGCAATCAATTGCGCACCTAAGCAAATGCCGATGGTTGGTTTATTGGCTTTGAGGCGTTGTTTAAGTCCAGCAATTTCATCTACGAGAAATGGATAATCCTCAGTTTCATATACGCCAATAGGCCCACCTAATATCACTGTGAGTCCTTCATAATTCAGGGCGGGACTCAGATCATCGACACCAGCTTCAAAATAACGTACGCGAAAACCGAGCTGATAAAAGACATCTTCTAAAGACCCTAGATCTTCAAAAGCAAGATGCTGAATAACATTGACTGTTTTCATAAAAGTGGACTTTGTCATTATCGCGTATCCATGATTGATATAGGAAAATACTGCATCTTAAAGCATTTATACAGTCAATGTCTTAATCCTGACCTAAGTTGAATAAAGAAGAGCACGTTATTGTTTAAAAATCATTTTAAAATAGTAGCTTACGGTTTTGAGACTCTTCTAATATAGGGATGACATGCTCGTCTTTGAGGTCGACACCAGAACGACCCAATTGCTTGGAATTATGCATTAACGCCATTAAGCGTTGGGTTGCGATAGGAATACTTAAACCTGCAGGACGAATATTTGAAATACAGTTACGTTGTGAGTCCAGACAATCACTATGGGCTTCCCATGTGTAATAAAGTCCCATACTGTCAGGAGAACTCAGTCCAGGACGTTCTCCGATCAGCATAATGAGCATGCGTGCTTTAAAAATTTCAGCAATTTTATCTCCCAAGGCAACCCGACTACCTGTAGCGATTGCAATAGGTGCTACAGACCATTGTTGCTCTGCAAAGGGCTGAATAAGTGCCTGAATAAAGGGGAGAGCATTTTCTTCAATGGCGCGGGCCGATAGACCATCGCCAATCACGATACAGACATCATAGTGCTGTTGATCTGTTTTAATTTTCTGAAGTTGTTCAACAGAGTGGCTACAGAGTAGACGACCTAAATCAGGCCGCTTTAAATAAAGCTCTTTATGCTCAGCCTGACTTTTTACATGGATTGGATTTAACCCAAGTTGTTGTAGCTGCTCAGCCAGCAATTCGACATTTAAAGACTGAAAAACTGCATCTTTTGCTTGAGCATGGCTCAATTGAAAATCGAGCAATGCACGAGTCGGAATACTGCATCCTGCACGTCCAATCGCAATGCGGGCATCAGTAAACTGTTTTAGCGTTTCCCACTGATCTTGATGAGACTGAGCAGGATATTGAATATCTTTAGAAAGTTTCATTTGGCCTTCCTTAGTGCATAAACAGTTTGGAAAATTGGGCGGGCACTTGCTCTGCCCAATGAATATGATGCTGCTGTTGTCGCAGGATCCCTTGTTGTTCTAACCAGTGTGAAAATTCAGGTGCAGGTTTTAGTCCAAGTAGTTGACGCAGATAAAGCGCATCATGAAAAGAGGTGGTTTGATAATTCAACATCACATCATCTGAACCTGGAATTCCCATAATAAAATTAATGCCTGCTGTTCCAAATAAGGTTAACAGCACATCCATATCATTTTGATCAGCATCGGCATGATTGGTATAGCAAATATCACAACCCATCGGAACGCCGAGTAGTTTTCCACAGAAATGATCTTCTAAGCCTGCACGAATAATCTGTTTGCCATCGTAAAGATATTCGGGACCAATAAAGCCGACGACCGTATTCACCAGTAAAGGATTATATTTACGTGCAACGGCGTAAGCACGTGTCTCGATAGTCTGTTGATCAACACCATGATGTGCATTGCTAGACAGAGCACTGCCTTGACCCGTTTCAAAGTACATCACGTTATTTCCAATGCTGCCTCGATTTAAAGCCAACGTGGCTTCATAGCCTTCTTGCAACATGGCTAGAGAAATACCAAAGCCCTCATTGGCTTTCTGTGTACCGGCAATGGATTGAAACATCAGGTCAATCGGGACATTTCTTTCTGCCAGTTGGATACCTGAACTGATGTGAGTCAGGACGCAAGACTGGGTAGGAATTTGATATTCCTGAATAACATGATCGATGAGTTTGAGCAGTTCAGATAAGTTATGCAGGTTGTCTGTTGCTGGATTAATACCGATGACAGCATCACCATTGCCATACATTAATCCATCCAGAATACTGGCAGAAATACCGAGTACATCATCTGTTGGATGATTGGGTTGCAGGCGGGTGGATAAATGACCTTTTAAACCAATGGTATTGCGAAACTGGGTAATCACTTCACATTTACTGGCAACATAAATCAAATCCTGATTGCGCATGATTTTACTGACAGCAGCGACCATTTCAGGCGTTAAACCAGCAGCAAGCTGTTGCAGTTTTTCTGTCGTTGCATCTTCACTTAAGAGCCAGTTCCTGAAATCACCTACAGTAAAATGTGCAACAGGTGCAAAGAGATCTGACTGGTGTTCATCCATAATCAGTCGGGTAATCTCATCCGTTTCATAGTCCACGACTGTTTCATTTAAAAAATTCTTGAGTGGTACTTCCGCAAGTGTCATTTGTGCAGCGACGCGTTCAGTGGCATCTTGTGCTGCAACACCCGCCAACTGATCACCAGAGCGTAAAGGGGTGGCTTTAGCCATTAAGGTTTTCAAGTCGGCAAAATTGTATTGTTGTTGAGCCACGATTTGACGATAGCGCATTAGATTCTCCTTAATCTGATGATTTATTTCTGTTCATCGGCTTTAAGATGAGCAAATTCTTCCTCTGGGGTGCCTTGTATCAAATGATGGCGACTGTAAAATATGAAATAGCCAATAAAGAGCGCATAGATTGATGCGGCTATGCACCAGACTTTAGGGTTGACTAGAAAGCCAGCAATCACAGCGATTGCAGCAAGTATCAAAGCAATGCTTGAAGTGAAAATGCCACCAGGCGTTTTATAAGGACGATGCATAAGTGGGCGGGATAGACGTAATTTGATATGTGAAAGCATCATCAATACATAGGAAATGGTGGCTCCAAATACAGCAATTAAAATCAGTAAATCACCTTCCTTAGTTAAAGACAGTAAGAAACCGATAATGCCTGGAATAATAATGGCCAAATAAGGGGCTTTATTCTGATTGGTGAGTGAGAGTGAAGTTGGCAAATAACCAGCACGGGATAAGGCAAAGATCTGTCTTGAATAGGCATAGATAATCGAGAAGAAGCTGGCGACCAGTCCTGCAAGTCCCACAAAGTTTACAAAGTTGGCGAGCCACGTACCTTGACCGTAAACTTTTACTAAGGCATCGACCAGTGGTGCGCCAGAATGTTGCAATGAACTTGCACCAGCAGCTCCTGCACCCAAGAATAAAATCAGCATGGCAAAGGCTGTTAAAATCAACATGGAACCGATCAATCCGCGAGGTAGTGACTTGGCTGGATCTTTGGCCTCTTCGGCAGCAAGAGGGACACCCTCAACAGCCAGAAAAAACCAGATTGCGTAGGGAACAGCAGCCCAAATTCCGAGATACCCGTGCGGTAGAAAAGCACTGGCGCCCCGTTGTTGACCCGCGGGAATATCAAACAGGTTCTGTAGACTAAAATGCGGGAACATGGCAACAATAAAAACAGCCAGTGCAATGGCTGCAACCAGTGTAATACCAAAGATAATTTTAAGTGCTTCTCCAGCACCCTTAAGATGAATACCCATAAAAATGAGATAGCATCCCAAATAGACCTGCCAGCCACCGATACCAAATAGTGACTCACAATAAGCACCAATAAAGGTGGCGATTGCAGCAGGAGCAATTGCATATTCGATCAAAATTGCCGTACCTGTTAAATAGCCACCCAAAGGGCCAAATGCCGTACGGGCAAAACTATAGCCGCCACCAGCTGTTGGCAACATCGTCGCCATTTCCGACATGGAAAGGCATAAACATAAATACATAAAGGCGACAATCGTGGTCGCGACAAACATACCGCCCCAGCCACCTTGAGCGATACCGAAATTCCAGCCCGCAAAATCGCCAGAAATTACATAGGCCACACCCAGCCCGATCAGCAGTAACCAGCCAACTGCACCTTGCTTGAGCTGTCTTTGGGCAAAATAATCCTCAGAAGAGGTTGAGGATGCTGACAATGCAGAAATGGGTTCTTGATTGTTCATACAAAGCTCCATGTATTCGTTTAATCAGCAAGATGCAAAAGCAATGCCGATTTGCACACCCTGTGCCAAAATTTATAATTAACCTTTTATTAATCAAATGTTTAGTTAAATAAAAAGTTATTTGTCCGCAAGTAATTTTGGGGTGGACTGACCATATTTCAGACTTTTATTGCTACTTAAGAACAGCCCTGTATTAGCATCGCGTCCTTGCAGAAGATATTTATTGTTATTTTGACCATAAGATTGCACGGCTAAACGGGAAAATTGCCCAATATCTGTTTCAGTATTTCTTAACCGATTAATAATGAGTACTTTTTGTGTATCCTCAAAATCTTGCATCATGTTTTGGTCACCTTCGCTGTCTCCAGCAATGAATAGAGGGCCGTAGCCATAGTGGTGAACTAAAGACTGCTGAATTGTGAGCGTTTTACCTTTTCCCTGAGTCTGGAAATAGCCATGACGAAATTCTGGTCTAATTTTTCCATAACCATCTCGTTCTAATTGCATGGCATAAATATGATCTTCTGGAATATTGAAACCGACCAGAGGATTGGAAGCGATTTCTTTTACCACATCAATAAATGAGGCTGAACAGACATAAACCTGAATACCATTTTGTTGTAACACATGAAATAGATTTTGCATTTCTTTATAAGGCCTTAGCCCATTTTCCCATGTTACTGATACAACGCCAGCCTGTCCTGCGAGTTGTTTAGGGGACGTCCAAGTGACTGGGCCAATAGGCTGCTTCTGCTGCCAAAGAAATGTTTCCAGAGCCATCTGCCTAACTTCGGTTTCCTTAAATCCAGTAAAGAGGTAGGTTACCCAAGGATAGGCAACATCATGATCAAAGGTGTCGCTAATGGCAGCATAGAGGTAGCGCATTTTTGTGATAAAGTTCTGGTAATGGCGGGATTGCTTTACTTTTTCTAAAGGTAATTGACCTCCAAGCCCTTGATAATTTAGGTAAAGCCAGCGATAGCTTTGGATAATGTCGGCTGAAATTTTTTCGATATTTACTGGTTGATCTTGTTGATTGTTATATTCTGGAACGAAATTACTTGTCTTAATATCCTTGCCAATAATCTGTTGTAGCTGTTCTGGCGTTACTTTGAATCGCAAATTTTCAAGCTGATAAATAAGCGTGGCTTCCTCTATATCTAGAAAGATTGCAGTATTGTCAAAGTCTGAGACGATATAGGGAGGATGTTGGGCATCATAATGTGGACTTTGTTTACCATAGCGTTGGATCAGCTGATTAATTTGCTCCCGATTAAAAACATCCCAGTTTTGCTCCGCAAGCAGTGGCAGAGCCAGACTTGTGCGTGTTGGAGTCGTTTCAGCAGGCAAGCTGCAGCCAGTAAAACTGATCAGTGCTGTACAAAGGAGCACCTGTATCAGCGGTTTAAAACTTAGCATTGTGCTCTTTTTCATGTTAAACCCATCTTCCATTGATTAGGTATTGGTCTTTTTTTAAATGCTCTGTTTTTTAAAAAGCCAGTTTTTGCGATTTAGCTAATTTGTCAAGGCAAGACAGTATGCAGTCAACCTGTAAGCCAGTTGAAAAGTGATGTGTTTTGCGATCCTCAACAGACTTGGGAGAACCAGCATGAACGTACTAACAGCGACCTCATGCTGATTGCATTGACTACCAGAAAGCCTAGAAAAAGCCCATTGCTTTGGTTGAATAACTCACCAAAAGGTTTTTCGTTTGTTGATAATGATCAAGCATCATTCTGTGATTTTCTCGACCTACACCTGACTTTTTATAGCCGCCAAAAGCAGCATGGGCAGGATAAATGTGGTAGCAGTTTGTCCAGACGCGACCAGCTTCAATTGCACGGCCAGCACGATAGGCTGTATGGGTGGAGCGTGACCAGACACCAGCGCCTAAACCATACATGGTGTCATTGGCGATCTGAATGGCTTCATCGAAATCCTTAAATGTCGTTACAGAGAGGACCGGGCCAAAGATTTCTTCCTGAAAGACCTGCATATTGTTATGGCCTTTAAAAATCGTTGGTTCGATGTAATAACCATTACCAACTTCTTTACGGTCATGACCACCTAGCAGTACTTCGGCACCTTCTTGTCGACCTGTATCAATACAACGTAAGATTTTTTGCTGCTGTTCCAATGACGCTTGAGCGCCCACCATTGTTTCTGTATCAAGTGGATGTCCAAGTTTAATGCGTTTCACCCGTTCGATGGCTTTTTCCATAAATCGATCAGCAATACTTTCCTGTATCAGCGCACGGGACGGGCAGGTACACACTTCGCCCTGATTTAGGGCAAACATGGCAAAACCTTCAAGGGTTTTATCCAGAAAATCGTCATCCTGATCCATCACATCAGCAAAGAACAGATTTGGTGATTTCCCACCGAGTTCCAAGGTGACTGGAATGATATTCTCAGTCGCATAACGCATGATCAGTTGCCCCACCTGTGTAGAACCTGTAAAAGCAATTTTGGCAATACGTGGATTGGTTGCCAGTGGCTGGCCCACCTCGGCGCCGTAGCCATTCACAATATTCAATACGCCAGCTGGTAATAGATCCTGAATGAGTTCTGCAACCAGTAATATGCCAACAGGCGTTTGCTCGGCAGGTTTGATCACTACACAGTTACCAGCCGCTAAAGCAGGAGCCAACTTCCATGCGGCCATGAGAATAGGGAAATTCCAGGGAATGATTTGCCCAACAACGCCTAGTGGCTCATGGAAATGGTAGGCAATGGTATCTTCGTCAATTTCAGAAATTCCACCTTCTTGAGCACGGATACAGCCAGCAAAATAACGGAAATGATCAATGGCTAAGGGGATATCTGCTGCAAGTGTTTCACGGACTGGTTTGCCATTGTCCCACGTTTCAGCAACAGCCAGCATTTCCAGATTGGCTTCCATGCGGTCTGCAATTTTCAGTAACAGATTTGAGCGGGTGGTTGGAGATGATTTATTCCATTCTTTTTTTGCTTTATGAGCAGCATCAAGTGCTAGTTCAATATCTTCTGCACTTGAGCGTGGAATGCGAGTAAAGCTTTTGCCATCGACAGGGGAAATATTGTCAAAGTACACTCCTTTGACTGGTGCCACCCATTGCCCACCAATAAAGTTTTCATATTGGGCTTTAAAGTGTATTTTGGAATCAGGTTGGTTAGGATCGATATAGCGCATAAACATATTCCTTTATGTGTGTAATTTTGAATAAAGTACCAAGTACGTTATTGAACAGAGCTTAAATAACCCTAGGTTGGGAAAAGGTTGGAATCGCCTGTGAATGAACAAGGAAATTACAAATGTTCACAAAAAAAGAGCTAATCCAGCAACGGATGCTGGTCGAGCAATGTCGTACACAAAGTGTTTTAAATCCGCAACATGCAGAGAAACTTGGACAAAGCATTGCAAGCTCTTGGGAGCGTTCAACCCAAGCCAATATTCCGAAAGAGCGCGATGCTGCACCTTTACAAGACCAAAGTGCTGAAAGTAAAAGTTCATTAATGCAGGCATTGGAATATTGCAAAGAAGATCTGAAGCATATTGCAGAACAATCGTCGATGGTGCTGGCAGTTGGTGATGCGGGAAGTACCATTATCTGGACGGCATCCAGTGCGCAAATGCGCAATGCTGCTGAACGAGTGCATTTTGTTGCAGGTGGGCAGTGGCAGGAAGAACTGGTTGGAACCAATGCACTGGCATTGTCTTTGAAAACACGTCAATCCAGTTGTGTGTTTTCTAATGAGCATTACATGGCTTCCGTACATGACTGGGTTTGTTATGCAGCCCCAGTGATTGATCCTCATTCCAAGCAGATTTTAGGTGTAGTGGATTTATCAACGACTTGGAAAAATCATAATAGTCTAGGTCTGCTGGCTGTTGAACGTTGTGCCTCAATTATTCAAATGGCTATACAGGAGTTACAACAGCAATCGCTTTATTTACGTACTTTTTCTGCTCCTCAAGCCACATTGAATGGTAAAAATCTGATGCTGACCCCGAGGCAGATTGAAATTATGACGATTTTAGCGTTATGTCCCCAAGGCATGAGCCTCGATCACCTGCATCAAGCCCTATATGGCGAGCGCAAAGTCAGTATTGGAACTTTAAAGGCTGAGATGTCCCATCTGAGAGAGCGATTAGGGAATGCCTTAGGTTCACGACCTTATCAGTTGAAAATTCCAGTTGAAGCGGATTTTCTGCAACTGGAGCAGGCACTGGATGCGGGATATTTAAATACCGCTTTACAATGTTATACAGGCATTTTTCTAGCGAAAACCGAGAGTCCATTTTTGTGTACATGGCGTGACTGCATCGAATCGCGGTTGAGTCATGCTATTTTTCAGGCGCAGGAAAGTGATATTTTATTAAAGCATCTGGCATATAGCCCTGAAGCAATTGATGCTGTGGAGAGGTTGATGGAATTATTACCTATAGATCATCCCGCCAAGCAGATGCTCAAACGCTATCAAGACGGTTGAGCATTGAAAGGTCATGGTGATTATTTAAGTTTTTCTGCCAGCCAGTCAAAAAGTCCTTGATAAACTTTTTCCCGTACGGGTGGGGCTGAAAGCACAAGGTCATGTAAACCATTGTGAATTGCTAGCGTTTGTACATCACCTTTCATTTTTTTAGCATTATGAGTCATATCTTTTACATCCAAAATGACATCACTTTGCTGTGCATCAATACCCCATTTTCTTGGATTGTTGGATTGATGTGAGTGCATGATCAAGGTGGGAACACTTAAGGTCACACCTTGATGAATTTCTTTTTGTGCTTCATGAATTGCCGTCACAAAACTTAAATTCACAAATGGCATGGTTTTTGGTTTCCAGTCTAAATTGAAATCCCATTCCCCATAGAAATCCTTATGTAAGCTTGGGGTATACCATTGATTGAGACCACTTGGGAACTTCGCTTTTGGTAGTCGTTTACCAACTTCACTGAGCAAGGGAATGCCGAGTTTTTTCTCGATGGTACTTTTGTAGAAATCATAAAAAGGACTATTGGCCCAAACTGCTTTAATTAAACGGTGATCTGGATAATGTGCAGCATACAGTGTTGCAATCAAACCGCCCGTCGAATGTCCAGCCAGTACAACCTGTTGATGATTTTCTTGTCCAATAATTTCTAGCGCTTTGCTGATTTCGGCATCGTATTCGCGTAAATCAAGCACGTAGTATAATTTCTGATGGGACAGTCTGGAACGCCCATATTTTCTTAGGTCGAGCGCATAAAAGTCATAACCATGCTGGTTAAATTGTTCTGCCATTTCTTTTTGGAAGAAATAATCTGCAAAACCATGAATGTATAAAACTGCTTTTTTTGTGGTTTGAGCGGCCTTCTTTCGTACCAAAGTGGCTACAACTTTTCCATCATAATCGTCAGCGAAATTTAAGGTTAGTTGCTGATAATCTTCACCTAGTATATCTGGCTGATAAGTATAAAGATTTGAAGTAGTCATTTTTATAGATCAAGTCTGAATTCATTAATAAATACCTTAAATGAAAACATCTGGATGTCAATGTAAATATACGATCGCACCAGTTGAATCACTGATCGTCATTTGATGTTAGAGAGCAGATTGGTACTGGATTGCATTTTTATTTTTGCCAAAAAATCGTTAAGCTATGTGCTGTTGTTTTTGACTGAAGAAATTATGAAACAAGAGACTGCACTGAAGTTACTTAAAGCTGGGGAAAATGTTTTTTTGACGGGTTCAGCTGGTGCAGGAAAAACCTATACGCTTAATCAGTACATTCATTATTTAAAAGCACGCAAAGTTCCCGTTGCAATTACGGCATCGACCGGTATTGCGGCGACGCATATGAATGGGATGACAATTCATACTTGGGCAGGTATCGGCATTAAAGACAGCTTGAGTGATGATGACCTCAAGCGTATGAAAGAGCGTAAATATTTAAAAGAGCATTTGGAAAATGCCCAAGTCCTGATTATTGATGAGATTTCCATGTTGCATGCCAAGCAACTAAATCTGGTGAATCAGGTTTTAAAATACTTTAAAGAAAGTGATGAAGCTTTTGGTGGCATTCAGGTCATCGTGGCAGGGGATTTTTTCCAGTTACCGCCTGTGGGCAGAAAAGATGAAAATAATCGTGATAAATTTTGTTTTATGTCAGATGCTTGGGTGGAAGCCAAATTCCGCGTTTGCTATTTGACTGAACAACATCGTCAGGATGATGAGATTCTCAACCAGATCCTAAATGCGATTCGGGCGCAAAGTATTCAGGACAATCATATCTCGGCATTACACCAGTCACGTCAGCATGATATTGGTGAAACATTTACCCGTTTGTACACACATAATATGGATGTAGATAATATTAATTATCAGCATCTCAATGAAATTGACAATGAAAGCCATCAATTTAATGCAGTGTTAGATGGTAATGAAAAGTTAATTGAAACCCTGAAATCTTCAGTCCGTGCGCCAGAAGAGTTGACCCTGAAAAAACATGCCAAAGTGATGTTTGTAAAAAATAATTTTGATATGGGTTATATCAATGGCAGCTTGGGCGAAGTTATTGGCTTTGAAGAAGATGATAAGCAAGGCATTTTACCTAAAGTAAAACTGACCGATGGCACCACTTTTCTGGTTGAGCCAGAAACATGGTCAATCGAAAATGAAGCAGGTAAGGTGATTGCCAGTTATCAGCAGATTCCTTTACGTTTGGCTTGGGCCATTACTATTCATAAAAGCCAGGGCATGACGCTGGAAGCAGCAGAAATCAATTTAAGCCATACCTTTGAGAAAGGTCAGGGCTATGTTGCTTTATCCCGATTAAAGTCACTGACGGGACTGAAATTACTGGGCTTTAATGAGCAGGCCTTAGAACTGGATAGCTTGGCTATTAAAGCAGATCGCCGTTTTCAGGAGTTATCAACCGAAGCGGAAACCAACTTTGAAAATATCGATCTCACTACCCAGCACAATGCCTTTATTCGTCATTGCGGTGGTACGCTTAACGCGACTGAAATTGCCCGCAATGAGAAGAAAATTGCCAAAGGCAGCAAACAGAATTACGCTGCTGCGACTTTAGATGAAACTCGTGCTTTATTCGAAGACGGTTATGAAATTGAAGATATTGCGCATGAGCGAGGTTTAACACCAGCTACGATTATCAACCATCTGGCACGACTGCATAAGGAACAGGGACTGGATATTTCGGTGGCTAATCCTGGTGAGGAAGTGGTTGAAGAAGTGCGCAAGATTTATAAGCGTTTGCATAAACGTAAGAATCCAGAACATTTTACCGATGATGGTTCAATCAAATTACGTCCCATCGTGGAAGCCACCAGTCCGCGTATGGCCTACGATCAAGTCCGTTTAGCGTTGTTATTTATTGAATAGGAAAAATAAAAAATGCCTCATCTCGTTGCCAATTATTCAGCTAATCTCACTGAACTTGATCAGCAAACATTACTCAGCAGCGTCAATTCGGCATTGATTGAAACAGATCTGTTTAGTCCGAATGATGTGAAGTCTCGTATTTTTAAAGATGACGCTTTTCTGATTGGTATGGGCGAATCTCAAGATGCTTATATTCATCTAAAGCTATATTTGCTGAGCGGTAGAACCGAGGTGCAAAAGCAGAATTTAGGCAAGGTCTTATTGGCAATACTTGAACAAAAAGCCTATCTGCCAGTAGAAAATCAATTGCCGCTACAACTTTGTGTCGAAGTGATTGATATGCCAAGTGAGTATTATTTTAAGGCAAGCGTTTAATTTTATCTGAATCAACTTCACTTGATGAGAGAGATGAAGTTGATTCGATTTTGAATAAAAAGTATTCCTTATTTGGTGATAATGAGCTCGCCGTGAGCTATGTTTTTATTTTTGTAGATGATTTTTCCTACAAGAAGAAAAGCCTGTGGGCGCGTAACATTAAAAATATAGACAAGTATGTATGCTGTTTATAAAATGCGCCAAATTTTATTAAATAATCTATAAAAAGATGCTGAATAATATCTTTCAAGCTTTAGAGAGTTTAGGGCTGAGCGCGCAAAAACGTGCGATCCATGCTCAGTTCTCCAACTCATCTTTAAATGATCAAGTATTCTTACAATATGTAGAAGGCACTCATCAGCTTAATCAGGGCATTGACCTTCAACTGGTCTGTCTTTCGACCAGTGCTGTCATTCCATTAAAAAGCTTTATTGGCAGTCAGGTTGCGATTGATATTGTAACCGACAGAGCTGAACTGAACCGTATCTCAGGCATCGTGACCCAAGCCGATGTTGGTGCAAGCGATGGTTCGCTCACCCTTTATAAACTTCGTGTCCAAGATCCAACTGCACTATGGAAGCATCGACGCAATAGCCGTGTTTTTATGGCAAAATCAGTCGTTGAAGTGATCCAGACCATTTTTAAGGAATGGCAGTCAAAAAGTCCATTATTTGCAGCGAGTTTGACATTGGATATCAGTGGACTCTGCAAAGACTATGATGTCCGTCCTTTTATCATGCAGAGCAATGAAAGCGATGATGACTTTGTTACCCGTTTGATGCGGAGTGAAGGGATCAACTGGCTGATTGATGAAGCCAAGTTAAAAGTTGCTAGCTCAAGTGAGCAGATTGAAGCACAGAAACTCAGATTAATTGATGACAACACTCAATATAACGCTTTAGATCGCCGTAATATTCGTTTTCATCGCAGTAGCGCCACGGAAACTCAGGATAGTATCACTGCATTAGTCGCACAGCGTTCACTGCAACCCAATGCGGTACATGTACAACGTTGGCAAGCCGATGCTTTGGAACAGGAAGAAGGCGCTGGTAGCGTTCAGAGCAAGCATCATCATAGTGACCAACATGATAACCAACAGCTCGCATTGGAACAGGCATGGCACTTTTCACCCGCGTGGATTCAAGACCTGAATGGTGAAGATGGCACGACCAAAGCGGGCAATGCCCAGATCGAAAAACTGAATCAGAATCTGGGACAATACTACGATGCTCAAGCCAAGCAGTTTGTTGCAAGTTCTTCAGTTCGGGATACGCAGGTAGGTTACTGGTTCGAGTTGAATGAGCATCCTGAAATTGATCAGCATCAGGGTGCAGATAAAGAGTTTTTAATTACCTCAAAAAGCTTTTATAACCAGAACAATTTGCCTAAGGACTTGACGGATCAGGTTCAAACTTTGCTTCAACATAGTCAGTGGCATTTAAAAGGCTTAAGTGCTGAGCAGTCGGATGAGCGCCAAGCGAACCAATTGACGCTACAACGCCGTAATATTGCATTGGTGCCAGAATATAATCCGTTGCAACATCGACCAGCGGCACATCCACAACGTGCTAAAGTGGTCGGGCCGAGTGGTGATGAAATCCATGTTGATGAATGGGGACGGATTAAAGTCAGATTCCTGTTCACGAGAGCAGATGATCATAGCCATGATGGGGGTGCAGGCGCCAACAATAACGATACCGATTCTGCTTGGGTCGATGTGCTGACGCCGTGGGCGGGTGAAGGTTATGGCGCACGCTTTTTACCGCGTATCGGTGAAATAGTGGTGATTGACTTCTTTGATGGCAATATTGATCGTCCTTATGTCGTCGGACGGATTCATGAGGCGCAACGTAGTCCGACCAAGTTTGACAATGCTGGCAAGCTACCTGATACCAAAAAACTCGCAGGGATCAAATCCCAAGAATACCAAGGCGAAGGCTTTAACCAGCTGCGCTTTGATGACACCACAGGGCAGATCAGTGCACAGTTACAAAGTAGTCATGCTGTCAGCCAACTGAACCTTGGTAAACTCAGCCATCCAAAAGATAAAGCTGAAAGTGAAGATCGTGGAGAAGGCTTTGAACTGCGTACTGATCAATGGGGAGCAGTGCGTGCGGGTCAAGGTCTGTTGCTGAGTACGCAGAAACAGGATCAGGCGCAAGGCGAGCATTTAGATGCACAGCCTGCCAAACAGCAGCTTGAGGGCAATCAAAGTAATGCCAAAGCATTAAGTGAAGTTGCCAAGAATCAGCAAACTGATGAGATTGAATCAGTTGAACAATTAAAAGAATTTGCAGAACAGATCGAAGAAAAAATTGCTAGATTTAATAAAGCCTTATTGCTACTGAGCTCACCTGCAGGAATTGGTCTGAGTACCAATGAAGATATTCATATTTCTGCGGATGGACAAATTAATCAGCTCGCGGGCGATAGTATTAATCTCAGCACACAAAAAAACCTGATTACGCATGCGCAAAACCGAATCAGTCTGTTTGCGGCACAGAATGGGATCAAGCAGGTTGCAGCGAAAGGAAAATTCGAAGCGCATGCACAGTCGGATGGTATGGATTTACTTGCCAAGCAAGGGATTCAAATTATCTCGACCGAAGAGCGCATTGAGATTACTAGTCCAAAAGAGATTGTGATTACTGCGGGAGGCTCTCAAATTAAGCTGAATGGCTCAGGAATTTTTCCTGTGACAGGCGGTAAATTTGAGGTGAAGGCAGGGCAGCATTTGTTTATGGGCGGGGCACAAGCAAATGTACAATTACCAGCTTTGCCTGAATTTGATAATAAAAACTGGATTGCTTTAGAGCTATTGGATACGTTAGGTGAGCCATATACTGATATTAACTATAAAATTCATTTTGAAAATAATCAGATCATTGAAGGTAAGCTTGACTCGGAAGGTAAGGCTCATCATGACAATGTTCCTCAAAAGGCGATTAAAGTGGAATACGAATTTGATCCAAGTGATGACCCTTGGCCAGACTTTGATGAATTGTTCCAAGCAGTAGAAAGAAATATTAAGTAGAGAAAAAATATGTCGGATTTTTTAGATGATGTTGCAAATAGTGCAAAGAAAATAAAAAACTCAATCTCAGATACGATTTCTACTGGTGCTTCTAATGCACAAAAGACAGTAACTGCTGGATACGACGCTGCAAAAAAAGAAATCAATCACGCTCAAAAAGAAATTTCTGAGAATATAGATGCAGCTAAAAAGAAAGCTCAAGAAATCAGCACTGATATTTCTAAAAATATAGATGAAGGTAAAAAGAAACTAGAAGCTGCAAAAAAACAAGTACAGGGAGCTGCTCAACAAGCAGCGGATGCGATTACTGATCAGACCCTTAAAAATGCTTTAGCTTTTTTTTCAGCTGCACAAAAAGGTAGTGACGCTGCTAAAAATGTTGGGATATGGCTATGGGAAGTTATAAAAGGTGACTTTCATGAAGATCCTACTACAGCACAAATTGCTACAGGTATGGTTGTTTCAATGATTCCTGTCGTGGATCAGATTTGTGATGTACGTGATTTCTTTGCATGTGCGATTCAAGTTAGAGAGAAACCCGACGACAATATGCCTAAAATTATGATGGTAATTACTGTCATTGGTATCGTTCCAACAGTAGGTTCTTTTGCAAAAGGTATGTTGAAAATTATACTTTCAACACTTCGACGTAGTTTTAAAAATGTACCTGCCAACTTTCACCGTTTACCTGCATTCGAGAAAAAAATAGATGAAACGCTAGAAAAAGCTTTAAAACAAGTCAGAATATTTTTAAATAGGGCTGATGTTCAGAAATATATTCAATTTAAAAAAATTGGTGATCCTTATAAATTTGTAGCTAAAAAAATCGAAATAATAATTGCAGAAACAAGTAAAAATAGCTCATTTGCAATTAAACAATCAAAGTATTTATTGAGTAAATTTGATCAGCTGATTACTTATGTTAAGCGTCTGGGCGGAAATAATAAGCTAGTACAAGAAGCTTTGGAAGAGCAAAAAAAATTACAGGACTTTGTGAATAATAAATTACCAAAGCTGTTGCAAGATAATGAAGTCTTAGGAACAGTGATTAAAATGTTGAGAAAAATTCAACGTCGTTTAGAAATTGAAAGTGATATGGCTTTTCGGGCATCTGTAAATAAAACCAATCTGGATCGAGTCTGGTTTCCATATTTAGATGAACTGGAACAGATGAAAAAGAAAACACCAAGTTGGGCTGACAGAAACGCAGGTAGATTAGTTAATAAAGCTCACCCAGATCCTGCACCTCCAGCTAATCAAGTTCAGTTTTTGAGTCAAGAATATCCAGATATTGGGGAGGGTTTTAAAACTTTTGCGAGGAATGCTGCAAAAGCGACAGAGTTTAAAGAAGGTGAAGTTTTATATCGAGTAATTTCTCCTGCTTCTATGGATAATTCAGTTTGCTGGATGCGGGAGTCAGAATTTAAAAAGCTCAAGAATAAGGATGACTGGCGTCGTAAGTTTGCTGTATGGGGGAGCTGGAACAGCAATGGTGAATATGTAACCTATACTGTTCCTAAAGGAGGACTAAAAGCTTGGGAAGGAAAAGTGGGTGCTCAAGTTATGGATACTGCAGGGAGAAAACCAGCAGGTCTGTCTGATGCAGAATGGGCAAAAAAGATGGAAGATGCAAAGGAGTTTTCCTTAGAAGGTGGAGCAATCCAAATTGTACTTGACCCTAAAATGCTGCAATCTTCTAATATTAGTGCACGCAAAGCAACAGGTTGGGGCTACGGTGATGATGAATTAGGTCATAAGGTTGATTTAGTTGGTGTACCGGTTCTTAAAAATAATGTTAAGTAGAGAGTAAAAATGATTGATCAGCAGAAATTAGAACTATTTCCAAAAGAAATTTATTTATTGGAACAATTTCTTTCGTATGATTATTACTATGAAACGGTAAAGTTATGGGAGGAGCTGATTCAATATGCTGAAGGATTATTAGACAAATATAGTGCTCATTTAAAACCCGATCATCGTGCCCAACATCCATCTCATCAAGCCGACTATGTGTGGGGAACCATCGTACTACCAAATTTTAAAGGCATCCTCCATCATTTAGTTGATGGCTTGGATGACTTAAAAGAGGGCTTTTTGCCTATATTAAGAAGAATGAGTGGCATTCGTAATGCTCTTATTGCTCAATGGAGAGATTATCCATATGATTGGATGGATCATGTTGAAAAAGGCTCGGCTGCTATTTATAAAGCTAAACAGGATATTGTATCAATAAGAGCTAATAATACCTTTATTGCAAGTGATTACTATGACTCGCAATGGGACTATAAAGATTTATTAAAAAATGATGTATATAAAAGAGATGTTGGGATTGAGTATCCTCCAATATTACCTAAATATTATTTAAATCCTAATATAAGCGTAAAAACTGATGAACCAATTATGGTGACAGGTTTTTATCGATCTACTGAACCATATTCAGCATGTAAGTTTCTGATACATGAAGAAAAAATGTCAGCCAAGCATCCTGAAGACTGGAAATTAGCTCCAGCGGTTCAGTGTTTTAAAACGAATCCTGACCTTTTTACGACACCAGATACAATTGAAAATTCAGAAGAAGTAGAAACTACATGGATACTGGTTGAAAAAATAGTTGAGGATGGTGGCAGTAGTTCGGTATTTAATGAAGAAAGAATATCTCAAAAAGGTGGAGACGAAGTAAAGAAAGCAGGTTATTGGTCTACTCCTGCACAACCTGATACAAGATGTTATTTCACCCAAGGTGAAATATTGCCAACGCTTCCTGAAACAGATTGGGGCGAAGTCTATTGGTATTGGGATGGCGAAGAATAACTAATATGCCCTTCGGGGCATTTAAAATTTTGAGATTTATATCATTTAAATGATTGATCAGCAAAAATTAGAGTTATTTCCGCAAGAGATCTATGCAATTGAACAATTTATTTCATATAACTATTACTATGAAACGGTAAAGTTATGGGAGGAATTGATTCAATATGTTGAAGAACTATTAGATAAATATTGTGCTCATTTAGCACCAGACCATCGTGCCCAACATCCATCTCATCAAGCCGACTATGTGTGGGGAACCATCGTACTACCAAATTTTAAAGGCATCCTCCATCATTTAGTTGATGGCTTGGATGACTTAAAAGAGGGCTTTTTGCCTATATTAAGAAGAATGAGTAGTATTAATAATGCGGCAATTGCACAGGGTAGAGATTATCCCTATGACTGGATGGAAAAAGTAGAAAAAGGAGCTGTCGAGAAATATGAAGCCAGAGAGAAGATAGTTCTAATGCGAGCAACAAATATTTATATTGCTAGTGATTATTATACAGCTCAATGGGATTATAAAGATTTATTAGAAGATGAGTATGTTGTAGGTATAGATTTTCCAGAGCATTTGCCTAAATATCAGTTCAATACGAATATTATGGTTAAAACTGGCGAGCCGATCATGGTGACAGGGATTTATCGTTCAATTGAGCCATACTCTGCTTGTAATTTGATGATAAAAGAAGAAAAAATGTCTGCCAAGCATACTGAAGACTGGAAATTAGCTCCTAAGGTTTTAAGCTTTGAAACTAATCCAGATCTTTTTACGACACCAGATACAATTGAGAATCCAATAAGAGTTGAAACTACATGGATACTGGTGGAAAAAGTAGTTGAGGATGGTGGCAGTAGTTCGGTATTTAATGAAGAAAGAATATCTCAAAAAGGTGGGGAAAAGTAACGAAAGCAGGTTAGTGGTTTACTCCTGCACAACCTGATACAAGACGTTATTTTACCCAAGGTGAAATATCGCCAGTGCTTCCTGAAGCAGATTGGGGTGAAGTCTATTGGCAGTTTGATATTAAGGAATAAAACTAACGAAGGTTTTTGCATGATCAAATGCTAGTTTTCCAATTATTTATAATTAATAATATATATCAAATACTTAAATAATATTTTAGTCCGCGAAATTCGAACTTAACTACATAAATTTATTGTTAATAAAGATACATGTATGGCTGTAGGGCAAGCAAAAGCAAATCTTGATTTAGGAGATGGTAGGGGCACGCAATATTATGTTATGCCCCAAGACCGAAAGAATTTGACTCCTACAAGTATGGTTACTGATATTAAATAAGGAATACATATGATAAAACTAACAATAGATTTGAAAAGTGGTCATTTATTTGTTAATGGTTCTTTATTCAATTTCTTTACTGAAGATGATTACTTGGAAAGTGTTAGGAATATACCTGCAATTCAAAAAAAACCGCTAATTATAAATGGGTTTCATAAGTATGGAGGGTTTGAATTAGTTTTTTTGGGTAGAGTTTTTGCTCCTGAATTTGTATATAAAAATAATAAGTTATATAAAAAATACTTTATTTGGGGGGAGGGTGAGTGTAATGAGCTAGAATGGGAGTCCTCGGAAGATAATTTGAAAAATGATAGAAGAAAATTAATAAGTGAATTGACACTTGCTTTGAATAAAAAACCTGATAAAAAAATGAAGTATAGCGATTATTTTGTCTTTGATTGGGGGGAGATTAGGGTTTCGATAAATAATCGAGATTTTTATGTTTTATTGAATTTTGATTACTATTGAGTCATAAGGGAGAGTAGATGCTTTTTATAGGTTTTTGTGGTGGAATGCTATTGGAGAATGATATTCTTGAAATAAATAATGAGAAGAAGTTTGCTTGTCAAGTATTGGGGGTGGATGGTGATCTATTTATCAATGCATATAATGATTATATAACTTATAGCTTTTTATGCAAATATCTTGAATCTAATTTTAGGTTTCATATAACTTTTTTAAATGGAAAAAGAGATGGCGTACCTTATTTAGTTTGGTTGGATGGAGTTTGCGAAAAAAAGAAATGGGAGTCAAGTAAAAGAGATTTATATAGCGATGTGAATAATCTTAAAAATATATTTGATTTAAATGGAATATATCCATATAAAGAATATGAGGATTTGAATTTTTACTATAAAATAAATGGCGTTTTAATCCGTTTAATAGCCTTATTAAAGTCGATGAGTGTAGTAATTTATGTTGAATGTTGATGAATGCTATGTAAGATTTTTCTTAGATGAAAAAATTATCACTATTGGGGAGTCATATTTTGATTTTAGTAATTTTAATTTTTTAAAGGAGAAAGTTTTAAATCCTAAAGAGGGGGAGTGTTATCAATTTAAAGGTGTTATTTATTTAAGTGATAAAGTATGTGTGAAAATACTTTATGAACAAGAAAGAGCTATTTATATTTTGTTCAATACACCTGAATTTTTTGACGCTAATTTACTTCACTCAAAAATTTTAAAAAGATTTAAGAAGAAGTATAAATTTAATGATGAAGATTTTATTGTTATTCATCCTGCGCGAGTTGTTTTGAAGCAAGATAAAACGAAATGGAATAAAGTTGAATTTACTTATGATCCCAAGCAAGGAGATATATCTTTAATACTTGAGTATTGAATTTTTATATGTAGTTTAAATTAATTTTGGGTTGTGATTTTTAATAGTAGTCAGTTATATGGTTTTTAATTAGAGTCGAAAGAGAAACGTATAAATTAATAGGATTGATTTAAATAAAGAGTATGTTGGCATGTTTGAGCTTTGATATTAAATGCTGAGGAACGTAAATTAAGAAATGGAAAATACAGAAATACCTGTTTGTGAATGTTTAGTGATTATTATTCTAAAGGAAATAAAGTTAGGAAACTCTATCAGATCTTATAATTCAGATCCTGAATGGCCTGAAAAAGATAGTAAATTTGTTTTTCTAGAAAACAGAATAAATTTAACATCTTTAAGTGAATTTCCTGACTGGGTTTCAGTGAGAGTTAATAATGATATGCATTATACTTGATACAATGAGATTTATTGCAAAGAGCATCATGATTTGTTAGTAGCAGGTGAAATTTAAGTCTTAAATCTCTTTAAGACTCCATATCAACAACCTCAATATCAACATATTGCTGGATTAAATTATCATCAAGCATATGCACATAATCCAAAAATGCGATATTAAAACTACCGACAGTTTGTGCATGCTCAAATGCTAGTTTACCCGCTATTGCAAAATGAATATGGGCAGCCAGCGCTGCAATCGTAGCTGGAGCAACTGCATGATAGGCCGCGGTTAAAGCGCCTAAGGCACATCCCGTTGCGGTAATTTTAGGCTGTAAATAACAACCCCCATTGACCTGAATCACGGCATTTAACGGCTTGGAAATGATGAAGTCAGATTCACCAGAAATCGCCACACACTCAGTATATTGCAATAAACTTTTAGCTTGCGCATAAACATCCTGACTATTCAAGGTGCTGTCTACACCTTTAGACTGAATGTTATTACCTGCCAGTGTACTGATTTCTGAAGCATTGCCACGAATAATGCTTGGATGAAACTGTAGAAGTTGGTCGACGGTTTCACTACGCCATTTTAAAACGGCGCCATAACCTACCGGATCAAGCACCCAAGGTACCTGATGCTGCTGTGCCGTTTTCGCTGAAATTAACATGGCTTGGGTTTGTTCAGTGGTTGGTGTACCGATATTCAGACTGAGTGCCGCACTAATTTTTGTGAAATCTTCTGCTTCAAAAGGGTTATCAATCATAGCAGGTGAAGCACCCGCCGCCAGTAAAATGTTGGCAACATAATTATTGGCAACGCTGTTGGTCATGCATTGCACTAAAGGGGCTTGTTGTTGTAAAGCACGCCAAGCTTCAATGACTTGATTAATCAATTGTTGTTTTTGTGACATAACACATCCTTTATACAGGCTTGAATCTGGGAGTTAATGTGTGAAATAGTGATCTTGATGCTTACATTTACGACAGATTAATGAGACATAATCTTGAGCATCATAATCTACGATCAGGTCATTTGAACCACAATACATACAACGTTTCACTGAATAAAAATTTAAACGTGGCTCGATTTTTCGCCATGATTTCCAGACGGGCTGGATAAAAATACTTTCGTCATAACCCAAAAATTTAAATAATAATACTTCACTCATTTTACTGAATGGAATGGTGTAGGGGCGTGGCAAGGTTGTGGTTTCCCAACGTTCATTCAATGCCCGTTCACGATATTGTTCCAATGTCTTTTTCAGCAAATTGGTATTGATAAATTTATCATTTCTTGGCTGCAAGGCTTTTTGTTTATGCAGGTATTCCAAAGCAGTTTGAATTAAATAGAAAATTTGTCCGACCGCAAGTCCTTCCATGAGGCGATAACAGAATGCCTGAAAAGGACGATTCCCCGCAATCTGAATACCCCAGGTGCGGCAATAGAACTGCATAAACTGTACGATTTCTTGGTACAGCACCAGATACAGCACATCTTTTACTTCATCTGTGCTTTTAAAGGGAATCCCTAAGCTTAGATTTTCATAAAACCATTGGCGTAATTGTTGAGTGATGCTGAATAGGCTTGGATCTGCGTATCCATCGAGTCGAATATTCAGATAAAAATGTTCGGTTTCGATATTGCTGTCTTGCGACTTTAATACCCCAAGTCTCAACAGCTCTTGGACGAGCTGATGTTGAAATAAGTAGTTAGGGGTAAAGTCGTGATATTTAATATTTTGCCAATGAATCAGCTCATCGTGTTGTACATCCTCACGAGCATATCGATCTAACAAGCTCAGCAAAAATAGCTTATGCAAGAAGCTCAGTTGATTGAGGCTATACACCACTTCGTCTTTGACTTTATTTTTACGTTGTTCTTGCAAAATGGTTTGTTGGGTCTGTTTTTTACGACTAGCGGTACATTGCGCACAATGACAATTCAGTTTGCTATCGCTTTTAAATACCCGATGCTGGCAATGACTACATTCATGGAACTGGAATTCTTGTGAGTATTGTTCAGCTTCTATCCAGTTCATTGACGCTTGGCATAGAGGGCAATGGCTACTTTCATCTAACTGTTTTTGTAGAATCTGTAAATCCATTGATGTTAAACCTATGACCATTAAAAAGGGAATTATACATGCTCCATTGCTAGAGTGATGCAAAGTTTATAAACAGTTAAAATGTCGTATTCAAATCAGGGCGAAAAATCTGAGTTTTTTATTCTCAAGCTAAAGTAGACGGATGTTAAGCGTCACTCATCACGATTGCGTGAATAGGAACCCAATAGACTGTGCCAAGCCATAATCACTAATTATGAAATATGTGAATTGCTTAAAATTTTCTTTTATTTTAATGAATTAAATAATGCTGAGTTGTGTTGACTGTTTGTAAACGATCGCATAAAAATGAAGTTATAGATGGATCTATTTTGCATTACGGAGATTATTATGCAAAAAAATGCACTCATGAAAGGACTCATGGGAAGTTGCTTGGCTGTATTCGCCACTATGAGCTTTGCCACAACACCAGAAGGCTTTTGGAAAAGTATTGATGACCGTACTGGGGAGCAACTTTCAATCGTTGAAATCAAGAAAAAAGCAGACAATACTTATACGGGAACGATTGTATATCGTTATCCAGTGCCCGGTGGTACGGTATTAACCCATTGTGTGAAATGTCCTGAACCGTTTAAGAATAAACCTATTCTGGGGCTGCAAATTGCATGGGGATTGAAGGAAGATCCAAAAAATCCGAATCAATTTATAGATGGTCGGGTACTAGAGCCAAAAAGCGGCAATATTTATAAAGGAAAAGCACAACTTAGTGCGGATGGTAAGCGTCTGCGTATGCGTGGATATATGGGTGTTTCTGCGTTAGGGCGCACACAAGTCTGGCTTCGTACCGATAGTGCAAATCCATAACTGTGTTTGATTTTTAAGAAAGCCTAAACGACTGCTTTGGGCTTTTTTATTTGTCTAAAGAATACTCATTATCCTATGAAATTAATGCATAAAATCCGTTATTTCTTATACAAATGAACTCTGGCGTACAGTGTAACTTTATGAAAATTGTGATAATTTTCGTGCTTTAAACCTATCTCTTTGAATAGGTTGTTTTTTTAGACGGGGTGAATATGCTAAATCGTATGCTCATGAAAGGAATCATGGGACTCACATTTGCTTGCGCGAGCGCAGCATCATTTTCAGCTTCAATTGAAGGTTACTGGAAAAGTATCGAAGAACGTACGGGAGAACAACTCTCTATTGTCGAAATCCGTAAAGGAAATGACGGACGTTATCATGGAAAAATTATTTATCGTTATCCAAATTCGCATGGAATTGCGCTAACAAACTGTACCAAATGTCCGGCACCGAATACCAATAAACCGATTTTGGGATTGGAAATTCTCTCTGGTTTTAGAGAAGATCCAAATAAACCCGATTCTTATATAGATGGGCGTGTATTAGAGCCAACATCTGGTCGTGTCTATAAAGGCAAAGGTGTTGTCACTGGCGAAGGCAAACGTTTACGTATGCGTGGTTATATGGGCGTTTCCGCACTGGGACGTACTGTGGTCTGGCTTCGTACAGATAGTGCTACGCCTTAAATGTGATAAAAAAACCTCGAATCGATTTTCGAGGTTTTTTTATGGTTAAAGTGAATGGCTAAACAGGGCATGGTAAGTTCTCGTCCTCCTGTCCAATTTTTTTAGCGGCAATCAATGCCTGTACTTTTTTACTTGGCAGCTTTTCTTTGCCGAGCGCATCATAAGTATTCACAATATTGGTGACTTCTAGTGTGGTCAGCTCGATTCCTTCTGCTGTTAAAAAAACGGAAATGACATGATGATCCACACCTGCTTTTGCGAGATCATGGATCGCCTTGATATTTTCTAAACGATAAAGATGTGCTTTTAATTCCATCGTCATAGCCCTCTCTTATTTTATTTACCTACATTGGCATAATTGGTTAAGCAATAACCGTGCACAAAATGTAAAACTCAGCCAAAAAATGTAAGTTAGGCGATATAAGGCAATGGGTTCTGTAGTTTTTATTTAAGAATAGAAAACTGTGTTGTAATTCTGTCTAAACGTCCATGTTCTGTACGCGTTCAATTTGAAAAGCAGAAGATTAAGCCCAATAAAACTGTTAAAACCCATGTATGCGTCTAAAGACAGGTTGCTTAAGTTGGCGTATGATCGATTGATCAAGAAGTCTTGCCAACAAGACCATCTAAACGACATGATGAAAGATAAGGAATACTGATGAATATTGCGGCACAGCCTCCTGTACAAGCAGATCAAACCATTTATTTAAAAGATTATCAAAAGCCAGCTTTTTTAGTTGAATCGATCAACTTGGATATTCAGATTTATGATGACCATACCCTTGTGGACTCAACATTGGTGATGAAGCGCCAAACTGCAGGTGATTTAATCCTGTTGGGTCGTGATCTTGAATTAAAATCTATCCAATTAAATGGTCAGTTGCTCAATCAAGATCAGTATCGTTTAGACAGTGAGCAGTTGGTGATCACCGATGCACCAGATCAGGTCATTATTCAAACTCAGGTCGTGATTCACCCCGAATCAAATACCCAGCTTGAAGGTCTGTATCAGGCAGGTGACTTGTTCGTGACTCAGAATGAACCTGAAGGTTTCCGTAAAATTACCTTCTATCCAGATCGTCCAGATGTGCTCGCTGAATTCACCACTCGTGTAGAAGCCGATAAGAAATATCCAGTATTGCTCGCAAACGGGAATTTATTGGAAACAGGTGATGCCGGTAATGGCCGTCACTTTGCGATTTGGCAAGATCCAACCAAAAAGCCAAGCTATTTATTCGCTTGTGTGATTGGTGATCTGGCCGTATTGAAAGATCGTTACACCACTTCGGAAGGCCGAGATGTGGCATTAGAAATCTATGCGATTGAAAAAGATATTCCTAAATGTCATATCGCAATGGAAGCTTTAAAGCATTCAATGCGTTGGGACGAAGAACACTATGGCCGTCCTTACGATCTCGATAACTACATGATCGTTGCGGTAAGTCAGTTCAACATGGGCGCAATGGAAAATAAAGGTTTAAATATCTTTAATACTTCATGTGTGTTGGCCGATGAAGAATACACCACGGATGCTGCGATTATGCGGGTTCAGTCGGTCATTGCTCATGAATATTTCCATAACTGGACAGGTAACCGAATTACCTGTCGTGACTGGTTCCAACTTTGCTTAAAAGAAGGCTTAACTGTTTTCCGTGATCAGTCTTTCTCTGAGGATTTGCAATCTGCTGCGGTACAGCGTATTGACGACGTAGCCGTATTAAAATCGCATCAGTTCCCAGAAGATGCGGGTCCATTGTCACATCCGCCACGCCCAGACCATTTCGTCGAAATTAATAACTTCTACACGGCGACCGTGTATGAAAAAGGTGCGGAAATTAACCGCATGATGGCGACATTACTCGGTAAAGAAAAATATCGTCAGGGTACAGATGAATACTTCCGCCGTTATGACGGACAAGCGGTTACGGTTGAAGATTGGGTTGCTGCATTGAGTGCAGGTTCAGGCGTAGATCTCTCCAACTTCCTGACGTGGTACAACCAGCCAGGTACGCCAAAGCTAGAAGCCAAAGGTGAGTATGATGCGGCTGCACAAACTTATCGTCTCAGCTTAAAACAAAGCCTAAAAGCGCATCCTAAATATCCAGACTTGAAGGCAGTGCCGATTCCTGTGGCTTTGGCGTTATTTAATGCCCATACAGGTGAGCAATACACCTTGCACAGTGCTGATTTGTTTGTTAATGATGTGAAAGATGGCGTGTATTTATTTGATCAGGATCAAGTCACCATTGAATTTACTGGTGTGACTGAACAACCTGTTGCATCATTATTACGTAATTTCTCTGCGCCTGTGAATTTGGTATTTGATTATTCTGATGAAGATCTTGCCTTTCTAATCCAGCATGAAACCAATGGTTTTAACCAGTGGCAAGCCACACAAACTTTATTGGAACGGATTTTATTAGCAGATCACAAAGCCGATATTTATATTCAGGCTATTCAAAACACCTTACCTGAGCTAGTGAATAAGGATCCTTTGTTGGCATCACGTTTATTTGATGTGCCTAGCGAGAATTATTTAGGTAGCCGTATCGATCAGGACTACGAACCTGAGTTGGTGCTGGAAAAACGCGAAGCAGTGTTGAATCGTTTAGCACGCGAATTGGGTTCATTCTGGAAAGATACTTATCTGGCCTTGGATCCGGCATTGCAAAAAGAGTTTTCTTTGGCAATGGGGGTGCGTGCGCTCAAAAATATCATGTTAAATATGCTGGCGCGTCAGGGTGATGAATCTGTCTTTGAGCTGGCTTATGCGCAATACCAACAAACGGGCAATATGTCTGAACGTTTAGGCGCATTACGTGTTTTGGTCTGGAATGATGCACCACAGGCACAAGCTGCATTAGCGGATTTCTATAACCGTTTTAAAGATGAAGCTTTGTCTTTGGATCAATGGTTTACCATTCAGGCATCTAATCCAAATGCGACAGCTGAAACTATTGAATATCTCACCAAGCATGTGGACTATGATCTCGGCACACCAAACCGTATCCGTTCGGTTAGCGGTGGTCTGGCCGCCAATCCTGTGAATACGTGGAGCTTTGGTGTTGATCATTTCATTGAGTTGGCAGCTTATTTGGATGAGAAAAATCCAATCTTAGGCTCGCGTTTACTGCAAGTGCTTTCTCGCTGGTACACTTTGGCTGAACCGCAACGCACTCAAGTTCAGCAAGCGCTTAAAGCATTGCAACCGAAAGTAAAATCTAAAAATGTAGTAGAGACATTAAATAGCTTGTTAAGTATTTAATTCAAGCGTCAAATACATTGAGAAAAGGGATGTCGTCAGGCATCCTTTTTTATTTGACAATAATAATTGTCATAAATAGTATGGAAACGATTCGAATGCAATGGATGACTGCAATGGAAATAAAAACAATCACATTACCGACACGTCAAATCGAAGTAGAAGTTTATGTACCAGCACAGGCTTCGGAAAAAGCGCCTGCGATTTTATTATTACACGAGTTATTCGGTATCCTTGATGTATATCGGGAAGATGCTCAAGACTTGGCAGAACGTGGCTATCTGGTTTATGTGCCTAATCTGTTTAGTGGCGGTGCAGTTAAATATTGTATTCGCGCAATGGTGAGCAAAGCAGGACGCAGTAACGCAGCGGATAGTGAGGTCAATCAGGAAATCCATGTATTGCTAGATGCACTCAAAGCAGATCCACGTTCAAATGGTCGTTTAGGTATGTTGGGACAATGCTTAACAGGTGGCTATGTGATCCAGATGGCGAAACGTGACGATATGCTGGCACCTGTGGTTTATCATCATTCTTTAGGGATCGAAGGTGCAGGGATTCCGAAAAAAGAATCTCTGGATGAGGTGCGTATTTTACAGGGACACTGGTCGAATGTAGATCCATTTTGTCCAGCAACCAAGCGTAAGCAACTGATCCAGCAATTGGGAGATCGGGTCGAGGCCTATACCTATAATATGCCGCATGGTTTTCGTAGCGTCAGTCGTGGATTGCCTGAGGCCAAAGTGGTCTGGCAACGTACGCTGGACTTTTTTGATCGGGAATTAAAACAAAACATAATATAAATCATTGGAACAACAGGTTATTATTGATAAATATTAACTTTTAGAAATAAAAAAGTGAGGGGAAAATGTCTGATAAATACGAGTATGCAGGCTTCTGGATCCGTGTTGGCGCAGCAATTATTGATTCAATTATCGTGATTGTGGCGCTGATTCCACTAACCATGATTTTTGGTGGTGGAGAAACCACGGTGGCTTCTGATGGATTTTCATCATTCCAGTTCATGTCGACCTCAGACTGGATCTGGCAAATCATCACCGCCGTCTTTTATATTTTCTGCTGGATTAAATTTGCAGGTACACCGGGTAAGCGTTTATTGCGTTTAAAAGTGCTGGATGAAAAAACGGGTGAAAATGTAACTGTCGGGCAAGGGATTATTCGCTACATTGGCTATATTCCTGCAACATTGGTATTTTTCATTGGTTTAATCTGGGTTGCTTTCGATGCCAAGAAACAGGGCTGGCACGACAAAATGGCAAAAACAGTTGTGGTAAGAGAGCTTTAATTTAGACCGAAATTTTATCATGTAATAAAAAATTCATATTATAGGACTTGTGAATCAATTCGCATGTCCTATAATGCCTTTGAATTTATTCACGGAGATCCTAAATGGGTAGTTGTTCGAGGTTCGGGTTTAATCATCGATTAAATCAAAGCGATTACTGAACAAGATAGCCTGTTAGGTTGGCTATCTTGCAATGAGATAGCTTTGATATAAATTTTTAACCCTTCTATAAAATTTTGCTGTATTCACAAAATTTATTGTATTGACTGCAACCTGTTTAGTTTCTCACCTAAAATGGGGAGAAGCCTATGTTCTTTCACGCTTCCATTCAATGGATTGCTGTTGTTCAAGCATTTGTTTTATCTGGTTTATTGCTAACTCAAAAAAGTAAGGCTGGCCCGCTGATCAATACCGATGATGTTTCGATTACAACAGCAAAGCATTGTCAGCTGGAAAGTACTTATACGCGTAATAAAGATGGCAGTTGGGGTTATCAAGTCGTGCCTGCCTGTAATCTCAATGAAAATTTAGAAATATCTTTAGGTTATCATTCGAGCAAAGATATTGATCAGATTCATGGTTTTTCAGCTCAGGCCAAAACCATATTAAAACCAATGGAAAATGAGTGGGCAGTTGGCTCTAGTTTGTTGCTCTCACGTGATGATGTTTCGCATCATGGTGGCAAGCTGGACTGGTTTTTCAATGTACCGGTGAGTTTTGACTTTTTAGATCAACGTTTAGCTATAGATACCAATATTGGTTATCAACATGCAGATGAGCAACTTGTTCGTTGGGGCGTGGCTTCAACCTATAATGTAACGGATCGGGTGGGGCTAATTCTTGAAACCTACAATCAGGATCGTCAGGCGCCGTTCTTTCAGACCGCAGTGCAGTACAGCATTATTCCCAATGTGTTAAGTCTGGAAGCATCATTTGGTGACCGCTTGCATGCAGAGAAACAGCATTGGTTTGGCTTGGGATTGAGTTTTACACCGTCATCATAATTGCAGTATTTCACATTATCCTTCATTAAAAATCATTGATAATAAAGAGGTGAAACATGCAATTAAAATTTCTGCAACATACCGATTTTTCTAATATTCTGGATACTCTAATCAGTCTTTCAGTGGCATTTGTTTTAGGTGCCCTGATTGGTTTTGAACGTCAGTATCGGCAGCGTACAGCAGGGCTACGAACCAATGTTTTAGTTGCCGTCGGTGCTGCCATCTTTGTGGATATTGCAATTAATCTGACGGGTGCCGATGGTGCGGTTCGGGTAATTGCCTATGTGGTTTCGGGTATTGGTTTCTTGGGCGCAGGTGTGATTATGCGTCAGGAAGGTAATATTCATGGTCTCAATACCGCAGCGACCTTATGGTGCTCAGCAGCAGTTGGAGCATCCGCTGGGGCAGATTTAGTGATTGAAGCGATATTGGCAACTTTATTTATTTTAGCTGCAAATACATTGCTGCGACCTATCGTACATGCTATTGACCGCCGTCCGCTGGATGATGATACTGAGGTCATGCATGTGATTTATATTATATGTGATCGTAGTCACAGCAAAGCTGTCATGGATGAGCTGAATTTGACCTTAAAGCATCATAATTATCCTGCCAAAGATATTGATGTCACGCCTTTTGGTGAGAAGGAAGTGGAAATTGAAGTTACGCTCATTGCCACCTCAATTGAAGCGGAAGAAGCTCAACATATCATTAACCACCTCAATGCCATGCCTCAGGTTCGTCAGGCATTCTGGGACAAAAATACAATAAATTAAGTTTAGGAAAATCGTTTCCTAAATGATTGAATTGGGATGCATTGTCCTAAAAATGATATATATGGCCTTAATTGTTTCACCTAAAATGAAACCAGCATGATAACAATGAGAACAGTATGAGTTCAGAAGCACATTCAATCAGTTTAATTGCACCAGTGGTTTTGCTGGCTGCGGCTGTGGTTGCCGTCCCGATTTTTAAACGCATCGGATTAGGTTCGGTACTGGGATATTTGATTGCAGGATTGATTATTGGCCCATTCGGGTTTGCATTTTTCCACGATTCGGCCTCGATTTTGCATATTGCCGAATTGGGTATTGTGATGTACCTGTTTGTGATCGGGCTGGAAATGCAGCCTTCCCATCTCTGGAGTTTAAGGCGGGAAATTTTTGGCTTGGGCACCTTGCAGATCGTGGCGTGTGGCTTGGCTTTAACTGGTGTCGGTCTGCTATTTGGTTTTAGCTGGCAGGTGGCTTTTATTGGTGCTGCCGGATTTGTACTGACTTCGACTGCCATTGTGATGCAATTATTGGGGGATCGGGGCGATATTACCCAGCCACATGGTCAGAAGATTGTCGCTATTTTATTATTTGAAGATTTATTGATTGTTCCATTACTTGCAATTGTTGCCTTTATGGCGCCGAATCACGTGGTCGAAAGTACCTCTACGCGTCTTGAAAGTATCGGCATCGGTTTAATTGCAATTGCGGGTCTGATTGCTGCGGGTTATTGGCTATTAAATCCTTTGTTCAGGTTGCTTGCTGCTGCAAAAGCACGTGAAGTGATGACTGCCGCTGCACTTCTGGTGGTTTTAGGCGCTGCATTGTTGATGCAAGTGAGTGGACTGTCTATGGCGATGGGGGCGTTCCTCGCAGGCGTATTATTATCAGAATCAACCTTTAGACATCAGATTGAAGCCGATATTGAACCTTTCCGTGGATTATTACTGGGTTTGTTCTTCCTCGGTGTCGGGATGTCTCTCGATTTATCTGTGGTTGCACAAAACTGGCAACTGATCATCAGTGGTGTGCTCGCCATGATGTTTGCTAAGGCGCTCATGATTTATATCGTTGCGCGTGTAACCAAAAGCCCGCATACCGAAGCTTTAGATCGCGCGTTGCTGATGGCACAAGGGGGAGAATTTGCGTTTGTTCTCTTTGCAGCCGCAGTCAGTGCCCAAGTGATTGATAACACGGTCAAGTCTAATTTGACCGCGATTGTGGTGCTTTCTATGGTGCTGACCCCGATCGTGGGAATTCTTTTTAAACGTTTCACTGAAACCAAAGACTCGATTAATCTGGACAATGTCACTGTTGCCGAAGGCTTGAGTGGCAGTATTTTAATGATTGGCTTTGGTCGTTTTGGTCAGGTTACCAGTCAGCTGTTACTGGCACGTGGTGTTGATGTGACTATTATTGATAATGATATAGACATGATTCAAAACGCAGAGAAATTTGGTTTTAAAATCTATTATGGTGATGGCTGCCGTCTGGATATTCTGCATGCATCTGGTGCTGCGACAGCACAAGCCATTGTTGTCTGCGTAGATAGTAAGGAAACCACCAACCGTATTGTCGAACTGGTGACCCATGAATTCCCACTCGCCAAGCTGCTGGTTCGTTCTTATGACCGTGAACATTCACTCTATCTCGTGAAACAGAAAGTGGATTATATGATCCGCGAAACTTTTGAATCTGCAATCAAGTTTGGTGGCGTGATTCTGCAAGAGTTAGGGGTTGAGCAAGATGAAGTGCAACGTATTACTGATGAAATTCGTGACCGTGACGAAGAACGTTTTGAAACCGAAATTGCCGCAGATGATGTCTATGCAGGCGTGGGTTTACAATATACCCATACGCATCCACGGCCAACAGCGCCATTGATTCGCCCTAAACAGACAGGACGTATTTTAAATGAAGAAGAAACGCAAAAAGATTTAGAAGAAAAATAGCGCTCATTGCAATTCAAGTTTTTCTCGGCCCTCATTTTGATGAGGGCTTTTTATTTTAAAACTAAGAGATAAATTAAATGAAATATCGAGAAAATAGCAGGTTGTATTAAGATAGCGTTGAGGTCGCCAGCCTTAAGCCAAAGCCAAAGAATAAAATGCCCACCAGACAAATGCCGCTGGCAGCAAGTTTATAATTATGTTTGAAGAAGCCAGCAAGTTTGATACCTGAAAAAATTAATGCAGTCAGGTAACTAAAACTGACTATTTGTAAGATGATAGCCAGAATTAAAAAGCTTAAAGCAGGATAAGCATAGCTTGGCTCGACAAACTGCACGAAGAATGACAGGAAGAACAAGATCGCTTTCGGATTGAGTAGACTAATGCTTAAAGCGGTACGGTAAGGATGGATCTGGTCTAAATTTGGTAGTGCTGCCAGTTCAGCATGATGTGGCGGCTTGTTCCATGTTTGATAAGCGCCTTGTAGTAATTTAAAACCTAAATATGCCAGATAACATGCGCCTGTTAATTTTAAAATTACAAACAAGATCGGGAAGGCTTTCAACAAAGAGGCTGCACCTAGCACGGTACAGAGAATTAAAATAAAGTCGCCTGTAAAGACACCACATGCTGCCGCATAGCCTGTGCGGATGCCATAACGTGATGCCACAGACATCACATATAATGAGTTGGGGCCAGGTAATAACACAATTAAGATTGTACCAATAATGTAAGTGGTTAAATCTGTTATACCGAACACGATAGAAACTCACTAAAAAACCGATTTTCGCTAATATAGCAAAAATCGGTTTTTATTGGTGAAAATTCGACTAATTATGGTTTGATTTCAGCATCAATTCCAAAAGATTGGCGCAGCAATAAACTCAGTTGATCACGAGCCTTGATAAAGCCATCGATACCACCTTGCAGTAACTGGAATGCCATCAAATCCTGTTCAAGTTCAGCCTTAAAGCTTTCTTTGCTTTGAGCGGGACGATCAATTTTTTCAGCTTGCTGGGCTGACTCAACACTCAATTGGGCTTCAACATTTTGTTGATCCTGTTCAAGTTGAGCCAACAGATTTGGCGCAATCGTCAGTAAATCACAACCTGCCAGACCCAATACCTGAGCTGTACTGCGGAAGCTAGCACCCATCACTTGAGTTGTGATGCCTTGCTGTTTGTAATAATTGTAGATTTTCTTGACCGAAAGGACACCTGGATCTTTGGCAATTGGATATTGCTCAACACCTTCAGCCTTTTTGTACCAGTCAAGAATACGACCTACAAAAGGTGAGATCAGCGTAACTTTTGCATCTGCACAGGCTTGTGCCTGATGTAGACCAAATAGCAGGGTAAGGTTACATGGGATACCTTCGGCTTCAAGCACTTTCGCAGCCTGAATACCTTCCCATGTTGAAGCAATCTTGATCAGGATACGCGATTGTTCAATGCCATAACCTTGATACAGCTTAGACAATTCGCGTGCTTTAGCAATGGTCGCTTCCGTATCATAAGACAAAGAAGCATCGACTTCAGTTGAAATCCGGCCTTCAATGAGTTTTAAAATTTCAACACCGAATTTTACAGTCAAAATATCAATCGTGCGCTCGATTAACTCGTCGCTTTGATAACCTTCTTGTTTTGCTTGGGTATAGGCATCTTCAATCAGCGCTCTGCTTTCTGGTAATTCCGCAGCCGCAGTAATGAGTGAAGGGTTGGTTGTTGCATCGAGTGGACGAAATTTTTCAATTGCTTCTAAGTCACTACTATCGGCAACAACGGTTGTTAAATCTTTTAATTGATGTAAGGCAGTCTGAGTCATTGATATAGCGTTCTTACTTAAACATATTATTGGTAATTTCTTTTATAGCATACTCTGCATAAAAGCAAAGCATCGCTTTTGTTGATGGAGTTATTCCTTAAAGTTATCTTTTATTACTTCATGTGTTGACGTTGTTTACGGATATGATCAATCAGGAATCGCGCTGCTGCACCTAGTTCACTTTCTCGACTCCAGACCAGATCGACGTAGTATTCAAATTTCGGTGTGAAATCATAAAGATCCAGAATTTTTAATTTTTTACGCAATTCAGGATTTTCATTAAACATTTCCAAAGGTAAAACGCCCCAACCCAAATTCCGAACGATCATCATACACGCGGAGTGATGGTTGTCTGTTCGCCAATAATCTTTTGAGTAAAGCAATTCAGGTCGAATGGTATTGTCTCGACTCGCCACGACAATTTGACGGGTCTGAACCATTTGCTCAAATGAAACCTTATCCAGTTGTGCCAAAGGATTCGTTTTCGCAATCACGGGAACAAGCGCTTCACTTTTTAACTCAACGAACTGCTCACGGCTATCTAATTGTTCCCGTTCAAACATCAGGGCAAGCTGCGCAGTTTGATCAAGTAACATTTGCAGAGCATCTTCTTGCGGTGCTGAAACGACATTGAGTGACAAGCTCGGAAAATGTTGATCGAGCAAGGTGATGTAATCTGTCCAGTTGGTATGGAGCAGTTCCGATACAACCACAATATTTAAAGTGGATTCCAAACCTGTACTTAACGCATGGGCGTGCTGTTTCCATTGATTCATTTCGATCAATAATTGCTGGGTTTTTTCATATAAAACCCACGCTTCGGCGGTCGGGGTTGGTTCTCGTCCGATCCGCTCAAATAGTTTTAGATTGAGATCAATTTCCAGATTGGCAATCGACATACTGACTGCTGAAGGTACTTTGCCTAATTTACGGGCAGCAGCAGAAAAGGAGCCTGTTTCAATGACCGTCTGAAACATGAGGAGTTGTTCTTGGTTAATATTCATTTGTCAAAAAAACTGAAAGAATCTGATTGGATTAATCAATATTATAAAAATAAAATGGCAACTATCCAAACAAGAGAGTGTTACAAAAATGTTGATTTCCAAAAGAAGACTCGTTCATGCGATCAGCTATGAAGTGATTTTATTGGTCATCATCGCTATTGCGTTAAGTTTTATTTTTAGTATGCCACTAGAAGTAACGGGTGTTTTAGGTACGATCATGGCGGTGATTTCTGTATTCTGGAATATGATTTTCAACCATTACTTTGAAAAAGTGGAACAGAAATATCATTGGGAACGAACGGTTCCTGTGCGTATTCTGCATGCGATCGGATTTGAAGGCGGCTTGATGCTCGCAACCATTCCAATCATTGCTTATTTAATGAAAATGACAATTATTGAAGCAATTATTTTAGACTTCGGTTTGACGATGTGTATTCTGGTTTATACATTCATCTTCCAATGGTGCTATGACATGATTGAAGGACGTTTCTTTCCAAATGCCAAACTTGCATCATAATTTATAATTAAGATGGATGAAGAAGCACTTTTCAGAATTTGATGAAAAGTGCTTTTTTTATTGTCTGTAATTTATCTAATAATATGATAAAAAATAGCCTAAGTAAGTTAAATGCTTTTAAAGCGATCAAAATTACGGTTTCACATCAATATAAAAATCTCTAAACCGAAGAGATGATCTGATCTTGTTTTAGATAGAAAAGTAGGGACTTTATGACTTTTAAAGCGCTTTTTGTTGAAATTTATTATGGTGATTATTCAAAAGAAATCATCGCCAAAAAAATTAATGAATATATAGAAAACAATGAAATTATAGAGATGGATTTTTTTGAACTATTAGATACTAGGGTAGAGCAGAAAGCTTCACTATTTGAACTGATTCAAGCAACAGATCCCAGTTTTTCAGTAGATTGTGTTGAGGCAGAAGTTCTAGCGGCTCGTTATTTCCTAAAGGTTTTAGAGCATTACCAAAATGGTCAGATAAGGCCTTTTGATTTATGTCGAATTTTTAACAATATAGAGGCGGGTTTTATCGAAGCTCCGCGTCATCTTGATGAGAAAATTGTATATTATCCCTCATGGCTAGGTGATTTATATGGCGCTTGTGACTGGTGTGATGGAGAGTGGACATATGAAAATAGTCCTCATCTTGTTATTGAGGTAAAAAAGCAAATCCAGAATATTAAAGATTGGTTATCAAACCCTGTTTTTAAATAATAGTGACTTTGATAGCAATTCTCTTTGATCTACTGCATAGACAATTTTGCATTAAGGATAAGCCAAAAAATTCCTATTCATAAAAAACATCATGCTAAAATAGGGAACTTATCTTTTTAGATTGCATGATTTTCTCTATGTTCCAACAAGAAATCTCTCAATTAAACCTACAACAATTTAAAGCGGGCGAAAAACGCTGGATCGGTTCCTTGTTGGGATCATCGGCAGCATTATTATTCAAAGAAATCGCAACCCAAAGCTCGAATCTCTACGTCATTGTGGCTCGGAATAATCAGCACCTTGCCCAGTTGGAAAGTGAGCTTGAGTTTTATGGCATTAAGCCAACGATTTTTCCTGATTGGGAAATTTTGCCGTATGACCGTTTGTCTCCGCATCAGGATATTGTGTCTGAGCGTTTGGCCATTTTATCGCATATGCCGCAAAAGGGCATTCTACTGATTTCGGCGAGTACGCTAGCACAGCGTGTTGCACCATATTCGTGGGTAGTGGGTGAACACTTTGATATTAAGGTTGGGCAAAAGCTAGATTTAGAACTACAAAAAAAGCAGCTGGTACAAGCGGGTTATCGTTTGGTAGACACGGTTTATGATCACGGTGAATTTGCTGTTCGCGGTAGTATCATGGATATTTTTGCTTCTGGGCAAGATCAGCCGATTCGGATTGACTTATTTGATGATGAAATTGAAAGCTTAAAATTCTTTGATCCGGAAACGCAACGTACGACAGAATCATTAAAAAACTTCACGGTTTTACCTGCGAAAGAATTTCCTTTGAAAGAAGGGCGTTCTATTTTCAGAGACCGTTATGCGGAAAGTTTTCCAACGGCAAATCCAAAGAAAAATCCAATTTATCAGGATGTGCTTGAAGGTATTTCGACGCCTGGATTGGAATTCTACCTGCCATTATTCTTTGATAAGAAGGTAATGGAAGCGCAAAGTATGTTCACAACATACTTACCAAAAAATTGCGTTGTCATTACAAATAATGAGGTTGAAGACGAATTAATCAATTTCTGGAAAGAAGTTGTGCGTCGCTATGAAGATCGTCGTCATAACATTGACCAACCGATTCTGCCGCCTGAAGAACTGTTCTTGATGCCCAATCATGTGTTACAGGCACTTAATCAGTTTCCAAGAATTGTGGCTTCAGCAGAGGCATTTGAAGCTAAAGCGGGTGTGTTAAATCTTGCCGCCGAGCAACCACCCAAATTGCCTGTTGATCCAAAAAAGGAACAACCTTTCGAAGCAGTTAAACACTATATTGATCAGGTTAAACATCCTGTTTTGTTGGTGGCAGAGAGTGCAGGTCGCCGTGAAACCTTAAAAGATGCGTTGCGTGGTGTATTGGGCGAAATTCAGAATGTAGAGAGTTTTGCTCAATTCCAGAAAGATAAATTACAAGTTGCGATTACTAGTGCGCCTTTAGACCGTGGTTTGTTGCTTACAGATCAGTTATCGGTCATTTCAGAAAATCAGCTGTACGAACATAGGGTGGTACAGCGTCGCCGTAAGCGTCAGCAGGAAGTTTCTGAAGAATTCCTTATTCGCAGCTTAACCGAGCTGAGTATTGGCGCGCCTGTCGTGCATATTGACCATGGTGTAGGGCGTTATGCAGGTTTAGTGACGCTGGAAATCGATGAGCAGGATCATGAATTTTTACAACTAGATTATGCCGATGGCGCAAAAGTCTACGTTCCTGTCACCAATTTACATTTAATCAGTCGCTATAGTGGTGGTGATCCAGATCTGGCACCATTGCATAAGCTGGGTACAGACACATGGAGCAAAGCAAAACGTAAGGCTTTGGAGCAGATTCATGATGTGGCGGCGGAATTACTGCATATCCAGGCGCGTCGCCAGTCTAAACCCGGCTTTGCTTTTGAACTTGATCATACGGGTTATATGCAATTTGCCAGCGGTTTTGCCTATGAAGAAACGCTTGATCAGGCCAATGCGATTGAAGCGACCATTCATGATATGCAGCTAGCTAAACCGATGGATCGTTTGGTGTGTGGTGATGTTGGTTTTGGTAAAACAGAAGTGGCGATGCGTGCGGCTTTTGTTGCGGTACAGAATAATAAACAGGTGGCTGTGTTAGTTCCAACCACCTTATTGGCCCAGCAACATTTTGAGTCCTTTAAAGACCGTTTTGCGGATACGGCAGTACGTATCGAAGTGTTGTCTCGATTCGGTAGTAATAAAGCCCATTTGAAAATTATTGAAGATTTGGCCGAAGGTAAGGTCGATATCGTGGTCGGGACGCACAAAATTTTGCAAGAGAACGTGCAATTTAAAAATCTTGGTCTGATGATTGTCGACGAAGAGCATCGTTTTGGCGTGCGTGACAAAGAGCGAATCAAGGCGCTACGTGCTGATGTGGATATGCTGACGCTGACAGCGACACCGATTCCGCGTACCTTGAATATGGCTTTCTCTGGCATGCGTGATCTCTCGATTATTGCTACGCCGCCAGCACGTCGTTTAGCAGTGAAAACCTTTGTTCAGGAACATACCGATGATTCGGTGAAAGAGGCAATTCTGCGTGAATTGTTACGTGGTGGGCAGGTGTACTTCTTGCACAATGAAGTTGATACCATCGAACGGACTGCGGAAAATATACGTCATCTGGTGCCTGAAGCACGTGTTGCGGTAGCGCATGGACAAATGCGCGAACGTGAACTTGAGCAGGTGATGCAGCAGTTCTACCATAAGGAATATAACGTATTGGTGTGCTCGACTATTATCGAGACCGGTATTGATGTGCCGAATGCCAACACGATTATTATCGAACGTGCAGATAAGCTCGGTCTCGCACAGTTACACCAGTTGCGTGGTCGTGTTGGGCGTTCACATCACCAAGCCTATGCCTATTTGTTGGTTCCGTCGATTAAGCATCTGAAAGGTGATGCTGAAAAACGTCTGGATGCCATTCAACGTGCTTCAACGCTCGGTGCTGGCTTTATGCTGGCTACAGAGGATCTGGAAATTCGAGGCGCGGGTGAGTTGCTCGGTGAGCAGCAAAGCGGTTCTATGCAGGCCATCGGATATAGTCTGTATATGGAAATGCTGGAGAAGGCGACCAAAGCAATTCAGAAAGGTAAAACACCAAACTTTGATGCACCATTGTCATTAACGGCTGAAATTAATTTACATATGCCAGCGTTGATTCCAGATGATTATCTTGGTGATGTACATCAGCGCTTGTTGTTCTATAAGCGCATTAGTAATACTGATAGTCAGGAGAAGCTCGACAATATTCGTATGGAGCTGATTGATCGTTTTGGTATTCCGCCACAACCTGTAAAACAGCTATTTAGCGTTCATCAGTTGCGTTTAAAGGCAGAACAACTGGGCATTACCAAGATTGATATCAATAGCAATGGCGGTTATATCGAGTTTTCTCCAGAGACACCTGTACAGGCGATCAGTATCATTCAACTGATGCAGAAGCAACCAACGTATTACCGGATGGAAGGCGGGCAACGCTTGAAAGTCATGGTGCAACTGGCTGAGTACGATAAGCGAATCCAGTTCATTATTGATCTGCTCAACAAGCTGGTGAGTGAGTTGAATTAATACCTTGAAAATTGATAATTGAGTGTTAATTGAGCAAGTTTGGTTTTTTGCAAGATCGCGACATGTTTTTGATCAGATGTTCCTGCAATAAATGAGGAAAATCATTGTTATTTGTAAGCAAACGGGTGACTAATAATATTCACATCAAAACTGATGTGATAGTATTGATCATCATTATTCTGCATCATTTATAAAGATATGTTTAGTTTGCATCCACAACTTGCTCAAGATACATTTTTTGTAGGCGACTTTCCGCTTTCAACATGTCGTTTAATGAATGATATGCAATTTCCTTGGCTAATCCTTGTACCTCGTGTACCAGGCGTTACAGAACTATATGAATTAAGCCAAGCAGATCAAGAACAATTTCTACGTGAATCAAGCTGGTTATCAAGCCAACTTTCACGTGTGTTCCGTGCAGACAAGATGAATGTGGCAGCACTAGGGAACGTCGTTCCTCAGCTTCATTTCCATCATGTTGTACGTTATCAAAACGATGTGGCATGGCCGAAACCAGTATGGGGAACGCCAGCAGTACCATACAGTAATGATGTACTCGCGCATATGCGTCAAACATTGATGCTTGCGCTACGCGGTCAAGGTGATATGCCATTTGACTGGCGCATGGACTGATCCAGAAAATAGAATAAAAAACAGTATTCTATAATAAGAAAAGGAGGACAGAGTGCCACTAGATAGGTTGATTGATAAAGAACCTAGACAGTTCGCTTATTTCCATCGTTTGATGGGATACTCGATTCTGTCACTGATTTTGGTAATTTATACATTTACCTCTACCAGTGCTAGCTATCAGCTCTATCTCCTTCCATTATTACTGGCTTATTTTCTATTTTGTCCCCGTTTGGAAAAATGGCTGCAATATAAATTTGATAAAAAAATAGAAAAAAACGTTCTATTTGCCAATGAAGCCATCATTATTGCGCTTGTTCTTGCCGCATTACATTTAAGTTTAGTGCCAACATTTACGATCTTATTTGCATTGCTCTATGTCGGTCTAAACAATAAAATTTCCTTGCCTGTCTCATGTCTGATCGGATTGATTGGTGTAATTACATTCTACTTTAGTACCTATATCATTTTTGGTACGGAAGAGTATTTTGAACCGACCAATCCTGAATTGACCGTTGTCAGTTTGCTCGGCTTGATGATGTTTATCGTGATTGGTAACTATTACCAGCATCGTCGCCTGAATATTCTCGGACAGCAACGCCAGCATTATCATAATCAGATGACTCGCTATATTGCTTTTGCAAACCAGCTCAGTCGTTACGCGCCGCTGCAATTGTGGCAATCGATTATGCGTGGAGAAGCGGAAGCAAAAATTGAATATAAGCGTAAAAAACTCACGATTTTCTTCTCCGATATTCAAGGTTTCACGGAACTTTCAGAAACACTCATCCCAGACGATTTAGCCTTCTTACTGAACGATTACTTGAGTCATATGACCGAGATTGCCAAGCAGTATGAAGCGACAGTCGATAAGTTTATGGGTGATGCGATTCTTATTTTCTTTGGTGATCCAAATTCGCAAGGCGTTGAACAAGATGCAAAATCTTGTGTGGAAATGGCGATTGCGATGCGTCAACAAATGAAATTGTTGCGTGAGCGCTGGAAGAAAATGGGCTATCCAGCCTTGCATATCCGCATGGGAATTAGTACGGGTTATTGTCACGTAGGTAATTATGGCGCTTCACATCGAATGGCATATACCATTGTCGGGCGTGATGTGAATTTGGCTGCACGTTTGCAGTCTGCTGCTGAAGTTGATGAAATCCTGATTGCCGATGACACACATCAACTGATTAAAAATGAGTTTTTATGTGTGCCGAAAGTGCCGATCTATTTAAAAGGTATTCAAGGCCCAGTGAAAACCTGGCAGGTGATGGAAAAATTCACAGGCAAAAAATCTGATACGCAACAATGGTTTGATTTTGATTATAAAGGCTTCCATTTGGTTCTCAATCTGGAAGAAGTACAAAACTATGAATACCCAGAACTGGTCGAGATTCTGGAAAACATGGTTCAACGTATCAAGACCCAGCAAAAGATTACCAATGCGCAGGGCATTCCTAAACTCACTTTAGATGATGAAGTGAGATAGACAACTCAATACTCAATGTTGAGTATGACGATTCTGATGTTCATGTAACTCATATAAATGATCAAATTCTAAAGCGAGTGCTGCCAGCGTGGTGGATTTTAGCTGTCGGGTTAAAATGTGCTGCGCATCCTGAATGGCCTGATCTAAAGCGGCGTTTACCACACGCTCAACTAAGCACTCTGGATTCTCTCTTTCATTGCCTATCGCAAAAATAGTGGGTTCACCCACAGCTTGATAAATATCCCACAAGGTAATTTTTTCTAAATCTCCAGTTAGCTGCCAGCCACCGCCAGCGCCTTTTTCTGAATGGACAAATCCCGCTTTCCTTAACCCCGACATCGTTCGTCTGACCACGACAGGATTGGTTGATAGCATTTGCGCGATTTCATCTGAAGTAAAAGTCTTATGTTGTCTGGCCATATGTAACAGCACATGCAGCATTCGGGAGAGTTTACTGTCAGTACGCATCTAATCAATCCAAATAAAATAAGAGAATAGTTTTAAATGTAACATCAAAAGTTGCAAATTAAAATAAAAAGTATTAATGTAACTTTAAAGGTTACATATAAGTGGTGAATCCTATGCAATATGATGTTGCGATTATTGGTGGAAGTTATGCAGGCTTGGCTGCGGCAATGCCATTGGCGAGAGCACGCAGAAAAGTGGTTATTATTGATGCTGGACAACGCAGAAATCGCTTTGCCGAGTATTCACATGGTTTTCTGACTCAGGATGGAACGCAGGCAAGTGAAATTGCGCAAATTGCGAAGCAGCAAGTTTTGGCTTATAAGACTGTGGATTGGCAGAATGGCAGTGTAAAGCGCGTAGAAAAAATTGAAGAGGGCTTTGCGGTATGTATTGATGCGACGCATTCAATTACGGCCAAGCGCCTGATCATTGCAGCAGGAATTACGGATCAATTGCCTGATATTGCTGGTCTGGTGGAACGCTGGGGCAAGACAGTATTTCATTGTCCTTATTGCCATGGTTATGAATTGAATCAAGGCAAAATTGGCATCATTGCCAGCTCAGAACATGCTGCTCATTTAGCGATGATGCTCCCAGATTGGGGTGAAACGACACTTTTCTTGAATGATTATCCTGTCGATGCTGAATTACTTGAGCAATTAAAGGTTCGTTGCGTTGTCATTGAGCAGCGACTGATTCAGGAAATTATGGGGCAGAGTGATGTTTTGCTTGCTGATGGCACTGTGATTCAACTGGCGGGTATTTTTGCAACGACCAAATGCGCCATTGCTCAAGAGTGGATTTTTAAGCTGGGCTGTGAAATCGAACAAAGTGCGATGGGAGAAGCCATTAAAACCAATGCAATGAAGGAAACATCTGTGACAGGGATTTTTGCCTGTGGGGATGTTGCACGTTTAGGAGGTTCAGTATCACTCGCAGTTGGTGATGGTACTCTGGCAGGCGTCGCTGCGCATCGTTCTTTAATTTTTGTTTAGTCATAAAAAAAGCTAGAGATTTACTCTAGCTTTTTGCGTTTTGGATGAACCACTCAGCTTAATGATTTTCTGAAGCGTGGTTGATGGTGTATTTAGGAATCTCGATTTCTAAATCTTCATCTACAATTTTCACTTGGCAAGACAAGCGTGAGTCAGGTTCTAAGCCCCAAGCACGATCCAGTAAGTCTGCTTCAACGTCATTCATCTCATCTAAGCTGTCAAAACCTTTACGAACAACCACATGGCAGGTCGTACATGCTGCAGACATATCGCAAGCATGTTCAATTTTGATGCCTTGTTTTAATAAACTTTGGCATAAATTGGCGTTCTGTTCGACTTCAAATTCTGCACCTTCAGGGCAAATTTGTGCATGAGGAAGAACTTTAATACGTGGCATATTGATCACCTATACCTTTAGTTTGAGTTTGACCAATCTTCAAGTTTCGTACCTTTTAAGGCATGGTCAATATGTCGGTTCATGCGAAGCGCAGCAAAGGCATCGCTGTGAATTTTCAGTTGCTGAACAGCATGTTCAATCGCTGCAAGGTCATCCGTTTTAAGACGAGCTTTTAACGCTTCAGCGGCAAGAATTAAGTCGCGAGCCTGTTGCTGAGAGAGTAGATCTGTATCCGCTTTTAAAGCTTGCTCTAATGCTTCTAGCTCACGCTGTGCTTCAACTTTGGTTTCTTGCAAGTGGCGAAGCTGTTTGTCTTCTTCCGCATGCTGGAAACCTTCTACCAGTAAACGTTCAGTATCTGATGCGGATAAGCCATACGACGGTTTGATGTCGATTTTGGCTTGCACACCAGAGGTAGTTTCTTTCGCAGAGACAGTAAGTAAGCCATCAGCATCCACTTGGAATGTCACTTCAATACGCGCTTGACCCGCAGTCATTGGTGGAATGCCATGTAAGACAAAGCGACCTAATGAACGGCAATGCTCAACCAGATCACGCTCACCCTGAACTACATGGATCAACATGGCAGTTTGACCATCTTGATAGGTGGTAAACTCTTGACGGCGTGCAACAGGAATGGCTGTATTACGTGAAACCAGACGTTCAACCAAACCGCCCATGGTCTCTAAACCAAGAGAGAGTGGCGTCACATCCAGTAATAATGAACCATCTTGGCTATTGCCAATGAGCTGGTTGGCGGTAATTGATGCGCCAATTGCAACGACTTCATCTGGGTTAATGGTACATAGCGGTTCACGTTCAAATAGGTCACGTACAGCTTTTTGTACAGCGTAAGAACGTGTTGAACCACCCACAAGGACTACGTGCTCAATTTCATCGAGTTCAAGTTTGGCATCGCGTAATACACGTTTGCAGACACTCATTGTTTTGTCGAGTGCGACTTGAATAATCGATTCAAAAGTAGGGCGGTCGAGTGTTAAGCGATCATCCAGTAATTTTAATTCGGCAGATTCGTGATCTGTTAAATGTTCTTTGGCTTGACGTGCAGCAACAACGAATACCGCATATTCTTCATCGCTTAATGTTTCAATATTGAGCTGCTTTTTAGCCCATTTTACGATTAAGCGATCAAGGTCATCTCCACCCAGTGCAGTATGTCCGCCTGTAGCGAGGACTTCAAATACACCTTGTGAAAAACGCAAGATTGAGACGTCAAACGTACCACCACCTAAATCGTAAATCACATAGTTGCGGTCTGTACTGAGATTTGTCTCTTGATCCAGACCATATGCAACCGCAGCGGCTGTTGGCTCATTCAATAAGCGTAAAACATTAAGACCAGCAAGTTGTGCTGCATCACGTGTTGCCTGACGTTGTGCTTCATCGAAATAAGCAGGAACGGTAATCACAGCGCCATTCACAGGATTATTCAGACTTGCTTCAGCACGATCTTTTAATTGTTTTAAGATCTCAGCAGAAATTTCGACAGGTGTTTTACGTCCGGCAGCCGTTTCAAATGCTGGCATTTCATTTTCTGCGCCAACAAGTGTATAGGGATGCTGGAATTTAATATCAGCTTGTGAACGACCCATAAAGCGTTTCACAGAAACAACCGTGTTTTTTGGGTCAGTCATCATAAATGGTTTGGCTTCATAACCAAACGTTGTCAAATCTTTTGCGTAATGAACAATAGATGGGAGTAGAACTCGATCTTTGTCATCATGTAGAACTTTCGGTTTTCCCGATAGCACTGTCGCCACTAAAGAGTGGGTTGTCCCTAAGTCAATCCCGATCGCAATACGATGTTCGTGCGGTGCGGTAGATTGACCTGGTTCAGCAATTTGCAAAAGCGCCATGCGTACGGTATCCCTTGAAAATAATCGGTAACAGCGGATTAAAAATCATCGTCCAGATCGAAGCTATCTTCTTCGTCCAGCATACGATCTTCAGCTTTATCAATATCATTCATGACACGTTGGAAAAAGCGTAGCTTACGAACAGTATCACGTGCCTCAGCCCAGTCTTCATCCGCATAATCGAGTTTGAACTCGCGAACTAAACTATCAATCCATTGCTGAATTTCAACTTTTAATGTGCGAAGTTGCTCGGTTGAGGTGGCTTCGTCAAGTTGCTCACGCATTTCGAGTGCTGATTGCAAAAACTCAAAATCGTTGATGGACTGATCAAGATGATGATCTTGTTTTTTGAGGGCAAGTAGATAGGCAGCACGACTATCAACCAGTGATAACACTTTATAAGCCTGATTGATTTCGCTTGACTTGATCAGCGCCTGATCCTTGTCACTAGCTTTATCTGGGTGATATTGCTGTTGCAAACTTAAAAACTGTTTTTTTAAAGCTGCTAAATCTATATCGAGTGCTTCTGGTAATTGGAACAACTCAAAATGATTCATGGGAGATGGATTCCGCTATTGATAAATACGTTAAAACAGTGCGGAACACACTGTTTTGACGAAAAGAAAGAGAGTAGTGGTTGAGATTAAACAGTGAATGATTCACCGCAACCACATTCACCTTTTTGGTTTGGGTTGTTAAACTCAAAGCCTTCATTGAGACCATTTTTAACATAGTCCATCTCTAAACCATTGAGATAAACCAAGCTTTTAGGGTCTACAAAGACTTTAACGCCGAGTTGTTCAAATACTTGATCGTGTGTATCGATATCATCAACAAACTCAAGTACGTAAGCCAATCCGGAACAACCCGAAGTTTTCACACCAATACGAATGCCTTCACCCTTACCTCGGTTTTGCAGGTAATTGCTGATGTGAGTCGCAGCATTTTCAGTTAAATGGATCATGAAAACTCCAATGTTATTTCGGTCATCAATTAAGCTTTCGCTTTCTTACCACGATAGTCTTCAATCGCAGCTTTGATTGCATCTTCAGCCAATACAGAGCAGTGTACTTTTACTGGTGGAAGTGCAAGCTCAGTTGCGATATCAATGTTTTTGATCGCTTGAGCTTCATCAAGTGTTTTGCCTTTTAACCATTCGGTTACAAGTGAACTTGATGCGATTGCAGAACCACAGCCATAAGTTTTGAAGCGAGCTTCTTCAATTACGCCATTGTCATCGACTTGAATTTGTAAACGCATTACGTCGCCACAAGCAGGTGCACCGACCATACCTGTACCTACATTTTCTGCATTCTTGTCTAAAACACCAACATTACGAGGGTTTTCGTAATGATCAATTACCTTTTCGCTATAAGCCATGTCGCTTCTCCAAACCTCGGGGTCAGCCTAATATTAATATGAGGGTTAAAACATACTTTTCAATGAAGTGCTCAAAAGAGCACTTTATGATTAGTGTTCAGCCCATTCAACTGTTGAAAGGTCGATACCTTCTTTGTACATATCCCAAAGCGGAGAAAGTTCACGTAATTTCTCAACAGCAGCTTTGGTAATTGTTAACACGTAATCAATATCTGCTTCAGTGGTGTATTTACCAAAACTGAAACGGATAGAGCTATGTGCCAACTCGTCAGATAAACCTAAAGCACGTAATACATATGACGGCTCTAAAGTTGCAGATGTACATGCTGAACCACTTGAAACAGCTGCATCTTTCAATGCCATCATCAGTGACTCACCTTCAACGAAGTTGAAGCTGACATTTAGATAGTTTGCAACGTTTTGTGTTGGGTGGCCATTCAAGAACACTTGTTCAAGGTCTTGTAAGCCATTCCAAAGCTTGTCGCGTAACTTGCGAATGCGCTCTTGTTCTGCTTGCATGGTTTTGCCAGCAATTTCAAAAGCTTCGCCCATACCTACAATTTGGTGAGTAGCTAAAGTACCAGAACGCATACCACGTTCATGTCCGCCACCGTGCATTTGTGCTTTTAAGCGAACACGTGGGCTACGGCGAACGTAAAGGGCACCGATACCTTTAGGGCCATAAACTTTATGACCAGAGAAGCTCATCAAATCAATTTTCATGGTTGAAAGGTCAATTTCAACTTTACCAGCGGCTTGAGCTGCATCGACGTGGAAGAATGTTTTGTTCGCACGTGTTAATTCACCAATTGCAGCAACATCTGTCACAGTACCGATTTCGTTGTTTACCATCATAAGTGAAACAAGGATTGTATCTGGACGTAAAGCCGCTTGAACCATTTCTGGTGTAATTAAACCAGTACGTGGTTCTGGCTCTAAATATGTAATTTCAAAACCTTGTTCTTCGAGTTCACGGCAAGGATCTAACACAGCTTTGTGTTCGATTTTACTTGTAATGATGTGTTTGCCTTTTGAACCGTAGAACTGAGCAATACCTTTTAATGCCAGGTTGTCAGATTCGGTTGCACCAGAAGTCCAAACGATTTCGCGTGGATCTGCTTTAATTAAATTTGCAACTTGCTCACGCGCATATTCAGCTTTTTCTTCGGCTTGCCAACCATATGCATGTGAACGTGACGCAGGGTTACCAAAAGTTCCCTCGAACGTTAAACATTCCATCATGCGTTCTGCAACTTCTGGCAGTACTGGAGTAGTTGCTGCGTAATCAAGATAAATTGGACGTTTCATGTCAAATACCTGTAACCGATAGAAGGGCTGAATCTAAACTTGGTGAATTCTGGCGTAATGCAACAGTTTGAACGTTGTCACGCGCAATCAAATCAGCAAGGGTGATTTTTGCGAGATAATCGGCAATATGGTGGGAGAGTTCTTGCCATAAGTCATGTGTTAAACACATCGCACCATTTTGGCAGTTACCCTTATGGTCACAACGAGTTGCATCAACAGTTTCATTTACAGCTTCGATGATTTCTAGCACAGTAATTTCACTTGCATTGCGCGCCAGGTGATAACCACCATTTGCACCGCGTACACTTGAAACTAACCCATGACGTTTAAGTTTCGCGAATAACTGTTCTAAATAAGCGACTGAGATGGATTGGCGTGCTGCTATTTCCGCAAGCGTGATCGTTTGTTCAGTTGGCTGCAAAGCTAAATCAAGTAGAGCAGTCACTGCGTAACGACCGCGAGTTGTAAGACGCATGATTCGGTACACATGGTTAGACTAGATGTTTAAATTTTATGAATTCCGACTAAAATAGTCAAGTTTTAAATTGCCAATCTGAGCGTGAAAAGTGAAATATATTGGAATTATTGTATCCACGTATTATAAACAAAAAAGGCGATGAAAATAAAGCTTAAAACAGTAAAGCTGATATTGATTAGGCGTTGGCGTTTTTGCAGACGGTGAATGCGGTTTTGATACTGCTTAACTTCAACCAATAAAGTATTAATTTCCGAACGCTGCTGATCGATTTTATCCAGCAATGGGGCAATACGTTGTTGTGAGGCAACGGCTTCAGCTTCATCGCTAAACCATTGTTTCCAGTTTGCCAGAATACTCGACAGAGTGAGGTGTGGAAGTAAATCCATAAACTCTTCAGTGTGAGTGGCATCACCCAGAATGCGCATATTGGCAATGCTACGCTGATTGTTAAACACAAAAATCTTGATCAGGTCGATCAATGTGCTATTAATTTCCAGATCAATGGTGCGATCCAGCGCTTTCATATCAAACAAAAGACCTTTTTCGGTAAACTGGATATAAAAGTCGAAGAAAGGGATATAGCTGTTAATACGGATCGTGATTTTTTGATCAATTAACTTTTTGGCTTGCAGGCGTAATCCCGCATCATGCGTCAGGATGAAAGAGAAAAAAGTCTCTAAAACAATGATGACAATGTTGAGCAACAAATGCGGATGTTTATGTCTTTGTTGCGTATCACTCATAAGTCTCTTTTTCCTTGCCAATCAATCAATAAAAACAAAAAATCTGTAAACCTGAGTATCCTTACTCAATTGTTAAAAATAATTTACAGGACTTTCTTGCTTTGTAGAACAGTTTTTTAAAACGATCAAGTCTTAACTTTGATATTATAAAAACATTTTTATGGTCGAATACGACATACTGTTTGTAAAGTGCTTAGGAGTAATGGTCAATGGATAACTCAAATATAGAAAATCCCAATGAGGAAGCTGAGGTAAAAACTAAGCCAAAATCAAAGAGTTCTAAAAAATCTGCGTTAGATTTCAAAAAATATACACAACAAATCTGGCTGGCTGGCTTAGGTGCTTTTTCTCGTGCAGAAGAAGAAGGAAATAAATTGTTTGACTCACTGGTCAAGGTGGGCGAAGAGTTAGAATCAAAAACGGTTGATTTTGCCGACAACACGGTAGGCAAGGTGACTGAGAAAGCGAAAGAGTCGGTGACCGACACGAAAGACAAGGTTGAGAAGATTTTAGATACCAGTGTGAATCACTCGCTTAACCGTATTGGTCTGGTGACACCGAAGGATCTTCAGCATATCGAACAGCTACTTGTACAGCTCCATATCAAGGTTGATGCGTTGATCGAAGAAAATAATCAATTGAAGGCCAAATTGAATAAAAAGTAAAAAAAATGCAGGTAACTCGTCTGTTTATGTCGTATTTCAGTATTTATTTTAATTAAAAGGCCTTTCTAGTATTGCGTTCTCCCCTAAAGCATTGCTATAAAGGCGTCATGGCCTTTTAAACTATAGCCTTGGATCTTAACAAACGATATTAAGAGGATATTTTTTATCATGAATAAATCAGAATTAATTGATGCGATTGCTGAAAAAGGGGGCGTGTCAAAATCGGATGCTGGTAAGGCACTCGATGCGACAATTGCATCAATCACTGAAGCACTTAAAAAGGGTGATACGGTTACTTTAGTTGGGTTCGGTACTTTCAGCGTTAAAGAACGTGCTGCTCGTACTGGTCGTAATCCTAAAACTGGTGAAGAGTTACAAATCAAAGCAAGCAAAGTACCTAGCTTCAAAGCTGGTAAGGGTTTAAAAGATTCGGTTGCGTAATCTTTTTAAATCAATAAACGCACCATTTTGGGTGCGTTTTTTATTTATTGAATGAAAAAGTTAATTTGATCCTTATTCTGCATTCATTCACTTTTGTTTTTCAGTTAAAATTGCCCCGAAATAAAATATTGGAATTCTTATGGAATCGTTTCGTACTCTCATTAAGGGTTGGCTTGGCAAAGTCCTGTTAGTTTTGTTTTTGACTCCTTTAGCACTTGTCGGTATAGAAGGGTATTTTAGTGGTAGCAATAAAGCAGACGTTGCAAAATCAGTAAACGGTCAAGATATTTCTAATAAAGAATTAGAAAGTGCAACCAAAAACTATAAAGATCAATATTTATCACTGGTAAAAGGTGATGAATCACTTTTGAATTTGCCTGTTATTCAGGAAAAAGCATTAGATGCACTTGTTGCTCGTTCATTGCTACAACAACAAGCCGAAAAGTTAGGTATGACGCTAAGCGATGTACAACTTGAGCAAATGTTGGCACAACAGCCGAGTTTTCAGGAAAATGGCAAGTTCTCTCAAACCTTATATGAGAACTATCTACGTTCTGTGGGAATGACCAATCAGGCCTTGATCACCAGCTTACGCCAAGATCATGCGCTGAAAATGATTTCAACATCATTGATGGATTATGCTCTAGTGAGCAAGTCTGATGTGCAGCAGTTGGCAAATTTACAGACTGAACAGCGTACTTTGCATTTGGCAAGTATTAAGCTAGATGACTATAAGAAAGGCGTAACTGCTTCTAATCAGGAAATTGCTGACTACTACAACAAGCATAAAAATGAATTTAAGCAAGTTGCAAGTGTTGACGTTGATTATGTCGTGCTTACACCTGCTTTGCTGCCTAAAGCAAATCTTGCGGTTACAGAAGCTGATCTTCAACAAGCCTATACTGCTTTTGTTGATGAGAAGAAAAAAGCAATTAAACCTCAGGTTAAACATATTCTCATTACTACTGATGCGCGTGATGATGCGGCAGCTCAGAAGCTTGCCAATGAGGTCTATGCAAAAATTCAGGCAGGTGAGTCATTTGCTCAGGCCGCAGCTCAATACTCTGAAGATCCGAGTTCTAAAACACAAGGCGGTTTAGTCGATGCTTATGCGCCAGGTGTTTTCTCGGCTGATTTTGATAATGCAGTGAATGCATTAAAGAATGGTGAAATTTCTAAACCAGTTAAGACTCAGTATGGTTATCACATTATCCAAGCTGAATCTCCAATGGTGAAATTACCTTCATTTGAAGCTGAAAAAGCGCGTTTAACTGCTGAGGTTGAGAAAAGCAAACTGGCTAACCAGTTTAGCGATACCGTGAACAGCTTAAATGAAATGGTGGTTGGTAATGATTCTCTAGATGCTGTTGCTGAGGAAGTGAAGGGTGCGCGTATTGAGTCTGCAAATGGCGTGACTTTAGCAACTGATAACCCATATCTCAGTGATTTAAGCGTTAAAGCAAAATTATTTAATGATGATGTGAAAAATGGTGACCGTAACGCGTCTTCAAATATTCAGTTGGCAAATGGCGATACGATCTGGATTAAAGTTCGTAACTACCATGCAGCGGGCGTTAAACCGTTAGATCAAGCGACTGCTGAAGTAAAAGCAAAAGTGATCGAAGCGAAGGCGTATAAAGCAGCTCAAGCGAAAATTGCCACAATCCTGACTGATTTTAAAACTCAACCGGCGGCACAAGTGGTTGCAAAATCTCAAGTGAACTTTGAAAATGCAGGTACATTTGCACGTTCTCAAGGTTTAAAACGTCCGATTGAGCGTGCTGCATTTAGTATTCCAGCGCCAGCAAAAGAAGGCTTATGGTCTGCCACAACTGCAAAACTACCAAATGAGTTGGTGATTGTTGCAGTTTCAAATGTGAACAGTAGTGTTGCAAGCACTTTGCCAGCAGAACAGGTACACGAGTTGAATCAGCTTTACCAGCAATTCCGTGGACAACAGATCCTTGAAGACTACACTGAATACTTAAAATCGAAGGCGAAGATCAAATAATTGATTTGATCCCCGCATAAAAAAAGCCAGTTGATATCAACTGGCTTTTTTTATGGAAAGAAGAAAACTTATTTTTTCTGAATAAATTTTGCTTCTTCAGATTGAGGGTATTGGCTTAAAAGTTTGCTTTTGTACTGACTTGCTAAAGCATCATTATGATCAACTTCTTTCGCAATGCTGTAAAGCTGGTATACGGCACGCGATGCTCTTGCTGAATTCGGGTAGCGGGTCGCCACAATATTATAGTTTTGCTTTGCAGATTTATAATCGACAGGATCAACCGCTAAATAAAACTCGGCAAGCCAAAAATATGCATTACCAATATAAATACCATTTGGATGGTTTTTAATAAAGTTCTGCATTGGCTGAATTGCTTTTTTTGCACCACCTTGTTTGTAGGCATCAAGCGCAACCGTATAAGCCGCTTTTTCTAGCTCAATTTGATCATTGGTCGCATTGTTAGTTGCTACGCTATTCGTTTGCGGTTGAGCAGTTGGGGCTTGAGTGGTTGCAGGTGTGGTTTGTTGCGGTACTGGTGCGGCTGGGACGATCGCAGGAGTGCTGGTATCTGCATTTGTTGATGCTGTTGCAGCAGAGGCATCTTGTGCTTCAGGATTATCCTCAGGCGGATCAATTTTTTGCGAAAGTAGCTCTAAGCGCTGATCCAGATCGGTATAGCGGTTGGTCAGTTCTTTTTTTAATTGCTCAATTGCATTGTCATGTTCTTCAAGTTGACCACGTAACTTGCGGATTTCCTCTTCAAGCTTCTGGTTCTTTTGCATGATTTCCCAGTTTAAGCTTGGTGTACCTGCAACAACATTATTGGCTTGTTGTTGGCTTAAAGCGCGAGATTCAATGGGAACATTGGCATATAAATGCGCACTGCTCAGCAGGGCAATAAAAAGTACGGAATGCTTTTTTAGCATAAAAATTCATCCATAAGTTGAAATATAAAGCTGTGGCCGAACAAGTCTTCACTGTTTACTTGCAACACACCAGATATAGATTTTTGATTTAGCCATTAAAACAGCAACTCATTTAAATGCAATAAGCATTTACAATCTTCAAGCACTTTTGAAGAAATTAATCTGTTCTTGTTGAATGTTTGCACATATTGAAAGTAAAAAGATAACAAATACAGACTGGTTGATGATGAATTAGGCAGTTGAGCTAAAAACTCACTGAAAAACAGAGACAAGTCTTGCAACTCAGGCAAAAATCTCTATACTTTGTCAGGCAATGGTAGCCCTGCTGGTAGCTTCGCAATTGTACTCTACGAACCCCGCCAGGACCGGAAGGTAGCAACGGTAGTAGAACTATGATGTGCCGAAGTCATGCTGGTAGGGCTGCCACCATTTATTCTTCTCCGCTCGTTCGAGCAATCGCTTTCATAATCACACCCATATCAAAGCCACGGTATTGTAAAAACCGAATTTGTCTTGCCTTGATTTTCGGATCCGTTGCGATTTCTTCTCCAAATTTCTTTATTTTCAGTTGATAAGCCTGATCAAGCCAGTCGACCTCTTGTAATTCCTCTGTAATCAATTCTGCATCTAGCTGCTTGGCTTTTAATGCCTGTTTAATGCGTTGTAGGCCTTTGCCTTTTCTTAGTTGACTTGCCAAAGTGAGCTCAGCCACACGCTGGTCACTTTGATAGTTGTTCTGCGCTAGTTCTTCTACCAGTTTATCGACTTCTTCTGGATTGATCGCGTATTGATTCAGCTTGGCAATCAGTTCTGCCTGCGAATAGTCACGGCGTGTGAGCAGGGCAAAAGCATAAGAGCGTAGTCTTGTTCCCGTCAGGGTTTTGGGTTTTTCTGTTTTTTCACTATTAAACAAAATCGATTTCCTCATGAAAGAAAAACGCCCCGAAGGGCGTTTTAGCTTAACTTTCTAAAAAGTCTGGTTCTTCTTCATCTTCGGTTTGTGCAGCTTCAACATTATTTTTAGTTAAAAGTTGCTCACGAATCTGTTTTTCAATCTCTTGGGCCATGGCTGGATTCTCTTCAAAATGACGAATCACATTGTTTTTACCTTGGCCGATTTTGTTGCCTTGATATGAATACCATGCACCCGCTTTTTGTACGATATCTTGCTGAACTGCAAGATCAACCACTTCGCCTAGCTGATTGGTACCTTTGCCGTACATAATCTGGAACACTGCTTCTTTAAAAGGAGGCGCCATTTTATTTTTTACGACTTTAACGCGAGTTTCGTTACCAGTAATCTCATCGCCTTCTTTCACTGCACCAATACGACGGATATCTAAACGTACAGACGCATAGAATTTAAGTGCGTTACCACCAGTCGTGGTTTCTGGGCTACCAAACATTACACCAATCTTCATACGGATCTGGTTAATGAAGATCACCATACAGTTAGAACGCTTTGCATTACCTGTGATTTTACGTAATGCCTGACTCATTAAACGTGCTTGTAGACCCATGTGTGAATCACCCATTTCACCTTCAATTTCGGCTTTAGGGGTTAATGCTGCAACAGAGTCGACAACGATTAGGTCAATTGCACCTGAACGTACCAGCATATCTGCGATTTCTAGCGCTTGTTCACCGTGATCGGGTTGTGATACCAACAGGTTATCAATATCTACACCAAGCTTACGTGCGTATTCTGGATCTAATGCGTGTTCCGCATCGATAAATGCACATGTACCGCCATTTTTCTGACATTGCGCAATGGCTTGCAACGTCATGGTCGTTTTACCTGATGATTCAGGGCCGTAAATCTCGATGATACGGCCTTTAGGTAATCCGCCAATCCCTAATGCGATATCTAGTGTTAGAGAACCTGTAGAAACAGCTTCAACTGCCTGTACAGTGTTATCACCTAAGCGCATAACTGTATTTTTACCAAATTGTTTTTCAATCTGGCTTAACGCAGCTTGTAACGCCTTGCTTTTATTATCATCCATCTCAAAACCTCAAAACTTTATTTCTTAACGACTAACCCAAGTGGATGTATTGAATCTCAACTTGTTGGGACTTGAGTATAGTGGCAGATTCTCATTGTTTATTCTACATCTGATCTCTGTCTATGCGACACAAGATGACGCATCCAAAATTAGAAAATTTTATTCATCATGATAAGACCATGATTGAACATTTTCCTGTTTAAAACGATTGATATCACGACGATCTTTTTTGCTTGGTCGATGATCTGGTCGGGCTAGATTATGCATTTTTCGTTGTGATGCATGCAACTCTCTACGAGCAATACTTTCAGCTGTTTCTTCATAAAGGAGTTGTGCAGCTGGCGCACCACCACGTACCGCTGAAAGCGCCTTCACAACCACGGTCTTTTTCTCAAAACCTTGCTGGATGGTCAGTTCCATACCAATACGCACGTCTCTGGAGACCTTAACACGATCATTATTGTGGTGGACTTTACCGCCTTCTATCGCAGCTTTGGCAATTGAGCGTGTTTTAAAAAAACGTGCAGCCCAAAGCCATTTATCAATACGCATGGCTTCCATGCTTTCTGGTTCATGCTGTCTTGGCATCTGTTACCTGTAGGTTGGTTTCAAGATAATCAAAAAGTTCAGTTAAGTGATCAAGGGCAGGATAGGGTAATTCGGTTGCCGCTCTGGCAGCTTTACTGCTTGAGGGCTGTAAAATACTAAACAGCTGGGTAATACCGAAATCTTCTGCACTTTTGAGTACGGCAACGGTGTCATCAATAAATACAGCCTGTGCTGGATCAAATGGATGCAATTGCTGAAGTTTTTGCCAAAAAGCAGTTTCTTCTTTGGCGTGCCCAAGTTCTTCACTACTGATCATAAGTTCAAAATAGGGGCTAAGTTCCACATTTTCAAGCTTCAATTGCAGGCCTGCACGATCTGCATTGGTCAGTAACCAGCAACGATAACCTTTGGCTTTAAGTTGTTCTAACAATTGATGGCAGCCAGCACGCGGGCCAATTTTGTCGCGATGCTCGTACTGAAGTTGTAATACATCGACTCCGACTTTAGCCGTCCAGTGCGCCGAAGAATACCAAGATAGTGTATGCTTATGTTGTTGGTAAAATTGAAATAGTGTTTGTTGGCTTTGTTCCAGACTGCATTGGTGAACTTGAGCGTGTCGCTCAGGTAAACAGTGATTCCAGATAAAGTCGTCAAATGCTAAATCGAGTAATGTGCCATCCATGTCGAACATGGCAATCGGCTGCTGCTGTAAATCTGAATATGACATAAGGTTGGTCTATGTTTATTAAAACGCTTGCCCCACAAGATCAGTTAATTTCACAACTTGTTCCCATCATGGCGCAGGCTAGTCAAATATTGCTGGAAGAATACCAAAGTTATTGTGCTGGGTGCGAGTTTAATATTCAGGAAAAAAGTGATGATTCACCAGTGACACAGGCCGATCTGAAGGTGAATCATTTCTTATTGAAGCATTTAGCGACCGTCACTCCGCAATTGCCAGTTCTATCGGAAGAGAGTGATTATTCTGCGCGCACGGCTTGGCAGCGTTGCTGGATGCTGGATCCTTTAGATGGCACCAAGGAATTTATTCATGAACGAGATGAATTTACGATTAATCTCAGCTTGATTGAGGGTGATCGAACCACATTTGCGATCATTGCAGTGCCTTGCGAACAGGTAATGTACATTGGTTATACTTCGGAACTGCCTTATAAATATAGTTTTAGTCGACAAGAATGGTTGCAGTACCAGATTGAAGAACATGATTTTTCCGCACCATTACAAATTGGTCTGAGTCATAACAGCAAAAATCCCAAATATAAAAACTTTATTGAGCCGATCTTGCAACACCGTACGATAGAGCGACGCGAAGCGGGCAGCGCCTATAAATTTTGTATGATGCTGGAAGGTGAAATTGATATTTATCCTCGATTCCATCCTACTTCTGAATGGGATACCAGTTCAGGACAGGCTTTACTAGAAAGCATTGGTGGCGGTTTGTTGACCTTGGATAAGAAACCTTTTTTGTATAATCAGCGTGCTACGGTTTTAAATGGCGGTTTTATCGCATTTCGAGATCAGCATTGCAAAAAAATTGCTTATGAGGCCTTGGCGCTTTCTGGCATTTTGGATTGAGAGTCATCCAGCTCATGCTATAGTGGGGTAAATCCGAACTTGTGTGTGAATATGGCGCTGCATTTATTGCCGAAAAGTATGCTTGAAGCAATTGATTTATTACCTGATGCTTCAACACCTGTAACCTTGTTTACTCGACATTCTCTACGCGAGCTGGTGAATGGGCAGGGCTTGGCGGGTTATGATCTGCAATTGACCGAACCGGGACGTGATCTGGCCTATGCTTGGGGTGAATACTTAAGCCAGCATAGTGATCGGGCGATTCAGCATTGTATTTCAAGTCCAATTCAACGTTGTGTCGATACCGCAGCCTTAATGATTGAAGGCGCAGACCAGACACGTAAGGCTGTGAATACGCATCGTATTGAAATTGTGGAACAGCGCTTATTGGTTGAACCGGGCAGTTTTGTGCTGGATATTCAACAGGCCGCTCCCTATTTTCGTAAGCAGGGCGCTTTAGGCTTTATTAATAGTTTTGTGAATAATGCGCTGCCTGGTATGAAACATCCGATCACAGGTGTATTTGATGTATTGGAGCTGCTTTACCATACCCACCCAACCCAACAAAATGGTCTGAGTCTGGCGGTTAGTCATGACACGATTCTTGCTGCAATCATTGCCGTGATTTCGGGTAAAAACCAAATTGAGCAAACAGATTGGCCAGAAATGATGGAAGGTTTATTTGTATGGTTTGAAGGCGAAGACTTTGCTGATAGCCAGTTAAAATGGATTTGGCGTGGTGAGAAAAATGTTTTGAATATAAAGCAGTTTTTAGGCAAATAATGTATGGGTAGATTAAATGCCCGAACAATGATTGTATTCAATAAAACCCAAATAGATTTTTATTTGGGTTTTGTTTTAAATGATCTGGCAGGATCAAAGAATTAGCGACATTTCCCCGTTTTTTGTCCTTCAATGCTACTTTGATTTGTTTGCAGTCGAGTTGATGCCGAGCAATGGACATCACCAGAAATAACCGATTTTTCTAAATGAATCATGGTTGAGGCCTGTGGGGCATGAATATCACCACTTACGCTTGAATTAATTAAGCGTACTGCTTTGGCTTGGTTGGCCTGTATGCTGCCTTGAATGGAAGAGCTATTTAAAATCAGGCTGGCATCTTTCTGAATATTTACATCTCCTTCAATGGAGGAATTATTCACAGTACAGGTGGCGCCAGCTGGAATGGTAAGATCGCTGAGCGTATTGTTATCAATGGCGCTATTACATGTTGCAGCAAAGGAAAGGCTGCTGCATAAAGCAAAGCTAATGGGAATGATAACTTTCCAGATTTTATTCATGATGCTCTCCAGCATGTGTTATTTAATTATTTATATACACTTCAATTTAAATTAATTTTATTTTCATAAAATAGCGTAGTTGAGTTATAAAAATGTAGTTGTACATCGGTCTGGCATTGTTGTGGCTTTGATTCTGTATTAGCGCTTATTATTTTAAAATTACAATAAATTAAGCATACTATTTCAATATTAAAAATTAACTTCACATTCGATCATTTAAATTGTTAATATTATAAATATATGATTTATATTAATTTTAATTAATTAACAAAATTTATCATTAACGATAATTTGACAAGTTTTTCTTGGGGAAATGTGATGCAATTACAACTTAAATATTTAACGGTCTGTTTACTGTCTATGATGGTGATTGCCTGTGGAGGAGGTTCTTCAGATAGTACAAGTGGAACAAATCATACTGAGTTGCCGAAGAATGATAATACGACCGCGGGAAATGGGACTCTAATTCCAGATGATGGAACCAGTGAGTTGCCGGGTGATGGAACATCTGAAACACCGAACCAAGGTGAAGATACGACGACAGAAACCCCATCGATTCCTCCTGTTATGGAAAAGTATCCTGAACCCAACAAGGATGTGATTGATGAAGCTGTCTTGGGCTTTTATGATTACGATAAACTCGGACTGCCACGATTATTACGCAATGATTTAAATGGCAGTTTTGCTGCGATGCTGCAATTCGCACAAAGCCATGTGGTTAATCCTAAGAATAATGAAAAAGATTCAATGCCACGCTTAACCACTGAAAAAGATGCGTTATTGCTGGTTACTCCATTGGCGGAAATGGGGGATTTGCAAACATTACAAGTCGAAATTTATCAGGGTAATCAACTACTCCGAACCGTTAAATTGAAAGAGCCATCGAGAATTGCAGCTTCGGATCAATCCAATACAGATGGACGTCCGCCTGTAAGTTATTCAAAGCGAGCATGGACAGTTGCCTTGAAATGGCATGAAATCAGAGCAGGTCTGCATCTTCGCGTGGTTGATCCACTGAATAACCGCAGTGGTGATCTTGCAGCAGACAATATTGACTTGGCCGCGCCGGGTGAATTGGTGGTGCAGAATATCCGTTTAGGCTTATTAACTGATCCGCCGAAATCTACGGGTCATTATATGCTGCTTGAGCCTGCAAAAGCAGGCACTGATTACTTTCAGACTATTCCTGCTGCACGTATGATCGTCGCAAAATATGATGATTTAAGACTCAACAAAGTTATGGTTGCAAGTGGTGTTATTTATGATACAGCCAGCGCAACTACGGGTGATGTGTATAGCGGTGATATGCGTGAGAATACCGCCAAGTCGACTTTTGGCGTGGGGATTAATCTGGCCAACTGGGGCATCACCAGTGCTTCAATGGCGAGTCAGGAACAACCTCAGTTGACTCAAAGTGTGGTAGCGCATTATGCAAGCGGGAAGTATAGCAACGGTGAGGCCACCCATGGCTTAAGTGGTGGTAATGGTATGTTGACCTTGATCGATTCTGTGGGCAATGAATTTAGCCATGAAATCGGCCATCATTATGGGCTTGGGCATTATCCTGGTGCTGTGGGTGAGAATATGTTCTGGGCTGCACATCATGCGGATAGTGGTTGGGGCTATATTGCCTTTAGAAATAAAATGCGTGGCAACCTCAATTGGACCAATACCAATTTAGGTGATGGGGCCAATGGTGTACCAAACTTCCTGAATAAATATGCCTATGGTTGGGATGCAATGTCGGGTGGCGCAACGGCAAGCAGTATTTCTAAATATACCCATTACACAGGCTATAGTACTTTTCTAAAAATTCAGCCTGCTTTTGATCGTTATGTGTGGGATGCTAATTCACCAACAGGCTATAAAAAATGGAATGCAACAACGCGGATGATGGAAGTTGCGCAACCTAAAACGCCAAATTCAAGTAACGTCTGGTATAACCGTGCTGATGGTAACTATCTAAAACCAAGAATGTTCGGTGTGCCTGTGTATACGATCTTGGGTGGGTATGATCCAGTCGCGCAAGTTGGTCTGATCTATCCAGCAGCAAAAGGAAATTGGGGCAATGTATTTGATTTACCACAAGTGAATCCAAATGCTACAACCGCAAATTGTTGGTTGAATGTGCGATTTGCAAGTGCAAGTCAAAATATCGCTTTGGCACCGCAGCGCATGAATGGCAATGCCAATAAGTTCCATATTAATCTGGCACAAAGTGACGCACCCCAGCAAGTCAATCTTTACTGTAAAAAAGCCGACCAAGCATCAGCGGTATTACTGTCTAGTTTAGCGATCCCAGCTAACACGACTGCTTTAGCACCAGCCGTTGAAATTGGTAAGGAAGCAGAATATTCAGCTTTAAGGGCGTTTGAATTACCACAGTTAGAACAGGCTTTACTCGATAATAAAGATAAGGCAGTGGTAAATCTTTCCCCTGAATCTAAGCTACTGTTTGATTCATACCGAACTTTTAAAGATCAACTAACAGCAGATGCACAAAATGAAATGGTGCGTTATACCCAACAGCAAATTAAGCTGTATCGTTTAAATCGCTGGATCAATGTGTATCGTTCGGACTTGACCAATTTAAATGCTGATGCATTAACTGCGTTCCGTGCTTTTGTTGGAAAGTTAGAGCTCAAAGGTGATTTGAATTTTGCATCAAGTACCAGTTTATTAAACAGAACCAATTGTTTAAAAGTTGAGAAGTTGGCGAATGGACAGCTCAACGCATTTATCAGTGGAGCGACGGGATGTACAGGTGAAGATTCGGAAAAATGGACTTATGATGCATTGGGTAAAATCCATAATAAGCAATATATAGATCAGTGCTTAACGACTACAGCTGGCAATGTTATCAATCTGACGCCTTGTAGCAGTACAAGTAGTCAGGTGTGGGAGCTTGATACTGCGGCACAAGCGATTAAGCAATCGAATCAGTGCTTCGATTTGGAAGGCGGTTATTTATCCAATAATCGAGCACGTCTAATTCGCTATCGTTGTACCAATGGCGCCAATCAAAAATGGAGCATTCCAGTGATGAATAATAGTTTAGTACTTGCTGGTTTATCTGCTAAGAATTTACCAGTTGCGGCTAAGGCTTTAGCCGTGAATCCTTAATCATCATAAGATTTAATCTGAACTTGATAAATAAAAATATGGAGCGCTTCGGGGCTTCATATTTTTTATCACTCATCATATGACCTAAAAAGTTAAAAATAATAAAAACTGGTCTTTTAAAATTGGTCTTTTTTCGTCATGATATGAAAATAAAAAGAGAAAACTGACACATAATTGGATAAAAAGATGTTATTAAGCACAATTTATTTATGGGAGCCTGAGATTTTTACAGGCAAAGTGCCCGCAGAAGATGATTCTCATCAAGTTGCTTTTGAGTTGCATCAGCAGTATTGCAACATTTCCAGTCATGGCAAAACTTTGCAGGCATGGTTGCTATTATTTTCCAATAAAATTTGTGATCCACAATATCAGGCCTATTTCTCTGAGCCTACTCAGCAGTGGGTAGAAAAGATCAAGCAGCAATTTGCTCAGGGCATAGGCGCAAGTGTGCGTTTAGACGCATTGATACAAGAAGCTGAAAATGATGCGGTGTATCGGGTCTTTTATGAAACGGTTCAAGAAACGGGAATCGGGTTTTATGAGCCGAATTATAATGTATGGGCGATTGGAGAATTGCAGTCTCCAGAAAATGCAGTGTCGAATATGCTGCAACCTTATTTGTTGGAACCCTTGGTATTAAAGCAAATTCAGGTTGTCGAAGAGGTGAAATCACCTTTGCAAACAGGCAATTTTGATATTCCGCATAATATGGCTGCTGCTGAGCAACTGATTAGCCAATGGTTTGAGCAGCAAGAAGATACGCAACATCTCAAACTTGATGTTTTTAATGTGGCGCATGACTTTATTTCAAACTGGGGAAATATCGGTCGACCAGAATTGGCGCTTGATACAGGCTATCGTTGCTTTTTATTGACTCAAAAACAGCTTGGTGTGTTTTATCAATTGAAGATGGTACTTAGGAAATTGACTATTAGCCCGATGCTGTCTTTTGCAATGGATTTTACCGATCGTTTTATTCCTGATCACTTGCAGGAGCAGCTATCTGAACGTTTGATTTTTAGGCTGCGTTCGCTGGATGTCCATCAACATTCTATCGGGAAGCATACTTCTGAGCCTTGTTTCTTTTTAACGGGGCGTTGGGAAAGCAAAGACAATATTCAGGATTTCTTCCAAAATTTAGATGCTTATATCCATTTTATCTTTTCAAATGTAGGGCACGGTAAACTGGAGACGTTACAAGCGTGGGCATATGGAGACATGCCAGAAGACTTTACGGTGGATCTGGATTTTCGTTTTGAGTTAATGATGATTGCACTGAGTCAGGATCATGATTATTTAAATGAGCGCTATCAGTTTTATAAACAGGCTTTTACTCAACACAATGCACGTACGCGTGATCTGGGGTTGCTAGAGGAGAGTTATACGTTTTGCCAGAAACTGATCGTGATCGTGAAAGAGGCGGGAACGGGTTTGCAGCCTTATTTGAAAAACTGAAGACAATAAAAAAGCCCGAAAATTCGGGCTCTTTTATATGCATCAAATTAGTTAGCTAATGCTTTAACTTGAGCGTTCAAGCGGCTCTTATGACGAGCAGCTTTGTTTTTGTGGATGATGCCTTTATCAGCCATACGGTCAATTACAGGAACAGCTTTTTTGTAAGCTTCTGTAGCAACAGTATAATCACCAGCAGCGATCGCATTTACAGTACGTTTGATGTAAGTACGAACCATAGAACGCAAGCTTGCGTTGTGTTTACGTGCTTTAACGTTTTGACGAGCACGTTTTTTAGCTTGAGCAGAGTTTGCCACTCGTGCACTCCTTGAAAATAAGTTGGTCTGGGCGGGCTGAAGTTAAAACCAAAAAATATTGGCAACATTCACCAGCCCGTAAACAAGTGCCATATTTTGAGGAAACTAAGCCCCGAAGTCAAGTCTTGTGATACTTTTAAGTACATTTAACAGATGATAATCGTGCAAGAAAACGTTACATTAAGCCTAGTCATAGCTTGGAAGAATTAAAAATGAGAATAGGTGATAAAAAAGCAATTGTAATTGGTGCTACCGGATTGGTTGGTCAGGCCTTGGTGGATGAGCTACAACAAGCAGAAGATTTTAATTCGATTACCGTTGTTGTCAGGAAAAATTCAGAAACATTAAATGCTTACAGTAAGGTCACTCAACTGATTCTGGAAGATTTTCTGTTATTGAATGATGAGGATGTCAATGCCTATACCCATGCCTTTAGTTGCTTGGGAAGTACCATTAAACAGGCGGGTTCTAAAGACGCTTTCTATGCAATTGATTATGAAATTAATGCACATTTTGCTGATCTGGTTCAGGATAAAAATATTCATTTATTAATTGTGAGCGCGTTGGGAGCGAACGCAAATTCGCCAATTTTCTATAATAAAGTGAAAGGTGAACTCGAAAACTACCTCAAAAGCCTGTCAATTTATAAGCTATCAATTTTCCAACCTTCGCTTTTAATTGGTAAACGTAGTGACGTGCGCTTGCTAGAGGATCTGGCGCAGACCGCATTTAAGTTGGTGGAAAAAACGTGGACTAGGCCGTTTAAACTTAAACCTATTACCGCTGAGCAATTGGCGCATACTATGCTGGTTGCAGCACAAACACAGACTGCCGCATTTAAACTGTACGATAACCTGAGCATACAACAAAGCAAATAATGGAGAATTTCAGTGACGACAATTCCTTTTGTAACTTGTGATTTGTTAGATGATAACCCTGAAAAAGAGCTGCAAGTGGTCATCCCATCATTAGATGGTAAATTCTTTAAAAGCTATGGCGCACGTAAAACCTTTGGCGGCCAAGTGGTCACGGTAAAGTGTTTTGAAGATAACTCGCGTGTGAAAGAACTCTTGGCAACGGATGGTACAGGTAAAGTACTGGTGGTTGATGGCGGTGCATCCATGCGCTGTGCCCTGATGGGAGATATGATTGCCGAGTCAGCAGTGAAACATCACTGGAATGGGGTGGTGATCTATGGCTGTGTACGTGATGTCGATGCGATTGCAGAACTGGATTTAGGCGTACATGCATTGGCTGCAATCCCGCAAAAAAGTAATCGCAAAGGCATAGGTGAAGTCGATGTCAGCTTGTATTTTGGTGGCGTGACAATCAATTCAGGCGATTATATCTACGCAGATAATAATGGCATTGTGATTGCAAAAGAAAAATTAGTCGACTGCTAAAAGGATAGCACTATGCTGAATAGGGTGAATCATCAACTCAAAGTTTTACAATCTGTTGTTGCCAGCGTGATTGAAGGTGGACGAGGTGCAATGGGAACACCATTTCCAAATCAACCTGCAAAAGCAATTAAGCTCTATGAGTTTGAGGGTTCGCCGTTTTGCCGCCGTGTCCGTGAAGTTATTACTTTGCTGAATCTGGATGTGGAAATTTATCCATGTCCAAAAGGTGGTCAGAAATATCGCCAGATCGTGAAAGAAAAAGGTGGGAAGAAACAATTTCCTTTTTTAATTGATGAAAATACAGGTGACCAGCTATATGAGTCACAGGCAATTATTCATCATTTGTTTAAACATTATGGTAAAACAGGCCAAACACCGAAAAAATTTAGCCATTATCCAAAACTTCCCTATGTATCTGCGTTGGCGACAGTCGCCAATGCGGTGCGTGGGGTCTGGATTAATCAGCAGATTGTTGAACGTCCAGCGCCAGCGCAGTTATTGGAGCTGTGGAGCTTTGAGGCAAGCCCTTATACCCGTTTGGTGCGAGAAGTACTGACTGAGTTGGAGCTTCCCTATATTTTGCATAATGTGCCGAAAGAGCGTTGGCAGGACATGGGGCCAGCCGTATTGCGCCTAAAGCCCGGTAAGTATATTCCGTTGCCGAATGGCAAACGTGAAAAGGTGGTTGAAGTGATGGGACGTGATATTCAAGTGCCGTATCTGGTCGATCCGAATACAGGTGTAAAAATGTTTGAATCTGCCAAGATTGTGGAATATTTAAAGAAACAGTACGGAAAATAATTGTTGGAAAAGCATCTTTTAACAGATGCTTTTTTTATATCTGCTGATGCGAAGGTTGCTTCGATAATGGGTTTAGCGGTTTAATACAGTTGAAAAATAGTGATGCGATCTCGAAATGTTAAGCCAACTGACCAACTTATTTAAAAGTTCTAAAGAAACACCTGAACAGTTATTTTTAAAAGAACATGCATTGAGCTTTGATGCTGAACAAGGGGCGATTCTGGGCGGGGTAGTGCTGAATGAGTTAGGGTTTCGTCTAGAGTATTTCTCAAACCGAAAGTTAGATCGATTTGATGATCTGGAAAAGTTGTTTCGGATTGCACCGCAAATTAATGAAAAGATCGATCTGGAAATTCATTCACAACGTTTTGTTGAACGGTTGGGAAATAATGAAGAAAATCTCAAAGAACTTAAGCAAGCGATTAAAGTTTTAAATGATTATTTTGTGAAGTTTAAACGGGCGAGATAGCCTAAGTAGGGAGATGATCTTTAAAATATAACATCCAAACTATAAAGCTCATAAACCAAAGACAAGAAGCGAGAAATATAATAATAGGTAAATGCCTTTCTTCACCTGCTAAAAAGTGAAGGAGTACAAAGCATAGCCCTAAAAATAGGAAAATATTTATGATGAATAACCACATGTTTAGTACCCATTGGTAATTTGATAATTTATTTTTCGAGTTGTTATATAAGGTAGAGCAATACAAGAGGAAAGAAAAAAGATGAAGTTAAAATTAAAGAAATAGCTCATTGCAAAGAATAGAGTACTACAGAATAGACTATTCATTGTCCTTTTATAGCCTTGTAGACTCTCAACTGGATATTTAATCAAAGATTTTTTAAACGATAATTCCGTAAGATAAAGCCCAAAGAAAAATAATAGAACCAGTAAAATTGGATGCCAAGCACCTATATAAAAAAGCTGATCAAATAAGAATGAATGCATAGGATAAATATTATTTTAAGTTGTTGTTTGTATAACCAAAATTATAATAAAAAAGGGACTAAATCCAAAGATTTAATCCCTTTGTTGATCAGGTTAGAGATTATTTTTCAATAATCGCTGTTACACCTTGACCGCCAGCTGCACAGATCGAAACAAGAATGCGACCTGAACCTTTTTGATTTAAGATTTTTGCAGCAGTTGCGATGATACGACCGCCAGTTGCAGCGAATGGGTGACCCGCAGCTAAAGAAGAACCTTTAACGTTGAGTTTACTACGATCAATTGAACCTAAAGGTGCATCTAGACCTAAACGCTCTTTACAGAATTTTTCATCTTCCCAAGCTTTCAAAGTAGAAAGCACTTGTGATGCAAATGCTTCATGGATTTCATAGTAGTCGAAATCTTGAAGTTTAAGGCCAGCACGCTCAAGCATACGTGGAACGGCATAAGCAGGTGCCATCAATAAGCCTTCTTTCTTACCCACGAAATCAACCGCAGCAGTTTCAGAGAAAGTCAGGTATGCAAGCACTTCATGGCCGTTTGCTTTTGCCCATTCTTCTGAAGCTAAAAGTACACATGATGCACCATCAGTTAACGGCGTAGAGTTACCCGCTGTCATAGTTGCAGCTTCGCCCTTACCAAATGCTGGCTTTAATTTCGCTAATTTTTCAGCAGTAGAGTCAGCACGTAAGTTGTTATCACGGCTTAAACCTAAGAATGGCGTGATTAAGTCATCAAAGAAACCTTCTTCGTATGCTTTTGCCATTTTTTGATGAGAAGAAGCAGCTAAAGCGTCTTGATCTTCACGTGGAATACCCCATTCAAGCGCAGTGATTGCTTGATGGTCACCCATAGATAAACCTGTACGTGGTTCACCATTTTTAGGCGCATCCATAAGATCTTTAACATTGATCTTCGCTAAAGCTTTTAAACGATCTTTACCTGTTTTGGCAATGTTTAGCTCAAGAAGCGCTTTACGTAAACCATCACCGAAAGCGATTGGCGCGTCAGATGTTGTATCCACACCACCAGCAATACCCACTTCGATTTGACCCAAAGCAATTTTGTTCGCAACCAAGAACGCTGCTTGTAAGCCAGTACCACATGCTTGCTGAATGTCATAAGCCGGTGTTTCTGGTGCAAGTTGCGTATTTAACACACATTCACGGGTCATGTTGAAATCACGGCTGTGCTTTAATACTGCACCCGCAACCACTTCACCTAGGCGTTGACCTTGTAAGTTGAAGCGCTCAACCAAACCGTTTAACGCAGCTGTAAACATGTCAATGTTAGAAGCTGTGAAATAAGCGCCGTTAGAGCGAGCGAAAGGAATACGGTTACCGCCGATAATGGCAACACGGCGCACAGTGTTTTGGCTCATGGTTTTATCCTGTTGAACAGAAGGTTTGGTTGTTTTAGCTGTCGCTGCTTTTGTCGTTGTAGAAGCAGCGCTTTTTGTAGTACTCGCACTACGACTGGTAGAACGGGTACGCGTTGTCTTTGGTGTCGTCGTTGCTGCTTTTGGAGTAGTAGTCGCAGTTTTACGTTTCGTAGTCGCTGCTTTTGATGTATTTGACACAGTCTCCTGAGCAGAATTGTCGACTGCTGGATTTTCTTGAGTTGTTTTGCTCATAAGGCTTTTCCAAGCATAATTGCGATATTCTTGGTACAAACATACCATATTTTCAATACTGCTGTATTGACTAGAATGACGCTTGAGACCACATTCAGGTCAAGACATCCAGACATGAACTCAAGTATGATTTGTGATGAGTCAATCAGACATTGATTTCATGCCATATCCCAACATGATTCATGTGTTTGTAACAAATTCATTTGTATGAGAGATAATAACCATGACTGATCAGTACCAAGCATTTACACAATCACCTTTAGGTAAATTTGTTGTAAAAAATTTAGGTCTACCATCACCAGTAACGCTAGATCGTTTTGAAAGTGCTCAGCCTGTTGTGAATGGAGCAGTATTGCTTGGCGCAGCACCATCAAGTACGGTTTCTGGTGCGATTGCTCAAGTTCTTAGCAATATTCATGCAGATAGCTATGTCGGTAATAATGTTGAATTACAACAAACTGCTGCAAAAGTCGGCTTAAATCTTCGTCCATTGAATGCCGATGATAAAGAATCTAAATTTAAAGCCGTTGTATTTGATGCTTCTGGTATTCAGGATTCTGAGCAGTTGAAAGAGTTGTATAACTTCTTCAATCCAATCGCTCGTCAAATCTCAAGTTCAGGCCGTGTGATTGTGATCGGTACCACACCTGAAACTGCAAAAACAGTCAAACAGGCGATTGCACAACGTGCGCTTGAAGGTTTCATCAAATCTGTTGGTAAAGAATTCAAAAAAGGCATTACTGCTCAAGTCGTTTATGTCGACCAAGGTGCAGAAGCAAACCTTGAATCAACTTTACGTTTCTTGATTTCACCACGTTCTGCTTATGTATCAGGTCAAGTGATCCGTGTATCTAAAGCTGATGTGGCTGATTTAGACTGGGCGAAGCCACTTGCAGGCAAAACTGCATTAGTGACTGGTGCGAGCCGTGGTATTGGTGAAGCGATTGCGCATGTATTGGCGCGTGATGGTGCGCATGTCATTTGTTTAGATGTTCCGCAACAACAAGCTGATCTTGAGCGTGTTGCAGGTTCAATTGGCGGTTCAGTATTGGCAATTGACATTACTGCTGCTGATGCGGGTGAAAAAATCAAGACTGCTGCTGCAAAACAGGGCGGTTTAGACGTGATTGTTCACAATGCAGGGATTACCCGTGACAAAACTTTGGCAAATATGAAGCCTGAGCTTTGGGATCTTGTAATCAACATTAACTTGTCTGCCATTGAGCGTGTTAACGATTACTTACTATCTCATGATGGTTTAAATGCAAATGGTCGTATCGTTTGTGTATCATCAATCAGTGGTATCGCGGGTAACCTCGGTCAAACCAACTATGCGGTATCTAAAGCTGGCGTGATCGGTCTGGTTAAATTTACTGCGCCGACATTGAAAAATGGTATTACCATCAATGCAGTTGCACCAGGTTTCATTGAAACGCAAATGACTGCTGCGATTCCATTTGCGATCCGTGAAGCTGGTCGCCGTATGAACTCAATGAACCAAGGTGGTTTACCTGTAGATGTTGCGGAAGCAATTGCGTGGTATGCGTCTACTGGTTCAACAGGTGTGACAGGTAACGTTGTTCGCGTCTGCGGTCAAAGCTTGTTAGGTGCTTAAGCATTAGGGTTTTGAAGAGGGGTGCTTGTGCATCCCTTTTTTATAAAAATATTGAAAGGTTTATTATGAATACACGTCATTTTAGTCAGTTGCCAAAACCTTATTTAGCTTATCCAAAAGTCATTCAAGGTCTCATTTTCAAAAAGCCAAAAGGTGAAAAGGTTCTGCCACAAGTTGAATATGTGGTGGATACACTTAAGATTGATACCAAACATTTAGAAAGCTATAACGAGATTTGTGGTTTTAAAAATGATGGTTTCGTACCTGCAATTTATTTAGCGGTTTTGTCTCAAAGTCTGCAAATGCACATGATGACCAGCGAAGCTTTCCCGTTTCCGATTTTGGGTTTGGTGCATATTCGTAACCAGATTAAGCAGACACGCAAAATTGCTGTAAATGAGCAAATTACGCTGTCTTGTAAATTTGGTGAATTGAAGCCGCACGACAAGGGTTTACAATTTGATTTCATCACAACTGCGAAAGTTGCTGGTGAAGTGGTAATGGAAAGTTTAACGACGTATTTATCGCGCCAGAAAACTGAGAAAAAAGCAGGTGAGAAGGCTAAAGATACGCAAGAACCAGCTTATCAACCACAAGCAGAATGGAATATTTCAGAAAATACAGGTCGTCGTTATGCGGTGATTTCTGGTGACTTTAACCTGATTCATATTCACGCCGTAACTGCAAAAGCATTTGGTTTTAAACAGGCGATTGCACATGGTATGTGGAGCAAGGCTAAAGCTTTGGCGAGCATTGAGCTTCCAGCAGCTTATGAGGCAGATGTCTGGTTTAAATTGCCAATGTATTTACCTTCAACAGTTGAGTTTTTAACTGCGGTTGAATCAACGCAAACAGATTTCTTGATCCGCAATGTGAAATCTAAAAAGCCACATGTGGCTGGTACAGTGAAAGCACTTTAATATTTTTTAAATTAAAAATGCTCCCTGTTGTTCGCAACAGGGAGATTATAAAAACATAAATATCATAAGGAATTGGGCTTTGATTAAAGAAATTCTATTTGCTGACACACATCATTATCATGGCAGTGTTGATGAGCGTTTTATTGACTTGGCTAGCCAGTTTAGTCGTTTACAAGATGCGCGGAGCCAGCAAGGTGGTGCAGCATTGGTGGTGTATTTCCAAGGTCAAAAAGTTGTTGATATTTTTACGGGTAAAAAATCTCAAGAAGAAGATTGGCAATCAGATACTTTAGCAATGTGTTACTCAACGGGTAAAGGCATTCTTGCAACCCTTGCGCATATTCTGGTGAGTGAAGGGATACTTGAGTACGATCAACCTATTGCGCATTACTGGCCTGAATTTGCTCAAAATGGCAAAGCCAATATTACTTTGCGTCATGTTTTATCACATCAAAGTGGCTTGTTTGATATCCGCAATATGATTGATGCCGCGACAGAAATGCTGGATTGGTCGCATATGCTGGATGTGGTTGCAGCGGCAACACCGCGTTTTGCGGCAGGACAAAGTTTTGCCTATCAGCCTTTGACCTATGGTTGGATTTTGGGTGGTGTGATTGAGAAAGCAGCCAAGCAGCCGTTAAACTGGTTAATGGAGCGTTATCTTGTACAACCCCTTGAACTGGATGGGGCATATTTCGGCACGCCTGCTTCAGAACTAGATCGTGTTGCGCGGTTATTGTTAAAACCCAAACCGCCTACCTCAACTAAACCTCAAACCAAGAAAAATAGTCAACCACGTAAAGCCTCTATATCAGAACGGTTATTGGAGCTTTCAGGGCAAAACCCTCAGGATTTTCAGGATGCTATGATCCCAAAAGGGATGCGTCATTTTAGTTTCTACAGTGATGAGGGCTTGCAAGCCGTTATTCCAGCAGCCAATGGTGTATTCACTGCGGATAGTTTAGCTAAAGTATATGCGATGCTGGCCAATCAAGGGCAATGGCAGGGGCAACAATTCATTCGTCCAGAAGTATTTAAGCAACTCAGTGCGGTACAAAGCAAAGCACGTGATCGAGTGATGCCAATTCCAATGCATTGGCGTTTGGGTTATCACCGTATTTTAACGATGGGCAAACGTGCGCCACATGGCTTCGGTCATGTTGGCTTTAATGGTTCAGGGGCCTGGTGTGATTTTGATCGTGAATTGAGTTTTGCTTATACCCATAATTTTAATGTGACTTCGGCCACAGGGGATTATCGTTTGTGGGGCTTAAGTCAGGAAACGCTTCGCTGTGCAGATGCAATTTTAAATGGACGCAAAGGCTGGTTCTAATTCGTATCACCTTGATAGGGTAGAATGTGATAAATCACTGCCTCATATTTCCGTTCTGTTTTGTATCCAGCAACAGTTCCACCTAAAAATTCAGCCAGTTTACGACTTGGCTGATTTTCAATTGCAACAGGATATAAGAAATATTGGGCAGACATATGTGTAGAAGCCCAACGAAAAACTTCTAAGAGGCCTTCTTTGGCAAAGCCTTGATTATGGCAATCTTCCCGAATCCATAAGCCCAATTCGGGTGTTGTAGTACCTAAATGATGGATGCCAATTAAGCCAATAAATTGCTGATTTTCTTTATTACGTAATACAAAATGGTGATCCGTACGTTTTGTTTCTGCGATAAGCCATGTTTGCCCAATCTGCTCGATTTCTGCAAAACTTTGTGCCGGCTCCCATGTCATATAACACGTTAACGTTGTAGTTACACAAGGGTAGATATCGGCTAGATCATCCATTTGAAATAGAAATAAATCCAGTCTTGGTGTTTGTAATAAGGGGTGTCTCATTGTTTTCTCATTTTACTTTTTAAACAATTCTGCCTGAATGATGGCTTCAGTATGACGCTTAAAATCAGCTTCATTTAAGCCAGTCAGTCCTAACTTATAAATTCCTTCCAGACCACAGACAAACGCAATTAACCGCCATGCGATGTCATGACTATTGGTCTCAAAATGAAACTCTCCCTGTGCTTGACCTTCATTAATCATACGGACAATTGAGCGATGCCAGTCCTGCATGGCGATGTTGTAAGCCTGTTTTATTTCTTCATCTTGATCAATGAGAACTTCGGCTTCATTCCAGAGTCTTAAATACGGTTGAATCTGTTCAATGTTTTCACAACCCAGCAACAGAGAGAGGCGCTGTAAAGCGTTGGCTGTGCTGACCTGATTTTCAATTTCGTCCAGTTGTTGCATCAGTTTGATAAATGCTTCTGCTTTTAAATGTGAGCTGGAGGCAAAATGATGATGCACTTGTCCTGTCGAGGTTTGCGCTTCGGTGGCAATACGGCGTACGGTCATCGCAGAAAAACCTTCATTTAAAGCGACTTGCATTGCCGCCTGTAAAATCATTTCACGACGTTGTTCGCGATTTAAATAAGCCATTCTTTGTTTGCACCTATACCTGCATATAAAACGGAAACACACTACTCCAAATTTTAAAGTTGGACAAGTGTTCAATTTTGGTTATAATGACATCAATTTGAACAATTGTCCAATTTAGAGGCATTTATGTCACGCAAGTGGTTAATTCTTGCAATCGTTGTATTGATCTATCTCCCTGTATCGATTGATGCGACCGTTTTACACGTGGCGACACCGACGTTGAGTGAGTCACTTTCTTTATCAGCAAATGAATTGCTGTGGATTATTGATATCTATTCCTTGGTCATGGCGGGCCTGATTTTACCTATGGGTGCGTTGGGAGACCGTATTGGTTTTAAACGGCTGATGATTATTGGCGGGATCTTATTCGGTCTGGCGTCACTGGCAGCTGCATTTTCTTCTACTGCTTATGCCTTAATTGGTTCACGTGCATTATTGGCAGTGGGTGCAGCCATGATTTTGCCTGCGACTTTATCTGCGGTCCGTAATACCTTTCTGGATGAGAAGCAACGTAACTTCGCGCTTGGCATCTGGGCGACTGTCGGCGGTGGTGGTGCAGCCTTTGGCCCATTATTAGGTGGTTTCTTGCTGGAGCATTTCCATTGGGGGGCTGTGTTCCTGATTAATGTGCCGATTATGCTTGCTGTGTTGGCTTTAACTGTATTTGTGATTCCAAAACAGGCAGGGCAACCAAAGCAGAACCTCAACTTGTTACAGGCGCTGGTTTTGGTGGTGGCCATCCTGAGCATGATCTATGCAGTGAAAACCGTAATGCATGGGTTTAGCATCTGGTCGGTTTTAATCTTTGCCGTTGGCTTGAGTTTACTGGTGGGCTTTGTCCGCAAACAGCTCACGTCAACGTCTCCAATGATTGATATCCAATTATTCAAACACCCTGTTATTGCGACAGGTGTGGTGATGGCAATTGTCTCCATGATGGCACTGGTCGGTTTTGAATTGCTGATTTCACAAGAACTGCAATTTGTTTACCAACTTTCTCCATTGGCTGCGGGTGCATTCATTTTACCGTTTATGGTTGCGATTAGTTTAGGCGGCCCAATTGCCAGTATGCTGGTCAATCGTTTTGGCCTGCGTTCAGTCGCATCGCTCGGTATGTTGATGAGTGCGGTAAGTCTATGGGGATTGGCAAATACTGATTTTATGCAGGCGAAGATGCAGGTCTGGAGCTGGATGGTTGTTTTAGGTTTAAGCGTGGAAATTGCTTTATTGGCTTCAACCTCTGCAATTATGTCTTCAGTACCGCCAAGCAAAGCGACGGCAGCAGGGGCGATTGAAGGGATGGCCTATGAGCTGGGCGCAGGTCTGGGAATTGCCTTTTTCGGTCTGATGTTGTCATGGTTCTATGCCAACTCGATTGTAGTACCAACCGAAGTGCCGCATCGCATTATTGAACAGGTGAGTAGCTCGATTGGAGAGGCGGTTCAAGCTGCCAAGCAATTACAACCTGCGATTGCTGAACATGTGATTACTGCTGCAAAACAGGCCTTTAGTCAATCACATCGTTCCGTGTTGAATGTCGCTGCCTTGTTGTTCTTGATCTTGTCGATTTTTATCTGGTTTGCTTTACCAAAGCGAGTCACAGTGGTTGAGGAATAATGATTGACCCTGATCTAAATTAAGTTTAGGTCAGGGTGTTTTTTAAGGAACGTTTATCCCAAACTCACGTAAAATCTTACACAGCTGAATCATTGGTAAGCCCATCAAGGTGGTTTGATCATCACCAAGCATTTTTTCAAATAAGCTAATCCCCAAGCTTTCACATTTAAAACTACCAGCACAATGTAAAGGTTGATCTATTTCAATGTAACGCTCAATTTCCGCCAAGGTTAATTCACGGAATTTGACTTGGTAACGCTCAACTAAGGTGGTTTCAAAGCCAGATTGTAAATGTTGAACACTGAGCGCGGTGCTGAAAAATACGGTTTGACCTGAGTTGGCCTGTAATTGCCGAATGGCATTTCCAACGCTTAAAGGCTTGCCAATAAAATCATACGGGGCATGTTCACGCCAAGCCACCTGATCGGACCCAATCACAATCGCATCTGGATGTTGCTGAGCGATCACAGCTGCTTTTTCAAAAGCGAGACGTTTAGCCAAATCATCGGCATGTAATTCACCTGTTGCAGATTCATCAATATCAGGGGAAATACAGCGGTAATTCAGCCTTAAACGATCCATGAGGTCTTTACGGGTTTGGCTGCTTGAGGCCAGAATCAGTTCATACTGGCGCATTACACTGCATATTCCACAAGGATATTGAGCGGTACGTAGTGTAACACCGCATTGTGGCATGCATTGAGTTTGATCGGTGGCGCATGTCCAGCCTGATAGGCTTCCACCCAGCGCGTCACACAGATACACCAGAAATCACCCGGTTTAAGCCCAGGAAAACCGACTTCTGGTAACGGTGTGATCAGGTCATTGCCGACTTTTTGTGAAAAATTCAGAAATTCAGAAGTCATTTGCGCGCACATAGTGTGTTGACCTGAGTCAGTGACCGCCGTGTGACAAAAACCATTACGGAAGTATCCGGTCAGCGGATCATAACAACAGCTGGCTAAAGGTTCGCCAAGTACATTTAAACGATTAATTTTAGGATCTGGATGAATAGACATAATAATAATAAAGATCGGGTGACGCTGATTATCATAATCAAAAGTGACGGCTTCGGCAGCTTTTCTGCAAAAAAACTCACCTTTATTTCAGAGAATCATTTAAAATTGTGCCGTTTTTAAAATCAACTAGAGAGCCATCCATGAATTTTCAGCGCATGACTGATCTTGATTTAGCAGGAAAACGTGTCCTTATTCGTGAAGACTTAAACGTTCCTGTAAAAAATGGGGAAATTACCAGTGATGCACGTTTACGTGCTGCATTGCCAACCATTAAAGCTGCTTTGGAAAAAGGCGCGGCAGTAATGGTATTTTCTCATTTGGGTCGTCCTGTAGAAGGTGAGCCAAAACCAGAACAATCACTTGCACCAGTTGCTGCTTATTTAAGCAAAGCTTTAGGTCAAGACGTTAAATTATTCACAGACTATTTAGATGGCGTGGACGTTGCAGCGGGTCAGGTCGTATTGCTTGAAAACGTGCGTTTCAACCACGGTGAAAAGAAGAATAACGAAGAACTTGCAAAAAAATATGCAGCGCTTTGTGACGTATTTGTTATGGATGCATTTGGTACAGCGCACCGTGCAGAAGCATCAACTGAAGGTGCAGCACGTTTTGCACCAATCGCAGCAGCAGGTCCATTGTTGGCTGCTGAATTAGATGCGCTTGGTCGTGCAATGCAAACTCCAGAAAAACCAATGGTGGCAATTGTTGCGGGTTCTAAAGTATCAACTAAACTTGATGTATTAAACTCATTATCAACAATCTGCGATCAATTGATCGTTGGTGGTGGTATTGCCAATACTTTCCTTGCGGCAGCGGGTTATAACGTTGGTAAATCACTTTACGAAGCTGACTTGGTTGAAACAGCAAAACAAATTGCTGCAAAAGTGAGTGTGCCATTACCAACTGATGTTGTGGTTGCAGATGCAAGCCAAATCAACTTTGAAGACTTCTTGGGTTCATTGGCAAACGCACAAGCTGTTGTGAAAAATGTTGCTGATGTGACTGATACTGATATGATTCTGGATGTTGGTCCTGAAACGGCTAAAGCATTTGCAGAGATCTTAAAAACTTCAAAAACTATTCTTTGGAATGGCCCAGTAGGCGTATTTGAAGTAGATCAATTCGGTGAAGGTACTAAGGCACTTTCTTTGGCGATTGCTGAATCTGCTGGTTTCTCGATTGCAGGTGGTGGTGATACATTGGCTGCGATTGATAAATATGAAGTTGCTGACCAAATTGGCTATATCTCAACGGGTGGTGGTGCCTTCCTTGAGTTTGTAGAAGGTAAGACTTTACCTGCGGTTGCAGCTTTACTTGAACGTGCTTAATCAAGATTTAACCTTTTGATTAGTCACGAAAATATAAAAAAGAGTCGATTTAAATCGGCTCTTTTTACTTTTGTACAACGTTGTAGTCATTAAAGTGTCATATATCTGAAATATGCTTGTCACAAGTTAACCAAGTTACTGTGGAAAGCCGTGATGAAATTTAAATTAACCCTTGCCGCGCTAATCATTGCTCCAATCATGCTGACTGCATGTGCAAAGAAAGAAGAAGCGAAGAATGTTGAACAGCAAGATCAGGCTGCTTCTGCTGCTGTAGCAACTCAAACGACTCCAGAGCAACAAGCTGCAATTGATGCAATCGATAAACCGAATTTAGATGAACATAATACTGATGTTGCAGAGGTTGCTGCGAGCGAAGCTCACTAAGCAATCCAGAAAATAAAAGCCGATGTAGAAACATCGGCTTTTTTGTTTTTAAGCGTTGGCTTTGCAATAGAAGGTGAGAGTGGTCTGGTAATCATCATCTTTGGCTAAAGAAGCATTTTTACCTGTAATGGTACCAATCACACCTGCGGCAGCTTCAACCATCTTGCCCGTCTGTTCATCTACAACACCTTTCAGTACACCTTGATAAGCTGTTTTTTCATCGACAACAACAGGCGAGGTATTGCGAGTACAGGTTTTTTGGGCAGCGCTAATCGCATTATTTTTAGCGATCAAATTTGTTTTACCAATACCCGTTACTTCATATTGATTATTTTCTTTTTGAATCGCTAATGTGTTGGTCGGGGTAGATGCACATGCAGTCAGACCCAATGCCAAGCCGCCAAGTAAACTCATGATGAAGGTTTTTTTCATTGCTTGTTCTCAAGTGGTTACGTAATCATATTATTTGAACATATAATTTTTGAGTGCTTTGGCAGGTTATGTACAGTTTGTGCAGAGACTCTGTTAATTTTGTCAAATGAATGATGAGCTTAGCAATGATGATATTTTCATTTACTGACAAAAAAGCAATATAAGCAGCAGAGACAAGCATGAATTAGGCATAGTGGAAATCATTCAGATTATGCTAATCTAGCGCCATCCTTGTGTTAGTTAGATTCATTTCAATGACGGACTCAAATATAGAGACAATTCATCAAAATATTCATCAACGTCAATCTATTGGTCAACTTATTGAGCCAGCGCCAAATACAGAACAACTCGAAAAAGCAGTACAAGCGGCGTTGACCGCGCCAGATCATCATCGTTTAAAACCAACCCGTTTTGTGATCGTTACACCTGAGCAACGTGCTGCTTTTGGTGAGAATCTTGCTAAAGCTTTGGCAGACCTCGGAGAAACAGAGCCTGCCCAGCTTGATCGGGTGAAGCAGCATCCATTCCGTGCGCCGTTGCTGGTTTTAGCCTTAACGACCCTTCAAGATCATCCCAAAGTACCGCACTTTGAGCAGATCCTGAGCACGGGTGCAGCGATTCAGAATTTCTTGTTATCTTTACAGGCACAAGGGTTCGCAACCATGTGGCGTTCAGGTGCTGTGGTTGAGTCAAACTGGTTAAAACAACAGTTAGGTTTAAAAGAGCAAGATTTGATTTCAGGTATTATTTATATAGGAACTGCGGCAAAGGCGATTGCTCCGCGTGCAGAAATAAACAGTCAGGATTTTGTCAAAGTGTGGCAAGCAAACTAAGCTCGGTTTGTAATGATTAAAGAAAGAAATAGGTTTCAGGATAAAAAATGACAGAGTTAAAATTTAGCGATTTAGTTGAACCCGTGGCTGTAGATCAAAAAACAGCATTAAGAATTACAGTATTGGGTGGTGGTAGTTTTGGTACAGCCATGGCTAATCTAGCTGTGCGTAATGGTTGCGATACCATGATCTGGATTCGTGATGCTGCGGTGGCGGAAGAAATCAATCAAACTCACGTCAATAAACGCTACTTGCCTGATTTTACCTTGGAACCTGCGTTGCGTGCAGTCGCTGATTTAGAACTAGCGGTACGTGATCGTGACATTATTCTGGTGGCGATTCCGAGTCATTCATTTCGTGATGTATTAAAGCAGATTGCACCATTTATTACCTCTCAAGCGGTGGTTTCATTAACCAAAGGGATTGAGGCTAAAACCTTCAGTTTCATGAGTGATATCATTCGTACAGAATTACCAGAAGTACCATACGGTGTGTTATCGGGTCCAAACCTTGCCAAAGAAATTATGGCGGGGATGCCATCAGGCACTGTAATTGCCAGTGATTCTGAACTGGTTCGCTATGCAGTTCAGCACGCGTTACACAGCGCCTTATTCCGCGTGTTTGGTAGCGATGATGTACATGGTGTGGAATTGGGCGGTGCACTGAAAAATATCTATGCCGTGGCGATGGGGATGGGTGATGCGTACAAGATTGGTGAAAATACCAAGAGTATGATCTTGACGCGTGCTTTGGCTGAGATGAGCCGATTTGCGGTAAAGCAGGGCGCGAATCCTTTGACATTCTTAGGCTTATCGGGTGTCGGTGATTTATTTGCGACCTGTAATAGTCCGTTGAGCCGTAACTATCAGATTGGTTTTGCTCTAGGTTCAGGTAAAACGCTGGATCAGGCGACCAAAGAACTGGGACAGACCGCTGAAGGGATTAATACCATTGTGCAGGTGCGTACCAAAGCACAAGAGCTGGATGTGTATATGCCAATTACCAATGCACTGTATGAAGTGATTTTTGAAGGTGCACCGCCAATGAATATTGCGTTGTCTTTAATGAAAAATGGTCATCGTAGTGATGTTGAGTTTGTTTTACCTCATCATGAAGTCTAATCAAAAAACTGTCATCTATTCGCGTTATGATACAGCTATAAAAAATAAGGTCGTTTTATGCAGTTAACTTTAGTTCGTCACGGTGAAGCGTCTCCAGCCATCAATGGAAACGATATGCAACGCCCATTAACCCAGCGTGGACATCAGCAAGCAGAGCAAACTGGGCAGTTTTTAAAAGATGTGATTCAGCCTGAGATCTTTGTGGTGAGCCCTTTATTGCGTGCTCAGGAAACTTTGGCCCATATCAAAGCACATTTTCACGGCATTCCAGTTCTGATTTGCGATAAGATCAAACCAGATGATGATGCCAAAGATGCAATTGAATGGTTGTCAAAATTACCGTACGAGTCAATTGCGGTGGTGTGTCATATGAATGTTGTGGCACATATTGCTGAACAGTTGACCCATGAGAACTTTAATCCATTTGCATTGGCAGAAGCCCGTATTTATGATCAAGCTGTGATCGCGAATGGATTATCGACACAAAAGAATCGTTTTACGCCAACACTATAATTTTTATATATCCGCGTTAGGATAAGGGTACTGAACACCGATGCTGTATTTATGGATGCCCGAAACCAATGGAACATGGTATTGGTCGGCTGGGGAAAACTGGTTGCAAGCCAATAGTCTTGAGCAATTGATTCAAGACTTGCAAGAGCACAATGGAAAAGAAGCGGTGGTTTATTTTCCAAGCCGTAATGCTCAGATGTTGCAACAAGCAATGACAAAGGTACATTACAAACAATTGGGACAAGAGGGGATTAAATATCTCCTCGAAGAGTTTGTAACCTTACCGATTGATCAAATGAAAGTGGTACATTATTTTCATCAGGATCAAGTCAATATTCTAGGTGTAGCACAGTCAACCATTGAAACCTGGCAGCATGCACTCAGTTTGTTACCTGTCCAGATTAGCGCGTTCTTACCTGACTTTTTGATTTTGCCTGAGCCAGAGCAACATGAAGTTGTGCTGGTCAATCTCTATGATCATTTACTGGTTAGAGAAGATGCATGGCTAGGCAACTCGGTGGATGATCTCGGCTTATTTCTTGAGTTCCAGCCACGTGAAACACAATTTAAGTTTGCCAATTTAAATGCTGCCCAGATGGACAGTCTGGCTACGGCATCGAGTAAAGATCAGCGTACAGAATTCAGTTATCAATTTCAGCCACTGTTAAAAGCAAAACAGCATCCCTTTAATGTTTTGCCGAAGTCAAAAAATGCAGAAACCCAATGGTCGGGCTACTGGAAAGCTGCCGCAGCAGTACTTTTGGCTGTGATCGTGGTGCAATTGAGTTACGATACCTTACGCTGGTCGAAACTGAAAAAAGTCGCCGATCAGACGGCTGTTCAAGCTATTGACCAATACAAATACTGGTTCGGCGAAAATATCAGGGTGACTGAACAAAACATTAAGAGCCAGTTTGAAAGCCAGTTGCGTATGAGTCAGCTTGGCGATACGCAGGCACTTTCACTGTTGAGTCGTGTTGGGCCAATCCTGATGCAAAAACAGATTGTGGCTCAGCAAGTCAGCTACGATGCTTCAACGCTCGCCATGTCACTAAAAGCAAAATCGGCGGATGATTTACAAGGACTGACCCAACAATTAAATCAGCAGGGTTTTCAGGCTGAGTTAGGCAATGTTCAGGCGGACAGTGTGGGCGCAATCGGGGTGGTAAAAGTAAAATAATGAAAGCACTAACACGTTTACAAAACAGCTTCGACCAGAAAGTTGAAGCACTCAATGAATATCTGCAAAGTTTATCTGTGCGTGAACGCGTGATGGTTATTTTTACGACCATTTTTGTGATTGTCACGGTGATCGGTTATTCCTTGTGGATAATGCATGCTTTAGCCGATCAGCAGCAAAAACGCTTAAATGAGCTCAAAGATCTGACTGTTTGGATGCAGAGCAATGCAGCCACCATGAAACCTGCCAATGATCTGTCACTGACGGCTGCGGACAAGATTCAGCGGACGGCACAACAGCAGGGCTTGGCTGTATCCTCTCAGCAAAATGGCGAACAGATTCAACTGGTGGCAGAACATCAGAATTATGCTGTTTTAGCTAACTTTTTAATGCAATTGTCGCAAATGGGGATTAGCATTCAAAAAATGGATATGGTGTCAAACAATAATCAGATTAAATTAACTGCAACAGTACAGTAAGCCATTAAAAACCCTATGTCAGGCATGGCGTTTTGATACGCCTATGCCTATAATATGCCTACTTGAAAAAACAGTAGACTGTGATTGGTATGTTATATTCATTGGCTCGCCCTTTGTTGTTTACTTTAGCGCCAGAGCGTGCACATGAACTTACACTTTCTATGCTGGATAAAGCCCATAAAATTGGCTTGATGCATCAGAAAGTAGCAGCGAAACCTGTGACATGTATGGGAATTGAATTCCCAAATCCTGTGGGTCTTGCTGCCGGTTTAGATAAAAATGGTGCGCATATTGATGCTTTAGCAGCACTAGGCTTCGGTTTTATCGAAATTGGAACCATTACGCCACGTCCACAAGCAGGTAATCCTCAACCGCGTTTATTCCGTATTCCTCAGGCAAAAGCCATTATTAACCGTATGGGCTTTAATAATGATGGCGTAGATAAACTGATTGAGAATGTCAAAGCATCAAAATTTAAAGGTGTTCTCGGAATTAATATTGGTAAAAATGCCGATACGCCTGTTGAAGATGCAGTTTCTGATTATCTGATCTGCCTAGAAAAAGTTTATAATTACGCTTCTTATATTGCGGTTAATATTTCATCTCCAAATACCAAAAACTTACGTAGTTTACAAAGTGGCGATGCACTAACAGAGTTGTTACAAACATTAAAAGATCGTCAACTAGAACTGGCAAAACAATATAATCATTATGTTCCTCTTGTGCTCAAAGTTGCACCAGATTTAACCACTGAAGATATTGATTTTATTGCAGCACAATTATTGCAATTCAAGATTGATGGTCTCATCGTGACCAATACCACGCTTGGCCGTGAAGGTGTCGAAAACCTTGAAAACGGAAATGAAGCGGGTGGCTTGTCTGGTGCGCCTGTATTTGAGAAAAGTACCGAATGTTTACGCCAGTTTGCGAAAGTACTCGCGGGTCAGATTCCTTTGATCGGCGTCGGTGGTATTTTGGCAGGTGAGCATGCGGTTGCGAAACAACAGGCAGGAGCGAGTCTCGTTCAGGTGTATAGCGGACTGATTTATACAGGCCCAACCCTAATCAAAGATTGTGTTAATGCGATGACATTGTGAAATGAACACGCTTGATATCATTATTCTGGTCATCTTGCTCATTGGAGGGCTGAACGGTTTGCGCCAAGGATTTATTAAAGCCTTTGCGAACTTGATCGGATGGATATTTGCATTGATCATTGGAGCAAAATACGCGGTGGTATTGGCACCTGCAATGAGCAGTCTGAGCCAAGACCCCGTTGTGCAAAAAATTGCTGCTTTTGCTTTTATCGTATTGATCATCGTGGTATGTACCTGGATTGTTTCGGCATTACTCAATGGGCTCTTGAAAAGTTTAAAACTGGGCCCATTAAATCGTTTAGCAGGTGGTGCTTTTGGTTCTCTTAAAGGACTCTTGATTGTGCTGATCACCATGCAGGGTCTCGGGCCATGGGTAGAAAGCTCACCGCACTGGAAACAGTCTAAATTCGTACAAATTTTATTACCTTACGCACCTTTGGCAACTGAAATGTCCAAAGATGCGGCAAATCAAGCTTTACATCAAATGACATCCGAAGGTGCGTTGTTACATCGCCCTTCACCAGAAATGGACGAATCAGAACGTGCAGCTGTCACAGACCGTTCTGATCATTCGACGAAAAATCCTTTTTATTAATCGCTAGCTTGTCGCGAGGTTGCTATGTGTGGAGTTGTTGGGATAGCCGGTAAATCACCAGTGAACCAAATGTTATTTGATGCCTTAACGATGCTGCAACATCGAGGACAGGATGCCGCAGGAATCGTAACCTGCCACCAAGGGCGTTTATTTCTCCGCAAAGATAACGGTATGGTACGCGATGTATTCCATACCCGTCATATGCGTGCATTGCTTGGGAACTACGGGATTGGACATGTGCGTTACCCAACTGCCGGTTCATCAAGCAGTGCTGAAGCGCAGCCGTTCTATGTAAACTCTCCGTACGGGATTACCCTTGCACACAATGGTAACCTGACCAATGCCGCAGAAATTCATGATGACCTGTTTAAAACAGATTTACGTCACATGAATACGGATTCCGATTCAGAAGTTCTGCTCAATGTCTTTGCGCATGAATTACAGAAGATTCGTACCTTAAATCCAACACCAGACGATATTTTCCACACAGTTTCTCGCGTACATGAACGTTGTAAAGGCGCTTATGGCGTGGTTGCCATGATCACAGGCCACGGCTTGGTCGGTTTCCGTGATCCGAATGGTATTCGTCCTCTGGTGTATGGTTCTCGCGAAACTGAACAAGGGACTGAATATATTATCGCTTCTGAGTCGGTTGCGATTACCGCACTAGGTTTTAAGGTAGAGCGTGATATTGCGCCTGGCGAAGCTATTTTCATTGATGAGAATGGACAGCTGTTTAGCAAACAATGCGCTGCAAATCCTGAATATCGCCCATGTATTTTCGAATATGTATATTTTGCTCGTCCAGATGCAACGATTGATGGTATTTCAGTGTATAAAGCCCGTTTAAAAATGGGTGAGAAGCTGGCGTATAAGATTTTGAAAGAATGGGGTGAGGAGCACGATATTGATGTTGTGATTCCAATTCCAGATACCAGCCGTACCTCTGCTTTAGAATTGGCAAATATTTTGGGTGTGAAATTCCGTGAAGGTTTTATGAAAAACCGTTATATCGGACGTACCTTTATTATGCCGGGTCAGCAACAACGTAAAAAATCAGTTCGTCAAAAATTGAACCCTGTAGAGCTTGAGTTTAAAGACAAGAATGTTCTATTGGTCGATGACTCGATTGTACGTGGTACCACATGTAATGAAATTATCCAGATGGCACGCGATTCTGGTGCGAAGAAAGTATTCTTTGCTTCAGCTGCGCCAATGGTGAAATATCCAAATGTGTATGGTATTGATATGCCTGCGAAGGCTGAACTGATTGCATCAGGCCGTACAGTTGAAGAAATCCGTGAAAATATTGGTGCAGACCGTTTGGTTTTCCAAGACTTGGAAGATTTGAAAAATGCGGTTCGTACCAGCAAAGTGCCAGATTTAACTGAGTTTGATTGTTCAGTGTTTGATGGTATTTATGTGGCGGGTGGAATTGACAAGGATTACCTTGATAAACTCGAGCAAAAACGTAGCGACTCTGCAAAAAATAAACTAGATAGCTATATCGATGTGAATATTGATGCCGCTTCGGTTGATTTAACTGGAATCAAAGAAGAGTAATCATCTTAATCTATAGAAAAGCGGGAATTTCCCGCTTTTTTATTTTATGATAACGGATACGGAAGTCCTAAACAGAAACAATGTAATCAGGAAAATTTACATTGAGAGAAATGAGCCATTACTTAATCGAAAATAAGAATATTGCATGGTCAATGAGCTTTTGTTGGCTGGCGATGTTGTTGACTGTTTTTATTCTTAATCTAATTTTAGGTTTGGTCGTCCATTTCTTTGATTATACGCAGCCGATCTGGTGGCATGTTCTTAGTCCTTATTTTATTCTCTTGCTTATTTTTGTGCTGTTCTGGTCGGTTGGTGCAGAACTTTATGTACTGCGTGAAGGTGGACATTCGCTTGCCAAGCAATTAAAGGCCAGACGTCTAGTATTTGATGAAAGTACGCCCGAAGAAAGTACGGCATTAAAAATTGTAGAGCAAGTGGCCAAAAGCTTCTCTATCGATCCTCCTGCGGTCTATGTTTTACCTGATGAAGTCGGTGTAAATGCTTTAACCGCTGGCTTTAGGTCGCAAGATATTGTGATTATCCTGACTTGGGGCGCTTTGCAAAATCTTGATGAGCTGGAACTGTATGGCTTGCTCAGTTATGAGTTCAATCAGATTTTATCTGGTGAAGCAGTTGAAAATACCAAGCTTAAACTTTTGTATAGTGGCCTAACGACCTTTAGCCAATGGGGAAGCAAGCTGGCTCAAGCGGGTTATAGTCCTTATGCAACGTCTTATCGCAATAAGTTTGAAACCATTTTTGTCGCGATAGGTGGGGTGATTTGGCTGATTGGAAGTTTAGGGATTTTAATTACCCGTGCAATTAAATATCTGACTTTAAGTGGGCGAACCTTTCGCAATGATCTCAAGACCATGCGATTGATGAATAATAATGCCAATATTCAAACCCTATTAAGGATTTACGTCCATCATTCGGGCTCGCAAATTCACAGTGCCTATTCTGAATCCATTTCGCATATGTGCTTTGCAAACTCATTGAGTCCACAAAGCTGGATGAATATTCATCCCAGTATTAAAGATCGAATCTATGAATTGAATCCGACTTTATTGCAAGATTTACAATTAGAAAATCTAAGAAAATTACGTAATCGTCCTTTGTTTAGCTTGTTTCGTTCGCTGGAAGAAGAAACCGCTGACATTACGACGCCTTGGAGTTCACCACAGCCTTTACCGCTGTTGCGTTTATCACCGATTAGTTTTGCGTTGAATGATGCGATTAAGCCGCTTAATCCAGAAATACGTAAAAATAAGAAACGTCCTGAACTCATTCAGCGTGCGATGCAAACCGCAACCGGTTCGCGAGAGGTGATGGTTGCGATTTTAATGATTCGTCAATATCGCGAATTTATTCCACAGGATGCACCTGTCAGCCATGCCATTGTTGATGCTTTATTGAATCTAGATGGTCGTATTCATGTGCAGATTTTCCATGATGCCTGTAAGAATATTGGGCACATGCCAGCCAGTATTGCCCGTCAATTTCTGACGAAGTTGGCGTGTATTATTCAGGAAGATGGGGAAGTAGGTTTACTGGATGCCTTATTGCTTGAACGGGTTAAAAATGAGCTCAATTTAATGCCCGCCCATCTACCTGCTGCTTTTGAAGATGTGAAATCTCAGATTGTGCATCTGATTGATGCCTTGTTGCATGTCCAGCAAATCAATAGTCCGAATCAACTTGAAGTACGTGAACGTATTTTGCAACTGCTTTTGACTGAAGAGGAAATGCAAACCTATGCGGATATTTCAGATGAGCCATTGGATCTGGCTGAAATCCTGAATGATGTGTCAGGGTTGTTATTGCGGGATCGTCTCAATATTTTGTCCATTGCAGAAAGATGCCTCTGGAATGACCGTATTATTACCCAAGATGAGTTAGATGTTTTAGAACTTTTATATTGGCGTCTGGGTTTTGATACGCATGAAGTGGTCGAACAAATGCAAAAGAAAAATAGTCTGATGATTATTTAAGAGATATTTATGTACATGCGTGCTTTTTTGATAAAAACGTTACGTGACAATCACATAAAATGATGCCATTTCAAGGTAAGCTTGCCGTTTATTTTTATTCTTGTATTACGTGCTTTTGAGTAATTTATGGAACATATTGAAATTTTAAAAGCCTTATTTTTAGGCTTTATTGAGGGTTTAACCGAATTCCTACCCATTTCAAGTACAGGTCATTTGATTTTATTTGGTCATATGATCGACTTTCATTCAGATGACGGTCGTGTTTTTGAGGTTGTGATTCAGCTTGGCGCGATTCTAGCGGTATGCTGGTTATATCGACAAAAGATTTTTGACTTGGTCAAAGGTTTTTTTAGTGGCGATGCAGAAGCGCGACATTTTGCTTTTAGTGTTTTATTGGCGTTTATTCCGGCGGTGGTGATTGGGGTATTTGCAGTCGATTTTATTAAGAGCGTGTTGTTTAGTCCTCTTGTGGTTGCAGTCGCTTTAATTGTCGGTGGTCTGATCATTTTCTGGGTTGAATCAATTAAATTTGATCATAAAACCACGGATGCGACCAAGATTACCTATAAGCAGGCTTTTCTGGTGGGGTGTGCGCAATGTGTTGCCATGATTCCGGGAACCTCGCGTTCAGGTGCAACTATTGTCGGTGGCATGTTCTCGGGCTTGTCTCGTAAAGCAGCAACCGAGTTTTCCTTTTTCTTGGCGATGCCAACCATGTTGGGTGCAGCGGTATTTGACTTGGCACGTAATGCTGATGTGCTAACGCAAGATAATATGCTGAATATTGCGGTGGGTTTTGTGGCTGCCTTTATTTCGGCACTGTTTGTGGTCAGTGCATTGGTCAAATTTGTTGAACGACACACATTACGTGTGTTTGCTTGGTACCGTATTGTTCTCGGTATTATTTTGTTGTTTGTTTTCCTATAAAAAATAAAAAACTCTCCCTTTTGGCAAATGCGAAAAGGGAGATTCTCAGTTAAGATTCCCATCTCTTATTTCTAATCTTTCATATTCCTATATGGGTTCGACTGCAAGATGACAATAGCTAAAATGAATGCCCGTGACTTAATTATTGATTTGCTTCTGGGGCTACAAGGTCGTGCGATTTCAATTAAGCAGATTATTGTCGCGGCAAGACTATTCGATATTAGTGAGAACAGCATTCGCGTGGCGGTTACTCGTTTATCGAGTGATGGCGTCATAGAAGCGATTGAGCGCGGTGTGTATCAGTTTACAGTGCAGTCGCATGAATGGGCTGATGTCATGTTGAATCGTAAACAAGGGATTAAACAGACCAAGCACTGGAATCATCAATATTTGGCAGTATTTACGGGTGAGTTGGGACGTGTTGATCGTACTGCTTTAAATCGTCGGGAAAGAGCATTAAAACATTTCGGTTTTAAAGAGCTGGAACAGGGAATTTATATTCGTCCAGATAATCTGGCGATTGGCTTTGATCAGTTATTTTCAGAATTAAAATCTTCAGGTTTAGAAGAGACCGCAAAAATCTGCCAAATTAACCATTTTGATGCGACAACTTTAGCAAACTTGCCAAAACTCTGGGCGACCCAGACTTTAAACCAGAATTATGAAAAATATTGTCAGATGATCCAGCAATGGTTAGCGACTGTACCGCAACTCTCCTTAGAGGATGCCGCTCGAGAGTCGTTATTACTTGGACGACAAACGATTTCTTTATTGATGAATGATCCCTTATTGCCAGAAGATTTTGTGGATGTACAGCTCCGACAACAGTTTGCTGAAAGTGTGCAACGACTTGATCAGACAGGTCTGGAAGCATGGCGTAAATTCTATGAAAATCATGTTGAGTAAAGGTTGATTACAAATATTACAGATAATTTAATTTTAATTTATTGACAGAAATATTACTAAGTTTAAAATAAAAATATAAATTGTGTAGTTTTATAAGAATAGAACACATTCAGGCAGGATAGAGAGATGAATACACGCGTTGCAATTAGTGACTTATTCAGTAGAGAGGAAATTACTGAACTCACCGCTAAATCAGATTTGTATGGCAGTTGGGCTGTGTTCTCAACTTGGGCAGTCATTGGTGGGACTTTTGCCGCAGTAGCGAGTTCATGGGAATATTTGCCCTCTTGGGGTAAATTGCTGATGTGTATTGCAGCATTGGTCATTTTGGCGGGACGTCAATTGGCACTGGCAATTATCATGCATGACGCATCTCATCAAAGTCTGTTTAAAACCAAATGGCTCAATGACACTTTAACTGATTGGTTATGTGCGCGTCCGATCTGGAATGATCTGCATAAATATCGTGCCCATCACATGCGTCATCACAGTAAAACCTCAACAGTGGATGATCCTGATTTATCGCTTGTGACAGGCTTTCCGACCTCTAAGAAATCTTTAATGCGTAAATTTATACGTGATTTATCAGGAGTAACTGGATTTAAATTTGCGGTTGGTCGTGTGTTGATGGATATTGAGAAAATGGAGTGGACGGTTTCTAATGATCGTCGCTGGATTTCTCAGGAAGGCAAACACTGGACTGATTATCCGAAAGCATTCCTGAAAAATAGTGGTGGGGCAATTGCCACCAATGCAGCGTTATTTTCAGCCCTATGGGCAGCAGGTCATCCTAAACTTTATGCATTGTGGGTTGTGGCATATTTAACACCATTTCCTTTATTTCTCAGAGTTCGTTCAATGGCAGAGCATGCTGGCATGGCGAGCAGTCCTTGTGCTTTAACCAATACCCGTACCACCAAAGCAGGCTATCTTGCACGCGCTTTGGTTGCACCGATTAATGTTAACTATCATAAAGAACATCATTTGATGGCTGCGGTACCTTACTTTAAACTGCCAAAAGTGCATCAAATGCTGCGTGAACGTGGACATGTGGGTGAACCGCCAAGCTATTGGCAGGTATTAAATGAGCTTTCTAGTCAGGCTGATTAGATGGGAAACTCAAGCATTACATTTTAAGAAAGATATAATTGGAACAATAGGAATAATGCATGGCAGCAACAAAAGACGAAATTATGGGATTTTTGGCGCAGGAATTTCCGCAAGCGTTGATGAAAAGTACCATTGAAGAGATTACACCAAGAGGTGCACAGCTGCTTTATCGTGTGGATACTGGAGATTTGCGGCCGGGACAGACGGTTTCAGGGCCGACTTTAATGCTGGTTGCAGATTACGTGCTGTATATTGCCATTCTGGGGCATTTAGGTCTGGTCGCGATGGCCGTGACCACCAATATGACCATTAACTTTTTCCGTAAACCAAATGGCAATCGCGATCTTCGAGCCGTCTGTAAATTGATAAAAGTGGGAAAAACCTTAGTTACAGGCGAGGTCTGGTTGTATTCGCTGGATGATGAAGAACCAGTGGCACATGTGATTGGAACTTATGCGCTACCACAAAACCCAACGGATTAATTCTTAAAACCGAACAGATTAATCAGTTGATTTAAATCATCTACTCGGTTTTTATTGACTGCAAATCTATTAAAAAAATAAATCGCGTCATAGGATCATGCTGCTAAATCAGGTGAGATGAATAGATAATAAATCTTATCTGGGAAGAACGAGATGATAATTAAAAACGGTTTGATTGCTTTGGCCTTACTTGGGTTTGCAGTTAATACTCAGGCCAAGCAAACAGTGTGTGTATTCGATCCTGTGGGTAAATCGGGTGATGCTTTTGCATTGGCAAAGGACTATGCGCTTGAAGCCAAGAAATGGGGCGCGGATATCGATTTACGTGCTTATGTCGATGAACGTGTTGCCGCAGAAGATTTGAAAGTTGGACAATGCGATGGTGCAATTATCAGTGGTTTACGGGGGCGACAGTTCAATAAATATGTCGGTTCTCTGGATGCAATTGGCGCATTAACCGATTTAAAAACGGCAATTTTAGCCTATCAAATTTTGTCAAAGCCGCAAGCTGCAAAAAGTATGATCAATGGGCCTTATGAAATTGCCGGGCTTGGCACGATTGGGCCTGCTTATCTGTTTGTTTCTGACCGCAGTATCAATACATTAGCCAAGGCTGCGGGGAAGAAAGTCGGGGTGTTTGCCTATGATGAGGCACAACCGAAGCTGGTCGCTCAAGTCGGTGCCCAAGCAGTTTCTGTAGATGTGACCAATGCAGGTGCAAAATTTAACAATCATCAGATTGATATTGTCCCAGCACCGATTGTTGCCTATAAGCCCTTTGAGCTTTATAAGGGTTTGGGAGATAAAGGTGGAATCGTAAAATTTCCACTCACTCAAATTTCAGCAAATTTTATTATTCGCAAGGATAAGTTTCCAGCAGGATTTGGACAAAAGTCACGTGAATGGGTAGCAGGTCAACTCGGTCGTACTTTTAATATTATCGCCAAATATGAAAAGGAAATTCCTGCAAAATATTGGATGAATATTTCACCTGAAGAGCAGGTGAACTATATGAAAATGATGCGTGAGGCACGTATTTCACTGACCAAAGCAGGTATCTACGATCCCAAAATGATGAACTTCTTGAAGAAGGTTCGCTGTAAACAAAATCCAAATAGTTTTGAATGTGCACTGAATGATGAATAAATCATGAATCAGGCTCGGTATAACTCTCTTTATTGATTGTAATTTAGAGGGTTTTTGCTTTTTAATCTGGCAATAAATTTTAAAAAACATAACAACAATGCTGTATGCGAAAGTGCGAGAACATGCTACAAATAAACCTGTCCAAATTTATTTGTACCCACGATTTTTAACTTATATGACGATACCGCCCGACTTAATACCTTTATCGCAAATTGAGTCAAATCAAGAACATATTTTAGCGATCAAGCGTAATGATTTAGTGCCTTTATTAAACGATCCACATCGTTTAAATCATTATGCAGATCATTTGGTGCAAGCACAGAGTGTCCTGCTCAATGGTGTTGATCCAAAACTGAATCAGCAACTGAGCGAAGTAATTAGCCAGATTATTCAGCAGCTTTCGGTTTCAAAAAAATATCTGGGTGGGCGTCGCTTCAATGCATTGCAAAAATGGTTGGGGATTGATGTCGAATACGATGCTGGGCAAGTCAAATATGTCAAAGATTTAGATCGCTTGATTAATGAAGCCAATCATCTGAGTCAGCGCTTACAGATTGAGATCCAGAAATCTCAATCACGTTTGCAGCAGGCATTCGGTTTGCGCGAGCAGATGGCAGCTTATATTCAAGCCGCAGATGAGTTTTTAAAAGAATATCCTCAATTTAGCAAACAGCAGGTGCTGGACCATTTTGTTGAGCGGCTTTCGAAAAAAGTGAATACATTACAAACTTTGCAGAGTAGTAATGATATTGCGATGAAGCAAATGCAATTATCCCAACATTTATCCTTTAGTCTTTTAGACCGTTTTAAAGAAGCGCAACAGGTTTTAATTCCTGCATGGCAATATCATTTGAAGCAAAGTCGTGAGTCCAGCTCATCAGCGACTATTGAACAACTGGACAAGAGTCGAGAAAACTTGATTCAGAATTTGAAAAAATCATTACAGAAATAAGAGGGGAATATCATGTCAGATTCAGAACTTAGCAAAGTATCTCATGAACTTGAACTCAAGCCTGAGCAACGTTTTGAGCAACTCAACCTAAAAGAATTGGGTTTACAGCCACAAGACCTTGCTGAAGTAATGGATGCCCATAAAGAGTTGGCAGAAATTAGCACGACTGTTGTGGCAGAGTACGGCAAAAATATTGCCAATAAGACCTCGACTTATACCGATGAGTTATTAAGTTTGGTGCAAAATAAAGATCTGGATAGCACGGGGCAAAAGCTCAATGAAGTGGTGCAAGTCGCTCAGCAGCTAAATACTTCAAGTATTCTGAATAAATCAAAAAACTCGGGTTTTTTTGGTGGCTTACTGAGCAAACTTAAGGGTGCCAAACAAAATTTTGACCAGCATTTTAATACCACCAAAGAACAAATTGATGTGTTGGTTAAGGAAATTGAAAGCTCGCAATCAGGCTTGAAGGCGCGAGTTGGTACGCTTGATAAAATGTTTGATGCCGTACAGGATGAATATAAGCAGTTGGGTGTCTACATTGCAGCAGGTCAATTGAAGCAGCAAGATATCCAGCAGCAGATTTCAGCTTTGACTTCTCAAGAGCAGGATCAGCAGACCACGCAGCAGATTTATGATCTGAATCATTTGGCCAATAATCTTGAAAAACGGGTGAGTGATTTACAGGTTTTACAACAGTCTGCCATGCAAACATTGCCAATGATCCGCATTATCCAGTCGAATAACCTGATGCTGGTGGATAAGTTCTATGCGATTAAAAACATCACTTTACCAGCTTGGAAAAATCAGATTAGTCTGGCGATTTCATTGCAAGAACAAAAGAATAGCGTGCAGCTTGCCAAAGCCATTGATGACACCACCAATGAGTTATTACGTCGTAATGCCGAGTTACTTCATCAAAACTCGGTCGATACAGCGAAAGCGAATCAGCGTTCAGTGATTGATGTGGAAACACTTGAACATGTTCAAAACACCCTCATTAAAACAGTAAACGATGTGATTCAGATCCAGAAAGAAGGCATGCAGAAACGTGCAGAAGCAACGACACGTTTACGTGCATTGCAGGATAGTTTGAATCATCTGGTGCTGGAGAATAGTCAGCCACCTCAATCTTGATACGATTAATTTTTGAAGGAAAGATCATTGTCACCGATAGACGATTTTAGTGTACAGCCGCTTGACCAGCGTTTAGATGTGTTAAAAAAACGTCAGCGCCATTTAATGATCTGGTTTTTTCTGACCAGTACTCTAGCGGTTGTTACCATTGCATCGCTCTTTTTTCAGAAAGAATTCATCTATCGTTTCTTTGATCTTTCCATGCAGGTTCAGGCGCTAGATTTACCTTATCATGTACAGGAATTAATTCCTTTTAAACAGCCTGTCGATTATTTCTTTAATTTATTGTCATGGTTTGGCTGGCTGTTTTTAAAAATATTTGTCTCATTCCTCGGTGCTTTTTTTCTTGTGAGCTGGGCGAAGAAAATCAAGTTTTTTCAGCAGCGTTTTCAAGCATGGACACAGCGCTTTCTGGCATGGATTATTTCGTTTATCCTGCTTTGGTCTGGTTTGAGTTACATTCAGTATGACTGGAAAGATGAAACCAAACAGGCCTATCAGCAGTGGATGAGTTATCAAAATAATATTGTGGAAAGTCAAATTGCGCAGGATTTACAGCAAGCTGATATTTCTTCGACTGAAAAGGCGTATGTCTTGGCGCAAGTGGCCTTATTGCATCAACCTGTTGACCGTAAGACCGCCAATATCTATGTGAACCAGCTAATTGATGCTGAAAAAAATGATCCGCTTTTGTTTAAAAAATACGATTTTAAACCTGAGCAGTTGTGGGTGATGCAGCAGCAACTTTATGGCAAAAGCATTACTGTACTTACACAACCGCTAGATCTACGTGCCCAGCAGGCTGAGCGTGTTTCTCATATTGTGACTGTCATTTTGTGGGGAATCGTCATATTAGTCTTGGCTTTAAGCGCAGTTTTATATGTGCTGGCCAAACATTTGAAAAATCGTAGAAATCGAATCAGTCAAAAGCTTGATTATTAATGCATTTTTATGCTCATAACAGACTGCAGCGGGTAGAGCCATTTACCCTTGAACTAGCCCGCTCAAGATGCATCAGATAGTTTGATTTGTTTTTGATAGGTTTATTCGATCAAAATAATAAAAACATACTGTTTTACCTATTTATGGTTTTTGCGTACTATAGCCTCATTGAATGAATTTACTGATTTAAAAGTCTTAGGGTTTGGAGAAATACATGTTAGATCAAAATATTAAAACTCAATTAAAAGCTTATTTAGAACGTTTAGAAAGTCCGATTGAACTGGTTGCTGCTTTAGATGACTCAGATAAAGCAGAAAAAATCAAAGAACTGGTGACTGAAATCGCGGAACTTTCTGACCAAGTTACGGCGCGTTTTGACGGTTCAAACGCTCGCCGTCCTAGCTTTGGTGTAGCAAAAGCAGGTGAACAACCACGTGTATTCTTTGCTGGCTTACCGATGGGACATGAGTTTACCTCTTTGATCTTGGCATTACTGCAAGTTTCTGGTTATGCACCGAAAGTGTCTGATGAAGTCTTGACTCAAATCAAAGGCTTAAACTTGACTGCAAACTTTGATGTGTTTGTTTCATTGAGCTGCCATAACTGTCCAGATGTAGTACAAGCGCTCAACTTGATCGCGATTAACAATCCCAATACCACAGCGACCATGATTGATGGTGCTTTCTTCCAAGATGAAGTAGAAGAACGCAAAATCTTGGCTGTACCAATGGTATTTCAGGACAATGAACATATCGGTCAAGGTCGTATGACTTTGGAAGAAATCGTTGCCAAATTAGATACCAACTCTGCTGAGAAAGATGCAGCGGCAATCAATGCCAAAGATGCGTTTGATGTATTGGTGATTGGTGGTGGCCCTGCAGGTGGTACAGCAGCAATCTATGCAGCACGTAAAGGCATTAAAACAGGTATCGTGGCTGAACGCTTTGGCGGTCAGGTGATGGATACCATGGATATTGAAAACTTTACCACGGTGCAAAAAACAGTAGGCCCTAAGTTTGCTCAGGATATGGAAGCGCATGTCCGTGAATACGGCGTGGATATCATGAACCTGCAACGTGTTAGCAAGATCACAGGCGCAGATCAAACCGCAAATGGTCTGGTTGAAGTTGAACTGGAAAATGGTGCCAAGCTTGAATCGAAAACCATCATTCTTTCAACTGGTGCGCGCTGGAGAGAGATGAATGTTCCGGGTGAAGCTGAATATCGTACTCGTGGTGTCGCATATTGCCCACATTGTGATGGCCCATTGTTCAAAGGCAAACGTGTTGCGGTGATTGGTGGCGGTAACTCGGGTGTTGAAGCAGCGATT
>NZ_BMDR01000006.1 GCF_014635885.1 Acinetobacter vivianii
AAAACTTATCAACCAACCCAAGAATCCAACCTATTTAGCCAAATCCTTGTTTCTCAACAAGTTTTTATCTGCATCACCGCCGATGGATGTGCATTCTACAGCATTCCCAATCCAATGCAACACCCTTTTTTAAATTTATTTAAATTATCTCACCAAGCGTCTATTTTTTACACAAATAAGGCTGAAAATGCGGAATTTGGTCGATTATTTGCTCAGTTTTATTCTTTTCTTGCCAGTGTAATGGTCGACAATCGATATATTCACAGTATCCAGAGCCCTCATAGTTTTTATTTTTCCATAAAAGTCGATAATTAAAACTGCCTACATAGCCTGCAGCGAGACCAAATTTATAATCGCCCCTACTTTTGGCTTGTAACTGAAAAATCATTTCACCTTTTTCTTGATACAGCCAAATGAACTCTCGTGGCAAATACATTTCACGTCCATTCGGTGTTTTGACTTTCGGATAAACCCGTGTGATATCCAGAACAACTTGCTGCTCATAGAGAATAGCAGCCGCTTTTGTTTGTATTTCTATCCGTGAAAAAATGATGTTATTCCATTGATTCCTGAGCTCAGACAAAATAATTTGCAAGTCAGCGTTGATCTGAATAATTTGGTAAGTGAAGAAATGGAAAGCAATGAATGGGAAATAAATTGCTCTGGCGTGTTTTAAAACGCCTGATGCTTCGATTTGGTATTTTTGTTTTTTATAAATGATTTCACCTTCGCACTGGCAAGAAACATACCAGTAGTCGGCTATTCCCCATTGCAGAGCCGAATGATTTTCAATGTCGGTGCAGATTTTCACTTTGAGTTGGCAACTGAGTTCTTCATCATCACGCTTAAAATAATAGTTGGGAAAATCGGCCTGAATATGATCGACATCAAGAAACTGATAGCGATCTACTTCTAATTGACATTGTTCTTTTGCACTATAACTTTTGAGATGCCCCACAGTTGATGCGCTGCTACTAACCAAAACCGTGGCAGTATCAATCGCAGTTGTGGTAATGGCACTGGCGTTATAGCAAATCGGAATACGAGGCTGTCCAATCAGGCTAATAAAATTGAAATAGTGAAAAGGCTCAGGCAAATTTGGCAGGATCAAGGCCTGATAAACAATTTTAAAAAGGCCTTTAGGCGGGTGAAAAGTTAAAGCATCTGACTTATTGAGGTTCAGCTGCTTTAATTGATTATTACTCATCAATATTGGCATACTGAACCTCCTGAATTTTAAGTTGTTATTTTTTCATCATTCTTTTTGGCAAACAAGGTCGTTACAAATCCAGAGAGTACATAGAGAATACATACAATCAGGATCCCTACAGGAATGTTGTACGTGATTGCAGCAAAAATCAAGACTACAGGCAACATCACGACGAAAGGTACACGTTTACGATCCATTTGTTTAAATGAATAGTATTTGATGTTTGAAATCATCAATAAACCAACGGCAACCATCACAACAGCATTGATGACCTGAATCACAATATCTCTTAAATCAAAGATAAATGGGAAATCACGACCGACCCACACCAATGAAATCACGGTGACAGCCGCAAGCGGGCTGGCAATTCCAATAAAGTAACGCTTATCTACAACACCAATCTGTACGTTGAAGCGAGCCAAGCGGAATGCAGCACAAGCGGTATAAATAAAGCAACACGCCAAACCAATACGCCCGAGATCGTGCAGACTCCAGCTATACATCAAGATTGCAGGCGCGACACCAAAGGCCAATAAATCAGAAAGTGAATCATATTGTTCGCCAAATGCACTTTGTGCACCAATTGCACGTGCAACTCGACCATCTAAACCATCCAGCAATGCAGCCAAGAAAATTGCATAGATCGCTTGGTTAAAATTGCCATTCATGCTCGCAATAATTGAGTAGAAACCAGAAAGAAGTGCAGCTGTTGTAATTAAATTAGGCCACAAATAAATGCCACGACGTTTCACTTTTTGTCCTTCGTGCGTATGCTCTTCTTCTTCTACTTCAAAAGTGATGCCATCAAAAGAATGAGCATCTTTATTTAAATCAGAATCAGGTTTAAGAGAATTTGTCATTATTTTCAATTCCTCGAGAATCTTTGGACGTTGATGGGTTATTCACCCACCAACCAACGCACTGCAGCATGTCCACCATTTTCACTCATGCGTAAATGTGGAAATAACCATTGTAATGCTTGATCCGCATCTTCCGAGAATTTCCAAGGTGGATTAATTACCAATAAGCCACAACCATTCAAACCAACTGGTGTGTCATCTGGCCATACGCAAATTTCACAAATCAATTGACGGCGGATACCAGTTTTAAACATTTTCTTTTCAAAACGATCAATCATCGCGCGATCTTTGATTGGATACCAAACAGCGAATATACCTGTTGGCCATTTTTTATGTGCTGTTTGCAGTAATTCAACCAACTGCGGGAAATCTTTACGCTCGATTTCATAAGGTGGGTCAATCATGACCAATCCACGCTTTTCTTTAGGCGGAATGACACCCATCAGGCCTTCATAGAAATCACGCTCATGCAAGCCCGCACGTTTATCTCGAATATTAAAATATAATTGTTGAAACACATCACGCTGCATTTCAAACACAGTCGCTTTATCCATTTCACGCATGCCTTCAAGGGCAAACCACGGTGAACCAGGATAAGCACCTTTGCCCGAGCCCGCACGCATATCTTCAACAATTTTAAGATATTGCTTTACACCTTCAGGCGCATTACGTTTAATCGAATCGTCAAGTTTAACCAAACGATGGATACCCGTTAAGAATTCACCTGATTTTTGTGCTTCAGAAGTCGATAAATCATATTTACCAGCACCACCATGGGTATCTATATAACGATAAGGTTTATCTTTAGCATTTAAGCGAGCAAGCAGTTGAAGCAAAAGTACATGCTTCATAACATCGGCAAAGTTACCTGCATGGAAATGGTGACGGTAATTCATGTTGACAATTATTCCTCAATTCAAAGGATAGTTTAACATGAAAGAAAAAAGTATTCTTTAGCGTTGATGTGATCATCTAAAATCATACTGCAATCTAACCAACAGAACTGGAGTTCTATGCAACGAACCTCTCTTGCTGAATCATGGAATCTAGACCAAATTCTGGATGATTTAAATGAATTTGGCTTTGCCTTAGTTGATGATGTCTATTCAAATGAATATGTACAATCTCTTGTTCATGAATGCACCTCTCATCTTGCTGAATTCAGAGCAGCTGGAGTACAAAACGGCGTTGTCAGTCATATTCGTAGTGACCATATTCTCTGGATTGATGGTCAGTTACCGATTGCTCAACAGCATATCAAAGCTTTAGAAGAGTTTTCACAAGCGTTAAATCAGGCGTTTTATCTTGGGATCAAAGAAGTGGAAGCACATTTTGCCTGCTACAATGCGGGTGAATTTTATGCTTTACATCGTGATAATCCTCAACAAAAAAATGACCGGATAATTTCCACCGTATTCTATGTGCATGAAAGCTGGCAAGAAGATTGGGGCGGTCAATTACGTTTGCAGGATAAAAATGGTCAATGGCATATTATCCAGCCCTCACCTAATCGTCTGGCGATTTTCCAGAGCGATTTATTGCATGAGGTTCTACGCTCAAAACAACAGCGCTTGTCGATTACTGCATGGTTACGCAGTGGAGGCTCTATCTGGAATCAGGGCTAAGCCCTTTAAATTCCTGAAAACAGCCTTATATACCTAGGCATAACTGACGATTCTGGATCAATACATGTCGAACGAAACTAAACAAGTCATTGCACGAATTGGTGAAACTGACCAACTCTTTTTAGAGAATAATAGCCCTGAACTTGCTTTAGAGCGTGCTGACCTGCGTTTACAGCTGGTCGTACTCAGTCATGTACGTCAGGAACAATTACACTTCTTACAGGAAGCAATCGTACTGCTGGAACAAGCACGAATTGAATATGACGAAATGCCATTAAGCCTGTATCTCAATCTGTCGTTATATTTGGCCAAAGCCTATATGATTTATTTCGAGCTGACCAAAGAGCAACGTTTTGCCCTCATTACTCAGCAGATCTTAAAGCCTTTGGCATATACAGAACACTTAGATATTTATTTCTTCTTGGCTTACGCTTCGGCCTCTAAGCAAGAACTCGCATTAACACGACATTGGCTAATGAAATACGTATCTTGCTTGGATCATGATTTAGAGTTATTACAGCTCCATCCTGCTTTTAATCAAGCACGTCAAGAAGACTGGTTTGCAGCCCTTATAAAAAATAAAGCTCACTGATGTGAGCTTTATTTTTATTGAATCATTACTTGGTACTGTCTACATGCAATTGTTGATTCAGTTCATCAATCACAATGGCCCATTCATCATCTTTGTCCCAATGACTTTTTAGAAAATCTCGCTGACCCGCGCTCCAGAATTCAGCCTCATGTAATTTCTGATCCGCACTAAGCTGATGTGCTTTCACAAAACTTTCAATTGCTGCTTCATCTGCCCCAAGCCCAAGTTGCTCAAATAAAAGTTCTAATGTGGGTTGCTGTTCAAACATTGTTATTCTCCATACAGTGCTTCCGATCAAAATAATTTATCAGCAAATGCATCGGACATGCTTAGGTATGTCTATATTTTCTTGTTGTTTTTTGTGTGCTATGTATAAAAAAAGCACTCTCAGGGAGAGTGCTTTTTCAATTTATCAAACTGATAAATTATTTTACCATGTCAGCAATTGCTGCACGTTCTTCTTCAAGCTCATTCAGCGTGAAGTTGATACGCTCACGGCTGAATTCGTCAATTTCTAAACCTTGAACGATTTTGTATTCACCGTTTTCAGTGGTTACAGGGAAACCGAACATTACGCCTTCAGGAATACCATAAGAACCATCAGATGGAATACCCATAGTTACCCATTTGCCGTTTGTACCAAGCGCCCAGTCACGCATATGGTCAATTGCAGCATTCGCAGCTGAAGCAGCTGAAGACAAACCACGCGCTTCGATAATCGCAGCACCACGTTTACCAACAGTTGGAAGGAACACATCTTTGTTCCAAGCCGCATCGTTGATTTTGTCTTTTAAGCTTACGCCATTTGCAGTTGCAAAACGGTAGTCAGCATACATTGTTGGAGAGTGGTTACCCCAAACCGTCATATCTTCGATGTCAGAAACTGCAACACCTGCTTTTTGAGCAAGTTGAGTCAACGCACGGTTGTGGTCAAGACGTAACATTGCTGTGAAGTTTTTCGCTGGAAGATCTGGAGCAGATTTCATTGCGATATAAGCATTTGTATTTGCCGGGTTACCAACAACCAATACTTTAACGTCACGGCTCGCAACTTCGTTTAATGCTTGACCTTGGCCAATAAAGATTTCGCCATTTACTTTTAATAAGTCAGCACGTTCCATACCTGGACCACGTGGACGAGAACCAACTAATAACGCATAGTCAGCATCTTTAAATGCAACTTTAGGATCATCAGTCCCGATCATGCCAGCCAATAATGGGAAAGCACAGTCATCAAGTTCCATCATCACGCCTTTAAGCGCTTGTTGAGCTTTCTCAAAAGGAACTTCAAGCAATTGTAAAATGACTGGTTGATCTTTACCTAGCATTTCACCGCTTGCGATACGGAATAATAAGCTATAACCAATTTGACCAGCAGCGCCTGTAACGGCAACACGAACGGGTTGCTTCATGTGATATTCTCCAATGAGATGCGTTAGCACGATTGAACGTTATTGTTATTCAATCGAATTATCATAAACGGCAAAGATTGTACTCTAAAGCGAATGCATATGCATGTAAAAGAGAATGAATTTCAACAAAAGTCTAATAGAAAATACAAATCAAGCTAGGTAAAAGTCTAATAACTGCCTTTAATCGTAAACTCACTTGGGCAGCCTGTCACAATATGGCTAGCACATTGTTTATATTGACCATTTTTCTGATAACAGACGCGAATTTCAGTCAAAACCGAATTAAATTTTGAAGATTGGCAGGTAAAACGAATACCATTTGGCGGTATCGCTGGATTGAGCTTGGTAAATTGCTGTCTAAGACTTTCTTTTTGTACTTCAATGGTTTTTGGACTGGTCAAATCAGCAGGTATTTTCAAGCGTTCAGCAAAATTAATAATCGTTCTAAAATATTGACTGGCATTCATTGGCATACAACCGCCAACATCTTGCCACAATTGCACCCGTGCATTTTCATCAGGCATTACCCGTGCAACTACTTTCGCTTGCAAAGGAGATAGTCTTGCAGATGTTTTAGTGGAACAATCCCGATTTGGAGGCACTTCGGGCAGTAAACTGGCAATGGTCAGTGAATAACCTTCCAGACATTTACGTTGTTTTTGTCTTGATGAATCAAAGGAACAAGCAGCAGGTGTCATTTGCACATGCATGACATAACCTGCAACATCCTGTTTATCAGCTGCATATAATGGTGCAGCGAATGATAGAGCCAGATAACAGATCAATGCCTGTATAGCTCTTTTCCACTGCCCTTTAAATAAGTCGACTGCTTTCATCAAATGCAAAAACTTCATTATCTCAATTAAACATCTTCGTGTGTTTAAGGACTATTGCGCACAGGAATTGTACTCATCCGTTTTTCTAACGACTGTGCACCCTGCCCCAGCACGACACCATAATGTGTCGCATTGGTCATGACATGTTTCACATAGTCACGTGTTTCCAGTAATGGAATGGTTTCGGTGTACTGATCTGCCGCCATGGTCTGGATATCAGGCTGCCAACGGCGTGCACGATTCGGACCTGCGTTATAGCCAGCAGTTGCCAATACCGAGCTACCACTCAATTGACTCTGGATCATTGAAAGGTAATAAGTACCGTAACGAATATTGGTATTCATTTCACTTAATGCCGCAGGGTTATAGGTTTCACCCATTTGTCGTGCAATCAGTTTTGCGGTGTTTGGCATAATCTGCATTAAGCCACCTGCACCCACATGCGAACGAGCAGAAGTCACAAAACGACTTTCTTGGCGCATTAAACCATACGCCCAAGCGGGATCAATACCAGCATTGTAACTATGGCTGGTGACATTACTGCGATGCGGTGTTGCATAACGATAGGTGTCGTTATGACGAGAGGTGGTGCGGTCAGCCGCATAAATGGCACGATCATACCAACCCATGTCATGTGCACGTTTTGCAGCCGCAAGTAACAAGCCATCATCGTGTTGCAAATAAGCCTGTCGAACAGCCCAGTTCCACTCACGGTTGGTATACGTTGCAGGTGCATTAACATTTCTTAGCGCAAAGGCACGTCTAAAATGAATATTTTGATTGAGGCGCTGAGTATCTTGGGCACTCGGCTGTTCATTATAAGGCTGATGGTTATAGCGTTCGCCGATACGGTCTTTGGCTAACAAATTATGATAATCATCGCCACCTTGTGCGAGCTTACGATAAATCTGTTGAGCAGCCTGCTTTGAGCCACCATCTGAACGTTGCTCAGATGCACGCGCTAACCAGTACTGCCAACGATCTTCCTGCTTTTGCGTCACCGACATCGCATCAATGGCGCGAATCAGATTTTCCCAAGCCCCGAAACGAATCGCTTGACGCGCATAAATTTCAGCTTCTTCCGGGCTAAACGGATAACCATAACTTTGATCGAAAGCATTGAGTACTTCACGGTTAAAACCATTTTTCATCACGGTCGTACCGCCCACATAACCAATGGTACGGTATAGATATTTCTGTACAGGTTGAGGCACATCCTGAACAACGCGTTGCACATTTCCTAACGCATTGGTTAGGTCACTATCTGCCACACGGCCTAAAGCAAAAATCAGATAGGCATAATCAGCATCATTGGACTTAGGTGCACTCCACAAATAGCCCAATGGATTGGCCTGAATCTGGTTAAACTGAGCCAGTGAAAGATTTAAACCCATGGTTTGGGCGGTTGCAACGGCCTGACCAGACTGGCCTGCACGTAATTGTCCCCACAAACGTTGCTGACGATCCTGTGACGTCATGAGTGGGCTAGACAGCATCAAGCGACCTAAGCCATTACATGATTCAGGTTGAGTATTGGTGGTTAACCAGATGTCTTTATATTCAGCAAAAACCAGACTATCGCCCGTCTTGGCACGCACTTGTGCCACCGCACAACTTTCTTCCTGATCTGGATTGGTGACATAGCTCAATACAGGCTTGGCATCGGCAAAGCTGGCCTGTTTGACTTTTTCTTCGACATAATCGGCCGCAAGTTTTTCAGCCATCGCTGATTGCGGATAACGCTGAGCAAAACTGATAATGGATGTGGCAGGCTGAAAGCCGAGATTAGTATTAAGTTTCCAGTATTCTGGATAATAACCCAATGCATCATTCTGCATTTCATATTGATATTGGTCGAGCAGAGCCGTGTTACCTGAATTGGCAGCACGTAGAGCATCATTGAATTGTTCATCCAAAGCATAGACCGATGAGCAGGCAATCATTCCACTCATGGCAATAAAACGACGGAAACTGTTCTTATTATTCGATTTACGTCTTCCTGTTGTTATTAAATCACACTGCTTTTTCATCTTCATCAATATCTATGCCCAATTTTGCCTGCTTACATAGTGTAATAAGTCTAGCTTCTCACTATTGTTGTGTTATGTAAATTACTGATTCATATTCATTAAAATTCACACAATTTTATTCACAAACTGTCCATTTTTGTCAGTTTTTTATTCTCTGCGCACAACTAAAAATACTGCTATAATCCGCGGTTTATTTAAATCCACCTTGTTTAGGAGCCTGCATGACGGTTCAAACATTCATTCCCAGTGCTGTAAAAGCTGCCTCAGAAAACACTGTTACCCAGCCAATGCACACCGCTGATGTTTCAATTAAGAAGTTATATATTGAAACGCAAGGGTGTCAGATGAATGAGTATGACAGTCATCGTATGGCAGATTTGTTAGGTGATTCGCATGGTTATGTGCTCACTGACAATCCTAATGATGCTGATATTCTGCTCATGAATACCTGCTCGATTCGTGAGAAAGCGCAAGAGAAGGTTTTCAGTGGTTTAGGGCGCTGGCGTATACTTAAAGAAAAAAATCCTGATCTGGTGATTGGTGTCGGTGGTTGTGTTGCCTCTCAAGAAGGTGACAACATTCAAAAACGCGCACCTTATGTCGATATGGTTTTTGGTCCGCAAACCTTGCACCGTTTGCCCCAAATGCTGGATCAGCATAATGAGCAAGTGGAAAAGCCAAAGAAAGAAAAAATCAAACTGGTTGATATTTCTTTCCCGGATATCGAAAAGTTCGACTTCCTACCTGAACCACGCGTAGAAGGCTTTAAAGCCTTTGTCTCTATCATGGAAGGCTGTTCTAAATACTGCTCTTTCTGTGTAGTTCCTTATACACGCGGTGAAGAAGTTTCGCGTCCACTTGATGATGTGTTGGCTGAAATTGCAGGCTTAGCTGAAAAAGGCGTACGTGAGATCAGCTTGCTCGGTCAAAACGTGAATGGTTATCGCGGTGAAACCTTCGAAGGTGGCATCTATACCTTCCCTGAATTATTGCGTTTAGTTGCAGAAATTCCGGGAATTGGTCGTCTACGCTATACCACTTCTCATCCGCTTGAATTTTCAGATGATCTGATTCAGTGCTACCGTGATTTACCGCAAATGGTTTCGCATCTACATTTGCCAGTACAAAGTGGTTCGAACGATGTACTACAAGCGATGAAACGCAACCACACCATTGATGTTTACATTGATAAAATTGCCAAGCTACGCAAAGTACGTCCAGATATGCATTTATCAAGTGACTTCATTATCGGTTTCCCGGGTGAAACTGATGAACACTTTGCTGAAACCTTGCAATTCATTAAAGATTTAGATTTCGATCATTCTTATAGTTTCGTTTATTCAAAACGTCCGGGAACACCTGCATCAGACTTACCAGACAGTACACCTGAGCAAGTGAAAAAAGATCGTCTTGCACAAGTACAAGAAGTGATTAAGAAATCAAGTATCGATAAAACGGATGCCATGCTAGGTAAAATTGAGCGTGTCTTGATTGAAAAAGTATCTGATAAAGATCCAAATGTTTTAATCGGTACGGCGGACAATACACGTTTAGTGACATTTATCGGTGATGCAACGTGGGTTGGACGTTTTGCAGAGATTGAGATCACTGAAATTAAAACTTTAAATTTAGTTTACGGAGAACTCTTGAATCTTGAACCTGACGTGGCGTAATGTAAGGGTTATTCCTACAAAGCAACAAAAAGGGTTTATCTTGACTGCAGCGATTCGACGTACAGTAACGTTCCCTGAAATTCCATTGGAACGATTGAAAAGCATGCTCGGTGCGTATAACGGGCATTTAAAACAAATCGAACAACGTTTAGATGTCAAAATTACTCACCGCGGCGATGCCTTTTATCTCGATGGTGATATGGAAGCAGTCGAAAGAGCCGAAGCACTATTGCAACGGCTCTATCAAGAATCAGAAATTTCCTCACAAATCAGTGCCGATGTGATTCATTTGATGATTCAGGGTTCACAGACCGACCGTGAACTCATGGATGATTCAGAACAAGAGCATACTGGCCTTGACAGTGTTTGGTTGCAGACCCGCAAAGGGCGCATCAACCCACGTGGCGCCAATCAAAAACGCTACGTACAACGTATTCTACAAAGTGATATTTCATTCGGTATTGGCCCCGCAGGGACAGGTAAAACTTATCTGGCGGTCGCTGCTGCGGTTGATATGCTGGAACGTAATGAAATTCAGCGGATCCTGCTGGTTCGCCCAGCAGTTGAAGCAGGTGAAAAGCTCGGTTTCTTACCGGGCGATCTCACCCAGAAAATCGACCCTTACTTGCGCCCACTTTACGATGCCCTGTATGAAATGCTGGGCTTTGAAAAAGTGGCTAAACTGATTGAACGCCAAGTGATTGAAGTTGCTCCCCTCGCTTATATGCGTGGACGAACGCTCAATCACTCTTTCGTCATTTTGGATGAAGCGCAAAATACCACGCCTGAACAGATGAAAATGTTCCTCACCCGTTTAGGTTTTGGTTCTCGTGCCGTGATTACAGGTGACGTTACTCAGGTTGATTTACCACGCGGTCAGCAATCTGGTTTGGCTCATGCATTACGTGTACTTGAAAATGTACATGAAATTCATATCACCCGTTTCCACTCGCGAGATGTGGTTCGTCATCAACTGGTACAAAGAATTGTTGAAGCTTACGAAGGCTGGGACAGCGAACAGCAACGCTTGTCAGCAGAAGCCCGCGCCGAACGCAAAGCAAAACAAGAAGCACTGATTGCAGAAAATGATTCTGCGGCAGATGCGCAACACTCTTAGCAAAATCTCCAATCCACCTGCGGTGCTTTAGTCGCATCTCAGGTGGATGATTTTAAGGATCTATTTTGAAAATCAATTTAAGTCTTCAACAAGACTTTCAAGCTGCTGAATTACCACTCAAACGTGGTCAAATCAAAAAAACTATCGAAACGGCACTGCGTCATGTCGGTTTCGATGTCAATTGTGAAATTGGGATTGCCTGTGTTGATCTCGCAGAAAGCCATGAACTCAATTTGCAATATCGTGAAAAAGACAAACCCACCAATGTCTTGTCTTTCCCAAGTGACATTCCTGAGGAAATGCTCAGCTTACTTGATGCAGAGCCACTCGGTGATTTAGTGATTTGTATTCCTGTGGTTTTACAAGAAGCTGCTGAACAGCAAAAAACGCCAAGCGATCATTTTACTCATTTACTGGTTCACGGCGTTTTACATTTACTCGGTTATGACCATGAGACCAGTGAAGCCGAAGCTGAAGAGATGGAAGCTTTGGAAATTGAGATTCTGAAAAAACTGGGTATCGCCAATCCTTACCAAGCTGATGAAAGCTAGTCCAAAGTCCTATGTATATCGTTATTTTTAAAGCCACAATCAAAGCACTCGATACAACTTATTCAGAAATGGCACAAATGCTCAGAAATAAAGCCTTGAGCCAATTTAACTGTGCCAAGTTTGAAGCTTGTAGTGAAAATGGTTTTGAAATTGCCCTGTCTTATTGGCATAGCCTTGAAGATATTCAACGTTGGCAACAAGATGCAGAGCATCAAGTGGCTCAGCGCTTGGGTAAAGAAAAATGGTATCAGGACTTTAGCGTTGAAATCTGTAAGGTTGAACGTGCCTATTCCAATCAAAAGGAATTGTGAATAAATACAAACTTATCCACAAACCGCATAAAAAAACGGCTAAATCTAGCCGTTTTTTTATTATTTATTCCCTTACCGGAGACAAGAAATAACATTTTATTCAGTATGTTATTCATCTAAAGATCATTAATGCACTTCAAACTCTGCATCGACGGGATCAAAACGCCAAGTCCGTATAATTCGCAACTCCGAAATATCCTTTTTCATCGCTGCATCAAATGCTCCAAATGGTGCACCACGGCGCACTGACGCTTTAGCAGCTTCATCCAAAATGGAATGCCCCGAACTTTCGATTAAACGAATCGCCCGAATCCCGCCCTCTGCGTTCAGAATCACCATTAAACGGACTTCCCCCGCTAAACGCTGCTGTTTTGCTTCATCAGGATAATAACGGTTGCCATACAATTCGACTTTCTGACGGAACTTATCCAGATAAGCCGCAGATGCATCTTGTTTGGCCTGAATACCATCTACTGTTTTAATGCGTTGTTTACGGCTAAAATTTTGCTGACGTTGTAAATATTGCGCCTCTAAACTGGCCACCATTGCGGCTTTGGCCTGAAACTGGCTTTGCAAATCATCTAGAGTCTTTTTCCGTTCGCTTTGTTCCGCCTGTTTTTGCCAGCTTAAAACGGTCATCAACACTTTTTCTTCAAACTTGAGCTCACGTTTTTGCTGAACTTTTTCCAGACTTTCTAGCTCAGCCTCCCCTGTTGTCGCATCTGCTTGCATGGGCGCGGGCATATCGCTCGCCATACGATGCGCTTGACGGAAATCCCCCGAACCGTGTTGATCTGCCTGTGCGAGAAAATCAGCATCTTTAACTTTATCCGTACTTGGACGCACAGTGACTGCAATTTCTTTGGTTGAGGTGTCTGAAGGAGATGGCATAGTAAAATGAATAGCCAACACAGCTCCATGCAGCAGCATTGCCAAAGCAACTGCACCCACAAAAACTGGATCTTGCCACCAATAAGGAGACAACGCTGAACGAAAATTTATTTTATTCCACATGGTATTAAAGCGACAAAAAATGTCCCATCCCCAACGGTGATAACCGTATAAAAACCAAAACAATATTCAAAATTTTACAAAAATGTGATCCACTTATAGTTACAGTGTTTCCATACCATCATTTTATGAAAATGTAGCAATTAATTTTGCTACACTGCAAGTTAGAAATTTATTTTTATTTTTTAGTTAATACAAAGATCGTGGCATTGCATGACCTATCAATTCACTTTCTGGAACAACTTTTATGCAAACGCTAATCTCATCCGTTTTTAAACGTCTACGTAAAGTTTACCAAAAAGCAGAAGAATTCATCGAAGAAGAAAGAGAATTTTCGCTTTCACAAGTTTTTGTGAATGCAACCATGGAACGTTATGTCACCGAAAATGTCGACATGATGCAAGACCTGCATGCCGATTTATATGATGGCTGGTTACGCTTATATACCACACTGGATGTGAAAGGCTTACATACCACGCTTTCAGTCGACTTGAAACTGATTCAGATGGAAATGAATCAGAACGTACAACTGATGGTGTTTGAGCAGATCAGCAATACTCAGGTGATTGAAGCAAAATTTAAGAATATCTTTCAAAAATGGGGCTTTTACATTGCCATCTGGTATTACCAGAAATTCCGTGAAGAAGATCCATTAGGTAAAATTCTGGAACATTTTGACATCGTAAAGGTTAAAGATGACTTACTTTATCTGGACCTCAACCGTTGGCTAGGCAAGAAAGCAAGTATTATCGAAACACTGAGCAAAGTGCATGTGAATCGTGCCCGTGTTCGCCCAGCAGAACTTATTGTGTGGGGCAATGTCAATCTGGCCGCAATTCTGTCACCGTCAAACGACGATGACTTTGATGAAGACAGTCTGGAAGATACTGAAGTCACTCCAATTCAACAAAAAGCCCCAAACAAATAGCAAATCGATTGCTCGGTGGTATGTTGCACCATAACGCATACCACGCATATACACAACTTCATGATTTATACGAAAAATTAACAAGCGCTTAGTAAAAAGCCTGATCTTTTCTTCACAATCTACAAGCATAATAGTCTTAAATCGTAGTGATAATTGAGTGATTGACTTATCAAGGTCACTCAGAGGATAGAATGTTATGACCAAGAAATTATTGAAAGTAGCGGGTATTACCTCTGCGGCCATTCTAAGTGCAAGCTTATCTAGTCATGCATTGGCAATGGCTCCTTTTCAGGCCAGCTATCAATTTAGCTACAACAACAAGAATTTAGGTTCTGCAACGCGTACCCTTTCTCAACAAGGCAATAACTGGACGTATAAATTCAGTGCCAAAGCGGGTGCGATTGCATCAGCCTCTGAAACAAGTCAGTTTAATTTTGCCAATAACAAAATTACCTCACAAAACTTTAGCCGTAGCAGCAAGATCCTGATTCACAGCAATACGATGAGTATTAATTTTAATCCAAGCAGTAAAGTTGTGAATACCAAGAAGGATGATCAGACCCGTTCATTTGCATGGCAGGCAGGCGCGCTGGATGAGCTCAATGCCGAGTTGCAAATCCGTGAAGATTTGAAAAATAACTCTCTGAAAAGTAAATATTTGATCGCGGATGCTAAAGCACTGGATGAACGCCGTTTTGTGAAGCAAGGAACCGAAAGTGTCAAAACACCTTATGGCACATTTAATGCCATTAAAGTGGTCATGCAGCACGATAAACCTGAACGTAATACCGTGTTCTGGTTAGCACCTAAACTCGACTATCTGCCAGTAAAAATGGCGCATAATGATGGAAAATCGTCATACGGATTGTTATTAACTGGCTATTCGGGCAAAACAAACTAAGCAACTGGTCAATTTTGGCTTGCATTTTTTTTGATGCTTTTTAAAATATGCCTTTGCTTGAATAAGCATCCGTTTAGAGGATTCTCCCGTGTACGCTTTAGAACAGAAAATCTTAAATGAAGGTATCGTTCTATCTGATCAGGTTTTGAAAGTTGATGCTTTCTTAAACCACCAAATCGATCCTGTGTTAATGCAGCTGATTGGTAAAGAGTTTGCCGCTCGTTTTAAAGATGCAGGTATTACTAAAATTATTACCATCGAAGCTTCAGGTATTGCACCTGCAATCATGGCAGGTTTAGAACTTGGCGTTCCTGTTATTTTTGCTCGTAAATACCAGTCATTAACACTCAAAGACGACCTTTACCGTTCTAAAGTGTTCTCGTTTACCAAACAGACTGAAAGCACCATTGCGATTTCAAACAAGCACATCAGCTCAAGCGACAAAGCGCTTGTGATTGATGACTTCCTTGCAAATGGTCAAGCAGCACTCGGTTTAATCGACTTGATTCACCAAGCCAAAGCTGAAGTGGTTGGTGTGGGTATCGTGATTGAAAAATCATTCCAGCCAGGCCGTGATGTGTTGCTTGAAAAAGGCTACCGTGTTGAATCACTTGCACGTGTGAAGTCTTTAACAGATGGCAAAGTTACTTTTGTCACTGAATAAGATTAAAAATCCAGAAAAAAAGCGGATGAATTTTCATCCGCTTTTTTTATTTAATAACAATCCCAGTTATAGACAACTTTAGAAAAATCTCGTTTCTTTAAATCTTCTGGGTGAATAAAGAAATTACCAACACCCGAATCTCCCCACATAATATCGTTTTCAGCATCATCAGTATCTAGCTGGAAAAGTAAAATATAGTCTTGAATTTTTTCATTATACTGACGTGGATCGGTTTGGGTAAAAAATGGATACCCGCCTAAACGATGCCCGCTTGCAGAAAGCAATTCATGATAAGGCTCAATAAAATCATTTTCGAAATCGCCACCCTCAAATTGATCTTCAAAATCATAAAGCTCATCAACATTAAGAATCTTCTTTCCAAAAGCAAAATCTTCCAGACTAATGACTTGCTCAGCACGCTGAAATTCAATTGAATACTGTCCACTAAAAGGTAAATATGCCTCTTCATCGAACTCAAGCTCTGAAAAATCCTGTTTTAACTGCGTAAGATCTTCAATCACCTGATCAAAATATAAAACCTTAAATCCCGATTGCAGCTGTTGATCATCAAAGTTCATGCCATACAAATCATCGGCAGCAATATAGAACTGCAAAATACCCGTGTCTGGAAAATGAGGTAAATCTGGAATTTCAGCAAAATTGAACTGTGCCAATAAAACCAATGGATTGCCATCCGAGTCAACCGGATAGGCGACCTCTAGCGGTAAGTAAGGCTGTCCCCCAATTTTACTTTGCCATAATGCCAAGTCATCACTTGCTGTTAGCTGCATAGAGACAGTCGGCAAAATCGTTGCTGAAATTTTTTCTAGGTATGGATGTAAAGTATTCGGTAAATTCTCAGCTTGAAGATTCATTATGTTGCTTGTCCATGTCGTTATTTATAGAACTTAATATAAAACAAGCAGCTAAATTAAAATAGAGAGCAAAGTCTGTACTACGACAATTAATGACGCTCAATTGACCCATTATTTATCACATAAATTCTGATAAGATTAGCCCGAGCAAAATCTGCGATAGGAATGACGATGCGTACATATTTAGACCTTTTACAACATATCCTCGACAATGGCGGCGACAAAGGTGACCGTACAGGAACAGGAACACGTTCAGTATTCGGTCATCAGATGCGCTTTGATCTTTCTAAAGGTTTTCCGTTACTGACCACGAAAAAGGTGCATTTCCGTTCAATCGTGATCGAGCTGCTCTGGTTCCTGAAAGGCGACACCAACGTTCAGTATCTTAAAGACAATAAAGTTACGATCTGGGATGAATGGGCAACGGCTGAGCAAACCGCGCGCTTTGGCCGTCCAGAAGGCGAACTTGGCCCTGTTTATGGTCACCAATGGCGTAACTTTGGCGCGACTCAAAATGCAGACAGCAGCTATCAACAAGACGGTTTTGACCAGATCAAATGGCTGATCAATGAAATCAAGACCAATCCAAACTCACGTCGTTTGATCGTGTCAGGCTGGAATCCAAATGAAGCTGGAAAAGTGGCTTTACCACCGTGCCATACCTTGTTCCAATTTTTTGTACAAGATAACAAATTGTCATGCCAACTTTATCAACGTAGTGCCGATGTCTTCTTAGGCGTACCTTTTAATATTGCCAGCTATGCTCTGCTGACTCATATGATTGCGCAAGTATGCGGTTTAGGCGTTGGCGATTTTGTCTGGACAGGTGGCGACACACATTTATATGCCAACCATTTTGAACAGGCTCAATTACAGCTTTCGCGCGAACCATTGCCATTATGCGAATTAAAGTTAAATCCAGAAATCACCGATATTTTTGAGTTTAAATTTGAAGATATTGAAATTGTGGGCTATGAATCACATCCAGCAATTAAAGCACCCGTCGCAGTTTAAAAGATTAGAGAGAATATAAAATGGCATGGCAAGGCACTGAAGTTGTTCACGTAGTTGCGATGGATAAAAATCGCTGTATCGGCAAAGGCAATGCTTTGCCGTGGCATATCTCTGCTGATCTGAAACACTTTAAGGCAATCACCCAAGGCGGCGTAGTGATCATGGGCCGAAAAACCCTTGAGTCTATGGGGCGTGCCCTACCTAATCGTGTCAATTGGGTGATTACACGTGATCCTGAATGGCAATTTGAAGGGGTTAAAGTCGCGCATAGTATCGAAGATGCATTAAACGGCGCACTTACAGATGCACAACACGCTGAAAAAGCGTCTTTATTTATTATTGGTGGTGGAGAGATTTTTACTCAAACACTTGCCATTGCAGATCGCCTAGAGTTAACCCATGTGGATCTTGATGTTCAAGGCGATGCGCATTACCCAGAAATCTCTGAGGATTTCCGTAAAGTAGACTCAGAACAACATACAGATGAAAAATCTGGTGTGGCTTTCGAGTTTGCGACCTACCAAAAATAATAATGGATCGCATTTGCCATGCATAACATTGGATCACGTGAGTTTTTTATTGCTTTAGGGATTGGACTTTTACACGGTCTATTTACCTTGTGCGTGGTTCTTTCTAGTGTCTGGCTTTGCCTTGCGTTGTGGATTCAACAGCCGCTCGGTACGTTGTTTAGCCGAGTCGCGATTGTACTTTGGGGCTTGTTTGCACTGAGCCTGCTTGGCGTATATTTCAGCGGTCATCTCATCAGCCGTCGTACTGATATCATTATTTATTGTGTTGCTTTTGCTTGCTCATTGTTTTGGTATTTTTCTATCGAAGCCAGACAAGATCGTGACTGGAATCCAGAAGTTGCAGAACAGCTTAGCTATAGCAGACAGGGTGATCTGGTTACCTTACATAAAGTTCGTAACTTTGACTGGCATGCAGATGGGACTTATGACATCCACTGGGAAGATCGCACCATTGATCTGAACAAGATTACAGGGATCAATGTCATCACGTCCTACTGGATGGGGCCTCAGATTGCACATACGCTGGTGAGTTTTGATTTTGCAGATCAGAAGCCTTTGGTATTTTCAATTGAGATCCGCAAAGAGAAAGGCGAAGATTTTTCTGCGATTGGCGGATTCTTCCGTAAATATGAACTCAGCTTAGTTGCTTCAGACGAAAAAGATATTGTGTATACTCGCAGTAATATTCGTCATGAACAGGTTTATTTATTCCCCGTTAAAATGCCTGCGGCAGAGCGTAAAGCCCTGTTTATTGAATATCTGAATCAGGCTGATGACCTCCGCAGTGAAGCAAAATGGTACAACACCTTAACCAGTAACTGTACGACACTGGTTTTTGATATGGTACAGGCCATTAATCCACAAAAATTACCAAAAGATTATCGCTTATTGGCTTCAGGTTATTTACCCAACTATCTTTATGACCTGAAAGCACTTAATCAGAATTACAGCATGAATGAATGGTATCGTCTGGCGCACATCAATCCGCGTGCCGAACAGTACGATCAGCAGTCTAATAAAAGTAGCAAGTATTTTTCAGATGTAATTCGCTCAGGCATTCCAAAAGTTGAGTGATTTTTCCACTAATTTTATTAAAAGTATCTGAACATTTACAAAAGGATACGCAATATACCGTTCAGCTCCACGTTTTTTTATTTTAATAACGCTTATAGAAACACAATGATTCGGATTTAAAATCTTATGTTAAAGCCTCTTTTAACTTCTTGTACTTTGGCAATTGCCGTAGCAATGACGGGCTGTGCAAGCTCAGAATCTCTCCAGACTTCACCAAATGCATCTCAAAAACAAAGCATTGATCTGTACAACCGTACTTGGATTGCAACTCAGATTAATGGTGTTGAAGTCAAAACCAATGATCTTTCGAATAAACGTCCTGCAATCCAGTTTGATGCAAAAGCGAAACGCTTCTTTGGTGCAGATGGATGTAACCAGATTCAAGGAACCTTTGAAAGCCAAGGTAGCGTATTACGTTTAGGTCCAATTGCCTCAACCATGATGGCTTGTCTAGGCAACGATAATAGCGCGCTTTCTCGCCAATATAGCCATGCTTTGGCAAGCACAACCAGTTATGAACTCAAAGGACATGAGTTGAAGTTCCTTGATGCTTCAGGACAGGTACTCGTAAGTTTCGTAACTGTTATTCAGCCGCTGCCTTAATGCGATGATGATAAAAGTAAAAGCTCGTTTCAAACACGGGCTTTTACTTTTTGAGCACTTCGTTTAATTTAGTAGCATTCTTAAAATTAAAAATTGGGAAGTTTTATGCAACAGGCAATGTTAGGTGGTGGATGCTTTTGGTGTGTAGAGGCCGTATTTCTACAACTTAAAGGCGTTGAAAAAGTGGTGAGTGGCTATGCGGGCGGGATTACCCAAGATCCGACCTATGAGCAAGTCTGTCAGGGTAATACACAACATGCTGAAGTGATTCTGATTGATTTTGATGAGCAGCAGATCAGTTATACCCAATTGTTGAATGTATTCTTTACCACTCATGATCCAACGACATTAAACCGTCAGGGTAATGATATTGGCACACAATACCGTTCTGTGATTTATTACTTCGATGATGAGCAAAAGCAGCAAGCTGAGCAGGTCATTCAGAGTCTAGAAGATGAAGGCCTCAATATTGTGACTGAACTCAGTCCAGTACCAACCTTCTACCCTGCTGAGGAATATCACCAGAATTTCTTTGCCCGTAATCCATCACAAGGTTATTGCAATTTTAGTATTCCGCCTAAGCTTTCTAAACTCCGAGCCAAGTATCTTGACCTGCTCAAAGATGAATAAGCAATAAAAAAGCAACTCACCGAGTTGCTTTTTTATTGCGATCACGCTGTCTTAGTTTTCACTAACAAATGCAATATCACTTAAGCCTGCTTCACTGGCACGCGACATCACTTGTGCAACCGTATCATATTTTGATTCTTTATCTGCACGTAACTGCACTGTCGGTTTTGTCTGAGCCTGACCCGCTTCCTGGAAACGCTTCTCTAGCTCGTCTAAGCTAATGATTTGCGCATCCCAAGCCACTTCACCTTTGTTATTAATACTGATAGTGATTGCTTTTGGAGGTGGATCAACAATTTCAGCAGTTGTTTTTGGTAAACTTAATGGAATTGATGGGTTAGCAACCGTTGCTGTGACTAAAAAGATAATCATCAATACCAACATAATGTCGATCAGAGGAATGAGATTCATCTCATTCATGCCACTGTCGTGGTCTTCACCCAATTGAAAGCCCATCTTAAGCTTGACCTCCAACTAAACTTTGTTGAGTCGCTTTAGTTTCTGTTTTTGCCGCTGTTTCTTGCTGCAACATGGTATCGATTAACAGGCTGTGCGCTTGATCTTGTAAATCATGTGCCAAACCACGGTTGAAACGTACACAAATGTTATAAGCCATTACCGCGGGAATCGCCACTGCAAGACCAAGACCAGTCATGATCAAGGCTTCACCTACTGGTGTTGCAACCTGGGCTAAACCAGCCTGTCCGCTTTTACCTACGGCAACAAGCGCATGGAAAATCCCCCACACTGTACCGAATAAACCCACAAACGGTGCCAATGAAGCGATTGTTCCAAGAACTGATACACCTTTTTCTGCTTGAGATTTCTCAGCAGAGATTTGGCGAAGTAATGCTTGTTCAGCAACAGCTTTACGTTGTTCAAACGATAAAGGCTGTAATTTTGACTTAAGCGCCGCCAAAGCTTGCACCAGTTGGTTGTAAGCTTGTTGTTTTAACTGGCGTGTTCCTAAAATGCGCAGAATGAAAATAGTCCACGTTGCAATCGACATTGCTAATAGGATGAAATACAGTGTTTTACTTACTGCATCTGCATGTTGCCAATAAACTGAAAAGTTCATATACGAACTCCTGATTTAATCTGTCGCAAGGACTCAAATTTCATTAAGGACTAAGATCAAACGGCTGCTCTGCTCGAATCGGGTAAGCAACACCATTTTCCATATACGGTTTAAATTTCGCACTTCTCACAGCACGTAAAACTTTTTCATCGAGATTCGGCAAACCGCTGCTACGGGTAATCCGTACATTGGTAATTTTACCTTTCTCGTCAGCTTCAATCATGACCATCACTGAACGTGTTTGGTTATCCAGATCTTTCGCTGTTACAGATAATTTGGGTGAACGACTCCACTGTACACCAGAACCACCAATCGCGACGCGTTTTGGTGCTGGATCAGCAGCAGGTTGAGGTTTTGCAACTTCTTGTACAGGCTGTGGTTTTTCCACAACTTTTTCGGTCACTTTTGTCGTGACCACGGTCGTTTCAACTTTTGGCTCAACTTTCGGTTCAGTTTTTTGCAGCACCGGTTTTGGCGCTTCTTTTACCTGTTGAACCTTTTCAATCTTTTTCGGTGGAGGTGCCATTGGTTTTTCAACCACCTTGACCTCTTTCACTTCTTTTTTAGGTTCAGGTTTTGGCTTTTCTTTCGGTTTAGGCGGTTCAGGCTTTGGTGGTTCCTTGATTTTAACGAACTTCACCTTAAGCGGCTCTTTCTCGACGGGCTTAAGCTCCATCGTTTTCATGTGGCTAACCGCCCACAGAACTCCTACATGTCCAATCACAACCGCAACTAAGGCAGTGATGATTTTCTTTTTCATCGGGTGTGGCGTGTTGAATGTAGCAGGAGATTGACTCATAAGAATCTAAGTACCTAATAGATGGTGGCGCTTTCAAAAAAGCGATTTCACTCATCGGATAGAACAATGAAAGTGCCGTAATAATAAATGAGAAGTGTTTTCATTTGCAACCGTTTTTTCTTGTATATTTGCTAAGCTTTTAAAAACAGACATAAAAAAACATGCCTGATGGCATGTTCTTTTTTACACAGCAGAGCAAAAGTCTTTCTTAGAAAACCACAGTCTTGTTACCATCAACAATAATACGGTCTTCTAAATGCCATTTCACAGCGCGTGCCAAGACATTACGCTCAACGTCTTCGCCTAACTCACGTAGCTGTTCAACATTGTAATCATGACTGACACGTTCAACATCTTGTTCAATAATTGGGCCTTGATCGAGATCAGCAGTGACATAGTGTGCTGTTGCACCAATCAGCTTCACGCCTTTCTCATAGGCTTGCTTATATGGATTTGCACCCACGAAAGCTGGCAGGAATGAATGGTGAATATTGATGATCTTCATTTCCCATTTCGCAACAAAGTCTTCGCTCAGAATCTGCATATAGCGCGCCAAGACCAATAAATCGTTGCCTTGCATCATTTCATCGATCTGAGCGTAAGCTTCAACTTTATTGTCTTTATTGACAGGCACAACGTGGAAAGGAATACCGAAGTTTTCAACCGCTTCACGCAAATCTGGATGGTTTGAAATCACTTGGGTAATTTCACATGGTAATGAACCACGCGCATGACGCCATAACAGTTCTAATAAAGCATGGTCGACTTTCGAAACCAGAATACCGACTTTTTTCAACTCGCCAACGAAATTCAACTTCCATTGCATTTCATAACGTTCAGCCACATTTGCAGCAAAAGTCTGCATTAAGGCTTCTTTACGAGATGGCAAGTTATCAAGTTCAAACTCAACACGCATGAAGTAACGCCCGCCCTGAGCTTCTGTTGCGTACTGATCAAGTGCGGTAATGTTTGCTCCCTGATGATACAAAAAGCTCGATACGGCTTGCACGATCCCCGGCTTGTCTTCACAAGTAATCAGTAATCGCGCTGTGTGGGCTGTAGTCGTGTTCATTTGGTTAATATCACTTATTCGAATCAAATTAAAATCAAGCCGAGCATTCTAACCCTTTTTTGTCCTTGACTAAATAGCTAAGGCTCACTCGTCGTCATTTTTAAGATTAGATAAGCTCGCAAATAGGTCTGATGGCCCCAGTGATTTCAATAATTGTTCATAAGTCTGGCGGCTTTCACCCATCAAATATGGCCCTTCCAAGAACACCATTTGACGTAAGGCTTGCCATACCCATTTTTCTTCTAGACGATTGTTATCACTGATATGACCAGACATATACAAGAAGTTGGTCCAGTTGGTGAGCACAATCCACAGGTTAATAATCAAGGCCTCGATTTCAGAATCGGTCATTTTCATCAGACCCGCATCCACAAAGGCACGATAAATTTTTTGCCCCTGCTGCATCACCTGCCCTGCAAAACGCGGATAGATTTTTCTAAAGTCTTCATTATTTTCAACCAGATGATACACATCACGGTGAATAAAGCGATACGCCCACAACTGATTACTCAGCACTTGGAAATAGCTAATTTTATCATTGGCATTCAATGGGCGATCCGTTGGTAAGGCCAGCATTTCCAAGGTTTCTGCCTGATATTGCTGCGCCAGTTCCTTGATAATTTCCTGTTTATTACGGAAATGGTAATACAGGTTGCCTGGGCTAATCCCCAGCTCAGCCGCAATATGGTTGGTTGTGACCGAACGCTCTCCACGCTCATTAAACAACTGCAAACTGATTTGCAAAATACGATCTTTTGTTTTGTTCGGTTTAGCGTGTGACATTGATTTTAACCATCTATAACATTATCAATAGGTTATAAAACAAACCTATAAAGCGACTTGACACTTTAGAGTATTTACTCTAAAAATTAAAAAATAATAAGCTTTCTTTTGGTCCACTCCTATGAACAGTCAAACAAAAACAACCGCTATGACACCTCATGTTGATGTGAAACGGCTACATGATTTGCTTGAGCAGCAAAAAGCAGCTTACCAACGCCATCCTGTACCAAGCGCCAAAGAACGTCTTGAACGCTTAGCTCGACTTAAAAGTATCTTGGTAAAATATCAAGATCAATTTGCTAACGCAATTAATCAAGATTATGGCAACCGTGCCATTATGGAAACTAAGATCGGCGAAGTCCTGACTTGTCTAGAACATATCAAATACTATAGCAAGAACTTGACGGAATGGATGAAGCCATCTAAACGCCATATCAGCATGTTACACCAACCAGCAAAAGGCTGGGTAGAATATCAGCCATTGGGTGTTATCGGCATCATTGCGCCATGGAACTACCCACTACTGCTCTCGGTCGGCCCACTGATCTGTGCGCTGGCAGCAGGCAACCATGCCATGATCAAAATCTCGAGCGCATCGTCAAACTTTGGTTATGTACTTGAAAATGCCCTTTCAGAAGCATTTCCTCAAGAACTCGTCGCGGTGGTAAATGGCGGCGGTGTAATTTCAGATGCATTCAGTCATCTTGCTTTTGACAAAATGATTTTCACAGGCTCAACCTCTGTGGGTAAAACTGTTATGGCAGCGGCGGCTGAAAATCTGGTGCCTGTGATTTTAGAATTAGGCGGCAAATCACCTGCACTGGTTCATTCAGCCATGAATATTCGTGATGTGGCACAACGTATCGCAGTGGGTAAACTCTGGAATGCAGGTCAAACCTGTGTTGCGCCCGACTATATGTTCCTACCTAAAGGCAAAACTGCCGAGTTCACCAAGCACTACAATGACTTTGTGACCACCATGTATCCAAGCTTGCGTGATAATAATGACTATACTTCTATTATTAATGACAAGCAGTACAACCGCCTGCAAGGTTATCTGGAAGATGCCCGTGATCAAGGTGCCAATATTGTTGAACTCAATGCCAAAAATGAATCTCTGACCGAAGTTCGTAAAATTGCGCCAACCTTATTAACAGGCGTAACTACCGAAATGGAAATTATGAAGCATGAGATCTTTGGTCCAATTCTTCCTATTCTGGAATACGACCATATCGATGATGCACTTCAGTTCATTAACAGTCGCCCACGTCCACTTGCCTTCTATTACTTCGATACGGATAGTGCACGTGCAGATTATGTCGCAGGTCGCACGCATTCAGGACACTTTGGTATTAACCAGACGCTGACTCACGTCGCGCAGGATGATTTACCATTTGGTGGTATTGGTGCGTCAGGTATGGGCAAATATCATGGCAAGGAAGGTTTCTTTAGCTTCTCGCACGAACGCTCAATGATGTCGAATCCAGTCAGCCCTAAACTTTACAGTTTAAAATTCATCCTACCGCCTTATAATAAAGCAACCCACAAGCTGCTTTTAAAAACACTATTTCGCTAGAAAAGGGCTGTTAGCATATTAACAAACCCTCACTTGGTTAAGGCATGATCTATCACACCAGATGATGCCTTGTTTTTACCAAATTCGCTTGTCTTTTAATCGTATTTTTGGTATAAAACGCCCCTTGAATGATTTCATCCGTTTACTTGAATGGCTAGTTGCACGAAATTGTGCTGTATAAACTAGCAATGGAGTTCACCATGTCTAAGGTTTGCCAAGTTACCGGCAAGCGTCCTATCGTTGGTAACAACGTGTCGCACGCAAACAACAAAACCAAACGCCGGTTCGAGCCGAACCTGCACCACCACCGTTTTTGGTTAGAAAGCGAAAAGCGTTTTGTACGTCTTCGTTTAACCACTAAAGGTATGCGTATTATTGATAAATTGGGTATCGAGAAAGTTGTTGCTGATCTCCGTGCTCAAGGTCAAAAGATCTAAGGAGTCTGAACAATGCGTGATAAGATTCGCCTCGTTTCTACAGCTGGTACAGGTTATTTCTATACCACTACTAAGAACAAACGTACTATGCCGGAAAAAATGGAAATCAAAAAATTTGATCCAAAAATCCGTCAACACGTAATTTTCAAAGAAGCTAAAATTAAATAATTTTAGTTCTTTAAAAAAACGACTTCTTTTGAAGTCGTTTTTTTTGCCCGAAAAAAGCGGTATAAATAGAAAAAGAAATGAATAAATCACTTACATAATTTTTTTTGATAATTAAAAAAATTATCATCAACAAATTCGATTTTAGTTGTTACAATTTATTCGCTGTTTTCTTGGCATGTTTTATGCTCATTTATTTCTACCTTAACCGCAACGATTAAGGAGCTCCGATGCCACATGATGTTGATTTAATTATATTACTTGCTGTTGGTTTTGGTATGGCCCTTATTTTTGGCTATATCGCAGCACGTCTACGCCTCCCCCCTCTAATTGGCTATCTCGTTGCCGGCATTATCATTAGTCCCAATACGCCCGGTGTCGTCGGTGATATCCAACTTGCGAATCAGTTGGCCGAACTTGGCGTCATGTTCCTCATGTTCGGCGTTGGGATGCATTTCTCCCTCAAAGATTTACTCCAAGTTCGACGCATCGCCTTGCCCGGTGCGATTTTACAGATTGCCGTGGCAACTTTACTGGGTGTTGGCGTCTCCATGTTTTGGGGCTGGAGCTTTGGTTCTGCATTAATCTTCGGTTTAAGTTTATCGTGTGCCAGTACGGTTGTATTACTCAAAGCTTTAGGCGATCGAGGTCTATTGGACTCGGTTAACGGAAAAATTGCGGTCGGCTGGCTCTTGGTCGAAGACCTTGTGATGGTGTTAGCGCTGGTACTTCTCCCTGCAACGGCAGTATTACTTGGTGGACAGGCACTTCCGGGAACAGATTCATCACAAAGTATTTGGATCACTATTGGGATCACCCTGCTTAAAGTGACGGGCTTTATTGCCTTCATGCTGATTATTGGTAAACGTCTCGTCCCGATGATCATGCAATTTGTGGCACGACTAGGTTCTCGTGAGCTATTTACCCTGACTGTGGTTGCGGCTGCGGTATCAATTGCTTATGGTTCGTATGCAGTATTTGGCGTATCAATGGCACTTGGCGCCTTCTTTGCGGGGATGGTCGTTAAAGAGTCTGACTTTAGTCATCGTGCCGAAGAAGAGACCCTACCACTACGTGAAATCTTCTCGATTTTATTCTTCGTTTCAGTCGGCATGTTATTCGATCCAAGTATCTTGGTCGAAGCACCATTAAAGATTTTAGCGGTTGTTGCCATCATTATGGTGGGTAAGACCTTGGCTGCAATGGCTCTGGTACTTTTCTTCCGCTATCCGATTAATACCGCTTTAACAGTAGGTGCAAGTTTGGCCCAGATTGGGGAGTTCTCTTTCATTCTGGCAACACTGGGCTTATCACTCGGTTTACTGACACCTGATGCACAAAACCTGATTCTTGCAGGTGCGTTATTCTCGATTACCCTCAACTCATTTGTGTTCTCCGCAATTGAACCTGTGCAACGCTGGATTCGTGAGCGCTCGCATTTAGCTCGTTTACTGGAACGTAGTGGTGACCCACTGGCAATGCTCCCAGATGAGGTAGATCAGGCGTACCTGCGCGATCAGGTGGTGATTATCGGCTATGGTGGCGTGGGTCGTCGTATTAGTGAAAATCTGATGCAGCAAAACATCAAAGTGGTGATCGCAGAAGAAAATCGGGAAATCGTTGAAAAATTACGTACTCAAGGCATTGCTGCAGTGAGTGGTGAAGCGACTGAACCGAATGTCTTGATTCAGGCACATATCCAACATGCCCGTCTGCTGGTCATTTCACCGATGGATATTTTAGATATTCATCGTATCGTGGATATTTCCAAACAGCTCAATCCTGAAATTCAGGTCTTGATTTGTGCAGAAAGCAAAGAAGAAGCTGTGATTATCCGTGAGGAAAACATCGGTGAAGTGTTCTATGCGAAAGAAGAAATGGCGAAGAATATGAGTCACCATATTCTGAATCAAATCGAACTTGCCCATCAGTCCGAAGCACATTAAGAAATTTCTCAAAACGAAAAAGCGTACTCAAGGTACGCTTTTTTATCTTTCAGGATTAGCTAAAATGTGAAGGTTGCTCGTCCAGCACTTCTGCTTGCCACTGATTCATCTGTTTTTCCAACAATCCAAACAAAGCCGCTTGAATCATATGCTGTGCGACGGTTGGCGTCTGGTCTCCGAGAATGGCTTTCACCTCGTCACTAAACTGAATCTTGACCAAAGGCTCATTTTCAGAACCCGCATTGCGCAAAGCAAGCTCACCACCTTCGAGTTGAACCAATTCAAGAATTGCTTCCTGATTACCAAATAATTCTTTTAACTGTTGCATTGACATAAATTTTCTCCATGTTTCAACATGGTGGCAAAGTATTTGGCACTTTGCGCTCTCACGTCTTATTTATATAAGTGCTGATGCGGTAGATTTCAAGTCGCCTTAAAGTTTCGACTTAGAACTCCACCATTTCATTACGAAAACCATCAATTAAGTGACTTAATTCACGATGCCATTCACGTAAGATTTTGGCATCAGGCAACCATGCCTGCGGACTTTGGGTCACCTTAATAATCAGATTAGAAGACGTTTCATTTTCCGGTTCTGGCGCAGAGGGCTCAGGCGCATACTGACACATGCGATATGCACGCTTCAATTCAGCGACAAAACCATCTTTTGCTAGTTGTTGTAATACTAGAATTTCTGGAGAGACCTGCCCTTTATCTGCCATATGTTCTTCAATCGACTTAAAGGTCGGTTGTAAATCATTGAGACGATAATAGCGAACCAGCTCCTGCAAAAACGCTAATATTGCGCCATGTAAATGAAAAACAGCGGCTTCACGATAGGCCTGCGCCTGCTGAATATGTTCTGTTTGCTCGGCTTGTTGACATGCGAGACGAGCGAAATACAGTTTCTGATTGGTACGATCTGCATGATAACGAGCAACACGGGACATAATATTTTCCTTAAAAACCCTTTCTCTTGGATAGCTTAAGATTAAATGCTTTAATGATAAAATCAATATCCTTTTGAGCCTGTCCATGCGTCATATCAAACAAGCCATCCTGAGCTTAATATGCTGTATGGCAATTTCAACAACTTATAGCTGTGAACCCACAGGCTTAGACTGGGAAAAACTTTATACGGATTATGATATCAACAGCGATCAAATGATTGATATAAGAGAATGGACAAAACTGATTGAGCTTAGAGGACAGTCCGTTTCTTGGCAGAAACAATTCTTCTCGCTAGACCATAAACGAATAAAAATTTTTAAATCACTCGACCAAAATAATAATGGCCTGATTGATCAGCAAGAAATCACCAACATTTACCACTACTTTATCAACCCCTGCCAAAATAAATAATTTTCGAGCAATCAGTTTGATATCAATCCTTCAAGATCGAGTTCAAGCGTATACAGTTTTCGCTGGGCCAAACAGGCAATAGGTTGAGAAAAGGGACGAACGTTACTCATTGTCCAGGCAAAATATCCTTCTGCCCAATATGATGCACAGGCTGCCTCTATTTCATCAGCTTGCCAGACATGTATCGAGTCAATATCCACCAAGGCCAAAGCTCGGCCGATCTCTTGCTCTCCTTCGTTCCGCAGAAAATGCTGATTTTCGACAATAACAAGATTTTTAAGCGGAATAGTTTGAGGTTGCCATGAGCGAATCTCCAAGGTTTTCTGGCCTTGAACAATCCGCTCAGCACTAGGCGCAACAACCGATAAAGCGGTATATTGCTTTAACATATAGAATTAAGCTTGATCTTCCGCAATTTTCACACGGATGCCATAGTTTTTTACTTTCAAGGTATTTAAACCTTTCACTGCTTTGACCGCTTCACGTGGATTCGGCATTTCAACAAAACCAAAACCTTTTGATTTTCCTGTTTCAGCATCTTTAACCACCACACAAGAATCGACTTTGCCATAGGCTTTAAACAAGTCGAGCACTTCTGCATCGGTCACGCTACGATCTAAATTACGAACTAAAATTTTCATGCTAAAACCTAAAACATGATTCACCATCAAATCGGTGAATCAAAAATAAATTGAATCTGGGTAGTTTAATCGAAATCGATCCCAAAACCTAAATTGATTGCAGCCGAACGCGAACGACTGGCTTGCCCATAAGCACGGGGAATATCACGATGGATCTGCGTCTCAACTAAATGTTGAGGTAAATCATTCAGAAAATAACTTTCTATTTTGCGCCCTAACTCATCATATTGATCATGTGCCCACAAATTTAAATTCTGTTTCGTCAGAATTAATTCATTTTCAGCACGCGTCAAGGCAACATATAGTACACGGCGCTCCTCCTCCACATCATCAAAATCACCCTGTGCGCGTGCATGTGGATATTGTGTTGGAGAGACATGGGGCACATAACAGACTTTTTGCTCGGCACCTTTAGCCGAATGGATGGTAATCAACGTCACCAAATCCTGATCTGGCGTTTTATCAATTTCCGAGACGGAAATTGGGTCGAGTACATACTCCTCCAGAAATTCTCCAAGTGAACTGTGCTTACGCGCCAGTTGCTTAACCAAGTCAAAATCTTTGACACGGCGTGTCCAGTCTTTGGTTTTATAATTATTTTCCAGCTGTTCATTCAAAGCATCTAGCGCCAGCCCAATGCAGGCTTCGACATGTTGCTGCAACACATCCAGCTGCATCAAAATTAGAATGGCCTGTTGCGGTACTTTGCCATGACGCTCTAAACGCTGGCAACGTGCCTCAATATCGGGCAGTTGAATCAGTTCCTGAGCTAGCTTGCTGGCACCAACATCCCCCACTCCATCCCAGAGCGTCAGAAAACGCATCCATGCCAGATCATCCTGCGGATTGACACTGACACGAAGCAGACTCAATACATCTTTAACATGTGCCGATTCGAGCAATTTCACCCCACCAATAAAACGGTATGGAATATTGGCTGCAATCAAGGCACCTTCCAGATAACGTCCACTAAAACCAGAACGTAACAGCACCATATGCTCTGCCCATGCAGCGCCCTGTATATGACGTCGGTTTAAATCCTGAATAATCCAGTTTGCTTCTTCAAACTCATTGCTCAGGATATGCAACTGAGGCTTTAAACCCTTACCACGATATGCTTGCAGATGCTTGTCATACTCAATCGGACTTTGATCCAGCAACCAATTGGATAAATCCAGAATACCTTGCGTGGAACGATAATTCATTTCCAGCGTCAGCACTTGGGCATCAGGTACACGTTCCTTAAAATGATGGATATTTTCAAAATCTGCACCGCGGAAGCCATAAATCGATTGTGCATCATCACCGACACAAAACAGTTTCACCTTGCCGACCAAAGGTTGCAGCAAAGCCCATTGCAAAGGATTGGTGTCCTGCATTTCGTCGACCAGCAGTGCTGAACAGAAGCCTGTGACCCATTTCACCAACTCAGGTGAATTTTGCAAATGCACTGCGACAATCGACAAGATGTCATCATAATCAAGAAAATTGCGCTCTTGCTTACGTTGCTCATACGCTTTCATCAGTTCCGCAATTTGAGCCTTATACTCAACCGCTTGCGGCAACTGCTCCAACAAAGCATCTGAAAGTTTGGTCTTGGTATTACGAGCATAAGAATACAAATCACATAACTCAGCCGCTTTAGGCAACACGTTGCCCTTATCTTTTCCGCGTAATAAACGGAACATCAGCAATTGATCATCACGATCAATAATACTGAACTGGGTCAGACCAAAAGCGCGAGGATTACGACGTAACAAGTACATGCAAAAGGTGTGGAAGGTGGATGCGCGCAAACCTTTGGCTTGGGCACCCATATGCTGTTCGACACGGGTGACAATTTCACTTGCTGCCCGACGGGTAAAGGTCAGAATCTGGATCTGCTGTGCAGGCAAACCCTGATCAATTAAATATGCCGATCTCGCCACAATTGTTTTGGTTTTACCACATCCCGCTCCTGCCAGAACCAGACAGTTTTGTGCAGTCGTGGTGGCAGCCTGTTTCTGTTGTGGATTCAGTTCATCAATTAGCTTGGCAAGCGTCATACAATCGGTCAATTAAAAACGAATCGATATTTTAACAGACTAAACCCATGCAAATGTTTCTTGCTACAAAACAAAAAGAGCATGCGATATGCATGCTCCAAAATTCTAAATAATGACTTATACGCTGGTCGAGCTATGCGGCAATTGTTTAATCGCTCCCGCAAAAGTCAGATAGTTGATGCCTTGAAATAAAATATCAATCGCAAGGAACATTCCCAGCACCCAGAACGGTGAATCAGGCGATGAGAGGATCAGAATCCCAGTGAGTAAAGTTAATATGCCTGAAAATAGCACCCAGCCCCAACCAGAAACGGGTCTCAGAATAAATGCATTCACCGTGCGGATAATCCCCGCAATAATCAGGGCAATCGCCAGAAAACTGGTTAATACCACCGCAGTAATCACAGGTGTCGTAAATGCAAAATAACCTGCCACCAGATATAGCACGCCAAATAATGCCCACAACCAGCGCGTGCCGCCTTTAAAAACGGTAAATGCGGCAATAAAATGCAAAATGCCGCCTAGCATCATCAATACGCCAAATAAAAGTACGGCAGACAAGGTGGCGAATGGTAACGCAGCTAAAAGAACCAAGCCAAAAATAACCAATAAAACGCCCAATAACAGATACCATTTACGATCAGCGTGTAGCTGATTGCGAATCAGGTCGTTACCCACTGTTTTCATCATTATTTACTCTTTTATCATCAATGTTATAAGCCTATATTGGGCCTGTTCAGGACTAAATTCTGTATAAGGCATGTTGAAAATTAATGACGGAATGTCAGAAAACTTGTGTTTTATTTCATATTTTTGAGCGTTCTGTTGAATGCTATGGATAAATCCGAACTTATCCACAATTTACTTCACCCAGCCCACTTCCTTGGCCGTTAAAATGCTGATCACCGTTTCATTCAGGTCATTTGGCATTTTACTTTTGTGTTCAGACAATGGGATTCTTCCTCCCATAATTTCTGCTTCAGTCTGAGGATATAAAGGTTGCCGATCTGCTTGGGCATAACCGATGGGGAAAATAGGCTCGCCATTACTCAAATTATATTTGTCCGTCGCGCCAAACCCGTGTAGTAACTCATGCACCAACACGACATTATTCTGTGCGGCCTGTTTGGATGAGGCAAATAAGTTCACCGAGCCAATCCGCCCACGTTCCAGCGCAGTCGAATGTTTCAGTTCCCTGCTCTGCTTGGGATCATAGAAATTCAGATATAAGGTCAAACTCGGAGAGCCATCCACCGACTGATGCTGTTTCCATGCATAGAATCTAAACTTTAGGCTCCACAAGATATTGTTCAAGATACTCGGCTGTTCAGACATCTTTGGGGGTATTTGCTGTAACTCACGTCCAATCTGAACCATGAAATAGCTGCTTTGCCCGCGATACTGCTGGCTATTTTTCTCTAAATACTGTTTTACCTCAGCAAAGTCATCTTGCTGTAATTGTTGAATATACTGCTGTGTAGTCGCTAAACCATCGGCATTAATCGGATGCAATAAAATATGAATCGGTTGATTCCAGTTCTGATTTTGATCACGATAGGCATTTACGGCGACCACCAGCAACACGACCAGCAAAATCGCGACCCGAATATTTTTCCACATCTCATTTCCCCAATAAAAATATATTTCTTGTTTTTCTTAATGCTATAAAAAATGCTAGCAAGTGCTAGCATTTTTTTAAATCTGAATGTTTAAGCTTCAACCCATTTTCCGTCTTGGAAAACCAGACTCCACTTGGTTTGTTTGCCTTCTGCCGTTTCAGAACCTACGTATTGTGACTGGTTCTTACGACTAAATTTCACCACGGTTGGATTACCTTCAGGATCAACATCTGGCGCTTGCAGCAAGAATTGATATTTCGGATCAAGTTGTTCCGCAACGCTACGTAACTCAGCCACTTTTGGCGCACGTGTTTCACGAATTTTCGGGAATTTACTTGCAGCCAGGAATAAGCCAGCAGCACCGTCACGCAATACAAAGAAATCATCATGCTTGGTTGAGCGCAGGTGTTCCATCTTGATCGGATCAACACGCGGTGGCGCAGGCTGACCACTCTTCAACACTTTACGGGTATTATCACAGCTTGAGCAGGCGAAATATGGACCAAAACGGCCTGTTTTTAACTGCATTTCACCATCACATTTATCACATGGAATGGTTGGGCCATCATAACCCTTGATCTTGAATTCACCTTCTTCGACTTCGTAGCCATCACAATCAGGGTTATTACCACAGACATGCAATTTACGACCACCATCAACCACATAGCTGTCCATTGCAGTACCGCATTTAGGACAACGATGTTTCGACATCAAATCGGCTGTTTCAGCACCATCATCATCAGATAATGCAGCTAAAGACTCAACTGGGGTTAGGTTCAGTGTACCCTTACAACGCTCTTTCGGAGGCAGGTTATAACCTGAACATCCCAAGAATACGCCTGTTGTTCCTGTACGTACCTGCATTGGACGCGCACATTCAGGACAAGGGACATCGGGTACTTCGACAGGCTGGTTACGGCGCATGCCGCTTTCGCCTTGTGCATTGGTCAAACGCTTTTTAAAGTCGCCATAGAATGTATCCAGCAACTCTTTCCAGTTACGCTCACCTGTCGCCACACGGTCTAACTGACCTTCTAAATCTGCAGTGAAAGCATAATTCATCAGGTTATTAAAACTTTCATCCAGACGATCTGTCACGATCTCCCCCATCTTCTCAGCAAAGAGACGACGGTTCTCCAGTTTCACATAACCACGTTCTTGAATCGTTGAGATAATTGCAGCATAGGTTGATGGACGACCAATCCCTTTTTTCTCAAGTTCTTTTACGAGAGATGCTTCGGTAAAACGTGCAGGTGGTTTGGTAAAGTGCTGGCTTGGATCAAGCTTTTCTAACTTGAGGACTTCGCCGACTTTCACTGCTGGCAGTAACACATCATCATCTGATTTGTTGGCACCACGAACACGGGTAAAACCATCAAAGACTAAAGTACGGCCTTTTGCCTTTAACTCAACATTTGACGCTTCAACAGTCAACGTTGAAGATAAATATTCTGCTGGTGTCATTTGACAAGCGACAAATTGACGCCAGATCAAATCATATAAACGCTGAGCATCACGCTCAACGCCTGCAAGTTTATCACCCGTCAATCCAACATCTGATGGACGAATCGCTTCATGGGCTTCTTGCGCACCTGCTTTATTGCCATAACGATTTGGCTTAGCAGGAACATATTTTTCACCAAAATTTTGTTGAATATGATTACGTACCATATTCACTGCATCATCACTCAAGAAGGTTGAGTCAGTACGCATATAGGTAATAAAACCACCTTCATACAAACGCTGCGCCAACATCATGGTTTTCTTCACAGAGAAACCTAGACGGGTACTTGCTGCTTGCTGAAGAGTCGACGTGATATACGGTGCACTTGGATTAACCTTGGTCGGCTTATCTTCACGTAATGCAACTTTATATTCAGCATCTTTTAATACGCTTAATAGCGCATCAGTTTCAGCTTTATTCTTGAGTTTAAGCGTCTTACCGGCTTGTTTAACCGCTTCAAGACGAATGTCATCTTTCTTCGACAAGGTATCTGCAAAAACTTGCCAGTATTCTTCTGGGATAAAGGCACGGATTTCACGTTCACGCTCGACCACCAGTTTTACCGCAACCGATTGCACACGGCCTGCCGATAATCCACGGGCAATTTTTTCCCACAGCAATGGTGAAACCATAAAGCCCACGACACGGTCAAGGAAACGACGTGCCTGTTGCGCATTAACACGGTTTAAATCGAGGCGTGTTGGCTGTTTAAACGCTTCCTGAATGGCATTTTTAGTAATCTCGTTAAAGACCACACGGTGGTAACGACTGTCATCCCCACCAATCACTTCTCTTAAATGCCAAGCAATCGCTTCCCCTTCTCTATCCAAATCCGTTGCGAGATAGATTGCATCGGCATCTTTGGCGAGTTTTTTCAGTTCGGCAACCACATGTTCTTTGCCAGGCAGCACTTCATAATGGGCAATCCAGTCATGTTCTGGATCAACACCCATACGGTTAATCAGTGCAGATTGGGCTTTTTCCGCTTTTTGCTGGTCAGTCAGTTTGACACGCGTTGCAGGCTTCTTTTCAGTAGACTTCGCTCCGCCTCCTGTCGGTAAATCACGTACATGACCGACCGATGACTTCACTACAAACTGTGAACCTAAATATTTATTAATTGTTTTCGCTTTTGCAGGCGACTCCACAATCACTAAGGCACGTTTCTTTGCAGCAGATGCGGAAGCTGCTGTGCTTTCTGAAGCAGAGCGTGGAGTTTTCGCCATAATAAATCGTTTTTCCTGTGTTCAATCAATAAATTAGCGATGAGCTAATTCATGTAAATAAGTTTTTATCTGTTCAAGCTGTGTGGCTTTTAAGTCAGTTTCTTCATCCCAATATAGCCCAACACAGTTTGCCTGCATATCAATAGCATAAACTCCTTTTAATGCAATGGTTAAATCATTAAATTTCTGATCACCTTGCACCACCTGAAGCTTGCCATCTACCACTCGTGCACGCATAAGCGGCAAACGGGCATCTGGAATCAGGACACTATAATAGGCCACCATACTGGCACGCTTTTCCGATGCCATTGGAATTTTTGTCCATTCTGGCGCTGCGATTAAACGTGGATGCAAGCCCATTTTTCGTGCCTGATCACGCATCATGCCCAATGCTTTTTCTCGTGGACTAACACGTAAGCCAAAAATCGAGCCAAGTACAAACAGTACAATCGCAACTGTGATCCAAATTCCAATATTACTCATAAAGTTGCCCAAAACATCCTTTTACTAGCGTTACATAAGTTGAATCAAAAAGGCAAGTTTTCCTTACAGTCTATATTCAGGACATTGATTTATCATTCAAACTTGAATATATCGCAGTCATCAAACCTTATTATTCTCAAGTTTAAAATATGATTGATGTCGGAAATATACAATAAATACATGACTCAGTTTTGACTGTAAATATGAATGACTTATTTTATCGTGGCGAATAGCTTAATAATGCGGCGGTTTATCATTCACAGGATCAAAAGCTGCAATACCTTCCGATAAATCAGAAGATTCAACCCGACGATATAAAAGTTGCATCTGTTTTTTTAAATCGGCAATTTCTTGCGTCTGAATTGCCAGTTGTTGATTTAATTGTTCAACTAAATCATCTAAAAATGCAATTCGGACTTGCAAATCTTCAATGGGTGCGGAAAATGACGCGTGATCATCAAAATTTTGTGGTTTAGTCATTTCAGACCTCATCTGAACTTTTAGGAAACATTATGGCCTATATTACTTTAAGGGATGTCCATCTCGCATTTGGCGGACCTGCCTTACTCGACGGCGCGAACTTTAACCTGGAACGTGGCGAACGAGTCTGTTTAATTGGTCGTAATGGCGAAGGTAAGTCTACTTTATTAAAACTGATTGAGGGAAGCCTGTTGCCTGATAACGGCGAAGTTTCCATTCAAAACGGTTTAACTGTTTCAATGTTAGCCCAAGATGTCCCAATGGACTCTGGTAAAGTTGCTGATATTGTTGCCGAAGGTGCAGGCGAAGCAGCCAATGTCTTAAAAGAATATCATGAAGCCAGCGATGCTTGCGTGCTGGGCGATATGGAAGCCTGTGACCGTATGGGCATGCTTCAGCACAAACTCGATCAACTGGACGGTTGGGCACTCGAAAATAAGGTCAACTCAATTCTCAGTAAAATGGGACTTGATCCGAATGCAGATCTGGCAGATTTATCAGGCGGACGTAAACGTCGTGTATTATTGGCGCGTGCGTTACTGACTCAACCCGATGTCCTGTTACTGGACGAACCAACTAACCATCTCGATGTTGAAAGTATCGAATGGCTCGAAAAATTCTTACTGGATCAGAATAACCTGACCCTGCTGTTCATCTCACATGACCGTTCATTTGTTGACAGCATCGCAACCCGTATTGTCGAGCTAGATCGTGGTATTTTGCGTAGCTACGAAGGTAACTATTCACGTTATCTCGATCTCAAAGCACAGCAAATGGAAGCAGAAGAAAAGCAAAATGCTTTATTTGATAAAAAGTTAGCTGAAGAAGAAGCATGGATTCGTCAAGGTATTAAAGCACGTCGTACCCGTAACGAAGGTCGTGTCCGTGCCTTGAAAGACTTGCGTGAACAGTCTAAGGCGCGTCGTTCACAACAAGGCAAGGTCAGCATGGCAACCCAAGAGGCGAATCGCTCTGGTAAGCTGGTGTTTGAAATTGAAAACTTAAGCGTGAGCTACGACAGCAAAGTACTGATTAAAGATTTCTCTGCAATCGTGCTGCGTGGTGACCGTATCGGTTTGGTCGGTGACAACGGTGTCGGTAAAACTACCTTGATCAAAGCTATTCTGGGCGAAATCGAGCATGGCGGTTCAGTCAAGACTGGTACACAACTTGAAATCGCCTATTTTGACCAGTTACGTAATGCGCTCGATCTTGAAAAGACCGTAATGGCGAACGTTTCAGAAGGCTCAGACTTTGTCGATGTGAATGGTAACCGCCGTCATATCTATAGCTATTTACAAGACTTTTTATTCTCTCCAGAACGTGCGCGTACACCAGTAAAAGCGCTTTCTGGCGGTGAACGAAATCGTATTCTTCTCGCAAAATTGTTACTTAAGCCATCGAACCTGATTGTAATGGATGAGCCAACCAATGACTTGGATATGGTGACGCTTGAGTTGCTTGAAGAAATGTTATCTGAATACAAAGGGACCTTGCTGCTCATCTCGCATGACCGTGCCTTTATGGATAACGTTGTGACCTCAACGTGGGTGTTTGATGGCAAAGGGAATATTGATGAATACATCGGTGGCTATCAGGACTATCTAGAACAACGCCCAGACCAGAAAGTCGTTGATCAAAAAAGTGATGTCAAAAAAGCGCAGGCAAAAGCTGAAGCGGCTGCCGCAGCTGCACTCGCTCCTGCACCCAAAAAAGTGAAGCTGAGCTATAAAGATCAGCGTGCACTTGAACAGCTGCCTGCTGAAATTGAAGCATTGGAAACTGAACAAGCCACATTATCAGCGAAACTGGCTGATGGTTCATGGTTTGTCAGCGATGCCAATGCAGCGACTCAAGCCAGCCAACGTCTCGCAGAAATTGACGAATTATTGCTAGAAAAGTTAGAGCGCTGGGATGAGCTAGAAAATCTAAGCAAAGGTAATTAAATCCTCTATGAGCATCTATCTCTTGAGGATAGATGCTCTATTCAAAATCAAATCGAAGATTAAATCTTAAAATTATCTTTTAATGACTGATAAATATTAAAATTCTCATCATCAAAACATACAAAAATGACTTCCGTTATAAACTGACTCTGTTTTAATTGCTCAGCAATTGTTTTTAACGCAATTTGAGCAGCAAGCTGTTTAGGAAAACGATAAATTCCTGTAGAAATATTCGGAAATGCCACACTTTGTAGTTTCAAATTTTCAGCCAGTTTAAAGCTGTTGCGATAAGCATTTTCCAATAATAAAACTTCATCGTGCTGTCCATCGGCCCAAGTGGGTCCAACGGTATGAATGACATATTTCGCAGGCAAATTTCCAGCCGTCGTCACCACCGCCTCACCAACAGCACAACCACCCTGTTTTGCTCTTATTTTTTGACAATCTACCAAAATCGCTGCGCCGCCTTTTCGGTGAATTGCGCCATCTACACCGCCTCCACCGAGTAACGAGGTGTTCGCAGCATTCACAATTGCATCGGCCATAATCTGAGTAATATCTCCCTGAATGATGTTTATCGTTTTCACCATAATCTCCTGATCGAAATAATGATTGATCTATCGACAAAAAGCATGCGCTTTATCTTTTAGATTTAAAAGTGTACGCACAACTTGATCTAAGTTCCAATTCGCAACAGATAAATCCTCGCAGAGAGTTAGTTTATTCAAAGCCAAGCGAACTTTGATGATCGCGTTGCAGAATAAAAAAATAGGGCTGGGCTTGCTGTTTTAAATCCATCCAGCCCAATACGGTATTTTCATCTATTTTTCGAAACACATCATGAATGGGCTTTTCATCGTAAATCATCGTCGCAGATATTTTTCCCCGAAACTCAGTCATTCTTAAGCGGGCTTTACTGTCTTTGGTTTTTAATAGTTTCAAACCACCAGCCAGATACTTACTGTTATTTTTCAAAAAGCTAAAATCGAGATTTAGAGGCAACCATTTCGGATCAAGGAAAAATAACGCTGTCTTCTTCGCATTGAGGAGCACTAACGGATATACCGTTTCCTGATCAATAAATAATTTCCCATACCAGTTTGCCTGCTCCAATAGACCATTCATCGGATGACCTGTTACCACCTCAAATCCTTTCCAGCGACCATACATAAATGGACAGTCAACCTCATCCAATTGATCATAAAACTCGATCATTTCCTGAGCGTCGATTTTCTTCCCTTGTGATATTTCCTGAATATTCATCATCCCTTCCCTTTTTTGTTTTATTGATCCTCAACTCAATCTGGATTGAGTCTGGTGTGATCTGCATTGTATTACAGCTAAAGTAGAAGCAAAAAATTTCTCATTCAATTTCCGCCGAGTAGCAACCGAACAAAAGCGTGTTGGCATATTCTCAGGCTCACTTCATGTTACACTGCTCCAAAATTCAACATTATTCACTCTACTAAGTTTATGAGTCAAAAGCAGTCTTATATACCTGGCGAATTTCAATGGGAATTTCTATTACCCAAATATTGGAAAATTTGGATCGCCATTTTTTTTCTTATGTTATTGGCCATTCTCCCATGGGCAATTCAGTGGCGCTTGGCACATGGCTTAGCAGGATTATTCTGGCATCTGCTCAAGTCACGCCGAAAAACCACACTTCAAAATCTGGAACTGTGTTTTCCAGAATGGTCACCAGCGGAAGTCGAAGCCCAAGCAAAACAAGTTTTTGTCGATATGATGCTGGGTGTTTTTGAAACCCTGAATGCATGGTATTGCCCACAATGGTTTAAAGATCGTCACAGCATTGAAGGCCTAGAACATATTCATGAGGCCAAGGCTCAAGGCAAAGGCATCTTATTACTCGGCACACATAGTACCTTGCTAGATGCGGGCGGTTATATCTGCGCCCAGTATTTCGAGCCAGATGTGGTGTATCGACCGCAGAATAATCCGATGCTGGATATGCTGATTTATCGTTGCCGTGCAACCATTTATCAGCACCAGATTGATCATGATGATATGCGTGGTTTGATTCGTCGCCTAAAAGACGGTGGTGCAATCTGGTATAGCCCTGATCAGGATTTCGGTCTCAAACAAGGTGTGATGGCCCCTTTCTTTGGTGTCCCTGCAGCAACGGTCACGGCACATCGTCGTTTATTAAAAATCTCGAAGGCTGTCGCGATTCCGTTGTATTTCTATCGGTACGGAGATGTGCGTAATCCGCAATACAAAGTCCTGATTGAACCGATTGTGGACAACATGCCAAGCGAAGATGAAGTGAGTGATGCGATCCGAGTGAATCAGATTATTGAAGCGCAATTACGTATCGCACCGACGCAATGGATGTGGTTCCACCGCCGTTTTAAAACTAGAGCCGAAGGCTACGAAAAAATCTATTGATACGCAAAGAGCCGATCCATTGTAATGAATCGGCTCTTTTTTCAATGAGGAAAAGATAAATATTAGTTCGGGAAAATCACGCCTGAGCTTAAATCATAATAAGTTGGATTATTGCTATAAACCGATCCTAATTTCACATTAATAAACCAGCCTAAATTACCCTGATCTTGTAAGCGGTTTTGAACCTCACTTGGTAGGTCTAGTTTGTGAATCGCATCTTCTTTAAAGACCTTCGATTCAATATTGGCTGTGCTCGTACTATCACGTTCAAATAAATAGCCTTGGGTATTAAAGAATCCAAGTGCATTGCCCTTATCAATCAGGTGATAGCCTTCCGCAGCCTGCTGTTTGAGTAACAGGTCTAGTTTGGTTGGATTATCATCATAGAATCCTGCTTCTGTTTCTGGCATTTCGAAATAGCGATATGCATAGGTTCCATTATGGGTACTACTGTTCACACAGGTTGGCACATAAAATGTGCCATCGGTTGTGCCGTTATTGGTAAAAGTACTACCAGCAAAAATTAACTTACAACCCTGTGCCCCCAGCTCATTAAATGTTGCCAGAATATTAGCGCGACTGGTATCGGTTAAGAAGCGGTTGTCATAACTATAAGTTGCTGGTTTTTTATCATTTTTAACAAATAAATATTTATAAGTATAGCTTGGTGACTCACCCAATGATGACTTATACGCAAAGCCAGCTTTACCTTGTTTTTTAATCTCAGCCAACCAAAACAGATAAATGTTGATAACCACATTAGTTTTGACATCAACAATTTTATAGCTGTAAGTATCCGTCGAAGTATTATTTTTCACATATAAGTTTTTAGGTTCTGGGAAAGCACTATTGGCTTTTTTTACATCCAGAGAATTACTAGCTAAAGCAAAGCCCTGACGCCCCTGCTCATTGACTTGCGCCAGAAAATTCTCAAAGGAGGTTTGGTTATCTAACAAGCGATAACTTGCAGTTGCATTTTTTACAGTCGGTTTCAATAGGCTATAACCATCTACATTGGTACGGGTATAGCAAGTTACTGTCTTCGATGGATCAATAGCATCCATATAAGCTTGAATATCTTTAATATTCGCTTTTTCATTCACCTCACACATCCCATCTCCTTTAAAGGCATAGGCCCATGCACTTCCCGTGCGATATCGATCACTATATTTCACCCGATTTGCCGTCGTGGTCCCACTGGTTTCAGTTGGCAAAATGTCAGTAATCAACGCATCATCAGAAGCAACCGCATAATTTTTAATAATGGCGCCTGTGCAATCTTCTTTTTCAAATTGACGCGTTTCTTCGGTAAAACGAACGCTGTTATCTGAAGTCTTATACACAGTTAAGTTTGTTCGTGCCCCTTCATGGCAAAAGCCGCCTAACCAAGAACCGACAAAGCGATCGGCCACGACTGGGGTCGGTGTCGGAGTCGGCGTAGGCGTTGGAGTAGGTGTAGGTGTTGGTTTGGAATCAGAATCATTATCCGAGCCACACCCGACCAGTACAGCACATGTCACGCTTAATGCCAGTTGTGTCCATATTTTTTTCATTATTTTACCCTCTGTGTGATTTTTTCACATAAATTACGTGTGAAAATTTAACACTTTTATGCTTGAGTGCAAATATATTTCTGCGTAAATTAATAACGAAAGGTCAAAAATATTTTTACTCATGGTCAGAATGTATGGATGCACAAGAGAACTTAGCCAGACAATTCAGTGCCTTACCAAAGGAATGGCAGATCTGGCTAGAAGAAAATTTAGAACGTGGCTGTCGTCCCACTGATTTAGTCAATATTTTGCTACGTGAAGGCTTAATTGATCTTGATCAAAACTTCGCAGCTCAAGTACCGCTAGAACCACAGCACGATCATCAACAAGAACAAACTGCACTAGAAAAACAGGTGCAGCTCAGCATTACGTTCAATCAACAACAGCAAAAATGGCTTGCGCAGGCCGTTTTGAATGGAACAGATCAGGCCTATATTTATCAAACGTTGCAACAACAAGGCTTAAGTGAAATTGATATCACACTAGAATTGGCTCAGCTAAAACAACATCCTTATTTTCAAATCGCCCAAGAACAGCACTTTTTAGTGCGGAAAAGAAACTGGTTGCTCAATACTCTCGATTATTTTGCCCGCTTGAATCCCCAATATCAGCATATTAGCCGGATCACACTCCCCTCATTCGAGCAATTTATTCAACAATATTACAGTCGAAATTTACCTGTCATTCTCACAGATTCAGTCGCCCATTGGCCTGCCTTACAGAAATGGTCACCTCAATATTTCAAAAAAATAGTCGGGAATCAGGAAGTTGAGGTGCAGTTCAATCGTGAACAAGATCCAATGTTTGAACGCAACTCGATTCAACATAAAACCAAGATGCTGATGAGTGAGTTTGTCGAGTTAATTGAACAAACTCCTCACTCTAATAATTTTTATATGACGGCAAATAATGCCAAAGCCAGTCAGACAAGTTTAGCCACATTATTTCAAGATATTGATCATTTTCATGGCTATACAGATCATACACAGGTCTATGATCGCAGCTTTATCTGGTTTGGACCGAAAGGTGCCTTTACGCCACTGCATCATGACTTGACCAATAACATCCTTGTTCAAATCTATGGACGTAAAAAGGTCACCTTAATTCCCGCACTACAAGTGCCAAATTTATATAATGATGTCGCAGTTTTTAGCAAAATTGCTGATCCTTATCAAATAGATATAGCAAAATCATTTCCAGACTTTGCACTGAGCAGCAAAATCGAATGTATTCTCGAACCGGGTGATGCTTTATTTATTCCTCTCGGCTGGTGGCATTGTGTCGAAAGTCTGGATATTTCCATGAGTGTTTCATTTACTCATTTTAATATCGACAATGGCGGTGCTGAATCATTTCCAACAACCAACTATTGTTAAAATCAGATCACCCCATAATTAATCATGCTTTAACTCTTCAGGTGCTTTAATGGTAAAACCAACAAATCAGGTCATGACCGAAAACGAATTAAAAGCGAATGATACGCAAGGTGTTATTGCTCAAGAAGCAGAAACAACCTTGGAAAGTATTTTTCCAATGATGCAGCACATTGCGCGCTGGTTGATTCATTCTGGCGTAGGTTATACCGACTTTGTTGCTGCATTGAAGCCAATTTTTTATGAACAGGCACTCTCAGAATTAGATCGGATTCAACAAAATAAAACAGATTCAGCCGTGAGTTTATTATCAGGATTACACCGTAAAGATGTCAGTGCTTTTCGGCAACAGGCCACTCAAACTACGATCGACACTCCCAACTTTGCCATTAGTGTTCCTGCACGTGTCATTGCACGCTGGATTGCACTGGATCTTCCTCATCAGATTCCAGTTTCTGGTGAAGAAAACAGTTTTGAAGCTTTGGTGAAACACATCTCGACAGAAAAACATCCCCGTTCAATTCTATTTGAATTACAACGTTTAGGCGTGGTTGAACAACAAGGACAACAGGTTATCTTGCAGCAAAATAGCTTTACACCAGATAATCAAATGCAGGAAAGTAAGGCCCTATTTTCTGCCAACCTCACAGATCATCTGGCAGCTGGAATTGATAACTTTATTAGCGAAAAACCTTTTACTCATCTCGAACAGGCAGTCCATGCCGAGAAATTAACACCGCAGTCGGTTGAGGCACTTCGACAACTTAGTATCGAACTTTGGCAAAATATGGCAAAACAATTATTAAATGCTGCCATTCATCATTGCGAACAAGACCAGAACAAAGCAGATGCAACTTATCAATTTCGATTTGGGGTCTATCAGTACGATACACAGATAAAACTACAAGTGCCTTATATATTTAAGGATAAATAAAAATGAAAACAATACTTTTCCCAAGCATTATTTTAGTTTCAGCGATTGCTTTAACCGCCTGTGGAGAAAATTTTTCTGCTGCCAATGTCAGCTTGGGAGGCAGTGGTTCTGGTACCCAGAAACCCTTACCTGGTGGGGGAAATGGTGGAGGCTCGCATCCCTCTACGGGAGATAAAGGTGAATTTTATGAATATGTCGTCGTAATCCCGCAAGAGACCCAAAGCAGCTGTATGGGGATGCAACGCAGCATGCGTTTTATCGATGCTGAAACCAAACAACCTTTAGCTGTAAACTCCCTTCAGAGCTTAGCCACATCATCCCTGCAAATTGAAATTAGCAACACCACCCCAAATTATGTTTATCAGCTCGTACCGCTGTGCCGTCCGATTGAGTTCCAAATCGGTGAAACTATCATGTTTCATGGACAATCATTAAGATGCGCTACAGATCAAGATGAAATACAAGTATTGCGCCCTTATGAAACACGGACTTATGAGCTCGATCTCAGCTTTGCGGAGACTGAACTTCCCTTAATCGTAAACTATAAAGCTTTTTATCGTACTGACTTGCCTAGTATCGGGACAGCATGGGAAAAATGTGACGCAGCCCAAATCACTGTGCCTATTTATAAGAAACGTATTCCTAAAGAGCCTAAAATTATAGAACCACCGATCACGGTTCCTGAACTACCTGTCGGTGAGAAGCCAGAATAATGCTGGTCATGAAAAAATTAAAACCCGAGTCCTGCATCCTGCAAAACTCGGGCAAATGAGGTTGTGCTTTCACGTTATTTTTATTATCTTGCGTCCATCGCATGCATCATATCCATGATGACTGTTCCATCTCAGCGCTGCTTATCCTTAATCGGAAATCCATTCCTGCGTCCTTGTGCTGATGTATTTAGAATAAATCTTTTGCGGCTGTAGGACTATTCGTTACAAACTTAAATCTATGTACGAAATAACGTACATTAATTAGCTAAAGTTTAAAATCACGCAATTCCTCAAATCACTGAAATCTAAATAAAACACGTAATTTAATCTTATACAACCCACTATTTATGAGGTTGAGCCAAAGGATCAATGACCTCTTTCTCCTCTTCCTCAGCCTTCTCTATGCCTTCCTGTATCGCCTTTTGAGCCTCCTGTTCATCTTCGGCTGTCTGTTCCAGTGATTCCTGCTGTTGTTCAAATAGACGATCTGTTTGTAACACCACATAAATCGGAAAATGATCTGAACCAATATGCGACAAGCGTTTCATTTTGACTAAACCAAAATCCGTACTATGAAACAGATGATCCAGTGACCAGCGCAGTAAAGGATAATCAGCATGGAAAGTATTCATGAAATAGCGCCCAACCCGTGGGTCAAGCAAGCCACTAATACGCTGGAATAGGCGGGTTGTTCTCGACCATGCCACATCATTCAGATCTCCCATCACGATACAGCTCTGATCTAGGTCTTTAATTTGGTCACCCACAATCAAGAGTTCGGCATCTCTTAAAGTTGAGTCTTTGGCCTCAGTTGGACTCGGAGGTTTAGGATGTAAACAGTACAACTTGACCTGCACACCCGACGCTAACGTCAGACAAGTGTGAATCGAAGGAATCTCGTCACTTAAGATAAATTTCACTTCGGTATCATTTAACGGCAAACGACTATACAGATGCATTCCATATAGATTGTCTAAAGGCACAGGCACACGGAAAGGATAATCTGCTTCGATTTTGCTCAGCGCGTGTTGCCATGCAGCATCCGACTCAAGGGTCAGCACCACATCAGGTTTTAGATTTTCAATATGCGCTAGCAAAAGATGATATTTATCGTTTGGAGTCAGTACATTCGCAACCAGTAATGAAACTTGCTGTTCAGGTTTTAACTGCGCCTTCTTTACTTTTTGAACCTGCTTTTTCCATAATGGCGTATAGGGCAAAACCATTTTGAGCTGATAGGCAATCGCAGCCATTAAACCAAGAAAAAACAGCTCCGTGCTCAAAGTCCAGTCCGATACACCAAATAACATTACACAAGCGGTCAAAATCCCCAATGCCAAAATTTGTAATCTGGGAAAATCCGCCCCCCGAAACCACCACTCATCTCGAGGGATCAAAGACCAAAATGAAAGCCATATCACCACTGCTGCGCAAATCTGAATCCACATCATGTTCATTTTTCTCTTTGGGATAGCATAGATTTACAATAAAGCTGTAGCTTTATCAATTTTCTATCTAATATAAACAAGATATTCCACTCAATAAACAGACTGTTTTAGTGAGGTAACGCTTGCAGTTGTGGACGCTTTTGATACACTCAAACCCCTTTTAATTTTTTTACATACCGAGGCACAATGACATGAAAGTAGGTCTGGTCGGTTGGCGTGGGATGGTTGGTTCTGTCCTTATGCAACGTATGGTTGAAGAGAATGATTTTGCTCATATTGAGCCATTCTATTTCTCTACCAGTAATGCAGGTGGTGAAGCGCCTGCATTTGGTGGTAAGACTGCCCCAGCACTTATGGATGCAACGGACATTAAGAGTCTGAAGCAAATGGATGTCATTTTAACCTGTCAAGGTGGTGATTACACATCTGAAGTTTTCCCGAAACTCAAAGCTGAAGGTTGGGATGGCTACTGGATTGATGCAGCTTCTACCTTGCGTATGGCGGATGATGCAATCATCGTACTTGATCCAGTGAACTTGAACGTAATCAAAGATGGTTTAGTGAATGGCACTAAAACATTTGTTGGCGGTAACTGTACTGTTTCACTGATGTTGATGGGCTTGGGTTCATTATTCCAGAACAATCTGGTTGAGTGGGCTACATCAATGACTTATCAGGCAGCATCGGGTGCAGGCGCGCAAAACATGCGTGAACTGATCACAGGTATGGGCTATCTGTATAACAATACCAAAGACTTACTGGATGACCCTAAATCTGCGATTCTTGATATTGATCGTCAAATTGCAGACTTGCAACGTGGCGAAGGTTTCCCGAAAGCAAACTTCGGCGTGCCATTGGCAGGTTCATTGATTCCATATATCGACAAACAGCTCGAAAGTGGTCAATCAAAAGAAGAATGGAAAGGTCAGGTTGAAACCAACAAGATCCTCGGTAACCAGCAAATTGTTCCAATCGATGGACACTGTGTCCGTATCGGTGCGATGCGTTGTCACTCTCAAGCGATTACATTGAAATTGAAAAAAGATGTGGCGCTGGACGAGATCGAAGACATGATTCGTAACTCTAGCCAATGGGCAAAAGTGGTTCCGAATACACGCGAAGCATCAATGACTGATCTTACCCCAGTTGCAGTAACAGGAACTTTAACTGTTCCAGTGGGCCGTTTACGCAAACTGAATATGGGTAAAGAATATCTAGGTGCATTCACAGTTGGTGACCAGTTACTTTGGGGCGCTGCTGAACCATTGCGTCGTATGCTTCGTATTCTGGTTGAATACAAGAACGCTTAAGCAAAAATCCCGAAAAATCAAAAGCCGATCACATTTGATCGGCTTTTTTATGTGGATGGAAAATGAAGAATTTACAATTCATTTACATCACGGTAATGTATACTTTTTTCTGACCATAACATCACTTTTTCATGGATCGAGATGACTGTTTATAACAAATTAAAAATTGCCATTTTAACCATAATTTCTTCGCAACATCTTTATGCAATTACACTTGATCCATTGCAAATTCAGTCTGCTCCGGGTGAGTTACTTTATGCGGAAATGAGTTTCCATCAAGCTGATATCAACTCGAAATTTGATGTGAGTCTAGCAACGCCTGAAGACTTATTGATGATTGGTGCCGCACATCAGCCCCCTTCAAACCTGAACTTTTTTACACGTCGCAACAATCAGGGAGAAGGTGTCATTGTGATCACCTCTTCCCGTCCAATGACGGATGCTGAACTAAACATCATTATCAAAATCCAAGAAGGTGGTGCTTCTCATTTAAAGCATATTCGACAGTCTATGCGTCAGGCAGCAAAGCCACCGCTCAGCGCAAAAAGTAATAATGAAAAGTCACTCACACCTAAATTTATTGTTAGTGAAAAAGATATTGCCTTAAACCTGCCTGAAAGTACCCGTTTCAATGTTGCAGATACCAATACCAAAGCAGTCTCTAAACAGGAAACGCTATTAAATGCGCCCTTTGCCTTGCCGCCAGCATTAAAGAAACAGCAATCTTCTGCACCTGAAGCAGCCGCAATATCCGTTGCTGTGCCTGCAAAAGTAGAACCTTCTGTTGTAGCAGCATCACTCCAACAAACAGCATCGAATGTAAGTAGCAAAGCAGAGAAAGCAACTGAAGCTCCTGCAATTAAACAGGAAAATATTCAAACGGCACAAGCAGCGACACCTGCAACAGAGACTGCTCCACCTGCAAATGAGCTAAAAAATACGGCATTAAAATCTGTTGAAGATGGCGAGATAACCAAAGCCCAATATCAAGCCAAAGAGCTTTCAGCCCCTGCGAAGAAAAAAGCACCTGTTCAAAATACGCCAACGACATCAGCTGAAACCGCACAACAACATGTTGTACAACGCAATGAATCCCTCTGGAGTATTGCACAACGTATTGCAGGACAAACCCAGCAACCTGTCGCTCAGGTGATGCATCAAATCAAGGCACAAAATGAGCATGCCTTTATTGGAGGCAATGCAAATCGACTCAGACAAGGTTCACATTTGAACTTTAATTTCAGCGCGACAGCAACGCAGCAGAATAAGAATATCAATCAAATCGCAGCTCAAACCCAACGCCCTGCCGCTGCTAAAGCCAAATATCGCTTACAACAGGCAGAAATGTCCTTAGTCGCTGAAAGTAATCAAGATTCAAGTACGGGAAGTGCCAAAAAAGACACATTACAACAAAAAACCAGTGCAGACTTGTCATTAAAAGTTATGACAGCACGGGAAAAAACCGTTACATTACAAAGAAACGTAACACAGTTAGAACTGGCACTGCATCAAAAGGAACAACGTATTCAGCTGTTAAATGCTCGGCTTGCCGAACTACAAGATCAGTTAAAAGTGCAGCAGGAAACTAAAAAGTCAACACGCTAGGTTACGAGAAGATTCTCATAAATTTGCATAAAAGCGGCTCAATCTTTAAGGGGTAAAGATCATGTCAAATATAATCATCGTACTACTGGTCATTGTGCTGGTGGTTGCGATCTTTTTAAAAAAGCGTGAAAGTAATCAAGCCAATGCTGCACCAAAGAAAGGTACAGCTAAAACACCGAAAAAATCTGCGACCAAAACGGCTTCACGCACGGCTTTAGTTCGTGAAGAACAAGAACTTGCCCCTCAAGTTAGCACTGCAATTTCTGAAAGCCTTCGCCAACAGCTTGAAAAGCAAATACATAGTGGCAATTTCCAAGCCGCTGAAGCACAAATCAATCAGGCTTTAAAACAAGATAATTCTCAACATGAGCTTTATCTTTTTTTACTGGAGATTCATCTTAAACAGAAAGATGATTTTGCAATTGATCAACTGATCAAGCATGTGCATGCACTGAAACTTGAAGATATTGCGCAAGCCGCTGAAATCAAACATCGTGAATATCTACAGAATAAACAGCCTGACTCTATTGATTTTAATTCGGCAAGCTTTCATCAAATGCATACGACCACAGAACCTGTCGCTCAAAACAATAGCGCAGATTTCGATGCATTAGTTCAAACACCAGCAGCACAGTCTTTTGACGATTTACAATCTGAATATACGGCTCCTGCGGAAGAAGCCAGAACAGTAGAACCCGCACCTGAAGTACAGCCTTTAGATTTCAACTTTTCATTTGAACAAAAGGAAACTGTTGAACCAGCTCCTGCACCAGTTGAAACACCTGAAGCAAAACAACAGCAACCACTTGAGTTTTCTTTTAATCTGGACTCAGCAACACCGAAGACTGAAGAAACCAAAGTTGCAGACAGCAAGCCAGAATTAGACTTTAACTTTGCGGATTTAGAGGTTGTTGCAAATCAACCTGAAGCCAAACAGCAAAGTACAGAAACAGCACCGAGCCTTGATTTCAATTTTGAACCGTCTCAAGCGCAGGTTGAAGAAAAAACCTCGATTGAAAAGACTGAGTTTTCATTTGAAGCTGTAACACCAGCGTCTGTTGCTGAACCTAAAGTTGAATTTACTCCAGCACCATCTCAAACTTCAGCAAGTCATGATCCACTGGTGCAATCATTCCCTGACTTGCAACAACTGAATGAAGCGCAGCTCAATTTAGAACTGGCTGAACAATATGTTGAACTGGGCGCCTATGAGTCTACCCGTGAATTGTTAAAAAACACCTCAGCATTCAATCCAGAGCAACAACAACGTTCAGAAATTTTACTGAATAAAATAGCTTCCTGAATTTGATCAGTCTAATATAAGCAGTCTCTAAGACTGCTTTTTTTATGATGAAAAAAATCGCTTTAATCTATATGGGTGGAACTTTTGGCTGTATTGGCGAACCGTTAATGCCAATGCCAGAACAGGACTTTTTACCACTACTTGGCAAGGTGATCCCACCACATTTACAGGTCGAATGCTTCGCTGCACCCAGTATTAAAGACAGCAGTGCCTGTACTGCAACCGATTGGCTCAAACTGGTCCAACAAATCCAGCAACTACAACTGAATGGCTTCCAGCATTTTGTGATTATTCACGGTACGGATACGCTCAGTTATGCTGCTGCTACACTGGCACGATTCTTAGGCCATTCTTGCCATGCGATTATTACGGGCAGCCAATATCCATTACTGAATATTGAGGGCAATGACACACGCGAGTTTACCGATGCAATCGGTAACTTATATCTGGCCCTAGAGCAGGTATTGAGCTTAGCAAGCGGTGTTTATCTGGCCTTTCATCAACAAATTTTCCATGCCCAAACCACGCTAAAAGCACATACAACTGAGCTGGATGCATTTGTCGGGATCAAGGCTGAGCAAAGTTGTAAGACCACGGCTGATCCTTTTGTCATCCACAATGAGCATATCGAAAAAGCAGCACAACTGAGCATGCTCAATCTGATGTTACAGCCGATTGCAAAAGAGCAGCTCATCATGCAGTTAAAAAATCTTGTGGCTGCTCCACCTGACTTTCTGGTTTTACAAGGTTTCGGAACAGGCAATATTGCCGTCAATGATGAAATTCTTGCGTTATTTGACGCTTTTTATCAGAAGCAATGTCTGCCAATTATTAGTACACAGGTCACCTTCGGACAGTTGGATCAGCGTTATGCAGTCAGCTCATGGATTCAATCTGCCAAAGTTTTGGTCAATGATTGCCATAGCCATGCCGATTTATATGCAAAAGCCCTGCAAATGTATTTAAAATACCCGACCCACGAACAATGGTTCGAACATTGGCATCAACACTAATATTGAGGTTAGAACATGCAACGTTATGCAATTGGTATTGAATTTTGCGGTACTCAATACCGTGGTTGGCAAACCCAACAGGCTGGCGTGATCACTGTTCAGGAAACCGTAGAAAAAGTGTTGAGTACCATTGCCAATGAACCCATCGTGTTACATGGCGCGGGTCGTACCGATGCAGGGGTGCATGCAACCAATATGGTGGCGCATTTTGATACCGAAGCGATCCGTCCAGAACTTGGCTGGATTCGTGGTGCCAACAGTCAACTTCCCAAAGATATTTCCATTCAGTGGATTAAATGCATGGATGAAAATTTCCATGCCCGTTTTAAGGCAGTAGCGCGTCGTTATCGTTATGTGGTGTATAACGCCCCTACTCGCCCTGCGTTGCTATACAAGCAAGTCACGCATCTCTATCAAACACTTGATGTCCAGAAAATGATTGCGGCTGCATCCAAGTTTGAAGGAACGCATAATTTCGAAACCTTCCGTGCTGCGGCGTGTCAGTCGAATCAACCTGTGCGTCATGTAAAACATTGCCGCTTGTTTGAGCATGGCCGTTATTTAGTTTTAGATATTCAGGCAGATGGTTTCTTACATCACATGGTACGCAACATCATGGGTTGCCTGCTTGAAATCGGTCAAGGCATGTATGACATCGACCATATCGATACCATGTTTGCAGCAGAAGACCGTACCGCTGCTGGTATTACCGCCCCTTCCGATGGTCTCTATTTTATTCAGGCCTATTATCCAGATGAGTTTGAATTACCGAAGATGCCTTTAGGGCCGCAATGGCTTAACTTACCTGAATAATGCACTCTACTAAGTACATAAAAAAAGCCTGATCAATTTGACCAGGCTTGTTTCATTTGAAATCAATTAACGCTGTTTACGCTTACGATATTCAACAGGCGTTTCATTGGTCCAGCGCTTAAAAGCACGATAGAAAGTACTTGGTTCAGAAAAACCAGTTAAATACACAATACGTTCCACACTTTCACTGGTATTGGCCAAAAGCTTTTTCGCCAGACGACAACGATAGTCTGAAAGAATTTGCTGGAAGCTGGTATTGGCTTCACTCAATTGCGTTCTTAAACGACGCGGCGTGATATTCAATTGTGCAGCAACCGTTTCCAGTGTCGTTTCACCACTTTCTAGAGTTGAACCTATCGCACGGCGCACTTCACCGACCAGATCGTATCGCGCAAGTTCCTGCAATTTCTCAATCGCCAGTTGCTCGTGCAATTGCAGTAATTCTGGCTCAGCTTGCCACAATGGATAGTCCAGTACCGCAGCATCAAAATAAAGACGGGTTTCTTTTTGTCCTAAGCTGACGGGGCAACCATAAACTCTGAAATATTCATCATCGGCAGCGCCTTCACTGAAATTAAAATCAATGTAGATCGGCTCAAACTGCCCTTCGGTAATAAATTTAAAGAAACGTAAAATGCCAGACATGGCACATTCAGAAAAATGGCGATTGACCAAATTATCCGACCAGAACTGTTCACCATTGGTCAAATAGCAACGACCATCTTCAATAATCAACTTGGCATCAAAGGCATCACTAATCAGACGCTGGTAAGCCAAAGCGCGCTTTAAGCCTTCACCAAAAGTTTCACTACTGATAAATAAGTGTTCAATGACTTGCCCACGATATAACGGCAAATGCTCGCCGAGATGTAATCCAATATCCGGATCTTTACTCACATCCTGTGCCGCAATCCAGAAGGCATTTTGTGCACTCAGTGGCGTTCTCGCATTGGTATCAACCTGATTTAGCGCCACGCCGGCTTTTGTTAAAATCTCTTCGGTTGGTAATCCTGCTTTACGAATTGCCTGATAACCAAAGCGCAATACAACTGATGCATCTGTTAGCTGACCCACGCAGTGCCCTTCCCTGTAGATACGTTATTATGACAATGAACAACAATTTTAGATTAACGTTGATTGACCAAACTGACAACAATATTCTGCTTATTTTGTTAAAAAAAATACCAAATTGTCCGACAGTTTCTTTCGGTTAATATCTGACAGCCTTACCGCGACTTGATCTTGTAAATTTTAAATAAATTGACTATAATTTGCGCCTTCCCAATTTGATCATCAGGTAGGCTATGGCCAATAAAGAGGAACTCATTGAGTTCGAAGGCGTTGTCACCGAAACGCTTCCTAATACGATGTTCCGTGTACGTTTAGAAAACGGTCACGAAGTTATTGCTCACATTTCTGGTAAAATGCGTAAACACTATATTCGTATTTTGACAGGTGACAGTGTAAAAGTTGAAATGACACCTTATGATTTAACCAAGGGTCGTATCACTTATCGTGCACGCTAAGTCAGATTAGTGAATGCAAAAAAGCCACATCTTTATGTGGCTTTTTTTATTCCAACAGGACATAACCTGAACTTATTCGCTTAAGCGTGTAGTTTTACACGCACCCGCTTCACACTCACGTAAGCGCTCTTGTAGCCAGTTGTTACGGTCTTGGGTCATGTTCAAACGACATTGAATATTCGCCGTGCTTTGCAAGTCTTCACTACACTCAACATCACGATAACGGATCCACGCCAACTGGGATTTCTTTAAAATTTTTTCTTGTGTTTCATTCAGGTATTTGCGTAATAGTTGATAGTTTTTATTTAAATCAGTATCCGCACTCACATAGACTTTATTGGTACAGTAAACATCATCATAACCATTACGTGTCTTATCACAATTATCCGCATAACTTAGTGTCGCCATCACACTACCCATCAATCCGAATATTAACCTGTGCATCAAACTTTCCACATCTCTTAACTCTCGGGCTCATCTAAGCATATTTTGCTTCTCTTTAGTATTACCCAAAAGTAGACAAGTTTGTACGTTTTTGTCTTTGTTTGTCTATATCGTTAGAATAGAGAGATGGGCTAAAAATTAAGGACAATAAAATGGCAAATTATAAAATATATCTGGCTGCTTTCATTTTAGGTTTACAAGGATGTGCAACCGCAGGATGGCGATCTGTACAACTACAAGACTATTTACAGCCTTATGTGGGCCAATCCGCTGATCAGATCCAGCAAAACCTAAACTTACGAAGTTTAGGCTTCCAGACCTTAAAACAACCTCAGAGAAGCAAAGAGAGTTTAGTTTTTACTGTCCTTCGTCCGATTAATATTCCAGTTCCGATTGCACAGGCTTATGGAGATCCGAGTTCACCGACCGGTGGCTCAGTACGATTAGGATCGATCTCAACCAGCCAGCAATCTTATGATGTGAATTTCTATTGTCATATCATCTTCGAACTGGATCAGCAGCAAATCGCCCGCGCCATACGTTATGAAGGTAAGGCTTGCTAAACAGCCAAATAAAAAAACGCAGCAATTGCTGCGTTTTTGCTTTCAATACAGATTAGTTCAGCGCAGAAACAACCGCCTCACCCATCGCATCTGTACCCACTTTGGTCATGCCTTCAGACATAATGTCGGCAGTACGTAAACCTTGATCTAGCACCTGACCTACAGCATCTTCAATCGCTTTGGCAGCCGCTTCTTCACGGAAGGTATAACGTAGCATCATCGCAACTGACAGCACGGTCGCCAATGGGTTGGCAATATTCTGTCCTGCGATATCAGGAGCAGAACCATGACATGGTTCATACATGCCTTTGCCATTTTCATCTAAAGAAGCCGAAGGCAACATGCCAATTGAACCAGTCAACATCGCTGCTTCGTCAGACAGGATATCGCCAAACAGATTACCTGTTACGATGACATCAAATTGCTTTGGTGCACGCACCAGTTGCATCGCTGCATTATCAACATACATATGTGATAACTGAATATTTGAATATTGAGCTTGCTGTAAATCAGTCACCGTTTGCTTCCACAACTCAGTCACTTCAAGTACGTTGGCTTTATCGACCGAACATACTTTTCCACCGCGTAATCCCGCCAGTTCAAAAGCAACTTTAGCGATACGCTTGATTTCGCTTTCTGAGTAAACGTCAGTGTTATAACCCTGCTTCTCTCCATTTTCCAGTTCACGAATACCACGCGGTTGACCAAAATAGATCCCGCCAGTTAATTCACGAACGATGAGAATATCCAGACCCGCTACAATTTCTGGCTTCAAGCTAGAAGCATCAGCCAATTGCGGATACAAAATTGCTGGACGAAGATTAGCGAATAAATTTAATTCACTACGGATTTTCAACAAACCACGTTCTGGACGAATTGAGCGCTCAATGCTATCCCATTTAGGACCACCCACAGCGCCAAGTAGAATGGCATCGGCTTTTTTTGCTTGTTCGCTGGTCACAGCTGGATACGGTTCGCCATGTGCATCAATTGCTGAACCACCGAGTAAACCATGTTCCCATGTCAAACCTAGATTAAATTTATGATTGACCTTGGTTAAAACCTGTTCCGCTGCAGCTACGATTTCAGGACCAATGCCATCACCCGCTAAAATTAAAATATGTTTAGACATCTACTTTTCCAGTTTTCATATAAGCAGTATTGACACTGCGAGCCGATTAAACCTTTTTCTCAACAAATTCGCCTAAACCTGTACTGACATCAAAAGGACGGCAGAAGCGGCGAATGGTATGTTGCTCTTGCTGTAAATCTACACATAGCGGATCAGGTACAGAAACTTTAAGTAAGCTGCCTGATGAGCGATGTGTTCTGTCTCGATACATTTTAAAGGTATAGCGCACATGCGGTTTAAACGCATGAATGACATGGAAAGTTTCTGCACGATCTGGAGAAATAGGATAAAAACGAATGACAACTTCATATTGCTTGGCAGGTACGCTTAAATACACCTGCTGCTTTCGGCTGAATACCGAACCATGTAATCGAACAATCCCCCGACCCATTGCCTGCTGGCTGATCCGGTGGGTCTTTGCATCGATTACCGCAATATCCCCGATTCGTTCAAACTCACAATTCTCAACGCCTGAACAATATAAAGTCGTGTTGTCCGCCTTACTTTCCAGCATGTTCTGTGCAATACGAACCTGATCAACCACGTTCGGTGCATTTTGACACGCGGTTAAAGTCGTACCAACACATAGACACAGTAAAATACTGCGAGCGAGTCTTCTTCTCATTATTCAAGCCCAGTCCTCATGCCTTGTTAACATGTAAGCAAAAAATTATTCGCTAGCATGTTAACAAGAGTTCAATGTCTGCGCTATGGCTATGTTAAAAATGTCCAAGACGAAGTGTAATTTCGTCCACTCAAATTAAGCCTGAATGTCCTGAAAGACCCAAGGACGCGCCTGTTTTGCTTTGGCTTCATAGGCACGAATATCGTCTGCAACCTGTAAAGTTAAGCCGATATCATCCAAGCCATTCAATAAACAATGTTTACGGAATGGATCAACTTCGAATTTAAATGCTTCACCTGTTGGCGTACGAACTTCCTGAGCATCCAAATCAATGGTTAACTGATAACCTTCATTTTCAGCACATTCTTTAAATAACTGATCCACAATCTGCTCAGACAAGATCACAGGCAACATGCCATTTTTAAAACAGTTATTAAAGAAAATATCGGCAAAGCTTGGTGCAATCACGGTACGGAAACCATATTCACTCAATGCCCACGGCGCATGCTCACGGCTTGAGCCACAACCAAAATTGGTACGTGCCAATAAAATGCTAGAACCTTGATAACGCGGCTTATTTAAAACGAAATCAGGATTTTTTGGACGTTTGCTAATGTCCTGTCCCAAATAACCTTCATCCAAATAGCGCAACTCATCAAATAAATTGTCGCCAAAACCAGTACGTTTAATTGATTTCAAAAACTGTTTTGGAATAATCAAGTCGGTATCAACATTGGCACGATCTAAAGGTGCAACAATACCTTGCTCTACAGTATATTTTTCCATGATTCTGCTCCCTTAGAATGAACGAACATCAACAAAATGGCCTGCAATTGCTGCCGCAGCCGCCATCGCTGGACTCACCAAATGGGTACGTCCACCATTGCCCTGACGACCTTCAAAGTTACGGTTTGAAGTCGAGGCACAATGCTCACCGGGTTGTAATTTATCGGCATTCATCGCCAAGCACATTGAACAACCTGGTTCACGCCATTCAAAGCCCGCTTCCAAGAAAATCTGATCCAAACCTTCCTGTTCCGCCTGCTGTTTCACCAAACCAGAACCCGGAACGATCATGGCCTGCTTGATACTCGCAGCCACTTTACGACCTTTTACCACGTCGGCAGCTGCACGGATATCTTCAATACGTGAATTGGTACATGAACCAATAAATACGCGATCTAACTGAATATCAGCCAAGGCCTGTCCAGCTGTTAAACCCATATATTGATAAGCACGGGTCCAGTCATTGCGTTGTACGTCATCTTTAGCTTGCTCTAAAGTTGGCACGGCTTGTGTCACTGGAATGACCATTTCTGGCGAGGTTCCCCAAGACACTTGTGGTTCAATCTCGGCACCATTCAATACAACTACCGCATCAAATACCGCATCTTCGTCCGAATGTAAGGTATTCCAGTATTCAACCGCCTGATCCCACTGTTCACCTGTTGGCGCATAGTTACGATCTTTGACATAGGCAATGGTCTTGTCATCAACAGCCACCATTCCCACACGAGCACCGGCTTCAATCGCCATATTACATACCGTCATACGGCCTTCGATTGACATGTCGCGGAACACTTGCCCACCAAACTCAATGGCATAGCCTGTACCGCCCGCAGTACCAATTTTGCCGATAATCGCCAAAACCACGTCTTTAGAGGTTACGCCCTTGCCCAATACGCCATCGACACGCACCAACATGTTTTTCGATTTCTTCTGTACCAAGCATTGCGTTGCCAATACATGTTCAACTTCTGAAGTCCCAATACCATGTGCCAAGCAACCAAAGGCACCATGCGTTGCGGTATGCGAGTCACCACACACCACCGTCATACCTGGTAAAGTCAAACCTTGCTCTGGCCCAACAACATGCGCGATGCCTTGGCGTATGTCATTAATACCGAATTCAACGATATTAAATGTTTTACAGTTATCGTCTAAAGTCTGAACCTGAATACGAGAAGTATCATCTTCAATCCCAGCGATACCCTGTTCACGCTCTTTTTTAGAAGTCGGTACGTTATGGTCAGGGGTTGCAACATTGGCACTTAAACGCCACGGTTGACGACCAGCAAGTTGTAAGCCTTCAAATGCCTGAGGGCTGGTCACTTCATGCAATAAATGACGATCAATATAAATAAGGCTAGAACCATCATCGCGTTGTTTTACTAAATGGTCGTCCCATAATTTGTCGTACAAAGTTTTGCCTGCCATGTCGTCGCTCTCCATCGTGCTTGCCATCGGACTGGGTATTTTTTATCTTGAATTGATTATAGCAATGCTTTTACATAAATCTAATTTATCATTTTTATAAATTAAAAAACTTTTTGGAATGATAAATTTTCTTCTCGGCTCATCTTTGTGCTTTTAAATGAAAAGCATGCGAAATCAATCTGATCCTGCCTGATCTTAACTTTAATGTCATTTTTTTTAATCATATTTAAGTGAATGTTCATTCTATTTATAAAAACAATCATCATAAATTGAAATTTCTTTTTTACATTTCAAATGATAATGATTATTATTTAATTAAATAGAGATTCTGTAGGGTGAAGCCAATGTCAAATATTCAACAATTCGTAATGAATAATAGTAGGACTTTGAAAAAAACCTTGAGTTATTACATCATGCATATTAGTGTGGCGATGCTCGTTGCATATATCATTACAGGCAATTGGATCATGGCGGCAACCTTAAGTTTGATTGAGCCAACAGTACAAGCCTTTGCTTTTTTCTTTCATGAAAAAGTCTGGAATTATTTCTAATTCAAAAAATTGCACATAAAACCAATTTAAAATCTCTCCCGGATAAGCGTGTATGAACCTCGCAGCTTTTGAAGCATTTGTAAAAGTGATGGAAACTGGTTCAATTTCTATTGCAGCAGAACAATTATTTATTACCCAGCCTGCAGTGACCAAACGGATTCATAGCTTGGAAGACTACTTTGGCGTCAAGCTATTTGAATCCGCAGGTCGTGGCATTCAACCGACTCATGCAGCACATTCTCTATTGCCCAAAGTTCAAACCTGGCTGAATAAACTGGGTGAGATTCATCATACCCTGAGTCATGAACAGGCACAGGTACAAGGTCGTCTCAAGATTGGTACCAGTCACCATATCGGTTTACATCATCTGGCTGAGCCACTTAAAAATTTTGTTCAGCATTTTCCTCAAGTCACCTTAGATGTCCATTTTGTCGATTCTGAACAGGCGCATGAACAGGTATTGGCAGGCGAACTCGAACTGGCCTTTTTAACCTTACCTCCTGTCGGAGATGATCGGCTCAACTATGTCACCATCTGGAATGATCCATTGGTATTTGTTACCGCGCCCTTCCATCCCTTGGCACAGCAAACTCAGCTCAAACTCGAAGACCTAATAGCTTATCCAAGCTTATTACCAGCAGCACAAACCTATACCAGCCAGATTACTTTGGCCGAATTTGAAAAGAATAATCTCAAACCCAAAATCACCATGAGCAACAATCCATTAGAATCCATCCGCATGTTGGTATCGATTGGTTTAGGCTGGTCTGTTTTACCCAAGACACTGGTCAATCAGGATTTAAAACAGCTAGATCTACAGCTGGATATGCAACGCCAACTTGGTATGGTCTGGCATCCAGCTCGCATCCAGTCTAAAGCGGCTGAGGAGCTGATTCGGATGATGCAGGTAGGATAAATAATCCATCCTTTGCTGTAGAAACATTGGTACGATAAAAAACCTCCACTTATGGGAGGTTTTTTATATTCTTCAAAATAGACAGGGATATAGAGACTTTAGATTGACCAGTCCTGAATTTCCCAAGCCTGCTCTTGCGCCAATTTTTCTAAACGGTCATCTGGATTGACTGCAATCGCATGGGTCGCATATTCCAGCAAGAAACGGTCATTAATCGAATCTGAATAAGCCCAAGATTCATCTACGGTGCGTCCAGCGAGCCATTGATCCAGACGTGCCAGCTTACCTTTTTGATAACATGGAATTCCTGTGACCTTGCCCGTGTATTTACCATCAACAACTTCAGCACTGGTGGCAATAATTTCTGTAATACCAAACTCACGGAAAATCGGCGCGGTAATAAAATCACTGGTCGCGGTAATCCCCACAATGGCATGCCCGAGATCCTGATGCTTTTTAATCGCATCAAATCCTTTTGGACGCATTTGTGGACGAATGATTTTTTGCATAAACAACTGATGTAATTCAGTTAAATAGTTATTGTCGTGTTTGGTGAGAAATTCAAAAACAAATTCATTATAGGCAATCGGATCCAGTTGCCCCGCTTTATAGTCTTCGTAAAACTTGTCGTTCATTTGACGATGATGAACAGGATCAACCAAAGCTTCACTGACCAAAAACTCGCCCCATGAATGGTCAGAATCGGTATTTAACAGGGTATGATCTAAATCAAACAAAGCCAATTTCATATAAATGCTCATTTAAATGCAAATTAAAGAAAAAAAACGTAAATCTATTTCCGTAAGTCACTAAAAATTCGTTAAGATCATAGCAATTTAAACATTTTACTTTGACCTTTTTCGAGTTGGACATGGAAGATAGTCTGTCCCCGAGATCAAAGTCAACGATATAGATAAAATTTAGGTAGCCAAATGATCGACTCAGAAGGTTTCCGACCCAACGTCGGGATCATTTTGGCAAACGATGACGGACAGGTTTTATGGGCAAAGCGCATTGGTCACAATGCTTGGCAATTTCCACAAGGAGGGATCCAATTTGGTGAAACCCCTGAACAGGCACTTTTTCGTGAACTGAGAGAAGAAGTCGGTTTATTGCCCGAACACGTCCAGATTATAGCGCAAACAAAAGGTTGGCTGCGTTATCGTTTGCCACATCGGTACATTCGGTCAGATTCAGATCCGGTATGTATTGGACAAAAGCAAAAATGGTTTTTACTGAAGTTAACGGCCTCGCCTCATCATATTCAGTTAAACCTGTCAGACCCACCCGAGTTCGATGAATGGCAATGGGTGAGTTACTGGTACCCATTGGGTCAAGTGGTCAACTTCAAACGTGATGTTTACCGTAAAGCCATGATGGAATTATGTTTACAACTACCTCAGCGTTAATTGTCATAGAATCATCATTTTAAGCAATGATTTTTGGCAAGAGAGCTGTTATAACTAGGCCTATAACGATTCAATAAACTGGAGTAAACATCCATGTCAAACATGCAACTCGACACCCTTAGACGCATTGTGCAAGAAATTAATGCGTCCGTCAGTTTGCATGATTCTTTGGACATTATGGTCAATCATGTGGCTGAAGCCATGCATGTGGATGTCTGCTCGATTTATTTACTGGACGAACGTAATCGCCGTTATGTGCTGATGGCATCGAAAGGTCTTAAACCTGAAGCCGTCGGCAATGTCTCGTTAAATATCGGTGAAGGTCTGGTCGGTTTAGTCGGGCAACGCGAGGAGATTGTGAACCTCGACAATGCGCCGAAGCATGACCGCTTTGCTTATTTACCTGAAACAGGCGAAGAGCTATTTAACTCGTTCCTTGGCGTGCCTGTGATGTATCGTCGTAAGGTCATGGGCGTACTTGTGGTTCAGAATAAAGAATCCCAAGACTTCAGCGAAGCCGCAGAATCCTTTTTAGTGACGCTATGTGCACAACTTTCAGGTGTCATCGCACATGCACATGCGGTCGGCAATATTGATGTGTTCCGCAAGCCAACTACAGGCTCAACTTACAAAACCTTCCAAGGTGTTTCAGGTGCAGGCGGTATCGCACTGGGTCGCGCCATCGTGCTCTACCCACCTGCCGATCTTGCTGCCATTCCAGATCGTGAAGCAGAAGATATCAGCGAAGAACTGGATTTACTGGATCAAGCCATTGCTTCGGTTCGTCAGGAAATTCAGTCCTTAGATGAAAAAATGCAAGATTCCCTCATGTCGGAAGAACGGGCGTTATTTAGCGTGTTCTTACGAATGCTGGATGAAAATGCCTTACCAAGTGAAATTAAAGACCATATTCGTGTAGGAAGCTGGGCCCAAGGTGCAGTGCGTAAAGTGATCGACAAACATGTTGCGCTGTTTGCGCAAATGGAAGATGACTATTTGCGTGAACGCGTTTCTGATCTCAAAGATCTGGGCCGTCGAATTCTAGCCTGCCTGCAAGAAGCGGATTCAAGCCATCGTGAACTCAGCCCTGATAGCATTCTGATTGGTGAAGAAATCAGTACCGCTGCTCTGGTAGAATTACCTGTTGATAATATTGCCGCAATCGTCACCTCGGAAGGTGCAGCCAATTCACATATGGTGATTGTGGCGCGTGCGCTGGGTATTCCAACAGTGGTCGGCGTTACCGAATTGCCAATCACTACGCTGGATGACATTGAAATGATTGTCGATGCTTATCAAGGCCGTGTTTTTGTCAATCCACCACGTCGTTTACGCCAACGTTATAAAGAAGTTCAGAAAGAAGAAGAACAGATCGCTAAAGATTTAAAGCAATACGAAACCAAAGATGCGATTACGCCTGATGGCATTTCTATTCCGTTATTCGTCAATACAGGTTTAATGATTGATGTGGTGCGTGGTGTTCAGCGCGGTGCCAAAGGTGTAGGTTTATACCGTAGCGAGATTCCCTTCATGCTACGTGAGCGCTTCCCTGGCGAAGAAGAACAACGCGCCATCTATCGTCAGCAGCTTAGCCATTTTGCCAATAAACCAGTGATTATGCGTACCCTCGATATTGGTGCGGATAAAGACTTGCCATACTTCAGTATTGAAGAAGAAAACTCAGCGCTAGGCTGGCGTGGACTGCGTTTTACGCTGGATCATCCTGAGATTTTCTCTGCGCAAATCCGTGCCATGCTCAAAGCCAGCATTGGCCTGAATAATCTGCATATCCTGCTGCCGATGGTAACCAGTGTCAGCGAAGTAGAAGAAGTGCTGTATCTGCTTGAGCGTGACTGGGTTGCAGTACAGGAAGAAGAACAGGTCAAGATTACCAAGCCTAAAATCGGGATTATGGTCGAGGTACCGAGCGTGCTGCTGCAAATTGATGAGTTTGCCGAACTGGTCGATTTCTTCTCGGTGGGTTCCAATGATTTAACCCAGTACTTACTAGCGGTGGATCGTAATAATCCACATGTTGCCAACGTCTATTCGCACTTCCACCCATCGATTTTACGGGCTTTGAAACGTCTGGCAGAAGATTGCCATACCCACCAAAAACCTGTCAGTGTGTGTGGTGAAATGGCGGGTGATCCATTGTCTGCGATTCTGTTAATGGCAATGGGCTTCAATACGCTATCAATGAGTTCTAGTAATATTTTGCGAGTACGCAAAGCAATTTGCCATGTGCCAATGAGCGACGCCAAAAAACTGCTTGAAGATGTACTGCAAATGAACAATCCGCTGGTGATTAAAAGCTGGCTTGAACATTATTTCAGAACCCACGGTCTTGCTGACATGGTGAAATCGAATCGTCTGGTCAGTGTATAAAATACAATTCACACAATCATAAAAAGAGCGCCCTCCTAAAAGTGGCGCTTTTTTTTATAGCTAGATTTTTTTATTTTAAATAAACCTGTTGCTTTCCTTGACCAAGTCTCACCTTCGGAAATTGGCGGTCGTAATCAATCACAATGGCATCTTTAGCCGTTAGATTGTTGCTATCAGATTGCCAAGTCACATAATAACTAATCTCAGCATCATCACGTACTTGCGGTTGAATCAACTGACGATGCCCTACGGGCACACTAAACTCAACACTAAACGGCACTTGTGATACCTGCACCTTCTTTTGCTGAATTAAAGTCGCAGGCACATCAGCCATGCGACTTTCTACCGCATATAAACTGACTGTACCTTGCTGTGGCTGAACGGCATGATTGCCTGCCCCCACAAACTCAACCGTCAAAGTAGCGGCGTGATTGGCCTTAAGTTCAGAAGTCTGCGTCATGGAGGTACAACCTGTCAGTAAAGTGAAAGATAAACCAAGACCCGTTACTATTTTTTTCATTGTTTTTATCTCATCATGAAAGAGCTCAAACATAGCATGCCTTGAATTAAAATCATGATGACTTACATATTTTCAACCTAATATCTTATCTCTGCCCCCTCAACGAGATGTTGCTCTTAAAGATGAACACTTAAGTATTGACGAATCATTAAACGATTTGTGCAATTGAACGCTGCTTTACACAACTGCAACAGGTCAATCCCCCTATTTCTGCATCAAACATCTCTATTTTTCATTTCTTCGTTCAGCGATTTTCATCCATCTAGCGGGTTGAGTAAAATTATAATAAAACTTTTATTTTTCATAAGCTTTTTTCTTTTTTTAACAATTTTTATATCCAAAAATGCTCAGCTCAAGTTTAAGATTTAGACAGCTTCAATCGAATAAAGCATTTATGACATCAACTTTAATCCATTGGAAAAAAAGCTTTCATCAACCTAGAGTAAAAATACAAAGGATGTAATCTGATTCATTACAAATCTCAATTAGGCATCTGAAATTTTGATACCCAATTTGTATATGTCCCAGTGAAGCATTCATATCTTTGAACGGTCAAATGATTGAGATGACCAAGCTCACAGGTCATCTTGATGGAGATAGAACATGAGCCAAGACGAAAAAAAATGTCCTTATAGCCACCTCACCACTGATTTTGGTGCACCCGTTGTCGATAACCAGAACAGTATGACCGCAGGCGCCAGAGGACCATTATTAGCCCAGGACTTATGGCTAAATGAAAAACTTGCTAACTTTGTCCGTGAAGTGATTCCTGAGCGCCGTATGCATGCCAAAGGTTCAGGTGCATTCGGTACTTTCACGGTTACTCATGACATTACCCAATATACCCGCGCTAAAATCTTTAGCGAAATCGGCAAAAAAACCGAAATGTTTGCCCGCTTTACCACAGTTGCAGGTGAACGTGGGGCAGCAGATGCGGAACGCGACATTCGCGGTTTTGCCCTAAAATTCTATACCGAAGAAGGTAACTGGGATATGGTGGGCAATAACACCCCTGTATTCTTCTTGCGTGATCCACGTAAATTCCCAGATTTAAATAAAGCGGTAAAACGTGACCCGAAAACCAACATGCGTAGTGCGACCAATAACTGGGATTTCTGGACTTTATTGCCAGAAGCATTACATCAGGTCACCATCGTCATGTCAGACCGTGGTATTCCTTCAAGCTACCGTCATATGCATGGCTTCAGTAGTCATACCTATAGTTTCATTAATGCAGCCAATGAGCGTTTCTGGGTGAAATTTCACTTCAGAACTCAGCAAGGTATTCAAAATCTGACGGATGCTGAAGCGGGTGAATTGGTTGGTCAGGATCGTGAAAGCCATCAACGTGATTTATTCGATGCAATTGAACGTAAAGACTATCCAAAATGGACACTCTTCGTTCAAGTGATGCCTGAACAAGATGCGGAAAAAGTTCCCTATCATCCGTTTGATTTAACCAAAGTATGGCCACACGGCGATTATCCGTTAATTGAAGTGGGTGAGTTTGAACTGAACCGTAATCCTGAAAACTTCTTCCTTGATGTAGAGCAATCTGCTTTTGCACCAAGTAATCTGGTTCCAGGGATCAGTGCTTCACCAGACCGTATGTTGCAGGCGCGCCTGTTTAACTATGCAGATGCGCAACGCTATCGTTTAGGTGTGAACTATCAGCAAATTCCAGTCAATGCAGCACGTTGCCCTGTACATAGTAATCACCGTGACGGTCAAGGCCGTATCGATGCCAACTATGGTGGTTTACCGCACTACGAGCCAAACAGCTTCGGTCAGTGGCAAGAGCAAGCTCAGTATAAAGAGCCACCATTGAAAATTAATGGTGATGCCGATTTCTGGGATTACCGTGAAGATGACAATGATTACTTCAGTCAACCACGTGCCTTGTTCGAACTCATGACACCAGAGCAACAAGATGCATTATTTGGCAATACAGCGCGTGCCATGGGCGATGCACTCGACTTCATCAAGTATCGCCATATCCGCAATTGCTATGCTTGCCACCCAGCGTACGGTGAAGGTGTTGCGAAAGCATTGGGGATGACCGTTGCTGATGCACAAGCTGCACGCGAAACTGATCCAGCGCGTCATTTACCAAGCTTTCTGTAAGCCTTGACATACTGAAATAAAAAAAGCCATCTTCGGATGGCTTTTTTATTTGTGTGCATAATGATTTATTCAAAATTTGACTAGAACAACAATCATGACCATGGGTGTATCAACTCACGCCAGCTTTTAGGCCCGAATAAAATGCCCTTCTCGAATGCAATAGAAAGGATTAACCAGTTTCGAAGAAGATTTCATGGCATGCTGCAATTCATGCTCAGGAGAATCACGGTCTTCATCTGTCAACTGAAAGGTACGGTAATGAATCGCCAGTGAACGGTGCGCATGCAAATCTAAATGCGCATGAAATGCATCTTGTGGATTCATGTGCACATAACGCATCAACATTCGCGGTTCATAAGCCCCTATCGGCAATAATGCAATTCGGGCATCACCATAACGCTCATGGATTTGTTTAAAATGCCCTGAATAACCTGTATCCCCCGCAAAAAAACAGTGCCCTGTCTTGGCAAGCAAAGAAAAACCACCCCATAAGGCACGGTTCTGATCGCGCACGCCGCGTCCAGATGCATGTTGTGCAGGTGTATAGGCAATCTTTAACTCATCATGAAACGGGATTTCCTGCCACCAATCCATTTCAATCACATGCAAATGCTTCGGCAGGTAATAGGCATTGCCTAAACCGGTATAAATCGGCATTTCAAACTTCTGATGTAACCAGTCCAAAGTCGCCAGATCCATGTGGTCATAATGATTATGACTCAATAACACCCCATGAATAGTCGGAAGATGTTCTAGTGCAATTCCTGCGGGACATACACGGCGTGGGCCATTGCCCTGTTTCGGGCTGGCATATTCACACCAGACAGGATCAGTCAGAAAGTTATAAGGGCCGATTTGAATTAAAATCGTAGCGTGTCCCACAAACCAGATTTGCCAGTCATTTAAGTCCGCATGCGGACGGTTTTGAGGCAGTTCCAGCATTTGATTGCGTAAATTGGACTCATGAACACGATCAACATTCCATGTATAGGACTGACGTGTCGCCAACCACTTTAGCAGCCCTTTTCGATCAAACGGCGTTAACGGTTTCTGCAAATTATAGAAACGGTCTATCCCGCAATGATCAGAAGCCTCATGTGGAAACGGAGGTTTCACCCAAGTATGACTCAAGCAAGATTGTGTCGGCAATTGATAGGTTAATGTCGGCTTATCTTTCATGTACTTCTTCTTTGGTGGAATCTAATCGCATGAGGTCCATTATGTTATATCCCTGTGATTACGGCGTGTTTTCAATGTTATCGCGTTTTAAATCATCATGATTTTTTGACTATAAAGATGACATTTCATCACAGCATAATCGGTCTTTGATCCTAACATAAGGTTTTTAGTTATGCTGATTTTCTAGAGCTGAGTCAACACAATTTTACTGAACTAATAACGCTCAGTGACATTTCCATCTAAACGTTAAACAAAGAGTTTTTCATTTATATTTTTTATTTTGATTTGATCGTTTATAGGCACTACAAAAATTAAAAAAGCCGAACGAGTCGGCTTTTCAGGAGGATGAGAATCTAAGCATTACTAAAAAAGGCAGCAAATTTTTGATAGCTTGGACGCTGCTTAATATTGTCCAGATAGCTTTCAATTGCAGGATGAGATTCAACCTCTCCCATCTTAAGCTGCCAGAACAACATCGCGGCAACAGTTACATCCGCAGCGGTAAACTGCTTTCCACATAAATACGGATCAACTTCACTCAGGCCTTGTACAAAGGCATTGTAGGCATCATGGTAGTCTCCATATCCGACAGATCCTTTCTGATCAGGTTTCACCTCAACGCCCAGCATTTTATTGGTTGAAGCAGCCTCCCAAGGCCCTGAAATAAAGAACAACCAGCGATAATAAAGGCCACGTTTTGGATCATTGAGTGCAGGTGCCAAACCTTTGTCAGCAAACTTATCGGCTAAATACGCACAAATCGCATCAAGCTCATACATCACAATATCATCATCCACCAATACTGGGACTTTGCCAAATGGATTGATTTTTAAGTACTCAGGCGCTTTCATTTCAGTTTCAAAGGCCACTTCGATGCGCTCACATTGCACATCCAATTCGATGAGTAACCAGTCTACAACGACGCCACGTGAGAAATTATTGGTATAAAGTTTAAGTGCCATGTTGATATTTCCTTAGTGAGTTATTCTTATTTCAATGTAATTGTTTAGATTGTCAGTTTTTGTCAGTAGTCGCACACACCTCTTGAATCCACCATTGTTGAAAGAGCTGTTGTTTAAATTGCGGATAAAGCTCCTGACTCAGGCTTAACTGTCGAATACGGTCAATCCGAAAGTGCCGAAAACTCTGTCGCAACTCACACCATGCTGCCAGCACAATCCGATCATTAAAATAACCTAAAGCAAAAGGCCACACGGTACGAGAACTGATACGTTGTTGTTCATCTGCATAATCCACGACAATTTTAACTTGCTGACGAATGGCCAAACGCACCTGCTCTACCAGATTTTCATCGACGGGTAACCAGGCGTTAATTGAGCGTAAGGTGGTTTGTTCAAGTAAATGCCGACAATGTTCAGGCAATACCGCATTGAGTTTCGCCAATACCGACGTTGAAGCCGATTTTAAAGCCAGATCTGGAATTTCACTTAACCAGTTTAAGGCCAAGAAGATGGCCTCAATTTCGGTTTCATTCAAGGTCATCGGTGGTAACAGGAAATCTTCTTTGAGTTGAAAACCCAAGCCTGCCGCAGCATCAATATTCACACCTTGGGCGCGTAATGTTTCAATATCACGATAGACACTACGCTGACTAATCTGCAATCGCTCCGCCAATACCTGTGCAGTGACGGGATAGCGATATTCTCTGAGTAGTTGTAATAAATTGAGCAAACGGATCGATCGGCTCATACAGTCCCTATTGTTATTATGGATGACGGGAAAGCGAACTCTCCCCTCATGATTATTTTATCTTAAGTAGCTTAACTTTCAGTTAAATCAGCAACCTTGAGAAGGCTTTGTAAATAACCATGCAAGTCCTGCACGTTATGCGCGATGGTTAAAGGCTGGTATTGCTGCAAAGTTTCAATACTGTGCACCCCATAACTGACGCCGATACGCGGCATACTCAGGTTTTGTGCCATTTCCAGATCGTAACTGGTATCCCCCACCATAATAGCGCGTTCAACCGCCACATCCATCTCGGCAAGAATCTCCTGCAACATCAATGGGTCTGGCTTGGACTTGGTTTCACTCGCGGCACGGGTAATATCGAACAGTGCATGGCTATTGGTTTGCGCCAATACACGGTCCAGACCTTTACGGCTTTTGCCTGTTGCTACGGCAAGCTTGAGACCTTGCTGCTTTAAATCCATCAATAGCTCAGCGACACCATTGAACCAGACATCACCTTTCGAGTTTGCCACATAATGATCGGCATAGCATTGCAAAAGCTCCTGATGCAAATGCGGTACTTGTGGAAACAGGATCTGCATCACCTCTGGCAAACCTAAACCAATAATGCTTTTCGCGGCTTCATCAGTCAGTGGCTGCTCAAATTGCTGCGCTGCATATTGCAAACTCGCCACAATCTGGCCTACCGAGTCGAATAAGGTGCCATCCCAATCAAAAATGATGAGTTCGATATTCTGCTTCATTTCTGCTTTCTCAACTCGTCAATCACTTGCTGCATATCTTCGGGCATCGGTGCTTCAATTACTGGATAATTCGGAATTTCCAAACGCATGGCATGCAGGCATAAACGGCGTGCTGCTGGGCCGTTATACACTGTATTGTGTCCATATTTATCGTCCCCCACTAAAGGATGACCAATACTTAAACCATGTACACGAATTTGATGGGTACGACCTGATAATGGTGATGCATGAACCAGAGTGGCTGTTTTAAAGCGCTCAACCACTTTCCAGTCTGTCTTACTTGGCTTACCTTCAGAAGTAACACGGACACGACGCTCGCCATTGGCCAGTTCATAACGCAATAACGGTGCATCAATCATTTGGCGATCCAGACTGACTTGCCCTTTGACAATAGCCGCATACGTTTTCTGGATCTTATGTTCGCGCAGGAGATCCTGTAGTAATTTTAAGGTACTACGCTTTTTACTGACCATCACCAGACCTGAGGTATCACGGTCAATACGATGAATTAGTTCTAAATATTTTTTACCTGTGGCAGCCCGTAACGCTTCGATCAGGCCATAAGCCACACCACTACCGCCATGCACGGCGATACCCGAAGGCTTATTAATGACCAACAGACCTTCATCTTCATAAACCACACGGCTCAGTAAACTTTGCGCAACGCTATCGCTTACAGGTGCAGCCGTTTCATCCTTTTGTTCATAACGAATGGGTGCGACACGAATCTGGTCGCCAATGCTCAAACGTGTTTCTGCTTTTATTCTTTTTTTGTTTACGCGTACTTGCCCTTCACGAATCAAACGGTAGATTCGACTTTTTGGAACACCTTTTAATCGGGTAAATAAAAAATTATCTATTCGCTGCCCGTCTTGATGCTCATCCACGTCAAACCAAGTGACACTTTGCCATTGTTGTGTAGAATTCATACGCTCGATTAATCCAAGATTTGCTAAATATGATTAAAAAATGATCATTTAGCTAAGTTATTTCACAAGAAACCTAAACTTAGCCCATAGGCAGATGCTGCAAGGTTTGGTATATTCAGCGCACGGATACCACCGTAAGTGAGCATCAAATCAGAAATTTTATTTAGATAAAATTTTAAATCGATGAGATATTCACCAATAACTCGGATAGGTCCTAAAGAATTATGCCGACGCCGAAGGCTTATTATATCGGCAAAATGGCAAACTGTTGCGTTTAATTGTGCATCAGCACATACAGTTTGTTCAGAAAAAATATGTCGCCAGCAATTTGCTGGTTATTAAACGTAAACTGATCCACATCAGACAATTTGCTCCCTGATGTCGCATTCAGGCTAAAGCGTTGATGCATTGGAACTGCCAAGCAGAGATACGATGATCATTCCGTATCAAGACTTCCAGATGGATCGACTTCAATGCTTAATGACAGTGAAAGTCACCATCCAATGCACCGCTCACCCGCCAGTGAAGCGTACAGGAAACTTTGATTATGTCGGATCTAGTGATATTTCACAGATGTAAGACATGCCATGAAATATCAACGGATTCAAGATTGAAGCAGTATTGCTAACATCGGAATAACCGAATCAAAGCCCCCAGCTGGATACTTACAGCCAGTGGTTTCAGAGCTTCCTACACAAAGTTGCTTCTGAGTCTTGATCGCGCCAATTTGATGTTTGCTCAAAAATATTGGGCTTATTGTTTGTGTGTATCACTATTAGGTGTCACACCCATGAAACGTATGTTGATTAATGCAACCCACGCCGAAGAAGTTCGCGTTGCACTTATCACTGGTAATCGCCTTTACGATTTCGATTTAGAGAATCGTACTCGCGAACAAAAAAAATCAAATATTTATAAAGGTCATGTTACTCGCGTTGAGCCATCTTTAGAGGCGGTTTTCGTTGAGTACGGCGCACAGCGTCAAGGCTTTTTATCAATGCGAGAAATTGCAAACTCGTACTTCAAAGCTGACCCTCGTCAAACCTCAAACATCCGTGAACTCATCACTGAAGGCACTGAATTACTGGTTCAAGTTGAAAAAGAAGAACGTGGCAACAAAGGTGCTGCCCTATCGACTTTCATTTCACTTGCAGGCCGTTATTTAGTTTTAATGCCGAACAATCCGAAAGGTGGCGGTATCAGCCGTCAGATTTCAGGTTCTGTACGTGAAGAACTTAAAGAAATCTTGGCGTCTTTAAATGTTCCGCGTGGCATGAGCGTGATCGTTCGTACCGCAGGTATTGGCCGCACTCAGGAAGAACTGCAACTCGACCTACAACACTTGCTTGACCTTTGGGCACAAATCCAGGGTTCAGCAAGTTCAGGTCCATCACCAATGTTGGTACATCAAGAAGCAGGCGTGGTGACACGTGCCATTCGTGATTATTTACGTGATGATGTGGCTGAAATCCTGATTGATAGTGAGCAAGCCTATAACGAAGCCTATAACTTCGTAAAAGCAGTGATGCCACGTCAGCTTGATAAATTAAAAACCTATACTTTGAATGAGCCTTTATTTGCTCACTTCGGTATCGAAAGCCAAATCCAGACTGCCTATGAGCGTGAAGTAAAACTTCCTTCTGGCGGTTCAATCGTGATTGACCAGACCGAAGCTTTGGTATCAATTGATATTAACTCGGCGAAATCAACTCGCGGTCACGATGTTGAAGAAACAGCACTCAACACCAACCTTGAAGCAGCTGAAGAAATTGCACGTCAACTTCGTTTACGTGATATCGGCGGTTTAGTGGTCATCGATTTCATCGACATGACCAAAGACCGTAACCAGCGTATGGTTGAAGCCAAATTACGTGAAGCAACGCAAAGCGACCGCGCACGTATCCAGTTTGGTCAACTATCACGTTTTGGCCTGATGGAAATGAGCCGTCAACGTTTACGCCCTTCTCTTGAAGAAGCGACAGGTTACGTGTGCCCACGCTGTCATGGTACAGGTATGGTGCGTGACTTACGTTCATTGTCACTTTCGATCATGCGTAAGGTTGAAGAAATTGCATTACGCGAACGTCAAGGTGAAGTTCAAGTTGAAGTCCCTGTTGAAATCGCAGCATTCTTATTGAATGAAAAGCGTCACAGCCTTGTTTACTTAGAACAAACGTCAAATGTTCGTGTAACAGTATTACCGCATCCGCACTTAGAAACGCCGCACTACCAGATCCAGTTCAATCCAGATGGTTTTGCGCCGTCGAGTTATGAACGTACTGAAGCAACCCGTTCAAGTGAAAAAGAACTCGGTTATGAGTCTTCTGACTGGCATTTGGAAGATGCAGAGCATCACCATGCACCTGCACAAAATCAAGCAGCTGCGCCACAGAAGAAAGCAGCACAAAATGCGGCAGCACCAGCAAAACAAGCTCAACAAGCTGTTGCACAAAAGTCAGCAAGTCCTTGTGCATGGTTAGAAAACCTGTTTGTTCAAAAGCAAGCGCAAACCACAGACCAATCTCGTTCAGCACAAAATGCTGCAGCTGCGATTGAGCAAATGGTAAATAATGGCGCAGTGAGCCGTGGCCAGTTTGGTCAGGTGAATGCACCTGTTGCCACTGAAACTGCTGCCCCAGCGGCAAACAATGCCTATATCTCACAAAATCCTGTGAAACAGGAAACGCGTGAGCAGTTTGAGAAAGACGAAAAACCACATCGTCCGAATCAAAACCAGAAGAAACGTAAGCACAAAGAGCAACGTGAACAACACGCCCATGCACATGAACAACAAAATCAAGTGCACGAAGAAGTGGTTCAGTTGTCACGTCAGGAACAGCGCCAAGAGCAACGCGAACTGAAACGTCAACAAAAACGTCAGCAGTCGCAAGAGCCTCAAAACCAGCAACAGCATCATGATGCTGCTCAAGGCAATGAGAATGCGCCATTACCACGTCGTGACCGCAACCAACAGCGTCCGAACCGTCCAAACCGTCATCGTGACCAAAGCGTGTTGAATGAAGCACCTGCGGCTACAACTGCAGCGCCTGCGAATCCACAACAGGTTAAAGTTGATGTTGTTGATGCACCACGTTCGGAACCAATGAACACGGCATTGATCGTGAACATTGACCAAGGTCAAAGTGAAATTGTTGCACTGAATCCACAACAAGCAACTGCACCTAAAGCAAAAGCTGAGGTTGCTCCTGCTGTTGTTGAAAAAGCTGAAACAAAACCTGCGGCTCAAGCAGAACCAGTTGTTGCGAAAGAAGCACCTGCTGCAACTGCAGAAGAAGCGGTTCAAGCACCAGTAAAACGTGCCAGCAATGATCCGCGTTCACGCCGTCGTCAACGTGGTGCTCAAGCACCTCAGAAAGCTGCTGCACCAAAAGTTGCACCATCGCAAATTCCTGCGTTGAGTCAATACACGCTAGGTAGCTTGATTCGTCATGTGTATGGCGAAGACTGCACCATCTTGATTGAGCAGTTTGGTTTAATCACGACATTTAATCGTGCCCTACAAAAGTTTGCTGAGCAATATGCAAGCACTCTCGTTGTAGAAACAGTGGTTGAAGAAGAAAAGCGTCCTGTAACACGTGATGCTGAACTTCCAAGCAAGCAAGTCACTGAAGAAGCTGAACCAGCGCCAGTGTTAGCATTAACACCGCCTGAAGCATCAACAGTGCGTGTTGCAAACGATCCTCGTGAACGTCGTCGTTTAGCAAAACTTGCTGCTGAGCAAGCCAAAGAAGCGCATATTGCTTCAACCGCGACTCCAGCTCCTGTCGAAAACACTGAATCGAAAGAAGAAGTGAAAACAGAAGAAGCAGTTACTCCAGCAGAAGAAACTGTGGTTGTGGCGCCAGAGCAACAACCATTAGAACTTGCGACTGAGACAGCTGCTGCGCCAGCAGAAGTAGCACTAGTTGAAGCTGTCGAAGCACCAGTAGCTAAAGCTGAAACGAAGTCTGAGGTAACGACTAAAGTTGCTGAGAAAGCCCAAGCTGCTGAAAAAGCAGAACAGGCAGCACCTGCAACTGAAGCAGAGTCTGAAGACGAAGCTGCAAAAGCAGAAAAAGAGAAATCAAGCCGCCCGCGCCGTCCACGTGGACGTCCACCAAAAAAAGCTGCAGCTAGCAATGAGTAATTTGCTAAATTGCACTCAATAAGGCTAAGCCTAGTCATTTCGGTGACTAGGCTTTTTTGTTATTTTGTCAAATTAGGTTGATTGCTCTAGGGACTTACCATTACAAAACAGCATCAACGACAATGGTGTGAATGGTTGTGTTCTTACGGATAGCCATTTTTGGATTGATCGAAAAATAAACAGGATTGATATGAGCCAAACTACGCAGACCGATATTATTACTCTTGGTGATGTCGCTACTCGACTTCCAAACTTCATTACTAAAGTACCTCATATCCTTAATGGTCTTAAACAGGCATATTTACGTACGCCATCTTCTCCCGCTGGTTTAGGTATTGCCTTTGAAAAAGCAGTCAAGCGTAACCCTCAAGGCATCGCACTGTTATTTGAAGATCAAAGCTATAGTTATCAGGCCTTAAATGAATGGGCAAACCAGATTGCACATTACTATTTATCTCTGGGTGCAAAAAAAGGTGATGTGATTGCTGTGATGGTTGAGAACCGTCCTGAATTGATTGCCAGCATTGTTGCTTTAGCAAAAATCGGGGTCACCATTGCACTTGTAAATACCTCTCAAGTCGGTAAAGTACTCGCGCATAGTATTAATCTGGTCAATCCAATTGCAGTGATTGCTGGTGAAGAAGTCCGTGCTGCAATCGACGAAGCACGTCAGGATTTAAAAGTTGCTCAAGACCGTTTTCACTGGTTTGCTGATCAGGAAACCCGTAAAAATGCGGGCATAGCACCAGACGGTTACCTCAATCTAGCGCTACAAATTGACCAGTTCCCGAAATTTAACCCATCCACCACACGCACTGTGACTGGTAAAGATGGCTTGTTCTATATCTACACCTCAGGCACCACTGGTTTGCCAAAAGCCGTGATTTTTACGCATAGCCGCTGGACACTTGCTTACGGTACCTATGGTCATATTCTCAATCTTGGCAAAGATGATGTGATGTATGTCACCCTACCGCTTTACCATGCAACAGGTGTGGTGGTGTGCTGGTGTGGCGTGATTGCAGGCAGTGCAACGCTTGCAGTACGTCGTAAATATTCAACCAGTGCCTTCTGGAAAGATGTACAGAAATTCAATGCTTCTGCGATTGGTTACGTCGGTGAACTTTGCCGCTACCTGATTGATGCACCTGCAACAGAACTGGATCGTGCCCATCGTGTCACCAAAATGATTGGTAATGGCATGCGTCCAAATATCTGGGGCAAGTTTAAAGAGCGTTTTGGTGTTGAAGAAGTCCTTGAACTCTATGCTTCAAGTGAAGGTAATGTCGGTTTCAGCAATATCTTTAACTTTGACAATACTGTCGGCTTCTCCCCTACGCCTTATGCCATCGTTGAGTTTGATAAAGAAAAGAACGAACTGGTACGCGACAAAAAAGGCTATTGTAAGAAAGTCAAAACTGGTGAAGTTGGCTTACTGATTGGTAAAATCACCAGTCGCTCGCCTTTCGATGGTTATACCGACCCTGAAAAGAACAAATCTGTGATTATGAAAGATGTATTCACTCAAGGTGACTCATACTTCAATACAGGCGACTTGGTCCGTGATATCGGCTTCCGTCATGCACAGTTTGTGGATCGTCTAGGCGACACATTCCGCTGGAAAGGTGAAAACGTTTCGACCACCGAAGTTGAAAACATGGTTTGCGAGTATGAAAAAATCGCTGAAGCAGTGGTATATGGCGTAGAAATTCCAAATACCAACGGTCGTGCTGGCATGGCAGCCATTACCTTGGTGGATGGTGTCGAGCTGAATGATGCAGATTTAAGCGAAATGGTGAACGTATTTAAAAAATGTTTACCTTCATATGCCATTCCTGTGTTTTTACGCGTACAGGAAAAGGTCGAAACCACAGGTACATTTAAATACCAGAAGAATAAATTGAAAGAAGACGCGTTCAACCCGAGCAAAACTTCTGAACGTTTATTGGTTTTATTACCTGGTGAAAGCAGCTATTGTGATGTAAATACTGAGATCTTTGACAATATTCAAAGCTATCAATACCGTTTCTAGTTTATTTTTTAGCTAAATAAGAGGAAATCGTGCTTTTTATAAACAATCATGCACATGTTTTTAAATTTCCTCTTGTGTTAGCTGAATAACTTGCTAGAATACGCAACATCAAAACGAAGACGCATTTAGAACAAATTAGTTTTTCTTGCGAAGCTTGTTGAAATACTTGCTTAGGGTCGTTAGCTCAGTTGGTAGAGCAGCGGACTTTTAATCCGTTGGTCCCGCGTTCGAGTCGCGGACGACCCACCATCTAATGTTTTGAGAGTTTGTAAAATGTATTTTACAAACGCCTGTAAGAGGTTAAGCTACAGAAAATCATAGATTTTCTCTTGCGCTCAGGTAAAACGTTGTTTTACTTATCCTCGCTCAGGGTCGTTAGCTCAGTTGGTAGAGCAGCGGACTTTTAATCCGTTGGTCCCGCGTTCGAGTCGCGGACGACCCACCAGATTCTAAAAAGCCTCATCATTTGATGAGGCTTTTTTATTTTGTCGTCGATATCTTTCCAAATGATGACAAGACCAAAATCTATGCTTTAAGCTTCCCTGCTCAAAGCACACATAATTTTTAAACTATAAAAATTTTTCTAGCACCGAATTTAAAAAAATGTGTCCCTGCTCGGTACAGGCAATTCGCCCCTCATCAGCAACGAGGAGTTTTTTCTCACGCAACTGATGCAATGTCTCATTCAAATCTTCCAATGCAAGCCCTGTGCGCTGCGTATAAGACTCGGTCGCCACACCTTCATTTAAACGTAAGGCATTCATCATAAATTCGAAAGGTAATTCCTCTGCTTCAATGCGTTTCATTTGCACATGTTCAGCAGGGACTTTAGCTAAATAATCTTTAGGTAAACGGGTTTTCTGGAAACGATAGATTCCATCAGGACGCGTGACCTTGCCATGCGCACCAGCCCCAATCGCCAGATAATCACCAAATTGCCAATAATTCAGATTATGTGCCGATGGCTTTTCCTTACGCCAAGCCGAAACTTCATAATTCACATAACCATTAGCTTTCAAGTATGCCTCACCTTGCTCCTGAATATGCTCTAGAACCTCGTCTTGGGGCAATACAGGCTGGGTTCGGAAGAAAACCGTATTTGGCTCAATGGTCAGCTGATACCAGCTAATATGCGTCGCTCCGTGCTCTACAGCCAATCTAAGATCCGTTAAGGCCTGTTCTTCTGTTTGCTGAGGTAAACCGTGCATCAAGTCTACATTTACGCGCTCAAAGCCTGCTTGTCGTGCCTGCTGGATCGCATCTAGTGCATTACTGGCTGTATGAATCCGTCCCAAACGCTGTAAATGTTCAGGATCAAAACTTTGTACGCCCAAGGATAAACGGTTAATCCCCGTAGCAAGATAATCCGCAAACGGGTCATGCTCAACGGTTCCCGGATTGGCTTCCAGCGTAATTTCACAATCTGGCTCAAACGCTAAACGCGCTTTCAACTGTTCAAATAACCATTGATACCCTTGTGCAGAGATCAGCGAAGGTGTTCCGCCACCAATAAAAACACTGTGAATCGATCGGCCTTGCGCCATTTCAACCTGAGTTTCAAAATCTGCCACCAGTGCAGCCAGATATTGCTGTTCCAGTTCTAACGACAATTGTCCATCAGGCACAGCATGCGAGTTAAAGTCACAATAAGGACATTTACGGACACACCACGGCATATGGATATACAAGGAAAGCGGAATATTTGCGGGGTTTAAATGGCTCAAGATAGCAGCTCAATGACAGAACCCTGCTATTTTAACATGACTCGCGCATTCGGCTTATCATCATCTACGTATTCAGTTAGACTGAGGATAACCAAGAACAATTAGACCGATAATATGATGAAAATTTCTAGCCAATTACTTTTTATTCTTCCCCTGACTTTAGGGATTGGCATTGCCATGGCCTTTCAAACCGCAATCAATACACAACTGCGAGAGTATCTGAACTCTCCCCTGCAAGCGGCTCTACTTTCTTTTTTTATTGGCACGATTGTACTGGCGCTGCTGGTCTGTTTTCAGAGTGCAAGCAAGCCGAGTTTAAGTGAAATTTCACAAATTCCTTGGTTTCTATGGCTAGGTGGCTTTCTTGGGGTTTATGCGATTAGTTTGAGCATTTATACTGCACCCAAGCTCGGATTGTTAACGTTTTCAGGTTTGGTCATTTTCGGGCAACTGGTGATTTCGATGTTTATTGATCACTTTGGCTGGTTAGGTACAGAAAAAACACCGATTAACTGGCAACGTCTGCTCGGTAGTATTGTGATTTTTATTGGGGTGCTCCTCACCCTGCAACGCTGATTCCTCCTCATTTTAATAAGAGTATTTTTTGTGTCCCATGTCACAACCAAGCGGTTTGAACTCAAACAGCTATTCCATTTGATGTTTCCCATCCTGATTACCCAGTTTGCTCAAGCGGGTTTGGGGTTGATCGATACCATTATGGCAGGTCATCTTTCTGCGACAGATCTGGCAGCCATCGCAGTCGGTGTCGGACTATGGATTCCGATTATGCTGTTATTTGCAGGCATCATGCTGGCAACGACTCCATTGGTCGCTGAAGCACGAGGCGCAAAAACACCAGAGAAAATACCGACCATTGCCCGTCAGTCTTTATGGGTCGCTGTGATTCTAGGTACTGTGGCAATGTTGATCCTACAATGCATGCCTAGATTTTTGCCATTGTTTGGCGTACCTGAAAGCTTATTACCCAAAGCCAGCCTGTTCCTGCACGCAATTGGCTTCGGTATGCCTGCGGTGATGATGTATGCTGCGTTACGAAGCTACTCCGAAGCCTTGGGACATCCACGTCCAGTCACCGCAATCAGCTTAATCGCCTTGCTGGTATTGATTCCGCTAAACTTTATGTTTATGTACGGCTTCGGGCCGATTCCAGCACTTGGTAGCGCAGGCTGTGGTTTTGCAACAGCCATCTTGCAATGGTTAATGTTCATTACACTGGCTGTGTATGTATCAAAAGCCAAGGCCTACAAGCAGGCGCCTATTTTTACCAAATGGGAAAAACTTGATCCAGTCTGGATTAAACGAATTCTGAAACTCGGCTTACCGATTGGTCTGGCCGTTTTCTTTGAAGTCAGCATTTTTAGTACCGGCGCAATTGTGCTTAGCCCACTCGGTGAAAATGCGATTGCAGCGCATCAAATTGCAATTTCAGTCACCTCTCAACTGTTTATGATTCCGCTTTCATTGGCGATTGCCTTAACGATTCGTGTCGGCATGTATTATGGCGAGCAGAACTGGCACGCGATGCGTCAGGTACAAACTGTGGGATTGATTAGCGCTACGATTTTTGCGGCTTTCACGATGACGCTGATTGTTCTGGCACGTCCTTATATCGTGGCAATCTACACCACAGATATAGATGTAATTCCAGTGGCAATGTATCTACTCTGGTTTGCAATGGCTTATCAATTGATGGATGCATGGCAAGTGAGTGCGGCAGGTTGTTTACGAGGGATGCAAGATACGCAGGCACCGATGTGGATTACCTTAATGGCGTATTGGGTGATTGCTTTCCCGATTGGTTTATATCTCGCCCGTTATACCTCTTGGGGCGTGGCAGGTGTCTGGTTGGGTCTGATTATTGGCTTAAGCATTGCCTGTGTATTGCTGATCAGCCGTTTGTATTTAAACAATAAACGTTTGGCAAAAATGACGCTCACGACCTAATGACAATCCATTTTTAACAAGAAAAGACATCAAGGGGGGCATGGACGCTGCCTGCGATTGATCCTCCCGTCATTACTTTCAAAAACATGATTTTTAGATCATGCACCATATAGCCAGTACAGTTTGCATGCCTACAGTTGCTGATCGCAGCTCTCTTATACCTGCTTACATCACTTAACATTTTGTTATAGGCAATTTAAGTTTTGTCACCTATGATCAAGGTATCACTTTGAAACTGGATCGTATGAGGTCAAGTCCTTATGGCAAAACATGCAAGCTCTCCCAGTAAGCGTTTTCTAAAACTGGCTGGTATGACCGCAAGTATTGCCAGCAAAAGCGTGGCGAACTCTATCCGCAATCTCACCGCAGATGAAGAACAGAAAAATGCAGCGCGTAGCCAGCTGTTTCAGGACATCGGTCTACAGATTGCCGATACCCTCGGAGAAATGAAAGGCGCCGTGATGAAAGTCGGGCAAATCGCCTCGCAATATAAGGATATTTTCCCGCCAGAAGTCGCCAAAGCCATTGCCAAGCTGCAACGTCAGGCCCCTGCAATGCCCTTTTCCGCGATTCAACAACAAGTTGAAAAAGAACTGGGTAAACCGTTAAACCAGATTTTTAGCTCTTTTGAAACAGAACCTTTTGCTGCCGCATCAATCGGACAAGTCCATCGTGCAGTATTGCCAAATGGGCAAGCCGTTGTGGTAAAAGTGCAATATCCGGGTGTAGATCAGGCCTGTGAAAGTGACTTAAAACAAGTACGTCTGGCTCTGCGATTGATGGGCGTATTAAAAATTGACAAGAAGCTGCAAGATCAACTGTTTCAGGAAATTCAGGACAGCCTCTCAGCCGAATTAAACTATGAAATCGAGGCCCAAAATCTGGAAGTATTTAAAACCTTCCATGAAAAGCTCGATCCTCAAGTGATCATCCCAACCGTTTATAAAGACTATTCATCTCGTCGCGTGCTCACCCTAAGTCTGGAACAAGGTGAATCTATCGAAACAGCAAGTACATGGTCAGTTGATACGCGTAATCAGATTGGACGTCGCCTGATTCGTGCCTTGGGACAGGAAATGTTTTTCTTAAAACGCTTCCACTGCGACCCACACCCGGGCAATTTTGCTTTCCGTGAAGATGGCAGTGTGATTATTTACGACTATGGTAGCGTTAAAACCTTATCACCTGAAATCGTTCAGCACTTTAAGGCGCTGGTCAATGCAGCTCGTCAGGAAAATATTACCCAAGTTGAAGACTTACTGGCAGAACTGCATTCGATTGCCGAAAAACAGAAATTTCCAAGTGAGTTATATACGCAATGGATTGAAATTCTATTGCGCCCATTAACGACCAATTATGATTTTGCAGAAAACTCATCACATCATGATGGTATGTTGCTGGTGAAAAAATCGCTTAAATACTGGGATGTCTTTAAACCATCACCAGATACGCTCATGGTTAACCGAACTATTTCTGGACATTACTGGAACCTGATTCATCTCAAAGTGCATGATAATCTCAATGATTTATTTGAAGAATTAGTTCCAAATTAATCTATCTAATGCCCTCTTGTCTTGTTGCAACAAGTTAGAGGGTTATCTACTTTGATCAATTTCTATATACAACTGACTTGAAAAGACATGAATTGACTTCACGTATTGTTATGTTATAACATTTCTATTAACAATAGGAGTCATTCAAAATGCGTAAAGATATCCATCCTGCTTATCAACAAGTCTTGTTCCACGATACCAATGCCGATGCTTACTTCTTAATTGGTAGCACCCTGCAAACCAAACAGACCAAGGAATATCAAGGCAAAGTTTATCCCTACGTGACGCTTGATATTTCAAGTGCATCACATCCGTTTTATACTGGTGAGCAACGTCAGGCCAGCAATGAAGGTCGTGTTGCAAGCTTTAACAAACGCTTTGCACGTTTTAACCGCAAAGGTTAATTTTCATTTAAGTTTCACCCATTAAGCTGAAAGCATTAGAAGTCTAAGGTTAACTCTCCTCCACTTAGACTTCTTTTTTTATGTCTTGATTCCAGCCTCAGGAATCTGTCTTTTGCTGTCCCACCACACCAAACTCAATCGGTGTTTTCACATAGAACAGCGAAATCTCTTTAGCATTGAGATAGCTCAATAATTCAGTCGCTTGTTGCTCTGTTACCGCAAATTGAATCTGCACAGGTCGATCCGCCAATTCAAAGAAACTGGCAGAATGAAATAGGCCTTGATGGTCAAAACCTTCCAATCCAGCCAATACCGTCGCCCCACGTAAATTCATCTGTTTGGCAACAGCCAATAGCCATTCACTGATCGGCTGTCCCTGATAGGAACGATTTTGTGTGGTATAAAAGGTAATTAAAAATCCATTCATTACGATGACTCCCAATTATGCAGCACTGAGCCATTGATGCAGGCTCATTCCCAGAATAGTAAACAATAGCGATCCAACCACATGAATCACGATTGCTGCACAGGCATAGCCCAATTTACCACTTTGTAATAAGGCAATAATCTCGGCAGAAAAAGTCGAAAATGTTGTGAGCGCGCCACAAAAGCCTGTAATCACAAACAGTTTATAATTGGGACTGAGTGAACTTTGAGAAAAATATGAAATGGCAAAACCAATAATAAAGCCACCGACAAAGTTGACCGTGACCGTACCCAAAGGAATATTCGGGAAAATAGGATTGAGTTTTAGACCCAGAAACCAGCGCAACCATGCACCTAATACCGAGCCTAAAGCAATTGAAAGTAATGGATAGTACATGATTTACTCCAAGAACAGAGTTGGAGCGAAAGAATGATGAGACATGGATGTATAGCAATTATTCTGAAGATTTTTCATGGGCGAACTCCAAAAATGGGAACAGAGCACGCACGAACCTACGTCCCCTGTTCAGGGTAACGTAGGCATCATTAGCCATTCTGGCGGTTTGTAATAGGAGGAATGCCATCTCCTTTGCTCTAAAATAACATATTTTTTAGGCAACTCAATCGCTCTTTTTAAGTAGAATTGCACTGTGTATAAACATGAAGTTATCCACAATTCAGCCAGATGTTGCTAAAACTTTTCCCCAGCCCCATCAAATTCTAAGGCGAGTACGACAAAAACAAAGGCTTATGCCTATACATTATTCGTCAATATATAAATGACGACTTTGAACATAAACGGCGAATACACCAACGACTTCTCTTCTGCATTTTCAATGTTATGATGCTGCTATTGATTCAATCAACATGGAATTTTAGACATGACTCAAAGCTTATTGGCACAACTTAAAGATGGCTCGGCAAAGTTTGCAGATGTATTGGCATTTATCGAAGCGCATTATCAACATACCCCAACTGCATTCCAGAACGGCACGCAATCTAATGCTGCGACTGAAAACCAAGGCAGTGCCAAAGTACTCAGCTTTGCTAAAATTGAAGGCTTAAATCAAGCGGACACACTCAGTTTATTTGCAGAACATTATGCCTCTGTGTTGGCAACGCCTGAAGCAACAGACCATCAAAATATCCGTCAGTTTATGCAAAATGGCTGGGATGGAGTTAAGTTCGAAGGTGAAGCTTTAACTGCCAAATAATAGAAAAAGGAGGTATTTAACCTCCTTTTTTATGCTCACCTGTGGATGACACGACCGGTCGGGCAAGTTTTCGCAGATCGGTGGTTAAACTATAAAAATCACCGCCCATTTTGCCTACACTATCCAGTTGTTGCTGGTCGATCATTTGACCATCCCAGAGTCGATCATCGACATAGATTGATTTCACATCCAGCAAAGCCACCGTACCACCCGATGGAAGCGTACTCAATTGCAGAACCTCTCTTAACTGACATTCATAACGAATCGGTGCATGTTTGACAGATAAAGCGGCCACCGAATGGCTTGGTTCAGACTCAATCTCGGCAAACTCAAATTCGCTTTGCGCTGGAGGCAATAAAGCACAGGATAAATTCATCTTTTCTAGCAATTGTGAATTCACGATATGCACCACGCACTCTCGTGTATCCATCAGATTGCGAATGGTATCTTTATCTTGCCCATGTCTGGGATTGACCTGTGAATACCATAAAATAGGAGGATTACAGCTGGCAACGTTAAAAAATGAATAAGGTGCAATATTGGCGACACCCTCTTTAGAGAGTGTACTAATCCAGGCAATCGGTCGAGGCGAAATTCCACCGACCAATAAACGATAGATATCATTTGCTTCTAACGCTGAGGTCTCAAAAATCATCGTAAAAATACATCCGATTTAAGGACGTTCAGCATATTGAGGTAAATCATCCGCAATACAATCCCACTCTGCTTTGGAAGCAGCGAAAATATGCATGCTTGGCTTTTGCTGTAATGGCGTATCCAGAGTTCCGATTCTTAAGCGGTAAAGCTCAGGCTGCGCATCCCGTGAACTGACCAGTGGAGAACCACATTCACCACAAAACCAGCGATACACCCCAGATGCCGCAAACTTTTTAACTAGCGCTTCACCTTGAACAATTTTAAATGCTGTACTGCTTACGGGTGCATTGGTGGCATAGGCCGTACCATTGGCTTTGCGGCAACGCTGGCAATGGCATTGTACGATCTCGCCGATTTCACCATGAATCTCATAATGAATTCCATCACATAAACAACTGCCACGATACACGGGTGAAGCTTGAGACATTGGTCATTCCTTGGATGATTTTTCCACTAAAAATATAGGCTAGATCTTGTCACCATGCAAATTACAAATCCTATTTATTCAGACTTTTTGGTCTAATACTTTTTGAGCGCGGGCATGATCGATATCCTTTTCCCAATGTGCAATTGCAACCGTCGCCACACAATTGCCGATCAAGTTTGTGCAAGCACGTACAATTCCAATGAACCAATCCACTGACAACAATAAAACCAAACCAATGGTTGGAAGACTTGGAATGACGGATAAAGTCGCCGCCAAAATAACTAAAGCTGAACCAGGAATACCGTGCGCACCTTTTGAAGTCACTAAAGACACCAATAGAATTGCGAGTAGATCATGCATGGATAAATCGATATTGCAGGCTTGTGCAATAAAGATGACCCCGAGGGTTAAATAAATAGAGAATCCATCCAGATTAAAAGAATAACCCGTAGGAATCACCAAGCCTACCGTCGAATCCTGAATACCTAAATTTTTCAACTTTTTCATGATCTGTGGCAATACAGAATCAGAAGATGCTGTTCCCAATACGATGGAAAGCTCAGCTTTAAAATAATTGAGAAATTTGAATATATTTAAACCTGCAACTTTCAGGATTACACCTAAAACAATCAGCACGAATAGAGTACACGTCACATAAAATAACAAGACTAAATAACCAAGCTGGATCAGCGAATCCACTCCAAATTTTGCAGTGGTGTACGCAACCGAACCGAACACTCCGATTGGAGCTAGACGGATAATCAAAGCCATCATTTTAAAAAACACTTCAGAAAATGCTTCAATTGCCTTGCAAACCAGTTCTGCTAAATGTTTTGGGATCAGTAATAAGGCGACACCAAATAAAATCGCAATCAACAGAACCTGTAAAATATCACCACGGGCAAACGCATCTACAAATGTTTTAGGAATAATATGGAGTAAAAAATCTGATCCAGAACTGATGCTATGTGCACGTTCGGTATAAACATTTAAATCTTTGCCATCTAGCTTGGTGATATCAATATTCATCCCTACACCAGGTTTGAATACGTAGGCAACCACAATCCCCAAAATCAGTGCAATACTGGTGACCACTTCAAAATATAAAATTGTTTTTGCACCAACTTTTCCCATTTTTTTAATGTCATTTGCGCCATAGATTCCCAGAACGACCACACAGAAAACAATAGGTGCAATCAACATCTTGATCAGCGCAATAAAGCCATCCCCGAATGGTTTTAGAGCTAAAGAAAAATCGTGAAAGCTAACCCCAATAACAATACCGAGAATTAATGCAAAAACAACTTGAGCAAATAGGCTGGACTTGAACTTTTGCAACATTGAACATTCATCAATAAAAAGATAAATATCAACACTGCAAAAAACTCGCCAATAGCTAAGAATAAGGTGATTTAGAACATGAAAAATACAGAAATTTTAAATAACGCTTTTAAAAACATTATCTTGTCGGGGCACACTCTAATCGATCATGCACACCCTCTCCAGCGGCTCGCCCAGTTGCGAAGCAAGCTGTCAGCAAATAGCCACCCGTTGGTGCATCCCAATCCAGCATTTCACCACAGCAAAATACATAAGGGTTAGATTGCAATTGCAGTTGTGGAGATAACACCTCTTGCTTCACCCCACCCGCACAGCTAATGGCTTCCTCAATCGGGCGAAAGCCTGCTAAGGGAATACGAAGCTGTTTGATCTGCTGTGCCATTTGCTTGGCATCTGACCACAAGCTCTTTTCGACGATTTCCCGAAGCAGATTAATTTTGACATTGTCCAATCCTGCTTTACGCCAAAGATTGGTCAAAGACTGTTTTTTATTCGCCTGTAATTTCTTTTCTAATTGCTCAACGCTGACATCTGGCAGTAGGTCTAGCTGTAATTGCAGAGCTTGCTGTTGGGCAAGCTGTGCTCTGAGATCACGACCCAATTTATAAATCACACCACTCTCAAAACCATAATGGGTAATGATGATATCGCCATGCGTTTGCTGTTCAGGCCATACCCATGCATTGACGCGTTTAAGCGGTTGTCCGAAACATTCTTGCATAAATGGCGACCATGTTTTCAAAACACCAGCATTGCTAGCCTGAAAAGGCGCGATTTCATTCTTTGAGAGCCATTGTTGCCACGCACCATCACTGCCCAATTGCGACCATGACATCGCACCACAGGCCAGTACAATCGCATCATAACTGGCACTAAAACGTTGCGTCTGATTTTCCAGAGTGAGTTGATTATTGGATAAATCCACACAACGATGGCGATAATGAAATTTTACGCCAGCATTCATCAAACGCTTTAACCATGCACGGAGTAACGGCGCTGCTTTCATTTCTACGGGAAAGACACGTCCCGAACTGCCGATATAGGATGCAATCCCCAGACCTTGCATCCAGTTCTGAATCCATTGTGCATCCCATTGCTTGACCCAAGGTCCCAACCATTGTGTCTGATCATAACGCTGGATAAAAACCTCAACAGGCTCAGCATGGGAAATGTTTAAACCTGTTTTACCTGCCATTAAAAACTTGCGTGCAGCCGACGGTTTCTGCTCAAACACGTCAATTTCATAATCATATTGACTCAGTACCTCAGCAGCCATCAAACCCGCTGGGCCTGCCCCAATAATGGCAACACGCTTAGGCATCGCGGTTCTCTTGGGTATTTTGACCTTGCAACGGTGAAAAATCATCAAAACGGGTTGCGTAACCTTCTGGCTTGCGAATGATCAATTGCTGGCAAAGTTCGCCACGTTCCAGATATTTGATTTCAAAATGCGTTCGAGCTGAATCCGCTGCAATTTTTTGTTTTTCGTAAGGTAATTTCCATACTTCAATCAGTTGTTGTTCTGCTTCATCAATATATTCTGGAATATTACTGGCTAAGGTAATGGTTCCATCTGGCTGAAGGCGAGAAAGCAGGAATTCGAAAAATGGCATATTGAGCCAGCGCTGCGCTGGATTATGTGGTTCTGGATTTGGATAAAGAATAAAAAATTGTTGTACTTGTGCCGGGAACAAGGCGTGCACGACCCAAGGCAATGCATCGGCATGAACAGGATTTAAATATTCCCGAGCTTCCAGCTGATGCTGTTTTTGCATCGCCAAAAATTTTTCTTTGGTTCGCTCAATTGCATACAACGTGGTTTGCGGGTTTTGTCCCGTAAATAACAAGGCATGTTTGCCTTTTCCCGCACCAATTTCCACACAAATCGGAGTGTTAGAAATGGCCTTAAAATCACGAGGGGCTTGCATACGTTGTGCTTGAAATTGACGAATCGACATAATCTCATCAAACTATCTAGAAATCGGCATAAGTCTAACAAGTCACCTTACTTTTGCCTAATCTATTTAGTTTTTGTTTTAGGAATTTTCTATGCCACGTACATTCCCCTGCCCGCGTTGTGGTGAAACCAGCACTTGGGAAGGTAATGCGTTTCGTCCATTTTGCTCAGAACGTTGCAAGATGATTGATCTCGGTGCCTGGGCCAGTGATGAGTACAAACTGCCAACGCAAGATACACCACAAGCAGAGATGAAACGCCACGAAGATGATTATGAAGATTAATCATCTTCTACTCATGTGCTAAGTCCAGATTCGGTTCAGCACATTGAGCCAGTTGCCCCAGCAGATTTTCTCAATCAATCCTTTTGAATAGTGGCGCTGTTGCATCGCAGCAATCAGTTGCGCTAAGCCCGTAACGTCTTGCAGTTCTGTACTGATCAGCGCGCCATCAAAATCTGAGCCGAAGCCAATATGGTCTTCTCCAAGGTGATTCATCATATATTCCAGATGATCCAGAATCAGTTCAATTGGCGTGTCCGCATTCCGTTGTCCATCGCCGCGTAAAAAGGCCACATCGAAATTGACCCCGACCATGCCACCACTCTCAGCAATTGCCTTGAGTTGTGGATCAGTGAGATTACGCGCTTGGGGACATAAAGCATGTGCATTGGAATGGGTGGCGACAATCGGTTGCTGCAAAATATCGACCGTGTCCCAAAATGCACGTTCATTCATATGCGATACATCTACCACCATTTTCTTTTCAGCACAGCGTCTTAATAAGGCTTTACCTGCTATGGTCAGGCCTGCACCTGTATCGGGTGAATGAGGAAAACGGGCATTTAAACCATGTCCAAATTGGCTCACCCTGTTCCATAAGGGGCCGATACTCCGCAGCCCGGCCTGATAAAAAACATCGAGCAAGTCAGGGTTGTCCTGTAAAGCTTCCGCCCCTTCCATGTGTAGCACCACGGCCAGTTGACCTTGAGTACGGCAGTCTTGAATCTGTTGCACCGATGTACACAGTTGAATCTGCTCGGAGGCTTGCACCATCTGCTGTGCCAGCTCGAGTTGTGCCATACAGATCTGCTCAACCTGCTGTTGAGTGAAATCTTCGGCATTTTTATCCACGAGCTTATCGGGATGGTGCTGTTTCACATAGGTAAATGGCGGTAGAAAAATCGCAAACATGCCGCCTACAAATCCCGCCTGCTGGCAGCGCTTTAAATCCAGTTGTCCAGACAACTGTTCATGTATAAAAGCCTGTACGGGGTCCGCTTGATCGCTGAGCCATAACCGTGTCAGCAGATCATTATGACCATCGAAAACTACAACGTTGTTGTGATTTAGGCCATGCGTCATGAGGAGGATTCGCCCGTAATGCTTTGCACAGGAATTTTTTGCTGAAGTGCCAATTGTTTTGAATTCTTGCTATTTCGAAATACCAGTTGCGCAAGAGATGAGGCCTGTTCACTGTCACGGCGTGCTTGTTCAATCAGATAATGATCGCTGGATTTACCACACACAGGATCGGCATTGGCAGCATCACCTGTGAGCATATAGGCCTGACAACGGCAGCCGCCAAAGTCCCGCTGTTTGTCTGGGCAACTACGGCAACTTTCTGGCATCCATGCATCGCCACGGAAATGGTTAAAACCCGTGGATGTGTACCAGATATCTGATAAAGATTGTTCACGAACATTCGGAAACGCAATCGGTAGCTGACGTGCTGCATGACATGGCAATGCCGTGCCATCAGGCGTCACAGTAAAGAAGATTTTACCCCAGCCATTCATACAGGCTTTGGGACGTTCCTCATAATAATCAGGAACCACAAAGATCAACTTACACGGATGATTCTGCTGGCGAAGTTTTTCTCGATAGGCATTGGTCACCTTTTCGGCACGCGTCAACTGTTCTTGCGTAGGCAATAGGCCCTGTCGGTTTAAAAAAGCCCAACCATAAAATTGACAGATTGCCAGTTCGACCGTATCAGCATTCAGCTCCAGACACAGCTCAATAATCTGTTCAATCTGGTCAATATTATGTCGATGAATCACGAAATTCAGCACCATCGGATAGTCATATTGCTTGACCAGACGGCACATCTTATATTTCTGTTCAAAGGCATGTTTTGAACCAGCCAAAGCATCATTCACCACAGGATCACTGGCCTGAAAACTGATCTGGATATGATCCAGTCCAGCCTGTTTAAGTTGAGCAATACGCTGCTCATTCAGACCCATTCCTGAGGTGATTAAGTTGGTATAAAAACCTTGCTGATGCGCATGTGCAACCAGTTGTTCCAGATCTTGCCGAACCAGCGGTTCCCCACCAGAAAAGCCCAGTTGCACCGCACCCATCTGCCGTGCCTGATCAAAAACATCACACCATTCTTGCGTGCTCAGTTCATTTTTATGCTGGGCATAATCCAGAGGATTCGAGCAATAAGGACATTGTAAAGGACAACGATAGGTCAACTCTGCCAAAAGCCAGAGCGGTAAACCAACGCCTTCGGTCATCGCAAATCAATCCAGTATTGTTGCTGCGCAACGCGCATATAGTCGACCACATCCTGCTCGATTTCTGCAATGTCACCAAACTGCTGTTTCAACAAAGTCACAATGGCAGCAACATTCTGCTGCCCATCAATATGCTGTCCAATCGCTCCAGCACTGTCATTCAGCTTGATCATGCCTTCTGGATATAAAATCACAAAAGCATTTTGTGCAGGCTCAAACTGAAAGCGGTAACCTTGTCGCCAAGTCGGAATCAGGTTTAAATCAAATTCTGCATTAGTCACGAAATAACCCCTTATGCCAGACAGGTTGTGTGGTCACGGTATGATACGGCGCTTGCTCATGCACATAGGCCAAGGTCAGCGCATCCAGAATACTCCAAAGAATGTCCAGCTTGAATTGCAGGATTTCCAGCATACGCTGCTGCTGTTCATAGGTGGTAAATGAGTCCAGTGTAATATTCAAACCATGCTCCACATCGCGACGTGCCTGACTTAAACGCGAACGGAAGTAGTCATAACCCTGATCATTAATCCACGGATAATGCTGCGGCCATGAATCAAGACGGGACTGGTGAATTTGTGGCGCAAATAATTCGGTCAGGGAACTGCTGGCTGCTTCACGCCATGTGGCACGGCGAGCAAAATTGACATAAGCATCCACGGCGAAACGCACGCCAGGTAACACCAATTCTTCTGAAATCACCTGCTCACGGGTCAGGCCAACGGCTTCAGCCAAACGTAACCATGCTTCGCGCCCACCACCATCAGGATATTCGCCATCCTGATCAATCATCCGCTGAATCCATTCCTGACGCACACGCTGATCTGGACAATTGGCCATGATCGCCGCATCTTTCAGAGGAATATTGATTTGATAATAATAACGATTGGCAACCCACGCCTGTATTTGCTGCTGGGTGGCTTTACCCTCGTACATCATCACATGAAAAGGGTGATAAATATGGTAATACTGCCCTTTATCCAGAATGGCCTGCTTAAACTGTTCGACACTTAATACATCAGCGCTTGGCATCATCATTTACCTCAAAGTTCAATCTGCATACCATCAAAGGCGACTTCAACACCGTGGGCTTTAAGTTCAGCACATTGAGCCGAGTTTTCATCTAAAATCGGATTGGTATTATTGATATGGATCAACACTTTTTTAGGACGGCTGAGCTGATTCAGATAAGACAATGAACCACCTTCGCCACTAATATATAAATGCCCCATCTCACGTCCAGTTTTGCTGCCAACACCCGTGTGTTGCATTTCATCATCCGTCCAGAGCGTACCATCAATCATGACACAATCTGAATCACGCATGATCTGCATGATCTGCTCATCAATTTTTCCAAGACCCGGTGCATAGAACAACTGTTTTTGCGTTTTATGATCCCGAATGATCAATGCAATATTATCGCCCTCATGCGGATCGTGACGATGAGGTGAATACGGCGGTGCAGCACTTTGAATAATCAGTGGCATAAACTCCAGATCTTCAAAACCCGTAATTTTAAATGCCTGTTTAGGATCGATTTGCTGATATTGCAGACCGCCATTCCAGTGCTTCAACATATTAAATACAGGGAAACCTGTGGTCAGATCCTGATAGACCATATCGGTACACCAGACCTTGATTGGACAGCCTTCACGTAAAGTCAGCAGTCCAGTGGTGTGATCCAGCTGGCTGTCCATCAGGATCACATCACGAATACCGGTATCACGCAACTTACGGGCAGGTTGAGCTGCCTTAAAATCAAATAATTGCTGACGGATATCTGGCGAAGCATTGAGCAGCACCCAATCGATGCCATTTTCAGAAATCGCGATTGAGGATTGTGTACGTGCCTTGGCCTGAATCGTACCTGTACGCACGCCATGACAATTGGGGCAATTACAATTCCACTGCGGAAAGCCCCCACCAGCAGCCGAACCTAGAACATGAATATACATAGCTTTAATTTCTTGTTAGAAAAAGATAAGCCCTAGGCATAACTAGGGCTTATCTTGAATTTGAATCGGAATGATTAACGTACTTCGAAGTACATGGTCACTTCAAAACCAATACGTACATCAGTAAAAGCAGGTTTAGTCCATTGCATGAAATCGTCTCCAATTGGTTTTCATCAGGTGAAATTAAGCAATTAGTTCAACATGAATAAAGCGTTTCACACCTGATTCTAAATAAAAATAATCGCTTTGTAGACCTACCCTGCCTAAGATATTGTTCGATAATTGTGAGTTTTGGCTAAATTTCGGTAAGTCATACTCAAATTCAGTCTCTCTGCTTAAAAATTGTCTACCGACAACGCTATTCTTAATAAAAATTTACACATTTTAAATATGTGATTTACATCACAGTAATTTACTTTTTCATGACCTTATGCAAATCTAGTGACAACTGTAGGATTGAATAACAAGACCAAACTACACATGACAACTTATACATTGTTCTGATCCAGTTTCGCACCGATTTATGTGGCATCAGCTTGTTCAATAAAAAGATTTAAATTTACCAGGATGTAAAAATGAATAACGATATTCCTTATCAGCTCAAGCTTTTGGCAACACAAATTGATCCCAATCTGGATGCTGATTGGCAAACGGCACTGATCACACTTTTTTCAGAACATACACCTGAACATTGCGAAAAAATTTCCCAGCAGGTGCTGCAACTCAAAAAAATTCACTGGAACCGAAAGGACAACAGCTTTTCCTATTTGGCTAAACACGACTTTGATATTCTGATTGAGAAAATTTATATCGCTCCAATCAAAGTGTTAGTGAAAAAAATTGCAGCGTCCCTAGAAAAGTTAAAAAGCTATCAGCATGCTTATGAAATTTCAGATTATCTGGAAAATATCCTGAACCAGATTCATGCCATTGAAACCGAAGACGACTTTGATCTACAAGAACAAAAGAAACTGATTCTAAAAGAATTTATCTATGCAGCAGCGCAAATTATTCTGGCAAAAGAAAAGATCATCCTGCCTGATAATCAGCGACATATTAATACCGACATCATTAAAACCTTTATGACCGAGGTTTTTCTCAAACAACAGTTATTAAAATATTCTTTTAACCTTTTGCGTTCGCATCAACTCAGAGCAGAAAAACCGCATATTCTGAAATATTTTCTGTATAAACAACAAAAATCCAGACAACTGGATATCGTGAAAACCTCCAAATATATTTTTGCTTTGGCGCCGAGCAAGGAAGGAATGGTCAATACCTTTTCAATTCGACGTTTTTTGCAAGAAGAAAAATTTGAAGGCTGTGACAATATTTATGTGAATTCAGCGATTCTGCATTTAGATAAAATCGACGACATCCGCCATCACGAACAATTCGAGTGGCAAATCAGCCGAATCATTACGATTGATAAGCCTGTTAACCAGTATGTTTCAGATATTGTGCGCAATATTGAACTGTATACCAGCAAAACCCTAGTGCCATTCCTACGAGAGCCTCTGCAACCCAATGGAGTATTTATGGAAAAGCTGGTAGAACAACGGCTGATTGATTTTGAACAGAAACTCAATAGCAATATTCTTGAACCTGTTGCCGAAGCACTGAAGCATTCAGTGCATCATCGGGATGAATGTAATTATCTCTATTTAAGTGTCAAACAAACGCTGGATGATCTGATTAGCCATTTTATCGAGTTCCAGTCACAACCCTCTTTGATCTTTAACAAACAGGTTAATCTGTTTATTGCCAGACTCAAATCTTATGCCACCTTGCTACAGAAACGGCATTCGGATGTGTTCACCGTGTTTTCTTATGAGGAATGGAAAAAACATCATGCTGAAGCGCTAGAGCCAACCAATATTCTCAAAGACATTAGCTTAGCCTCTCTACAGGAATACAAAGATGCTTTTTCGGAATTAAAAGAGAATCAACGTCAGCTCAAACAAAGTGCTTCGTTTCTGAGCAAGCTTATGAATAAACCTCAAAAAATAAAAGACAATATTCTCAAGCTAAAACTTAAAACCGCGCAAATAAAAAAAGATGCACATCAGGAAATTATGCGGATTCAGCGACGTTTTCCATCTCTGATCGTTTATTTAGAATTTGAATCACTGATTTCAATTAACCACAAAGAACGCCATTACGCTTTTCCGACAGGAGAAAATGGCATTACCCGCCTGCCCATTCTGATTCAGATTCCAGAAGATAAAGCCTCTTTCGACTTGCAAAGCATTTGTAATAGTTTGAACTTTGATTTGAATCTGGCCAATCAAAAATGGCTGGAAACCGTTTAGCCAGCAAGGAACTAGCTTGTGTATAACACGCTGCTATACACAAGCTAAAAGGTGCAGTTAGCCTGCTTTGCTTGCCACAAAAGGATTAAATTGCTTTTCATAACCAATGGTACTCATCGGGCCATGACCTGAAATAAACTGAGTATCATCAGGCAAGCTAAAGCATTCGCGCTGAATCGAATCGAGCAACTGCTGGTGATTGCCTTTTGGAAAATCTGTACGGCCGATCGAGCCTTTAAACAGCACGTCACCTGTCCACAACAAACCATGTTTAGCGTTATAGAACATCACATGACCTGGGGTATGGCCTGGGGCAAAACGCACTTCAAACTCATCGTCACCCAGCTTTAAAACTTCACCACCTTCTAACCATTGGTCCACTTTGACAGGCTGGGGAATTGGAAAGCCATAACGCGCCGAGACTTCCTGAATCATGTCCAGCCAGAATTGATCTTCCTTATGCGGGCCAATCACGGGGATCTGCCATGTTTCAGCAAGTTCACCGACTGCACCTGCATGATCAAGATGCCCGTGCGTCAACCACAGTGCTTTCACTTTTAGCCCCAAAGCTTCCACTTCTTTTTTCAGCACCGCAGCATCACCACCCGCATCAATCAAAATCGCTTCTTTGCTTTCACTGTCCCATAAGATCGAACAGTTTTGGGCAAATGCAGTAACAGGGACAATTTTGACTTGGAGCATAGCAACCTCTGGCGAAATAAAGCGTCGATTTAACGATGGGCTAAGGTATGAGTGAGTGCATCAAGATTAGCCTGAACCAGACCAGCAAGCAAATCTATATGGGCCTGATCCGCATTCAAGGCTGGAATATAGACATAGTCTCCGCCACCCGCATGCTGGAAAATCTCTTTATTCTGCATCGCCAATTCTTCCAGCGTTTCCAGACAATCTGCTGAAAAGGCAGGACTAATCACTTGTACTGACTGAACCTTTTGTTCACCCCATTGCTGTAACAACTGATCCGTATAAGGCTTTACCCATTCCTGCTTACCAAAACGTGACTGAAAGCTGATCGCCCATTCATCTTCTTTGAGATGTAAAGCTTCTGCCACCAGACGTGCAGTGGTTCGGCAACGGTCTGCATAGGGGTCGCCTTTATCGGCATAGGGTTGAGGAATACCATGAAATGACATCAACAGTTTTTCAGCTTTGCCATGTTGTCCCTGATAATGCAATACGCTACCTGCCAAGGCCTGAATAAATAAAGGATGTTGATGGTAGTCCTTAATAATAGTCAGACCGGGTAAATGACGTTGCTGTGGAATCCATTTGGCAAACGCATCATATAATGGCGCTGTTGAGGTTGCTGAATATTGCGGGAATAACGGCAGCAAAATTACATGTTCTTGTGGATCCTTTGCCAGTTGCGCCAGTACATCATGGATACTGGGTTGACCATAAGTCATGGCGGGCACAACTGTCAGATCAAACTGATGATTTTCTTCTTGTAGGCGTTGCTTAATCAGCAGTGTTTGTTCCAGCACAATTTCACGCATCGGTGAGTCATTCGACCAGACCGAAGCATAGGCTTCAGCCACCCGTTTCGGACGAAAAGTCAAAACAAATAAGTGCAGGATGATCCACCATAATAATTTGGGAATCTCAATCACACGGGTATCAGATAAAAACTGTTTCAGGAAACGTCGTACTGCTGGCACAGTTGCTTCATCTGGCGTACCTAAATTGGCCAGAATCACAGTCACTTTTGGTTTTTGTGTCGCTAACATAGACCGCATCCGCTTTTCATTGGGTTCATACAATTACTTTAGCAGTTTTAGCCCTGTTTGCTAAATTGGATTAATGCATGGTCTTAAATTGAAAAACCCGATTGCTATCCAGCATATTACTTTCTAGTAGTTTCTGTCCTTTTGCGGTGAGCTGCCACAACATACGTTGACGGTCATCACGCCCTGTTGGCACAATCCATTCATTTTGACGCATTTGTAATTTGATCTCATGCAAAGCACGAATATTCACTTGGGCACGAGATACAGCATGCGCTCTGGGCATTTCCTTACGGGCGTCGTCCAAGCCTGTCTCATTGAGATATTCATTGATCCGCTTGGAAAAATATTCTTCTGGTGTCGGGATCACAAAGGCTGAACCGAGAACATTCAGTAATTGTGCCCACGTCATCTTGCGATGTGGCTTAACTTCCTTGAAATTGCCATCCTGATAGGCATGCATCCGATATTCAAATGAATAGAGTTCATGCATCGAAACTTTAGGTACATTGGTCAGCGGATCAGCTTCACGATTGCCCAGTTCTGTTTCCAACTGTTTCACCTTGGCGCGTAATGCGTCAATTTCATCACGCAATACCTGCGTATTTTGTGGACGCACCCACCCCACCACAGGATAACGCTCTAGCATTTGCGGCATACTTGATCGTACAGCCAGCTCCAAATCTCTCAAGGTACGATAACAAAAGACCTGATCCACTTCGTGTTGTAGCTGTTTTCTAAATTCTTTGAATTTTTCTTTAAGTTCTGGCTTGTGATCATGCAATTTGGCATCACGAGACTCTGGGTCTTCATGCATAAATACAATCACAGGTTTTTGTTTGGTCATGGCATAAATATATTCCAGATGCATATAGCCGACACCTGAAACGGATTGTTCGCCATATTGGCTACCCAGCAAAATCACCACATAATCACAATCATCAATTTGACGGCGAGCAATCGAAGTACTGAGCGGGGTGCGCTGTTCCAGCCCCCATGACAGGAATCCCATGCCAACTAATGTTTGTGCGAGAACCGCTCGCTCTGGTTGCATTTCATTGCCAGAGGTAGAAATAAAGACTTGATAACGAGTATCTTGCATAGGCTAGGCCCCAATTCATTGATCAATAATATCAAGTATTTATCTTGATTTTTTATTAACAACTAACCCCAATAAATATATAAATATGGCTCGATTTAGTGATTTCCTATCTCAATCTCGGCCAGATTTTGAATCTTCCATGTTAATTGTTCTGGTATAAGGTGCTGAAGAACGGGTTCCAGTTCGACCGCATTGTTACCACTGACATAACATTGAATACGGGTAATGTTATGACGCAATTTGTCACATAATAACCCATTTTTAATTAAAAGATAGGCAGTTTGTCGCGCAACTGCTTGTCCAGAATCAATTAATTTTAATTTTTCAGAAAAAATCTGACGAATCGCATCTTTCAGGAAAGGATAATGGGTACACCCTAAGACCAGAAAGTCAGCGCCTTGATCAACCACAGGTTGTAAAATCTGTTGTAGTACGTCAAGACAGGCGGGACTCATCTGCTGCCCAGCCTCAACAAATGGCACCAGCTCTAGACTCGTCACCGTCAACACTTTGACACCAGCAGGCTGTGCGAAGTTTGCCATCACATCTTTAATTAGCTGTCCACGGAAGGTTGCAGGTGTCGCCAGCACCGCCACAACTTTGGATTGAGTTTGAATGACGGCGGGCTTTAATGCAGGCACAAGACCAACGATTGGAAAGCGTTCTCCATAATGATCGCGTAAGTAATCCAGACTAAAAGCTGAAGCCGTATTACACGCCACCACCGCAATTTTACAGCCCTGACGATAAAGCCATTCGATTGCCTGTGCAGTCAGTTGACGGATTTCCTGATCTGAACGCGCGCCATATGGCACATGAGCCGTATCTGCATAGTAAAGAATGCGTTCATTTGGTAAATGTCGTGCAATCTCTTGTGCAACCGATAAGCCGCCAATGCCTGAGTCAAAAACACCAATGGGTGCATCAGCAGATGCGTGTGGCATTGGATCAAGTAAAAGAGGCATGGATTGAACGACTGTCATATTACACATGGACACTGGTTTATTTACTCTTTTAAGCTTAAACCTCAGGTGCTCAAATGCAAGACCAAATCACCACTTTTTAGCGTTAAAACCGTGTCACCTTGCGCATTTTCAGACAAAGTTCCGTAGTTGACGAGATGATAAAAACTCTGACGCTGGATCAGGGCATTCATACCAAAACGGACATGCACATAAGGACGTAACTCCCCTTCATATTCACGCATAAAAATAGGATGCGCTTCATCTACAATAATCACATCCTGATTAATGGTGGTGAGTTGCAGATAGGTTTTGCCTTCGATTTGCACCTGATCCGCCTGATTGATCAACAATGGTTCATCTTCAACTTCGATTTCAATCTGTTCCACAGGCGTTTTGAGGTAGAATTTGCCGTCCTCTTTCCACAAGACCTTACTGAACAGATCCAGAAGAGCCTGACGTTTGATCAATTGACCTTCGTGCCACCATTCTCCATTGGCTTTTATGCGTAGATCCATTTTGCCACAATGCTTTGGATGCCACTGGTCTAAAGGCGGAATTGACCTTTTGTGACTTTGCTGTACATCATTTAAGTATTGTGCAATGTTCATTAAGTTTTTATCATCAGAAAACATGATTTTTCCCTGATTTTCTAAAGAGTTTTGTGGAGAATCATTTTCATTTATCATAGTTTATGCCTTGCTGACGAGAAAATATGACCGCTCAGCCAATTGGCGAGATCAAGGTTTAAAACTATACTATCCCAAACGTTTGCAAGCACATACTATCATTTGTGTTTGGCAATTAAGAACACTCATGGCAGCGCCGAATCGCAATATTACGGTTGCCACCCTTAAAAATATGAGGAGTCCTACATGGAACACATCGAACGTGAAGCGATGGAGTTTGACGTAGTGATCGTAGGCGCAGGACCTGCGGGTTTATCTGCTGCGATTAAAATTCGTCAATTAGCGATTGAAAACAACCTACCTGACCTTTCTGTATGTGTTGTTGAAAAAGGCTCCGAAGTAGGTGCGCATATCCTTTCAGGTGCTGTACTTGAACCACGTGCCATGAATGAATTATTTCCAAACTGGAAAGAAGAAGGCGCACCACTGAATGTCCCTGTCACAGGCGACGAAACTTATTTCTTATTGTCTGATACCAAAGCGCAAAAAATGCCGTATTGGATGGTACCAAAATCAATGCACAACGAAGGGAACTATGTCATTTCTCTTGGTAATGTCGTGCGCTGGTTAGGCCAGAAAGCAGAAGAGCTGGAAGTTTCAATTTTCCCGGGCTTTGCTGCATCTGAAGTGCTTTACCATGAAGATGGTACGGTAAAAGGTATCCAAACCGGTGATATGGGCATTGGCAAAAATGGTGAGCCAACGCATAACTTCACGCCTGGTTATGAACTTCATGCCAAATATACATTGTTCGCTGAAGGCTGCCGTGGTCACCTCGGTAAGCGCCTGATTGCAAAATACAATCTTGATAAAGATGCTGATCCACAGCACTACGGTATCGGGATTAAAGAACTTTGGGAAATCGATCCTGCTAAACATAAGCCAGGCTTAGTCATGCATGGTGCTGGCTGGCCGTTGTCTGAAACAGGTTCATCTGGTGGCTGGTGGTTATACCACGCTGAAAACAATCAGGTGACTTTGGGTATGATCGTGGATTTATCGTATGAAAATCCGCACATGTATCCATTCATGGAAATGCAACGCTGGAAAACGCACCCAACCATCAAGCAATTCCTTGAAGGCGGTAAACGTATTTCTTACGGCGCACGTGCTGTTGTAAAAGGTGGCTTTAATGCTTTACCTAAACTCACTTTCCCAGGCGGTTGCTTGATTGGTGATGATGCTGGTTTCTTGAACTTCTCAAAAATCAAAGGCTCACACACTGCAATGAAGTCAGGTATGTTGTGTGGTGAGGCAGTATTCGAAGCGATTGCTGCGGGTGTTGCAAAAGGTGGTGATCTTGCGATTGCACGTGTGCTTGAAGGCGACGATCATTTCGACAAAGAATTGACTGCTTATACCGACAAATATAACAACTCTTGGTTAAAAGAAGAGTTATATAACTCACGCAACTTTGGCCCTGCAATGCACAAGTTTGGTCAATGGATTGGTGGCGCGTTTAACTTTATCGATCAAAACATCCTTAAAGTGCCATTCACGTTGCATGATCTTAAACAAGATTTTGCTGCCCTGAAAACTGTGGATGCATCAACGTTTAAGCCAAACTATCCAAAACCAGATGGCAAGTTGACCTTTGACCGTTTATCTTCTGTATTCGTATCAAATACCGTACATGAAGAAAATCAGCCAGCGCATTTAAAACTGACTGATCCATCTATTCCAGTTGATGTAAATCTACCAAAATGGGATGAGCCTGCTCAACGCTACTGCCCTGCTGGTGTTTATGAAATCATGGAAAATGATGATGGTTCAAAACGCTTCCAGATCAACGCAGCAAACTGTGTACACTGTAAGACCTGTGATATTAAAGACCCATCACAAAACATCACTTGGGTAACGCCTGAAGGCGGCGGTGGTCCGAACTATCCAAATATGTAATTCAAAATGAAAAAATCCGAGTTTAGACTCGGATTTTTTTATGCGCTATGCACTTTAAAAGTCAAAAATAAAACTTAACCTTTCTGCACAAGATAGCGGTATTCAGTATTGCTGTTTTCATCCTGATTTTCTTCTTTGAGCAACAGCTCATGACCAAGATGCATACAAAATTTTGGAATATCCCATGATGTTGAAGGGTCTGTTGCCAATACCTCAACAATCTCACCTGACTTGGCTTTGCGAATGGCTTGGTGCAACATCATCACAGGTTCAGGGCAACGTAAACCTCGCGTATTGATTTGAACAGCGGGAAGTTTTGGTTGTTCAGACATCATAAAACTCAAATATTCGAATTTTCACATTTTAGCATAAACTGCTCATATAAAAATCATCTGGCCTGTTTTGGAAAACTGTACGTTTTTTACATAGTATTGTTGATGCATATCCGCTTTATCTTCGGTATGATGAAAATCATCTAATTGATATAGAGAGTCTTTAGGAAAGATCATGGTCGAGGAATCCAGTCCGTCGTGGGGTATGCGTGGCTTAAGAAAATGGTTAGGTACCGCACCTGAAACCCGCGATGAATTACTCAAGTTAGTTCAAGACTCACGTCGCTTTTTAGAGCCAGATACTGTTGCTATGCTTGAGGGTGTTCTTGACCTGCCAGCAACAAAGATTCGAGAAGTCATGACACCGCGTACAGCGATCATCAGTTTGCAGGAAGACGATCAATTACTTGATATTCTGCATGTATTGATCGATTCTGCACATTCGCGCTTCCCTGTATTCTCAGCGGATCAAAGCGATAATGTGGTGGGCATCTTATTAGCGAAAGACCTATTACCTTTTTTAACTGAGCGTAATGTCAAAGTTGATATTCGTTCATTGATGCGCCAGCCTGTGTTTGTGCCTGAAAGTGCACGTTCAGATCAGGTGTTGCGTATGCTGAAAAATACGCAAACTCATATTGCCATCGTGATTGATGAATATGGTTCAACCTCTGGTCTCGTCACCCTTGAAGATATTCTTGAAGAGATTGTCGGCGAAATTGAAGATGAACATGATATTGCGGATGAAGAAGCCTTATATATCGTTCCAGATAATGACCCGACCACAGCAAATACGTGGATTGTGCAGGCACTTACACCAATCGAACATTTCAACACTATTTTAAATGCAGATTTTTCTGACGATGAAGTTGAAACTATGGGCGGTTTACTGCTGCAAGAGATTGGTTTAGTGAGCGATTTACAAGGTCAAACTATTGAGCTTGGCGATTGGCAATTCACCATTATTGAAGCAGATGCACGCACTATTCATCTGATTCGAGCTGTCCGTCAATGAGAACCTATTTTGAGAAGCTGTTAAATTCGTCTCAACCACAAAAACAGCTCCCTTTTATTTTTCCACTTTTGATTGCACTCATTTCGGGTGCAATCTTTAGTTTGGCGCTCGCCCCGTACTATTTCTGGTGGCTTGCGATTTTGTCGCCTGCACTACTCTATGCCGTATTGCGCCAGCGTAGCCCACGTCAGGCCTTTGCGCTCGGCTGGGCCTATGGCTTTGGTTTATGGTTTGTCGGGGCATTCTGGCTCTATACATCCATCCATACCTATGGCGATACCAATGCCTTTTTAAGCGTGTTGATGATTGCCTTTATGGCGGCTGCAATGGGCTTGTTTACGGCATTTCAGACTTGGCTGTATCGTCGCTTTTTCCCCGAGACGCCGCTTACTTTTGCACCCCTGTGGGTGCTGTTTGAGTGGGCAAAAACCTGGGTATTCACTGGTTTTCCATGGTTATTTGCAGGTTATGCCTTCACTGAACGCCTGTTAGATGGTTATGCACCTCTATTTGGTGTTTATGCTGTTTCTTTCGTTGTCATCGTATTGGCCTGTGCGCTGGTCGAGATTTTAAATCGTCGCTGGTTTTGGGCGGTGCCTTCCGCAGTTCTAGTGTTAGGTGCATGGGGCGCTGGATTTATTCAGTTTGTACAACCGAAAGCAGCCAAACCACTGAGTGTGTCTTTGGTTCAGGGAAATATTCCTCAAGACCTGAAATGGTTAACTGAATACCAGATTAAGACCTTAGAAATTTATGCCACGCTGACTCGTGCTGAATGGGGACGTGATCTGATTGTCTGGCCAGAATCTTCGATTCCAATGTTCCAGACCGATATTCCAGAATTTCTGGAGGCGATGGATGCTCAAGCCAAGAAAACAGACAGTGCCTGGGTGACCGGTATCCCGTATTGGGATATGGCGAAGTCACAGCAAGTCGGTGAACCATTGTATTACAACAGTATTATGGCTTCAGGCAGCGACTCACATGGCTTGTATAAAAAGCAACGTCTGGTGCCGTTTGGTGAATATATTCCATTATCGGGCATGCTGAAATGGGTACTGCCTGCGATGCAGAATGATGTCAGCATGAGTGGTTTTTCTCGTGGTGAATCGAACCAGAAGCCATTAATGGTTAAAGGTCATGCGCTGGCAGCTGCAATTTGCTATGAAGTGGCTTATCCAAACCTGACCCGCCGTAATGCATCGAATAGCGACTTTTTGATCACAGTTTCAAATGATGCATGGTTTACAGGGACTGCTGGGCCTTGGCAACATTTGCAAATGGTACAAATGCGTGCCAAAGAAAACGGCCGCTGGTTTATTCGTGCGACCAATACCGGTGTCACAGCATTTATCGACCAGAACGGTCATATTGTGAAACAGGCACCAATTGATCAGGAAGCAGTGCTTCGTGGTGAACTGCCTGCCATGCAAGGGCAAACCTTGTATAACCGCTTAAGCGATTATCCGATCCTGATTTTCTCACTTCTGTTATTGATCGTTGGCTGGATTTACCGCCCACGTAAAGTCGATATTTCGTTTAAATCACGTCGATAAATCACAACAACTTTGTGCCCAGAGGAACATCAAACTCTGGGACGCAAAGTGCCACCTCTCCTTCCGCATTATGAAATCCTGTGACCAGACATTCTGATTGAATCGGGCCAATCTGTTTCTTCGGGAAGTTCACTACGGCAACCACCAGTTTTCCAATCAAGTTTTCAGGCTGATAAAGTTTGGTAATTTGCGCACTGGATTTTCGGATTCCTAATTCTTCACCAAAATCAACTTGCAAGATATAGGCTGGTTTTCGCGCTTCTTTAAATACTTCAGCCTGTACAATCCGACCGACACGCAACTCCACTTTGGTAAAATCATTCCATTCAATTTGTTGCATTTACTTGTTCTCTTCGATTTTTTAAAGTCATATGGAATATAGAGGATCTCTACTTTTAAATAAAGCTGCTCATTTTTTATTCCCTATTCTGATCCTTCATGTTAAATTAATCTTGCTCTTTATAAAGCCGTAAACGTTTACGTCAATCAACGTGCCAACATATCTCCAACAACGTTTGGAGCTATTTGATCAAGATATTTCATATTTGATCAGGCACTGGCGTTTGTTGGTTTACGGAGAAAAAAATGCAAAATTTCAAAGGGTCTTCTTTTCATTTTCAAAAGATTCCAAATCGTTACGCCACCGTAGTTTTACCTTTGTTCCTATCTATCATCATGACTTTTATCGTATCGTGCATTAGTACTTTACGTAGCATGGGATTAGAACAGTTTTCTACTCTGATCTGGCTATCCGCATGGGGAATTTCGTGGTTAATTGCCTTCCCTGTTTTACTTTTGGTCTTGCCAATGGTACGCAAAATTACCTTTTTGTTTGTTCGGGCTGGCTAAATTCAGGCAATAAAAAACGTAGATTTTAAATCTACGTTTTTAACGCTCAGTATTTTATTCATTTAAAAGCTCATCGATAATTGCACGCTTAAATAGGCAACCAGACTGGATAAAAATAACATCGGAATATAACGATAAGCTTTAAATAAAAACTGCTCATATTTAGAAATCAAGTCAACATGATTCCAGACCGTGGTTTTCAAGGCACTTAAAAAGCACAAGACAAACCATGCACTTAACATGCTTAATGCAAAGAAACCAATCATAATCTGACTACTTCCCTCAGTGGCTTGCCATAATGTTAAAGCACCTTCACTAATGGGTAATAAAGTTAAAATGAGCAATACAGATTTAAGCATTGCCCAATGAAACTGATTCAGTTCATCTAACATAAAAAATGCTTTCATCTGATTTCTCACACTTGGTTTCAATGGTCTGAATTTATTATGCAAAGCTTTGATCTAAAGAAAAAGTCTATTTTTCTGCATAATTTCTTTTTCTTGTAACTATTAAATATGGGAATAATTCTTATTATAAATCTCACATATTCAATATTCTATTCTATCTTTATTTTTCAATGATTTATTAATAAATTTCGAATTAATAAACATTATCACTTCACTCTAGATTTAATAATTCAAAAGTGAAGTGATATTTTTATCTAACGATTAAGGCTGATAATAAATATCGGCATCATTGCCTTCGCCACCTTCTTTACCATCCGCACCAAACGAATATAAATCAAATGGACGGCCTTCACGACCTGGAATGACATACTGCAAATCATTTTCCCAACTGTCTTTTGGATAGCCACCTTTCACGTAACCACCAGGTAACCAGTTTTTCGCTGTTGCTGGCTGGTTGACCAATGCATCTAAACCACCATCTTGCATCGATGGGTAACGACCATTGTCCAGCTTATATTGATCCAAAGCACCCGCAACACCTTTTAAGGTAATACTGGTAGTATCGACTTTGGCTTTTTCACCACGACCCATCACGTTCGGAACGATTAGTGCAGCGAGAACACCTAAAATTACAATAACAACCATCACTTCTATTAACGTGAAGCCAGATTGCTTCACATATATTTTTTGATTCTTCATATTCATCTCTTTCATGTCACTCATCAAATCATATTGTTCATATTAATAATTGGCAACATTACCGCAATCACAATCACCAATACAATTGCTGCCATAAAAATCAGCATCAAGGGTTCAAGCAAGGCCAGTAAAGTTGAAATAAAGGTGGTCACCTCACGATCCTGCATAGTCGATGCCCGATCCAGCATACGATCCAGTTCACCAGAGGCTTCACCACTTCGGATCATTTGTACCATCATCGGAGGGAAATAACCGCAGCGTTCCAGTTGTGTTGCCAAATTACCACCTTCTGTTACACGCTCCATCGCCACTTCAATGGCATCCCGAATTACCCAGTTATTACTGACTTCGGCACCAATGCGTAAGGCTTCCACCAAAGGCACACCTGAGCGGGTCAAAATGGATAAGGTACTGGCAAAACGTGCCGCATTTATACCACGCGAAAGTTTACCAAATAGTGGCAATCTGAGCGTTAATCGGTCAAATGCATAATGTCCTGCATTGGTTCTTAAGAATCGGGTAAATAGAATGATGGCAATAAAGGCAAGAATCAGCATGCCAATCCAGGTATGCCGAATAAAGGCGCTGGCTTTCATTAAAGCAACCGTGATCCACGGCAAAGCTTCTTTACTTTGTTCAAAGGTTTTGACGATTTCTGGCACGACATAAGTCATCAGGCCCATCACAATACTGAAAGACATCAGCATCAGTACAATCGGGTAGATCATCGCACCCTGAACTTTCTTCTGCATGGCAAAACGGTTTTCTGTGTAGTCCGATAACTGATCCAGAATCAGATCAAGATGACCTGAACGCTCGCCCGCAGCAACCGTTGCAATATATAGCTCGGGAAAGCGTCCTGACTGCTGCATACTTTTTGCCAGTGAATGCCCTTCCAGTACTTTGGAACGTACTGCAATCAATAAATTTCGGACATGCGCTTTTTCACTTTGTTTACTGACTGCACGAAGCGCTTCTTCCAATGGAATTCCTGCCGCGACCAACACTGAGAGTTGACGCGTCATCAATGCTAAATCATAAGCGCTAAAGCTTTTTTTAAACCATGAACGCTGTTGTTGTTTATCTTTTTGCTCAACCGCATCGACCGCAATTGGTGTCCATGCTTTATCGCGTAACTGTTGGCGAATCTGGCGTGCGGAATCCCCTTCCAGCACACCTTTATGTTGCTTTCCTGAGGCATCGATAGCAGTAAATTGATAAGCAGGCATGGTTCTGTTCTAATTGTCCCAAAATAGTCGTTGTTAAGTGCATCCGTGTATGGCCTGAGGAACATGGTTCCACAAGAAATTCATCGACATAACGCACAGCACTTTAGCATAATTCTATGAGATGCCGTCATGCCTTATTTAAGTTGTTTTAAGCGATCATACAACTTAAAAGGCTGAAAATATCAACATACACTTTACATGAATGAAGCCTATATGCCGACCCAAAATTCTAGCGCTATTGTTTACCGTATTCGCGTTGCCATACCTGTATATCTGTATGACACCTTTGATTATACGGTCAGTGCAGAGCAATATGCTCAGGCACAAGTCGGTGCGCGTGTTGCCATTTCATTTGGGCGGCAAAATCTGGTGGGTCTCATCACTGAAAAAGTTGACCCAGACGAAGTATTTACAGGTCAGTTCAAACTTAAGGCCATCACGGAATTACTCGATCAGGAAGCGATTTTAGACCAACAAGTTTTAACTTTGTTGACATGGTCTGCCCAATATTATCAATTTCCGATTGGTGAGGTCATGCAAAGTGCCTTACCCACTTTACTCAGACAAGGTCGTGCCTTAGATATCCTGTTCCATCTATGGAAAATTACGCCACACGATGACCCTGCCTCTTTATTAAAACGTTCGCAAAAACAATATGAAGCCTATCAGGTGCTAAAGTTACATCCGCATGGCACCACTGAAAATGTCTTGAATCTTAGTGGCGTCGAGACTTCGACCCTGAAAGCACTAGAAAAGAAAGGCCTAGTCAAATGCTGTCTGGAACCGCATGATTTTACTCCGACACCCGTGCAATTGGCGCAAGTTCCGTTAACACCGAATGAAGACCAGAAAAAAGCCATTCAACAGATTCTCAAGGCACAACATCATTATCAGGCCTTTTTACTCGACGGTTTGACGGGAAGCGGAAAAACAGAAGTTTATCTGCAAGTGATGCATGAGGTATTAAAACAAGGCAAGCAGGTACTGGTGCTGGTACCTGAAATTGGCCTGACCCCGCAAACCGTTTCACGGTTTAAATCACGCTTTCATTGTGATATTGCCTTGCTCCATTCAGGTCTAAATGATTCGAAACGTTTACAGGCATGGCAACATGCGCAAACGGGCAAAGCTTCGATCATTATTGGTACACGCTCTGCGATTTATACCCCATTGCCAAATCTGGGCCTGATCATTTTAGATGAGGAACATGACCTCTCTTATAAGCAGCAAGAAGGTTTCCGTTACCATACCCGTGATGTCGCCTTATACCGTGGGCATTTGCAAAACTGCCCTGTGATTCTCGGCTCAGCGACCCCTAGCATCGACAGTTACCATCTGGTTGAGTCAGGAAAATTACAGCTCCTTGAACTGAATCAGCGTGCAGGCGTAGCCGTTTTACCGAAAATACATGTGGTGGATTTAAAGATAGCGAAAAAGCAGCATGGTCTCAGCCAGACCTTGATTCAGCAAATTAAGCATACTTTAGAGCGCAAAGAACAAGTCCTGATCTTTTTAAACCGACGCGGCTATGCACCCATTCTGATGTGTGAAAGCTGCGGCTGGCAAGCCAACTGTCCGCATTGTGATGCACACTTTACCCTGCATTCACAGCCTTACCATTATTTGCATTGTCATCATTGCGGTACCATCAATCGTTTGCCAGATCATTGTCCTGAATGCAAAAAACAGAGTTTGAAAACGATTGGGGCAGGAACGGCGAAGCTTGAGGAACATTTACAAGAACTCTTCCCGCACAATGAAGTGATACGGGTTGATCGTGACAGTACCAGCCGCGTCGGTAGCTGGCAGAAAATTTATGATCGGATTCAACAAAACAAGCCGAGTATTTTACTGGGTACGCAAATGCTGGCTAAAGGTCATCACTTCCCGCATGTGACACTTGTTGCGATTCTGGATATTGATGCAGGTCTGCTCAGCGTTGATCCGCGCGCGCCTGAACGAACAGCTCAATTGATTGTGCAAGTGGCGGGACGTGCTGGACGTGGCGAGCATAAAGGTAGTGTGTATTTACAAAGCTTACGCCCCGACCATCCGATGCTGACCACACTGATTGAACATGATTATCGTACCGTCGCCAAACAAATGCTGGCTGATCGCAAAATCGCCCTGCTACCGCCTTATCGTTATGCTGTACTGGTTCGGGTTGAATCTAAAGACCGTGATTATAGCCAACAATTTCTAGCGGATATTGCCCAGCAACTTAGAACAATGGCTGGCGATCTGGTTGATATTTGGGGCCCAATCCCTGCCCCTATGGAGCGTAAAGCAGGCCGTTATCGTGCGCACATGGTGATTTTGTCTACTGATCGGGCAAAACTGCACTTTTATTTACGTCAATGGTGGCAACAAGTGGTACATTTACCTCGACAGCATCAACTCAGGCTTTCCATTGATGTTGATCCACAAGAGTTTAGTTAAGATACTTTAGACAGATGTTATAAAAGACACGTCACAGGATCGGTCTTTTTAACCTTTACTCATTTGAGTTAAGTTAGGGTTTGTTGACATTTCACCTTGCGAGCTAAAGCTCTCATTGCGACAGCGGACATTTTTAGACGATACAAGGCAGGTTTTGCGAAACTTAGCCACTCTAAGTAAGCAAGACATAACGTAGTAGCGGCAAAAAATGTCCCTGTCCCATAGGGTTATGGCTAAAACTTCCCTAAACTACGTTATGAAACTTGACAAGGGACTCGCCATTGCCTACGTTTCATGCCTTGCTTATGTTGTTTTAGCCAATAACGCAATGCATGGCTGAAATATCAGCAAACCCTACAAAGAATAGAAAAATTGAGGCATTCGATGTCCTTACTGCTACCCATTATTTTTTTACTGGCTGCGACTTTAATTTTTGTTCCATTGGCCAAGCGCTATATGGGCACCACTGTTTTGGGTTATCTCATCGCAGGGCTGGTACTCGGTTCCAATGTCGCAGGGCTGGTTGAAGATCCTCAACTGATTCAATCATTGCTCGAACTCGGTATGATTGCGGTCATGCTCTTTCTAGGTCTTGCGTTTCGACCAGTACAACTCTGGGTAGAGCGTCGAAGTATTCTTAAGCATAGCGGCTTACCACTCGCAATCATCATCCCACTTTTGGTCGGTGCCTGTTTCCTACTGTTGAATCAATTGCTGACCAGTCTCATTCTTGGCTTCGCACTGGCACTCTCCGCGGTTACTTTAGTGCAGCAACTGCTACAGAAAAAACAACAACTGCATAACCAGTTGGGGCAAGCCTGTTTAGCCACACTGCAATTTCAGATTTTTATCACAGTGGTTCTGATTGCGCTTTTTCCTTTGCTAGAAGAAACCGCATCTACAAGACATGGAATTGCTTATTTTGCTGCGATTATTGCCACGATTTCGGGTCTGTTTCTCGCCAGTCGCTATCTGGTACGTCCAGCTTTCCGCTTTTTAGCACAAAAAAACAGTATTCAACTTATCCCTGTGCTGAGTGCCTTAATCATTGTCTCGGTCATTCTGATTATGGATATTTTGAATATTCATGTCTTGATTGGTGCATTTTTAGCAGGCTTATTATTAGCAGAAACCGAATTCAAAGCTGAAGTTGAACGTATTCTTGAACCCTTTAAAGATGCTGCAATCGGGTTGTTTTTTCTGGCGATTGGTCTAGGTCTTTCGCTTGAACCTCTCGCTCAGACACCGTTATTAATTTTAGGTTCAATCTTTGGGCTGGTGCTGATCAAGGCGGGTGTTATTGCAGCAATCCGTTATTATCAGCAACGCCATGCCAGATTCAGCACCTTGTTTGGAATTACCTTGGCTCAAAGTGGTGAACTCACTTTTATTCTACTGAAACTGGCAGAAAGTGAAGATCTGCTCAGCAAAGCCTTATTACACCCTGCTTTGCTAATTGTGTTCGGTTCGATGTTATTGACGCCTCTGCTGTACTGGCTCTTTGATGCAGAAATTTTGCCACGATTGCAGAAAAAAGTACCCATTGCGCCTGAAGATGTGCCACAACATCCGATTCTGATCGTCGGTTTTGGACGCTTTGGACAAGTGGTTGCCCGAGTTTTGCATGCGCAAGGCAAACAATTTAGTGTGATTGACAGCAACCAACCAGATGCTGACTTTATTGAACAATATGGACATCGTTTTTTTGATGCCGACGTGACTCAGGTCGACAACTTGCGTGCTGCGGGAATCGAATACTGTAAGCTACTGATTCTCGCAATTGATGATGTTGAAGACAGTATGAATCTGGCGCGTTATCTGCGTTTGAATCATCCCGACCTAACGCTGTTTGTGCGGGCACGTGACCGACATCATGCCCATTTACTCAATGGTTTAGGCATCCAATATATGTGGCGTGAAACCTATGCCGCTTCGCTGGATATGGCACAGCAGGCTTTAGTCGAAACTGGCCTTTCAAATCTTGATGCACAAACGCAGATGGAACGTTTTAAGCAACAGGATGAGCTGCTTCTGATCCAGCAACATTGGGTACAAGAACAGCAAGAGATTGTTGAACATTATCCAAGTGCGATTGCAGAACTTGAGTATTTGTTTGAAAACACAAAAACTTTGCAGCCAGATCGCATGCGCAATGATCAAAACACACAAAGTGATGCAAATTCACTCAATGAAACATCTTGAGTTTTAGCAAACTGACACCATTATTGACTGCATACATGCACCTTTTTATAAAGCCCTAAGTGCTTTTCAAAGCAGCGCATTGCTTTGTTTTCCCTGTGCGGGATACTGGAGAAAAATATGTCTGATTTACGCCAACGCTTTTTTATTGAGGACTGCCCTGTTCGCGGTGAAGTGGTGCATCTGGAAGAAGCATTGCAAACCATTTTGGCGCAACGTGAATATATGCCTGCAGTACAAAGCCTGTTGGGCGAAATGTTAAGTGCAACAGCATTACTTGCCAGCACACTGAAAATCCGTGGCCGTATTAGCTTACAGATTCAGGCAAGCGGCACCTTCAAATGGGCAATGGCTGAATGTAACCATTTAGGTGAAGTTCGTGCTCTGGCTGATTATGAAGAAGATCCACGATTTGTAGAAGGTCATGATAGCCGCACAGTACTTGCAGCGTTAACCAATCCGGTTCTGTTCATTAATATTGAACCTGAGCACGGCGAACGCTATCAAGGGATCGTACCGCTTGATCAACCGACCTTGGCAGGTTGCTTGACGCAATATTACGATTTATCGGCGCAGATCCCGACGCATATCGTATTGGCAACCAACAGCAAACGTTCAGGTGGTTTATTGATTCAATTACTTCCTCGTAATGATGAAGAAGAGCAAAAAATGGTGGACGAAGACCTGTGGCCTCGTCTGACCATGCTTACTGAAACCTTGAAACCAGAAGAGCTAACCGATCTTTCAGCCAATGAAATCCTCTATCGTTTGTATAACGAAGAAGAAGTGCGTTTGCCTGAAATTGAACAGTTAAAGTTTGGTTGCACCTGCTCTAAAGAGCGTTGTGCCAATGCATTGATTCAGATTGGTGTAGATGCGGTACACGAAACTTTAGAAGCGCAAAACCCAATCCAGATGGATTGCCAGTTCTGTAATACACGCTATGAATTTACAGCAGAAGAAGCTTTGGCTTTATTCGGTGAACATTTAAGTTAATTTACCCAATGTTCAAAAATAAAAAGAGACGGGCTTCCGTCTTTTTTTATTTTGTATTAAGGTCTACCCGATAAAACAATTTTTAAATCTCCCAATAATATCGACCTTATGATTAAGCTATGAATTACTTCGAATATTTGCTGTTTATTGTGAGTGTGGTGGTCCTCATTGCCACGCCCGGCCCTGTGATGATTCTGGTGGCCAGTGCTGGACTCAAAGGCGGTTATAAAAAAGCTTTACAGACCATCTTTGGAACCAACTTTGCCTCTTTAATCCTGATTTTTATTTCAGTGCTGATTCTCAAAGGCTTTCTCACCATTGATGAAAATTACCTGAAAGCCATTCGGGTATTAGGTTGCCTTTATATTGCCTATCTTGGTTATAGCATTATTAAAGAAGTCATTCAGGCACCGCATCCAACTGCAATTCAAACCGTATCGGCACAAAATGGCGGTTTTAAGAAAGGGTTTCTGGTCGGAATTTCCAATCCCAAAGATATTATTTTCTTCTCGGCATTTTTCCCGCAATTTATTTCAATTTCACCCAATATCAATTTTAGTCTCAGTCTATTAACCGTGACATGGATCGTTCTGGATTTCTTGACCTTATCTTTGGTCTATCTGTTCTTCCGTCGCTTATCGCAAAGCAGTATTTATCCAAAAATTCTCGGTTTATGCGGTGCCTTACTGGTTTTGATTGCACTGTATGGTCTGATCGAAACCTTTATCTAGACGTTCAACCAAGCCAAATAAAATTATTTACATGCTCTTTTCTGATTCAAACAGAACAAGTCTTATACAATCGAATCCATTGAAATCTCTTGGATTCGTTTCATAATGAAAGAAACACAACATTATTATATTTAAAGATCATGGCAAAAAATTATTATGAAGAGCTAGGTGTTTCCAGAGATGCCTCAGCAGATGAAATCAAAAAAGCCTATCGAAAACTGGCGCGTAAATATCATCCTGACATTAGTAAAGAAGCGGATGCAGAAGCCAAAATGCAGGCGATTAATGTCGCCTACGACACCTTAAGCGATAGCAGCAAAAAAGCCGAATATGATCAAATGCTGGATCACCCACAAGGTTTTTCCAACTTTGGTCAAGGCAACCAAAGCGGTTTTGATGGTTCACAGTTCTATCGTCAGAGTTCAGGAGAAGGGGCAGATTTTAGTGGCTTTGAAGACCTGTTTGGTCGTTTTGGTTCAGGCTTTGGTGGTGGGCAACAACGCTCTCAACGCCAACAACGTAGCTATCGGGGTGAAGATCAACATGCCAGTATTCAGGTCGATTTAGATATCGCCTATCACGGATCAACCCAGCAAATCACGCTACAAATTCCGACTTATAACGTCTATGGCGAGCCTGAAGTTCAACGCAAAACCTTAGAAGTTAAAATTCCAAAAGGAATGAAGGTAGGTCAGCAAATCCGTCTCAATGGTCAAGGCCAGAGTGGTATCAATGGCGGCGCAAATGGTGATCTTTATATCGAGATTCAGTATAAGGATACTGACCGTATTCGTGTTGAAGGTGCTGATGTATATCAAACCATTGATGTCAGTCCTTGGGAAGCAGCTCTCGGGCAAAGTATTGAAGTCAATACCCCTGCTGGACAGCTCAAGGTGAACTTGCCGAAAAATGCCAAGAATGGGCAACAGTTACGTTTAAAAGAGAAAGGCATTCCGAACAAGACTGCGGGGCATCTGTACCTGATTATTAATATTGTTTTACCGCCAGCGCACAGTGAGCAAGAGCAACAGGCTTATCAACAATTTGCCGAAGCCTTTGCTACATTCAAACCTCGTGCCTCATAAGGAGTAAGATCATGACAACGATTCAATACAAAGAAATTCAATATGACGGTCACTGCCAAGTTGAAATCATTGATGAACAATTGGCACTTGATCTTGAACACTTTGCAGAAGCATGTGGTCAAAGTACCGAATGGGTCCTCAAACTGATCGATTATGATATTTTGCAAATCTCTGTCGATCCGCAAAGCTATCAGTTTATTGGTGAAGATGTCAGCCGTGCTCGGCGTGCCTATCGCCTGCAACGTGACTTTGATGCAAGCCTGTCAGCCGTAGCCGTGATGCTGGATTTAATCGATGAAGTGCAACAGCTTCGCAAACAGCTCAAGCATTTTCATTAACCAATATTCTTAATTTAACGAACAACTAGATAAAATCTGATACTCGAGGGGATCATCCACAACCTGAGCGAAGATAAACAAAGCACTGCTTTGTCTGAAGCGCAAGACGAACAGCTATGCTGTGAGTATGGTATCAAAAGTGAACCTTGCGGAGCTTTAGTCGCTCCTCATGTGGATGACGCTGCCTTTGCTCTTGCGAAGCTTTAAACGCTTCTCAGGGCGAAACCAAAGTAAGGCGAGCCGGAACGAACCAAAGCGATTAAAGCTGTGGTGAAGTGCAAGACGAAGTAGTTAATCCTGAGAATGGATGAGAACTCAGTATGACTCTGCTAAAAATTACTTTTTAACAATGAAATATTTGAACGAAATCTGTTATTTCAGCTTGGTCATTTTCTCCACTTCTTTCAGCGTTTGCTTAATCGGTTCGTAGTCCAGAAACCATAATAAGTTTAAATTACGCTGCTTATGTTGCTGTGCCAGCAAATCAATCACACTCCGTTCACCGCGTCCAACCAGATGCTGACGATAGAAATAATATAGCAGCAACACGGTACTCATCAGCATTACGCCCAGCATGATCCAGAATCCAACAGGTGATTTCAGCCCGGGAATAAACTCGAAGTTCATCCCATATACACCCGTTAATAAGGTCAATGGCGCAAAAATGGCTGTGATAATGGCTAATATGCGCATGTTTTCATTGGTTTGATTGGCAATCGCAGAAAAGTGCAAGTCGATAGCCGACTGAATCGCATTACGCAAACGTAAGGTATGTTTCTGTACCCGTTCGACATGGCTCATCAGATCATTCAAACGCACCAGTAAAATGTCTTGCGCCTTATGCTTATGCTCACCCACGACATGATGATAATTATCGACCAGCTCATCTCTAAACTCCTGCAAGGTTTCAATCTGCTCCTCACATAAATTTTCGATTTGCTGAAATGCCATGTCTTCATGAAATAACTGATGCCATTGCTTAAAACGACGATTACCCTGTAACAACTGCTGCTGCCAATATTCAACCCGACGTGTTAACGGTGTGCGCAGATTCAGATAGCCATCAATCATGCTGTTCAGTAAGCGCAAGCAGAGGTCTGCGGGTGTCGCAGGTAATTTACGTGGTTTATTCTGCTCGGCGATCGGACGTCCCATAATGGTCTGTAGTCGCTGTATATAGCTTTCGACTGCCTTATTGCCCTGCTCGCGTACACTCACCAGAAATTGTGGCGTCAGGATAAAACTCATTGGCGTGGTGGCGAGCCCAAAAACACTCTCATGGGATTCCAGAACATTCTCACTTTCAAGAATTTGGTCATCTGGGCTAATTAACTTACGGAACACCAAGAGATCGTATTCTTCAACCGTATCAAAAGCACAAGGATGCTCAATATTGAGTAAATCGCGCATATGGAATTCATTCAAAACCAATCCCGTATGCCGACAAATATCGCTTTGCCACGTCTCGGTATGATTGACCAGATCCTGTCTTAAACTATCGACCCACAAAAATTCCAGCGCGTGTTCTGCTTGTTGTTCTGTACTAATAAAAATTGTATTTTCACTGTTATGGCGATAAAAATAATAAAGCTGCATAGGACAATATGAATTTGGATAGCTACTGAAATGCTGCCATGAAGCGTCGTAAAAAGCTATCGCTATTCAACCCGCTATTTCCTGCACAATAAAAAAGCCTCACATGGAGGCTTTTTTAACAGATAAAAGATTATGCATCTTCTTTAACGATACCGTGCTTTAACGCCAGATCGAGTTGTTCTTTATCTAATGCCTTATCCCATTTCGCAACTACGATAGTCGCACATGCATTCCCGACAAGGTTGGTCAATGCACGACATTCAGACATGAAACGGTCAATACCTAAAATCAGCGCCATACCTGCAACTGGAATTGCTGGCACGACTGAAAGTGTAGCTGCCAAGGTAATAAAGCCTGCACCAGTGATTCCTGCTGCACCTTTAGAGCTCAGCATCGCCACCAATAAAATGGTGATCTGTTGAGTCAGCGTCAATTCGATATTACATGCCTGCGCAATAAACAAGGCTGCCAAGGTCATATAAATATTGGTACCATCCAGATTAAATGAATAGCCTGTCGGAATGACCAAGCCGACCACTGATTTTTCACAGCCCGCCTTTTCCATTTTCGCCATCAATGAAGGTAATGCTGCTTCAGATGAACTGGTACCGAGTACCAACCAGAGTTCATCTTTAATATAACGAATCAGATCAATAATCGAGAAGCCGTTATAACGTGCGACTGCACCCAGAATCACAATGACAAACAGTAAAGCCGTAATATAGAAGGTCGCAATCAGTAACATCAAATTACCAATCGAGCTAATCCCATACGCACCAATGGTAAAGGCCATTGCACCAAACGCACCAATCGGCGCGAACTTCATCAACATCCCGACCAAGGTAAAAACGGGATTGGTCAATTGTTGAAGAAAGTCTGTGACTGGACGGCCTAAATCACCTGATTTTGCCAAAGCCAAACCAAATAATACGGCAACGAATAGAACCTGAAGAATTTGTCCCGATACGAATGGGCTGACCAACGTATCTGGAATAATATTCATTAAGAAGCCAGTAATCGAAGATTCATGCGCCTTAGCTGCATATTCATCGACTTTGGTGCTGTGCAAGGTACTTGGATCAATATTTAAGCCATGACCTGGCTCAATCACATTTCCAACAATCAGGCCAATAATCAAAGCCAAGGTTGAAAAGGTCAAGAAGTAAATCATTGCCTTCGCGGTGACACGCCCAACACTTCCAATATTTTTCATCCCTGCAATCCCTGTTACAACCGTCAGGAAAATCACAGGAGCAATGATCATTTTCACCATTTTAATGAATGCTTCGCCCAGCGGCTTCAAGCTTTCACCAAACTCAGGAAAGAAATGACCAAGTAGTATCCCCGCAACAATTGCGAAGATCACTTGTACATAGAGAATTTGATAGAACTTTGGTTTCTTGGGAGGTTGTTGGTCATCTTGACCTGCGGCTACATGATCGACAAGCATGTGCAATATTCCTTCATATTGAGATGAACAAATAGACTTCCGACTGTCTATCTAAAACCACATAAATACGGCAGGCACGGAAATTTGGGGAATTCTACGTTAGTTGTTGGGCTCAGATTTAAAGCATTAGACTAATGTCTAATATAAAGAAATTTTATGTTTACAGTTTCAACTTTTTATATTTATAACAATCATTAACTTAATAAAAAAAGCGCATTGTTTGTACAATGCGCTTTTTTTAGTCGAAAGACTGAGCTAGCTTATGCTTGCTCGATATCTTTCATTGTCAACTTGATACGACCACGGTTGTCGACATCAGCAACTTGTACTTTAACTTCCTGACCTTCTTTCAATACGTCAGTCACATTCGCAATACGCTCATTTGAGATTTGTGAAATGTGAAGTAAGCCATCAGTACCCGGCATGATGTTGACGAATGCACCGAATTCTACAATACGGATTACTTTACCGTCATAGATCTTACCTGGTTCAACCTCAGCAGTAAGTGCTTGAATTTTTGCAATCGCAGCACGAGCAGCAGCTTTAGTTTCACCAAATACGCGAACTGTACCGTTATCTTCAATATCAATTGCAGCTTTAGTTTCTTCAGTAATGGCACGAATCGTTGCGCCGCCTTTACCAATAACATCACGGATCTTGTCTGGATTGATGTTAATCACTTCAAATGTCGGTGCATTCGCACTGATTTCTGCACGCGCACGTGAAATCACTTTATTCATTTCATTGAGGATGTGCATACGACCAGCAAATGCTTGGTTTAATGCAACTTCCATGATTTCTTCAGTGATACCTTCGATCTTGATATCCATTTGAAGTGCAGTAATACCGTTTGCAGAACCTGCGACTTTAAAGTCCATATCACCTAAGTGATCTTCATCACCCAAGATGTCAGAAAGAACTGCGAAACGCTCGCCTTCTTTCACTAGGCCCATTGCGATACCCGCAACTGGTGCTTTAAGTGGAACACCTGCATCCATAAGTGATAATGAAGCACCACATACAGAAGCCATTGAAGATGAACCGTTAGATTCAGTGATATCAGAAACGATACGAATTACGTACGGGAAGCGGTCAGCCGCTGGAAGTACAGCTTGAACACCACGACGTGCTAAACGGCCATGACCGATTTCACGACGCTTAGGACCAGATTCACGACCAGTTTCACCTACAGAGTATGCAGGGAAGTTATAGTGCAACATGAAGTTGTCAGTTTTCGTACCTGAAAGGGTATCAACCATCAACGCATCACGCGTGTTACCCAAAGTTGTTGTAACCAACGCCTGAGTTTCACCACGTGTAAATAATGCAGAACCATGTGCACGGTCTAATACACCAACTTGTACGTCGATACCACGAACAGTTTTGGTATCACGACCATCAATACGCGGCTTACCAGACAAGATGTTGTCACGTACTGTACGGTATTTAAGGTCTTCAAATAATTCATTTACTTCGTCAGCAATACCAGTCTCGTCATTTTCAGGAACGAACTGAGCAACCGCTTCTGCATAAAGTGCATCAAGTGCCGCATAACGGTCTTGTTTGATTGCAATGGTATATGCTTCAGAAATCTTCGCTTCGAAAGCTGCTTTTAATTGCTCAAGAAGCACTTCGTTTTTGCTTGGAGCAACCCAAGTTGATTCAACTGCGCCCGCAGCAGCAGCAAATTCTTTAATCGCTTGAATTGCGATTTGCATTTCGTCATGACCGAAAAGAACAGCACCAAGCATTTGGTCTTCTGAAAGCTCTTTCGCTTCAGATTCAACCATTAATACTGCAGATTCAGTACCAGCAACAACAAGATCAAGGTCAGATTGTGCAAGTTGTTCGAAGTTCGGGTTAAGAACGTATTCACCGTTAATTAAACCAACACGCGCACCACCGATTGGACCACGGAATGGTGTACCTGCAATTGACAATGCAGCAGATGTACCTAGCATTGCAGCAATATCGGCATCCATGGTTTTGTCAGAAGAAACAACAGTTGCTGTTACTTGAATTTCGTTGAAGTAACCTTCTGGGAACAACGGACGGATTGGACGGTCGATCAAACGTGAAATTAAAGTTTCAGCTTCAGAAGCACGACCTTCACGCTTACCGTAACCACCAGGGATACGACCAGCAGCATATTGTTTTTCTTGGTAGTTAACAGTCAACGGGAAAAAGTCTTGACCCGCTTTTGCTTTAGGTTGGGCAACAACTGCAACCAGAACAGTCACGCCACCCATGGTAACTAAAACTGTATTGGCTTGACGTGCAACACGACCCGTTTCTAAAACAACTTGATGTTGACCAAATTGAAATTCTTTACGAATGATATTAAACATTGACATGTATTATATTTTCCTAGTTTTATTCTAGTGAGACCCCTAAGGTTTGGCATTCAGACCACCACTAGCGTGTGGATAAATGACAAAGCTTAGAAGCCATCGCACTAGATCAAAAATTTTTAAATAAAAGTTAAACACAAAGAAGGAGCGAACAAGCGCCCCTTCTAAAATCACCTAACGGAAATTAGGTGAAACTCTCTTTTCAGCGATAAGGCATTGCAACATGCGAAATAGCGAAAACAAAGTAAAATCGAATTAACGACGTAAACCTAATGCGCCGATCAAAGCAACATAACGACCGTGATCTTTACCGTTTAAGTAGTCAAGTAATTTACGACGTTGGTTTACCATACGAATCAAACCACGACGGCTGTGATGGTCGTGTTTGTGTTCTTTAAAGTGACCTTGCAAATCATTGATTTGAGCAGACAATAAAGCAACTTGTACTTCAGGTGAACCAGTGTCGTTTTCAGCACGAGCAAATTTAGCGATGATCTCTGCGCGATCTGCGTTAGTTAAAGCCATTCGATTTCTCCGAGATGCTTAAAAAATAAAATGATATTGATCAGTTGAAAACAACTGACTGCCGTGCATCACTACAGCAAGGCGCTATTTTAAGTGATCTATCGCTATATTGCAAAATTGTTTTATGTTTGCTGGCATTTCGGCAGCTGACAGCATTGCACAAAATAGGCACACTACCCTTGCTCTGTTTAGATTCATGACAGAGGAAAAAAGAAAATGAAAAAATTGCGAGGGATGCGTGAAAATTTTATCAACCAATACTTGCTACGTTCCACATGACCTCAATCAGGTGATTCGCACCAAAGATGAGGTTTCGGCTGAATTGGGTGGCATGACAGAAAAGCAGATTCAAAAAATCTGGGGCAGTGTCGAAGCGCTCTATAAAACGGGGAATTATCCACTCATCACTTTATGTTTACGCCGACAAGGACAGATTTTGTTAAACCGCAGTATTGGTTATGCGCAAGGCAACTCGACGGAAGGCTTAGCGCCTGATGCCAAGATTGCAACACCAGATACACCAGTATGCCTGTTTTCTGCATCTAAAATGGTGACAGCCATGTTGGTGCATATGCTGGATGAGCGTGGCGACCTGAATTTACTTGATCCGATTAGCTATTACATTCCTGAATATGGCGTCAATGGCAAACGCCGTGCCACGATTTTTCATTTACTTTCACATCGTGGCGGCATTCCACGTATTGATAGCGAAGTAACACCAGAACTGCTCTTTAATCAGGAAGAAATCTTAAAACTGCTTTATGCCGCGAAACCAGTTTCCCCTTCAGGTACGCATCTTGCCTATCATGCCGTCACTGCGGGTTATATTCTGGGTGAAATCGTTCAACGCGTGACAGGACAAAGTGTTCGCGAATTCCTCGCGGAACACATCGAAAAACCGATGGGCTTAGACTATTTTAACTATGGTTTAAAACAAGAATATCGCGATGATGTTGCCTTGAACTATGCCACAGGGATTCATCCAAGCTTAGGCACAGATTTTTACCTCAACCATGTGTTAGGAGGTGGTCTGCAACTGGCGGTGGATGTCACCAATGATCATCGCTTTATGGATACGATTTGTCCTGCGGGTAACATTTATACCAGTGCTGAACAAGCGGGACGATTTTTTGAAATGCTGCTGAGTGGTGGTGAATATCAAGGCAAGCAAATCATGAGTGAAAAAACCGTATTCCGCTCAACCTTGCCGACCTCTGGCATTAGTCTGGATCGAACCCTATTAGCACCGATGCGCTATGCGCTGGGCCCAATGCTGGGTAGTAATCCTGTTGGCTTATTTGGTCCAATGACAGGTCAGGCGTTTGGTCATATCGGTTTCTCAAATATTTTGTGTTGGGCTGATCCTGAACGTGACATTAGTGTGTCATTGCTCACCACAGGTAAATCGGTGGTAGGTACACATCTGCCTGCACTGGCAAAAACGTTGTACCAGATCTCCACAAATTGTCCAAAAATTCCGAAAAATCAGCGCCGCTCACTGTTTGCGACCGATCGTACTGAGGCGGATTTAGTCTAATTTATGTGTAAAAAATAAGGAGGTTGATTATCAACCTCCTTACTTCCACCAGCTTAACTCGCAGCATCTAAAGCTGGCTGTTGCTGATCCAGTTTAGATTGCTGGAATGAGTCCATCAGTTGCTGTTGCTGTACCTCTGGATCTTTGGAGCACATTATTTTCTGCTCACTCAATTTTTTATCGATTTCCTGACCTTGCCGACTACGTCTCGGCTCAAAAACCGTTCTTTGATAGAAATAACTAAACGGTTCTGCATTGAATAAGAAGCCATATTTTGAGTCATGAACATATTGCTGATAAAAATCAGCGACAGGTTGGATGGTGTCCCGCTCCCAACTTTCTAGCTCCCAGCCGTCAATACTAATCAGATATTCATAAAGTTTAGACACTGGTGATAAAACACGGAAAATATTGATACCACCGTTCTTGGAAGCAGTAAAATTCTGACTGGCTCTCAAGCGTCTGATTTCCTCCGCCATACTGGCAGGGCCAAAAGCTGCAACTGAATAATCTACCGTTCTACGCATTGTCCCCTTACGTTCCTGCTCAGTCGCAATTGCTTCACCGCTACGCTGGATCGTGCCATAAGCACTATAGTAAGTTTTCATCGCTGCCATCATCTTGGCTTTGATTTGCTCACGATGCTTCATCGCTTGATCTGGATTTTTCGCCTGAATTAACTGCATGGCAGTTGCTTCCTGACTTTGCATATCCCTAACGACTGACTGATATAAGGTTTCAACCTGAGGTAAAACTTCGAATTGTGTCTTAAATAAGTCCCCATGCTCTTTTTGTAATTGCTCATAGCTATACATCCGTACACCTGCCTGTACGGCTTCATTGAGCATATCGCGTAAAGGGATACGGGCAAAATGATCGGTAATCTTGGTTTTCTCATCCAGTGGCATATAGCCTCCTCCAACATCCGAATGCATGCCTGGATAAACTACCTCTTTCCACTTTGAATTTGCCAATGTGCCATCTTCTCGTTTACAAATCAGATCAACTGGAAAGGCAAAGCGTTGTTCATTGCCTGCCACATGATGCACACACATCTTAACCCGTTCATCGACCACCATATCACGACCTTTAAAGGTCAGATTATTCAGAAGATTGGTTGAGGGTAAACCAAAGGATGCGACTGTATCAAAGATCCCCAAGAACTGAAATTCGATCGGAGATTTTTTCTCTCCATAGGTCAAACCATCACACGTAGATTCACATTTCCCGAGCATTTGATTGGTAAAAGCGCGTGCCAATGCAGCACCACGAGAGAAACCAAATACAGAGATATTAATTTTTTTAATAAGACGATGCTCTGACAAGCATTGGCTCAGTTCCGTTTCACTAGTGGCTTTGCCTGCTGTCGCATATTGCGACAGATTTTTTTCAGCACTCTTTACTTTAATTTCCAAGATTTTTTTTAGGTGATCGTTAAACTGTTCTTCGCCATAATCTAAACGTCTAGCGCCACCAAGTCCTGCACCAGAACCAAGTGCCAAATTATCCTGCATCCATGAAATGGTTCTTTGAAAAATGCCTAACTCTGCATTGAAATTAGTCCCAACTCCTGAGACATAAATGGCATGATCAGGGTCTTTTTTATGATCAAGAGTATATTGAGCAGCATTCCTCCAAAGTCGGGCAGGATTCGACCACTTCTGATTTTTTTCATCTGCCTCTTTATTATTGCCTGTCCCATCAAAAAAGACAGAAATATTGACTACATCACTACAGTCTTGTTTTTTTGTTGGAGAATCATTTGACACATCATTATTAACATTAATGATTCGTTTTAACTCTTCAGATAACATTATTTATCTCCCCTCTTTACCCCTTCCCTTTCTTGCTTTTCCATCCATGCCAACCCTTTTTCAGTTGGATCGGGTAAATCATTTGATGTGGTCACCTCAACGGTATCATCTGGATAGATATGTAGAGCTAAATATTTTTTCCCTTTTAATTGCTCTTTATGAATTATGAGTTGATTGGTTGATTGGTATAACTTACCCGTATTAGAGTCTTTCCATGCTACAGTTTGCGGACCAACTTTAATTGGGCTAACCATAGTTGCCTTTCCAAACCCCCCGCCAATTTCATGTCCATTTAATTTGAACATATAGGGGCTATATCTAAGATCATAACTAAAAGAAGTCGTCGCCATATTATAAGTTGCATTTGGACCGATCCCAGCACAACCTGCCATGCTTAGTGGTATTGCTGTAAGTAACGCAAATACTTTCTTAAATGTCATAATCTTACCCTCATCTTTATCTCTATATTTAAGCCATATAAACGATTTTTTTGAATTTACATGGCTTAAATATATGTAACACTATTAGCTATGACCTACTTTAACTGTTTAATTATTATTTACTTCCTCTTTTTATCCCCATGCTTCTTTGTTTTTCCATCCATGCCAACCCTTTTTCAGTTGGATCGGGTAAGTCATTTGAGGTTGTAATTTCAACCGTATCATCTGGATACATGTGTAGAGCTAAATATTTTTTTCCTTTTAATTGTTCTTTACTAATCACGAGTTGATTTTTTGCCGTATGCAGCTCACCTGTATTACTATCCTTCCATGTCACTGTTTGTGAACCTACTTTAATTGGTGAAGTTATTACCGATTTACCATCGCCCCCTCCTACTCTTTGACCATTTAACTCAATCCTATAAGCATGATAAGAATCATCGTAATGGAAAGAAGTCGCTCCCATATAGTAAGTTGCATTTGGACCAATCCCAGCACAACCTGCTAAGCCTAGTGGTATTGCTGTAAGTAATGCAAATACTTTCTTAAATGTCATAATCCAACCCTCATCTTTATCTCTATATTTAAGCCATATAAACGTTCTTTTGAATTTACATGGCTTAAATATATTAGTAATAGCTATTCACCTCTTTATTATTACCTGTCCCATCAAAAAAAAACGGAGATATTGACTACATCACTACAGTCTTGTTTTGCACTAGGCAAATCATTTGATACATCATTATTGACCGCACTTATTCTTTTTAACTCTTCAATTAACATGTTCGCCTCTCACTTTACTTTTATTTATTTTTTCTTAATTGCTCTCGCCATTTCATCCCCTTTTCCGTTGGATCAGGTAAATTATCAGACGTAGTGACTTCAACGGTATCATCGGGGTAAATATGTAAAGCTAAATATTTTTTATTTTTGAGTTGCTCTTTCTGAATCACAAGTTGATTTGTAGATTGATGTAATTCACCTGTTTTAGAGTCCTTCCATGTTACTGTTTGCGGACCAACTTTAATTGAATTTGTAGAGGTTACATTACCAAATCCCCCTCCAATCTCAGAACCATTTAATAACAGCATATAATCTGTATACCGAGGGTCATACTTAAAAGAAGTTGTCGCCATATAATAAGTTGCATTTGGACCAATCCCTGCACAACCTGCTATAACAAGGGGTAAAATGATAAAGACTATAAATACTTTTTTAAATTTCATTTTTACATCTTAATAATAAATACTCTTAACTCATTATTGATTCATCACGATCAACAATACATTCCTGCTAAATCAACCATACATATTGTTTATCCAGCTTTAGTCATTAACTTCGCCATCAGCTCATCCATCGTAATGACTTTTTTACTTAATTCAGCAAGCACGATTTGTAGATCTTTATCTTTATTAAAATGGTCGCCATACATCAATTTAAGGCAGAGAAAGTTTAATAAATCCCGTGTTCCAGACAAATGATATTCTCGTGCTTGTGGAAGCGTATCTATTACAAATTGATATAAGGCATAATCATCCATTTTATCGACTAAAAAAGAATGATTCAGTTTGAGGTGATAAATCAAATGATCAGGTAAAGTAGCCTCAACCATTCTTTCCTCTTGTTCTGCTGTAAACATGAGTGGGATTGTATAACGAGGTAAAATATCAAGCTTCTGATTTAAACCAAATATAGCCTGAAGATTAGCGAGACGATCCCAATACCACCAACTTTGAATAGGGCGTAATAAGTTTTCGATCTGCTCAGGACTGAACACAGGTTCTTTAACATATAGAGTTTGATCCTCAGCATGCCCAACCAAGGTTGCCAATATCACTGGATCCCAAAAGGCTAAAACCATTTCTAGCCCACCTTCAAACTCAACCTCTAAAAACTGACGTAGATGTTCAAACAACAGATCGAAAGAAACAGGCGTTACAATCAACGTCATACTTGCTGTCCCAGCAACATGACGTTCGACCCAGCTCCATTCTGCACTGGAAAAATCACGAGGTAACTGCAAGAGATGAGGTGAAATAGCTCGTGCTTTCTCTCCACTGGCTTCTTTTAACAAGCACTTCTGGCGTAAATGCTCAAATACTTTGAGAAAGCGCTTATCTTGAGCTGCATCGGCAATCGCATAGACATTCAGCTCCAGTTCATCTAGTGGATAATCTTTAAAGGTTTCCAAAAAAAGAGTCAGATTACCCTGCATTACACACCCTCGCCTTTGTTAATAAATGCTCCACGTTGCGAAGCTCGTCTTGCTAAACATTCCCAGCAGATATTATTCGGAAAAATAGGAAGTTGGGGCGTTTCACTCGCCCCTGTTGTAAAGATATGCTGTCCAGCTTTAGCTTTGAATGTATTTGGCGTAACCACCGTTACCCCTTCAGCATTAATTTTTAAAGCGCTGTCTTTCGCTTTTAAAACAATTTCAGTTGGGCTTTGTATCTCAACTTTCCCTTCTGATGACGTAATTTTGATGTCTAGCCGCGCAGCAGCTTCCAAATGATTATCCTGTGCTTGTAAATCAAACTTTCCTTTTGCAGCATAAATTTTAAGGTCTTCCTGACCTGCGAACATGCTCAGTTTTTTCTTGGTATTTAATACAAAATGTTCGTCTGCACTAATATTTACAGATTGCCCACTTCCGACTGTTACTGCCTCTAAAGCATGAAGATGTACATTCTTTCCTGAAACCATAGCAATACTTTCAGGCGCTGCTATGAGCATCAGTGCATCGCGTGCTGCTTTTAAGTCAGACCATTGTGTTTCAACTTTTTTGATATAAGCCTCGACCTGACTCAACATGTCCGCAGCTTCTGCTTGCTGTTTTTCTGCATATTCGGACAGCGCTTTCATACTTTCAAAGCTTTCCGAAAATTGTGCCAGAGCTTCTTTTGCTTCCAGTTGAGTATCTTTTGCCTGATCTTGTACAAAGGTTGAAAGATATAAACCCTTGCTTCGGATTGCGCCCGCATTATCACTACGTAGTTCAAATCCCTCACCACGACCTTCACTTTCAGCCACTTCCTTTGGATGGCTTAAATTACCGAGGTTCAGTTGGGTTGCACCATGACTGCTGTGTAATTGGGCACTGATTTGCCCTGTCGTATCATCAAAACGCAGTTGGTTATAGCCTTCACCACCCACTTCTTTTGAACGGATACCACTGAGTTTTTTGGTGTCAGGAAGTTGCCCTTTAATATCAAATTTAGTGGGTGAGCGTTGCGCTTCATGAATACGACCTGTTACAAATGGGCGATCAATATTGCCATCAAAGAAGTCAATTACTACGATTTCATCTTTACGTGGTAAAAAGCGCGTACCATAGCCTTCGCCCGCCCACGGGGTGAGCACATCGACCCACGCCGAATCGGTATCACTGTCATTCGATCCTGCACCACCATCATGTGCATGGTCTTCTGTACGGGTAAATAGAAAGCGAACCTTGATTCGTCCCCATTCATCAACATGGATTTCTTCACCATCGCTCACGACTTTGGCACGTTGTACATGTGCGGTAGGACGGTGAGTCAATGGATCATATTCGGGTACAATCTCAATCGTTCGACGTACCACCATCAATTCATTGGCTTGGCGTTCTTGCTCACTATCTTTACTGATTGGCCAATGGCTAAGACTGAGTAATTTTTCGACTTGTTCCTTTATATCTTTCGGAAGATTGTTCTGGTTATAAAAATGCTTGGTTAGGATTAGGAATTCTTTATCATTTTGACTATGGTTTTTTTCTAATTCTGGATGATCATTCAACTGAAACCAGTAACCCACCTGAGTATCTCGAACACTACTATGTGCAATAAAGTATTTCGCCTGTAAAGCTTGATATTGATTGAGCTGCTTGTTGAGTTTCTCTAATTGATTATTTCCTGATGCTGTAGCCTGATCTTCTCCATTTAAATCAGCAATCCAGGCAGGTGAAATATTCCAGGCTTGTTCCAGACTTAAACTCTCATTATCTCGCTGGGTACTGTGTTGATGTGAACTGAGAACTGAACCACTGGCATCTTCTTGACTTAGACTATCTGCTTGCCAACGTTGTACATGTATAGCCGTAGGCTGTAATTGGCGCTGGGCAATAAAACTGGTAATACTGTCAGCCTGCTCAACCGCATTGGAACGATGGTAACGAATAGATCGGCGTTCAAGCGCCTTAAATTGTGCGTTATCATCAATCAGACGTAGCTTTTGGGCTTCGATACTTTGACTTGAACTCGCAACAATATAATTCGACTCATCAATTAAAAAGTTAATCGATTCTTCGCGTAATAACCGAGTTAAATATTCATAATCGCTTTCATTAGACTGCATTGAAAAAGGGCGGATATCATAGTTTCTAGTTAAACCACTGGTATCCAGTTTTAGGCTGGCAGCAAACAAAGGGCTTTTGCTTTGCCACTCTTTGAAAATAATTTCGCAAATATCCACGGCACTTTTATTCATAAATACGCGACTATTGCGTCTTTTATGCCATAAGCTCGTCGCGTCCTGCATCGTCAACCGATAAAGGCTCAATGCACCATCGCTTTGTCCTTGACTTGCACCTGTAATAATTCCCGTCGTTCTAAAGAGTTGCCCAGAATCCGTCACTTGATCAATAGCAACCTGACAACCAATAAATTGTTTGAGTTCAATATAAGGATTGGTAGATAAACAGATCAGTTCTAGGGAGAGTCCATCATTAATGCCGTGATAACCATCTAGACGTTGCAGCATGATTTGAGTATTTAGAGCCGCATTTGAAAACTGCATACTAATGGCACGTTTTTGGGTGCCGAGACCTAAACTTTCTAATATCTGAAAAATACTACTTAACATTGTTATTATTTAACCAATCGAAAAATACAGTTAATTTTGCCTAGAATTGTCTGTCTTGTCTAATTTCTTCAAAACAAAAAAAGCCCAAGTTTCAACTTGGGCCTTTGCGCTGAGGTTTTATTATTATCATTTTGCTTTATTTTTCTTGTTAACTCTTCTTCTCCTTTCACATTCATACCCTCTGAATGATCTTACACACATCATTGTCTTTATTATCTCGTTCTTGTGTGTGCTGTTTCTATACTGACTATTCTGTCAGAATCAATTGTGGAGAAAAATAGCATTTTTCTTATCTCTGTGTAAGAAAAAACGTACAAGTCTGTATAACATTTAACTTAATAATAACAAAAAATTGTTCTACAACAGAATTCTCATTTCTTCTTTTTATCTGACTTGATTCAACGCACACAAAGTGAAAAAAACATGAATATTCACGTTTTTGATTGGATTATAGAAATAGATTGATGGTGAAAAATTTGACGTGCTGAAACAGTAAAAATAAAAAAGCCCTGTAGTCTCTCCCAAAACTACAAGGCTTAGCGGCTGTAAGTTTCCTCTCTTATCACTTACTTCACTGTAAGTTCGCTGTCATCACGACGTTATTATTATATTTTTGCGATTTACCTAGCTTTCCGTGCTAGGCTCTTTGTGGGTACATAATCTCAAAAAGCTTTAATTTGCTCTAGCGACAATATCTCGAATCTTTGTAAGCTTTTACTTACAAAAGCTCATATTTTGTAGAAAAAGTTCACAATATAACCAAATTGATCTTTTGCACTAAACCACTGCGGCGTACTGTACGCGTTGTGAGCGCCTGTTGTAGCGCATTTGGATCAGCCAAAATACTTACCACTTTTTTCGCTCGGGTGACCGCTGTATAGATCAATTCCTGACTCAGCAATTTCTCCGCACTTGCATCCAGTACAATCGCGGTATGAGTAAATTCGGAACCTTGAGATTTATGGATCGTCAAAGCAAACGCGGTCTGCATATTTCGTGGTAAACGATGTGCTGCAATCCATTTGTTCAGGCTGGGGAAAAAGACTTCAAATTGCTGTGGCTGAGTTCTATGTTTGAAGCAGATCCCGATATCCCCATTGGAAATACCGAGCTGGTAATCATTATAGGTCATCATCACTGGACGCCCGATATACCAGTCCCCTACGGCAATTTGTTTGAGTTGCTGGTTCAGCCATTGTTCAGCATGACGATTCAGCTGTTCAATCCCCAATTGTCCGTGGCGAATCGCGGTTAAAATACGATAGTCATCAAAGGCCTGAATCACCTGTAACGTATATTGCTCGGGTTCATCTGCCTTTAGATATGTTTTTAATGCCTCGACATAGCCTTGAAAACCATACATTAATTTCTGCTGTGCCGTCGTAATATCAGTCTCATTCTGTTCTGGCAGATACTCAAGCTGAATCAGGTCAGGCATATCTTTAGATAAGACCACTGCTTGTAAAGCTGTTGCTGGTACGATCTGGCTTTCCAGATTTTCCAATACAGAAGCAGCTTCTGCCTGATTGTGCTGATCCTGAATAAATCTTGCCAGTTGTCCAATCTTGGCCTCTCCAGAGAAACGACGACTGGTTTGCAGTTGCACCCGATTCTCCGCCAGTGCAGGAACTTGCTGTAAATCTGCCAAGACTGACCCAACATCAACCGAAGCCAACTGATTGGCATCTCCCAATAAAATAATGCGGCAAGCATCAGGTACCGCTTCAAATAAGGCTGTTGCCAGATTTAAATCCAGCATTGATGCTTCATCGACCACAATCACGTCATAAGGTAAAGGTTGTTTCTGGTTAAAACGAGGAATCTGCCGATTACCCATGCCCAATAAACGATGCAAAGTTTGCGTATTCTGATGGCGTAATTCATCGGTAATCAGTCCCGATGCTACCAGTTTTGGATCATTAAATGAGTTCTGTAATGCTTCCTGCATACGTTGTGCTGCTTTGCCTGTCGGGGCTGCCATCGCAATACGAATATCAGGAATCATCTGATTCAGGGCAGCAATAATACGTGCCAACGTATAGGTTTTACCTGTACCCGGCCCGCCTGTAATAATACTCAGCCCTTGTTGCAACACCATTTTCAATGCCGCCTGCTGATATTCGTCACTCAGTAAGTCGTGATAATCCTCAGCTTGAATGGTATGAATCGTTTGTCGCTTTAATCGACAAATCTGATGAGCGAGACGTTGCTCTAGTTGCCAATATCGGTATAATGCCAAGCCCTGCTGATCATAGACGCACGGCGCCACCTGAGTGGTTGCAAGCTCACTAGAAACAGCAAGATCTCCGAGCGCTTCAAGCTGTAGTGGATTGACTTCAATACAACTATCGCCTTGCAAGCTAGCCTCAACCAGTTGCTGTAATACTTGTGCAGCGCCAACGGACTGAGATGATTGAGAAAATGTTGCTTGTGTGAGGTAGTTACTCCACATATTCAACCAGGTCATTTGCTCAGGCTGATTATCCACTAGCTTGTCCACAGAGTTATCCTCAAACTTACCCACACGCTTGTCCACAAGGTTATAAACATATTTATCCACATGATAAGTTTTTGTTTAGTTTAGCTTCATACATTTTATCTACACCATTTTTCCTGCTTTATCCTCAGAGAAATATCCAAGAATTGCATCCAAACGCAAGATAAATTCGTCCTCAGGTTTCCAGTACAGACAGCCTTGATCTTCTTGCCCATTCATCCCACGTAAATATAAATAAGACGCCCCGCCCAAATGCTGCTCTATGCTGTAGTTCTGCAATTTCACGCTCAGATAACGGTGCAACGCGACCAGATATAAAGCCGCTTGTAGCCAATAACTAGAGAGCGACATACTTTCTGCAATCTGCTCATGTTGGTAATCGGCTTGGTCCGTACCTAAATAATTACTTTTATAATCGGCGATATGGTAACGCTGACCATCGAAGTAAACCAAATCGACTGAACCATTCAGATAACGGGCAGACTTGGCCTCAAGCAGTTCAGGCATCTGGATCTCATATTCTTCAAACAGTTGCTGCACACGCTGCATTGCCAGCACCCGATCCGATAACGCCAGATAGAATGGACATTCCGATAGATATTGCCCCGCCAGTAGTTGCTTTAATTGAAAGCCCTGATTCAGTGGCGTTACCAGCACATCCTGCAACCATGCCGCAATCCATTCATACAGTTGCTGTTCTGGTTGCTCCTGCTCTGGAAAGTGCTGCTGATATTGTTCGAGTAAATCGCCCCATAAACTTTGATAGGTATTTTTAAAACGACGGCGAATTTCCTCAATCCAGGTTTCTGGACGTTGAAAATCAATCTGCTCAAAAATCTCATGCAGAAAGTTGCCCGCCAGCGTGCCTTTAGGAAAGTATTGCTTAATCCATGCGATCGGTTGAGAGGTTGCTAAACTCTGATTACTGGCAAGATTAAGTTCATCTTCGGCCTGTTCAAAATCGGGGTCGATATTCGCCAATCGGTCAACGCGATTGGCCTTGTGCTTGAGATGCTGCGCCAGATAACTGAAACTGGTCTTACCGCGTGCATAAAAGCGTTGCTCAGGCAAAGGCTGGGCAGCAAGCTGAAGCTTTTGTTTGTCCTGCTGCTGATAGGCGGCATACGGTCGTTCAAGTACCAAAGCCTCATCTGCACAGCAACGATGCTGAAATAGCTCACCCTGATTTTTCCAGAATGCCAGACCAGAAAACTTATTTTTATCCCCTTTTTCAGGTTCAAATACCGCATAAACCCGATGGCTGGCACGCGTCAGTGCCACATACCATAAACGGTTTTGCTCAGCTAAGGCGCGTTGCTGATGTTGATCTAACTCAGCCTGCTGTAGAAAGTTTTTATCTGCGACAGCAACCACCCGTTGCGTACGGATCTGCCCTGTTTCTGGATGCTGAATCTCGGCAGTCGAAAAATTTAAACTCTTCTGCATTTCAGCAAAGGCTTTGTTAGCACCAAGCAAAAATACGATTTTATATTCCAGCCCTTTGGACTGATGGATCGTCATCAACTGTACACCGGCTTCACTGGACAGCTTATGTTCTAGCTCCCATTCACGATCACTAGGCGAATGCAGTTGTTTGAGATACCAGTGATACAGATTTTGTATGCCTTGCACATGTTCGCTGTGCTGACTCAGAATGGCGGTGAGATGACGTAAATTGACCACCGCACGCTCATTATCCTTACTCTGCGTTGCCACCAGTTGCTGCCAGATGCCAAACTGGTTTAAACAACGTTGCCACGCCGCCAGAAAACCTTGATTGAGCCACATTTCCCGTATTTCATCCAGTTGCTGGATATAAGCACTTAAGCCTTCTGGACTTTGCTCAAGTGCCAACAAACGGGTTAAGTCAAAGCCAAATAAACGACTCAGCAAGGCACGCTTTAATTTGGCCTCATCATAAGGATTGAGAATGGCGGTTAACAATGCCCCAATATCCTGGGCAATCGCTGAATCAAAAACACTGCGTTTAGAAGGGCGGTTGACCCGAATCCCCAAACGCTCCAATACGTATTGCACTTCATCAAGTTGGCGATGGCTACGGGAGAGTACCGCAATATCATCTTCGCAAATGGCTTTAGGGGTTTCACCCTCCAAATACAGTTGTGTTGCATGCGCCTGATTTAACAGCGTCTGTATTTTCCAAGCCACTTGGGTCGCTTGTTCATTACCATCCTGTAGTTGCAACCAGCGTAATGGTGCGGGATTAATCTGGTTATTTTCAATCAAGGCAGGATGTGGACGTGATCCCGCTTGAATCGGGTCATACAATACCTGCTCACCAAAATCAGTCTGTCGCTGAAACAAGACATCCACTACCTCGACCAGCTCTTTCACTGAACGATGGTTATGAATCAGCTTATAGACACGCCCCTGCTTGGCCATAATATCATGATGGGCATTCAGGAACGTCAGCATATCACCGCCACGGAAACCATAAATGGCCTGCTTACGATCCCCGACCATGATCATGCAGCCCTTTTTATAGCGCTGTGGATGTCGCCAGATACTGGCTAACATATCATCCTGATCTTGGTTCGTATCCTGAAATTCATCTACCAGAATTAGCGGATAACGTGCCTGTACAAATACGGCAAAACGTTGTCCCTGCTCGCCCTTTAATGCTTCAGACAAGGTTTTAATTTGCTGGGAAAATGTGGTTTCGCCCTTTTGCTGCAATACTTGTGGCAGCCTTTTTTTGACCTCAATACACAGATAGGCCTTTAGATAAACCTGTAATTGTTCAAATTGTTGCTGTGTTTGTTGTAATGCCTGGCCAAGCGTCTGTAACTGCAATATTGCGGGATGCTGATAAAATCCATCACTAATGTCTGCTGGACATTTTTTAAAAATTTTCTGATTATCGAGCTTGTCTAAAAACTTGAATAAAGCATCGCGATCTGCCTCAAAATAAGCATCAAAAACCTGTATCGATGCAGGTTGCTTTAAAGCATTTAATAGCGCAGGACAATGCACTGTAAACAGCTTATTAAAAGCATGGTTGCGGAAAGACGTACCATTAATATGGGAATAATGCGCACCATCCAGATGAAAATATTCAGCCAGCTCGGCCAATTCAATCTGTTCAGCTTGCTGCTGCCATTGTTGTAATTGCGCCAGTTCAATCTCAGGCATGGCTGGCAATTTAAATTGAGCCGAACTAAAGTTGAGAGAACTCTCGACCATCGAGACAAAATGGTCGACACTCTTGAGACCGCCTACGCTATAAAGTGCATCAATCACTTGTTGTGGTTGAGCCTGAATCCACTCACGCAATACATCATGAATCAATTGACGAGTATAGCTTTTTGCATCATCGGTAATCTGTGCCGCTTCGATCTTGCCACTTTCAAAAGCAAACTCTCTGAGCAACTTCTGGCTAAAGCTGTCCAGAGTTCCGACAAATAACTCATCTAACTGATCAATCACCAGTTTCAAACGTTCACAGGCATAGGCAATACGAGGTGCAAAAGTCTGTAGAACTTGCTGTTTGAGCGGATCTGACTCTTGTACAGCCAAGGCCTGAATATCCTGTTCCAGCACGGTACGTAACGGTTCCAGATATTGCTGCATCTCCACCAGACGTAAACGGATACGGCTTTTTAACTCGGCAGCGGCGGCACGGGTAAAGGTGGTTGCAATGACCTGATTGGGCAGATATTTCTCCAAGAAAATACGCACCATCAAGCTGGACAGCGTATAAGTCTTGCCTGTCCCCGCCGAGGCTTCAATCAGATGTAGACCTTCGAATTGAATATCCCGAATCGGTTGAAAAGACGTATTTTCTATAGATGACATAAGCCCCATACTCTGAAACTAAAACGATGCGCGAAGGCATAGCAATCATTTTTAATCATAACTGATTGTATTCGAACTTTCACAGCCGTTGTGCTGAGTCCACATCTCTCCGAATAGATGTTATACATCTATATTTCATCGTATTTCAGGATCTATCGCGATGAATATAGGCAATACGGGATATGCAATAAATAAATTCGAAGGAAAATAAATCTATGAAAAATATTATCTTTCTATCTGTCATTATTGGGGCAACTTTAGTTAGTGGATGTAGCAAGTCAAATAATAGCTCGACAGCCCCGAATCATAGCGCCACGGCAGATACAACAAAAGATGACATTTCGGGTCATGATGACACAAATCACTCATCCAATACTTTTGCCATTCAAAACATCCCCATCTCAAACCATCAGTTTGGAGAATTTCCCTTTTTTAATCTTCCAGCAGGGTTGATCACCACTAACCCACCGATTCAACGTAAATATGACATCGTCTACTTTCCTATTAACGGAGTGATGACGCCCATCGAAGGCCGTGTATGGAAATCTCATATTTCTCTAGAGAAACCAGAAAATGGGGACTGGTCTCTGCCTTACTTCTTAAAAAGTTACGATGATGCAGTCACTGCGGTCGGTGGGAAAAAGATATTTGACGGAAAAATCCCAGATCAGGAATATAAACGCTATCACGATCAGGCACCCTATTTAGGTGAAGATGGCTCGATTGGCTACGCGGATCAGGACATTAGAGTCTATATTATTCGCAGGCCAGATGGCGATGACATCTATCTTCAACTGACTGGCGATACTGCTTCTGGTCGCGTCAATATTTTACAAGAAAAGCCATTTAAACAGACCATCACATTACTCCAGTCAGAGGAGATCCAGCAACAACTGGAAGACACAGGTAAAGCCATTCTATATATCAATTTCGACAGCAATAAAGCGACCTTAAAACCTGAAGGTATGGTCAGTATTCAAGAGATCAAGGAAGTACTCGATAAAGATCCTCAACTTAAGCTTGAAATACAGGGCTATACAGATGATATAGGCAGCGCTGAGCATAACCAGATGTTGAGTCAGGCACGTGCAGAAGCCGTCAAGAATGAGCTTGTTAGAGCCAACATTTCCTCTAATCGGCTTCAGGCAACAGGCTTTGGGCAGACTAAGCCGATTGCAGATAATCAGACCGAGCAAGGAAAAGCGAAGAATAGACGAGTCGAGCTGGTCAAACTCAATGCTGACTAACAGTCCCCATACTCCAACGCTTGTTGATATAGGACAATCAAGATATTCCTGCACTCAACAAGCGGGTGTTGCCGATGTGCTATTCCACACGTAAAAATTCAAAAATAGGTTGGTACAAGCGATAGGAATAGTGATCACAAGCATATTGCAATAATGCTGTTGCATCCTGTTCTTGCAAAATAAACTGCCAGTCCCGATGTAACTTACAGGCTTCATTCTGGGTCATATCAAAGCCAGAGAAATCGCCTGTATCATTCCAGTCTTTCAGCACCTGCTTTTGACTGTCTTCAACTAATACCTGCTTTGAATCCAGTTCAAACCATTCGTATTGCTTGGCTTTTTCTAGTGGCTTTAACATCAATGCCGCAGGTAAAACCACAGGCTGTTGTTGTGCAGTTTGCCAAAGTTCCAGCCACGCCTGTAAATAAGTCTGTGCTTGCTGGGAACTCAAGCCTTCACAAATCACGGTCTGATCACTAAACACCACGATACGGCGTTTTTCAGTTGCAGCCTCATGATTCAATACCGTGAGCCACAACAGATACTCCAGCCAGACCTTGGCAAGACGCTTGGCACGTGCGCTTGAGGCATCCAGACTAATCCAGTCCTGCCCGATGTGTTTCGGGGTCATACAACCGATCTGTAAATGTTTCGACACTCGCCAAACACGCTCTGTGGTTTCTGTCGGCGCTGGGGCATATTGCTGCAAACGTTCCAGTAAACGCTGTTGCTCTAAGCGGCTTTGCTGCCAAGCACTTTGCTGGACTTTGCCTACAGGCAACTGATCTTGTAATAACTGAGGTGAAGTCTTGTCATCATGCTGCTGTAAAAAATGACGAATGGCATATTTACCCAAGCCATCTAGCAATAGAGGCTCAGTTTGATCAACGAGTTCTGTTGCACTCAGGTTTTCTACACCCAAAGTTTTTAAGTACAAACGGGCTGGAAAAGTGACATCCTGAATCCATTGCTGACCATCCAGAATCAGCATTTCATTATTTTCAACGGGATAAACCGTATTGACCCAAGCCGCTCGTTCGCCTTTTTCCTGCTGGATTTGCGAAGCAACTTTAAACCATTGGTCCTGAAAACGAATATGGCCTTGTTCTGCCATAAAGCCTAATGGATCAAAGGGTTGTAAGCGATGAATATAGAAAAGTGGATACAACTGTGTCGGGAGTTGCAAGGCTGCAAATTCTTTAGAAAAATCCTCTATATCTCCAGAGTCACCCTTTTTTAAAGATGAGCTGAGAGCAATTTCCCCCAATGAAGCCTCTCCCTCTGAGAGAGATTTAGAGAGGGGTGGCTTTATAATCAGTGCCAAATGATCGCGGAAGTTCTGTAATACACTAGATGGCTCTCGTACTTCACCATCATTCACATCAAAACCATTATAGAACAACCATAATTGTTCCTGCGCCAACAAGACCGCATCTAAAAAAGCGCCCTGATCATCTTCCAGACGAGAACGATCCCCCAATTGCTGACGTAACGCATCCATCAAATCAAAAGGAATATGACTATCACGATTTGGAAATTTTCCTGTATCCAGATTCAACATCACAATCAGTCGATAAGGAATTGGCCGAATCTGACCAATCTGGCTAAAGGTAATTTGCCCTGTGGGTTCAACCTGCGCTGACTGGCTTTCCAAAGTCCGTTGAATTTCTTCAATGATATAAGGCAGAGGCAAAGAAATCTGGCGTAACTGGCTTTCCATATCTTCATAATAACTTGCCAGCGTCAGCATCCGCTCCTGCTTCTGAATAATCTCACGCACAGCTTTTAAGGCCACAATATCGGCCTGCTCAAATTCTTGAACATCTGCTTTCAGGCGTTTTAGCCATGTCTCTACTGGTAAGCGCTGGCCTTGCTCATGCGCCACCAGCCAGTGACGTCGCACCGACAAATCCTGATATATCTGGATCAGAATACCAATCAGTTCAAAATCACTTGGCTGTACTGCTGCATAACTTAAAGTTTGCTGCACCATTACATGCGCAGGTACAGCAATACCTAAAGCCAAACGATCTAAAGCAAACTTGAAGCTATAACGATAGTCTTGATCATCAGCACTTAGACTATGCTTGAGATGCTCTTCATCCAGACCGCGTTTAAAACCCGCTTCATTTAGCAGGGTCAGGATGCGTTGTGCCTGACTATAATCCAGTCCATAACGCTGTTGGGTTGCCGATAGATTCAACCAGTCAGCAAAATCATCTTGTGTCATTCGGGTTTGCGTCAGTTGCAAACGCCCTAGCACTGCCCGCCAAGCATTCAGTGCATCGAGCTGGGCCACACCTGCAATTTTAACGGGTAAGAACACATCATGATCATTGGGCACTGCATGGAAAACACTACGAATCAGCGGCTCAAGCTCAGCCAGATTCGGGGTAAGAATCAGAATATCGTTGGGACGACGTGGTGATGAATCTGACTGGGAAAGCCAATGTAAGAGCTGTTCTTTTAACACCTCCAGCTGTCTGAGGCTCGAATGACAGACATGGAACTGAACCGATTTATCCTCGGCTGCCAGTTCATATTGCTCAGGTAATGGCTCTGCCAGATAGAAAATATCCGACTGGATTTTGCCCAGTAAGGTCTCGGGGAAATAATCTTCAAATGCATCAACCCATTTCCCCTCCTCGCCTGTTGCAAGTTGCGATAACAAGGAAAAGTGATCACGCGCCTGCTTGCCTAAACGGGTGAGTAAAGGATGACGAGATTCACGATTTAGAGCATTAAAACCTAAACTAAAACGCTCAAAAAAAGCAGTAATTTCTGCATCGGTTGCCTTGGGATGCTTGGCAATAAAACGTTCTTTCACACCTAAGTCATAACGTTGCTTCCACAAGGGATCGACGCTATCCGCCCAATATTCTTGTGAAGGGTTATAGTGCAAAATCACCACATCAAGATATTGACCTAAACGGCGTAAAAACTGCAGCTGGCTGGGTGGCAAATCGAGCACCGTAAAAACGATCACCTGATTCGGTAATTGTGCTAAAGCTTTTGCCCGTGTCTGCTCATTATCTAAAGCCTTCCAGAAATCGGCATCAATCCCCTGCATTTCAATAAAGTCATCATGGAAATAGTTTTGCCATAACCAGCGTTGCCACGCTTCCAGTTGTTCGGTCTGGTTTAGGCTAAAGGCTGAGGTCTGCTGATCGGTCTTGGCAATCAGCTGTTCAATATCGAGTGCTTTATTCTGCCCCCAAGTCGAGAGCCAGTTCGTTGTGCAACTGCATTCACTGCGACAGCCTTTTTGACAATGACCGCGATAAATCATGTAGTTATTAAAGAGTTGCGACACCTGCTCCGCCACCCAATACAACATACTCTGCTTTTTTAACTGTTTCTCTGTACCCTGCGGTAATTGAGCCGCACTGTCATAAATACGTTGCACAATTGAATATAAAGGATGATCTGTAGCAAGATCGAGCTGATCAGCACGGATAAAGGGCTGCAAGGCTTGGTGAATACGCCATTTTAAAATTAATCGTGGAATATTGGCCTTTCGCACCTGCTCTTTATTTTCAAGCACCTGCTGATAGGCATACCACTGAAAACCACGAATACGCTGATGGAATTGATAGTTGGCGGTCATGCCTTGTTGTTCAGCAATCTTCTGTATTAACCATTGTTCTTGTGCAGGACTCGGGACAATAAAATGCTGGGTTTTAAATACCTGAAAAGGTGAATCACTGGGCTGGGTAATTGATGCCATCACGCCTTGTAATAACACTTCAAGACGTTGACTTTGAATAACATGAATACCCATGTATTAATATAACCTCATCAAAAAATGATCATTTTGTTGCACGAAAACGTCCATAATAGTCACTATACAACATTCAACTTCATATCATGAAGTCACGTTAAATACACAATCCAACAAAAAAATTGTTTTGAAATTCACCATTCAATACGATTGAATGTACTATCAAGGGATAGACTTTAGGTATAACTTTATGAAAATTGAAAAAATTCCTGATTCCATTGACCCAAGTTTAAACTTGGAACAAATCCGTGACGAATGTTTAGAACTCGCTAAAAAACGTGCATATTGGTCCGCAGGTGCAGCAATTGTACCGATTCCATTCTTTGATGTGGTGGTTGATTTGGGCATGCTGACCCAGATTATTCCCGATATTAATGCCCGCTTTGGTTTGGCACCTGAACATATCAGTGTTTACGACCCTGAAACTAAAAAAGTTCACTGGGACGAACTACGTAAGCGCGGATTTGAGTTTTCAGGTTTTGTGGTGGCGCGTACCGCGATGAAAAAGTCGTTTAATGGCTTTTTCACCAAGATTGCCACCAAACAGGTGACTAAATTTATTCCTTTAGGCGGACAACTTGTGGCAGCAAGTCTCGGCTATTTCATGATGCGTAAAATCACTGAAGCGCATGTACAGGATTGCTATAATCTGGCAAAACGGATTCAGCAAAAAAGCCGTAATACCATTGTTGCTTAAATCAAAAACGAGCAGGTATCGATTTAAATACCTGCTTTTTATTGGTTTGGTCAGGTGAAATGAAAAACTGAAAATTGCCCTTATTACTCGACCAAATTCATGTGTTATTTACTTCACACCTCAAGACTCCTGTTTACATCACACCAACACACCCATAAAAAAACACCACAATTACGTTAATATTCACTTAATTTTTTAAGCTTTCATAAAGATTGTATTTTTAATCTCCACATCTCGATGATAATTAGATGATGGAGCGTCGTTGTGCAAACTAGCCAATCACCTTCTCGTGTCCGTGCAATTTTTAACGTGACCAGCGGGAACTTCCTTGAACAATACGACTTCTTCCTTTTCGGTCTCTATGCACAGGCGATAGGCGAGACTTTCTTCCATTCCGATAGCAGTTATGCCGCACTGATGAAAACCTTTTTGGTGTTTGCTGTCAGTTTTCTGATGCGTCCAATTGGTGCTCTGCTACTTGGCCCTTATGTTGACCGGATCGGCCGCCGTAAAGGTCTAATGGTCACTTTGAGCATTATGGCTTTTGGTTCTTTAATCATTGCATTTACGCCAAGCTATGCCAGTATCGGCTTCGCAGCCACAGTCCTCATTTTCGCGGGGCGGCTTGCGCAAGGTTTCTCTGCTGGCGTTGAACTTGGCGGGGTCTCGGTTTATCTGGCAGAAATTGCCGAGCCACATAACCGTGGTTTTATCACCAGTTGGCAATCGGCGAGTCAGCAAGTCGCGGTGATCTTCGCTGCTGTGTTGGGCTATCTCGTCAGTGTCATTTTCACCAAAGCTCAGGTTGATGCATGGGCATGGCGCATTCCCTTCTTTGTCGGTTGTGCCATCATTCCATTTATCTTCTGGCTACGTAAGTCATTGGCTGAAACGGAAGCCTTTGCCTCCCGTAAAGAACATCCAAGCACTCGACAAATTCTAAGCACTTTGGCGGCCAACTGGAAAATTGTGCTGGCAGGTGTGTGTATGGTCGCCACCACAACGACAATGTTCTACTTTATTACTGTCTATACACCAACTTACGGTAAAGAAGTACTCCATTTAACCCGTACCGAAAGTTTAATCGCCACGATTATGGTTGGGCTAAGTAACTTTATTTTATTACCGATTGGCGGACATCTTTCTGACAAATTTGGTCGAAAACCACTGTTAATCACCACAACCTTATTGATCTTTATCAGTGCTTATCCACTACTGACTTGGTTGACCCATACCATTAGCCTGTCGCATATGTTGATGGTGTTGTTGTGGTTCTCTTTACTGTATAGCTTTTACAACGGCGCGCTGGTGGTTTCACTAGCGGAAATGATGCCGAGTTCAGTCCGTATTGCCGGTTTCTCCGTGGCTTATAGCTTTGCCACCTCGATTTTTGGTGGACTTACCCCAATGATTGCAACCTATCTGGTACAGACCTCAGGCAATAAGAGCATGCCTGCTTTCTGGCTGATGTTCGCCGCAATCACCAGTTTAATCGCGACACTGATCGTATTCCGACAGCATCGCAGTTATAGCGCCCAATTGGCGAGTAACAATTAATTTAATTGAAGTTAGCTGTAAGGCGGATTAGTCCGCCTTCAGTTGTTGCAAGATCGCTTTTAAAACCTGAATCCGCGCTGAATATTTATCATCCGTCGCAATTACATACCACGGTGCATAATCGGTATCGGTTCGTTCAAACATATCCGCTGCTGCCTTAAGATAATCATCCCATTTCTCGCGGTTACGCCAGTCTTCTTCAGTGATTTTAAAACGCTTATGTGGTGTTTGTTCACGTGCCTTGAATCGGAGTGCCTGCTCGTCTTTACTAATTGCCAGCCAGATTTTGACAATCACCGTCTGGCTATCCACCAGATTTTCTTCAAAACGATTAATTTCACTATAAGCTCGTTGCCATTCTACTGTAGAGGCAAAACCCTCAATGCGCTCAACCAACACCCGTCCATACCAGGTACGGTCAAAAATGGTAATCTTGCCGCTATCATTTAATCTATTCCAGAAACGCCATAAATAAGGTCGGCGCAACTCATAACGTTCGGGTGCTGCAATGGTATGAATTTCATATTCTCTCGGATCGAGTTTTTTGACGATGCGTTTGATCGCACCGCCCTTACCTGCTGCATCCATCCCTTCAAAGCAAATCACCACTTTGCGCTCATCAAACCGTAGCTTATCCGCCACTTTTTTGGTCAGTTTACTCAGTTCTTCTTTATAATCTTCTTTTTCCAGATTGGCTTGCTCTGGTTCCAATAGGCGCTGTGGAATTTTTGCCTGTTGCCACTTCTGGGTCACTTTAGTCTGGTGTTCTGGCAACTCTTGCAAGGTTTGCAAAAGATATTGTGCGAAACATTGATCACGCAACTTTTCATCTTCGCCATCAATAATAAACCAGTCATCGGTAAAGCGTTGGCTCAAGCCCTGCAAGGTATCGTATTGTTTTTTATTCCGCCAATCCAGACCGTGTAATTTATGCCAGCGCTGTTCCGAAGCATCGATTTGGTCCAAGCGTTTTTGTAGCGATTTCCACGATAAATCAAACCAGACTTTGACAATATGTACATGATTATTTTGCAAATCATGTTCAAAAGCCCGCATTTGTTCAATATAGGCATCAAACAGATTTTCATCCAGTGGCTTGGAGACATGCATCGCAGTGGTGAGCAAATCGCTATACCAGTTACCAAACATCACCACGATTTGCCCTTCAGCGGGAATAAAACGGGTGTAAGACTGCCAAAAAGGCTGGTTATTTGTTAAAAATTGCGGTGCGTCGGCCTTGACTCGTAAATAACGAGGATCTAGCCATTCACGTAACTGTTTCACGGCCTCACCTTTACCGGCCAGCTCAATACCACTCACCAGAACCAGAACACTTTTTGCATTTTTCTTATCACGACTTTCTTTTAATGCATATTGCGCCTCAATCAGCTCTAAAGAGAGTTCATCTTCGTCACGTAATTCAAATGTGGGTTGTTGTTTACTCATGTGCTGCTCTAACTGGCTCATTATTAAAATTAAAATTGCTATTGTTCAAACTATAAATGTTCGCAGAAAAACCCGTGTACAGTTTATGTTGACTGTACCGACACGGCTATAGTGACTAATTATTAAGCATTTAAAGTTTATGCTGTCATGGTTCTCCGCTATGATGATGCCTATGATTTTATCGTTTTATTTTCTTTGAGTTCGAACATGTCAAAACTCGCTGCATTTGATCAACTTTTATTACAATATCAATCTTTGAATTACCACCAGAATCCAGCGATTGCACAGAGATTGCATGAAGTACAGGCATGGATGAAAGCACGTATTGCCGAGACGCATGCGGAGTTCTTTGCCGAACCCAAGAACCAGCTTATGGCAGCGTACTTTTTAAATCGCTTATATGGTGGGCCAGACTTTGATGCAATGGCGCAACAAATCGAACGTCTGCTCAAATATGCCCATAAAGCCGAAAGCCTTCTCCCAGAAAATGCGATTAAAACAGGCACTAAATCAGTGAGCTTAGCGGTACTTGCAACACGACTCGATGAGCAAGTTGCCCAGCAACTGTTAGAAGATTATCCCCTCGAAACACCTTTAACGGATGAGATCATGCGCCAAACCTTGATTAAACTCGATCAGGGCGAAGCGCGTTATGAACAACTCCAGCTTCTTGATGAATTAGGCGTGACGCTTGATAAATATATGCGTTCAACCATGATGTATGCTGCCTTTAAAATGTGCAAAGGCATCGCACATAAATACCAGTTTGATGGCATGTATGAGTTTATTCAGGAAGGTTTCGCTGCGATGAAACCCATGAAATCTGCGGCAACCTTTATCAACACCTTCAGTGAAAAAGAGCGTGAAATTATTGATAAAGTTCATGCAGGACACCCAAATCCATTCCGAGACTAGGATAAGTCTGCTTCTATTTCAGCCACGCACATGATGGCTGAAATAGAAAAATGAGTCTTTTCAAATCTTAAGAAAAATTAAAACCCTTTTGAGAAAGTGACTTTCTGTATATTATTCATATCAATTACATGCGAAACCCTGTAAAAAGATACAAAATCTGTCATCATGCTTGCTGATTCGTGCCGCTAGAGCGAAAGTTTAGGAGAAAACAATGTCTAACGAAAACCAACAGCCTACCCCAGAAGTTGAGCAAAACCCAAGTTCAGACAAAGTCAGCCCTTTCTTAAACACGCCACTTCCACAAGGCACACCACAAGGTCAGCAACAGTCTTTACAACAAGATGCAGCAGCGCCGACCTCAACAGGTTCAATCCCAAAATATAATTTGCCGCGCGGTGCCAATACAGGCAACGTTGGTGCAACCACACACTTCGGTTATCAAACCGTGAGTAGTGATGATAAGGCACAAAAAGTTGCCGAAGTGTTCCATTCAGTTGCCAGCAAATACGACATCATGAATGACTTGATGTCATTTGGTATCCATCGTATATGGAAACGTTTTGCGATTAATATGTCAGGTGTTCGTCGTGGTCAGCACGTACTGGATATCGCAGGTGGTACAGGCGATTTAGCTAAAGTATTCAGTCGTGAAGTTGGACCGCAGGGTCATGTTGTTTTATCAGACATCAACGAATCAATGTTAAATGTCGGTCGTGATCGTCTGATTGATGCAGGCTGCACCAACGTTGATTTCGTACTTGCCAATGCTGAAACTTTAGAGCCATTTGCAGACAACAGTTTTGATTTAGTCACCATCAGCTTTGGTCTGCGTAATGTGACTGATAAAGATGCTGCTTTACAAGCCATGTATCGCGTGCTTAAGCCAGGCGGCCGCTTATTGATTCTTGAGTTTTCTAAGCCAGTGTTTGAGCCATTCTCAAAACTGTATGACCTTTATTCATTCACAGCATTGCCGATCATGGGCAAACTGGTTGCCAATGACTCGGAAAGCTATAAATATCTGGCTGAATCGATTCGTATGCACCCAGACCAGCGTACCCTGAAAGGAATGATGGAAAATGCAGGCTTCCAAAGCTGTGACTATCACAACTTAACTGGTGGTATTGTTGCAGTTCATCGTGGATTCAAACTTTAAGGTTTAAGATATGTGGTCGATTTTAGCACTCGGTGCAGTCGAACGTATCATTCATCATGTGATTGATCTGGATGCAATTACACGCATTCAGCTCAATCAACTACAAGGTCAATTATTACGTGTTGTGATCGATAGCCCACAACTCTCGGTTGATGTGTTTTTTGATGAGAATAAAGTTCGTCTCGAACCGACCGTGACGGGACAAAGTCAAAGCCCTTCTATTTTTGAACAACGCCCCTTTGATCCTCAACATACCCTCAAGGATGCAACTGCAACCTTACATGTTGAAAATACGGTTGAGCTGGTTAAATTATTGCTCAGCGACATGGATCAGATTGGCAATATTCCATTGCAAGGTGATTATCACTTATTGCAGGATATTCAAAAAATCATGCAGCAAGCAGAGCCAGATCTCGCAGCGCATTTATCCCCGTGGATCGGTCCACAACTGGCACATGAGTTGGGTAAAGTGCAACTTGCACCGAAACAGTTAAAACGCTCACTACAAAGCCATTTATTTTTTGTTGAAGATGCCTTAAAAGAAGATAGCGGTTTATTTGCCCCACGTTGGCAAATGGATGATCTCAATCGAGAGACCCGCCAACTCAATCAGGAAATTGATCGTCTGGAAGCCAAGCTTCAACAGCTGAATGCTCAATTCAATCCACAAAAGCAACCCACATAAGACTAGGTAAGACTTTATATGATTCCGCATGTTACACGGTTACACGAACTCTGGCGTATCGCAGCACACTATCGCCTTGATACCCTGTTCCCTGCGGAAGAATTACCTGTTAAAGCACGTCATGCATTAAATATCATTAAAATGCATCCCGCGGCTTGGTCAAGTCGTGAAAAGAAGAATCCGCTTAAACTGAAAGAAGCACTTGAAGAAATGGGGCCGCTGGCGATTAAGCTGGGACAACTGCTGTCTACACGCCGCGACCTGATTCCACCAGAAGTATTATCACAATTGGTGTTATTGCAAGATCAAGTCAAGCCCTATGACACTCAACTGGCAAAACAACGGATTCAGGAATCACTTAAAGCAGATGTGACCACCCTGTTCTCCCGCTTTGATGAACAACCGCTTGCTGCTGCTTCGATTGCACAAGTGCATACAGCAGCTTTGCATGATGGTCGCGAAGTCGTAGTGAAGGTCACTCGTCCTGATATTCGCAGTCAAATCTTACAAGACTTTGAAATTCTGGCTTGGTTAGGCGACTGGCTGGAAAACCGTTTGGAAGCGGCTCGAGCCTTGCATCTGACAGAGATCATTCAAGATTATCGTCAGATTATTTTAAATGAGCTTGATCTAAGTCTTGAAGCCGATAATACCCGTCGTATGCGTCACTACTTTACCGGTTCAAGCATGATGTACGTGCCTGAAGTCTATATGGATAGTAAAGATGTAATGGTAGCGGAACGTATTACTGGCGTGCCGATCTCTGACATCGCGACCTTTGACCGTTTAGGCATGGATCGTGCGGATCTGGCAGAAAAAGGCCTGACCATTTTCTTTACCCAAGTATTCCGAGATAATTTTTTCCATGCAGATATGCATCCGGGAAATGTCTTTGTCGAGACCATTAATCCAAGCAATCCACGCTTTATTGCGCTGGACTGTGCCATCATGGGTGAACTGTCCAAACATGACCAGATGACCGTTGCACGTATGTTGCTTGCCGTTATGAACAGCAACTTTATGCAATTGATTCAAATCGTGCATCAGGCAGGCTGGATTCCACCGGGTACGGATCAGGATGCATTATCGCGTGAAATGCGCCGTACTGTTGGGCCAATGGTTTCAAAGCCGATGGATCAATTGGATTTTGCAGGCATCCTGATCCAGGTCATGGATATTGCCCGTCGTTTTCATCTGGAAATTCCACCACAACTCATGCTACTGCTCAAGACACTGGTACATGTGGAAGGTTTGGGTACTGACCTTTATCCGCAACTGGATATCTGGAAACTGGCAAAACCGATTCTGACCGAATGGGTGAAAGCCAATATGAACCCCGTCAAGAATGTCAAAGAACTGGGCCAGCAAATCCCAGATCTATTACTTGGCGCGCAAGACATTCCAAGCCTGTTGATTGATAGTCTGAATGGATTAAAAAACCAGTCTGCATGGCATGACAAGCAACTCCGTGAAATCCAGCACATGCGTTTGCAAATGCAGCAACAGCAACGTCGTAGCTGGATGTTTGGCAGCACCATGCTGATTTTGTTAACCATTGCCATTATTACACCATGGTTTATTTCCATTGTCCTGATTGTGCTAAGTAGCCTGTTGGCGCTTTGGCGTATTGCGAAATAAATTCTGCTTTAAATCAAACAAAGGCTATATCGATAGATATGGCCTTTCTTTTTGCCTTCAAATTCATTTTTTCTTAAAACCCTGCAAAAATGCAGCCAATTTTCAATTTAAAAATCATTTCAGGAAAATTTTATATTGAACTTAGGCCATCCTTACCTAAGCCCTTTTCCTGTTTTGAGAAGTAGATAATCATTTTTTTATTGATTGCTCATCGAAGTTACGACTATGGCAATCAAATTAAAAAAACAGATGTGAAAGGATGCAAATTTGAGTTTAAGGAATAGCGCAGAGAATTACGGCACAATTGCAAAATGGCTACACTGGACCACAGCATTGCTATTTTTATGTGCCTATTGCAGTGTTTATTACCGCCATTGGTTTACCGAAAAAGGTACAGCTGAAAACTTGACTGCTCTACAAATGCATCTTTCTGTCGGCGTAAGTATTGCAGTGCTTGTCATCCTTCGCGTGATCTGGCGTCTCAGCAATCCACAACCGAAGTTAGAACCTGCCAGCCCGCTCATGACTTTTGCAGCGCATGCAGGGCATTTTGCCTTATATGCCATTATGATCATTGCACCATTAACAGGCTATTTAGGTACCAGTGTAAATACGGAATTCTTTTTCCTGTTTGAGATCCCCCAATTTGAGCATACAGCCCTGTTCCAAAGCTGGATTTCACAAGGCTTGGGCTTAACCTTTGAAGAATTTGAGCAACCGATTGATTTTATTCATAAGAAAATTCTTGGACAATGGCTGATCTGGGTTTTAATCCTCGGGGATGCAGGCGCAGCGCTGTATCACCACTTTATCAAAAAAGACCGCACCCTCCTCAAAATGACCACTGGGCAAGATCAACCTAAATAAACCCATCTAATATTTAAAAAAGCGCTTAGATTTTCATTTTTAAAAAGTCGTGCAGATCAGTTAAGATCATTACTGAACGCTCCAATAAAGACTTTAAAAGAATAAGCAATGAAAACTCCACACTTTGCGATTGTCGGTGCAGGTACTGCTGGACTTGCCACAGCCATTTTACTTGCACGTGCAGGCAATCAAGTCACGCTATTTGAACAGGTAGATGAACTTTCCCCTATGGGTGCAGGTTTACTTTTACAACCCGCAGGTTTAGCCGTATTTGAACATCTTGGTGTACTTGAATCTGCACTAAAATTAGGCGCGAGAGTCACAGGATTAGAAGGTCAGCTTGCAGATAAACGACTGTTGGTAAATAGTCATTATCGTGAGGCAGGCAGCAATCTATATGGACTCGGCATTCATCGTGCAACTTTATGTCACGTTCTCACCCAAAAGCTGGCTGAATATTCTAGTCATGTCACTTGGCGAATGAGTCACTCGATCGACCAGATTCAGGAAAGTACTCATGCAGTTCGGCTATTCGGTACGTATCAGCAACAGAAATTTGATGAACATTTTGATGCTGTACTGGTTGCCAATGGTGCGCGTAGCCAGTTACGTCCTAAAGCATGGGTAAAAGTGGATCAGGCTTATCCGTGGGGTGCGGCATGGAGTATCGTGCCAGAATGCCCAAACTTAAATCCTGAAATTTTGCATCAATTTTATGACCGCTCGAAAATCATGATGGGTGTGCTGCCTACAGGTGCAATCCCGACCGCTCCACAGCAACGCCTTTCTAGCGTGTTCTGGAGTTTGCCTACCCCGCAACTGGGTACTTTTCTAAAAGATGAATCAGCGAAACAGCAATGGTTAAAGCAAGTCGGCGATCGTTGGCCTGAGGTTGCAGAATGGCTCAAACAGCTTTTGACGAATGAACAGAATCAACCCCAATGGCTTTCCGCTCAATATCGTGATGTGGTGATGTCACAATTTGGACAAGGTCGAATCGGTGTGATCGGTGACGCTGCCCATGCCATGAGCCCACAACTGGGGCAAGGTGCCAATATGGCTTTACTGGATGCATGGGCCTTTTCTCAATCCTTACAGGCTGCAACCCATCATCAGCAAACTGACTGGCCGATGCTCTGGCAACACTACCATCAACATCGACGTTCTTCGACCCAGTTCTACCAGTTTCTCAGCCGATTATTAACGCCATTGTATCAATCTGATCATTGGTGGGCGGGCGGCATACGCGATCTGACTTTCCCATGGATGTATCAAATCCCCTATTTCCGTAAAGAAATGGCAATCACCATTTCAGGTTTAAAAACTGGACTATTTCAGCAACTGGATTATCAGCAAGTGGCACATTATGCTGGATCAAACCATACATTGAAAAATACCAATGCATCTGTCCCTGAATATGAATGAGCACAGTGAAATATGAAAATTAGCCATCTAGATCATTTGGTTCTGACCGTTGCCGATATTGAGACAACTTGTAATTTCTATCAATCAGCCCTGAACTTTAAAGTCATTGATTTCGGTGAAAACCGCAAGGCATTACAATTCGGCACTCAAAAAATTAACCTGCATCAAGCAGGCAAAGAGTTTGAACCTAAAGCATTTCGACCGACCGCAGGTTCAGCCGATTTATGTTTTATTGCGGAAACACCACTCAATGAAGTGATTGCACACCTTCAGGCACAGCAGATTGAAATCATTGAAGGTCCTGTGCAAAGAACAGGTACAATGGGCAAAATCCTTTCGATTTATTTTCGTGATCCAGATCAGAATTTGATTGAAATCTCAAACGCTCTTTAATGCCCTATCCACGATTTTTTACCCCACAAGCATAGCCAACCCCAGCCACAAACGCTACACTAGCTGCTTTCCACCCAATGGATTTTCACTCATGTCAAACTGGTTAGATGAAGTTAAATTTGATTCCAATGGTCTTGTTCCTGCCATTGCACAACATCATCAAACTGGTCGAGTGTTAATGGTTGCTTGGATGAATCGTGAGGCTTTGCAACTCACTGCTGAAAAAAATCAGGCGGTGTATTACTCGCGTTCACGTCAAAAGTTGTGGCACAAAGGCGAAGAGTCTGGGCACTTTCAAACCGTGCATGAAATTCGTCTGGATTGCGATGCCGATGTCATTATTCTACAAATTGAACAGCATGGTGGCATTGCCTGTCATACGGGCCGTGAATCTTGCTTCTATCGCAAGCTCACCCCACAAGGTTGGGAAATCGTAGATACCCAACTCAAAGATCCGACAGCGATTTACGGCGCATCTGCAAAAGTTGAAGCACATGATCACGTTCAAAGTGAACAGGTGGATGTGCTTGCTTATCTCGGGCGTTTGATGCAAGAACGCAAAAATGCCGAAGCAGATAACTCTTATGTTGCCAGCCTGTACAAAAAAGGCATCAATAAAATTTTAGAAAAAGTCGGTGAGGAAAGTGTCGAAAGCATTATCGCTGCCAAAGATTATGCAGTACATGCCTCACTGGAAAATAAACACGATCTGGTTTATGAAGTCGCTGATCTCTGGTTCCACAGTATTGTCATGCTGGGTTATTTCGACCTTGATCCGCAAGTGGTACTAGATGAGCTGGCAAGTCGCCAAGGTTTGTCTGGTTTAGTTGAAAAAGCGAACCGTAGTAAAGAAGCGTAAATAGAGCCTGTGTCAAATATAGAAAAACCAAAAGCCACCTATGAGCAAGCGATTGCCATAGACAATGCCCGTTTAGGTCAATCTTTTAAAGTGATTGCGTATGCTGGCACAGGTAAAACCACCACTTTGCAAATGATCAGTGATGCCATGCCTGAACGGCGTGGTATGTATCTGGCCTTTAACAAGGCGATTGCTTCAGAAGCACAGAATAAATTTCATGGCAACGTAAACTGTCGTACCTTCCACTCACTGGCATTTCGCAGTGTTCCACGTGGAGTCACCGACAAGTTACGTCTGCCCCGTCTCAGCCCAAGTTTTATTGCCAAAGAATATCGCTTAGAGCCAATTACTCTGCGTCGCTTAATGGGCGGACGTTATGAAAAATATGTGTTGATGCCCAGCCGTCTAGCCAGTCTGGTGGCCAATGCGGTGAGCTACTTTTGTTCGACCAGTTCCCAATACCCTGCCCCACGTCATATTCAGGCACCGAGCTGGTTACATCTGGATGATATTGAAGCCTTACAGCAACACCTTTATCCTGCGGTAGAACGCCGTTGGCTGGAATCGATTGATCCGAATCATCAGGCTGGAATCGGGCATGATATTTACCTGAAACTATGGGCCTTATCAGAACCGAATATTCCTGCAGATTATGTGCTGTTCGATGAAGCACAAGATGCAGACCCATTGATGTTGGGCATTTTACTGCGTCAAAAAAGTACCCAAGTGATTTATGTCGGTGATGCGCATCAGCAAATCTATGCATGGCGTGGTGCAATCAATGCCATGCAACAAATGCCTTTGCCTGAAAGTCGTCTCACCACCTCTTTCCGTTTTGGTGAAGCGATTGCCGATGTTGCCAACAGCTTACTCGGTGCATTGAATGAAACCGTTCCCTTACTCGGTAATCCAAATGTAAAATCGAGTGTGGTGAATAAACCACACACCAAAATGCGTGATGCCATCCTCTGCCGTACCAATGCCCGCGCGATGGAGTTACTGCTTTCTGGTCTGGTGCATGGTGATAAAGTCAGCCTGCAAGCTGATCATCAGAAACTCAGCCGCTTTGTCGATGCCGCAAGTTTGCTTAAACAAGGTAAACGAATTACCGATGTGCCTGAACTGGCTTGGTTCAACTCATGGCATGATGTGCATGAATATTGTGAAACCAATGATGGTAGCGATATCAAGCCTTTAGTGAAGCTGGTTGATGATCATGGGACTGAACCGCTGAAAAAAGCATTGGCAAAAATTACGCCGATTGAACAGGCGGATTATGTCATTTCAACTGCACACAAAGCCAAAGGTCTGGAATGGAATCGGGTTCATATTGAAGACGATTACCAATTTAAAATAAATGGTATGGAACATAAAATTACAGATGAAGAGTTAAGACTACTTTACGTGGCCTGCACGCGTGCTAAAGTAAGTTTAAATATTCATCATTTATACGACTTAATACAACAATTAAAACAGCGGGCGCCCTCAAGTCTTCGTCAGTCAGCAGGTTAAAGCGCTCATGATTGAGGTCAGCTTATGCAACTTGAATCGGTTCTATTTAAACACATCGGGATGTTTCGGGATTTAAAACTCGATTTCTATCCTGAACAACACCCCATTACCTTGATTCTGGGTGATCAGGCCACTGGTAAAAGCACGATTTTAAAAAATATCTACCAAAGCCTGACCTGGTTTTCTGCACGCTATAAAGATATACGCACCGCTGGGGTCGTGATTGCCGATCAGGATATTCTGTTAAATAGACTACAAGCTAAAATCCAGATTCATGTCCGCATGAGCAGCGAGCTGAATGGCGCTTTGCCTGAAAGTAGTAATGCACAGGCCGAAGATACACAAACCTGCATGTGGAAATTGTACAAAACTTTCAATGCACAAGGTGTTGGCATCAGTCAGGTGGAAACCCAGCAACTCGACCAACTGGTAACGCTGTACCAGAAAACCAATCAGCAGGATCCACTACTTGGCTTGCCATTGATCGCCTATTATCCCGCTGAGCGTTTTGTACAAGATATTAATTTACAAAGTAAAAATACGCCGGGAACTTTGCAGGAAATTGCCGCCTATGATCTAACAGCAATTCCTTACACCACTTTTGCGCGTTTTTTTGAATGGTTGCGTGAAATCAGTGATGTGGAGAATGCGCATTCGGCTCACATTGTCAGACGCTTAATGGGCAACGATTTTAATCAGCAAAACCAGTCAGAAATTTTGCAAGAATTGCAGCAGGAACTGGTCAATCATCCTAAACAGTTATCTGCACCGAATTTGTATGCCTTGAAAGGCAGTCTGCAAACTGTTTTTCCCGAACTGAATGATATTTACATTCAATACGTTCCTAAACTTCAGTTAATGGTGCGCTATCAGGAAAAGACGCTGCCATTTCAACTGCTGTCTGCTTCCATGAAAGCATGGATTGCGCTGGTGGGAGATATTAGCCGACGATTGTGTTTATTGAATCAGCATTGTTTTAATCCCTGTCTGGAAGGTGAAGGCATTTTGCTGATTGATCAGATTGATCATCAGCTCGACCAGCATATGTGTGCTGAAATTCTGGCGCGCTTACATGAAGCATTCCCTCGCCTGCAAATTATTAGCACAGGCAACCGTGATGCTTTGCTGGAGCATGCTGCGCAATACCAATGCCTGAAACTGGATCAAAAAGGCGTTTATGAAATCGATCTGGAAGCATCCCAACAGCAACTTTCTGCCTTGTATCAAGAGTTAGCGCAAGCAGAAGAAATGAGCTTAATCGAACAACAAAATTTGCTCCAAGCTGATCCTTTATCGAACAAAGTAGATGATTTATTTCATCAGATTCAGGGTCTAAATGAACAAGAAAAGAGCGATTTAATCAACTTGCTCAAGATAGATGACACTCCTCAGGAGAGCCCACTTTAATCGATTGCCCGAACTGGATAATTCTGTGGTTTAAAACAAAAAGTGTTGTTATTTTCATGTAATAACATCAGATTTTTATTGATGTTTTGTAGTAAAATAAATCTCATTTTTTATTTTCAAGTTGTGCAATACAACTTGCTGCCTCCGTTAACTTGATTGGGCTTCAAGATTTAAAGTTTTTGGTATTCTCTTTGAGTGCCTGTAAGTCTTGAAAAAAATTCACCCTTAGGTCTCGACCTAAATCATCGACATGGATACCAGTGTGCTACCGATTATTATCCTATTACCGCTCATACTCGGCACCACCCTTGTCTCACAATTGCAACGTATTTCACGGGGCGTGACGGCACTTGGGGCGATTGGCATCAGCCTTAGCTGTTTTATTTTACTTCTTACTCAGGCAGAAACGGTTCTTCAGGGCAATACCCTGCAACAAAGCTGGGACTGGCTTCCGCAGCTTGGAATCAATCTTAGTTTTCGCCTAGATGCATTAGGTTTATTGTTTGGTCTGCTGATTAGCGGTATCGGCACACTCATTTATATTTATGCCTATTATTATCTCAGCCCGAAGAACTCGCTCAGTAAACTCTATCAATTATTAATGCTGTTTATGGCAGCAATGCTCGGGATTTCACTCTCCAACAACCTGATCCTGTTATTGGTGTTTTGGGAGTTAACCAGTATTTCCTCTTTCCTGCTGGTTGGTTACTGGAGTCAGTATGATGCTGCCCAGCGTGGTGCCCGTATGGCTCTTACAATTACAGGAATGGGTGGTTTGGCAATGCTGGGGGGCTTTGTCTTACTGGGTCAAATCACAGGCACCTATCAAATTGATCAACTGGTGCTGATGAAAGATACCATTCAGCAACATGAGCTTTTTGTTCCGACCTTACTGTTAATTTTACTTGGGGCTTTCACCAAAAGTGCACAGTTCCCGTTTCACTTCTGGTTACCCAATGCCATGGCGGCACCCACGCCTGTTTCGGCCTACCTGCATTCGGCAACAATGGTTAAGGCAGGGATTTTCCTGCTGGCACGTTTAGCGCCTATTTTTATTGGTGCTGCGCTATACCACAACATCGTTACTTTTGTCGGTTTATTCACGTTGTGTATGGCCGCAGGTTTTGCGATTTTTAAAGAAGATCTCAAAGGGTTACTGGCTTATTCGACCATCAGTCATTTAGGTCTGATTGTCTGCTTACTCGGTATCGGTTCACCGCTCGCAGTTGCAGCGGCTGTATTCCACATCATTAACCATGCCACCTTTAAAGCGGCATTGTTCATGATTGCAGGGATTATCGACCATGAAACGGGTACACGTGATTTACGTAAGCTCAGTGGCGTTTGGCAACTGCTTCCATTCACTGCCACTCTGACCATGATCACCGCTGCATCTATGGCAGGCGTTCCACTGACCAATGGTTTCATCTCCAAAGAGATGTTCTTTACTGAATTACTGGCAAATCTATCTGGCCCAGTCATGGTGATCTCAGCGATCGTTGCGACCTTGGCAGGTATTTTTGCGGTGAGTTATTCGATTCGTCTGGTTCACGGTGTCTTCTTCGATGGCCCACTTGGTAAACAGGTTCCAAATAAAGATGCGCATGAACCACCATTAGGCATGCGCTTGCCTGCAATCATTCTTGCGACTTTGTGTATCTTGGTTGGTATCCTCCCTGCCCTACTCGCTGGCACGCTCGTGAATAGCGTAACGCGTGCAAGTCTGGCTCAACCTGAATTTGAAGGTGTGCATCTTGCGATTTGGCATGGGATTAATGCACCGTTGCTAATGAGTGTGATTGCCTTGATTGGTGGGGCATTGTTCTATTTCGCACTAGCGAAAGACGGACGCATTCGCAAGATTGATCTTGATCCTCATTTGGGTAAATTTCAGGGCAGAGTCCTATTCGATCTATTCCTGAAACATTTACTGCTCAGCAGTCGCCGCATGAAGCAGACCACTGAAAATGGTTCTCTGCAAAGCTATCTGCTCTGGATTGTCCTCTTTAGTATTGTCATGGTGGCACTGCCGCTGTTGAATCAGGGACTCACCACAGGTACACGAGAGCTGACACATGCACCGTGGGTGGCTATCGTTTTATGGCTCACATTGTTCTCTGGTTGCTGGATGATGCTTTGGTTCCATCATGAACGAATCAAAGCGGTTCTAATCAGTGGTGCGGTTGGTTTAGTGGTGACCATGGTTTTCGTGACCATGTCTGCACCTGACCTTGCATTAACCCAAATTACCGTAGACGTTGTTACGACGGTTTTACTGTTAATGAGTCTGTCGTTATTACCGCAACTGACGCCATATGAATCAAGTCGTTCACGTCGCTGGAGAGATGCAAGTCTGGCAATCGCAGGCGGTTTAGGGATTGGCTGGATTGCATGGTTGTTACTGACACGTGACCATAATTCAATTTCATGGTTCTTCATGCAACAGGCGATTCCACTTGGCGGTGGATCAAATGTCGTCAACGTTATCCTCGTGGACTTCCGTGGATTCGATACCTTCGGTGAAATCACCGTACTGGGCATCGCGGCAATTGGTGCGCTGTGCTTGATGGATGGCATGCGTGCGCATGGCACGACCATGACACAAGGCCTGACTTATCGTTTTAACCCATCTCCACTGATGTTACGTATTACTGCGTCATGGATCTTGCCGCTTGCGCTTGTGGTGAGTGTGTATATTTTCATGCGCGGTCATAACCTTCCAGGTGGTGGCTTCATTGCAGGCTTAATTACCTCAATGGCCTTGGTAATCCAGTACATCGTGCTGGGACAAGACCAGACTGAACAGATGATCAAAGCCAAATCTGGACGTCTTTATGAATTGTGGATTGGTTCTGGTTTAACCATTGCTGGTTTAACTGGTATTGCAGCATGGTTCTGGGCACGTCCATTCCTCACCAGTGCACATATTTATGTGGAAGCACCTTTACTCGGAAAAATGCACCTTGCATCGGCTGTTGCCTTTGATACTGGTGTCTATATTACCGTTGTAGGGGCTGCCATGTTATTGATCTCGGTCTTGGGGGACTCACGTCACTCCAGTATGTCAGGCCCGATCCCAAGTGGAGATAAAGAAAATGGTTAGTATTGAATTTTTACTCGCTTCAGGGATTGGTTTATTAACCGCAACAGGTATTTATTTAATTCTACGTGCCAGAACGTTTCCTGTTGTGCTTGGCCTTGCCATGATTGGTTATGCGGTCAACCTGTTCCTGTTCGCAATGGGGCGCTTGCAAATTAACGCCCCTGCTGTTTTGACGCAAGCCACTAAAGTCACCGATCCATTGCCACAGGCACTGGTCTTGACGGCTATTGTCATTGGCTTTGCAACCACAGCATTTATTGTGCAACTTGCCTTACGCAGCCGTTATGAATCAGGTACTGATCATGTCGACTCGAAAGAAGAACCCACCTTGACTTATGACCCACGTGAGGATGAGCCATAATGTTTGATTTTTATACTTTCTGGCACGCTCACGCTCCGATTATCAGTATTTTAATTCCGGCTTTTACCAGTTTTATCTTGCTCTTACTGGGTAATCCGGGTGCAGGTTCTTTAAAACGCGATTGGCGTCAACCTTGGCGTCGCGGTATCAGTCTGGGTTCAGCAATTTTAGGTCTGATCACCGCAATCAGTTATCTTGCGATTGCCAGTACCGGCCAAATCACGGTTTATCAACTCAGTGAATGGTCTGCACCTTTTGGTATTGTTCTGGTTCTCGATCAACTCTCTGCATTTATGCTAGTGCTCACTTATCTTCTTGCCGTACCTGTAATCTGGTTCGCAAGCGATAACTGGGACACGCGTGGACGCTATTTCCATACCATGGTGCATTTCCTGTTGATGGGAATCGCGGGTGCATTCCTCACAGGCGACTTGTTCAACTTATTCGTATTTTTTGAAATCCTGTTGATGGCTTCATATGTGTTGTTATTACACGGTCAAGGTCGTCCACGTTTTCAACTGGGTATTCACTACGTCACCATTAACCTGCTCGCCTCTGCCCTGTTCCTGATCGGTTTAGGGATGATCTATGGCAGTGTAGGTAGCTTAAATATGGCCGATGTCGGTCGTCTTGTACCGACCTTGGATGGTGATCAGCACAAACTTGCAATTGCAGGTGGTTTTTTACTGTTTGTGGTATTTGGTATTAAAGCAGCCATGCTCCCTGTCGGCTTCTGGTTACCAAAAACCTATGCCGTTGCCAGTACGCCTGTTGCAGCACTGTTTACCATTATGACCAAAGTCGGCATCTACGCGATTTTACGTGTCAATGGAACCGTGTTTGATGATGCTATGGCACAGAGCATTTTCAAGAATTGCTTATTGGTCATAGGCTTAATTACTTCACTGTATGGTGTGGTTGGCGCAATTGGTGCTGAACGTCTCCGTCGTTTTGTCGGCTTTATGGTGTTGTCATCGATTGGTACCTTGCTGATTGCAATTGCCATGTTCAATACAGCAGCATGGGCTGCGGCACTCTATTATTTGGTACACAGTACCTTAATCGCAGCCGCATTCTATTTATTCTGTGGCTGGATGACATCACAACGTGGTTCTTTCAAAGATCATTTGAAAGTTGCACCTAAAATCAAACAGGAAAAAGCAGCAGCATTTACCTATTTCATCATTGCGTTAATGTTGGCTGGTTTACCACCTTTCAGTGGTTTCTTGGGCAAAGTCTTTATTTTACAAGCCACAGCTGAAACGCCATATCAAGGCTGGATCATTGCAGTCATCTTGATTGTCAGCTTGCTCAGCATTATCGCGCTGACACGTGTTGGTTTTATTCTGTTCTGGCGCGCAACGCCTCCAGAAGAAGACCAGAAAGAAGCTGCTTATGCTGAATATCAGGCCTTACCTGAAGTTGCACCAAAACGTAATGACAAGGCGATCTACATCCTGCTTGCCAGCTTGATGGCCTATGTGGTTTTTGCTGCGCCAATACAAAGCTATACCACAGCAACTGCTCAGCAAATCCAGAACCATGCATTGTATAACCAGACCATTCTGAAAAATGATGCACAAGGTCGTCCAATCAGTGTTCAGCCTTATGATCCAAGCTATTTGCCTGAAACTAAATATGGTGGTGAAGTAGAAGATCATAATGCAGTATTGATTCCGGATATTATTTCCAAGCCGACCTTACAAGGTGAACATATTTCCGAATATAAACAGCGTCAAATCGCTGGGCAGGTTTTAGAAGCACCGACCATTCCAAATAACACGCAGTTAAAACCAATGGAGGATCACTAATGCAAAAATCATCTTTGCTTGACCGTTGGTTCCCACATCCATTTGTGTCTGTTCTGATTTTCCTGAGCTGGCTAATGCTGGCTCACAGTCTGGATGCAACTGATATTTTAATTGCCGTGATTCTGGCAGTCGGGATTGCACGTTTAGTGAGTCCATTTATTGCCAGAACACCACATATTCACTGGACGCCTGCCATTAAACTGGTTTTTGTGGTGCTTTGGGATATCGTGATCTCTAATTTCCGTGTTGCTAAAATGGTACTCGGACCAATGGATCAATTGCATCCTAAATGGTATCGCGTTCCATTGGACACCGAGCACGAACAAGTGAATACCTTGCTGGCAATGATCATTACCACCACACCGGGTACGGTTTCGGCGGGCATTGATCAGGAACGTGGTGATATTCTGGTGCATGCGCTCAGTACCGATAATGCCGAGCTGGATATTCAGGACATCAAAAAGCGCTATGAAATACCTTTAATCGAAATCTTTGACGTGAAGATTACAGCAGAAGGAGCAACCAAATGACTATTTTACCTTATGCATTGGGTATTGGTTTAATTGCGATTACCATCTCCATGTTCATGTGTTTGATTCGTCTGATTGTCGGCCCTTCTGTGATTGACCGCTTGCTGGCACTGGATACACTCTTCCTGAATGCCACCTGTTTAATCGTGGTATTGGGCATTTATTGGGTCAGCACCAATTTATTTGAAGGCGCACTTCTGGTTGCAATGCTGGGCTTTGTTTCAACCGCTGCCCTTGCCCGCTATTTCACAACCGGTCACGTGATTGATTAAGGAGCTCCAGCATGCAATTGATTTTTGAGATTATCATTTCATTCTTTGTGGTGTTTGGCGCATTCTTTATGCTGGTCGGTTCGATCGGCATGATCCGCCTGCCAGACTTATTTATGCGTCTACACGCACCGACCAAATCCAGTACGCTGGGTCTCGGTAGCTTCCTGATCGCTGCGATGATCTTCTCAGCAACACAAGGCCGTTTCGGTTTTGCAGAGCTGCTGATTACTTTATTTGCATTTATCACTGCGCCAGTATCAGCGAATTTGATGGCCCAAGCAGCCATCCACTTACGTTTACGCTCAACCAGTGGTGATGTACCAGAAGCGTTAAATCGCCCACTTCCTTGGCAACGCTATCGTCGTCATCCTTTGAAGAAAGATTAACACTTTTATTCAGCGCATAAAAAAGCCACCCGAAGGTGGCTTTTTTATATCTGTTTACTTTTGTTCATCTTGCTCTTGTTCAGGCAGATCTTTAACCGCTTCAGCAATCAGACCAAACATATAGTTACCATAGGCATTGGTCTTGTCGTAATGGAAACGCAATCTTGGCGTAATACGTGTCTTGATACGACGACTCAACTCATGACGCAGGAAACCAGATGCTTTATTCAAGACATCCAAGGTTTCTTTATTTGCAGCTTCACTTTGGTCATCACCAAGTTCACGGCCCATTACAGTGACATATACTTCAGCATATCCCATATCTGCACTGACTTTCACGGCTGAGATGGTCACAAGACCACCCAGACGTGGATCTTTAAGCTCCTGACGGATAAGCTCGGACAACTCACGTTGTACCGAATCCGCCATGCGCTTTAAGCGTTGGCTACCCGCCATTAAAGACTCCGTTTAATCAATTGAACATCATACACTTCGATCTTGTCTTGTGCCTTGATGTCTTTATAGCCTTTGACTGCAAGACCACATTCCATACCAGCACGAACTTCTTCAACTACTTCTTTATAGCGACGAAGAGATTCAAGCTCGCCTTGGAACACAACCACGTCATCACGTAATACGCGAATTGGCTTGTTACGGTGCAATACACCTTCAAGTACCATACAGCCTGCTGCTGCACCAAACTTACTTGAGTGGAATACTTCACGCACTTCAGCAACACCCAAGATTGTCTCACGGTGTTCAGGTGCAAGCTTACCGCTCATTGCAGCTTTCACATCGTCAATCAATTGATAGATGATGCTGTAGTAACGAATATCGATACCATCTTGGTCAGCTTTTTGACGTGCTGTATTGTCCGCACGTACGTTGAAGCCTAGCAATACTGCTTCTGAAGATTCAGCCAACGTTACGTCTGACTCGGTGATTGCACCTACGCCAGAACCGATTACACGGACTTTAACTTCATCAGTTGCAAGCTCATCAAGTGCAACATGCAATGCTTCCAAAGTACCACGTACGTCAGTTTTGAGTACCACGTTAACTGTTGGAACATCTTTTTTGCCCATTGATGCCATGATGTTTTCAAGACGCATCGAGCTTGCGCGCTCAAGACGTTTTTGACGTTCACGGTCTGCACGAGCATCAGCAACTTCACGTGCTTTCTTCTCGTCATTAACAACAAGAACTTCGTCACCCGCCATTGGCGCTTCTGGTAAACCTAAGATTTCTACAGGAATTGATGGACCGGCAGAAGTGATACGTTGACCATTTTCATCTGACATTGCACGTACACGACCATACGATGAACCTGCCAATACAAGGTCACCAATGTTCAATGTACCGTTTTGTACAAGAATCGACGTTACTGCACCACGGCCTTTATCAACACGTGCTTCAATTACAACACCTTGTGCCGCACCTTCAGCAGAAGCTTTAAGCTCCATCAATTCAGATTGAATCAGGATCAGGTCAAGTAAACCATCGATACCTTCACCAGAGTGTGCAGATACTTTAGCGATTGGAACATCACCGCCCCACTCTTCAGGTACGATACCTTTGGTGGTCAATTCGTTTAATACGCGATCTGGATCAGCTGATTCTTTATCCATTTTGTTGATTGCAACAATGATTGGCGTACCAGCAGCACGCGCATGGTCAATTGCTTCAGCTGTTTGTGGCATTACACCATCATCAGCAGCAACAACAAGTACCACGATATCAGTTGCTTTCGCACCACGTGCACGCATAGATGTAAACGCTGCGTGTCCCGGTGTATCTAAGAAAGTAATAATGCCTTTCTCAGTTTCAACATGGTAAGCACCAATGTGCTGAGTAATACCACCCGCTTCGCCCGCTGCCACTTTAGAGCGACGGATACGATCCAGTAATGACGTTTTACCATGGTCAACGTGACCCATGATTGTAACGACTGGTGGACGAGTTGTTTGCTCACCACGTGCTTCTTCAGCTGCAACCAATAAGTTATCTTCTGCTTGTGTATCAGAAACTAATACTGGGTTGTGACCCAATTCTTCAACGACAAGTACAGCGGTATCTTGATCAATCGCTTGGTTCTGAGTAACAAGCTCACCCATTTTCATGAGAGTCTTGATGACTTCACGAACTTTAACAGCCATTTTCTGTGCAAGATCGGCAACAATGATTTTCTCACCGATCTCTACATCATAAACCTGTTTCTTCACAGGCTTTTCAAAACCATGCTTGTTGGCTTGGCTTGTTTTCAAGCCGCGCTTGTGGTGGCTCTTGCTAAAGCTTTGTTCAGACTGAGCATCGCCACCACGACCGCCTTTCTTACCACCACGTGGGTTTGCAGTCGCGCCACCGCGTTTGATTTCACGGTCTTCCTTATTGAAAGAATCTTCATATGCCTGACCAACAAGACCAGCAGCTAAAGGTGAGTCATCAATCACACGAATGGTTGCAGTTGCATCATCATTTGAATATTTTGATGCCATCTGACGCATTTGCTCAAGCGTACGTTGCTGCGCTTCTTCAGCTGCTTTACGACGTACTGCTTCTTCAGTCGCTTTCAACTGAGCAGTTTGCTCTTCACGTGCTTTTTTCTGTTCTGGTGTTTCTGTAGGGCGAACAACAGGGGCTTTAATGACCTTGTCGCTATTACGCTTTTTCACCACAACAGCTGCTTTCGCAGTAGTTTGACCTGAACTATCAGAAGTATGCGCTGCACGCATTGCTTCTAATGTTGCATTTGCTTTTTGTTCAGCGCTATGACGAGCTTTTTGATCTGCTTCATCACGTACTTTTTGTTCAGCACGTACTTTAGCATCTGCTTCTACACGCGCTTTTGCTTCAGCTGCAAGTAACTCTGGATTTGGCTTAGCAAAAACTTGTTTCTTGCGAACTTCAACATTAATGCTTTTTGCTTTACCTGAAGTACTTGTAACTTTAGCAGTACTCGTTGTTTTACGTTTCAACGCAATCTTTCCTGTGTTACCACTTTCCTGACCATGTACTTTTTTCAAGTGATTGACCAAAGTATCTTGCTGTTCAGTGGTAATAATGTCATCTGCTTTACGCTGTGGTAAGCCTGCTTCGCGAACCTGTTCCAGGAGTTTCTCTACAGGACGTTCTACACTGAGTGCTAACTCTTGAATCGACTTGTCCGTCATCTATTATCTCCTAGTTAAACCATGATTCACGTGCTTTCATGATTAACTGACCCGCTTTGTCATGACCTAAACCTTCGATATCAGAAATATCGTCAGTTGCCTGGTCTGCCAAATCATCAACAGTAACCACACCACGCGCCGCCAATGCATACGCAATCTCAGTTGTCATACCTTCCATACCGAGAAGTTCTGCACTTGGCTCTTGAATATTTTCTTGCTGTTTCAATGCATCCGTCAAAGCAGCTTCTTTCGCACGACTCTGTAGCAATTCAACCAAATCAGCTTCAAGCTCGATTTCGTCAAATGTTTCAGCTGGAACGTAAGCAATCTCTTCTAATGAAGTGAAGCCCATTTCAACCAATGCCATTGCCAAGTCTTCTTCAATATCAAGACGTGTAATAAACATGTCTAAATATTGCTGTGCTTCATTTTGCTGACGAGCACGATACTCTTCTTCTAACATCATGTCGAGTTTATAACCCGTCAATTCAGATGCTAAACGAACATTTTGCCCTTGCGAACCAATTGCACGCGCTAACTGATCATTGGTCGCAAAGATGATGTCAGCACTACGTGCATCTTCATCAAGGACAATACCTGATACATCAGCTGGCTCTAACGCACTTGCGATATATTGTGCTGGATCATCAGACCACACCACCACATCAATACGCTCACCGTTCAACTCTTGCTGTACAGCCTGGATACGTGTACCACGCATACCAATACATGCACCTACTGGGTCAATACGATGGTCATTGGTTTTCACTGCAATTTTAGCACGAACACCCGGTTGACGCGCTGCTGCTTTAATTTCGATGATTTCTTCAGAAATTTCTGGAATTTCTTTCTTCATCAATGCAATCAGCATTTCAGGACGTGCGCGAGACAATAATAATTGTGCGCCACGACCTTCACGGTTTACATTGTACAAAATTGCATTGATACGCTGTTTAGGACGTAAAATTTCTTTGTGAATGGTTTCTTCACGCGCCAAGTAAGCTTCAGCGTTGTCACCAAGATCAATGATAAAGCCATCTTTGGTTTGCTTTTTCACTTCACCGTAAATCAACTCACCGACTTTAGATTCATACGCATCTGCAACCAATGCACGCTCTGCTTCACGAATCTTCTGTACGATCACTTGTTTAGCGATTTGCGCAGCAATACGACCAAACTCGATTGATTCAACTTCAAGCTCACGCACATCGCCGATTGACCATTTCGCAGGGTCTACATCAGAAATTGCGTCTTGGCATGCTGGCATTTCATGATCTTCATCCGCAACAACTGTCCATTGACGGAAGGTACGGTAATCACCAGTTTTACGATCAATCTCAACACGGAGTTGAGCTTCTTCAGAATGTGTGCCTTCGTAAAACTTTTTCTTCGTTGCCGCAACAAGTGCTTGCTCTAACGCTTGGAAGATCGCTTCACGACTAACACCTTTTTCATTACTAACCGTTTCTGCAACGGTAAGAATTTCGCGGCCCATAAGTCACCTACCGATTTCTTATAAAATTAAGTTAATATTAGTCTTGATAGATTAAATTTGCTTTATCAATATTATTACTATCAATTTCAAGCACATGATTACCTTCAACTTCGACCTGAATGATTTCATTTTCCAAGTCTACAGAAAGTAATTTCGCCTGAAATTTGCGACGGTTCTCGACAGCAGCAATTAATCGTAAAGCCACTTGTTGCCCGATATAGGCAGGTAATTGATTAAGTTGGAAAAATGGACGATCCCAACCTGGTGATGATACTTCTAAAGCATATTCACCCGAAATTGGATCATGGACATCAAGCATTGCACCCACTTGTTGTGTTACCAGAACACAATCCTGAACGCCAATACCACGCCCGAGTTCAACTTCACCATCTTCATTGAGGACAGGTTCAGCATTTTCATCTACGACTTTATCGATATAAATACGTAGTAAAGAACGCTTACCTTGTGGCAGGAATTCAATCCCCCACAGATCTACACCACACGCAGCTACAGCTGGTGCAATAAGATCATGCAATGCTTGAGATTTATTTGATAATTTCATGTACTCTCGTCGCTCTTATACGAGCCAATCAATCTTAACCGTATAGTGAAGCACGACTATTTGACCAATTGATGTCGAACAACTACACGATAGCTAAACAACCAATAAAAAAGGGCGTAAATCGCCCCTATGTTACACAGAAAAGCTTAGCCCACTGTGCAAAAAGGCCCACCTTATTGTGAGCCTCTTTTTAGAAACTTGGTAGCGGGAGCTGGATTTGAACCAACGACCTTCGGGTTATGAGCCCGACGAGCTACCAGACTGCTCCATCCCGCATCAACGTGCAAAAATTATATACAAATATGAAAAAAAGTCAATTTAAGTTTTCTTCATATCCGTCTGATTAAGTTGCACCTTAATCAAATGGTAGCGGGAGCTGGATTTGAACCAACGACCTTCGGGTTATGAGCCCGACGAGCTACCAGACTGCTCCATCCCGCATCAACACAAACACTGCATACACCGAACTTAACTGGTTATTAAGTTTGGTGCGGAAGGGGGGACTTGAACCCCCACGCCCGAAAGCACTACCACCTCAAGGTAGCGTGTCTACCAATTCCACCACCACCGCAGTTTGTGGGACGCATTCTATTCCTTTAAATACAAAAAGGAAAGTCCTAAATCGACTTATTCAGCCGTTTTAGGTGCATTTGATGAAGTTTCAGGCGATGTTGCCGGCGCAGATGTCGTCGTTTGAACAGTTTTCAAACTATATGCATCTGTGGTTTGTTTCTTTGCAAACACAGCGAGTGTCAAACTGGTGACAAAAAACAGCGCTGTAAAAATCGCAGTCATACGAGTTAAAAAGTTGCCTGCGCCTGAAGCACCAAATACGGTTGCAGCACCGCCACCACCAAATGATGCGCCTGCTTCTGCACCTTTACCTTGTTGTACCAGAACCAAAGCAATAATCAAAATTGCTAGAATGATGTGTACAACGAGTATAAAACTATACATCTCTATTCCTCGTTATTTGCTTTGCGCAAATGCTTTTGCGATTTGGTAAAAAGATTGCGCATTTAAAGATGCACCACCCACCAAAGCACCATTAATATCTGGACATGCCGCCAATTCAACCGCATTTTCAGCTTTTACACTACCACCATACAAGATCGCAGTATTTGCGCCAAATGCAGTAATCTGCTTTAAGCCTTCACGAATTTTTGCATGCATCGCCTGAGCATCTGCGGGTGACGCGGTTTTACCCGTCCCGATTGCCCAAATCGGTTCATACGCTACCACAATATTTTGCCATTGTTCAGCTTTTACCACCGCTGCAATATCACAAATTTGTTGTAATACGACTTGCTCTGCTGCACCCTGCTCACGTTGCTCCAAGCTTTCACCGACGCAATAAATCACGGTTAAACCAGCACTTAAGGCATTTTGCAGCTTTGCTTTTAATATTTCGACATTGTCACCAAATAATTCACGGCGTTCTGAATGTCCAATCAATACATATTCAATCTGACTGTCTTTTAACAGTTCCGCACTCACTTCACCTGTGTAAGCACCTGTACCTGCCACACGAGAAAGATCCTGAGCCACGGTATAAACGGCTCTGGCTGCATCTTTTAACTGAGCGTGGACACCCGTCAGCGCAATCGTCGTTGGCGCTACACCAATATGACATTGCTCAGGAGAAATATTGTCCTGCTGTAATAACTGCTTAAATTCTTCTATTAGTTGGAAAGCATTCGCATGCATTGGATTCATTTTCCAATTGCCAACAACCCAAGGGGTAATGGTCGAGTTCGACATACTTAGCCCGCCTACTGTTAATTTTCAAAAATGCTGCATATTTTACACGGATTTTTATAAAATTCAGTTTTTTTCTATTGTTTAGATATAAATCAATTTAAAATTTATCTGAATCTAAAATACGCTTTGTTTTACAACGCACATCGCTCTCGTATTTATTTGAAAACAAGAAGCTTCTGGCTGGAAAAAGTATAGGATCAATTTAGAAATTAACGTATTACATAAAATTAATTTGTAAAAAAACTCGATCAGTTCAAAGTTTAGCGATGAATCAAGGCAAAAACGACACTTTCTCTAGTGGCATTTTTGCCTAACAAAAGTATAATTTTTAGGATACATATTATAAACATTTATTGTCATAAGGCGGACAGATGTCAGGATTACATACGTCTCCAAAGTTTTCGGGGTTTATTCGACGGTTAGTTGAAGACAGTCATCTGTCTGCGGCAACCATGCAATCAGCGATTGATGCTGCTAAAAGAGCACAACAAGACATCGTCGCACACTTAATTGAACATCATCGTTTATCGCCACTTACCATTGCTGAAACCATTGCAGCCGAGTTTGGCGAACCTCTGTTTGATCTGGCAGTCTACGATACTGCCTTGCTGCCGCGTGATCTGGCAGACAATAAGCTGATTCAGAAACATAGAGTCGCTCCCCTACTGCAACGAGGCCAGATCCTGTACGTTGCCACCAGTAACCCGACCAATATCGAAGCTCTGGATGCAATTCGCTTTAACACCAAGCTCAATATCGAACCGATCATTGTTGAACACACTAAATTAGAAAAACTGATTGAACAACAATTTGGGGATTCGGGGAGTTTTGACTTTGGTGATAGCGAAGATTTTGATCTGGATATTGATGTAAGTCAGGATCCGGCAAAAGAAGAAGACGATGCCCCACAAGGCGATGAGTCACCGATTGTTAAATATATCAACAAATTACTGATTGATGCGATTCGCATGGGTGCATCCGATTTACATTTTGAACCTTATGAAAAAATGTATCGGGTTCGCTATCGCGTTGATGGTGTACTCCGTCAAATTGCCAATCCGCCTTTACAAATGGCAACGCGTTTAGCGTCTCGTTTAAAAGTTATGTCGCAAATGGACATTTCGGAAAAACGGATGCCTCAAGATGGTCGTATTAAATTAAAACTCTCAAAAACCAAAGCCATCGACTTCCGTGTGAACTCACTGCCTACGCTGTTTGGTGAGAAACTGGTGCTGCGTATCCTTGATCCATCCAGCGCCATGCTCGGAATCGAAGCACTCGGTTACGAAGATGAGCAAAAAGCTTTATTTATGGAAGCGCTGGATAAGCCTCAAGGCATGCTTCTGATTACCGGCCCAACGGGTTCTGGTAAAACGGTCTCGTTATATACAGGTCTCAATATTTTAAATACTGAAGATACCAATATTTCCACGGCCGAAGATCCTGTCGAAATCAATCTGGAAGGGATTAATCAGGTCAACGTCAATCCTAAAACTGGCCTCACCTTCTCTGCTGCATTGAAAGCCTTCTTACGTCAGGATCCAGACATCATCATGGTGGGTGAGATTCGAGATCTGGAAACAGCAGAAATTGCCATTAAAGCTGCCCAAACAGGCCATATGGTAATGTCGACACTGCATACCAACAGCGCACCTGAAACCTTGACCCGTTTACGTAATATGGGCGTACCATCCTTTAATATTGCCACTTCGGTGAATCTGGTGATTGCACAACGCTTGGCACGTCGCTTATGCTCTCAGTGTAAAACACCGATCGACATACCGAAACAAAGCCTTTTAGAGCTTGGCTTTACTGAACAGGATATGGCTGATCCTGATTTCAAAATTTTTCAGCCTGTGGGTTGTTCTGAATGTCGTGAAGGCTACAAAGGCCGCGTTGGTGTTTATGAAGTCATGAAAGTCACGCCAGAAATTTCTAGAATTATTATGGAAGACGGCAATGCCTTACAAATTGCAGCCGCATCAGAACAAGCAGGTTTTAGTAATTTACGTCGTTCAGGTTTAAGAAAGGTGATGCAAGGAATTACCTCTTTGCAGGAAATTAACCGCGTGACAAGTGAATAAAATCAATAAAAAGGATTAATAATCATGGCAGCTAAAAAAGCGCAAATGATGCCAACTTTTGCTTATGAAGGGGTCGACCGGAAAGGAGCAAAAATTAAAGGGGAATTACCAGCTCGTAATATGGCTTTGGCGAAAGTCACCTTACGAAAACAAGGCGTCACCATTAAGAATATTCGGGAAAAACGCAAGAATATTCTTGAAGGTCTGATGAAGAAAAAAGTCACGACGCTGGATATCACCATTTTCACTCGCCAATTGGCAACCATGATGAAAGCAGGTGTACCACTGGTACAAGGCTTTGAAATCGTTGCAGAAGGTCTGGAAAATCCTTCTATGCGTGAAGTGGTATTGGGGATCAAGGGTGAAGTTGAAGGCGGTAATACTTTTGCTGGCGCCTTAAAAAAATACCCACAATATTTTGATAACCTGTTCTGCTCGCTGGTGGAATCCGGTGAACAATCAGGTGCGCTCGAAACCATGTTAGACCGCGTTGCGATCTATAAAGAAAAAAGTGAGCTGCTCAAACAGAAAATTAAAAAGGCCATGAAGTATCCAGCCACCGTTATTGTGGTGGCTGTGATTGTGACCATTATTTTGATGGTTAAAGTTGTACCTGTGTTTCAGGACTTGTTTAGCTCTTTTGGTGCAGACCTCCCTGCGTTCACCAAAATGGTGGTGAATATGTCCAAATGGATGCAAGAGTACTGGTTTATCCTGATTATTGTGATTGGTGCAATCATTGCAGCCTTTTTGGAAGCAAAAAAACGCAGTAAAAAGTTCCGCGATCTTCTGGACAAAATGGCATTGAAAGCGCCTATTTTTGGGGATCTAGTGTATAAAGCGATTATTGCGCGCTATAGCCGTACCTTAGCCACAACATTTGCCGCAGGTGTACCGCTGATTGATGCACTAGAGTCAACTGCGGGTGCGACCAATAACGTCATTTATGAAGAAGCGGTCATGAAAATTCGTGAAGATGTCGCGACAGGTCAGCAACTACAATTCGCCATGCGTGTTTCAAACCGCTTCCCTTCGATGGCAATTCAAATGGTTGCGATTGGTGAAGAGTCTGGTGCTTTAGACAGTATGCTGGATAAGGTTGCCACTCATTATGAAAACGAAGTCGACAATGCTGTAGATGGTTTAACGTCTATGATGGAACCGTTAATCATGGCTATACTTGGTATTTTAGTCGGTGGCCTCGTTGTTGCCATGTATCTACCAATCTTCCAAATGGGTTCTGTGGTCTAATACGCATGCAACAAATTATTTATTATTTTATTGAAAACCCAACTGCACTCTATCTTGCGGTTGGGCTTTTTAGTTTATGCATTGGCAGCTTTTTAAATGTTGTCATCTTCCGCACCCCCAAGATGATGGAGCAAGAATGGCATCAGGAATGCCAGATGCTACTTAATCCAGAACAGCCGATAATTGACCAAAGTAAACTGACCTTGAGTCAACCCGCTTCGACCTGCCCCAAATGCGACTCTGCGATTCGCTGGTACCAGAATATTCCTGTTATTAGCTGGTTAGCGCTGCGGGGTAAATGTGGAACCTGCCAGAATCCAATCAGTATTCGTTATCCATTCATTGAACTGCTGACCATGCTGTGCTCGCTGGTAGTAGTTGCTGTTTTCGGCCCTACTCTAAAGATGCTATTTGGTTTAGTGCTCACTTGGGTATTGATCACCCTGACCTTTATTGATTTTGACACCCAATTGCTGCCAGACCGCTTTACCCTTCCCCTAGCTGCCTTAGGTTTAGGGATCAATAGTTATGCCATTTATACCTCTGCCAGTCTGGCAATCTGGGGTTATATCATTGGTTTTTTATGCCTCTGGATCGTGTATTACATTTTCAAATTAATCACAGGTAAAGAAGGCATGGGCTATGGCGACTTTAAACTGTTAGCCGCCCTAGGTGCATGGATGGGGCCAATGCTGCTGCCTTTAATCGTGCTACTCTCTTCAATGGTGGGTGCGATTATTGGTATTATTTTGATGAAAATGCGTGGTGAAAACCAGCCATTTGCATTTGGTCCTTATATTGCAATTGCAGGCTGGATCGCCTTTTTATGGGGCGATCAGATCATGAAAGTTTATTTAGGTGGTTAATATGAGTTTTATCTTGGGTATTACAGGCGGTATTGGTAGTGGAAAATCGGCTGCTACACAATGGTTTGAATCCCAAGGTATTACTGTCGTCGATGCGGATATCGTGGCAAGAGAAGTGGTTGAGCCAGGTCAACCTACATTGCAAGCGATACAACAAGCCTTTGGCGACTGGGTTTTATTAGAAGATGGCAATTTAGATCGCAGAGCGTTGCGTGAGCATATTTTCCAGTTTCCAGAAGCTCGTCAAACGCTGGAAAAAATTACCCACCCAGCCATTCGCCAGTCTATTATTCAGCAGTTACAACAGGCCGAAAGTCCTTATGTGATTTTGGTTTCACCTTTACTTTTTGAAACCAACCAGCATGAACTCACGCATCATACCTTGCTGGTGGATGCTGATGAGCAAACCCAGTTACAACGGGCTAGTCAGCGTGATGGTCAAAGCGAAGAGCAAATTCGTAAAATCATTGCAGCACAAATGCCCCGCGTTAAAAAACAACAGCTTGCCAATGATATTGTCATCAATGATGGCTTATTAGAACATCTGCATCAGCAACTTAAGCCATTGCACTTGAGTTATTTACAACGCGCAGAACACGCCTTCTAAGGTTGTTTCTGCTGAGCCAACTGCGCAGCCAAGCTGTCTTTACGGAACCAGCGCCATGGCTGCAATGCGCCAATCCCCATCCCGATCAGGCCACAAACAATCGCGGCATTCAATGGTTCATTCAATAAAGGAACTGCAATAATCGCGGCAATAAAGGGTGCCAAGGTAACAATACTGCCTGTTTTAAATGCACCTAATCGCTCAATGGCAGCCACATAAGTCAACGTTGCCACAATAACAACCAGCACACCATGAAAAAGCCCTTGAATCAATAAATGTAGAGGTGCTGCTTCATGGAAATGTTTGGGAATAAATAGAAGATAAATGGGGAGATAGATGATTGCAGACCAGATCACCACACCCGCAGTTGCGTGCCATGCAGAGAGCTTCCACTGTTTCAGCAAAACAGTGAAAATTCCCCACCAGATTGCACTGACAAATAGAAGTAGATCTCCGACGCCCAATCCTGAGGCTTGATCATGCAGCATTAAATAGCTCATGAGTACCAAGGCACTCATCATGATGACTAAGCTCACCCAAGTATGTTTATCAAAAGGTTGCCTAAATAAGATATAGGCAGCGACGGCGGTACATAGCGGAATACAGCCATTCAGGAAAATGGCAGCATGTGCGGCTGGTGCATGTAAAAAGGCGGTATAGACGGTAAGGCAATACACCAGTCCGCCAATCAGCGCCAAAATAACGGGGCGCGGATTCCATAAAAAAGCCAGATCTTTTTTATAGATCAAAACTGGCAATAAAATCAGGGAAGCAATGGCAAAGCGCATGGCCACCAGATCCCAGACACTGACATGCCAATGTGCATTGAGGCGGGAAAAAATCGTAAATCCGCCCCAAATACACATCGTGATCAGGACAAAGAAATAGCCTTGCGTACGAGCAGTCATTTAGGCTTACATAGAACAATATGAGCTTAAATTATACACCACGTTGACGGCAGGCTTCATACAATGCCATACCTGTTGCCACACTGACATTTAAACTTTGCAGATCACCCGACATCGGGATATACACGGTATGATCACATTGTGACTGGGTAATTGGTCTTAAACCCGTATCTTCAGCACCCATGACAATCACGACAGGACCTTTAAAATCACATTGATGAATCGGCAATGCTTTTTCATCCAACATGGTACCAATCACACGGGTGTGTGTGCTGTCTTTCAGATGTGCCAAGGTTCTTGCCAGATTGGTCACTTGAATAAACTTAACTTTCTCGGCACCACCCGCTGCAACTTTACGCGCTGTCGGCGTCAAGCTTGCTGAACGATCACGTGGCACAATCACCGCCTGAACACCCATCGCTGCCGCAGTACGAATACACGCGCCAAGATTGTGTGGGTCAGTCACCTGATCAAGCGCCAGTAACAACGCATCTGGAGACTGCTGCATGAGTTCATCCAGATCTTTTTCATTCAAGGTCGGATGTGGGCGAACTGCGGCAACTACCCCTTGATGGAAAGGTAAACCAGCCAGTTTCTCCAGACTGTCACGACTGGCTTTTTGAATACTGATGCCAAAAGGTTCAGCAAGCTGCAAGATTTTTTGCAAACGCTGGTCATCTCGACCTTTTAATGTAAATAAAGTCAAAACGCGTTCAGGCTCTAACTCCAACAATGACTCCACCGAATGAACGCCATAATAATATTCAGGTTTTGCCATGAACGACCTCGTTTAGCACTTCCTCTTTTACAAAAAAGAGAATTAGGAATTTTGAAAAATAAAAATCCTGCAAAGTGACTTTACAGGTGAGGAGCGATTATAGCTCCGCAAGAATACTTAATAAAAAAATCCTGCAAAATGACTTTACAGGATTTCTATTGACTCTAGTGTACTCGATTTAGAAAGGAATAGGTTAGCCTTCTAAATGACAGACATAATCAAGTACATCGTCTGCTTCAATCAGAAAGGTACTATTGCCAGGGACATAGAATGACTGACCTGCACGGAATAATTCACTTTCTGTACTATCTGCGATTTTTACACGACATTCACCAGAAATAATTTCCATACGCTCTGGTACATGTGTTTCAAAAGTTAAAGGCTGTTCAGTGGGTAAAATTACACCTAAAGTCTTTTTTGTACCATCTTCAAATTGTACTGTATGGCTGATACATGCCCCACCAAAATACACATTCGATTTCTTGATGACCGTTACATGATCAAACTGCACTGAACTCATGCGTACTCTCCAAATAATGCCGCATTTATATTAGGTTATGCTGGACGTAGTTTAATTGTGCCGTGACAACTAATCAATCCATTTTCTGGGCTAAACATAGCAATTTTCATACCTGAGCGAAGATAAGCAAAGTGAAACTTTGCCTGAGCGCAAGACGAACAGCTTTGCTGTGAGTAAAGAGGAAAAACAAAATGAAGTTTTGTCCGAGCGCAAGACCTTGCACCATATATGGCTCATATGCTGCGAGTAGCGAGGAAAAATAAAGCATGAGAAGCATAGCTTCGTAAGGTTCGGGTGCAAGACGATGAGTGGCAAGGGACGGCCAGCATTAAGAATGTTTACCCAAACGCAAAACCTTATCTCATCCATATAAATGTTGAAGAAAAAGCCAAGAGGGCAAACACATAACAAAATAATCTTCTATCCATACAGTAAATAAGGAAAATCCTACATTCAACTCTTGTAGCAACTTTAAAACTTCTCTATCTTTAAGCAAAAGATTCTGTGCATTGGATGCGTTTATGCTCACCCATTTAACTTTAATTAATTTTGCACTCGCTGACCATTTGGCTTTAGATATTGAACAAGGCTTCAATGTGCTGACTGGTGAAACTGGCGCGGGCAAATCATTATTGTTAGATGCGCTCTCTGCATGTCTGGGTGAACGCACAGATACCAACTATGTCCGCTATGGCGCTGACAAAGCCGATGTCACAGCCGTATTTAGCTATCAAGCTGACAGTGCCGAAGCGCAATGGCTCGCCGAGCATGAACTAGATGATGATTCTAGTGAGATCCATTTAAGACGTGTGATTTTTGCCACAGGTCGTAGCAAGGCTTGGATCAATGGCCGTCCGAGTAGTTTAGCCGAACTCAAGGAAATTGGACGCTTACTGGTACAACTCTATAGCCAGCACAGTCAACAACAGTTATTAGAGCCGCCTTATCCAAAACGCTGGCTCGACCGTTATCACAATTTTGCAGAGCCCTCGAATGCCGTTCGTGAAGCATATAGCACATGGCAAAAGAATATTCGTCAGCATCAAGCCGCTTTAGATGCGCAAGCAACACGTATTCAAAAAATACAAAATCTAGAATCTCAAATCGAAGAACTTGAAGACGTGGTTCAAACCGACTATCGGGAAATTGAGCAAGAATTTGATCGTCTTAGCCATCATGAACATATCATGCAGGATTGTAGCTATAGCCTGAATGTCTTAGATGAAGCTGAGCAGAATATTACGCAGGAAGTCGCATCGATCATTCGTCGTTTAGAATCTCATGCAGGTCGTAGTGAACAGCTTGCTAGTATCTACAATGCGTTGTTAAATGCTCAAAGTGAAATCGATGATGCTACGGCGAGCTTACGTCAATTTATTGACCGTCAGAGCTTTGATCCGGAGCGTATGGAACAACTGAATGCGACCTTGGAAGTATTCCATCGCTTGGCCCGCAAACATCGCACTCAACCCGAATTACTCAAACAAGAATATGAAAGCTGGCAGCAAGAATTAGAACAGTTGCATCAACTGGAAGATCCAGAAACTTTGGCGGAGCAAGTCGAAGTTTCGTATCAGGCGTTTATGCAGAAAGCACAACATTTAGATGAGATTCGTCGTGCAGCAGCGATTCCATTAGCGAAGCAACTCACGGAACAGGTCAAACCATTAGCATTACCTGAAGCGCATTTTGAATTTAAGTTTGAGTCCTTAGAACCAGCCAATGCAGAAGGTTTAAGCTTCATTCAGTTGCTATTTACCGCAAATAAAGGGATTCCGCCTCAACCGCTGGCACGTGTTGCATCAGGGGGGGAACTTTCACGTATTGCCCTGGTCATGCAAGTCATGAATGCGGAAAAGACAGATGCTGAAGTACTGGTCTTTGATGAGATCGATGTGGGGATTAGTGGTGGTACCGCCGAAGTTGTTGGTCGCTTACTGGCTGATCTTGCACAACATGTTCAATTGTTATGTATCACCCATCAGGCTCAGGTTGCTGCACAGTCTGACCAACATCTGCTGGTGAAGAAACAACAGACAGATCCGGCCAGCAGTACCATTATCGAATTGGGCGAAGAGCAACGTATTTTAGAACTGGCACGTATGTCTGGCGGGGTCGAAATTAGCGAGACCACTTTGCAGCATGCAAGACAGTTACGTCAGCTTAAATTTCAGTCTGCCTAAGTAACGGCACAAAATATTAGAAAATAATTGGCGAAATCCGATCAACTCTTGTATGTTGATAAAAAGAACCTATATAGATAGATCAGCACAATACATTGAGGGAGAACCGCCTAGGTGACGAAACAATATCTAACTCACCGTTGTCTAATCGCCCCACCAGACATGGCCGATGACTTCTTTGCCAATACAGTCATTTATGTCGCTCGCCATGATGAAGACGGCGCTCAGGGCATTATCATCAATCGTCCTTCTGAATTACAGATCAAAGAATTACTCAATGATTTAGAAATTGATGCCGATAATGTGCATCCGCATGCCGTATTGCAAGGCGGTCCATTACGTCCAGAAGCAGGTTTTGTATTACATACAGGCCAACCAACATGGCATTCATCTATTGCTGTGGGCGAAAATGTCTGTATCACCACCAGTAAAGATATTCTGGATGCGATTGCGCATAACGAAGGTGTGGGTCGCTATCAAATCGCCTTGGGCTATGCCAGCTGGAGCAAAAACCAGCTTGAAGAGGAAATTACCCGCGGTGACTGGCTGATCTGTGAGTCGGATATGGATTTGATTTTCAATCTGCCTTATGGCGATCGTTGGGACGCGGCCTATAAGAAAATTGGTGTAGATCGTACCTGGTTTGCTTCCGAGATTGGTCATGCCTGATATGCAAACAGCTCAATCCATTATGGCTTTTGATTTTGGTACACAGAAAATGGGGATGGCAATCGGTCAATCCACTATCGAGAGTAGCAATCCCCTGCCATTATTTGCCATGAAAGATGGTATTCCAGACTGGGATAAGTTATTAAAGCTCGTCAAAGAATGGCAACCGACCTTATTTTTAGTGGGTTTACCGCTGAATATGGATGATAGTGAATCTGAATTGTCAGCTCGTGCACGGAAATTTGCCCGTCGTTTACGTCATCAGACCAATATTGAAACGTGGATGGTGGATGAGCGTCTGACCACACGCGAAGCAAGAGAAGAACTTGAATCTTATCAGAGCAAAGGTCAGGCCAAGCGATTATCGGCTGATAGTTTTGCTGCTGCATTATTAATTCAAAGCTGGTATCGCGATCCTGTCGGGATTACACCTTAAAGAAATCTATAATTTTTTTTATCATTTAGCGGCGTTCCATGCCGCTTTTTGTTGTCTCATTCTTGAATGAATTAGACCACTTGGAAACCGCATTGATTATTTTTCAATAATTCTGACTGTCGCAGTACGTCCAGAAACAAAAGCTAATGGATTATGCGGTTGCTCATCCAGTACGATTTTTACTGGTACACGTTGTGCCAAACGCACCCAGCTAAAGGTTGGGTTCACATTTGCCAATAAATTTGAACTGCCAGAGCGCTCACGGTCTTCAATCCCTGATGCAATCCCCTGCACATGACCACGAATTTGTTGACGATCCCCCATCAACTGTACGGTTGCAGTATCACCTACATGAATACGATTGAGTTTAGTTTCTTCAAAATAACCCACCACATAAAGCTGTTGACGGTCTAAAAGTGCAGCCACGGCTTGCCCGACTTTAACGTAGTTACCCACACGTAAATCAAAGTTCGATAATGTTCCATCCGCAGGTGCAACCACTTCTGAACGATGCAGATTTAATTGCGCCAAATGCAACGCGCTGTTTGCAACCTCAATCAAAGCCTGTTGTTGCAGAATAGCAGCATTGGCTTGTTCAATATTGGCAGTCAATTGCTCTTTCTCTGCGACAGCTTGATCACGCACAGCAAAGACCTGATCCTGCTCCTGTTTCGAAATCGCACCATCCATTAAGCTGGCATAACGAGCTGCATTTTTATCAGCTAATTTTTTGTTTGCTTCAGTTTTTACCAAACTGGCTTTGGCCCCTGCCAACGTGGCATGCGCTTGTGCCAAACCAGCTTTGGCTTTGGCTAAATCTGATTTGGCCTGTTCCACATCCAGTGCCTGACGTGCGACATCGATTTTAAACAGCACCTGCCCTTTTTTTACGGTCTGGTTGTCTTGCACCAGCACTTCAGTGACCAAGCCATTCACATCTGAAGCGACCTGAATCACATCACCACGAATACGGCCATCACGCGTCCACGGTGCAGCATTGTAGTAATTCCATAAATGCACAACCGTATACACTGCAACCAGCACAGCCAGTAGCAATACAATTGGACGTATGACTTTTCTCACATCAAATGCATTCATGTTCATTACCTTTACCATTTATCTTTAAATCATTAAATTTCATAGACACTTTATTCAAAACACTTAAGCCCATAACCACACGAACAACCAGTGCACCAGTAGCATGAGCCCCAAGTAAAAGCACAAATTAAAAATACTCGGGAGCGCAATCCAGCCTTTGCTGATCAGGCGATCCAGCAATGGGCCAGCAAGCTTAAACAAGACATAGGCAATAATGGCCTGTACCAAAAGAATGGGAATATAAATGCCATAAAGATTAAGTTCACCCATGAGATACACCTAAGCCATACATGTCTGAATAGCGCTGTTCTGTGGAAATATGACCAATGCTTTCGCAAATATTATTCAGCGAAATCAAGAGTCGTTGACGTAATTGAGCATCTTCAATCTGCGGTGCAATACGCTGCAAACGCGCTATTTGCTGCACAATTTCTGCGGGGAAATGATGAATTGAGAGCTGTTTCTCTTGTGCCTGAAAATACGCTGTAAGTTGCTGTTGCAACGCATTCACTTCTTGTTGTAGCTCTACCATTTGCGGCAATTTTTGGCTAATTTCTTGCAAACGCACCAGATCAACAATCGAGCTACTTTCAACCAGCGCATTTTGAATTGCCGTTTTAATTTCTGGATTTTGTACCATCTTGGTATTCAATACGCCGACACGATCTAACATACTGCGTAAATGAATTTTGAAGTCACTGCCATAAGACAGATGTAATGCCTGTCGCATCGCTTGATAATGCAAAGCTAAAATCCGTGTCGCACTGGTATCTGGAGAAACGGCACGTACTAGATCAATCACAATCAGGGAGACCATTACACCCAACACCATTGCAAATGAACTGTCCAGATAAGACACCGCATCCATGGTGTATTGGTTATGCAGATTCAAACCCATCATGGTGTTAATGCCCAATACCATACCAATTGGCATCAACATCTGATTCGCCATCATGGTCACTGCCACCAGAAATACAGGGAACAATACCAATGCCAATTGCCAGAAGTGAGTCACATGCGGGAAGATACCAAAGGCGTATAAAAATACCAGTCCTGCCGAAACAATACTGCCCCAGATAAAAATGCGTAGCACAGGCACAGGATTATCCAGCGCCGTCAAAATACAGGCGGTGATTGCGCCCATTTGCGCCATCATGAAGCCCGCTTTCCAGCCCGACAAAATCCATGCACCTGTAACAATAAAAGTGATCAGCACAGCACTAATTCCGCCACGAATCGCAATACCATGATCTCGGTGCAAACTCGGATATTTCGTAGTAATCGACGTAATTTCAGCAGGAATGTCTTTTTTACCTTGTTGAATCTGTTGCCAGATCAGTTTTACCGCCAGAATATTGGCAATAAAATGACGAACATCCATTTTCAATGCAGCCAGCACAATTTGCTGTTCAGGAGTTGCAATCGAAATCAGCTCAGCAAAATCTTCTTCGAAACGAGCAGGCAAAGCTTGTAAATCTGCTGGACTTAAAACTCTTTCCTGTTTTAGAAATGTCAAGGTGTCCTGACGAATCCGATCTAAATGTGGGGTCAGATTGGTCACTTGCATTTGCCCGAGCTGTTTCACCCGTTGAGACAAAGCCACCAGATTCGCCACCACCAATGAAACCTGATGCAGCATTTCCTGCAACGGTTTGGTCATGCCATTTAACTCACCTTTTTCATAAGCCAAATGCACAGCCAGCGCATGAATATCTGATGCATCGCGGGTAATTACCGAAAGCACCTGCGTGTAATTTTCTGGCTCTTTCTGAACCGTAATCAAACGCTCAAAGGTATTTTCCAGATCATTCAGGGTCTTATTGACACGTTGCTTGATCATGGCCCCGACATGAACAGGGAAAAATGTTGCAGAAACAACTGCTGTCGCCACTACCCCAATCGAAATTTCCAGCACCCGCGCCAAAGCGATATCAAACATATTGTAGGTATCGATATAGGTAATTGCGTTATACACAATCATTGCGGTGGAATAACCCGCCAGCATGAAGACATAACTACGTGGCGTACGGTCAAGTAGCGACACATACAAGGCAAAACCCACCCATAAAGACAGGATAATGGTAAAAAGCCACGGCGTATTAATAAAATGCGGTGTGAGCAATAATGCAATAATTGCACCCGCAACAGTTCCCACTAAACGATACACACATTTGGAAGACACCATACCTGAATAGGGATTGGCAATGATCAGGACCGTACCGATTGACCACATCGGGTTAATCAGATCCAGTTCAAACGAGATAAACAATGCCAGCATACCTGCTACAAATGTTTTGCACGCAAAGATGATGTCGAGTCGACTTGGTCTAAAAGCCAACAACTGTTTAAATAGCATGAACATGTCTCAATTTAGGGTCAGCTTGATCCTCATCACATCCATAAAAATGTGACGACTCGTCCAGACTGATCTGAAGAATTCAAATCAGGGCAATCGATAGGAATAAAACTGGATATTGGGAGTGATATACAATGCTTGTGCTTGGTATTTTTAGAGAGATTTCCCTAAAAATAATTATCCAAATAAGACATTGTGGTGTTAATTTTTTCAAAACAAAGCGAATTAGTCAACATAAATTATCACTATTTGATAATTTTTAATTTTAATCTAAAATAATGACGTTAATATTTCATCATTTTCTCAGCATCAGACTCTATTTCTTCACAGAAGAAGAGCAAATTTAAAATCCCATACACCACTTAAGCCTTTTCTGTTATAAAGCAATAAAAGTTCGGTTTTCACGTTATTTTGTAAGGAGTAGACAACGCATCATGGCAATTTCGAGTTTTGGTAAAATTCTCACCGTGCTGGATTTATTTTCAGTTTCACGTCCGATTATCAATGTCGATAATATTTGTGATGAGCTTGGTCTCTCCAAACCAACTGCCTATCGTTATTTAAAAGAACTGGTTTCTGCCGATATCCTCAAACGGATTAGTGGCACATCAGGTGACTACACGCTTGGTTCTAAAATCGCAGTTCTTGACTATATTTCGCATAGTACTGATCCACTGATTCAGATCAGTATTCCGTTTATGCGCGATATTGTAGAACGTACCGAGCTGTGCTGTTTACTCACCTATTTAAATCATGATTACTGTATCGATCTGCATCATGAAACCTTCAAGGAAGCTGAATTGATTTCATATGGTCGAGGTTGCCCACGCCCTGTTTATGTCGGTGCCTCCCCGAAGATTGTGATTGCGCATTTAACTAAACAACGGATTCAGGCTTACTATCAACAGTTCACGCAGGAACTGGCACAGGTGGGTTTTGCCAATAATGCAGATGAATTTATGCAACAGATGCGAAAAATCAAGAAACAGGGCTTCTATTTATCACAAGGTGAGATTGACCCAATGGTATGCGGTCTTTCAGTGCCGATTCGCTTCTCAAACAAAGAAGCCCCTATCGCCTTGACATTGGTTGCCTCAAAGAACCGCTTTGATTTCCTGAATATTCAAAAGCTCATCGAAATTCTACAAACCAATGCGTCTCAAATCGAACATAAGTTCGTTACGCTTTCTGAAAACCAGAATAGTCAAATTTGAGAATATTAAAAAACATTTACATTTTTCACTGTTGTAAATGCCAACAAATTCTCATATTATGATTATGTTCTTCAGCATACTCTCCCAAAGAGCATGACTTTCCTCAGAGAACTAAGCTCATCGTTGTTATGGGCTTTTTTCTTGCCTTAAATTTTTCATCCCATAAAAAAAGCCCTCTCAATAGAAGGCTTTTCGTATTCAAATCATGCTTAAGGCTGTTTTAAATATGGCCAAGCTGCTTTCATATAAATAAACATCGACCATAATGTTAAAATGACCGCAGCATAGAGCAAGGCATAGGCCCAGATCTCTAAAGGTTTCCAGTTCAACAGGAATACACTGATCGCGATCATTTGAAAGGCTGTTTTGTATTTTCCGACTGTTGAAACCGCAACACTGGTACGCGCACCGAGTTCCGCCATCCATTCACGCAAGGCAGAAACAGTAATCTCACGGGAAATAATCACAATCGCAGCAAACGCCATAGAAATGGTCGGTTGCCATTGCACCAGAACGATCAAAGCCGCTGCAACCATTAACTTATCTGCCACTGGATCAAGAAAGCGCCCAAAAGCAGAAGTTTGATTCAGGGTTCGTGCCAAATAGCCATCAAACCAGTCGGTCACCGCTGCCAAAACAAAAATCGCAGTCAGTACCATATGGCGCATCATTCCCCCATGATGCTCAGCAATTCCAATTGCTGGTGGCCAATAGGCAATCACCAAAAACACGGGAATCAGGGCAATACGTGCCAAGGTTAAGATATTAGGAATGTTCAGGATTTGCCCTGTGCTCATAAACACCGCCATGTTGTTCGCATCAAATGCAGTTTGCACAAAGGATGTGCTGAGATTGTATTCATGTGTAGGCAACTTTATACGAAATGCACCGCAGTGTCGACTAGGCAAAAACCGCAACTGTTTGTCTAAGCACCGCAATTAAACGGTTTTCACGATTCCAGAGATAGGCATATTCGGTGGAATAACCATGTTCTGCGTACTCTGTCACAACTTTATATTTAAACCAGTCTTGTATCTGCTCCGCCACAGGATGTAAATAAGTAATCTGCCATGTCAATGAACTTGCGGGTGCAGGTGTCTTGAACATCGGCAATACACCAGGCGGCCATACATCCATTAATGCAAACAGATCAGGCAATTGCATCGCACGGTTCTGATGCAAATCTGGTGAAAAACGACTCCACCCACCGAAGTCAGGCACTTTGCTGCCTGCCATTGGATAACTGCCTTCAGCCCAGCACAATTCGAAATGCTGTAAGCATTCAGGCATGAGTCCTTCAATATAAAATGTTTTATCGAGTTGCTCAGGCGTAGGATAATCAGGTACTTGTGGCAGATTTTCGACATGAATTCGGGACTCACGTGGCGAACCAAAGCTGGCAATCAAGATACTTTGCACCGCTTCGTCTTGCCACAATCTTACTTCAAGCGTAGTCACGGACTTACCTTCACGTAAGATTTCCGCGGTAATTTTTGCTTGTCCTTGCTGTACAGGCCCTACAAAAGTGATATTACAGCTGAGCAGTTGCTTTGCCGCATCTTGTACGACCGATAAAGCTTTCTGGATCAGAATGCCTGCGACCAGACCGCCAAACACCGTGCGACCTTGCAGCCAGCCTGACGGGATATCAATCCATTCTTGTTGTTCAACCTGCTGATAGAGCGGAAGCAATGACATCATTTTTCCTTGATGATCCAAACATCCTATCTTTGAATGTTTTTAGTGATTTGTGAATGATCATTGATACAACCTCATCAGGACGATTGAGTCAATTGAACCTTTTATTCATGCAGAATTTTATAAATTGTTCGCGCCATCACTTCGCCCAAACCCGGAACCAACATTAACTCTTTTTCAGAGGCTTTTAATACCCCTTGAATACCACCAAAATGGGTGAGCAAATCACGTCTACGTTTTGGCCCTAAACCGGGAATCGCTTCCAATACTGAACTACTACGACGTTTATCGCGCTTAGCCCGATGTTTGGTGATCGCAAAACGGTGAGCTTCATCGCGAACCTGTTGAATCAGATGCAATGCTTTATGATCTTCTGGCAATTGAATCTTGGTGCCATCGGTAAAATGTAGCGTTTCCAACCCCGGCTTACGTCCTTCACCTTTAGACACACCAATCATAAAAGCGTCGAGTTGCAGTTCCTGCATCACCTCCATCGCCATATGCAACTGCCCTTTACCGCCATCAATTAACAGCAGGTCTGGCAGCATATTCTTCTTATAACGACGAGTCAGGGCTTGGCGCATTGCCGCATAATCGTCCCCACCAGTAATATCCTGAATGGCAAACTGACGATAATCGCGTTTTCTTGCGCCGCCCTGATCAAACACCACACACGAAGCAATCGGTGCTTCACCCATGGTATGACTAATATCAAAACACTCAATACGATCGATTGGGCGTCCGACCACCTGCTCCAACTGATGAAAACGCTCATTCAGTTCCAGATGATTACTCAACTTGCCTTTAATCGCATGTTGCACATTCATTTGCGCCAGCTCAAGCCATTCCGCCCGAGTTTCACGCACTTTATGCTTGATCTGGACCTTTTTATTAAAGGTTTGCTGCAAGGCCTCTTCCAGTTGTGCCTTGTCAGGAATGTCGATATTCACAATCAATTCAGACGGCACTTCATCTGCCACCTGAAAATAAAAGTTTGCCATAAAATCACTGAGCATCTGCCCCAAATCATCGCCCAGCATATCTGGAAAATAACTTTTTCCGCCCAGCATACGCCCATTACGGACATGCATGATCTGCACACAGGTCACACCAGCCTGATAGGCAATCGCCAGAATATCGGCCTCACCCTTAATTTTAAACACCGCTTGCTGAGCTTGGACTTCACGCAATAAACCTAGACGATCACGATAGAATACGGCTTTCTCAAATTCTAGTGCCTCTGCAGCCTGCTCCATTTTCCCGATCAGTTCCTGATTCAGCTCTTTGGTATCACCTTGCAAGAAACGAATCGAGTTATCGACATCTTCTTTATAATCTTCAGGACTAATCAAGCCCACACACGGCGCAGTACAGCGTTTAATCTGATATTGCAGACATGGGCGTTTGCGCTGTGAAAAATAGCTGTTTTCACACTGACGTACATTAAATAGTTTTTGTAAAACCAATAAGGTATCTCTGGCACTATAGGCACTGGGATAAGGCCCAAAGAACTTACCAATCTGATGCTTGCCTTTCCCCCGCCCACTGGCGATCCGTGGATAAGGTTTATCCGCAGAAACAAAGATATAGACATAAGACTTATCATCCCGCAACATAATATTGTAGGGCGGACGATGCAGCTTAATCAGGTTTTGTTCGAGTAATAATGCTTCCGTTTCAGAGCGAACCACCAGCGATTCAATATCATAAATACGGGCCACCAAGGCCTGCGTTTTAGGATGATCAATGGTTTTTACAAAATAGCTCGAGACACGATTTTTCAGGTTTTTGGCTTTGCCCACATACAGTAGTTCACCATCCTTACCTAGCATTTTATAAACGCCAGGTAACTGGGTCATATGCGCCAATATTTTTTCAATATGTTCTCGAGCGTTTGGGTTCACGGCATGCCTATTCTCTCTATTTACACCACATGATGTGATGCTTAGGAAGATTTTTTCAAGTTTTAAATGTGAATATCCTGTAAGTACAACGCTTATCTAGAAGTTGAACGTGTTTTATTAAGTGCCTTGCAGAAAACATCTTTATCTTTAGGTGAAATCAAAATATGACTTGCCACACCATTTTTATGATAATCAATGCGTAAACGATCTAAAGATAAAGCAGGAGATGAAATGAGGTTATGACTTTCCGAGATTTTGATAATGTCTGACTGATTGATTTGCCACTTAAATACCATTGAATGAATCATTAAGTGCTGTTCTGTCACGATATAGCGTGTATTCAGAATTGGCCACCATAACAATGCAATGGTTAAAAAATAAAGTAGCGCATGTTCAGGATATTCCTGCATCGTTCCCTTGATATACATGGTCCACAAAAATTGGAGCAATAAACCTGTGGTTGCGATGACCACACCCCAAAACCACCAGTCGATTTTGGAACGGAATACTTGCATATGAGCTTCCAAATAATGTTGATGAATTCAAATATCTTATCGCAATCCCCCATAAAAAAACGCCCTTACGGGCGTTGATTTAATTCGAACTTAAAATACGTAAGGACGAATAAAAATAAGGAAGAACAAACCAAGCATAATGAACCACTTCAAGAAGTAGTACAGTGAACGATTCGACTTCTTCAAGGCTTTGGCTTTAATACGGATCTGGTAAATATAACCAAAAGCCTTGTTTAAGCCACCTGTCTGGTCACCCGCTTCATTTGGTGAACTCGCCGCCGTCATCACTTTCTTACCAAACCAGTGATTAAACTTTTCCATAAAACGTGTTTTTAATGGACGTTCAACATCAGCAAAGAAAATGATACGGTTTTGATCCGTGGTGTTTTCAGCATAGTGAATATAAGTTTCGTCAAACACGACACTTTCACCATCACGCCAAGAATAACGCTCACCATCCACATCAATAAAGCAGCGGTCATCATTCGGTGTGATTAAGCCCAAATGGTAACGTAATGAACCTGCATAAGGGTCACGATGGCGAACCAAACGACTGTCTGGCGCAAGTTCAGTAAACATTGCAGCTTTAATAGTCGGTAATGTTTTTAATAAAGCCGTTGTTTTTGGGCAAAGCTCAGCTGCTGATGGATGTGCAGAGTCATACCATTTCAAATAGAAACGTTTCCAGCCTGTTTTAAAGAATGAGTTAAACCCCAAGTCATCATAAGTACTTGATGCTTTAATCCCACCTTTGTCATACAAGGCTCTTGCTTCATCACGAATCATTTCCCAGTTTTCATCAAGGATTTTTAAATCCTTAAAATGCTGTGTGTCGATATACGGCTGATTCGGCACTTTGGAAAACATGTACATTAAAAAGTTAATGGGCGCGAGAATCGTCGAATGGTCAAAAAATTGACGATAAAACGAATGCTTCACTTTCCCACGACGCTGAATATACAATGCAGAAATGATAAAAATCGCTAATATGATCCACTTAATCATAGACTATTGCTTTAGCTTTAAAAAAATCAGCGCTATTTTAACACCGTATTTATTGATTCAAACAAGAATTGCATAATTTAAATAGATCGACAGGTATACGGGTGCTCCACATACCTGTCTAAATAGAACTTATTTTTTGACTTTACTTAGAACGTTATCCATAGATTTAGCAGCTTCTGCATTGTAATAGTCACATTGGCTACGCATTTTTGCGTCTACTGATGCCATGAACTGATCTTCTTTTGCTTTACCTAAAGGAGCAACGACACTTTTAAACCACTCTGTGTCCCTGAATTGTTTTTTCAGGTCTTCTACGAACTCATCGGTATTCCATTCTGGTTTTTGCGGATATGTGTGGTAGACCTTGCCCTGATATTCAAGTGCAAACTGATAATATTCAGGCGCTGAAGGATCATCATTATGCTCTAAGAGTGAACCTATTTTAATTTTTCCCCATACCTCGACATCTGGTACTGTTTGCTTAGTATAGCCAGCATCAAATACTTTATCAGCCCAGTCCTGTAAGACTTTGGCATCCAGAACTTCAAAAGAAGTATTCGGTTCAAACTCGAAGAAAAATTGATTAGAGCTAAATGCTTGTGTCTGTATGCACTTTGCCCCTTTTGGAAATTTATCAGAAATCTTCACCAATTGGCTTGATACTGCCCCCATATCAGGCGAGCCTCCATTATTCACTTCAAACTCGTACATAGAGATCAGTGCTGGAGCAAACTGACCAACGATTCTTACCCCCTGAAGATCAATTTCCTTCACCTTCTGAGTAAATTTCAAATCGTTAAAACCAGCTTGGTTATAGGGTGAAGTTACCCAAGTCGTTGAGGTCATTGAATGAATAAAACTATCGCGAATGCCCCGATCTGCACGATAGCTTTGTTCCGTTTCGGGAACATATAAGCCATTGGTTTCAGTTACGTAGTGATTATAAAAGATAGGATTTTTTGTTTTCTCAAGCAGAATTCCCTTCTCAATATTCCACTCTGATTTATCAAAATCTAACTTTTCCTGTTCATAATCAATATCAACTGAATATCTAAATAATTTAGCTTCCCCGTTCGGGAAAAGCTCAGCCTTGACTTCGTTAGAGTTAGAATTATTACTGTTAGAGTTTGAGTCGTTACTAGATGAAGACCCACCACCTCCACATGCGCTGAGCATCAATGGAAGCATTGCCAAAACAACAAATTTAATTTTTAACATAATATTACTTTCTTAAACATTTTTATAACATAAAGTTTATCTAAAGAGAAAAAAATAGACAAGTCTTTCTGTCCAGTGTTTATAAATTGACCTAACTTATTTAATAAAGAACTTTTCTTTGTTATTTCCTACTCATAAATAAGTCGAAATTTATATAAATAACACTCGATTTAGCGCGCTTATCTCCATCGTTAAAAACGACATATTGTTAAAATATCGCAGCGGTTTTTAGGAGATAAATAAAGCTTTATAGAAGCCTAAAAAATGAATAAGAAAAAGATAAAATTAATTATTTTCAAAAACATAAAATTAAAAACAGGATAACAAAAACAAATGATGACCCTAGCGTCACGGCTTGATACAACTTGTTATGTCCTTTTTGGATATAGTTATCGTAAGATTAGCGAAGCTTTTTTGTGTGCCGAACTGCACATACGCTTTATGACATCCACTTAGAATCCTCCACAACAAGGGAGATCAGGCATGATCCACGCTGGCAATGCCATTACCGTCCAAATGCTTGCGGACGGAATTGCAGAATTCCGCTTTGACTTACAAGGTGAGTCGGTTAATAAATTTAACCGTGCAACCATCGAAGACTTCCAAGCAGCAATTGCTGCAGTGAAAGCCAATAACGATATTAAAGGCTTAGTCGTAACTTCTGGCAAATCAACATTCATCGTTGGTGCTGATATCACTGAATTTGGCGACAACTTCGCTGCTGGTGAGCAAGCGATCGTTGATTGGCTTATGCCTGTACATGAAATCTTCAATAGCTTTGAAGACTTAGATCTACCTAAAGTTGCTGCAATCAATGGTACAGCGCTAGGTGGTGGTTTTGAAATGTGCTTGGTGTGTGACTACCGTGTAATGTCAGAACAAGCGCAAGTTGGCCTACCAGAAATCAAACTCGGTATCTATCCAGGTTTTGGTGGTAGTGTACGTTTAAGCCGTTTAATCGGTATCGACAATGCCGTTGAATGGATGGCAATGGCGAACCCGAAAAAACCAGCTGCTGCATTGAAAGACGGTGCTGTAGATGCGGTTGTTGCTGCTGACAAATTACAAGAAGCTGCGGTTGATTTAGTTAAACAAGCCATTGCTGGCCGTTTAAACTGGAAAGCAAAGCGTCAAGAAAAATTAGATGCAATCAAATTGAACCCACTTGAACAAATGATGGCGTTCAATACGGCGAAAGGTGCGGTCCTTGCGAAAGCAAACCCTGCTCAATACCCTGCTCCAAAATTATTGCTTGATTCTTTACAAGCAGGCGCAAGCTCAACCCGTGATGACGCATTAAAAGCTGAAGCACAAGGTTTTGCAAAAGCTGCGATTACTCCACAAGCAGGTGCATTGATTGGTTTATTCATCAATGACCAAGTCGTGAAGAAAACTGCGAAAAAATATGAGAAAGGTGCTCATCCAGTCAACCAAGCTGCTGTTCTAGGCGCTGGTATCATGGGTGGTGGTATTGCTTACCAAGCGGCAAGCAAAGGCACACCAATCATCATGAAAGATATTGGTAACCCACAGCTTGCATTGGGTATGAAAGAAGCGAATGGCTTGCTCACCAAGCAAGTTGAGCGCAAGAAAATGAAACCTGCGCAAATGGGTGAAACACTTGCTCGCATCCGTCCAACTTTAAGCTATGACGAGTTTAAAGAAGTGGATATCGTGATCGAAGCAGTGACTGAAAATCCAAAAGTAAAAGAAATCGTACTTGCTGATACTGAAAAGCATGTTCGTGAAAACACGATTATTGCATCTAACACCTCTACGATTTCAATCACACGTTTGGCGAAAACTTTACAGCGTCCTGAAAACTTTGTAGGTATGCACTTCTTCAACCCAGTACACATGATGCCATTGGTAGAAGTGATTCGTGGTGAAAAGACTTCTGAAGAAGCAATCGCAACAACTGTGGTACTTGCTCAAAAAATGGGTAAAACACCAATTGTTGTTAACGACTGCCCAGGTTTCTTGGTTAACCGCGTATTGTTCCCTTACTTTGGTGCATTCGACCTTCTTGTAAAAGATGGTGCGGATTTCCAACAAGTGGACAATGTGATGGCGAAATTCGGCTGGCCTATGGGCCCTGCATACTTGATCGATGTTGTTGGTATCGATACAGGTGTTCATGGCGCAGAAGTGATGGCTGAAGGTTTCCCTGACCGTATGAAGCCAGACTACAAAGGTTCGATCGAAGCGATGTATGAAGCAAAACGTCTTGGTCAAAAAAATGACGTTGGTTTCTACAAATATGTGTTAGATAAGAAAGGCAAGAAAGCGAAAACTGTTGATCCAACAGCATACGAAATCATTGCACCATACGTGACTGGTGAAAAACGCGAGTTTGATAATCAGGAAATCATTGACCGTATGATGCTTGCTTTCTGTAACGAAACTGTTCGTTGCCTAGAAGACAAGATCGTTGCAACTGCTTCTGAAGCAGACATGGCAATGATTATGGGTGTTGGTTTCCCTCCATTCCGCGGTGGTCCATGCCGTTACATCGACCAAACAGGTGTTGCTGAATACGTTGCGCTTTGCGACAAATATGCACACTTAGGTAAGGCTTATGAAGCGCCACAAATGTTGCGTGACATGGCTGCTAACAACACAAAATTCTACGGTTAAGGAGCGACGTGAATGGCTACTTTAAATCCACGTGACGTTGTGATTGTTGATGGCGTTCGTTCTGCCATGGGCAAATCACGTAACGGTATGTTCCGCAATGTACGTGCCGACAGTTTATCTGCTGAATTAGTACGTGCACTTGTTGCTCGTAACCAGTTTGATACCAACGAAGTTGAAGATGTAATCTGGGGCTGTGTAAACCAAACTTTAGAGCAAGGTATGAACATTGCTCGTAACATTGGCTTATTGGCTGATATTCCAAAAACTGCTGGCGGTCAAACAGTAAACCGTCTTTGTGGTTCTTCTATGCAAGCAATCCACACTGCTGCAGCTCAGATTGCAACCAACCAAGGTGATGTATTCATCATCGGTGGTGTAGAGCACATGGGTCACGTCGGTATGATGCACGGCATTGACCTCAACCCAGAAGCGTCTAAACACTATGCAAAAGCATCTAACATGATGGGCTTAACGGCTGAAATGTTAGGTCGCATGAATGGTATCTCTCGTGAAGAGCAGGATGCATTCGGTGTTGAATCTCACCGTCGTGCTTGGGCTGCAACTCAAGAAGGTCGCTTCAAAAACGAAATCGTTGGTGTTGAAGGTCATGATGCAAACGGCTTCAAAATCCTTTGCGACATCGACGAAGTAATTCGTGCTGATGCTAACCTTGAAGCATTCAAAGCATTGAAACCTGTTTTCGATCCTAAAGGTGGTTCAGTAACAGCAGCAACTTCTTCTGCTCTTTCTGACGGCGCATCTGCAATGTTATTGATGTCTGCTGAACGTGCTCAAGCATTGGGTTTAAAACCACGTGCTGTGATTCGTTCAATGGCCATTGCGGGTTGTGATGCTGCAATCATGGGTTACGGTCCAGTACCTGCAACTCAAAAAGCGCTTAAGCGTGCTGGTTTAACCATGGCGGATATCCAGACTATCGAATTAAACGAAGCATTTGCTGCTCAAGGCTTATCAGTCATGAAAGGCTTAGGCGTTTATGAAAAGCAAGACATCATCAACTTGAATGGTGGTGCAATTGCATTGGGTCACCCATTGGGCTGTTCTGGTGCACGTATCACAACAACCTTGTTGAACGTGATGGAACAACAAGATACACAAATCGGTCTTGCGACCATGTGTATCGGTCTTGGTCAAGGTATCGCGACCATTATCGAACGTGTTTAATCGACACTGAGATAAGAAGAAAATCCCCGCACTTTGCGGGGATTTTTTTATTACCAGAATCAAATTTTAACGCGGAAACAAAGGATTCTGTGGTGGATTTAATCCATCTCTAATCTGTTGCTGCAATTTCAAAATATCGCCTAAATCGATTTTAATTGTGCCATTGCGAATGCCGTCAATATTACCGCGGTTAATATTCAAAGGCTCCAGCATTTTAAAAAGACCATTAGTTGGGTCTGAAGACTGAAAACCAGAAGCAACAGCCAATATGTATTGTTGCAAAATCGGAGAGTATTGAGACAGATCTGGCTGTGCCGCCATAGGCTGATAATTCACGCTGGTCGGACTTTCAGTCACACCTACATTCTGCATGTCATTGTGAATTTTATAGACACGATGTTGTAGCGCTTGACGGGTTTGCTTATCTTCTTGATAAGGCACAAATCCAACTTCTTCCCGCAGCTCAGATTCAGCCATGACCCGAATTGTCGGTAATGACGTAACCTCTCCCTCTTGCGCGTGAACCATGGGTACACCCAAAGGAATCAACAGGGAGATCAAAGCTGCTTGTTTAAAAAAATTCATTGTTTGCTCCAAATATCCCTCATCCATAAGAAAATAATGAGTTAAATAAAAGCATATATAAATAGGCTACAGCAAAGTCAGATTTGATTCAGTAAGGGTCAGATAAACGGTCAATCGGCACTATTATTTAAACAAATGATTAAATCGAGCTATATCATTTTCATCGGATTAATTAAATAAAGGAAGTTCTCGCATTCATAAGAATTTTTATTTATCCTTTTTATAATTATTGGAAAAGTAAAAACAAAAATGCGTTTCAAGGGTTTAAATCAGAATATTTTAATCTTTAGCTTATGTTCATCATTATTCCTTACCGCTTGCGCAACCAATCGGGTTGGTGATTCCACAAGAGATATATTTACCAAATATGACACAGGACACGAATGGATTACCGTACTTGAAGATGATGTGGTTGCTTTCGGCAAGCCCGCTACCGCCTTACCCGATGAACCTGCTGACAGCATCGTTATTGCAGGAAAACAGTATAGTTATGTGATTAATAAGGGAGGCAGCGGACTGGTTCAGCTCATTAGCCAACTGAATCCAGAATATATCAAAATTGATCGTGATCTCGATTTTAATGCACCTGCACAGAATAGTCCGCGTTTTTACGGCAATTTTAGATTTTCTTATACGCCACCCAATGGAAAGTTAAATGACAAAGAAGTCGCTCTTTTTAAGCAATATGGCGTTCAACCCTGTAGCTGTCTGGAAAAAATAAGACCTGCCACGTTTGACCTTCGACTTGAAGGCAAGGTATATCCTGCTGCAAATAATCTGGATAAGTTAACGCCTTTATCCAAACCATATCATGTCAAGATTCAATATCTCCACTATAAAAGTGGAACGGTCAAACGTTCCAATAAAGAAATCATGCAACAGCTCCCCCTACTTCCGTTGGCCGTTGCATTTGATGTAATTGCACTTCCTTTTCAGGCCATAGGTCTGACCAATGAGGTATGGAAATAACTAACGCCATACCTCAGTAGCACCATTGATCAGATACTGCTGTTAAGCAAAAGTATCTCACTACTACAAAATATCAAGGATGATCCCAATGCTTACAGACTTAGCAAAAACAATAACCGCTTTGACTATATCTGCCACGTTCCTTACTGGCTGTGCCACTTCAACCTTAATCAAAAAAGACAATCGGAATTATACACGCACGACGAAAGTCACTTTAGTTGAAGACAGCGTAGTTGCTTTTGGACGACCAGCACAAGCTTCTGCAAATTTGCCAAAAGACAGTATCGTGATTGCAGGACAAAAGAACAGTTATATCCTGACTCAAGGAGGCAGCCAGTTTGTTACTTTAATTGGCAGACTTGATCCAAAGAATATTCAAATCACCCGAGATCTTAATTTCTATTCTGAAAAAAATGATGGCTATTTTTCAGGAACTTTGCCGCTTTCTTATGTAAAACTCAAAGAAGATTTGAGTAAAAAAGATCTCGAATTTTTTATTGAAAATGGCGCTAGAGAATGCTCATCGTCAAGCGATGAACGTATGCAGGCACAGCGGTTCTGCTTCGATATTAAGCTGGCGGGTGTGGTCTACCCTACTGCCAATAACCTCAATTCGCTAAAAGCCTTGAGTAAGCCTTATCAAGTGACTATTTATACGCAGAAAGAAGAAAGTTATACCTCCAAATCAGGTATGAATCCTTTAGAAAAACTGGTATTGCTACCATTTGCAGTCGCGATTGATGTCGTCAGCCTACCATTTCAAGCTGCCGAAAAGATTTTCAATTAAGACAAAATCTGAGGGTATTTTGAAATAGGTAATCTTCTACTAGCTATGGGTTTCCTCTTCATCATCACCCTCAAAAGTCTTGGAAATCTTTTCGATATTCAGGCTCTTGGCCATCGCATCAAAGATGTTTTTATACATACCTTGTTGCTGATACAGCTGATGATGTTCGCCATGTTCTACAATCATGCCATCCTGCATCACATAGGTATAATCTGCATCAATAATCTGTGACAGACTATGGGAAATAATAATAACCGTCCGCCCCTGCTTAATCTCATCCAGACTGTGTTTGATCTGTTCAGTTGCGATTGCATCCAGACTGGCGGTCGGCTCATCCAAAAAAATAATCGGGGGATTTTTCAGGAACATGCGGGCAATCGCAATCCGCTGTTGTTGTCCACCTGAGAGTAATAAGGCATCCGACTGGTAGGCCTGCGGTAATTTCAAAATCTGCTCATGGATCGAGGCTTTCTTCGCGGCAGCAACAATTTCATCCTGTGTTGCATTCATCTTGCCATAACGGATATTTTCTTCAATTGTTCCCTGAAAAATATGATTCTTTTGCAATACCAGACCAATATGATCCCGTAAATATTGGGTATCGATGTCATTTAACGGAGTGCCGTTGAGCAGAATCTCACCCGACTGGGGCACATAAAATTTATCCAGCAGACTGATTAAGGTTGATTTTCCCGCCCCCGACAAGCCAACCAAAGCGGTAATCTTATTAGGCTGGATGGTCAGGTTAATCTCTTTCAACGCATGAAACCCATTCGGATAGGAAAAATTCACCTGTTTCAGCTCAAATTTTCCTGTCAGTGGGGATGGTTTTAATTGCCCCGACGTTTCCACCTCATCATCCGCTTCCAATATCTTGAAAAAACTTTCTGCATAGATCATCGCGTCATTGACTTCGTCATAGATCCGATGCAAGGACCGAATCGGTGCTGAGACATTATTGAACAGCAGGATATGAAACATGATCATCCCAATACTCATATCACCGACTAATACAAAATAGGCCGTGAGGATGATAATAAAGACCACACCAATCTGTTCAATAAAGGTTTTCAGCCCTTCAAACAAAAAACTGAGTTGCCGTGTATGCATCTGGTGATCGGTTAATTGTTTTTGTAGCGTCAGCTGTTTTTCCGCTTCGATCTGTTCACGGTTAAAAGATTTAATGACGGTGATCGAGTTAATGATACTCAAAATACCCTGACTTTTACGTTCGCGTCCATCGCGTAAATTACGGCGTGTACCACTTAATTTCTGCGCCTGTTTAAAGGTAACCCAGAAATAGATCGGGACAATACACAACGCCACCAGACCAATCCAGACATTGGCATAAAACATTAAGCACAAGGCAATCAAGGCACTACTAAACAGCGGGAAAATCTCAATAAAGAAAATCTGTACGAGTCGCGTGATCGAACCAATACCCCGATCAATACGAGTCTGTAATTTTCCAGCCTGATTATCATCCTGCGTAAAGAAAGCCAGCCGATATTGTAAAAATTTCACGATGATCGACTGTGCCACATCTTGTGAGATCAGAATGCGGAGTCTCTCACCAAAGAACTTTTGCCCAAACTGAATAAAGATATTGATGATTTCTTTACTCAACAAAATCACACTAATGGTGATCAGAATATGCCAGCCTGCACTCAAGCCCTGTCCTGATTCAACCACCGCATTGATCTGGTCGACCGCATATTGCAAGGTCAACGCATTGACCTGTGCAGTTAAAGCACCAATCAGCGTCAGCAGTAAAGTCACTGCAACCAGCCCCTTATAGGGAAGGACAAAAGGTTTTACTTTATGAAATAGCTGCCATAAATTCATATATTCGACGTCTGCCTTTTATGCGTGCAATGTGTATTGAGTCAGCGATATGGATTACAGTTCTTCTTCCAGTACCTCTGCATTATTTTTCTTGATCTTCTCCATTTTGCTATTCAATTTCAGCACATCTTGATACAGCGTATTAAATTTTTTCACCTGCGCGGTTTCGCGGAAAAGAATCATTTTGTCCTTTCTTTGCCATTGGTGTTTTTTCAGCATGTCAAACATGGCTTGTGCTTTTTCAATAATCTGCTGTTCAATCGGGAAAATATCATGCGCTTTATCAGCTTTCAGGTTACTTTCCAGTTTTGCCTGTAAGGACTGTCGCATTTCATTCTGAATGGCCAGACTTTTTGCCTGTTCCATAGAACTGGACTGAATCTGTTGTCGTGCTTGTTCATATTCAGTAGATGCTTTACGCACATCCGCCAGCATCTGTTCAGTTTCTTTATAATCCTGTTTTCGATCCTGATCTAGTCGCTCTACATCTAGAAAAGTATCCCAGTTCGCAGCTTTAAGTTCACGTAAATAACGATTACGCGCTTCAACATTCTGCATCCAGTAGTTGAGCAGGAATTCTGACATCAACTTGTAATCGCCAGATAAGCGATCGTCATGAATATCCAGTTGTACGGGTGTGGTCCAGTCTTGTGCCTGATCGTAAAGTGTACGCATTTTCTCAGCCATCACCACTTCAAACATTTGTTTATTGTTGGCAGCACGTTGCTGTAATTGATGTTGATAGAGAAAAAAAGAACCGATGCCAAGGATCACCACAAGGAAAAATAATAAAAAACGGCGCATATTGCCTCCAAATTCATTATATTTTTTTATGTTCTGAATCTCAGTTTAATCGATAAAAGACAAACCTTTATATGATTTTTATTTCACTTCTCGTAACGCAGCATTACATATTCATCGCTTTAAATTCATCGGTTCCGCCCCTATTATCTGTTTAACGAGAATTGAAGAGATACGCCATGCGTGTAGATATTTGGTCAGATGTGGTCTGCCCTTTTTGTTATATCGGTAAAAAACGTCTTGAACATGTCGCAGAAGAAGCAGGCATCGAGCTTGAAATTCACTGGCATAGCTTCGAGCTGGATCCAGATGCGCCAGCCAAGCATGACACATCGAATACCGAACGCTTAGCCAAAAAATATGGCCGTAGTTATGCGGAAATGGAAGACATGGAGCGCAATGTTGCAGCGATGGCAGCAGCTGAAGGCATCGACTTCCAATGGCAAAAAGCCAACTCGGGCAACAGCTTCAACGCGCATCGAATTATTCATCTTGCCCAAAGTAAAGGCTTGGGCAATGAAGCAGAAGAGGCATTCTTCCATGCCTATATGACCGAAGGTTTGGCAATTGGCGAACGTGAAGTGGTAGAAGAAATTGCATCACGTATCGGTCTGGATAATGCCGAAGTCGAATATGTACTGGATTCTGATGAGCTGGCAGATTTCGTTCGCCACGATGAGAAAATTGCGCGTGAACAGTTGAATGTTACTGGCGTACCATTCTTTGTGTTTGATCAAAAACTGGCGCTGTCTGGCGCACAGCCACGTGAGATTTTCTTGCAAGCCTTACAACAGGCGCAATCTACATCCTCTGAACAGATTGAGCAGGACGATGCAGCTCAATGTAATGATGAGCAATGTGAAATCAAGCCTTAATTATAAGACTCAGCTGCTTTAATCAAAGGATTAAGGCAGCTTTTAACAACTCAAATAATAAAAATCAGTATTTATATCTCCCTCTTTCATTATTTATAACCGACTTCATTCGTCCCATTCATGTGGATGACTTTCCCACGTTTTATTTGATGTGCTTTTCACCACTGCTTCTGTGAGGCTGGTCACAACTCGTCCACAAATTTATAGATGTCTTTTTGCTTTATGATCTAGATATCCGATTCATTGTTTTAAAATGTTTTTATTTTCAAAGACAAACCATGATCCATATCTCGATTTAAAATCTCTGAATGTGATTTTCTACTCATTTTTAAGCTATAGATTTTGTCTGGTTTTCTTCTATAATCGTCATAAAGTGACAATCTTTTGTTATGAAAATTCGAGAGTTACATGCTCAGATTGAGAGGCCTATTCAGCCACAATTGCTCGATACATCACAGTTTGTCGCAGGGGAAAATACTTTACCAACAATAATTGATACAAAACGATTTAAAGCAGCGGTCAAATTTGCACTGATTCATTATTTAAAAACAGGCTCAAGCCTATCTCTAAGGAAACAATAGATGGACGTATTAGAGAAAGCACTTTTGGTGGATGAGCTCAAGCATCTCATCGATGGGCTCAAAAATGAGAAAACATCACTTTTTGAAATAGCAAAATCAAAACAACGGATTAAAGATATTTGCGCATCTTGCGACGATCCTGCCTTTCAGGATCAATTGACGCCATTCAAGGCATTTATTCTCAACGAAGAGTTTTCGGCTGAAGATCTAGCCAGTTACGGTTATAGCATGACCTATCGGGGTACTTATAACTTTATGGGACGGGTTGAAAATGCCTTATTTGCTTCGGCTGATATGGGCTGGGCGGCTTTACGTCAGGCACAACTCTGGCAAATCTGGGTGATTCGTCCTGCTTTATCTTTTCTAAAGAGTCCATGGCTAAACTCATCTACCGATGCCCTGCAATGGCTACAAAATCATGCCAGCGAATATGTCAAAACCGATTATGAACTCCAGCATTTAATTCCGGTTCTGGAACCTCTGAATGAGCATCCATCTGAGCAGGATAAGAAAGCATCTACCGATGCGCTTGCCCGACTTAAAAAAGAAACCGCCAACTTTCAAACTCAACTTGACGCAATCATTCAAGATAAAATCCGAACCGTTCCAGAAAGTATTGCGCCGCCAGTACCTACAGAGAACCGAATCAAACCCGGTTTTAGACAAAGTGCCAAGCCTTCACCGAATCTAAATAAAGCACAGCCATTGGCACTCAATGATTTTAATCTGGACGGCCTGATCTGCCGACTGGAACGTATTGATGCACGTACCTTCCCCTCTTTATATCGGGTCGATCTGCATAACGATATTGACCAGAATATCAAAATTGACTGGCTCTATTTAAAAGCTGAAAATGAAGCGCAACCAATCTGGGAATCTGCACAGATTTTTGTCGCAGAACAGCTCTATGCGCAAGGGCAATTTTCCCATTATGTGGTACTGGTCGGAACCCATAGCGTGGAATACGCCATCACCATTCTGCAAGCCTATACAGATCAGCGTCATACCCGCACCAGCTCGATTCATCAAACCAGTTGGGCCAATTTCAAACAGCATTATCACCAGCACGAAAGCCTCTTTAATGAATGCATTATGAATGGGACCTTGGTGTGGCAACGTGATCAACGCGTTTATCCGTATATCCCAGCATCATTTATCAATACGCAAAAATTTATTCCATTTGAAGAAACCTCTGCGACCTTTTTTACACCTGTCATTTTATTGCGGGAACGTCAGAAAATCCGTGTGATTCATGGTTTGGAACGAGTGAATCTTTCCAGTGAAGATCAGGCCTATCCATACCTCTTATTAGACCGCAGCGATGGTTATACCTGGCAATTGATTCGTCAGGTCATCAGCCGATTGCCACAACCGATCTCGGTGCATGATTTATATCAGGCACTGGAAAACAGCATGTCGGTAGAATCGTCTTAAACCCATTTAAAAGTCTGATCAATTTTAGCCCCCTCATTTTTCTACGTACACAATGAACGTGACGTTGCAATGAGGGCTTTTTATTGCGCTAAATCCTTATGATCTTTAGCATTTTTGTACTGTTAAATTGCTGCTTTTTGTGACTGCCGCTTGATTTTAAGCATTAAATCATCAAAAGTTAAACCAAGAACAATATATAAGTCTTTATTATGAATAATTTACAGCAAATGGTGCCATCGCGTATCGTTTTTGTTTTGCTTGCCTTGACGATGGGTACGTTAAGTGCAGCCCAAGCAGAAACTACGCCGCAACAGCAAGATCAACAGCCAAATCCGTCGTCACAAAATACGTCGGAAAATGCGTTGGACTATATTCCACGTTTGGTCGATGCCACGCCCTCTATTTTTCCCGAGCAGTCAGATAAGGTCACCGTCCCACCAACGGCGGAGACAGAGGATAAAACCTGGTTTGACAAAAAACAGCGACGAATTCGAGAGTGGGCAGATAATACGTCAGTCAAAATTGATGACTGGTTTGGAGAGGTCGATCCTGACGATCCTGCTTCGGCAACGATCCGTGTCATGCTGGATAATTACTGGAACGAATATGATAATTATGAGGTCAAGCCTCGTATTCGCGGTAAGATTAAATTACCGACTTTAGAGAAAAAAGTCAGCGTGGTTTTTGGTGATGACACCTTAGACGATGAATTCAAGAATAATGTAGGCAATACCAATAACCAGCCGAATCAAGATCCGGATAAAAAGTTTGATTCTAAACAGACCCGTGATAGTAACGGCTCTCTTGCCTTACGTTGGTCAAACTTCTCCAAGAAACTACCTTTTGAGACAGATGCCGATCTTGGTGTGCGCTCAGGCACAGATATCTATGCGCGCTTAAGAGCTGAAAAACATTGGGATTTACGCAATGATTTCCGCTTTAATGCCGAACAGATCTACCGCTATGGCAGTAAAAGTGAAAACTATCTAAGAACCAACCTAGAACTGATTCACGCGCGCCCAAACCAGCCTTTCTTATCTAATCAGTTCAGCTTAACCTATGCAGACAAGCAGGATGATGATCTATGGTGGGATAACCGTATTTTCCGTCAACACCAGTTCTTTGCACATAACACGTTTAATTATGGTATCTACACAGGTGGTTACTACAACAACAGTGACCTACGTTTAAATAATTGGGGCCCATTCGTATCATGGCGTCAACCGCTTTGGCGCGAATGGTTCTATGTACAAGGTGATCTCAACTATTTCAATGATCATCGTGAAGACCGAAGTCATTACGTAAGCACCTTTGTCCGTCTGGAAACTTTATTCTAATCTTCACTCCAGTCTTAACCTGCCCAAATGATTCATTGTTTGGGCATTTTTATTTTAAAAATAATATTTCTTTCAATAAATCCTTAAGCTTTGTTTGTTACCGTCATTTTCTTTTATTGTTCTTGTTTATGGCATGCGTCAACAATACGCTCTGGTTGTGTATTTTTTGATTGTAGGGAACCTGTGTCTAGGTAATCTGCTGATGCCTTTATTTCCAATGCTTTTACCTGTCAGCAGATCATTGCACCCACCCATCACGCTGCATAAAGCCCTTATTCGAGCCCAATACTCACCGAGAGCCAATTTCAGTTGCGCTGAAGAAAATAAGATTACTCTCGATGACCAACAACTTGCACAAGATTTAATAGCGGTTTTTGGCAACGATACCCTATGGCAGCGTGCTCAACAGCCTCAGCCAGTCAAGAAATTAGGTAAAAATAACAAACATCACAGCCAGCAAAAGATTGCTACCCCAAACCCGCTCAGTGCAAGCTGGTCAACCATTTCAAGCCTATTACCTTTTAGTAATGATCTTGATCTGGGCGCAAATTCTGATACCGATATCTATGTGCAGTTTCTCGCCAAAAAGAACTGGGCTTTACCCTTAGGTTTACAGCTCAATACGGCGCAAATTTTCCGTTATGGTTCAAGCAGTAAAAACTATGCCGAAACCAATCTTGATCTGACACAAAAACTTCAGCATCAAAAGCAGCTTTCAACCCAGTTTAATGTCTCTAAAACACAAGATGAAGACTATAGCTGGAGCAATCGTACTTTCCAGCAACTGCACTTCTTATCCAAAGACAATTTGAGTTATGGCATTTTGACTACAGGGGAATATGAAAATAAAGAACTGCGTGTCAATGAATGGGGGCCCTACTTTTCCTGGCGTCGCCCCATCTGGCGCAACTGGATTTTTATGCAGAATGATCTGAATTATTTAAATGTCCCTGCCACCAGACAAGAGGATCATTTTAGTTATCAAATGAGTTTCGAAGCACAGTTCTGATGAAAAGATCACCACAATTGTGGATAACTTTAAAGTTATCCATACCAATAAAAAAACCTCTGCCGAAGCAGAGGTTTCTTGATTAAATTGCTTATTTCAACAACAAGCTATTGATGCGTTTGACATAGGCTGCTGGATCTTCTGGTAAACCACCTTCTGCAATCACCGCCTGATCAAAAATCACATTGGCGAGATCATCAAATTGCGCCGAGCTTTCCAATTTTTTCACCAATGGATGCTCAGGGTTAATTTCCAATGTTGGTTTAATCTCTGGAACTGCTTGCCCCGCCTGTTTCAACATACGAACCAATTGTGGAGACAACTCACCTTCACTAGTAACCAGACATGCAGGTGAATCAACCAGACGTGTCGTAACACGAACTTCTTTGGTTTTGTCTTTTAATGACGTACTTAAACGGTCTACCACAGGTTTGAACTGCTCTGCTGCCTGCTCTAACGCTTTTTTCTCTTCAGCATCTTGCAGGTCGCCCAAGTCAACAGCACCTTTCGATACATTTTGAAGCGGCGTACCATCGAATTCAAATACGAAGTTCATCGCCCACTCATCGACACGGTCTGCCATAAGCAGGACTTCGATGCCTTTCTTCTTGAACACTTCAAGCTGTGGCGAATTCTTAGCTGCAGTCAGGTTTTCTGCTGTGACGTAGTAAATTGCCTTCTGGCCTTCTTTCATACGTGCTTTATAGTCAGCAAAAGACGTTGAAATTTCATCATTGTTTGAAGTCGCATAACGTAATAGCTTTAAGATACGTTCGCGATTACCAGTATCCTCACCCAAACCTTCTTTCAATACTGAACCAAACTCAGTATAGAAAGTCTTGAATTTCTCTTGGTCTTTTTCATCTTCAGATTTTGCCAAACCGTCCAGTAAAGTCAGCACACGACGCGCATTACCTTCACGAATGGTTTTTACATCACGGCTTTCTTGTAGCAGTTCACGGCTGACATTGAGCGGTAAATCAGCACTATCAACCACACCTTGTACGAAACGTAAGTAGTTCGGAATCAGGTTATCCGCTTCATCCAGAATGAATACACGTTTTACATATAGCTTGATGCCCGCCTTTGCTTCACGGGTAAACAAATCCTGTTTGGCCTGACTTGGGATATACAATAATTGCGTATATTCAGTGCTACCCTCAACACGGTTATGGGCCCACGCCAACGGTTCAGCAAAATCGTGGCTCAAGTTTTTATAAAACTCGATGTATTGTTCATCTGTGATTTCATTCTTGTTACGCGTCCACAGCGCGCTTGCCGAGTTAATCGCTTCCCATTCATCGGTCTTCACCATCTGGCCGCCGCTTGTAGTGTTGGCCTCTTCACCTTCAGCGACTTCGTCCTCTTGCCAAACTTCTTTTTGCATTTCGATTGGCAAGCTGATGTGGTCAGAATATTTATTGATGATTTGTTTAACTTTCCACGACTCTAGATACTCAAGCGCATCATCACGTAAGTGCAAGATAATGTCTGTACCACGGGTTGCTTTATCAATGCTTTGAACTTCAAATTCACCTGTGCCGCCACTAATCCAGCGTACACCCTCTGCTGCATCTAAACCTGCACGGCGTGATTCCACCGTAATCTTGTCTGCAACGATAAAACCTGAATAGAAACCAACACCAAACTGACCAATTAACTGCGCATCGGCTTTTTGATCACCGGTCAGTTTAGACATAAAGTCTTTGGTGCCCGACTTGGCAATGGTACCCAGATTATCAATTGCTTCTTGCTGGCTTAAGCCAATCCCGTTATCCGAAATGGTGAGCGTTTTATTGTCTTTATCTAAAGTGACACGAACATGCAGGTCTGGGTCATTTTCATAATATTCAGGATGATTAATGCCTTCGAAACGTAACTTATCGCACGCATCAGACGCATTTGAAATCAATTCACGTAAGAAAATTTCAGGGTTGGAATACAGAGAATGCGTCACTAAATGCAATAACTGAGCAACTTCAGCTTGGAAACTATAATTTTGTGCGACTTGTTCACTCATAAATCACTCCTTATCTGTGAGGCTTATCTATTTGGAATGATTTATGAATGGTGTATATCTTAAATTTTTCAATCCTTGATCTGCATTTTTCAGGCAAAAAATGCACAAAATGGCAATTAGAATGGGCCTCGGCTCAATACTCGCTCCTGTAATAGCTGATCAAGCTGCTGTTGACGTTGCCCATAAGCACGTTTGATACACGGTGTATTTGCACCACATGAGTTACGTTGTTTTAACCACTGAAATTGTCTGTCTTTTTCAGCATCACGTCCGCCCATTGGCAAGGCATGTAAAATAATCTGATAGGTGGTTGCCATTCTCACATCCGCATCATTGAGGCTGCGCTCATTACAGATCTGCTGTTCGACTTTCAACTTTGCTGCCTTACACGAATAACTGGCCGCATACGCCTGAGATAAAAATAACAAGGGGATGAACAATAAGATCGAAGTCATTACTTTTTTCATGATGAAGGTCTCACTTTTATTAAGATTATTTTTTCAGCATACAAAACTCTCTGTGTAAGGCCTGTATCTGTTTTATATGGGAATTGCAAAAATAAAAAAGCCTCACAAAGTGAGGCTTTTCAGGCGCAAGTTCAGCTTAGAACTTATAGCTATAACCCAATGTATATACCATCGGATTGATGTCTAGATCAGTCAACTTCTGACCATTTAATTTTACTTCAGGACTGATTTGTGCATAACGCGCATCAAAGAATACACCCCAGTTTTTTGCATCAGCTGGCTGGAAATTGAAACCTAACTGGCCCGCGAAACCAAAGTCTTCTTTCACTTTTAATTTTGCGCCCTCTAAAGCACCTGTTGTTTCTTCATCCCAAGTTACAAAAGCTGTGCCACCTACACCAATATAAGGTGTGAAACGGGTTGAGTTTTTAAAGTTATATTTAAAAGTGACAGTAGGTGGCAATTGTTTAAGCTTCGCTACTTTTTCACCATTTAATGACACATCATGTGAAATTGGTGTCGCCAGTAATAATTCGGCAGAAAAAGGCGTATCACCGAAGAAATATTCAACCGAAGGTGTAAATGCAAATTCATGATCTGCCTTTAATGTGCCAACACCTGCAACCACAGTATCGTCTGTTGGTGAAATTACACTTCCACCAAATTTAACCTGAAAGCCCCCTGCAAATGCAGTTGAAGATACCCCCAATAAAGCAACAACTAAAAATTTCTTTAACATTTAAACAACCTCTTTAACAATTTATGTTCTTGTTCAACATAATAAACACGCATATTTACATTATGCAATAGAGATTAATTCCAACTATTTTAATTCACTTTATAATGCATTGAATATTAATAAAATATAATTGTTAAAATATGTAATAATTATTAATTCAGACTATTTTAATCAACTTAACCCCCTATAAAACCTAGTATTTTAATCAGATTAAGATAAAGCAAAAAATATATTAAAAATAAATTAAGTCAGATTTAAAAATATAATCACATATAGCTTAATATTAAAGCCACATTATAAAATTAGATTTAAAAAGAGACAAAAAATGTCATTTAATGATTGTTTTTATATTTAAGCCACACTTTATAAAACAAAAAAAATGGCTCATCAATGAGCCATTTCTGATTATAAAACCATTGCTGCAATCCAGCCAAAAATGAGTAGCGGGATATTAAAATGTATAAATGTAGGCACAACCGTATCCCAAATGTGATCATGTTGACCATCAACACCTAGACCTGCTGTTGGCCCCAATGTTGAATCGGATGCTGGTGAACCTGCATCGCCTAAAGCAGCAGCTGTTCCAATCAAGGCGATGGTGGCCAAAGGAGAAAAACCAAACTGTACGCACAATGGCACGTAGATCACCGCCAGCACAGGTACACTTGAGAACGAAGAGCCGATCCCGATCGTCACGAACAAGCCGATAAAGAGCATCAGGAATGCAGCAAGTGCATGGTTATCACCAATGATATGGACCACGCCATTGACCAGATGAGTAATATCTCCTGTGTGCGTCATCACTGAAGCAAAACCTGCCGCAGAGATCATGATAAAGCCCACCAGCGCCATCATGCGCATACCCTGCACAAACACGTCATCGGCATCTTGCCATTTAAAAATGCCCGAAGCAGACAGCACTGCAAAACCGACCAGACCACCCAGAATCATCGAACCTGAATAGAGCTGTGCAACTAAGGTTAAACCAATCGCAAGTACCGCCATAAACATGGTTTTCTTGGAAATATAAGGCACATTCTCTGCTTCATGTTTCAGCTCTTCAGCATCGGCTTTGAGATCATATTCTGCTTGCGTGGTGACTTTTAACGGTTTATCCAGATCAATCGTTTTAACTGGCGTAATTGAACGGTCAACATAGATGCGTGGCTTACGATAGCTGATAAATACCGCAACCAGCGTACCAATCACCATACCTAATACCGGAATTGCCATACCGATTGGCATCATGCCACGTTCTACGTGCAAGCCATAAGCGGCGCCAATCTTGTTGATATTGCCCATCAGAATCTGTTCAAGGAAGATCGCACCAAAGCCCACAGGCAGGAAAATATAGGTGCCGACCAGACCAAGTGTCATGACACATGCCGCCGCACGTCGGTCCAGCTTCAAGTGATTCATAACTTTCAATAAAGGTGGAACCAGAACCGGAATAAAGGCAATATGAACAGGAATCAGGTTTTGTGAAAAAATCGCAGCAATCAGTAAAATCGTCAGCAAAAGATATTTCACTTTGGTCTGCTGATTTTTACCTGCTTCCATCCCCAATAACCCAATCAGTTTATGCGCCAGCAAATCGGGCAATCCTGACTTGGAAAGTGCCAATGCAAACGCACCCAACACCGCATAAGCCAATGCAACTTCAGCCCCATCGCCTAAGCCTGCATTAAATGCTTCTACTGTTTGAGAAAGGCTTAGACCAGCGACCAAGCCGCCAATAATGGCTGAAATCACTAATGTGAGAACAACAGAAACTCGTGCCAGTGACAGGATAAACATCACGGCAATCGCAATTACGACAGCATTCATGAACAAATTTAGGAGCAAAGAAAAGGCGACATTCTAGCAGATTCATGAAAACCTAGCTGAAAATATCGCCGAATTATCGCTAATCTTAGGTGATTTTTAGCTTAATAATTCCACTAAAGCCTTAAGCTGCCTGACGTTGGACAAACTGACGGATCAGTTCAGCAATTTTTTCTGGTTGGCTCAACACGGCCCAATGGTTGGCATCCAGTTCAACATATTCAAAATTTTCTACCCATTTTGGCATCGATTCAGTAATGTACTCTGGGCTAACGAAAGCATCGCGCTTTAACACGATGGCCTGAACTGGACATTGTGCATAACGTTGGCGTGGCTGAGTTAAAGAAGGAATAAAATTGGCACGATACAAATTAATGCCATATTTGCCGTCTGAGACAATATTGGCATTTAATGGCAAACCTTGCTTTTTCTCTAAACCACTTAAAATCTTACCCCATTTTTCAGGGCTAAAGAACGTCCATACCGTCGGTGCAATCAGAGGTAAATGGAAAGCCCCGATATACCATGATTTTGTGAGCATTTTTAGTACATTGCTTGGTGCAGCTTTAAATTTTTCACGTAAATAGAACGAAGCGTGATCCAGACAAGGGCCTGAAATCGTTGTATAGGACAACAGGCGGCCTTTGAGTTTGGGTTCAGTTGCAGATTCCCAAGACTGCAAAGATCCCCAATCGTGCGCTGCCATATGAAAATTACGATTTGGTAAAACCTGATCAACAACTTCCTGTAAATCTAGTGACAAGCGTGGCAAACGATAATCTTTAATGCGTTTAGGAATTGAGGATAAGCCTGCTCCACGCACGTCATAGGTCACGACATAATATTCATCGACCAACTTTTCAATGATCGGCTCCCAAACTTCCTGATTATCTGGATAACCATGCACGAGCACCAAAGGTGTTTTTTTCTCATCGCCCCATGTTTTGACACAAAGCGTTTGCTGGTCTGATGTCTTTACTGTTTTTACTTGTGTTTGCATAATTCTTTCCCATTTTGTTTTCTATCGGCTTGGTGATAAAACAGCCATTGCCAGCGATACACTAAAAATGATACTTATGGAGTATGAATAGAGTTGCAAGAAAAAAAATTGACCATGAAAGACTTTTTCAGAAAAATTCGAACCATTCCTGCGATTTCCAGATTTCTGCTCAATCACTACTCCCCTTATCGTGGTGCGGGAATCGAGATTGAAACCATTGATCTAGATGATTACTACATTCGAGTCAAAATGCCGCTGACAAGACGTAATCGCAATCTTGTCGGAACGCATTTTGGCGGTAGTTTATATTCGATGGTCGATCCTTTTTATATGTTGATTCTGATTCACCATCTGGGAAATAAGTATATTGTCTGGGATAAAAGTGCCACGATTAATTTTATTGCTCCAGGACGGAATACCGTTTATGCAGAGATCCAACTCAATGCACATGAAATAAACGAAATTAAACGTCTGGCAGAAAATCATGAACCCGTTTTGCGTCATTACACCTTAAATATTGTAGATGATGCAGGTACGCGTATTGCTGAAGTCGAAAAGGTACTTTATATCCGGCGTAAAAAACCTAAGGCCTCAATTTAAAGTCATAAAAATAAAAATGCCTACAACAATTGCAGGCATTTTTGAATTTAGTCAGCAGAAATTATCTTTTCTTCTCTTGAATGGCTGCACCTGCACCACCACCGATTGCACCACCAATCGCAGCGCCTGAGTCGCCACCAAAGATTGCTTTACCAACGACTGAACCGATACCAGCACCAATCGCGCTACTGGTTGTAGAGCTGCTATTCGCGCCCTTCGCATTGGCACCGACACCTGCACCCGCAGCTGCACCAACGCCAGCACCAAGACCACCACCAACATGGTTACCTAAACCACCACCGACAGCACCGCCAAGCGCTGCTGTACCAATACGCTGATCAGAGGCACTCATATTTTGACAGCCTGTAAACATTACCGCCGATAACACCAAAGTCGAAACTAAACCGATTGTTTTTTTCATGCCTATACTCACTTCTCTTATGCTCTAGTCAAAGCATAGTCCTCTTTTATGGGGAATTTGATCACATTGTGTTATCACTATGTCCTATTCGATTAATATTTTGTAAAGACAAATTTTGATTAGAACAAACTAGCTGGTATGGCTTAAGAATAGGAAATAAATACGAACAGAAATGATCTGGATACACCCGATCAAAAATTTAGTGTTTTCAAGAGAATTAAATAAATATAAAAATGATCGATATAAATTCTAGTTTTTATTGGAGCTTTCTCAGCCATCTTATCTTCATTGCGAAAATAATCATTTATAAGATGACAGTCATCGTGATGAGCTGATTTAAATCGTCAGCTCGTCACGATGTTATCTACAAGTTTAAGCGCGGGCTTAGTACTTACCTTTTTTCTCACCGTAAGCAGAACCAGCACTACCACCTAGCGCACCGCCAACCGCAGCGCCAGAATCACCACCTAATACAGCACCACCAATTACTGCACCTAAGCCAGCACCGATTGCGCTATTACGTGTATTTTTACTATTTGAACCTTTAGCATTTGCAGCAACGCCTGCACCAATTGCAGCACCAAGACCGGCACCGAGATTACCACCAACGTGCTTACCTACAGCACCACCTGCACCACCGCCAATCGCAGCAGAACCAATACGTTTACTTTCTGGACTCGCGTTCTGGCAACCTACAAATAGAGTTGTTGACATTAAACCGACGCCAGCAATCATCATCATTTTTTTCATTAGAACTACTCCTCTCTCAGATGTGGGTAGCATAGTATGCTTTGATGAAGTGTTTACCCTCATTCAGTAATCAAATACTCATGCTTTAATGCCTTTTTGTAACAACAGCTTCATTTTTCCACAAAAAAAGGCACCCGAAGGTGCCTTTTTAATTCGTTAAGACTTAGAACTGGTCTGAGTTCAACGCTTGACTAAATGCTTGGTCAACTTCACTGAAATCATTGTGAAGTTCAAATTCAGCAGCTTCTGCTTCTTGACGACGACGCTCTAAGTGATACGCAAGACCTGTACCCGCTGGGATCAAGCGACCCACAACAACGTTTTCTTTCAAGCCACGTAAATCATCTTCTTTACCTGTTACAGCCGCTTCAGTTAACACACGAGTTGTTTCCTGGAACGATGCAGCAGAAATGAACGAGTCAGTAGAAAGCGATGCTTTCGTGATACCCATCAATTGACGTTCAAACTTCGCAGGGAACTTGTTCTGAGCCAAGACAGCTTGGTTCTCTTGAACAACGCGGATGTAATCCACTTGCTCGCCTTTGATGAAGCTTGTATCACCGCCATCAGTGATATCAACTTTACGCAACATTTGACGTACAACAACTTCAATGTGCTTATCGTTGATTTTTACACCTTGGAGACGGTAAACGTCTTGAACTTCGTTCACGATGTAGTTGGTTAATGCAACTTCACCTTTCAAGCGTAAGATGTCATGTGGGTTTTGTGGACCATCAGAAATGGTTTCACCACGGTTCACATGCTCACCTTCGAACACGTTAATGGTACGCCATTTTGGAATCAATTCTTCGTAGATCTCAGAACCATCATCCGGAGTAATCACTAAACGGTTCTTACCTTTGGTCTCTTTACCGAAGCTTACAACACCTGATACTTCTGCAAGGATCGCATGTTCTTTCGGCTTACGTGCTTCGAACAAGTCAGCTACACGCGGAAGACCACCGGTAATATCACGAGTACGTGAAGTTTCTTGTGGTACACGACCAATGACGTCACCCACACCAATCGTTTCGCCATCACGGACAGTCACAATTGTGTTTTGTGGCAAGAAGTAGAACTGTTCGCCGCCATCTGTTGTATCCAACACGATTGCAGGACGTAAATCTTTACCAGAAGCAGGACGAGCTGTTACAGGTAAGATTTCAACAGTGGTCATACCCGTTGCATCATCAGTTTTTGATGTTGCAGTTACGCCATCAGCAATCTGGCTGAAACGCGCTTTACCAGCAACTTCTGTTACCAATGGATGTGTATGTGGATCCCAAGTCGCTACGATACCGCCAGCTTCTACAGCTTCACCATCTTTCAACAAGATGCTTGCACCGTAAGGAAGCTTATAACGCTCGCGCTCACGACCTAAATCATCCGCAATACCAATTTCACCTGAACGTGAAACAGATACTTGGTGACCTTTGGCATGTTGTACAGTTTTCACATTGTGGAAGCGTACAGTACCTTTATTACGTACTTGAACACTATTTGCAGCAGAAGTTCGGCTCGCAGCACCACCAACGTGGAACGTACGCATCGTTAACTGTGTACCTGGCTCACCAATTGATTGTGCAGCCATTACACCAACTGATTCACCTGGGTTCACCAAGTGACCACGTGCAAGGTCACGACCATAACAACGAGCACATACACCGAAGGTAGATTCACAAGCGATAACTGAACGTACTTTAACTTCATCGACACCCGCTTCTTCAAGCTGAGCAGCAATTTTCTCGTCAATTAACGTACCTCGTGGAAGTACAACTTCATCATCAGATGCACGACGTACATCTTCAGCAGTTACACGACCTAATACGCGGTCGCGTAATGGTTCAATAACGTCACCGCCTTGAATGAATGGAGTCATGACTAAGCCGCCAGCTGTACCACAGTCAGATTCAGTAATAACTAAATCTTGTGCTACGTCTACAAGACGACGTGTCAAGTAACCAGAGTTCGCAGTTTTCAATGCTGTATCGGCCAAACCTTTACGCGCACCGTGTGTCGAGATGAAGTACTGAAGTACCGTCAAACCTTCACGGAAGTTAGCTTTAATCGGGGTCTCAATGATCGAGCCATCCGGCTTCGCCATCAAACCACGCATACCAGCAAGCTGACGGATCTGCGCCGCACTACCACGGGCACCCGAGTCAGACATCATATAAATCGAGTTGAATGATTTCTGCTTCTCGTCTTCACCTTGTTTGTTTTTCACAAGTGTATAAGACAAGTTATCCATCATCGCTTTCGCAACTTGGTCGTTTGTACGCGCCCAAATATCGACAACTTTGTTATAACGCTCACCCGCAGTTACGAAACCTTGCTCAAACTGTTGTTCGATTTCACGAACTTCTGTTTCAGCTTTATCGATAATCGTATGCTTGGTTGGTGGAATCAACATGTCTTCCATACCAACAGATACACCTGAACGCGTCGCTTGACGGAAGCCCAAATACATCAATTGGTCAGCGAAGATAACAGTATCTTTCAAACCAAGTTTACGGTAGCAAGAGTTGATTAACTTAGAGATGTTTTTCTTGGTCATCTCAAGGTTGATCGATTCGAAGCTTAAACCTTGTGGAACAACTTCCCATAACAAGCAACGACCAGGTGTTGTATCAACAATGATAGTTTTCTTTTCACGGTTACCGTTTTCATCAATCACAGTTTGATGTACACGTACTTTTACACGCGCATGGATCGCAACTTTACCCGTTGCTAACGCACGGTTAACTTCGTGAGTATCTGCAAACACCATGCCTTCACCTTTGGCATTTACAGCATCACGTGTGATGTAGTAAAGACCCAAGACAACGTCCTGAGAAGGGACGATGATCGGCTCACCATTTGCAGGTGACAAGATGTTGTTTGTAGACATCATCAACGCACGTGCTTCTAACTGTGCTTCCAATGTCAATGGAACGTGTACCGCCATTTGGTCACCATCGAAGTCGGCGTTAAACGCAGCACATACGAGTGGGTGAAGACGGATTGCCTTACCTTCGATAAGAATAGGTTCAAATGCTTGAAGACCTAGACGGTGAAGTGTTGGCGCACGGTTCAACATGACTGGATGTTGACGAATTACAGAAGCTAGAACGTCCCAAACTTCCGGCGTCTCGCGCTCAACCATTTTCTTCGCAGCTTTAATGGTTGTTGCCTGGCCAGATGCTTGTAGTTTCGCGAAAATAAATGGCTTGAATAATTCAAGTGCCATCTTCTTCGGAAGACCACATTGGTGAAGACGTAAAGTAGGACCTACGGTAATTACCGAACGACCAGAATAGTCAACACGCTTACCAAGTAAGTTTTGACGGAAACGACCTTGTTTACCTTTGATCATGTCTGCCAAAGATTTCAATGGACGTTTGTTCGAACCTGTAATTGCACGACCACGACGACCGTTATCAAGCAACGCATCAACAGACTCTTGTAACATACGTTTTTCGTTACGTACGATGATATCTGGCGCAGCAAGGTCAAGAAGACGCTTCAAACGGTTGTTACGGTTGATCACACGACGATATAAATCGTTCAAGTCTGAAGTCGCGAAACGACCACCTTCAAGGGGTACAAGCGGACGTAAGTCTGGTGGAAGTACTGGAAGTACGTTCATCACCATCCATTCAGGCTTGTTGTTCGAATCTTTGAATGCTTCCATCAATTTCAAACGCTTAGACGCTTTTTTAAGTTTCGTCTCAGACGTTGTTTGTGGAATTTCTTCACGTAAACGCGCAATCTCAGCTTCAAGATCGATATCTTTTAATAAATCCTGAACTGCTTCTGCACCCATTTTCGCAGTGAATTCATCACCGTGTTCTTCAAGTGCATTGTAGTATTCTTCGTCTGTTAAAAGTTGATACTTTTCAAACGGAGTCATACCAGGATCAGTAACAACATAAGATTCGAAATACAATACGCGCTCGATATCACGTAATGTCATATCAAGAAGTAAACCGATACGGCTCGGTAATGATTTCAAGAACCAGATGTGTGCAACTGGAGAAGCAAGCTCGATGTGACCCATACGTTCACGACGAACTTTAGCAGTTGTTACTTCAACGCCACATTTTTCACAAATGACGCCTTTGTATTTCATACGCTTGTATTTACCACACAAGCATTCGTAATCTTTTACTGGACCAAAGATTTTGGCACAGAACAAACCGTCACGTTCAGGTTTAAAAGTACGGTAGTTAATGGTTTCAGGCTTTTTAACTTCGCCGTGAGACCATGACTTAATCATCTCTGGTGACGCAAGACCAATACGGATACGGTCAAATTCAATAGGTGCATGACCTTCTGAATCCGTTTTCTTACGCATGATATCGAGCAAGTCTTTCAATTTTTTTCTCCGTGTGTCGAGGAGCTACGCTCTCCCGACTGGGTCACAAATATTGTTTTTACTGAAATTTGGAATCTCCCCTAGCCCCCCTTTCTTAAAGAGGGGAACTTCCCCCTTTAACAAAGGGGGATCGAGGGGGATTTAGTCACCATTTTTCAGTTCAATGTTGATACCTAAAGAACGGATCTCTTTGGTCAATACGTTGAACGATTCAGGCATACCCGGATCCATATAATGGTTACCATCTACAATATTCTTATAGATGCGTGTACGGCCTTCGACGTCATCCGACTTCACAGTAAGCATTTCTTGGAGCGTATATGCTGCACCGTATGCTTCAAGTGCCCATACTTCCATCTCACCGAAACGCTGACCACCGAATTGTGCTTTACCACCAAGCGGCTGTTGGGTAACAAGTGAGTAAGAACCAGTTGAACGCGCATGCATCTTGTCATCAACCAAGTGGTTCAATTTGAGCATGTACATGTAACCTACAGTTACAGGACGGTCAAACTGTTCACCTGTACGACCATCAAACAATACTGTTTGACCTGTACGAGAAATGTCTGCCAATTCAAGTAAGTCTTTGATCTGGCTTTCTTCAGCACCATCAAATACAGGAGTCGCCAATGGAACACCAGCACGTAAGTTGCCTGAAAGCGCCAAGATTTCTGCGTCAGTCAAGCTATCAAGCTCTTCCTGCTCACCACCAACCTTGTTATAAATCTTGTCTAAGAATTCACGCAGTTCAATCACTGTACGTTGTTCTTTCAACATTTTTTCGATCTTATCACCAAGACCTTTCGCCGCCATACCCAAGTGAGTCTCAAGAATCTGACCCACGTTCATACGTGACGGTACACCCAGCGGGTTCAATACGATGTCGACTGGTACACCATTCGCATCATGTGGCATGTCTTCAACTGGCAAGATGTTAGAAACAACACCCTTGTTACCGTGACGACCCGCCATCTTATCACCAGGCTGGATACGACGTTTAACTGCAAGGTAAACCTTAACAACTTTCAATACGCCAGTTGTTAATTCATCACCTGTAGAAAGTTTACGCTTCTTCTCAGCAAACTTCTCGTCAATCTCGTAGCTCTTCTCTTTTAAGAACACTTGAATCTGAGTTAAACGTTCAGCAATTGCCTCATCATTTGGCTGGATTTCAAGTAAATCAACAAGCTCTAAACCAGACAATACGTCTTCAGAAAGTTTATCGCCGCGTTTAGTTGAACCACCACCGTTAGATTCTTGACCTTTCAACAAACGAACAATACGTTCGCGTGCTGCTTCTTCGAAGATTTTGTATTCTTCTTTCAAGTCTTTACGGTATGAATCAAGCTGAGCTTTTTCAATTGCTTGTGCACGTTCATCTTTTTCCAAACCGTCACGCGTGAAGACTTGAACGTCGATAACCGTACCTTTAGTACCAGACGGAACACGTAAAGATGAATCTTTTACGTCAGCCGCTTTTTCACCAAAGATTGCGCGAAGTAATTTTTCTTCAGGTGTTAACTGAGTTTCACCTTTAGGCGTTACCTTACCAACAAGGATATCACCCGCAGTTACTTCAGCACCGATATAAACAATACCTGACTCATCCAGTTTAGACAGTGCAGCTTCACCTACGTTAGGAATATCGGCAGTAATTTCTTCTGCACCTAACTTGGTATCACGTGCTACACATGACAATTCCTGAATGTGAATCGACGTTAAACGGTCTTCTTGAAGTACACGCTCAGAAAGTAAGATCGAGTCTTCATAGTTATAACCGTTCCATGTCATGAACGCGACGCGCATGTTTTGACCAAGCGCAAGTTCACCCATGTCAGTCGATGGACCGTCAGCCAAGATATCACCACGAGCAACTTTGTCGCCCAAGTTCACGATGACATTTTGGTTAATACATGTATTTTGGTTTGAACGTGTATATTTGATCAGGTTGTAGATATCTACACCTGCTTCACCCGCGATCATTTCATCTTCGTTTACACGAATAACGATACGAGATGCATCAACATATTCAATCGCACCACCACGGTTTGCGATCACACACACACCTGAGTCACGTGCTACGTTTGCTTCCATACCTGTACCAACAAGCGGCTTGTCAGCACGCAATGTAGGAACAGCCTGACGTTGCATGTTCGAACCCATTAATGCACGGTTCGCATCATCGTGTTCAAGGAATGGAATCAATGATGCTGCAACAGAAACAACCTGCTGTGCTGAAACGTCCATATGTGTTACGCGCTCAGGCGACATACGTACGAATTCACCTTGATGACGTACAGAAACCATTTCTTCAGTCAAGTTGCCATCTTTATCCACTGCAGAATCGGCCTGTGCAATGACAGTACCCACTTCTTCAATTGCAGATAAATATTCAACATCATCTGTTACACGACCATCGACAACTTTACGGTATGGTGTTTCCAAGAAACCGAAGTCATTCGCTTTTGCGTAAACAGAAAGCGAGTTGATCAAACCAATGTTTGGACCTTCAGGCGTTTCAATAGGACAAACACGACCATAGTGAGTTTGATGTACGTCACGTACTTCGAAGCCCGCGCGTTCACGTGTCAAACCACCAGGACCAAGCGCAGATACACGACGTTTGTGTGTAATCTCAGACAATGGGTTGTTTTGGTCCATGAACTGAGATAACTGGCTTGAACCAAAGAATTCTTTGATTGCAGCAGCAACTGGTTTTGCATTGATTAAATCTTGTGGAGACAAGTTATCTGTTTCTGCTTGGCTTAAACGCTCTTTAACAGCACGTTCAACACGAACTAGACCAACACGGAATTGGTTTTCAGTCATTTCACCAACAGAACGTACACGACGGTTACCCAAGTGATCGATATCGTCGACTTCACCTTTACCGTTACGGATTTCAACCAATGTACGTAATACATCAATGATATCTTCGTGCGATAAAATACCTTCAACTTCACGTGACTTCTGATCAGTACCCACTTCGTAAGGACGACCCAAACGACGGTTGAACTTCATACGACCCACTGGAGAAAGGTCATAACGCTCAGAAGAGAAGAACAAGTTATTGAATAAGTTTTCAGCAGCTTCTTTCGTTGGCGGCTCGCCTGGACGCATTACTTTATAGATTTCAACAAGCGCTTCTTCACGGCCAGTTGTGGTATCTGCACGTAATGTATCTGCAACGAAAGGACCACGATCGATGTCGTTCGTGAACAGGATGTTAAATTGTTTAACACCACCTTCAGCCAACTTCACCATTACTTCATGGCTAAGAACGGTATTCGCAGGAATCACATCACCACTTTTCAGTGTGATATCTTCAGCAGTAATACGCTCATATAAATATTCATCAGGTACAGAAAGCTTCGCTAAGTTAGCAGCTTCCATTTGACGTACGTGACGTGCATTAATACGTTTGCCCTGTTCAACAATGGTTTTACCATCATTGTCCAAGATATCAAATTGCGCCATTTCACCACGTAAGCGATCTGGAACGAGGTCAATTTGATAGCTGCCCATATCAAGATATACAGGTACTTTTTCGTAGAACAAATTCAGGATTTGTTCATTGGTATAATTCAAGGCACGTAAAATCACAGTCGCCAATAATTTACGACGACGGTCAATACGTACGAATACTAAATCTTTTGCATCAAATTCAAAGTCTAACCATGAACCACGGTAAGGGATAATACGTGCTGAATACAACACTTTACCGCTTGAGTGGGTTTTACCCTTGTCATGGTCAAAGAATACGCCTGGTGAACGGTGTAATTGAGATACGATTACACGCTCAGTACCGTTAATAACGAATGTACCGTTATCGGTCATGAGTGGCATTTCACCCATGTAAACTTCTTGTTCACGAACGTCTTTAATTGATTTCGTTTCACGATCTTTAATGATCAAACGAATTTTTACGCGCATTGGTGCTGCATAAGTTGAACCACGTAAAATACATTCACGTACGTCAAACTCAGGCTTACCAAGGCTATACTCAACAAATTCTAAAGCAGCATTGCCAGAATAACTTTCAATAGGAAAAACTGAACGAAATGCGGCTTGGAGACCGATATCTTCGCGATTTTTTGGTGTTTTACCGCCTTGTAAGAATGTACGGTACGAATCGACCTGAATCGAAAGTAAGTACGGTGCTTCCATTACGTGGGGCAATTTACCAAAATTCTTACGGATCCGTTTCTTTTCGGTATATGAGTATGCCATCTGGAGTCCTCGGAAAGTAAACTAAACCCGCCTGCAGAACGGGCTTAGAAGGAATTACGCAGGCCGATATGGCCACCACTGTTTACAAATGCTGCAATTTTTAGTGGTATTAAAACGCTTAACAATATTTTTATAAGCAAAAAAATATTGGTAAGCGTTTGATTTCATTGGTTTTGCTTAAATAATACGCGGATTATACGCAAAACTAACAAAAAACGAGCCGATTATTGTAACGCAAAAAGGCTGATGACCCAAGAGCCATCAGCCATTTTTTGGAGCCGATTATCAAAAAACCGACTCCCTACAGAATTACTTAAGTGTAACTGTAGCACCAGCTTCTTCAAGCTTCTTCTTAAGTTCTTCGCCTTCTTCTTTAGAAACGCCTTCCTTAAGAACAGCTGGAGCGCCTTCAACCATATCTTTAGCTTCTTTAAGGCCAAGACCAGTAGCTTCACGTACTGCTTTAATTACAGCAACTTTGTTAGCACCGAAAGAAGTCAACTCAACGTTGAATTCAGTTTGTTCTTCAGCAGCAGCAGCGCCAGCACCTGGAGCAGCAGCAACAGCTACAGCAGCAGCAGATACGTTAAATTTCTCTTCGAAAGCAGAGATTAATTCAACAAGTTCAAGAACTGTTTTTTCAGCAACTGCGTTTAAGATTTCTTCGTTAGTTAAAGCCATGAGAATAACTCCAAATGGATATTGAATGGTGTGAAAATAGGATTAAGCCGCTTCTGACTCGTTTTTCTCTTTGAGCGCTGTAATAAGGCGACCCAATTTCGAAATAGGAGCTTGAAGAACAGAGGCAAGCATAGTAAGCGCTTTCTCTTGGTTCGGAAGGTTCGCAATAACGCTAACGTCAGCACCTTTATAAACTTTGCCATCAAATGCAGCAGCTTTAAGTTCAAATGCTTTGTTAGTTTTCGCAAATTCTTCGAACAAGCGTGCAGCTGCACCCATGTCGTCTTCAGAAGTAGAGAAACCGAGAATTGTTGGACCAACAAGGTCGTCATTCAAGATATCGAATTGAGTACCTTCGAATGAACGCTTAGCCAAAGTGTTACGCACGATACGTGTAGTAACACCTAACTTACGAGCTTCAACACGAAGTGTTGTTAATTGCTCTACAGTTAAGCCTTGGTAGTCAGCAACAACGGCAGAGAACGCTTTAGAAGCAACTTCGTTTACTTCTGCAACGATCTGTTTTTTGTCTTCGATAAGAAGAGCCATCGTAAAACCTCCTAACGGTGATTTATGCACCCTTAACAGATGCACTCCCAATTCGTAAGCCCTATTCAGACTTACACGCGGAGGAGGAATAAATCACACCACCGCGTCTACTCAGACTGGATGATTAAGAAAAACATTCGAAAATGTTTCTCGCCTGAGGTCTTTGACGCTGATAAATATTCATTTATCAATTCAAAGTTTGCTTAGATTTCCTCAAAGAGCAAATCTAAGGCTTTAAAATTCTTTCTAATTACTTAGATACGTTGCTTACGTCAACGATCAAACCAGGACCCATAGTTGAGCTCAAAGTGATCTTTTTAACGTATACACCTTTAGAAGTTGCAGGTTTCAACTTTTTCAAGTCTGCAATTAAAGTTTCAACGTTTTGACGTACAGCTTCTTCGCTAAAGCCAAGTTGGCCGATCGCAGCGTGGATGATACCCGCTTTGTCTACACGGTAACGTGCTTGACCAGATTTAGCATTCTTAACCGCGTTAGCAACATCAGGAGTTACTGTACCCACTTTAGGGTTTGGCATTAAGCCACGTGGACCAAGAATTGTACCAAGCTTACCAACAACGCGCATTGCATCAGGAGCAGCAATAACAACGTCGAAATCAAGGTTTCCACCTTGAATGCTTTCAGCAAGGTCATCAAAACCAACGATATCAGCACCAGCAGCTTTCGCAGCTTCTGCAGCAGCACCTTGAGCAAATACAGCTACACGTACAGTTTTACCAGTACCTGCAGGTAAAGTAGTCGCGCCACGAACAACCTGATCAGATTTACGTGGATCTACGCCAAGGTTTACAGCGATATCTAAAGATTCTTTGAACTTCGCAGCTGGAAGGCTGTTAAGAACTTGTACTGCTTCTTCCAAAGTATAAACTTTGTTTGCTTCTACAGCAGCAGCGATGGCTTTTTGACGTTTAGTTAACTTTGCCATGTCTTATAGCTCCACTTCCAAGCCCATAGAACGTGCAGAACCAGCGATGGTACGAACACGAGCGTCTAAATCAGCACCAGTTAAGTCTGGTTCTTTAGTAGTCGCGATTTCTTCTAATTGAGCACGAGTCAACTTACCAACTTTAGTTTTGTTAGGTACAGAAGAACCCTTTTGAATACCAGCAGCTTTCTTAAGAAGAATAGATGCAGGTGGAGTTTTCATGATGAAAGTGAACGACTTATCGTTGTACACAGTGATCACGACAGGAATTGGCAAACCAACTTCAAGTTTTTGTGTAGCAGCATTGAATTCTTTACAGAATGCCATGATGTTTACACCACGTTGACCTAAAGCAGGACCAATTGGTGGAGATGGATTCGCTTTACCAGCTGGAACTTGCAGCTTGATATAGCCGTCAATCTTCTTAGCCATTGAAAATTACCTCTGGGTACAGACGCCGTTAGGCTCCCCAAAAAATTAAACAACACCGAAGTGTTTGAACAACAATGCCCGATCAAATCGGGCGCTTATCAACCTAGGCAGATTAAATCGTTTTTTCGACTTGGCGAAACTCGAGTTCAACCTGAGTTGGTCGATTAAATACATTAATCGTCAACGTTAAACGTGACTTATCGTATTGAACTTCCTCCACGACTCCTTTAAAGTCAGTGAACGGACCGTCAACAACGAGCAATTCTTCACCTGGTTCAAACATCGTCTTAGGACGTGGTGCTTCACCAGTATTACGTACACGCGCAAGAATCGCATCAGCTTCACGTTGTGAAATCGGTGCTGGTTTTTCTGGTGTACCACCGATAAAACCAAGAACCTTTGGACACTCTTTTACGATGTGCCAAGTATCATCATTCATTTCCATTTCGACTAACACATAGCCAGGAAAGAATTTACGTTCAGACTTACGCTTCTTACCATCCTTCATTTCCACTACTTCTTCAGTAGGGACAAGGACTTCACCAAAGCTATCAGCAACAGTGCTGCGCTGGATTCGGTCATTAAGTGAACGCATCACTTGTTTTTCAAAACCTGAATAGGCATGAATAATATACCAACGTTTCATCGCACTCTTACCCGATAATTAACTTAATAAACCAACCTAACCCGTAATCGAAACACCATAAAACCAATGATGCAACAAGTACAACCAAAAGAACTTGCCACGAAGTCGTGATCGTCTCTTGTTTTGTTGGCCAGGTCACTCGACGCAGTTCAATTCGCGCATCTTGCAACAAACGCACAAAGCCTTTGCCTTGATGGGTGGCGTATAATAAACCTAAAGCGACGACGATACAAGCCAAAATTACCCCAACGCGCACCCAAATATCATTTGCTGGTGCCCAATAGGCAGGTAAATGTTGATTTACCAATGCTGAACCGATCAATAAAGCGATAGCAATCAGCCACAAGACAGCATCAAGTGGAGTACCAGAGCTTACAACTTCTGCAGCATTATTTCTTTGAGGGATTGGCGCGTCGCTTAATGCGTCACGCGATTTATCATTCGACATTTTTTTACTCGTCGTAGAATTCGCGACTTATTATATGACAACTCAGCCAGAATTAAGCTTTTTTATAAAAAAAAAGTGGCAGGCCAGGAGGGACTCGAACCCCCAACATTCGGTTTTGGAGACCGACGCTCTACCAATTGAACTACTAGCCTATTATGCAAATCGAAAGCCGAAGCTTCCGATTTGAGTGTAACACAGTATTGGGCTTATGCAGTTACTTTAGCAACAACACCAGCACCTACAGTACGACCACCTTCACGGATCGCAAAACGTAGACCTGGGTCCATTGCGATCGGGTGGATTAACTCTAC
>NZ_BMDR01000007.1 GCF_014635885.1 Acinetobacter vivianii
AAACCTCTTAGCGCTGATGGTAGTGTGGCACTTGCCATGTGAGAGTAAGTCATCGCCAGCTTTTAAATCTAAACACCCCTAACCTTACGGTTAGGGGTGTTTTTTTGTGCGCGTTAAAAATAAGAACAAAAAACATAATGTGTTAGAAGTATTGACCTAATTGGTTAACTTTTATGAGGGGGAGGAGATTATTCTATTTATAACTAAAACATAAAGATAACTATGAGATAAATCTAATGGTTGATATTAATGTAAATGAAAAGCCAAATAAATTGGGTGTTTTCCCTTATGTAATTGCAGCAATATCATTTATACCTGGTATTGGTGTTATCTTTGGAATTATTGCTGTTATTTGGGGAGTACTAACTAAAAAAAGTGGTGGCAAAGTACTCGCGATTATTGGTGCTTGTGGTATTGGTCTTAGTATAGTTCTTTATGGTTCGCTCTTTTACTTTGGTTTTGTTCAGCGCGGAGGTTTATATGATGAATTGCGCGCTCAATCAAGTCAAATAGCTATGACATCATTAGTTCAAGCAATTGAATTTTATAAAGTAGAGAATGGTCATTATCCAGATTCGCTGGAAACATTAAGTCAGTCCTTGCCAGAAAATAGTCCAGTTTTTGTGTTTGACGCTACTGATGTTTCATGGAGTAGTTCACCACGCTATTACCATTATGAGTTAAAAGATTCCTCTCATTATTATTTGCTCAGTGTGGGGCAGGATGGAGAACCTTATACAAGTGATGATATTTTACCGAACATCGAGCTAAAGCCAGATAGTAAAATTGGATTGATTTTTCATGAAAGTAGTACAGGCGCTACTTTATAGCTCTTAAATATATTATTGTTTAAAAAGCGAGTGTTTTAAATATTCTGTACGAGGAAGCAGAAAGGTCATTTTCCTCGTGATCTATATATTGACTCACTCAGTCAAAAAGAATGTAATTTTCCTTGTATGCGTAAACATTACTTTATGTTATAAATATTTTTATAGGCATGTTTTTTGCTTATCTTAATAAAAGGAAAGACTATGAAATTATCTGTTGGATTGAAAGTTGCGAACAGTTTATCGTTGACTCCTCAATTACAACAGGCCATACGTCTTTTACAACTCTCAAGTCTAGAACTCGAACAAGAAATTCAAATCCAGTTAGACAGCAATCCCTTACTTGAAAAAATTGAAGATATTAGCTCAACTGAAAGTCTTTCGAGCTTAGAAGCAAAAGAGACTGGGGACTTAACGACTGAGCTGAATGCTGATCATCTTCCCAATGATTTACCTGTAGATACTGAATGGGATGATATTTATACGCATCAATCAACTGCTTTGGCTTCACCAGAATACGAAGAAAGAGAAGACAATCGTCAAGCACAGATGAGTTTGAAAGAGCATATTTTAGATCAGGTCAATCTTTTGCATTTTTCGACTGTAGATAAGCTCATTGCTTATTGCATTGTTGATTCTCTGGATGATAAGGGATTCTTGGATGCTGAGCTGGGTGATATTGTGCTCGCAGTTACTCGATTATTAGAAGAAATGGAGAGTGTGGAAGAAGTTGAAGAAGATGAAATCATTGTTGTTTTAAAACACATTCAACGTTTAGATCCGATAGGTGTTGGCTCAAGAAACTTAGCTGAATGTTTGAAAATTCAGCTTGAAACAGTGCATGAGAAAGTTCCTTATTTGGCAGAAGCTAAGAATTTATTGAAATATTATGAGCTGCTTATTTCCAATGATTTGAACAAATTATTAAAGCAAACAGGTTTATCTAAAGAGCAATTAAAAAGTGCTGTTGATTTACTCAAGACTCTAAAACCATATCCTGGCTTAGAGTTTAACCAACAGGAATCTGAATACCAAGTCCCTGATGTAGTGGTGTCGAAGAGAGATCAACATTGGCAAGTGCAGTTGAATCCAGACATTCTTCCTAAATTACGGATCAATTCATTTTACTCAGGCATGATTCGTCGTGCAGATCAAAGTGATGATAATGTTTATTTACGCAATCAAATGCTGGAAGCCAAAAACTTTATCAAGAGTATTGATGAGCGCCATAAGACTCTATTAAAAGTTGCAACCTGTATTGTTGAGCATCAACGCGCCTTTTTGGAGCAAGGTCCAGAGGCAATGAAGCCTTTAGTGCTCCGCGATGTAGCAGAAGAAGTTGAGTTGCACGAATCGACTGTCTCACGAGTAACGACCAATAAATATATGCTGACGCCACGTGGTTTATTCGAATTGAAATATTTCTTTTCAAGTCATGTGGGAACGACGACGGGTGGTGAAGCATCATCGACTGCGATCCGCGCCATGATCAAAAAACTGGTTTCAAATGAAAATCCACGTAAGCCTTTGTCGGATAATGTAATTGCTGAGATGCTGAAAAATGAAGGGATTGAAGTGGCTCGGCGGACGGTTGCGAAATATCGTGAATCGTTACATATTCCTTCATCTTCTGAAAGAAAAGTCTTGATCTAAATTTTAAGGTGTGACTATTCTATTGGTTCATTATTACGGAATAATGAATTTTTTTAATGATCACTAGAGGAATCGCTGAAATGATTTAATGGATATTGAACCACTGATGTGCATTAAATTTGCTTAAGCGATTTTCTTGTATCCTGAGAAAAAGGTGAGGGATAGAATTATGCAAATAACAATTCGTGGACACCATTTAACCATTACACCAGCAATTGAAGAAAATATAAAAGAAAAGTTTAGTCAAATGACCAAGCATCTAGATCAAGTGAATAGTATGCAAATCAAACTGGCTAAAGATCATCAGATTGACAAGCGTTCACACAAGGGAAGTGCAAACCATATTGCTGAAGCAATTATACGTTTGCCGGGGGTGGAACTGTTTGCGCAGGCGACAGCCGATGATATGTATACTTCGATTAGAAAATTGACCGATAAATTAAAACGTCAGCTTGCTAAACATAGAAAAATCCAGTGTTCTTATCAGCATGAACTGGCACTTTTGAGTTAATTTTTATTTTTATAAAAGAGGCTTTTTGTGGAGCCTCTTTTTTTTATTGATAAAAAAAGAAACTGCTTACTGAATTATGTGAAAAAGTTATAGTAAAATAGCTCGTTTTACACCAATGGTTGTATAAGAGGTCTTGGAATGAATAGTGAGCAGCTCACGCAAATTTTAAAAGAAGCTTTCCCTGAAGCAGAAGTAGCGGTGAGCGGACAAGCTGGCAAATTTGACCTGCGTATTGTTGATGATCAGTTTGAAGGTAAACGTACCGTTGCTCGTCAACAATCGGTTTATGCACCTCTAAATTCTTATATCGCGAGTGGTGAAGTTCACGCAGTAACAATTCGCGCAATGACAAAAGACGAATGGCGCAAAGCAAGCCTTTTCGGAGCTTAAATATTAATGGATAAGTTTTTAATTACGGGCGGTGTTAAGCTCGAGGGTGAAGTGCGCATTTCTGGTGCTAAAAATGCAGCATTGCCTTTACTTGCAGCAATGATTCTTGCTGATTCTCCGATTACATTGACCAATGTACCAAACTTAAAAGATGTAAATACATTGGTTAAGTTGATTGCTGGTCTTGGTGTGACCATGAGCTACGAAGGTGAAACCGTTTGTGCTGATGCTTCGACATTAGACAACCAGTTCGCGCCTTATGAGCTTGTACGAACGATGCGTGCATCTATTCTGGTGCTTGGCCCTTTATTGGCGCGTTATGGTAATGCAAAAGTATCATTACCTGGTGGTTGTGCGATTGGTTCACGTCCCGTTGATCAACACTTAAAAGCTTTAGAAGCTTTAGGTGCGCATATTGAAGTAGAAAATGGTTATGTACATGCTTCGGTTGATGGTCGTTTAAAAGGTGGTGAAGTTGTTTTTGATATGGTCACCGTTGGCGGTACTGAAAACATCTTGATGGCTGCGGCTTTGGCTGATGGTGTGACCACAATTCGTAATGCAGCGCGTGAACCAGAAATTACCGATCTTGCGCAAATGCTGATTAAGATGGGTGCCAAGATTGAAGGTTTGGATACAGATACGCTAGTGGTAACGGGTGTAGAAAGTCTGCATGGCTGTGAATACGCTGTGGTTGCTGACCGTATTGAAACGGGTTCATATTTAGCTGCTGCTGCCATTACGGGTGGCCGGGTGAAAACCACCCATACCGATCCTACATTGTTAGAAGCGGTGTTGGATAAGTTTGAAGAAATGGGTGCGGAAGTTACGCGTGGTGATGACTGGATCGAACTGGATATGCAGGGCAAACGTCCAAAAGCCGTGAGTTTCAGAACGTTGCCTCATCCTGAATTTCCAACAGACATGCAGGCTCAATTGATGGCGGTAAATGCCATTGGTCGTGGTTTTGCAACGATTTCTGAAACGATTTTCGAAAACCGTTTTATGCATGTTCCAGAACTTTCACGTATGGGTGCTAATATTCAGGTTGAAGGACATGATGCGGTCGTTACAGGTGTGGAAACACTTCAAGCTGCACCTGTCATGGCGACAGATTTACGTGCTTCATTTTCACTTGTTTTAGCTGCTTTGGTTGCTGAAGGTGAAACACTGGTTGACCGTATCTATCACATTGATCGTGGCTACGAACATGTGGAAGAAAAATTGCAAAGTTTAGGCGCTCAGATTAAGCGAGTAAAAGGATGAATGACTTAAGAAACGATGATCCAAATTTTGACGTAATGGGCAATTTTGATCATGGTTTAACTTTAGCACTCAGTAAAGGTCGTATCTTAAAGGAAACTTTACCTTTGCTTGAAAAAGCGGGGATTAATCTACTTGAAGATCCAGATAAATCACGTAAATTGATTTTCCCTACGACACACAAAAAAGTCCGTATTTTGATTTTACGTGCTTCTGATGTTCCGACCTATGTTGAGAATGGGGCGGCAGACTTTGGTGTAGCGGGTAAAGACGTATTGATGGAACATGGCGCACAACATGTTTATGAGTTGCTTGACCTGAAAATTGCCAATTGTAAGTTGATGACGGCGGGTAAAGTCGGTATGGAACGTCCAAAAGGCCGTTTAAAGATCGCGACTAAATACGTCAATTTAACCCGTCAATATTATGCAAGCCTCGGTGAGCAGGTAGATGTAATTAAACTATACGGATCAATGGAGCTTGCTCCTTTGGTTGGTTTGGGTGATTACATTGTCGATGTGGTTGATACAGGAAATACTTTACGTGCCAATGGCTTAGAGCCGTTAGAAGAAATCTGCAAAGTTTCTTCACGTTTAATTGTCAATAAGGCAAGTTTTAAACGTAAACAAGCGGTTTTAAATCCGATTTTGACACAACTTGAAGAAGCGGTTAAAGCACGTCAAAACTGATCTTTGTACATTAAATTAAGAAACCGTTCTCATGAGCGGTTTTTTTTTACATTCTAATATTTGTGTGGAAGACATAACACCTTTGTTTCTGACCTGAGGCTATGTTAAAAAAGCTTATGGTTTGTTGAAAATGTACAGGAACAATGAAAAATCCAGAGCAGCGTAAACAAGAATCTATTCTAAAATTAAAAACCAAAGCCATACCTTATATCGACTGGTTGCCACATATTGAGTCAAGTGATGACGTGATCCAGCGCTCCGCTGAACACATTGCCAAACGTGCTATTGCATGTTTGCTTATGATTCAAGTTGCATCTGATCTGGATCGTGATCAATTTGATCAAGAAACGGAAGATTTTATTGTCGATCTACTCAATAAATTTGAAGTCGCTGATGAATTAACTGTTAAAGAAAAAAATATATTGAATAGAAGTGCCGCACAGCAAGATATCGTCAATATGATCTGGAAGTATGAAGCATATTGGGTATTACTGTGGGCGCTGGGCATCGTCGATGAACTGAAATATCCAGATGAAATCGCGGATTGTGATTTTGCAATTGAGGTCGTATCTCGTTGTCGCTCATTGCAGGAGTTTATGCAACAGTTGAAATTAAGAGATATTGAAGAGATTCTGGATGAGGCAGATCTAATCTATCGTTATGATTGGGCATGTGTTGATGCACGCTTAAAACAGCAGAATGCACCTGCAAATTTAAATGCTTCTATAGTTTTGGAGCGACATGGTGCTTTAAATTGGCTGATTCAAGCGGATGCGGATTGGGATAATCCTGATGTAAGTACTTAAAAATTATAAAATTGTGAGGATTAAAAGTTTTTTCCTATAAAAGCAGCGGAAATGCTGATGTTATCTTACCCACAAGTGTGTTGAAAAAGAGTAAACTTAGCGTTCTCTTTTTCGCCTTGTGGGTAAATTGATGCGACGTTTATCGACTCAGGATCAAAATTTTAAACAGACTTTTGCTGAACTTCTAGCATTTGAAACCGTTAATGATCCTCAATTAATACAAACTGTAGATCAAATTATTGCTGATGTTCGTCAGCATGGTGATGATCATGTGCTTAAATTAACGCAGCAGTTCGATCGACATCCAGCGCATCAATTCTCTGATTTAGAACTGACTCAGGCACAGCTTAAAACTGCATTTGATGGTTTAAGTGTAGAAATCCGTGAAGCATTAGAACTTGCTGCAAAACGTATTCGTTCTTTCCATCAGGCACAAAAACAGGAAGGTTGGACTTATGTCGATGATCTGGGGAATACTTTAGGTCAGAAAGTTACGCCACTGGATCGTGTTGGAATTTATGTACCGGGTGGATTAGCCTCTTATCCGTCATCTGTACTTATGAATGCTTTGCCAGCACATGTCGCGGGTGTCCCTGAAATTATTATGGTGGTTCCTGCGCCAAATGGTGAGTTGAATCCATTGGTATTAGCAGCAGCCTATTTGGCAGGGGTGAGCCGTGTGTTTACCATCGGTGGTGCGCAGGCTGTTGCAGCATTGGCTTATGGAACACAAACTATTCCTGCGGTTGACAAAATTACGGGACCAGGTAATCGATTTGTAGCAGCCGCAAAACGTGCGGTCTTTGGACAAGTCGGTATTGATATGATTGCTGGGCCTTCGGAAATTTTAGTCTATGCCGAAGGTGAAAATAATGCTGAATGGTTAGCGATGGATGTGTTATCTCAAGCCGAGCATGACACCGTTGCGCAAGCTATTTTCATTACCCCAGATGAAGCATTATTAAATGCAGTTGAAGCAGCGATTGAAAAACATTTAAGTGAATTGCCAAAAGCAGAAATTGCCAGAACCTCGATTCAAAATCGCGGTGCATTGGTGCTGGTAAAAGATCGTGCAGAAGCGGTTGAACTGATTAATCAGGTAGCACCAGAGCATTTGGAATTGTGTCTTGATGATGCTGAGTTGATGAGTCAGGACATTCGTCATGCAGGGGCAATCTTTATGGGGCGTTATACGCCAGAAGCCATTGGTGATTATTGTGCGGGGCCAAACCATGTCTTGCCGACATCGGGGACAGCACGTTTTTCTTCACCACTTGGTGTTTATGATTTCCAGAAGCGTTCTAGCTTGATCATGTGCTCTGAAGAGGGTGTGAAAAGCTTGGCAAAAGCAGCCGATGTTCTGGCAGTGCAAGAAAATCTTGATGCTCATGCGCGCTCAGCCCGTTATCGTTACCAATAACCGATTCAAAGATTGATAGGGGCTAGTTAGCCCCTTTTTTAGGATAAATGAGAGTAGAACAATGACGTTTACAGCAGAACAAATGCGTTTTTGGAGTCCAGAGGTCCGCGAATTAGAACCTTATGTACCGGGTGAGCAGCCTAAGATTCAGAACTTACTTAAACTCAATACCAATGAAAATCCATATCCGCCATCACCAAAAGTGGTGGAGGCTGTACAAGCAGTTTTAACTGAACAAGCCGATGCCTTACGTCTATATCCAGATCCAGATGCAACCGCTTTAAAACAGGCAATTGCCAAGCAGCAGCAGGTTGATGTGGCTCAAGTGTTTGTCGGCAATGGTTCGGATGAAGTATTGGCACATATTTTTAAAGCTTTTTTTATCCAGAAAGAGCCGATTCTTTATCCAGATATTACTTATAGTTTTTATCCTGTTTATAGCCAGTTCTTTGCAACACAAACCAAGCAAATTCCTTTGAATGAAAAATTCGAAATTGATGTATCGGATTATGAACAGGAAAATGGCGGTATTATCATCACCAATCCAAATGCGCCAACCAGTATCGCGCTTGGTTTAGATGAGATTGAGCAGGTACTCAAGGCAAATCCAGATCGCGTGGTTGTGCTTGATGAAGCTTATGTCGATTTTGGTGCTGAGTCAGCGGTGCAATTGGTCAGTCGCTATGAGAATTTAGTCGTTTGTCAGACCACTTCGAAGTCACGTTCACTTGCAGGCTTACGTGTTGGTTTTGCGATTGCACAAGCACATTTGATTGCGGCACTTGAAGCAGTCAAAAATAGTTTTAATTCTTATCCAATCGATCGTTTTGCGATTGCTGCAGCGGTGGCTTCATTTGAAGATCAAGCTTATTTTGAAGCGCAATGTGCCAAAGTGATTGCAAGCCGAGAAAAACTGGTGAGTGATCTTAGTTCTTTAGGTTTTGATGTATTGCCATCGAAAGCCAATTTTATCTTTGCTACGCATCCTCAACACGACGCTGCTCAACTGGCTCAACAATTGCGTGAGCAGGGAGTTATTGTGCGTTATTTCAATAAGCCGCGAATTAATCAATTTTTGCGTATCACGATTGGTACCGATGAACAAAACCAGCGTCTAGTGGATACCCTTAAAACGCAAATTTTATAAATCTGTATTGAGGTTTGCTATTCAGAAGCCTGCCATGTATTGAGCAAATCAAGCATGGCAGAAATTTTATCAAAGCATTCCTGATATTCGGCTTCCGCATCAGACGCAATTGTGATGCCGCCACCCGCCCACATCGATAATTGGTCCTGATATTTTTGAATACTGCGAATCAAAATATTCCAACTGCCCGTACCATCGAAATTAAAATAGCCTAAGCTACCACAATAGGCACCACGCGGAGCGCCTTCGAGTTCTTCAATGATTTGCATGGCCCGAATCTTTGGTGCGCCGGTAATTGAACCACCAGGCAGGGCAGATAAGAGCATCTGCATGGGATTGATGTCTGCTTTTAAGGTCGCTGTAATCTCGCTCACCATATGATGAACCTGATTAAAGCTTTCAATTTCAAAAAGTTTGGTAGTTTCAACAGAACCTGTTTCAGCATAGACACTGAGATCATTACGTAAAAGATCTACAATCATGACATTTTCAGCTTGATCTTTTTCAGAGTGACTGAGTTTATCTTTTGATATCTGATCTTGTTGGGGATCATCAAAGCGCGGCATTGTGCCTTTGATTGGACGCGTTTTAATTTTTTTGTTGGCCTGAAACTCAATAAATAATTCAGGCGAACAACTTAATAGTTCAAAATCCTGTATTTTGAGATAGCCGGCATAAGGTGCGTGGGTAAGTTCCCACAATGGATTGGCGCGACTTAAAAGTGACCCTTGCGCATATGCTGTAAATTCTTGAGTTAAATTAATTTGATAACAGTCGCCTGCTTTAATATATTCCTGTACCTGATGAAAAGCATTTAGATATTCTGGTTTTGACCAACGGGCTTGGCACTTTTCAAGTAGACAAAGTGCTGGTGGCATTTGAACAGGTTGATTGATGAGATCAGAGATCTGCTTAAAGATGAGTTCGGCCTGATGATCATCGCTGTGAAAATACCAAGCATTATTCTCAAACTTTAAAAAAGTCGAATACTGACCTAAGAAAAAATCAGGTTGATCGCGTCCATTCACTTCAACAAATTGATTTGCACTAAAGTCATAACTGAAAAAGCCAATATAGCCACCACTAAAAGCTGCTGTATTTGATGACTTTGGCGTAGATTTAAACGTTGAAAAAGCGGTAAGTGAAGAAGCCTCTAATCTTATTTGATATTGATTAAATTGAGTTTGATGAAATTGTTTTAATTCTGATTGTTGGAAAATGAGAAACTCTTGGGGTAAAAACGCAATAACAGGGACATGATGGTCATATAAATAAACAAGACCCGTTAATTCATTAAGCTGGGCAAGAAGGTCAAATGCAGAAGTGAGTTGCGTGTTAAGCTTTTGCTGAAAATATGACATAAAAACGGAAATACTTGCAGATACATTTGGAGGGAGGAATTGTACTACATTCAAAAAATCCCGACCGATATTTATGGCCCGATGAGATGAAAAACCAGCAGTTTTGGGAAAAGGGTGAGAACTGATTTTTGCTTTGTTAGTCTGATTGATATTAAAATCAATTTAATGATTAAGAATGAGTTTTTGTTTACACTTGTAACAACACTATTGGGAGTGGATAAACGGATAGTGAGTAGAAATTAATCTTTGATTATGTAGGATAAAAATTAAAAATAAATAATAATTACATGTGGTTATGAGCTAATGCTAAAAAAACGTTAATTGAGTGATTTATATGCCGTTTGTCGGGTTGTGCTCAAAAAGCGGTTAACAGGAGTTGAACATAAAATAACAAACAGGTAATTTAGTAATTGCTAAGCGAACTACTCAAGGATTGGAAGTTCTAGTTGTCATTAATAAAAAAACGACCGTGGACAGTTTAGAGTAGTGAAAGTCAAAAAATAAATGCTCTTGGGAGAGTGCTCAATGAAAATGTTTACTAAACTTGTTTTAGTTTCTTCAATGGCGATTAGCGCAAATGCAATGGCTATGCAGTCAATGGATGATGCTGCACTAAGCGCTGCAACAGGTCAAGATGGTCTTAATATCGGTATCGGTATTTCTAAAATCGAAATCGAAAAAGTTTTAATTCATGATAACGATGGTTTAGCGACAACTGCTGGTGGTACGGGTGAAGCTGGTGCGATCGTCATTAAAGGAAACGGTACTGGCGCTACAGCGACAAATGGTATTGTAATTACAGCGCCAATGAACGCAGCTGGTACAGCGCTAGATACTTCTCGTGCTTTAGCATCTCATAACCTTGCTGATTTAGTGATTGATACAGACAAAGGTACGGGTACAAATGGTGCATTCCTGAACGTTGCTGCGGCAGTTTCTGGTCTAGATATTTACGTGGGTGAAATTGGTGTATCTGGCTCAAATGCTGCAAGCACAACTTCAGTGCGTCGTGGTAATGATGATGCAAACTACAATGCAATTTTATCAGGCTTAACTGTTAAAACTGGTTTAACAAGTGCGAATATCCAATTAGGTGCTGCTCCACAAGGTGCAATGATTGTATTGAATACAACAATGCAAGGTGGTTTAGAGCTTCAAGATCTTGGTATCGTAGATAGTTCAACTAAACAAGGTACAGGTGATGGTACTACGGGTAACCGTGCTGCTGGTCAAATCTACCTTGATAGTATCAAAGTTTCTGATGCATCAGCTGCTGACTTAACTGTCAATGCAAAAGTAAGTGTGGTGGGTAAAGAAGGTACAAATAACGGTTATTTACGTATCATTACAGGTTCTGGTGATTCAACTCCAGCAACTGATGTATACATCAAAGGTGTACATTTAGGTAGCAGTGAAGCTAAGTCAATTGGTGACGTTGAAGTACAAGGTCTACAAACTTACTACAACAACGGTACAGCAAACGTGAAAGGTTCTATGATCACAATTTCTGGTCACTAAGTTTCCTTCAAAAAAAAGCGCACATGGTGCGCTTTTTTTTATTTTAAATATCGATAATCAAAGCAAAAAATAAGAAATGTTGTGATGATCACAATAGTTTATTAAAACTTTACTTAATTCTATTTTTCATTACATTTCGTCAAAAAAAACTAAAAAAAAGCTGTTTTTTTCTATAAAAAAAGGTATCTTCAACAGACAGGGATGTAGTGTTTTTAAACACTAAAATAAAACGAATAAGGCAAGTTGTGCCATAGTTAGAAAAAGAGACTTATGTTAGAGATCGCTTTAGGCTCAGCATTGATGTATTACTTTACAACGCAAGCCTTTGAAATTGAGAAAAAGCCAGAGGGGACTGTTCATTACACAGAAACTCTCGATTCCCGTAATCCTTCATTTACTCGTAATCATCGCGAAGCCGTGGTGATTAAGCCTGCTGTTGAAGATCAATTCAGGGGAATTGTACGTCAAGCTTACGACTATAGTTGCGGATCTGCAGCCTTAACTACGCTATTAAATGGTTATGGTGGTTTGCGCTTGACTGAACAACAGACGATGACCGGTTTGCTTCAATATGGTGAGTATCAACGTATCATCGAGCGTCGTAGTTTCTCCTTGTTAGATATGAAACGTTTCGTTTCAGCATTGGGGCTAACAAGTGGTGGTTACCGTGGCGAGTTTTCTGATCTAACTGCTTTGAAGCAACCTGCAATTGTTCCTATTACCTATGCGGGTTTTAAACATTTTGTAGTATATAAAGCATATAAAGATGGAAGAGTTTATGTCGCTGACCCAGCCTTAGGCAATATCAGTTTTGACGAGATTCGATTTAAAGAAATCTGGGATAACAATACATTATTTATTGTTGATATACCTCAACAGTACCAAAAGAATTTATTGGCACTTCAAGATTCCGATATGCGTCATGTGGAAGATGCAACTGTAAATCGATATGCGCTTGCTGACATTCAATATCCAACGCAACAGTTTGAGAAACTTGCAGACAAGGGCTCAACAATGCGCCGAGTATTGGATACGAACTCTACATCAGATACTTACAATCAACCAATTACGACGTATATGCGCTTATATTACAAGCGGAAATAGTTAATAAAAATCAGTAAAATTAATGTAATAGGATGCAAAGTAAAATGAATCATACATGGATGAAGATGACTGTGTTGGCGTTGAGTTTAGGCGCAATCACATCAACACTTTACGCAGCAGAGGAACAGCAACCTGTAGTTGAATCTACAGCACCTCAAACAGATGAAGCAACAGTTGTAAGCCCTGAGCCGACCAATCCGTCTGTGGAAGAGACGACGGCGAGTCCCGTTGCTCCAGCGGTTGAAACAAGTCAGGCTGATCAAGCGGCGAGTGCATTGCAGAAAAAAGAAACAGATGCAACTCAAGAAACCAACCTGCAAGAAGTCTTTACCTCGAATGAGCGTCAGTACTCGCTAATCAAAAAAGGTGTTTTTTCATCTTACTATGATATTGATTACACCTATTATCGTGATACTCGTGTCGATGCCTCTATGGAGGATGGAAGCTTAAATAACCTAAGATTTGAAGAAGATGCAAACCATACCTTAACCAATACATTTACGGTGCAGTACGGTTTAATGGATAATTTAACCTTATCTGCATCTTTACCTTTAGTAGCAAAAAAAGAATTATTAAAAGATAAAACTGCAGCGGGCTTGGGGGATATCAACTTTGGGGCACGTTGGGAACCATTTCCTTTAAAACAAGGGCGCTTACCTTTAGTATTATTTGGTAGTTTATCGACCAAAACGGGCGACAGTCCTTATGAAATCGGGATCGATGAACTTTCAACTGGTAAGGGCTATTATTCGGCTGGTGTTGGTGCAAGTACCCGTAAGTACATTGATCCAGTTGTATTATTTAGTTCTGTATCTGTCAATTATGGTTTTAAAGAATCTGGCTTAGACCAAGCTCGAGGTCGAAGAACATTAGAGAGTTTTGATCCAGGTGTGAGTGGTGGCTTTGCTTTTGGTTTTGCCTACTCATTTAACTATGACGTGTCACTGACCATGTCGTATCAACAAAGCTTCAATACAGGCGCAAAATTCTATTTCTCAAATGGTGAGAGTTACGAATCTGGGGATCAGAGTAGTGCCATGCTGTCTTTTGCTTTAGGGGTTCGTGTTTCTCCTGAAACGATTGTAAATGGTACGGTTGGTATTGGCTTAACTGAAGATGCACCAGATGTGTCACTTGGCCTATCTTTCCCACTTGATATTATAGGTTTTGGCAAAAAAATTCGTTAAGGAGATGTAATGGTGAAAAACCTTAAATTATGTCCTTTAACGATAGCCGTATTTTTTGCTGGTTTATCTACTGTTGCCAATGCACAGTTAGGACAAGACTTATCTGTAGACTTAAGATCGCTTGCTTTAGGGAATGCTGTAACAGCAGACCCACCAGGCATTAGTGCTGTGCATTTTAACCCAGCAGCACTTGCGAAATTAGAGGGTTTACAAACTGATGTACAAGGGATTTTGGCAAATTTTGCCATTAAACGTGATTATTCGGCACCTGCTGGTTACAACGTTTTTGGTTACTCGGATGATCCATTGGTTTGTAATGATGGCCCCGAAATTGATTCTAATATCTGTACAGACTTTAAAGGTACAGTGCACGGGGATGTAGAATATGCCAGTATTTACGTTCCGATTCTCAAGAAAATTGTTGATTTGGGGCCTAACTCCCCATTAGTCGCACCAACTGCTGGTATTTCATATAAGCCGCCTGGTTCAAAAGTGACTTATGCAACTGCGGTTTATGCACCTTTAGTGGCTGGTTTTGGTGCAGAAGATGGCAACCCGAGTAACTATATGGGGCAACAGGTTGCCTTAGAGCGTATTACTTATTTATCGCCGTCTTTTGGTTATCAGGTGAATGATCATTTATCACTCGGTGCTTCATTCGGCATGTCCTATCAGGCAATTGCCCTAAAAACGGATTTACGTTTCCCGAATGAAATGATCGGTGTATTACGTATGGTCGATGAGGTCGTTTGTCGGCCATTTAAAGACAACGGCGATATCATTACCGATTTATTGTTATTCGGTATTTGTAATGCTAAAGAAGGAATGAACCCGTTTAATAAAATGGGTGCCATGGACGTTTCCTTAGAACAGTCCTTAAGTCCAAGCTATAACTTGGGCCTACTTTGGGAGCCAACTGATGACTTTAGCTTTGGTATGGTGTATCAAAGTGAAGCCAAAATGCGCTTAAAAGGTAAATATCTAATTGATAATGCAGTAGCGCCACAACAGTTGGTTGCTGGATTAAACTCTTCTGCAACAGGACAAATCCTTGCTGCGATTCTGGGCCTACCTGGCTATGTTCCAGATGTGGAATCTGGTCTGGTTGCGATGGATTTCAAATATCCTCAGCACTTTAAAGCAGGGATTAAATATAAAATATTCCCAGACTTGCAAATGAATTTTGACGTAGGCTGGACCGACTTCTCGGCTTGGGACAAATTTAGATTTGAATTTGACCGACAAATTTCATTACTTAAAGTTGCCAAACTACTTTCCAACGATGTGACAGACCGTTCCTTAGCTTTACCATTACGCTTCCAGTCTTCTTGGCGTTGGGGCATAGGTTTTGAATATTCTGCGACAGATCGTTTGAAATTACGGATGGGATATGAACCTCGTACAAGTTCTATTCCAGATGACAAACGAAATACCATGGTACCGATTAATAATGCACAGCTATTTGGTCTAGGTATTGGTTATCGTTTTGATCAGGACACAGATCTGGATTTGTCCTTAGGTTTCTTGCGTAGCCGTGATGATATTCCAGCTAACACCAGTAGTTTATCGAATCAGACAGGGGTGGGTAATATCTTATTAAACCCTTATGCAGGCCTAAATGTAAAAACAAATACCAAAGTCACCTTACTTGGCATTAACTACAGAACAAAATGGTAATGTATAAAATGATTAAACAGCCTCTGCTCGTGACCTTGTTCGTTGCTTTGTCAAGCGGGGGAGCTGTGTATGCAGAAGAGGGTTTCTATACAATCATTGGCCCAGATGGTCGGCCAATGATTATTCCTCAGAAAAAACAATCTCAGCCTGTAAAAACGATACCAGTTCAGCAAAAGCAAGAAAAAGTCACACAGGTTGAGAAAGTAGAAACAGTTGTGGTGGACAAAAAGCAGCAAGATAAAGTGGCTGTGTCTTCAAAGCCAGCTGCTGTAATGGTCGTGCCTAAAGAATCTTCAATACAAAAACAAAATACCGATGCAAGTGTTTCCCATCCTCCTGTCATTGTACCTGAACCATCCAAGCAAGTGAAAAAAATAGTTGAGGTTAAAAAGGAGCAACCACAGCCACCTGTGGCAGAAACAGCACGACCAACAGTGACGTCATCACAAAAATCTCACCCCGTTCATATTGAGCCTACTATTTCGGCTAAACCATCTTTAACATCAGAAAAGCCGAATAAGAAAGAAGTCGTGGTACCAAGTCAACAATCTAGTGATGCTGTGAATGTTGAGAGCTCTACATCAGCGCCGCTTTCTAAAATTGATGGAGTAGAATACGTAAATAATGAATATTTAGAAGATCAAGAGTTTAATCTCGATGGCAAAAAACGTTTTTATACAATGCCTGATGGAACTGGACGTATGGAAACAATTGAGCGTAAAAAAGGTGTAAACCAGTCGATGCTCAATAGATTGCTGAATCGAAATCCTAAGCCTGAAGAACCGATCGTTTTATCGAGTACTTATATACGTTTATCTGCTGAGGACTTGGCGGCAACTTTTGAAAATGATCGTTGTTTCTTAAAGGATTATAAGAAATCAATTAAGACTTTAACGCCTAAAAAAGAAGTTGGTGTCTGGCCGAGAAAGCCCTTAAAAGAAAAGTTTGAGTATGAAGTGGTCAAGCTAGATCATTCCGTAGAATATATGCAAATTGCTTCTTACGCCTCAAGTAATGAAAAGCCTGTTTATTATTGGCCGTTGGTCGTCTTTTTAGATGAAAAAGGCTGTGCACAGGAGGCCGTAAGTGGTTTTAAAAATAACTCGCTGAACACAACATTGCTGCAACATTCAGCGATTCAAGGCGTGATAAAAATTCCACCAAAAGCTGAATATATGATGATGACGCCACTCGCTTCTGCAATTGATGTGCCTGAAAGCGAATTATCAAATCAAGGCCAGATAAGGATCTCTGCTTTAAAGTAAGCATTAACAGGATTGAAATGTATGAATAAGAAAATATTATTACCTTTTGCAGTATCTACGCTTGCACTAATGTTATATGGTTGTGGTGGTGAAAGTGCCAAGATTAATGAAGATCCAACCAAAGGTGTTGAAGGTGTCACTTCAAATACCAGTTGTAATGTGAAAGAAGATACATGCTTACAGTTTGTACTGGATTATCCGATCGCAGGGCTTAATTTCGATTGTAGCTCAGATAAATTCAATCATTTTTCAACAAAAATGGAAGGCAATCTTGCTACGGGTGCTTGTAAGTTGGGAGATACGATTACTTTCTATCTTCAAGGTGAGACCAGCGCCCGCAAAATTAATTTAGGTTCAGTGCAATTAGATAAGATTACCAAACTTAAAACAGCCGCTTATTCCCGTATTCGTATCATTGATTTAGCAATGGGGCTAACTGGAAAAACGCCCGCAAGTGTAAGTGAAGATGACGAAACTATACGCGTGGCAATGGCGCTTATTAAAATTCTTCAGAGTCAGGGTGTTGCTGACAAACGTAATGTGATTGGTGATATTCAGCAAATTGAATTCACAAAGGAAAAGAAAAATACGCTTGCGGAAATATCTCAGGATGTTGGTGTAAATGAACTCAGTAGCGGGGCATATGCAGAGATTCTGAAACCTTGGCTGGATGTGAGTGAAATTACGGATGAACAAGCCTTTGCTCTGGTTACTCAATTACTGAATTTAAGTCAGGTTGGGGTATGGTATGCGGAGTTACCTCTATTTAAGGCGGGAAGTAATGGTGCTGTCATCGAAACGCCAAATGAAGGAAGTGGCGTATTCCCAGATGGTCTGTTTGGATGTAACAGAGACCTTTATACAGACTGTCTGAATGCTACAGATGGAAAAGGCGCGAACTTACGCCATTTAATGGGGCGGTTTGAGTTACTTACAGATCGTCAAGGTTATATTCTTGGCTATGGTCAACAATGGCGAGGCAACCCGATTATCACCAATAATGTCGTCGCTCCACCACTTGCATTAATTGGAAGCGCTAAACCAGAGAAAATGCAGGTTCAGGCACAAAAAAACTGGTTTAATGTAATTAATCAAGAGATTAACCCTGAACAGCCTTTGCGTTTTATGTTGAATAATAATGCCTCTGAGGACTTATTAATCACACAAGGTAAATTGATTAATGGAACCAATATCGCGAGTACAGAAGCTGTTTATCGTCAACTCACCAAAGCGAAGAGTACAGATCCCTTTACTAATGCGAAAGATCTGGGTTTATGGCAGCAAAAGATTGATGGGTTAACATATAAGGGTGTAACCGATATCTTTAAATTTAACTCGGCAAGTTACCTGGCAAAAGATGTGTTTACGACAGAAGCCAACGTTCAACCTCAACAACGTTACGCATTTCCGCTCTATGCAACCCTGACGTTTAGATTTCAGGATGCCAGCATTGCTCCTGTAGATTTGGGTATTCTGATTGATGAACGTGGTGATATCCGAACCGATATCAAAAAAGATGCAACCGCAACAGATATGTCAGGTAATTGTGCTAAAGCTGAACCACAGGCAGATGGTACATATTTAGATGAGTTTGGTGTAACACAATATCGAATTGGTACAACGGGTGGTGCAAACTCTTCAAGTAATGACAAATCCGTAACTGTTCGTATGATTTTCTCAAATCCGAAATTTGGCGTACTTGAGGGGATTTTACTTGGTTTAAACTTTACATCTCTAAATAACAAACAAAATATTAGTGGTGCAAAAATCAATGTGTATAACTTGTTGAATGGCGAAGCAAATGGAATTAACTTGACCAACTTCTCTGATAAAACAGTTTCATGGTTGAATACGCATGCAGTTTATCTGACGTCTTATATCACCATCTATGATCATAAAGACACAGATAAGAGTAAATTGATCGCACCAACAGATGCAGAGCGTGCCATCGCTAAGCGTTATACGGGTACCGCAAGTATTAAGGTTGCAGATCAAAAAATTCCAGCGTGTAACTCCATCAAGATAAAATCTTGATTGGCAGCAAAATAAAAAAGACCGCATTTATGCGGTCTTTTTTATTTATCCTGTATGGTCCAGACGTGTACCGAGCGTTTCTAAATGTGTTGGAAATTGTCCACTTTTACGGTCAGCAAAATAATGTCGTAAGGTTTGTTCTACACTTGGGAAAGCCAGTTCTTTCCATGGAATTTCATGTTCTTCAAATAAGCGGCATTCGATACTTTCTTCACCTGCACCGAACTGTCCTTGTTTTAATAAGGCCTTAAAGAGTACGTAGATCTGTCCGATACGCGGGATATTGTACATGCAATAGAGTTGTTCGATTTCAACTTCGGCTTCAGCTTCTTCTCTGGTTTCGCGTGCTGCACCTTGTTCCATGGTTTCAAATAATTCCATATAACCCGCAGGTAAAGTCCAGAGACCATAACGTGGTTCAATGGCTCGACGGCACAGTAAAACTTTATCGTCCCATAGGGCTAATGCACCGCAAATGACTTTGGGATTTTCATAATGGATGTTGCCACAATGTGTGCAGACCAATCGTGATTTATGATCACCAAGTGGAATTTTTGCTTCAGTTTGATGTCCACACGCAACGCAAAAGCTCATAGTTATCATCAGCCGTAGAGATAACTCAGCATAACTGAATTTTTATGACTTCGCATCATGATCTATGATTGCAGCTAAAAATTCGGCTATGATGCTGATTAAGGAAAATGAGAACAAGAGATAATTGAGATGGAAGAACCATCGTTAATCGCGCTTTTACAACAACGGTTGCGTTTTTCCAAACGAATCCAGCAGGCGGATGCTGCTGTATTAATTGCGATTACACAAGAAAGTCAGCCTAAAGTTTTGCTCACGCGCCGTTCGATGCAGTTGTCTCAACATGCAGGAGAGGTTTCCTTTCCGGGTGGCAAACGTGATCCGAGTGATACCAGTAATATTGTTGTGGCGTTGCGTGAAGCGCAAGAGGAAACTGCACTGAACCCTTTTGATGTCAAACTATTGGGCGATCTGCCGATTCAGCGGGCACGCAGTGGTTTGTCTGTTAAGCCAATCGTGGGGCTGATTCCTGCTCAGGTAGATCTGGTGGCGCAACCGACCGAAATTGATCGGATTTTCTTTGTCCCATTACAAGAACTCATCGACGCACCTCCTTTGCCTTACGAAGTTCGTTTGGCTCGACAATCGTTATATTTCCCGAGTATGCAAGTGGATAGTGAAGTGGTGTGGGGGCTGACTGCGCGTATGTTGGTGTCTTTATTTCAATATGGATTGGGCTATCAAAAAAGCTGGCCTTTTCTCGTGAATCCCCCTCACTTTGGGATTGCAAAGTTCTAATTTTTTTAAGAGTTTTTTATCATGATGTATACCTATCAGGGATTGAGTCCGAAAGCTTTACATGAACCTTGGGATGGCTGGGTTGCGCCAACAGCGACCGTCATTGGCCATGCAGAACTTGGTCGGCAAGTGAGTATCTGGTTTGGTGCAGTGGTCCGTGCTGACAATTGTGTGATTCGGATTGGGGATTTCTCGAATATTCAGGAAAATGCCGTGTTGCATACTGATGCTGGTATTGAATTGACTATTGGTGAATATGTGACGGTTGGACATAAGGTCATGTTACATGGTTGTAGCATTGGTGATAATTCGCTGATTGGCATGAATGCGGTTATTTTGAATAACGCCGTGATTGGTAAGAATTGCATTATTGGTGCCAATGCGCTGATTCCAGAAGGAAAGGTTATTCCAGATAATTCTGTAGTGATGGGGTCTCCCGGAAAAGTAGTGAAAACACTGGATGAACAAGGGGCTGCACGTTTGCGTTTAAGTGCCTTGCATTATGCAGAGCATTATAAAAACTTTTTAAATCTGGAACCCTTTACTTTTTAACGCCTATTTGAAAATGAAGTCTTGATATGGCCAAGTTTATGCTTGGCTTTTTATTGAGATAAAAAAGCCAAGAACTCGCCTATCGCGTTTGAGTGGAGTATGATACTCGACGTTTTTTATCTCTTTTGGGTTAAGGTTTTTGCATGAAGTTGCTGGCATTGGAAACTGCAAATGAGCAGTGTTCTGTTTCATTAATTGATGATACTCAAGAACTCTATTTTCAGTTGGATGATCGGCCGAAAGCACAAACGCAAACAATTTTGCCTTTAACCGAGCAAGCCTTATTACAAACCAAAACTCAACTTGCTGATTTGGCAGCAATTGCATTTAGTCGCGGCCCAGGTTCATTTAGTGGGGTGCGTATTAATGCCGCCGTTGCACAGGCTTTGGCTTGGTCTCAGGATTTACCCGTCATCCCCGTTTCTAGTTTGCAGGCCTTGGCGCAAGCGGCTTATCGTGTTACGGGTTTAACGCAAGTCACAGCTGTACTCGACGCACGCATGCAGGAAGTTTATATCGCCAACTTCTGTCTGGATGAGCAGGGCATGATGCAGGCGATGGATGAAGAAAAATTATTAAATTATGAGCAAGCTTCTGCTTATTGCAAATTTACGCCGATTGGTTCGGGTTCAGAATTAATTAAGCCAACTGGAATAGACTCCGCTGAGGTTTCCATTCCAAACACGGCACTGGTACAGATTAAGGCAACAGCACAAGATATTGCTGTGATTGCCAGAAGCTATGCGGCACAGCAAAAATGGGTCGATGCTGAACATGCGCTGCCTGTGTATTTACGTGATGATGCGTGGAAAAAAATTCCAGAACAAGGTAAGGCGAATTAAGGTTAATTATGGATCTTTTATTGCTATTTAAAGCAGCAATTATGGGCTTGGTTGAGGGGATTACCGAGTTCCTGCCCATTTCAAGTACAGGACATCTCATTTTATCCGGACAACTTCTCGATTTCTGGACGATTGAAAAAAGAGATATGTTTGCTGTTGCCGTGCAGATCGGTGCAATCGCCGCTGTTATTTATGAATATTGGGGTAAATTGTGGGGAGCGCTGATTGGCGCGCTCACTGGACAAGAGCAGGGTCGCCGTCTGAGTCTGAACCTGATCATCGCGTCTATTCCCATCGTAATTATTGGCCTGACTTTTGGTGATGTGGTCAAAGCCTATTTATTTAATGCGATTACTGTTGCGATTGCCTTGATTGTCGGTGGTTTTATTATTCTATGGGCGGAACGTCGACCACATCAGATCGTTACCAAAGAAGTGGATGATCTTAGTTTTAAACAGGCGACGCTCATTGGTTTGATCCAGTGTCTGGCCTTGATTCCAGGGACTTCACGTTCAGGTTCAACCATTATTGGTTCATTATTTTTAGGTGTATCTCGTAAAGCCGCAGCCGAATTCTCATTCTTCTTGGGAATCCCTGTACTGATGGGCGCTGGCTTACTGGATATGTACAAGATGCGCCATGAATTGCATAGCAATGACATGATGGTCTTAGCCGTCGGTATTATTGTTGCTTTCATTTCCGCCTTGGTTGTCATCCGTGCCTTGATTCGCTATGTGTCTAAGCATGACTTCACGGCATTTGCTTATTATCGAATTGTATTTGGTTTATTTATTTTAGCGACGTGGTGGACAGGTTGGGTGCATTGGTAATGCAGATGGAGTGTTGGTATCAAACGGAATATGAACAAGCATTTCAGCAATTGAAAAGCCGTTTGGCTGAATTGAATGTTCAGTTGAATGGTCAAGCTGTTGAAAAGATTAATGCCCGTTTTTTACGTTTGAATCCTGAAATGGCTTTGGTCATCGATAGCGATGGGCTTAGCCTTGCTGCCAACGGGATGAAAATGCAACCTGACTGGCGTGCCGAGATTTCCCGTTTAAAAAGAGCCAGCTTAAAATCAGAGATGATTGCCAGAGCATGCCAACTGGGTGAAAAGCCAAGCTTGATCGATGCAACTGCTGGTTTAGGTCATGACAGTTTACTGATGGCTTATTTGGGAGCCGATGTACGACTGGTTGAGCGACATCCGATCCTGTTTGTGTTGCTGGAATATACCAAAGCACAGGCCGAGCAAGATCCGTTTTTACAGTCGTTCATGTCGCGTATTGAACTGATCTATGCAGATTCGAATAGCTATTTACAGCAACTAGTCCAGCAGGGTGAGCAGGTCGATGTTGTGTATCTTGATCCCATGTTTCCACAACGCGATCAGAACCAGCAAGCAGTAAAGAAACAGGCTCAGGTCAAGAAGCAAATGCAGTTATTACATATGTTGTTGCCTGAAGATGGGGAAATGGATCTTGGGGATCAACTCTTGCATTTGGCCAACCAGATCGCGAAACGGGTGATTGTGAAACGACCACGACATGCGGTTTATCTGGCGGATCAAACCCCTGATCACCAATGGTTAGGTGATGCTTGTCGTTTTGATGCATATTTTCCAAAAGGTTAACTTTAAATCAGATTCAAATGATTGTTTGGCTTGCGTCAATGCTCGGTAAAGATTTGTGATATAGTGCAAAAGCATGATTGCTAAAAAATTCTTGTCGAGCTTACACTACAGTCACGCATTGCGTCTTTTAGGAAAAGTACTGCACATTCAATCATTAGAATGGCATATTTTCAGTTTAGGCTTGAAAAGAGAAACTCCCGAAGAATTTTATGATAGACCTCAAACCGTCCATTAATCTCTGGCATGATTTTAAAAGTAACCAAATTGCTGGAATGTGGTTGTTCCTCGGGTCTCGCCGTTCCTTACAGGTTGTTCATCCTTCTATTACCCAGCTGATTCTCTGGGGTATCCTCGGCGGCTGTACCAACTCGCTTTATAGCTGGTTGGTGGCAGGTCAAATGGGGGAGTTCAATGCTCAAGGTTTGATTGGCTACGCACTTTGGCCTTTTATTGCCCTTATTGTCGGTATTTTTCTTTCACAACGGATGAATCAGCCGCGTTTGATGCTGGTGCCTGCATTACTGTGGCTAGTACTCGATACCAATATTCTGCTTTTACAATGCATCATTCAGTATCTTGGCTCGAATGGTTATCTGAACTTTATTCCTGACAGTATCTATAACGGTTTCCTGCCGCCACTGTTTGTTGGGCTATTTGTCTGGCAAAGTCTGGCTGTAATTTGGGTCTTTTCTCGTGCTTTGAACTGGCCTTGGTGGGAGCGGGCGCTGGTTTTTGTGGCAACGATTGCGACCATGGTGGTGTGGCAGCTTTCAGTAAAGGATCAGCCGATCTGGAAAGTGGAGCAGACCCCGCCAAGTTTTGCCGAAGATGCCTTCTATGCACAAAGCCATTTGCTAGATAAGGCGCTGGATCAGATTCAATATGGTGATATTGCACAAAGCCACTGGTACTTTATGGGTGTGGCTGGTGATAGCTATGTGGATGTATTCAAATCGGAAATTGAACGTATAAGAGAACAGTTTGATACGCGGTTTGGAACCTTTGGGCGTTCGATTATGCTGATTAACAATCCAGCCACGCGTTTAGAAGTGCCAATCGCATCGAAAACCAGTATGGAGTTGGCTTTACGCCGTATTGGTCAGCAAATGAATCGTGATAGCGATGTGTTGTTTCTATACATGACATCGCATGGTGAGCGTAATCATTTTGAAATTGAAAATGCCCCTCTTAATCTGGATCAGGTCGATCCCAAATGGTTAAGAGAAACACTGGATAAATCTGGAATTCGCTGGCGTGTCATTGTGATTTCAGCGTGTTATTCAGGAAGTTTTATTCCCGCTTTACAATCACCAGATACTTTAATTATTACGGCTTCTGCGGCAGACAAAACTTCTTTTGGCTGTAATAACGAAGCAGACTATACTTATTTTGGTCGGGCGTTTTTTGATCTGGCGATGCGCGAACAATATTCCATGAAAAAAGCGTTTGAGCAGGCTAAGCAAACTGTGACCAAGTGGGAAGTGGCACAAGGTGTTGAACCATCTGAACCGCAATGGTCGATCGGTCGTAATATGGAATTGATGCTGCCACAGCTTGAACCGTATCTGTTCCCGACACAAAATATTGCATCTACAGACATTACAAAAACACAGGATGATGAACATGCAGCTACTGCAAAAAAACCGTTGTTTTGAGGGTGAGCAACGTATTTATCAACTTGAGTCTCAACATCTTAAAGGCAGCACCAAAGTGGGTGTCTATTTGCCACCTGCGGCATTGGAAGGCAAGGCGTGTTCAGCCTTGTTTTATCTTGCAGGCTTAACCTGTACCGAAGAAACCTTTGCGATTAAAGCCCATGCACAGCGGATGGCAGCTCGACTCAGCCTGATTTTAATTACACCTGATACTTCTCCACGTGGTGAAGATGTTGCACAAGGCGATCATTGGGATATTGGGCAGGGAGCTGGCTTTTATATTAATGCGACCCAGCAACCTTGGGCTGAGCATTATCAAATGGAGTCTTATCTGGTTGATGAACTCTATGCGCATGTTTTACAAGCGTTACCTGTGGCTGAAAATCAGATCGGAATTTTTGGACACTCAATGGGTGGACATGGCGCGTTGACCTTAGCCTTTAAATATCCTGACCAATTCAAATCGGTTTCGGCTTTTGCGCCGATTTGTGCGCCAAGTATTTGCCCGTGGGGTGAAAAGGCATTTAGCCAATATCTTGGCACTGATCAGCAGCAATGGGCGGCACATGATGCGACCGCGCTGGTGCAGCAGAAAGGTGGGTTATTTGAAGAAATCCTGATTGATCAAGGACTGGATGACCAGTTTTTTGCTCAGTTGAATCCTGAAAAATTTAAACAAGCCTGTCTGGAAGCTGAGCAACCGCTCACTTTGCGTCTACACAAAGGCTATGATCATGGCTATTACTTTATTCAAAGTTTTATCGATGATCATCTACAGTTCCACGCCATTCAGCTTGAAAAAGTAGCGGGATAAAAAAGAAGCTCATTTGAGCTTCTTTTTAATTGTGCTGCCATTCAGCCACAAATTCCTGCTGTGCCATACGGTTTAAATGATTGATCACCACTTGTTCGAGATGTGCGACATCATCTTGCTGGTTTTCAATCAGCACCGCCAAATGCTGTTCATGCGGTGTGAGGGTGACGGTTGCAGTAGGCATAAAGATTTTTGTCTCTGTTTCCGTTTCTGCAACTTCAAACTTATGCTTCCAGTGATTGAGCAAACGTTTACTAATACGTTTTCCTTCAGTCGTCGTGATATTTGTGCTGCTATTCATGTTGCTTTTCTTCCTCTAATTTCATTGACTAACATAGCAAAGCGCAGGCGAGATAAAAATAGTCCAGATGCAACGCGTTGTTGCAAGTTTGCAATGCTTGAATAATGACTTTGTAACAGCCCTAAGTGTGCTGAATTTGTTATAATCGTTTCATCATTTTTCTCAGAGTTTGCCAGGTCATCCATGTCCAAGCCTTATTTGATTGCTCCTTCGATTTTATCTGCTGATTTTGCGCGTTTAGGTGAAGAGGTAGAAAAAGTTCTAGCTGCAGGTGCAGACGTTGTACATTTTGATGTGATGGATAACCACTATGTACCAAACCTTACTTTTGGTGCAGGGGTATGTAAGGCACTGAAAAATTACGGTATCAAAGCACCTATCGATGTGCATCTGATGGTTTCACCTGTGGATCGTATGATTGGTGATTTTATTGAAGCGGGTGCAGAAATTATTACCTTCCATCCAGAAGCAACGGATCACATTGACCGTTCTTTACAATTGATCAAGGCGGGTGGTGCAAAAGCAGGCTTAGTATTTAACCCAGCAACACCATTGCATTATCTTGATTATGTGCTGGATAAAGTCGACCAGATTTTATTGATGAGCGTAAACCCAGGCTTTGGCGGCCAGAAATTCATCCCAATGACTTTGGATAAATTGCGTCAGGCGCGTCAAATTATTGATGCCAGCGGTCGTGATATCCGTTTAGAAGTTGATGGTGGTGTTGGCCCAGCAAATATTCGTGAGATTGCAGAAGCGGGTGCGGATATGTTCGTGGCTGGGTCGGCAATTTTTGGTCAACCAGACTATAAAGCGGTGATTGATCAAATGCGTGCAGAGCTGGCTCAAGTCGGTGCAACAGAAGTTTAGTGTTTTCATCCTATTTTTCACATAAGCTTGTGGATAACTTTGTTTATAACTGGGTGGATAACCATGTTGATAAGCAGGTGGGTAAGATGTTGTTAAAATAAACAAAATGATTTCAGTTGTTTATATTCACAGCAAAAAAACGAAAAAAGGACAATCTTTTGTCCTTTTTTTATGCGCTAACTTATTTATTTTGCACTATTTTTGCGCAGCCGGCTTAGAGGTTTGAATAGGCCAAGAAAACAGCGAAATCATGCTGTTGTTGAATATAATGATAAGAATTTAAACCGTGAGATCATTGTGCATAAAGCAGAAAGAAATTATGCTAGGCATATGCAATCACCTGAATTGATGGAAACAAGGAACCTTTAGTGCAATTTCGCAAGCAATACAGACATTTGTGGTTTGTATTCCTGATGATCTTTTTCATTGGGGGAAGCAGTGCGGCCGTTGCAGCAGTTCAAGAGGTTCACTCTCATCATTCATCTACTGTTTCAACCTTATCATGTCATGATCAGCAAATGATGCAACATCATCCAGCGCAAAGCTCACATGCAGATCGCATGAGTCTCGGTCAGTGTCATGATGAACAAATGCAGGATCATCTGCATTGTCAGGATTGTAATAGTACTTCACATTGTCAAAGCATCAATTTCGCTTTAGACCAAAATACGCCAATCCTTTCCGTTTCGCCATTTTTAGAGCTGAGTACTTATATCAATACGGACTACCAAGCTCGGCATCTTGCTGGCTATTGGCAAGAAATTTTACGCCCTCCTAGAACCTGATCTGTCTTTGCAGGCTCTTTCTCTTTGTGAAAAGGGAAGTGAGCATTTTTAAAGTTAACAGATTAGGAAATCATCATGTGCTCAAAAATATATGCTGGTGTTGTCGCTAGCCTAAGCTTATTGTTCGCACCTTATAGTGTGGCAGCAATTAAAGAATATCATCTCAATATTAATCAGGGCACTGTCAATGTGACAGGTAAACCCGTACAACGTATTACCGTGAATAGGAAATTTATTGCGCCGCTGCTTGAATTTGAGGAGGGGGATGAAGCTGTCATTCATGTTCATAACCAGCTCAAAGATCAAGATACTTCTTTACACTGGCATGGTCTGCTTTTACCCGGGCTCATGGATGGTGTGCCAGGCTTTAATGGTTTCAAAGGTATTAAGCCGAATGGTAGTTTTGAGTACCGTTTTAAGGTTCGCCAAAATGGTACTTACTGGTATCACGCGCACAGCAAGGGGCAGGAACAGGATGGTTTATATGGCCCTTTGGTGATTTATCCAAAAGGTAAGCAGCCTGTCGCAGCACATGAAAAAGCTGAACGTGATTATGTGGTGATGTTGTCTGATTTCCATGAAACTGAAAGTGACAAGATCATGGCAAATCTGAAGAAATCAGCCGAGTATTATCAGAACCAGCGTGAAACAGTTGGCGATGTCTGGAAACAGTTCAAGCAACAAGGGTTGAAAGCAACTTGGCAAGATCGCTCGATGTGGAACCAGATGCGCATGCTGAAAACGGACTTGTCCGATGTTACGGGTTATACCTTTTTGGTGAATGGGCAGACGCCACAACAAAACTGGACTGGAGCTTTTAAGGCGGGTGAAAAGGTACGTTTGCGTTTTATCAATGCATCGGCGATGTCATTTTTTGATGTACGTATACCTAACCTGAAAATGACCGTGATCAGTGCCGATGGACAGCCAGTAAAGCCTATTCCTGTAGATGAGTTCCGTATTGGTACGGCAGAAACTTATGATGTGTTGGTCGAACCGAAACAGGCACATTATCAAATTGAAGCAGAGTCGATTGATCGTTCTGGTTTTGCTATTGCCTCATTGCAGAATGAAATGGTGACCACTCCGACGAGGGTTCAGATTCCCAAAGCACGTCCACGTGCCTTATTAACCATGGAAGACATGGGCATGGATCATGGTTCGCATGGTCAAATGAAAATGGGCGAAATGGACCATAGTCAGCACCAGATGCCACAGGAAAAAACGAAGACTGTAACAACCTCGCAATCAGCCATGGATCACAGCGCGCATACGCAAATGAACATGAGCAAGATGGATCATGGCCAACATCAGACTGCTCAGGACAAACAGGCCGATGCCTCTAAACAACATGCAGGCATGGATCATGGTTCACATGAAAATATGGACATGTCGCAAATGGATCATAGTGCCCATGCAGAAATGAACATGAGCAATATGGAGCATCGCCAACATCAAATGAAGGACTCTTCTGAAAAAGAAGGCGCGCATACTGTACAGGGCTGGGCCAATGCAGCAACCCCAGCAGGTCAGAAAGCCCTAACGTATGCTGATCTGCAATCATTGCAACCCCAGCCAGAAAAATATAGCCGTCCAGCAGAACGTGAAGTGGTGATTCGTCTGGGCGGAACCATGGAACGTTATATCTGGACCATTGATGGCAAGAAGTTTAGTGATCCTGACTTTAAACCTTTAACTGTGCGTTATGGTGAACGTATCCGTCTGAAATTTGTCAATGACAGTATGATGGCGCATCCGATGCATTTACATGGCATGTTTATGCAACTGGAAAATGGTCAGGCACCGCAAGATATGCCAAATAAACATACAGTGATTGTACCGCCTGGCAAGACGGTAACAGCTTTGTTGACTGCGGATGAATTAGGAGAATGGGCAATCCATTGTCACCTGTTATATCACATGAGCGCAGGCATGATGAGTAAGCTGATCGTTGCCAATGTAGACGATTCAAAAACTCCAGTTCAAGCCCCTGTTCAATCATCTCAAGGAGCGAGCCATGCACATCACTAAGCAAGTTTCTAAAATGAAACGATATACACAATTGTTGGCAATCGGTGGCATGGTTTCTTCGTTGAGTGGACTAGCTTATGCGCATGAAGGGCATGACGCCATGATGCAAATGCAAATGTCTTCCCAGCAGAATATGCCTGTAGCTGCTTCATCTACGATGGATCATTCACAGCATCAACATCAGACAACAGTTCAGCAACCGCCTGAAACAGAACATGGGCAGCACGACCATACCCGTGAACATGGTGGGCAAATCTATCAATCGACTCAGTTGGATAACGCATGGTTGCTGGATGAAGATGGCAAGGGTACGCTTAAGTCTAAATTAAAAACTTGGGTGGGTAGTGATGAAAATAAATTGTTTATCAATGCCGATTATACTAAGGCTGAGTCTGAAAAATCGGAGCAACGTATTGCGGCTCTGTATAGCCATAATATTTCAGATTTTTGGGATGTCCAAGCTGGTATAAATTACCGTTATAACGCTGAGCAGCAAGTCGATAAGGAACAGTTTGAAGGTGTCATTGGTTTACATGGCATGGCTCAATACTTCTTTGAAACCGATGCACATCTGTATGCGGGACAGGATCAGCAATGGCGCTTTGTGCTAGAAACAGAACGTGATTTCTTGCTCACACAAAAGCTGATTATGCAGCCTTATCTGGAAATGCAATGGGTGCTGCGAGATGAATCCAAATACGCTGCCAAAACAGGGCTTGCCGATGCAGAAGTGGGGATTAAAACCCGATATGAAATTGTGAAGAATCGTGTGATGCCTTTTATTGATGTGGCTTATGGCTATAACAAGGGGCGCAAGGCGACTGACTGGCAAGAAGCCACTGATTCTGAAACAGGTTGGATCTATGGTGCAGGACTTACGCTAAAGTTTTGATATTTTGTTTAAAATGTCATTTTTTCAAGATACTGTTGGTTTATACTAACAGTATCTTTTTTGAGTCATTCATGGTGCATAAATGGCTTTAGAACAACAAGACAATCCAATAAGAGATAAAAATACTCACGCTCCTTCGTCGGGCGAAAAGCCGCAGCGCGTATCTACTTCTCAGCTTGAACTGATTCCACTTGATGGCAGCATGTATGTCAGTTTTTATCATATTCCTGATATGAGGAGTGATATAGAACAACAACGGGTAAGGCAAGCTCTCATTCCTTTTTCGGAACTGCTCATTGAACATTGCATTGATGTCGATGCCCGTCATTTGGCGCTTTATCATCAAGTTCCAATTGAGGCTATTACTGTGGCTTTAATGCGCTTAAATCTGGGTGCTGAGCTACAACAAACCATGCCGCATTATGAACCTTTGGAACTTGCAACAGCCAAGAAAAAGACGCATGCAGGTCAATTTAACCCTTCACATGAAACTGCTTTGAACCAGCTGCAACAGTTTTTATCCAAGCTTATTGAACGTTTCGAACAATGGTTAAAAGCCTTACGAAAGAAATAGGATGAGTCGCTGATCATGGCTCAAAATTTCATTTAAGTTGATACATAACACCGCACATCATGGTTTATTTTACAGTACACTGCTGGGCTTAGGAGGACGACCTCCCTCGAAAGAATCACGTTGGGACGACCCAACCCTTGATAAAGTTGAGCGTAATAAAATGGCGTGGGCAATTTTAGTTTTGGCAGGTATTTTTGAAGTGATCTGGGCATACTCGATGAAGTTGTCTGAAGGATTCACCAAGTTAACGCCAAGTATCATAACGATTGTTTTCATGGTGTTAAGTGTGGTGTTGCTGTCGATGTCAATGCGTACACTTCCGCTAGGAACGGCATATACCATCTGGACCGGGATTGGTGCGATTGGATCTTTTATTGTCGGGATCATGGTCTTAAATGAACCAATGACTGCGATGCGGATGATTGCAGCGGTTTTGATCGTATCAGGTTTGATGTTGATGAAGCTCTCATCAAATTAATGGTTTAAGGAGAACATGATGCAACTGGTTTATATGTATATGGATTCGCCTGTTGGCGCATTAAAGCTGGTTGCACATGATCAGGCATTGGTTGCGGTGATGTGGGATAACGAAGATCATAAACGGGTTCGTTTGGCCGAGTTGGTTGAAGATCGCCAGCATCCAATGTTGCATAAAGTGAAACAACAATTAGAAGAATATTTTGCAGGGCAACGTCAGCAATTTGATTTACCTCTGGATTTTCAGGGAACTGCCTTTCAGAAACAGGTTTGGCAAGCATTATTGAATATTCCTTATGGGGAAACGCGCAGTTATAAAGAGATTGCCGTTCAGTTGGGGAATGAAAAAGCAGTGCGTGCGGTGGGTGCTGCCAATGGCAAGAATCCGATTTCGATTATTGCGCCGTGTCATCGGGTGATTGGTTCGAGTGGGGCGTTGGTGGGTTTTGCGGGTGGTCTGGATAAGAAGCAGATTTTACTCAATTTAGAGCAAAGCCAAATTTCATAATCTGTATTGTTAATACTCGATTTTCATTTCTTTTTGGAATAAGCTACCAAAGCAGATATGAATCAACATATTTTATGACTTGAACTGTAAATAAATTACTGACGAGACGGTATCTTGTCTAGCGTAATTCAATTATAGGAATAACCTTCGGTTCGAGTTACTTTGGTTTCGCCCAAAGTAACCAAAGGCATTGTCATCTACAAAACCTGTTCACTTGTGGCATTTGTTTTTTATCTATCGCAGAAACGAGATATTACAGATACTACGCAGGTTGTAGATGACCTTTCCGAGTCTCATATGTAGGGTATGGATTCATTTTCTTTTTCATAACAAATTGAATGGAAGTTTAAAAATGGCTGTTGGTGACGTAACTATGCCACTTATGCATGTGGTGCAGGGTGTAAAAATTGGCTCAACTGAGGCGTATGTACGTTATCCAAATCGACGAGATTTAGTCATTTTTGAATTTGCTGAAGGATCAAAGGTTGCTGGGGTATTTACCCAAAGCGCTTTTGCGGCTGCGCCGGTTCAATTGAGTAAAAAGCATTTAGCAGAAAATACACCACGTTACCTGATCATCAATACGGGTAATGCCAATGCTGCAACAGGTACAGTTGGTTATAAAAATGCAGAAACCACATGTGCCAAGTTAGCTGAATTAACTGGTGTGCAAACTAACCAGATTTTACCGTTTTCAACAGGTGTAATTGGTGAACAATTGCCGATTGAACGCTTGGTTCAAGGCATTCAGCCTGCATTAAATGAGTTAAATGCAGATCGTTGGGCTGAAGCGGCATCTGGCATCATGACCACGGACACCACACCGAAAGGCGCATCTGAGCAGTTCGAACTGGATGGCGTGACTTATACCATGACAGGCATCAGTAAAGGTGCGGGCATGATCCGTCCGAATATGGCGACTATGCTGAGCTTTGTTGCAACTGATGCACCGATTAGCCAAGAACTGGTACAGCGTTTATTGCAAACCACGGTTGAGCATTCCTTTAACCGCATCACGATTGATGGTGATACATCGACCAATGACTCTTGTATCTTTGTGGCTACAGGTTTGGCCGGTGGCGCTGAAATCCAGCGTCAGGAAGATGCGCGTTATCAACACGTTCTTGCCGTGCTTGCACGTATCATGGATCGTCTGGCGCAATTAATCGTACGTGATGGTGAAGGTGCAACCAAATTCATCACGGTTCAGGTTGAGGGTGGAGCAAATACGCAAGAGTGTTGTGATGTGGCGTATAGTGTTGCAGAGTCACCACTCATTAAAACCGCATTATTTGCTTCAGATCCAAACTGGGGACGTATTGTGATGGCCATTGGTAAGGCGGGCGTGCCAAACCTAGATAGTAGCAAGGTTCAAGTCTGGTTGGGCGATGTGCAAATCTGTCTGGATGGTGGTGCAAACCCAGACTATACCGAAGAAGCGGGCGCTGCGGTGATGGCTGAAAAAGAAATTACCATTCGTATTGATCTTGGTCGTGGTACGGCAAAAGACACGGTTTATACCTGTGACTTTTCTTATGACTATGTAAAAATTAATGCCGATTATCGCTCATAAATTTGCGTTATAATGAAGCCTCCACAGTGGGGCTTTTTTTATAAGCTGGTTTGTGGACAGTGTGATTCTCAACAAATAATCACCCAGACACCCACGTTATAGGTTTGCAGTAATGCAAGCACGCAGGATAGAGAAGACGTTTTATGAATGATGCGAATTTAATTGCGAACGAAGCCAAAAATATTGTGCAGGCGCATTTAGATCGTTTGGGTGAGCCAAAGGACAATAGCCTTAGCCCAGAAGTGAAACAAGAAAAGTTCGCTCAAATCGCAGCAGAACTTAAAAAACGCAATGCTGTGCTTGTGGCGCACTATTACTGTGATCCAGAAGTGCAAGAGCTTGCTGAACTGACAGGTGGTTGTGTTTCTGACTCATTGGAAATGGCGCGTTTTGGTCGTGATCATCCTGCGACAACATTGGTGGTGGCTGGTGTGAAGTTTATGGGGGAGACCTCAAAAATCTTATCACCTGAGAAAACGGTATTAATGCCAACTTTGGAAGCAACTTGCTCACTTGACTTGGGCTGTCCAGTGGATGAGTTCGCTGCATTCTGTGATCAACATCCTGATCATACCGTGGTGGTCTATGCCAATACTTCAGCAGCAGTGAAAGCACGTGCGGATTGGGTGGTGACTTCAAGCTGTGCGGTTGAGATCATTGAACATCTCGATAGTTTAGGTGAAAAAATTATTTGGGCGCCTGATCAGCATCTCGGTCGCTATATCCAGAAAAAAACCGGCGCTGACATGTTGTTATGGGATGGTGCGTGTATCGTACATGAAGAGTTCCGTGCCCGTGGCATTACGCAAATGAAAGCGCTTTATCCAGATGCAGCGGTTTTGGTGCATCCAGAGTCACCTGAATCGGTGGTGGATATTGCAGATGCTGTGGGAAGCACTTCGCAACTGATCAAAGCGGCCCAGACTTTACCGCATAAGCAAATGATCGTGGCAACCGACCGTGGTATTTTCTATAAAATGCAACAAGCAGTGCCAGATAAAGAATTATTTGAAGCGCCAACCGCAGGTGAGGGGGCAACTTGTCGTTCATGTGCGCATTGTCCTTGGATGGCAATGAATGAACTTGATGGAATTCTGCATGTATTACAGCATGCTGATCAAGAAATACACGTTGATCCAGCTTTGGCGGAACGCGCTAAATTGCCTTTAGATCGAATGTTGAACTTTAGTGCCTCATTAAAGCGTTAAAAAGCATCAAGATGCTTGTTAAATATACATTTGGTAAGGATTTTTAATATTTTTGAAAAATAGGTGTTGACGTTCCAGAGCGTCGCGCCTAGAATGCACACCGTACCGCACGATGTGCGATACACTAAAAGCTGAGAAATCGGAGCATAGCACAGCCTGGTAGTGCACCTGGTTTGGGACCAGGGGGTCGTAGGTTCGAATCCTACTGCTCCGACCATTTAAAATAGTGTTGTAAAACATTAGTTTAAGATCGGCGAAGTATCGCTTGATATTATTATCATCGTTATGCGCCTGTAGCTCAGTTGGATAGAGCATCCGCCTTCTAAGCGGATGGTCACAGGTTCGAATCCTGTCAGGCGCGCCATCTGGTCGCTTGGTACATAGAACTAAATTTTGATGGTGGATGTAGCTCAGTTGGTAGAGCCCTGGATTGTGATTCCAGTTGTCGCGGGTTCGAATCCCGTCATTCACCCCAATTTCGGAGCATAGCACAGCCTGGTAGTGCACCTGGTTTGGGACCAGGGGGTCGTAGGTTCGAATCCTACTGCTCCGACCATCATCTTAAAGATGAGATAAAATACCGCTAATTTAGCGGTTTTTTTACGTCTGGATTTTTTCCTATCTTAAAATATGATATTTATAAAACTTATTAAAATTATTTTGTTAAATGTTTAAAAATTATAAGTGGGGTCGGGGATATGTTTTTCTATTTCATTCTAATGTTTATTCTATTCATTTTGATTGCTTATTTAAAATCACCGCATTTTAAAGGTAAAGTCGGTGAGATGCAGGTTTCAGCCGATGTGACTAAGAACCTAGGTGAGGAATATATCTTATTAAATAATTGTACGCTGCCAGATCACGAACAAGGTACCACACAAATTGATCATATTCTAATAAGCCCTTATGGGATTTTTATTATCGAAACCAAAAATTATACAGGCTGGATTTTTGGCAATGCACGGCAAAAACAGTGGACGCAGAAAATTTATAAAAAAAGTTATAAGTTTCAAAACCCTTTGCATCAGAACTATAAACATACCAAAGTACTGGAAACGGTTTTAAATGATGTTGTAGCACCTGAATATATTCATTCGGTTATTGTATTTACCGCACGGAGTGAATTTAAAACAGAAATGCCTGAAAATGTATGTCGCGGTAAATCATGGTTAAACTATATAAAAGGTTTTAATCAAGAAGTGATTAGTCCGATGAAACAAAAAAGAATTCGTTATCGCATAGAAAAAGAAGTGCTGGAGCCTTCTTGGAAAACAGACCGACAGCATGTGGAACACTTAAAACAGAAAAAGCTGGAGAAAGAATCTTTTTCCTGATTTTGAATACTGGCGATTTACTTCATGTGATTTGCGCGATTTTACGCTTGTGGTTTGATCGAGATCACGTTAACTTGCATTTTATGTATTAACTTGTTTATACAACGATAACAGTATTGAAATGCCAGATTTGGCATAATATTGCCGCTTTTTAAAAAGAAAAAACAGAGTATAGAGATGACACAAACAGCTTTTGATTTTGTAATTATAGGTGGTGGTTCAGCAGGTTCGGTGCTGGCTGGACGATTAACAGAGAATCCTAATATTTCGGTATGTTTATTAGAAGCGGGCGGAGAGGGTAATAGCTGGCTTGTGAATACACCTGCCGCCGCTGTCATCAGTATTCCCACTAAAATTAATAACTGGGCTTTTGAAACGATTCCACAAAAAGGCCTGAATGGCCGTAAAGGTTATCAACCGCGTGGTAAATGTTTGGGTGGAAGCTCTGCGGTTAATGCCATGGTCTATGTTCGCGGGCATCATAGTGACTATGATCACTGGGCAGCCTTAGGCAATACGGGCTGGTCGTATGAAGAGGTGCTGCCTTATTTCAAAAAATCAGAGCATAACGAACGTATCCATAATGAATATCATGGGCAGCATGGCCCCTTAAATGTCAGTGAGTTATTTTCAGATAACCCTTATCAGAAAACTTTCATCGAAGCGGCAAAACAGGTGGGTTATCCACTCAATGATGATTTCAATGGGGCTGAACAAGAAGGTTTAGGTGTTTATCAGGTCACCCAGAAAAAGGGTGAGCGCTGGAGTGCTGCGCGTGGTTATTTATTCCCTTATTTAGGAAAACGTCCGAATTTGCATGTGGTTACGCAAGCTAAGGTTTCACGTATTGTGATTGAAAATGGTCGTGCGGTTGGGGTGGAATATAAACATAAAGGTCAAACCACGATTGTACAAGCCAACAAGGAAGTGTTGCTGTCGGCAGGAGCATTCCAGTCGCCGCATATCCTGATGCTTTCGGGTATTGGCTCACGTCAGGAGCTGGAAAAGCATGGTATTCCCGTAGTTAAAGAACTTGCGGGAGTGGGTGAGAACCTGCATGACCATCCGGACTTTATCTTTGCCTATAAAACCAAGCTGATGGATGGCACTTTTGGCGTCTCAATGGGCGGTAGTCTGGATCTGTTTAAGCAGATTGGACTGTACCGTAAAGATCGCCGTGGTCTGCTTACAACAAACTATGCAGAGTGTGGTGGCTTTTTAAAGAGTCGCCCTGAGCTAGATAAACCGAACTTGCAATTACACTTTGTGATCGCCGTGGTGGATAACCATGCCCGTACCATGCATATGGGGCACGGGATTTCATGTCACGTCTGTTTGTTGAATCCACGCGCACGTGGTTCAGTCAAACTCAGCGGTAAGCATGTAGATGATCCATTACTCATCGACTTTAAATTCCTTGAAGATGAACAGGATCTTCAAGATATGGTAGATGGTTATAAAGTCACGCAAAAATTGATGCAGGCACCCGCTTTACAAGACAAAATCAAAGAAGATATGTTCACGGCCAATGTAAAAACGGATGATGAAATCCGTGAGGTTTTACGTCAACGTGTCGATACGGTTTATCATCCCGTTGGTAGTTGTAAAATGGGCGTAGATGATATGGCTGTGGTTGATCCTGAACTTAAAGTATATGGCGTTGAAGGCCTGCGGGTCATTGATGCGTCTATTATGCCAACGGTGGTCAATGGCAATACCAATGCGCCTACGATTATGATCGCAGAGAAAGCGGTAGATATGATTCGGCAGGCTTGGAAGTAATTGCTAAGTTGTGGGAGCTAAGGTATTTGCCTTAGCTCTTTTTATTTGGGGTGATATTTCGAATAGGAATTGAATAAGAATATAATTTTCTAAGGCTTTGTGAAAATGATTGAAACAGTGCTTATGCGTGTTGTTCTGAGCAAAAGAATCATCTGAAATTACAATATAAGTTGGAGCTGACCTTATTTATTCAAGATATTTATATTTCGGTCATAGGTTTTGACAATTATCCTTGTCAGGATTAAGGAGAGTGTTGTTTGCTTATTTCCTCAGCCCATCAGAACAAGCTGAAAAGTGAATAACTGGAATAAAACAAAAAAGGAATATCCTATGAAATCTCTGGTCTGTCATAACGCTCAACTGCAACTTGAAGATTCGCTTGAACTGATTCCAGCCAAAGGGCAGGTCTTACTTGAGGTGGTGCGTTGCGGGATCTGCGGTTCGGATTTGCATATGCAACATCACTGTGACCACATGCATGATTTGGCAGCACGAGTTGGGTTTAATGGTGTGGCAAAATCTTCCGATAAACTGGTTTTTGGTCATGAATTTTGTGGCAAAGTCTTGGATTATGGTCCTAAAACACGTCGAAAATTGAAAGCGGATACCTTGGTTTGTGCCATGCCTTTATTAAATGTTGATCCAGAGGGTTATGTTCCGACGGGTTTGTCGCCAACTGCTTCAGGGGGCTATGCAGAGCAGGTTCTGGTGCAATCTAGTTTGATGTTTGCAGTGCCGAATGGTTTAGATGCGGATCGTGCAGCATTAACTGAGCCAATGGCTGTGGCTTTACATGCGGTACGTCGTAGCCGAATTAAGAAAAATGAACCTGCCATCGTGATCGGTTGTGGTCCTGTGGGTTTGGGCGTGATTATTATGCTGAAAGCGGCAGGCGTTAAAACCGTGATTGCCAGTGATTTTTCACCCAACCGTCGTTGTCTGGCTGAACAATGTGGTGCAGATATCTTGATTGATCCTAAACAGCAGTCTCCATTTAGCAACTGGAAAGAGCTGGGCTTATTGGGTAATGTCTCTGAAGCCATTAATATGGGAATGGGGCTTTTTGATAAGGTTCAAACCTATTCATTACCGTGGGTCAATGCCATGCGAGTGGGAGATAAACTTGGAGTATTGCCAAAACGTCCCGTGATTTTTGAATGTGTGGGTGTGGCTGGGATCATGCAGCAGATTCTGGAAGGTGCGCCGTTATTCTCCCGTATTGTAGGCGTGGGGGTGTGCATGCAAAGCGATAAGATTGAACCTGCATTGGCGATCAATAAGGAACTGGAAATCCAATATGTGTTGGGTTATACACCACTTGAGTTTCGTGACACGCTGCATATGATTGCAGAAGGAAAAGTGGATTGTTCGCCATTGATCACGGGTGTGGTCGGGCTGGAAGGGGTGAGCAATGCCTTTGATGCCTTACGTGATCCAGAACAACATGCCAAGATTCTAATTGATCCGAAACGTGCGGGGGCAATGATCGAATTGGTCAAGTCTTAATATCAGAAATAGAAAAATCCGCTTTCGTTGAAAGCGGATTTTTTACGGGAACTTGATTGATATTTGCTTATTTAAAAGGTTTTGGTCAGCGAAAATGTCACTGTTGAATCAATTGGATTCGAGACTTTGGCGTTTGGATTACCATTACTATATTGCTGATAAAAACCGTCTTTATCCCATGCTTTGCTATAGGTCAGGCTGCTGGACAGGTTGTAGGGCAATTCTTTGTTTACTGCAAAACTGGCATCCTGAAAGTTGGCAGCAGAAAAGTTTTTGATGCGTTGATTGCCATAATGGGCATTGACAGACCAGCCTTGTGTGATCGGTTGATACCAGTTCACATCCAGATAACCTGAGCCGCGAGAATGTTTGTTATTTCCCATGCCTAGCGTATCGGAATTATTGCCAAAATAGTCTTGAGTATAAGTAATGGCATATTTAACGCTTAACGGACCGTAACTGATTTCAGGGATGATTTCCCCATAGTCAAAGCGGGTGTTGCCTGTGTCAGCCGTGGTTTTTGCGCCTGGATAATAGTAATAGGCAACTTTAGTCCCGACCGTAAAATCCCCGATCGTACGGCTATAGCCCGTATATACATCCCATTCAACAGAGGCATCACGAATAAAGTGATCGCTTACAGTCGATGCCCATGTCCCTGCATAAAAACCGCTGTCATGATTGTAGTCCAGTCCACCCTGTAAGGCAGGTTTACCCCAAGTTTGCTGGAAACCGCGTGAAACGTATTGGCTGGCCGTAGTGATATTGGCAGAATAAGGTGAGGTGGGTTCAGTTGCGTGAGTGCTTTGAAAATAAAAAGCGAAAGGTGCAATTACGAATAAGGTTTTTTTCATCATTTCTCCCTGAATGAAGTGAAACCCGAAGCCTAAGCCTCGGGTATCCCCTAAAGGAATTTCATGCTTATTGTATTGGACGTAACGGCGCTTGGCGTGCCGGTGTTGTACCCGCTTTGTAATAACCTGCTTCTGAACGCGGCAATTTTTTACCACGGATCTGATCGGCAATTTTTTCTGCGATCATGATTGTGGTGGCATTCAGGTTACCAGTAATGATCAATGGCATGATTGAGGCATCGACCACACGCAAGCTTTGTACGCCGTGAACACGACCTTGACCATCTACAACTGCCATCTCATCTTCACCCATTTTGCAGCTACATGAAGGATGGAATGCTGTTTCTGCATGGGTACGGACGAATTCATCTAGTTCAGCATCAGTCTGGATATGTTTACCCGGGCTGATTTCTTCACCGCGATATGGATCGAGTGCGGGCTGTGCCATGATTTCACGGGTGATACGGATCGCATCACGGAACTCACGCCAGTCTTGCTCAGTTGACATGTAGTTGAACAGGATACTTGGATGCTCAAACGGATCCTTTGATTTCAACTTGATACGACCGCGTGACGGTGAACGCATTGAACCGACATGGGCTTGGAAACCGTGTTCTTTTACCGCATTACTGCCGTTGTAGTTAATCGCGACAGGCAAGAAGTGGTACTGGATATTCGGCCAGTCAAATTCTTCTGAACTACGGATAAAACCACCCGCTTCGAACTGGTTACTCGCACCAACGCCAGTACCGTTGAATAGCCACTCAGCGCCAATCGCAGGCTGGTTATACCATTGCAGGGCAGGGTAAAGTGAAACAGGTTGCTTACATTGATATTGCAAGTACATTTCCAAGTGGTCTTGCAGGTTTTCACCGACACCCGGCAAATCATGAACTACATCAATGTCCATCGATTTCAGGAAGGTACTTTCACCCACCCCTGAACGTTGCAGGATTTGTGGTGACGCAATCGCACCTGCGCAAAGTAAGACTTCACGTTTGGCCTGTGCCTGTTTCATATTGGCTTTGTCTGCACCAATAATATATTCCACGCCCACAGCCTGTTTTTGATTGAATAGGATGCGATTGGTGGTGGCATGCGTAATGATGGTTAAGTTTGGACGACCTTTGGCCAGATCTAGATAACCACGCGCGGTACTTGAACGACGACCATTTGGTGTTACGGTACGATCCATTGGACCGAAGCCTTCCTGTTGATGGCCATTTAAGTCATCGGTACGTGGGTAACCCGCCTGTACGCCTGCTTCAACCATTGCATGGAACAGTACGTTGTTGCCATTTTTAGGCGTTGCCACTGACACAGGGCCATCACCACCGTGATAATCATTGGCACCAATGTCGCGAGTTTCAGCTTTTCTGTAATAGGGTAAGCAGTCTGCATAAGTCCAGTCTTCCAGACCTTTCATGGTTGCCCACTGGTCCAGATCCATCGCATTACCGCGGATGTAGCACATCCCGTTAATGAGAGAAGAACCACCTAAACCTTTACCACGACCACATTCCATACGGCGATTGTTCATGTGTGGTTCAGGGTCGGTTTCATAAGCCCAGTTATAGCGACGACCTTGTAATGGAAAGGCCAACGCAGCTGGCATTTGAGTACGGAAATCTAAACGGTAGTCTGGGCCACCGGCTTCCAATAATAAAACAGACACATCTTTATCTTCAGTCAGACGTGTTGCGAGCACATTTCCGGCAGATCCTGCGCCAATGATAATGTAATCGTATACTTGAGTATTCATCGTTATCCCTTTTGTATTCTGGAGAGTGCCAGCGAGATCAAGTGATAGCGTGGCACATAGGATTAATCTTGAGGGTGAAGGGTGAGCGCATTAGAAAATGCTTTGATACTCACCTAACTCAACTTGAATAGATTTGATACGGGTGTAATGACCCAGTGTGGTTAAGCCATTTTCACGGCCTACGCCTGATTGTTTATAGCCACCTACTGGCATTTCCGCAGGGGATTCACCCCATGTATTGATCCAGCAAATACCTGCTTCAAGCTGGTGAATAATGCGATGTGCTTTGGTAATGTCTTGAGTCACTACGCCTGCTGCCAGACCGAAATCTGTGGCATTGGCACGGCGAATCACTTCTTCCTCAGTTTCATAGCTAAGAATGCTCATGACTGGGCCAAAGATTTCTTCCTGCACAATCGCCATATCATCTTGGCAATCACTGAAAACGGTTGGTAATACATATGCGCCTTTGGCTAGATCACCTTCAGTGGCACGGTCACCACCGATCAACACTTTCGCGCCTTGCTGTTTGCCAGACTCGATGAATGACAACACTTTTTCCATATGCGGGAAGCTGGTGAGTGGACCAAAATTGGTTTGCTCAGCCATTGGATCACCGATACGAATACGTTTTACACGTTCCACAACGGCTGCTTCAAAATCAGCAAGCATGGCTTTAGGTACAAATACACGCGTACCGTTGGTACATACCTGACCAGAACTAAAGAAGTTGGCCATCACTGCAATATCAGCAGCACGGTCAAGATTGGCATCATCACAAATAACGAGTGGAGATTTACCACCAAGTTCCATGGTCACTTCTTTCAAAGTTGAACCCGCAGCACTTGCCATCACTTTCTTGCCGGTTTCGACACCACCAGTGAACGAGATTTTTTCAATCACTGGGTGTTCAGTTAGCCATTGACCGATATCACGACCAGCGCCTTGTACTACGTTAAATACGCCGTCTGGTAAGCCTGCTTCGGTATAGATTTCAGCAAGTTTGAATGCAGTCAGTGGCGTGGTTTCGCTTGGTTTGAAAATCATGGCATTACCCGCAGCTAGGGCAGGGGCAGATTTCCACATTGCGATTTGAATTGGATAGTTCCATGCACCGATACCAGCCACTACACCGAGGGGTTCGCGACGGGTATAGAAGAAGCTTGATTCGCGAAGCGGAACTTGTTCGCCTTGAATGGCAGTCGCAAGGCCTGCGTAGTATTCAAGTACATCGGCACCCGTTACGATATCGACAGTCGATGTTTCGCTGTAGGCTTTACCTGTATCTAGGGTTTCTAACTGAGCCAGTTCATCATTACGTTCGCGTAAGATATCAACTGCACGACGCAGGATACGAGAACGTTCCATTGCGGTCATGGCAGCCCAGATTTTCTGGCCTTGTTGTGCGCTTTGAACAGCCGCTTCAATGTCTTGTTGTGACGCTTGTTGAAGTGTTGCGATCACTTCACCGTTGGCAGGGTTAATACTGGTAAATGTTTTACCACTGGTCGCTGCGACATAACGTCCGTGGATATACAATTGATGAACTTGTGCATCACTCATTCTGTTTCTCCTGCAAGGGCTTGTTCGCAAATTGCAATTGCGTTTTTACGTAATCGTAAGCAATGGAACGTGCCAGCTGGCTGTCAAACTCGTCATGACTGCTTAAACTGCCACGTAACCATAATCCGTCAATCAAAGCCGCCAATCCGCGGGCGGCAATGCTTGCCTGTTGTTTATCATCGACCAACATGAGGAAATAATGTTTCAGGTTGGAATACAGGCGTTGATCATTAATTCGTTGTAAACGTCCAAGTTCGGGAAGGTGCATACTTGCAGACCAAAAGTCTAACCAGACCCGCATGGCTTGTTTGTTGACCTGACTAATATCAAAGTTGGAATCAATAATGGCCTTGATCTGGCTTTCTGGATGTGGATCTGCTTCGGTTTTATATTGGTCAGTTTTCTGACGTAAAACGTTGAGCATCTCCTGCATACAGGTATTGATTAAACCCTGCTTGTCACCAAAATAGTGACTCACAATACCGGTTGATAGTTCGGCCTTTTTTGCAATCTGTGCAATGGTGGTATTGGATAACCCCACTTCAGAAATCACATAAAATGCGGCGTTAATAATTTCTTCACGTCGCACATGTTCCGGTTTTACTCTACGCTTTGTCATGCTTATCCATTTAAAGCCCTGCCAAGGTGCTTTTTATTCAACATTTCTCAATGTAGAGCATCATAACATTTTTTTATCATACTTTTTATTGATTGAACGTTCAATCAATAAAAAGTATAATCTGTAAAAATCAATTAATTTTTGCTTGGCAAGAATAGATGTAAAGTAAGAAATCAAGGCTTCTTATGGATAAGAAGGTAAGTACTCACTAGGACTTATCACATTATTTTTTAAGAAAAATACACCAATTGCAAGGAGCAAAAACATGGTGTCAAAAAGTAATGAAGGATCCCCATCCGAACCCATACGTTTAAATTTGTTTGTTTTTTGGAGCTCTGCAATCAGTATAGGCATTTTTGGCCTATTGTTTGTACTGTTTCCAGCCCAAAGCCAGTTCTGGCTGACCTATGTGCAAGGGCAGGCAAATAAATTATTTGGCTGGTATTACATGCTGGTCATTATTCTGTGTTTAGGTTTTGTTGCCTGGCTGGCATTTTCGCGTGTCGGACAAATTCCCTTAGGACGAGATGACGATAAACCTGAGTTCGGTTATCTGGCGTGGGTCTCTATGCTCTTTTCGGCGGGGATTGGTATCGCCTTGCTCTATTATGGCGTGGCTGAACCGGTTGATCACTTCTTGCGACCACCCGAAGGTACAGGCGGAACGATTCAGGCGGCACGGGATGCCATGATGTATAGCTTCCTGCATTGGGGGATTCATGGCTGGGTACTGTATGCCTTATTAGGTGTAACGCTGGGTTATTTTGCCTTCCGTTTAGATTTGCCGCTGGCACTGCGTTCTGCGTTATATCCGATTTTTGGTGAACGTATTTATGGTCTGGTTGGTGATTTTGTCGATGGTTTCGGAATTCTGGCGACTGTTATTTCCCTTGTGACCAATCTGGGCATTGGTGCGTTGGTGCTGGTGTCGGGCCTCCATTATTTAGTACCAGATATTCCCAATAATCATACAACGCTGATTGCTGTGGTGTTATTGATGATGTTTGTGGCGACCATTACAACAGTCATCGGTATTGAAAAAGGTCTGGCGTGGTTGTCGCGTATCAATCTGCGTCTGTTGTATGCCTTGTTGTTATTTGTATTCCTGACTGGCCCAACCAATCATTTACTCAATGGTCTGGTGCAGAACACGGGTGATTACCTCGATCATTTCATTAGTAAAAGTTTTGACATGTATCTTTTCAATGCCAAAGCGGGTGAATGGCAGGGTGCATGGACGGTATTTTACTGGGCATGGTGGATTGCATGGGCGCCATTTGTCGGTATGTTTATCGCACGTATTTCTAAAGGCCGTACCATTCGTGAAGTTGTGCTGGGCGTTTGTCTGGTGCCATTGGGCTTTACCTTGGCCTGGATCTCGATTTTTGGAAATACAGCGATTGATCTGATTTTAAATCAAAAGCAGCAAGCACTCGGTGATATGGTGTTGACCGATGCGGCTTTATCTCTATTCAAGCTTCTCGAATATTTACCATTCAACCCCTATATTGCTGGCATTGTTGTTGTGATTTGTTTCGTATTGTTTTTGACCCCAGTGGGTTCTGGTACACTCATGATCGCAAATCTGTCCTCGAAAGGGGGTAGCAATGAAAGTGATTCGCCAATTTGGTTAAGAGTTTTCTGGTCTGTGGTCATTACCATTGTCAGTATTGGCTTGCTTTTGGTAGGGAGTTTCCACTCCATGCAAAGCGCCGTGGTACTTTGTGGTTTGCCATTTTCCGTTATTATTTTGCTGTATATGTTTGGGTTAGCCAAAGCCCTGAAGCAGGATGCTTTACGACCTCAACCGCCGCAAGTAATAGCGCCAGTAACGCCACCATCACATTTTGCAACTGAAAAATCAGAAACATTGTAATTTGGGTAATGACTTTTATTTTTCATTTTTTATTCAGAAATGTCTTTTCATTGAAGATGCAGTGGAAAGACGTGGATGAATATTTTCTTTTTGTTCTCTAACTCCCTGAGGATTGTATGGCAACAGATAATCCAAGAGCGGTTGATGATTCTACATTAGCGAATAAAGATCATTTGAATCGTGTGGTCTTTTATGTTTCAGCTCTACTTATTTTAACATTTGCACTTGTTACGATTTTTTTTAACGATTTTGCCAACCACTTGCTGAATGTGGTGCTGGCATGGGTCAGTGATAAATTTAGCTGGTACTACTTGTTAGCAGCGACGCTTTATCTGGTCTTTGTGGTCTTTATCGCCTGTTCCCGTTATGGCGATATCAAACTTGGCCCAAAACATTCGAAGCCTGAGTTCAGTCTACTGAGCTGGTCAGCCATGCTGTTTGCGGCAGGGATCGGGACAGACTTGATGTTCTTCTCGGTTGCAGAGCCGCTCTCCCACTATATGAATCCTCCTGTTGGCGAAGGTCAGACCTTTGAGGCGGCTCGTCAGGGGATGGTGTGGACACTGTTCCACTATGGTTTAACTGGTTGGGGCATGTATGCACTGGTCGGGATGGCGTTAGGTTACTTTAGTTACCGCTATAATCTGCCACTCACCATCCGTTCTGCGTTATACCCGATTTTTGGTAATAAAATTGATGGCCCGATTGGCCATACCGTCGATACTGCCGCTGTCATTGGTACCATCTTTGGTATTGCGACCACCTGTGGTATCGCGGTGGTACAGATCAATTATGGTCTGCATGTACTGTTTGGCTTACCAGAGAACCTGTGGATTCAGATTGCCCTGATTGGCCTTGCGGTAATCGTCACCATTATTTCAGTGACAGCAGGGGTCAATAAAGGCATTAAGATTTTATCTGAAATCAATATTTATGCTGCAATTGGCTTGATGCTGTTTGTATTGTTCCTCGGCAATACCGAATTCTTGCTCAATGCACTGGTACAAAACTTTGGCGATTATATTAGTCGTTTCCCGAGTCTGGCACTGGAAAGCTTTGCCTTTGACCGTCCAAAAGACTGGATGAATAGCTGGACCTTGTTCTTCTGGGCATGGTGGGTGGCTTGGTCTCCATTTGTTGGTCTGTTTCTGGCACGTATTTCCCGTGGTCGTACCATCCGTGAATTTGTCTGTGGTACCTTGATTATTCCATTATTGTTCACCATTACTTGGTTATCTATTTTTGGTAATAGTGCCTTACATAGCGTGATCTTTGATGGAAATACGGCACTGGCACAAACGGTATTGACCGATCCTGCGCATGGTTTCTATGACTTGCTTGCTCAATATCCAGGCTTTGCCTTTATTGCGGGTATTGCCACCATTACGGGTTTACTGTTCTATGTGACTTCAGCAGATTCTGGCGCGTTGGTACTGGGTAATTTCACCACTAAATTCTCCAATGTTGATAATGATGCGCCGCGTTGGTTACGTATCTTCTGGGCCACTGCAATTGGCTTATTGACGGTTGCCATGCTGATGGCAAACGGGATTACCGCCTTGCAAAGTGCCACGGTCATCATGGGATTGCCGTTTAGTTTTGTTATGTTGCTGGTAATGGCAGGTCTGTATAAGTCCTTGCGCTTAGAAGATTATCGTAAAGCCAGTCGCAGCCTGAATGCAGCGCCTGTGGTGGGTAACGTTGATATTCTAAACTGGAAACAGCGTTTGTCTCGCGTTATGCATCATCCTGGCAGCAGCGAAACCCAACGTATGCTCGACAGTGTATGTAAACCTGCTGTTCAGACCGTTGCGGATGAACTGGTCAAGCGTGGCATGAGTGTCGAAGTCACGCAAGGTGAAGTGGAAGAGAGTGATGCGCTGTATCATCTTGATCTCACTATTTACATCGAAGAAGAGCATAACTTCGTTTACCAGATCTGGCCTGTGCGTTATATCGCGCCGACCTTTAGTGAGCGTGGTAAACGTGGTAAGCAACATTACTATCGTTTAGAAACGTTCCTGTATGAAGGTTCGCAGGACAATGACTTGGTGGGATACACCAAAGAACAGGTGATTAATGACATTCTCGATAAGTATGAACGTCACATGACTTTCTTGCATATCAACCGCATTAGTCCCGGAAACCGTCCTTTGTATCCTGATTCGCAAGATTAGTATTCGCAATAAAAAAACCTCACGTTATGTGAGGTTTTTTTATTGGATAGTTTTATAAAGCGCCGTGTTGTTGCCAAGTTTCACCTGTTTCATATGGTGCATATTTTTGTTTTAGTTCATGTAGGGACTGGCTTTGATAGAGCGCAAAAATAATCATGATCAGAAATAAGCCTGCCAGTTTGATCAAGCGTTTATTCTTATACTCATCGGAATATAAATGGAAAATACAATAGAATGCGACAATCAGATAAGTGCAAAACAGTGAGTTAAGCACCAGATAAATCAGCAAGGCTGCCGTCACAACGGTGGCAATTCGGTTTTTTAAAATGGTTGGATGAAGGCTGAGTACATTTAAGATCAGTAAGCCAAAAGAGGTCCAGAAAAGATAAGCGCTGCCGCCAATAATCACGATATAGATGGATTGCAGGCACAAAAGTACCAGCCATACAAAAATGGAAACAATAATGAACCTGGATGCACCAGAGGATGCGGGCAAAGTGTGTTTCATATGACTTACATTGATTTTTCTAAACAGCGATATAAAAGAATTTAAAAACGAAATTTAAATAACGCTTTGCTTCTGACACTGGTTAAAGCCACACAGAGCAAAGAAAGCGTGCCGCCGATCAACATTGCTGGAACCACGCTGAAAAAGCGTGTCATCACACTGGACTGCAATGCGCCTAGCTCATTACTAGACGTGACAAAGATGCCATTAATGGCAGCAATACGTCCAAGCATGTCCTTGGGGGGAATAAGTTGCAGTATGGTTTGACGAATGACAATGTTGATACTGTCACAAGCTCCCATAATAATGAGAACTGCGACAGAAAAATAGAGGTGTCTGGTAACAGCAAATAACAATGTGCAACAACCAAATCCTGCAACGGCCATTAACATGATCTGCCAAGGTTTATGTTTGGGTGGATAACGAACTAGAATCATCATCATGATCAAGCCGCCAAACGCAGGCGCAGCACGCAATAGACCGAAACCGTCGGCACCGATATGTAATACATCCTGCGCAAAAATTGGTAGCAGGGCAATGATGCCACCAAAAAATACCGAGCCAAGATCGAGAAACATGGCCCAGAAAATAATTTTATTTTTAAAAATAAATTGCAGTGCCTGTTGCAGGCTTTTGGCAATCGATTCAGTTTGAAGCTGTGGAAATTGTCTTTTTTGTAAACGCCAGAGCGCCACACTGCCTGTCATAAATAATCCGACAATAACGCCAAAGGTAATATCCAGATTAAGATGCGCCAGCAAAAAACCACCGATCACGGGAGCAAGGATACCGCAGGCCTGCCAGCACATGCTGGTCCATGTTGCAGCATTGGTATAAAGATGTTCGGGCACGACAAAAGGTCGTAATGAGTTAAAGCACGGACTATAAATACCGCGAATGCAGCCAAATACAAATAAAAGACTAAAAGTCGAAATCAGTAAGATGGTGGTTGTGATTTTATCCGACTGAAACAGGTCGAAGCACAGCCATAAGGTGATGGAAAGGGGAATGGCAATACTAAAGCTGATCTGCAAAATACGCTGACGATTAAAACGGTCAGCAATATATCCGCCCCATAAAGAGAGCGCCAAAAAGGGTAAGAAATCCATGATCCCAACCAGACCGAGGATGAGTGGATTCTTGGTAATTTGATAAAGATGAAAAGCAATTAGTACTTCCTGAATCAAAACCGCAAAGGTTAAGCAGCATTGATTGATGGTCAATAACTTAAAGTCACGACAGGCAAATGCGGCAAAAGCTGAGGGGCTTACATCGGAAGGCATAGATTTAAAAGGCACAGAAAAAAATAAAACAAAAAAGGGAAGAGCCGAAACTCCTCCCTTTTGAACTCATTCCTAAGCAGAATTACTGAGCAACAGCTTCAGCTTTTACGACTTTTTTCGCAGGAACCAAGTTTGCTGGTGTCGTATAGTTCAAGCCAAGTGTTGAGCTTGAATAATGACGGATTTGATCAAGCAATGCTGGATCATTGGCAAGGTCTTGACCATAAGAACGGACAATCTCGTGCAACTTGTCATTCCACACACCTTTGGTTTGCTCTGGGAATGCTTTTTCAAGCAAGTTAAGCATGATGTAAGGTGAAGTAGATGCACCCGGAGAAGCACCCAACAACGCCGTTACAGATTTGTCTTTAGATGCAAAAATTTCTGTACCGAATTGCAATTTAGCTGGTTTGCCCGGTTCTTTCTTGATGATCTGAACACGTTGACCACCTTGTTGTAGATGCCAGTCTTTTGGATCTGCTTCAGGGTAGTATTTTTTCAACTCGTTGAAACGGTCAGCATCCGACATCAATACCTGGCTTACGAGATACTGTACAAGGTCCGCATTTTGTAGACCAATTGCAGCCATAGGCAACACGTTGTTCTTGTTGGTCGATGCAAGCAAATCAAGTTGTGAACCATTTTTTAGGAACTTGTTTGAATAGGTTGCGAATGGGCCAAACAATACATATTTTTTACCGTCGATATAACGGGTATCAATATGTGGAACAGACATTGGAGGCGCACCAAGATCAGCACGGCCATACACTTTAGCTGTGTGTTTTGCAGTTACCGCTGGATTGTCAGTTACAAGGAACTCACCACCTACAGGGAAGCCAGCGTATTGTTGAGCTTCAGGAAGACCAGTCATTTGCAATAATTTGATTGCAGCACCGCCCGCACCAATAAACACAAAACGCGTTTTTACATGATCAACTTTGCCAGACTTCACATCTTTGAAAGCGACAGACCAAGTATTGTCGTCATTTTTACTAATACCAGTGACTTCTGTTGAAGTGCTTAGCTTGAAGTTTGGACTCTTTTCGAGGTTGCCAATCAACTGTTTGGTGATTGCGCCGTAGTTCACGTCAGAACCTACGTCCATACGCGTTGCAGCAACTTTTTGTTGAGGATCACGACCGTCCATCACCAATGGAGCCCATTGTTGAATTTCAGCTTTGTCTTCACTCAACTTCATGCCAGCGAATAATGGATGTTGAACCATGGCCGCATAACGCTTTTCCATAAAGTTCACATTGTCGCCCCAGACAAACGCAATATGCGGTACTGGGTTGATGAATGTATTTGGCGTTTCAAGCACACCTTGTTTGACTTGGTAAGCCCAGAACTGTTTTGCAATTTCGAACTGGCTTGCCACGTTGATGGCTTTAGAAATGTCCATTTTACCGTCTTTTTCTTCGGTATAGTTCATTTCCATAAAGCCAGAGTGACCTGTACCCGCATTGTTAAAACCGTTTGAACTTTCTTGTGCAACAGCATCAAGACGTTCATACATGCGGATGTTCCAGTCTGGTTGTAATTCGTTGAGGTAAGTACCTAAAGTGGCACTCATGATCCCGCCGCCGATGAGTACAACATCGACAGTCGGCTCGTCATTTGCAGTTTTAATTGCCTTAGACGCAACTGGTCTAAAAAGAAAGGCAATTGCAATAATAATTAGTACTACGAGCAGTACTAATAAATATTTCCAAAATTTTTTCATTCAATTTACCTTAAAAATTAAATGACGCTCTATATGACAAACGATATAGAGAGAAAGAATTTAAATGATGATACAGACGCAATAAAGGCACATCAGTCAAGGGATGGCCTTGAAACAGACGTTGGAGGAGTTAGTTCATGAATTTTACTTTAAATTAGACAGTGTTTTAGTTAACGAATGTTTCAAAGTGTACTAATCAAGTCGCTTTTAATTATTTTATGTATTTATATTGTGTAAAGTGGTGGAAAATCTCTCGTTTATGGTTTAGAGAAGTGTGTCACATTTTAACCAAATATAACGTTAGTAAATTGGTTCTGGTGAAAAAAGCCGATTGGCACTGCCTTCTGTTCAGGGTTGGCTTATGCTTTTGAAGATTAGAAGTGCAAATGGAAATTATAAAGTGAAATTAAGACAGCTGTGCCAGCAAGATCAGCAAAACTGGATGTCATTATGGCAAGGATACCAAGCTTTTTATCAGGTTGAGATCGATCCTCAAATTACAGAAAAAACATTTTCTCGTTTACTTGATCCTGATGAAGCGATGTACTGTCTGGTTATTGAAGAACAAGAGAAGCTGATTGGTTTTGTGCATTTTATTTTTCATCGAAGTACATGGACGATAGGCGACTATTGCTATTTACAGGATTTATTTGTTGTACCGAATGCGCGGGTAAAAGGTTTGGGGCGCAAATTGATTGAAGCCGTTTATGAAAAAGCGGCTGAAAGACAATGTTCGCGTGTCTACTGGTTAACGCATGAAAGTAATGAGCAGGCCAGAAGGCTTTATGACAACATTGCTATAAATGCTGGTTTTATCCAATATCGAAAAAATCTGGAATAATTTTTAAAAATCCGTTATCTGAATGTTTATGCAATTGTGCTGGAGTATCGGAGTAGGCTGGTTGATAGAGGATAGTAATACCTTTGGTACGGGAGAAGAGGTATTGCAAGGATGACCTCTTCTCAATAAGTTTTTTTATTTTAATTGATGGCTATAAATATGGGTGTCTTTTTTACTCTCATACACTGAGCCATCTACCCAAAAAACTTGGTCAGAGTTTGCTTCAACTCCTAGTACTCTGAGATAGCCTTTAATTGCTAATTTTTGCCAAGATGTACCCCAGTCTTTTGAATAAAAGACTGCATTTGCAGAAACTGTTCCTCCAGAGCTTGTTGGTTTGCGCCAAGTACTTGGTTGCAAAATGCGCGCTGCAATATGTTCACTCATTATGGTAATCAAAAGTGCATCATGGGTTATCCAAATATCATAAACATATGAAGAACCATTAAAAGGTGAAAAAGGATGGGGTAAAGTTCCATGTATTTTCCAACTTAAATTTTCTGGGAGTAACTCTGCAATCACATCTTGATCTTGATCCATATAATTCTGAATGGTAATAACTTTACCTTGGGTATTCTGCGCTAATTTCTTGATTGCTAAACCCTGAATGCGCTTAACTTCACCCATGACCCATTTATCATTGATTCGATCAAGTTTAGCTTGGGTCGTCACTTGGAATGAGCCTGTAGTTAGAGCTCGACTAAAAACCTGTGTTACCCATAAGATTGCATGATCATCATGTAACTGAGTAATAAAAGCTTTTATTTCTCCAAGATCATCGGCCTTCCAGTCTGGGGCTAAATTGGATTTATCTGTCAGAGAAGTGATATCAAATAGAAGAGGGGCAGAAGCCATAATGGTTTCTATATTTTTTCCTTGATCTTTAGAAAAATAAAGTCCACTTGGTTGATTAGCTGCCAGTCCTTCTGTTGGTTGCTCAAAGGAAAAGTCTTTCCATACCCAGAGTGCATTGTCTTTATATGCTGTAGGACGAACCGTCCATGCTTGTTGCTCAACTGAGGAAAAAAGCCTTCGTTCTGAATTTTCCAATGACGGCCTTGATCATCACTACGGAATACGGCAGTTTGTTTTGAATAATCTTGTTGACCTTTATTAAGATCCGTTAAGACTAATACGCTATTTAATATGGGCACTAAACAACCCACTCCTTCAAATCGTGCGACTTCTTCGAAATGCCCCTGATCATTAAGTCGTGAGATGTATGTGATCGGTATCTCTTTACTGAATCCGAGGAAGTTGCTGTACTCGTCAGCTTTTTTAGGAGGGAGTAATGTGTTTAGATCGAAAGATTTGCTAGGCTTATCATAACTAAAATATGTGGAATCACTTCGGGCGACTAACCATGTTCCACTGGGAGTGATTTTTATGCCTGTACAATATTGTTGCATTTCTCTTTGGAAAGGGCTCTCTACACTACCAATAATTTTATTTTGTGGCTTTTCGCCCAGCCACTCATATTTTGCTGCCGTTATAATAGTGAGGTAGATTCCTAATATTGTAAGAATTAATACAATAAAAAACCATTTAAGGCGAACGTAAGACATTGGATTCGAAAGCTCGTTATTTGTTATTAATAATCTAAACGTGAGATAAATAAAGGTTAAAATCTAAAAATGTTTTTGCTACTGAGATAAGAATAATATACAACATAAGATATTTATAATCTTATGCCACGTTATTATTAGATAACAACGTGGCATCGTTAAATGACAGATAGTTTGAGATAAAATTAGTTAAATAAATCAAATGCTTTAAGTTTTTTTGTGACAGATAATCTTAACTGATTTTGCTCCATAAGTTAGGATTTTTTAAGAATTTGTGTCACATAAGTTAAGATTTTCCCATATCATGGAATTCTTTTAATTAAGAATCTAATAAAAAGTTTTTAATGTGGGAAAATAGTAAGTATGATTAAATTCTACGAAATGCATCATTATTGAACAAAAATCTGCGCACATTATTATCCAATATAGATGTATGGCTGCGCAGATTTGTACTAGAACAATCAAAAAAGACTGCTTTTAAACATACTACACTGGCATTATACGAAGCAGAAACTTAAGTTGATCTGTGACTACCTTTTCAAAAGCTTCACCAAGATAAATGTCGAAGTGACCTTCCTCGTATATATGGATTTCACCCTGAGGTGCCTTGCGTACATGGCGCAGGGTTGCCTTCGATGGAGCTACCGAATCTGTAGAACACACAGCAAAGAAAGCAGGGCAATTGAGCTTGGCAGCATCCCTACCTGGATAATAACGCATGATGTTTAATGCGATGCGGGCGGCCACATAGTTTTTTACGGAGTTATCTTTGGGCATAAGGCTAAAATAGCCCGAAAGAGCATCTGGCGTAGTCATGAGAGCTCTTGATAGAGGCTTTCCGCTGGTTGCTATGTATTTGGGTTCGGCACCTAGCCAAGCGCCAATCTGATCGGCAATAGCGAGTGGCATGATTTTCATAGAGGAGATAGGGTTTATGGCCATGCTTGATGCCCAACCATCGGTGAATGGGCATTGTGATATAACGCCAGAAACTCGTTTGTCGGCCGCAGCCGCAGCTATTGCGTGACCACCTCCAAATGAAGTGCCCCACAAAACGATTCTAGTTCCGTCAACGTCCTCACTGTCCCGAACAAAGTTTATGGCTGCTTGCCAGTCTTCAAGCTGTTTTTGAATATCTAATAACTGACGAGGCTGCCCTTCACTGTCACCAAAATGACGGTAGTCAAATAGTAAACAAGCATAGCCTGCTTCGCAAAAGCGTTCGGCATATGCCGGAAGGCGCATAGTTTTTACAGAACCTAGACCATGCCCCATTACGATAACTGGTGCTGGCTTTTTGCTATCAGGCAGGTATAACCAACCGTGGCATTTGAGGCCATGAGAATAAAAATAGACATCACGGCGATTTGGTAGGGTTGTCATATTGGTAAACTCTCTATTCAGTTTGAAAGTGTTGTTGAGTTATTCATCTGATATTCGCGTAATAGCAAAACATCAGAATTTACGGTTAGTTGAATTTCATCAACCACCAACGTATTGTTGAATCTGAGAGTTTCCGTACCCGCGGTATAGTTCGATAGGAAGTGTTTGATATCTTTATAGGTAATAAATGCTACACCGTCGTAAGGATTTTCAAAATTTAGTGACGGTTCTCTGACGGTATGAATCTGATCATAGCCAATCATAGAAATTAAACTAACGTTATCTACTACAAGCTTAGCGTGTTGATCAATCCAATAGTCTTGTGCCTGCTGTCTCGTCTTACCTAGTGGGCATCGGGTCAAAACTGTAATATGAACAGGGTTCTCAATGTCGCTTCTGCCGTTTTCATATACAGTGAAGCGTCGATCACTTTCATTCAATACCACACTGGATGCGATAGCATGCAGTGAATCACTTATATTCTTAAGTGTTTCAATTTGCTGAGATGAAAGCTTGGTATCGAATTGCAACTCTAATAGCGCATCGAAATGCGGTTTATAATTAACGGAAAAAGGTGCTGCTGGAGTTACACCACTGATTGTGCACAGGAAATGAGATACTGCGGAGCTTCTCGCAAAAATAAAGGGAGCCATCAGGACACCACTCATGCTGACATCGTGAAATTGTCGAAAGGACACATACCCTAGTTTTTTTTGCGTATTAGAGATTTGAGAAGCCACTGTAGTTAATAGTTGCTGAAAAAATTCACTCTGGGGTAGATTAGGCTGCCGTTTTAGCATAATAAAAATAGTTGTATTGCAAGACTCCACTGGTTTAACTCGATTTGGATTCTCAGGAAGACGTGTAAACAGTGCCCGTTTCATTAATTCTTTCGCAATGCTCATTAAAATCTCCGCTCATTCACATGTATAGGCTATTACTCCGAGGTCAAAGATATTGGTTTTAATGGCTTAAACCTTAGAAGTTGTGCTTATAATCTTACCAATGAATATGGGGACATCGACTATGTTGAGATAGGCCAAATGAGTTTATAATTTAGGCCAAATGGCTCAAAAGAGAGGCGGAGATGGACTACTGGCTGACAGTTCGTGATCCATCCAGTGTTAATTTACTGGTTAAATTTGGAGAAGAGCGTGGAGTTCAATCTGAAGTATTACTTCGCAAAACTGGACTTGCTCATGAGCATCTAGTTGATCCTAATGTCGAGATTCAGGCTGAGCAAGAATTACTTGTGATCAATAACTTGATCAAGGCATTAAAAAATCCTCCTCTTCTTGGTCTGGAAGTTGGTCTTCGTTACGGCTTTACCACATATGGTGTTTGGGGGCTTGCACTAATGAGTAGTGCAACTGTCGGAGATGCACTTTCCTTAGCGCTGCGATTTCAGAAACTAACCTCCGCATTTACCAAGGTCGACATTCATCAGACTGAGCAATACATTGTCGCAAATTTCCAACCACCGCCTGTGGATGAACCAGTTCGATCCTTTCTAGCTCATCGTGATTTGGCAGGTACAGTTCGCCTAATTTCGGAAGTAGCAGGTGCGACCTGTGTACTAAGTTTGGTCGAACTTACTATTCCACGTTCAACGGTTGATCCAATATGTGATGAGTTTATGAATTGGGCACATTGTCCTGTGAAGTTAGGTGCAGAGGGGAATACTCTGATGCTAAATGCTCACGACCTTAATTTGCGTCTTCCAAATGCAAATCCCTTAGCAGCCTCTTTAGGGGAGCAGATGTGTGCGGCACTGCAAGAGCGCCGAAGAGTTCGTTATGGCATAGTCGAATTGGTGCGTTCCCAATTACTCCTTCCAACTGGAAATCTTGTACCAGATTTACCGCATCTGGCGAAATTACTGTATACCTCTGAACGCACACTCAAGCGTCGTCTCCAAGCAGAAGGAACATCTTTCCGTAAAATATTTGCTTCGGTACAACAACAACTCGCCTGCGAACTTTTACAGGATAGCGAGCTATCAATCAATGAAATCGCAGTACGGACTGGGTATAGTGATGACTCAGCATTTTCTCAAGCTTTCAAACGTTGGAAGGGCATAACTCCAGGTCAGTGGCGTAGGCATGTTGAACAAGATAAGGATAGATGAAAGGGATATTTCTGCTGATATAGAGTGTAGCTACTCTCTATTGAAGTAAGTAAAGCAGAAGGTTTATCAGAAAGTTTTAGATCTTGTAGCAAGACAGGGCTATAGTTTACCCACAAAAAACTGTAAATACTTGGTTTCTATATTGTGGCTTGCAAAGAGAAATCACGAAAGATATTGCTATATTAATAAGTAAGGTGCATGAGGGTTTATGATTTAAATATAAAGAAATTATAGAGATGCTTGATAATACTGTTTACTCAAGCGAGCTTCTATTAAGCAATATTATCCAAGTGATTCTAAATTTAGATGATGAAGTTGGTAAGTTAGTTTTCGATGGTTTAAAGGCTTCTTTTGCTATAGATTCTAAAGAGTATCAATATTTAGCAAATTTTGATTTGATTCACTGATAAAAAATAGAGCCATTAGGCTCTATTTTTTAATTAATGTAGTTGATGGGATTTGTAACAATCTCGAAATATGTGTCAAAAATCTCACATCAACTGTCATTCAGCGGTTGTTAATCAAACTTACCAGCTTAACGCACCACCAGTTTGGTAATCCGTTACACGCGTTTCAAAGAAGTTCTTCTCTTTACGCAAGTCCATCATCTCAGACATCCAGCCAAACGGGTTAGTTACACCAGCAAACTGCTCTGGTAAACCAAGTTGCGCTAAACGACGGTTACAGATGAACTTCAAGTATTCTTCCATCATGCTTGCGTTCATACCCAATACACCACGTGGCATGGTGTCACGCGCATATTCGATCTCAAGCATAGTGCCTTCAAGAATCATTTGAATCACTTCTTCTTGGAACTCAGCAGTCCACAAGTGCGGGTTCTCGATCTTGATCTGGTTGATCATGTCGATACCGAAGTTCAAGTGCATAGACTCATCACGCAAGATGTATTGGAACTGCTCAGCAACACCATTCATCTTGTTACGACGACCCATACTCAAGATTTGAGTAAAGCCACAGTAGAAGAAGATCCCTTCAAGAACACAGTAGAATGCGATCAAGTTACGAAGTAAACGTTGGTCGTTTTCAGGTGTGCCTGTGTTGAAAGTAGGATCACTTAAAGATTGAGTGTACTTCAAGCCCCATGATGCTTTACGCGCAACACTTGGAATCTCGCGGTACATGTTGAAGACTTCGCCTTCGTCCATACCCAAAGATTCGATACAGTATTGGTAAGCATGTGTGTGAATCGCTTCTTCAAATGCTTGACGCAAGATGTACTGACGACATTCTGGGTTGGTAATGTGACGGTAAATCGCCAATACCAAGTTGTTTGCAACCAATGAATCGGCAGTCGAGAAGAAACCTAAAGAACGCATGATAATGGTACGCTCATCTTCGGTTAAGCCATTTTCAGACTTCCAAAGTGCGATATCGTGGTTCATGTTGACTTCTTGTGGCATCCAGTGGTTTGCGCACCCGTCGAGGTACTTCTGCCAAGCCCACTCGTATTTGAATGGAACAAGCTGGTTCAAGTCTGCACGACAGTTGATCATGGCTTTATCATCAACCTGAACGCGCTGAGCGCCCATTTCAAGTTCTTCTAAACCCGGTGCAACGTCTAGGTGTTCTAGGGCTGCAGATGCTCGAGCCAGCGAATCGGCTGAATCTGTTGATCGCACGGTACTGGTTCCAGCGGATTGTGGAGCTGCCACGCGCGGCGATGATTGCTCTGAATCAGATACCACTTGCGTATTAACCGTTTTTTGCGTGTCGATGGGCGCAGACTTGTGTTCAGGTGCAGTCGGTTTTTGCGAATCATCTTCAAAATCGTCCCAACTAAGGATAGACATATCAATTCTCTCTTCGTTGCTTTATATCTTTTATGAAGACATCTCAATCAAGAAGATGTCCTTACTATACGCTCAATTTGTGTAAGCAAAATTAAGTTTTATTGATTGATTTTTTATAAGTGACCAGTGGGCACTGACAATCCCTAAGACTTATTTTGATTACGCTGTTGTCTACGTATTTTAAAAAACGCGTAAACGAGGGGGATATAAAACACTAGAAAGGCACAAATCAGAACAATCACACCAAATTGATAATTATGACTGAGATGGAACATGATCTATGCCTCTATAGATTTAAATCTTGCAAGGCCCTTCCAGAGTGAGAAGGGCGTATGCGGATTTAATTACTGACAAGCTTCACAGTCTGGATTGTCGATTGAACAAGCCATTGGTACTGGTGCTGCTGTCGTAAAACCATCTTCTTCAACTGGAGTTTCTGGTTTTTTCTCTGCAACCGCCGCAGGTGCTGCTGCAACAACAGGCGCTTCAACCGATGCTGGTTTTACTGCATTGAGTGCACCCGTATTAATGGTTGATTTCTCAGCAGAGGTCGCACCTAAAGCTCGGAGGTAATATGTGGTTTTAAGACCACGTAACCATGCCATCTTATAAGTGATGTCAAGTTTCTTACCGTTCGCGCCAGCGATATAAAGGTTCAATGACTGTGCTTGGTCGATCCATTTTTGACGACGTGATGCAGCATCTACGATCCAGCGCGTATCAACTTCAAACGCTGTTGCGAAGATTGCTTTTAATTCGTCAGGAATACGTGCAATCTTTTGAACCGAACCTTCAAAGTGTTTCAGGTCGTTTACCATCACTGTATCCCAAAGACCACGTTCTTTTAATGCACGAACAAGGTAAGGGTTGATCACAGTGAATTCACCAGACAGGTTAGATTTCACATACAAGTTCTGGAATGTCGGCTCAATTGATTGAGACACGCCACAAATGTTTGAAATAGTTGCTGTTGGTGCAATCGCCATTACATTCGAGTTACGCATACCGTCTTTTTGAACTTTGGCACGTAAAGTGTCCCAGTCTAAACGTTGAGTGCGATCTACTTCGAACATGCGTTCTGGACGTGATTTTGCAACGATTTCTAAAGAGTCGATTGGTAGGATGCCTTGATCCCACAATGAACCTTTGAATGTCGAGTAAGCGCCACGTTCGATTGCAAGATTGCTTGATGTTTCGATTGCGTAGTAGCTGATCACTTCCATCGATTCATCAGCAAAATCAACTGCTGCGTCAGAACCGTAAGCAAGATTCATTTCATATAATGCATCTTGGAAGCCCATGATACCCATACCCACAGGGCGGTGTTTCATGTTTGAGTTTTTCGCTTGTGGAACAGCGTAGTAGTTGATGTCGATTACGTTATCGAGCATGCGTACCGCAGTTTTTACTGTACGAGCAAGCTTCTCACGGTCTAACACACCACCTTGAACGTGTTGTACAAGGTTGATCGAACCTAAGTTACATACCGCGATTTCGTCTTGGTTGGTATTTAAGGTGATTTCTGTACACAAGTTCGATGAGTGAACCACGCCCACGTGTTGTTGTGGTGAACGTAAGTTACATACATCTTTGAACGTGATCCACGGATGACCTGTTTCGAATAACATCGAAAGCATTTTGCGCCATAAGTCTTTCGCACGTACTTTCTTGTGTAGCATGTTTTGTTCTTTTGCTACAGCTTCGTAGTGTGCATAACGCTCAGCAAATTCAGCACCTGTTAAGTCATGCAGGTCTGGTGTTTCAGAAGGGGTGAACAGCGTCCATTCCGCATCTTCAAATACACGTTGCATGAATAGATCAGGAACCCAGTTTGCAGTGTTCATGTCATGGGTACGACGGCGGTCATCACCTGTGTTTTTACGTAGCTCTAGGAATTCTTCAACATCCAAGTGCCAAGTTTCGAGGTACGCACAGACTGCACCTTTACGCTTACCACCCTGGTTAACCGCAACCGCTGTATCATTCGCAACTTTAAGGAATGGTACAACACCTTGTGATTTACCGTTGGTGCCTTTGATATAAGAGTTCAATGCACGTACAGGTGTCCAGTCATTACCTAAACCGCCCGCCCATTTTGACAGCATTGCGTTGTCACGCATTGCGCCGTAAATGTCATACAGGTCATCACCAATTGTGGTTAAGTAACAGCTTGATAACTGTGGACGTAACGTACCTGAGTTAAACAGGGTTGGTGTAGATGCCATGTAATCGAAGCTAGACAATAAGTCATAGAATTCGATTGCGCGGTCTTCTTTATGTTCTTCGTTGAGTGCAAGACCCATTGATACACGCATAAAGAATAATTGTGGTAATTCGAAACGTACACCATTCGAGTGAATGAAGTAACGGTCAAATAAAGTTTGTAGACCTAAATAGGTAAACTGGTTTGAGCGCTCTGGCTTGATTGCAGCTGCCAATTTTTCAAGGTCAAAGTCAAGCAGGTCAGCAGAAAGAAGATCAAGCTCAATACCTTTCTTCAAGAAGGTTTCTAAAGCATTGCCTTCAGGTGTATCTGAAGGTAGACCTAAGAATTCAAGACCTGTGCTCACCAATTCATTTGATAATAAACGTGCAGTCACATAAGTATAGTTTGGCTCTTGTTCGATACGCGTACGGGTCGCCATCATCATGGTCGTCGCGATATCGCTTTCTTTTACGCCGTTATATAAGTTTTTAACAGTCTCATCAACGATCGCTTGAACATCAATACCTTCCAAACCTTCGCTTGCCGTCTGGATGGTTGCAGTCAACGCATCAAGATCTAATGGCTGGAGCTGGCCATTGCTGTCGGTGATCTGAAGAGTAGGGTGATGGTTCGCACCAGTTTGCTGACGGGCACTTGCGCGTTGGTCACGATAGATCACATACGCACGGGCAACTTTTTGCTCGCCAGTACGCATCAGGGCCAATTCAACCTGATCCTGAATTTCTTCGATATGGATCGTGCCACCAGAAGGTAGGCGACGGTTAAATGTATTCATAACCATTTCTGTAAGTTGGGTGATGCGGTCATGGATACGACTAGAGTCAGTACCTTGTTGACCTTCAACAGCTAGAAATGCTTTCCCAATCGCAACAGAAATTTTCTCGGCATTAAATGGCGCAATCTCACCGGTGCGCTTAATGACCTGAAGTTGGCCAGGAGTAGAAGTGATGATGCTCATGTCAGCATAGCTCCATTATCATCTATTTTTATGTTCATTGACCGTTTGAATCGAGCAAAAAGCATGCCACGATGTTTGAGGGATAAACACAATACTTAGTGGTTAAAGTTTATTTTCAACACAAGATACGGGATTTTTAGTACTAGATCAATCCTTGACATTTTACTAATTTTTTTTTCATGTCTTAACTGCTGAATTCACAGGGACATAGCATAACAAAGCCATTAAAAAAGGCTTATAGATAACTCTGTGGATAAGTCAAAAAACAGACACTTAAATTGTTATAGGCGAAGAAAGAAACAAATTGTTTAACATTGGCACAAAATCTATACTAAACATCCATCCTGAAGAAAAAACGCTTACAATTCTGAAAAATATATTAAAATTCATAATTTTAATAAAAAGATAACAAAACAGGGTAAGCGTGTATCAGTTTGGTGAACGGCTACTTGTTTACAATGTAAACGTGTGTATATTGCAATTCATAAACCAATGTATCTGTCAGATTTCATAGACAGATTCACTCAGATTTTAGGGGCAACAAATGAGCCAAGAAGAAAAGTTACCGAAGATTTTGATTGTTGAAGATGACGAGCGTTTAGCGCGTTTAACACAAGAGTATTTGATTCGTAACGGTTTAGAAGTTGGTGTTGAAACTGATGGTAATCGTGCCATTCGTCGTATTATCAGCGAGCAGCCAGATTTAGTGGTTCTCGATGTGATGTTACCTGGTGCAGATGGCTTAACCGTTTGTCGTGAAGTTCGTCCGCATTATCATCAACCCATCTTGATGTTAACTGCTCGTACTGAAGATATGGATCAGGTACTGGGTCTGGAAATGGGCGCAGATGACTATGTTGCCAAGCCTGTTCAGCCACGCGTACTGTTAGCGCGTATTCGTGCCTTATTACGTCGTACCGATAAAACGGTTGAAGACGAAGTTGCACAACGTATCGAGTTTGATGATCTTGTGATTGATAACGGTGGTCGTTCGGTGACTTTAAATGGTGATCTGGTTGATTTCACCAGCGCTGAATATGACTTGTTATGGTTACTTGCCTCAAATGCGGGCCGTATCTTGTCTCGTGAAGATATCTTCGAGCGTTTACGCGGTATCGAATATGACGGTCAAGACCGTTCAATTGACGTACGTATCTCGCGTATCCGTCCAAAAATCGGTGATGACCCAGAAAATCCAAAACGTATTAAAACAGTACGTAGTAAAGGTTATCTCTTCGTTAAAGAAACCAACGGGATCTAAATCCCTAGAATCCTCCTTCTTTAAGGGGGATTCTTTCCTTTCTGCTAAGGACTTGCGTAGCAGGCTGCTCAAGCGGGGTTTTAATGAGCTTGGAATTATTTAGCTTATGGTAAGTCGAGTACTGAAAAACAGCATATTCTTGCGTATTTATGCTGGCTTGGTGGTTTTGGTTGTTGTCGTTGCCGCATTTTGTTATTTGCTGGTGCAGATTATCAACTACCAACGGGCGCAAGAATATCGTGAATCTCTGACCGATGGCATTTCCTATGTCATTAGTGAGGGGGTATCTCGCCAGCCAGAAAAACAACAGAAACTCGACTGGATTTCCGATGCATCTGATTTGCTGGAATTACCAATCTACTATGTGGATGCGGAACGGGTAGAGTTATCGCGTACCGAGAAAAAGCGCATTGCCGAGCAAAAGTCGGTGGTTCGTTATGATGCCAATAATGGGATTGGCTATATCATTATCGGTCTAAAAGACGATCCTAAGCATTTTCTCTATATCAAAGTCGATAAAATTGGCGAACGCCAGATGAAGGCGCTGCCGATTTTTGTACTGGATTATTTAATTTTCTATCCAGGACAAGAGCGTGAATATTTAGACCGAATCAAAAAGCATTTCTATTATCCGATTGAAATTGCAGATATTAAAGATATTAATCTGGATTCAGAGCAAATTGGTCGTTTACGCCAAGATCAAAGTATCTTGCTTTATAAAGACAGTGCAACAGTTCGTGGCACGACCATTTCGATTGTATCTCCAATGCCAAACCATCCTGCACAAGTGCTGATCCTAGGCCCAGTGCCGATGTTTAACTGGATGCCATTCCAGCTTTCAGCAGGGATTACCTTATTCAGCTTATTCTTGCTGAGTTTGGGTGTCTATGGTTTGATTCTGCCGCTTGAACGTAAAATCCGTCAGGTACGTTATGCCTTGAACAAGATGAAGTCAGGTGATTTGTCTTTACGTGTTCCGATTGAAGGAACCGATGAAATGGCGAATCTGGCATCAAGTTATAACAATATGTCGGATCATATTCAGCGTTTGATTGAAGCACAGCGTGAATTGATGCGTGCGGTATCACATGAACTCAGAACCCCTGTCGCACGAATCCGTTTTGGGATGGAAATGCTGGCAGAGGAAGATGACTATAATTACCGTATCCAGCAAGTCGATATGATTGATAAGGATATTGAAGCACTCAATACCCTGATTGATGAAATCATGACCTATGCCAAACTGGAGCAGGGCACACCATCTCTCGATTTTGAAGAAATTGTACTGGTTGAAGTTCTAGACCAAGTGGCAATGGAAACGGAAGCGCTGAAGACACAAAAAGAAATCGAGTTGATTGCACCACCAATGGCGTTGCAGGTCGATGCAGAGCGTCGCTATCTACACCGTGTGGTACAGAATCTGGTTGGAAATGCAGTGCGCTACTGTGACCATAAGGTGCGTATTAGTGGTGGTATCCGTGCCGATGGCAATGCCTATGTCTGCGTTGAAGATGATGGGCCGGGGATTCCTGAGCAGGAGCGCGCCCGTATCTTTGAAGCCTTTGCGCGTCTGGATGATAGTCGTACTCGTGCTTCAGGTGGTTATGGACTTGGTTTGTCGATTGTCAGCCGTATTGCTTACTGGTTTGGTGGTACCATTCAGGTTGATCAGAGTCCAAATCTGGGCGGTGCACGTTTTATCATGACTTGGCCCGCAAAACGATATAAGCAAGTCTTAAAGAAATAATCAAAGAAAAAGGAATGGCAAGCACCATTCCTTTTTTGTTTTAAAGCCCATAAAAAAGCCAAAGCGATAAACGCTTTGGTTCAATTGAAATAAAAACTTTTAAATCAATTCATCTACTTTTACTCATGAACCGAAGGATCTGGTTCGATCAATGGTTTGCCTGAGCGAAGCGCATGTAATGCGTCGGCATTGAAATCAATCAGTAGGGAATTGTTTTTAATATCGATTTTATAGCCTTGGATCAGTGCCTGATCTCCATTTAAGGTTTCAACTTTATAACTGTCTGCAATATTAAGAATACTTTCTAAATTGGTTGTGGTTGCGGCAAAATCCTCTCTAAATACTTCATAGATATCTCTTAAATCGAAAATTGCATTATCAGCATCTGGATGTTTTCGAACATAACTTTCTATATGACGCATGAGTAGTTGTGAAAAAAAGAAATAATCCGAGTCGTGTGTGTATTCTAGATGCATGTTTTTCTCCTTCTTTACTTCTATTAGAATAACGATCTATTGCTCGAGCTGTGTATAAAGATAATTAAAGTATTTAGCTGAATTGCAACATATTATGTCGAAATGACAACTTGATTTCAGTGTGATCTTTTAGTCGGATAAATTGCTTCATCTGCCTGTTTAAATCATTGTTTAATAGAATAGGGATTCTCCGCTTGATAAATACAAATATAGAGGGGGAGGTGAATAATTTTTGTTTAAATTTTCAGCACAAATTTGTATCAATGCAATGATTTAGTTCGTGCTGCCATATTTAGGAACATTACGCAGAAATGATGAATGTTTTTGATGCACTAATAAAGAAAAAAATGATCAATATAGAGTCTTTGATTAGATAATTCGATTTCTAGGGGTGAATTAACCATGATCTTGTATATATCAGTAACTTTATGGACAAAATCATCCGAAAGACTAAAGCGCTTCAACTAGCATGAGAAATTAGAAATCAGGTACAATTGGCGGGATTAATTTTGTGTTTGGTGTATTTGAAGGCCAATACATACATTCTTTGTTAAAAATAGGCCTGCCAGGAGTTATCCCCGCATGAGTGCCATTACTCCATACGATTGGGCAATTATTGCCTTCGTGATCGGCGTTACATTTCTTTGCGTTTTTATGCTCACTGTTCCCTTACTCCTAGGGGGTAAAGCATGGGGACGTGCGAAGCAAGAGCAGTTTGAGTCAGGTGTAGTTGGTGCGGGCGGTGCTCGTATCCGCTTGTCTGCCAAGTTCTATTTAGTTGCAATTTTCTTTGTGGTTTTCGATCTGGAAGCCCTCTATCTCTACGCTTGGTCAACTTCAGTTCGTGAAGTCGGTTGGGTTGGTTTTGCAACTGCCGCAGTCTTTATTCTAGTTTTATTAATTGGTTTGATTTACGAACTTTCAACAGGCGCACTCAACTGGGCTCCTTCTGATCGCCGTAAAGCTGCTGGTGTTAAAACTAATATCGGTTCGCCAAATATGAACATTGCTGACATTACCCGATTCAATAACATTGAAGAGTTGGTTGTCGATCCTACTGGTCATATTCCAGCACAGTCTTCTGGTCGTGTTAAATCTAAAACACCGACTACCTCAACATCTGAACAGGAGTAAGTCGGGATGAAATATACTTTAACCCGTGCGAATCCGGATGCCGATCAATATCCATTACAAGATCGTCAAATTGTCACTGATCCTCTTGAGGAAGAAGTTAATAAAAGTGTGATGATGACACGTCTTGAAGATGTGTTGCATACAGCGGTGAACTGGGGGCGTAAAAACTCTTTGTGGCCATTTAACTTTGGTACTTCATGCTGCTACGTTGAATATGCAACCACATTAACCGGCGTTCATGACTTGTCACGTTTTGGTGCCGAGGTTATTCGTGCTTCGCCGCGTCAGGCAGACTTGATGATTGTTGCAGGGACCTGCTTTGTCAAAATGGCACCTGTAATTCAACGTTTGTATGAACAAATGCTTGAGCCTAAATGGGTCATCTCAATGGGTGCTTGTGCTAACTCTGGTGGTATGTACGACATCTATTCTGTGGTTCAAGGTGTAGACAAAATTATTCCTGTTGATGTGTACATCCCAGGTTGCCCACCTCGTCCAGAAGCATTGATTCAAGCATTGATGTTACTTCAAGACCAAATTCAACTAGAGCGCCGTCCACTTTCAGCGGTTATTGGTGATGATCTTCAGCCTGTGTATAAGCCAAAGATGATGCCAGAACGTGACCGTAAAAATGCTGAACGTATTGCGGTGAAAAACTTACGCTCTATGGATGATATTAAATAATTTTAACGATGAGTTTTTGACGTATCCCGTGATGGATATGGTCATCGGAAAAATTGCCAGAATTTGTATTAAATAGGAAGCCAAGCCAATGGCTGAAACTGACATTGCTATGCCAGAATCAACTCCAGTTGATTCACGCCCAGCATTTGCAATCGTAGAAGAGCTCAAAACCAAATTTGGTGAGAACTTTTACGTGCAGGCGACTTTTGAAGAGTTTCCAACAGTCTGGGTTGAGCGCGCACGCGTGCAAGAAGTCCTTATGTTCCTCCGTAAAGTGGAACGTCCTTATGTCATGCTGTTTGACTTGTCTGCGGTAGATGAGCGTTTACGTGTTCACCGCGATGGTTTGCCAGCATCTGACTTCACCGTGTTCTATCATTTGTTATCGCTTGAGCGTAACAGTGACATCCGTATCAAAGTTGCGTTGAATGAAAATGATTTAAGCATTCCAACGGCAACCAATATTTGGCCAAACGCCAACTGGTACGAGCGAGAAGCTTACGATATGTTCGGTATCGATTTCGCAGGGCATCCAATGCTCCGTCGTATCTTGTTACCAACCTATTGGGAAGGTCATCCGTTACGTAAAGAATATTCTGCGCGTGCGACAGAATATACGCCGTACATGCAAGACCAGGCAAAGCAAGATTTCGAACAAGAACACTTACGCTTTGTGCCAGAAGACTGGGGTCTAAAACGCGGTAATGATGACGAAGACTTCATGTTCCTGAACTTGGGTCCTAACCATCCATCTGCGCACGGTGCGTTCCGTGTGGTATTACAGTTAGACGGCGAAGAAGTTAAAGACTGTGTGCCTGATATCGGTTATCACCACCGTGGTGTGGAAAAGATGGCTGAACGTCAAACATGGCATTCATTCATTCCTTATACGGATCGTGTTGACTACTTGGGTGGTTGTGCGCAAAACATGCCATACGTGATGGCTGTTGAACAAATGGCAGGGATTAAAGTTCCTGAGCGTGCACAAGTCATTCGTGTCATGTTGAACGAATTATTCCGTATCAATAACCACTTATTGTTCTGTGGTACAGCGATTCAGGATGCGGGTGGTATGACACCAGTATTCTATATGTTCGCAGACCGTCAAAAAGTCTATGACATCGTTGAAGCGATTACCGGTTACCGTATGCATCCAGCATGGTTCCGTATCGGTGGTACAGCACACGACCTTCCAAACAACTGGCAAAAACTTGTTAAAGAATTGCTAGAGTGGATGCCGAAGCGTTTGAACGAGTACTACACTGCTGCACTTAAAAACTCGGTATTTATTGGTCGTACGCGTAACGTTGCGCAATACGATGCTAAATCTGCATTGGCTTGGGGTGTAACAGGTACAGGTTTACGTGCGACAGGTATTGATTTCGACGTTCGTAAATATCGTCCATACAGTGGTTATGAAAACTTCGACTTTGATATTCCTGTGGAATATGAAGGCGATGCATACGCACGTGTCTTGGTTCACTTCCGTGAAATCACTGAATCATTGAAAATTATTCAACAGTGCTTGGATAACATGCCATCTGGTCCATATAAAGCGGATCACCCATTGGCTGTTCCACCACCAAAAGATAAGACATTACAAGATATTGAAACCTTGATTACGCACTTCTTAAGCGTATCTTGGGGTCCTGTAATGCCAGCAGGCGAGTCTTCATTTATGACTGAAGTTGTGAAGGGTGCGAGTACGTATTACCTCACTTCTGATAAGTCAACCATGAGTTATCGTACGCGTATTCGTACGCCAACGTTCACGCATTTACAGCAAATGCCATCTGTGATTAACGGCAGTCTGGTTTCTGACTTGATCATTTATTTGGCGACCATTGACGTGGTTATGGCTGACGTGGATCGCTAGGGGTAAACGATTATGATGATTTTGACTGATAAAAAACCACGTGTGAATGTTGAAGGAATTTTGACTGCTGACGAAATCCATGAGATTGAACATCACATTGGTCATTACCCATACCCACGTGCAGCCTCTCTGGATGCATTGAAGTGTGTACAGCGCCGTAATGGCTGGGTAGATGACGCACAAATGAATGCGATTGCACAATTGCTCAGCATGAGTGTGGCAGATCTGGAAGGCGTAGCAACGTTCTATAACCGAATCTACCGTCAACCTGTTGGCCGTCACGTGATTTTATTGTGTGACTCGATTGCATGCTTCTTGATGGGTGCAGAAACTTTGGCAGAAGCGTTCCAGCGCGAGTTGGGAATCCAGTATGGACAAACCACAGCAGATGGTCGTTTTACCTTGCTCCCAATTTGCTGTCTAGGCAACTGCGATAAAGGGCCAACCTTAATGATTGATGAAGATACCCACGGTTTAGTGGATGTGTCATCAGTTAAACAGTTATTGGAGAAGTATGTATGAATACTGAACCAAAACCAATTTATGGCGACGGTAATCCAGAAACTCATCCGCTGACTTGGCGTTTGAGCAAACAAGATGCAGTACGTAATGCTGACGAGTACGAAACACTAGAAGGCTATGCAGGCTTTAAAAAAGCACTGAGCATGCCACCAAAAGATGTACTTGAAGTCATTAAAGCTGCGACGGTAAAAGGTCGTGGTGGTGCAGGTTTCCCAGCAGGGATCAAATGGTCATTGATGGCACCAAACGATGGTGGCCCTCGCTATTTGATCTGTAATGCCGATGAAATGGAACCGGGTACCTTTAAAGACCGTTTGTTGATGGAAAAACTTCCACATCAATTGATCGAAGGTATGTTGATCGCTGGTTATACCCTAGAGGCAACTCAAGGTTATATCTTCATCCGTGGCGAATATATCGAAGCTGCTCAATACTTAAATGAAGCATTAGAGCAAATCCGTGCTAAAGGTTACCTAGGCGAAAATATCCTCGGAACTGGCTGGAACTTTGATTTACACGTTCATACAGGTGCTGGTCGTTATATTTGCGGTGAAGAAACTGCATTGATTAACTCGCTTGAAGGCCGTCGTGCCAATCCGCGTACTAAGCCACCATTCCCGCAAGTTGCAGGGGCATGGGGTCGTCCAACGATTGTAAACAACGTTGAGACCTACAATAACTTGCCAGCAATCATGTTGCGTGGTCCTGAGTGGTATATCAACCTTTCAGCAGGTAAGTCAAAAGATCCAGGCACCAAGATTTATGGTGCATCAGGTAAAGTCAAATTCCCTGGCCTTTGGGAACTTCCATTCGGTACAACTGCGCGTGAAGTGATTGAAGAACATGCGGGTGGTATGCGTGATGGTTTGACCTTGAAAGCCTGGTTACCAGGTGGGGCATCAACTGACTTCTTGGCAGCTGAACACATTGACCTACCAATGGATTCTGAAAGCATCATGAAAGCAGGTTCACGTTTAGGTACGTGTCTGTTGATGGTGGTCGATGAAACTCAATGTATGGTCTCTGCTACACGTAATTTAGAAGAATTCTTTGCGCGTGAATCATGTGGTTTCTGTACGCCATGCCGTGATGGTTTACCTTGGGCAGTTAAAGCGCTTAAAGCACTGGAAACAGGCGAAGGTAAGAAAGAAGATATCGAACATTTACAAGAGCTTACTCGTAAATTATGGATTGGTAAAACTTTCTGTGCTCACGCACCAGGTGCGATGGAGCCGCTTATGGGCGCACTTAAATATTTCCGTAGCGAGTTTGAAGCAAAGGTTAAAACCCATGCTCCAGCTCTAGACGTAGAACAAGCTTAAGGAATTCGACTATGGCTACAATTCATGTCGATGGAAAATCGTATGAAGTCAACGGCTCAGAAAACTTGCTACAAGCATGTCTTAGCCTTGGCATCGACATCCCGTATTTTTGTTGGCACCCATCCTTAGGTTCTGTTGGTTCTTGTCGTCAATGTGCGGTAACTCAGTATGCGAATCCTGAGGACACACGTGGACGCTTGGTGATGTCATGTATGACACCTGCTGCCGACAATACCTATATCTCGATTGAAGACAAAGAAGCAACGGATTTCCGTGCGTCGATCGTTGAATTCTTGATGACGAACCACCCACACGACTGCCCAGTCTGTGAAGAAGGTGGTCATTGTCATTTACAAGATATGACGGTGATGACACAGCACGATCGTCGTCGCTATCGCTTTACCAAACGTACTCACTATAACCAAGAGTTAGGTTCGTTTATTGCGCATGAGATGAACCGTTGTATCGCTTGCTACCGTTGTGTGCGTTACTACAAAGATTATGCTGGCGGTACTGATTTTGGTGTTTATGCCAATGCTTCACGGGTGTATTTCGGTCGTCCAGAATCAGGCACTTTAGAATCTGAATTCTCGGGTAACCTGACTGAAGTCTGCCCAACAGGTGTATTCACGGATAAGACGCATTCAGCACGCTACAACCGTAAATGGGACATGCAGTATGCGCCAAGCGTATGCTTCGGCTGTTCTTCTGGTTGTAACATCTCTCCGGGTGAGCGTTATGGCGAAATCCGTCGTGTTGAAAACCGTTTCAACGGCTCAGTAAACCAATACTTCCTTTGTGATAAAGGTCGTTTTGGTACAGGCTATGTGAACCGTGAAGATCGTCCACGTCAACCGCAGTTCCGTAATGGTGAAACTGTTGCGACTGTGAGTGTGGATCAGGCACTTGATCAGGTGATTGCTCAACTTCAAGGTAAGAAAGTCTTAGGTATTGGTTCACCACGCGCAAGCTTGGAATCAAACTACGCACTTCGCGAACTGGTTGGACAAGACAACTATTCAACAGGTATGTCTCAAAAAGATCAGAATCTGGTTGAATTAGCTGCATCAATCATGCAAACACAGGGTATCTATAACCCGAACATGCGTGAAATTGAAAGCTATGACGCCGTGTTGATCTTGGGTGAAGACTTAACTCAAACTGCGCCACGTATGGCTTTATCTGTTCGCCAAGCTGCGAAAAATAAAGCCAAAGAAATGGCTGCTGCAACACGTACACCAGACTGGTTAGCTGAACCTGTTCAACGTATTGGTCAAGATGCAAAATCACCAATTTATATCCTTGCTGCAACGCAAACCCGTTTAGCGGATGTTGCAACAGGTGAAGTGGTTGCGTCTCCAAATGACATCGCACGTTTAGGTTTTGCGGTTGCTGCTGCTGTTAAAGGCGAAGCGCTTGCTGGTTTAGCTGATGATGCAAAAGCATTTGCGCAAACCATTGCGGATACCTTGAAAGCTGCTAAAAAGCCATTGATTATTTCTGGTACCAGCTTACAAGATCCTGCAATCATGGAAGCTGCGGCTCAAGTTGCGCAAAACCTTGGTGAACATGCAGGCTTGTCATTGACCGTTCCTGAAGTGAACTCAATGGGCTTAGCTCTGTTTGGTGGCTTAAGTTTAGAACAAGCATTTGCACAAGATTATGATGCTGTCGTTGTCATTGAAAATGACTTGACTCGTCGTTTACCAGTAGCACAAGTGAAAGCTGCATTTGACAAGGCTGAAACTGTGATCGTACTCGATCATAGCGAAACTGAAACCTTGAAACTTGCAGATATCGTACTTTCAGCAGCAAGTTTTGCTGAGGGTGATGGTACTGTTGTGAGCCAAGAAGGCCGTGCACAACGTTTCTATCAAGTGTATGACCCAAGCTACTATAAACCTGAATATGCGATCAAAGAATCTTGGCGCTGGTTACATGCCATTGAGACAGGTCTTAAAGGCAAAGCTGTGGATTGGACACTCCTTGATGATGTGATTGATGACATCGTGAAGAATGTTCCTGTGCTTGAAGCGATTCAAGATGTTGCACCTGATGCGGGTTATCGTATCCACGGTTTGAAGATTGCGCGTGAACCACGTCGTTACTCTGGCCGTACAGCAATGCGTGCGCCGTTATCGATTCATGAGCCTAAACAACCGACTGATCCTGATTCGGCATTAACATTCTCAATGGAAGGTTATGTGGGTAATCAGACAGCATCTTCACTGGTACCTTTCGCATGGTCTGCGGGCTGGAACTCACCACAAGCTTGGAACAAATACCAAGATGAAGTGGGTGGTCACTTAAAAGGTGGTGATTCAGGTGTTCGTTTATTCGATCGTTTAGCAAAACGTCCTGCACGTAGCTATGTCGCGCCGTCGGCTGTGGTTGTGAATCCTGAAAGCTTCCGTCTTGTGCCAATGCACCATATTTTTGGTTCTGGCGAATTCACCATTAAAACACCTGCGATGGAATCTCGTATTCCTGAAGCGATGTTTGCTGTGGGCGAGCAAGATGCGACACGTTTAAATGTTCAGGATGGTCAACGTATTACCGTGAAAACGGGCGAGACTAGCATCAGCTTACCGGTACAAGTGATCGAATATTTACCAACAGGTTATATCGGTTATCCAATTGGTCTGGCACCAACAGTTTCATTGGCAGAGCCTGTTTCTGTGGCGGTAGGAGTGTAATTCATGAATCAAGAAATTATACGTCAAACGCCACTTTGGGCTGAGAACTGGCCAATCGCTTATTCAGTGATTCAAGCCATTGTGATCTTGCTGGTGGTGGTTTTGGTTGCTGCGTTAATGTCATTTATTGAGCGTCGTCTCTTGGCATTATGGCAAGACCGTTACGGTCCAAACCGTGTTGGTCCGGGTGGTATGTTCCAGATCGTTGCCGACATGCTCAAGATCATGTTCAAAGAAGACTGGACGCCAAAGTTTGCTGATAAGTTGACTTTCCGTTTAGCACCAGCAGTTGCGATGGCAACTGCGGTACTTTCGTTTATGGTTATTCCAGTAAGCCCTACACTGGGCGTTGCGGATATGAGTATCGGCCTATTGTTCTTTATGGCAATGGCGGGTATCGCAGTTTATGCAGTGCTATTTGGTGGTTGGGCATCTAACAACAAATACTCATTACTCGGTGGTCTTCGTTCTGCTGCTCAAACCATTTCTTATGAAGTGTTCTTGGGTATCTCGTTGATGGGTGTAGTTGCGATTGCAGGCTCATTCAACATGCGTGAGATTGTTGAAGCACAACGTGATATGTGGTTCATCATTCCTCAATTCTTAGGCTTCCTGATCTTCGTTGTTGCTGGTGTTGCAGTCACGCATCGTCATCCATTTGACCAACCAGAAGCTGAGCAAGAATTGGCTGAAGGTTACCACGTAGAATATGGTGGTATGAAGTGGGGGATGTTCTTCGTTGCGGAATATGTCAACGTGGTATTGATCTCTGCTTTGATCGTGACTTTATTCTTCGGCGGATGGCTTGCACCATTTAATCTGGAAATTCCATTTGTTCCACCATTATTCTGGTTCATTATCAAAACAGCATTCTTTGTGATGATGTTTGTCTTGGCACGTGGTTCGTTAATGCGTCCTCGTTATGACCAAGTAATGAACTTTGGTTGGAAAGTTTGTTTGCCATTGGCGTTGGTCAACTTGTTAGTGACTGGTGCTGTGATTCTGATGAATCAGGCCTAGGACAGCAGGGAGTACAAAATGTATAAAATTCTAGCTGGCTTTGGATCGATTGTACGTTCGTTATGGATGGTGTTCAGCCATGTAACGCGTAAACGTGACACGATCTTATATCCAGAAGTACCAGGTGAACAAATTGCACCTCCACGCTATCGTGGTCGTATCGTGTTAACACGTGACCCAGATGGTGAAGAGCGTTGTGTGGCATGTAACCTTTGTGCGGTTGCTTGTCCTGTTGGCTGTATTTCATTACAGAAAGCGGAAAAAGAAGATGGACGTTGGTATCCAGAATTTTTCCGTATCAACTTCTCACGCTGCATTTTCTGCGGTATGTGTGAAGAAGCTTGCCCGACCACTGCGATTCAAATGACACCAGATTTCGAACTCGGTGAATATGTACGTCAAGACTTGGTGTATGAGAAAGAAAACTTACTCATCTCTGGACCAGGTAAATATCCTGACTATAACTTCTACCGTGTCACTGGTATGGCAGTAAGCGGTAAAGAAAAAGGTCAAGCACAAAAAGAAAGTGCACCAGTTGATGTACGGAGCTTATTACCATGATGTGGCCATTTTATTTGATGGCACTCGTGGCCATTGTTTCGACAGTACGTGTTGTGACTAACACCAATCCTGTGCATGCATTATTAAGTTTGATCGTTTCTCTTCTTGCTGTTGCAGGCATTTTCATGATCGTAGGCGCGCCATTTGCTGGTGCGCTTGAGATCATCGTTTATGCGGGTGCAATCATGGTCTTGTTCGTCTTCGTTGTCATGATGTTGAATCTTGGCCAGGATACGGTCGAACAGGAAAGCAAATGGTTGACCTCAGATGCATGGGCATATCCTGCACTCATGAGCTTCTTGTTGGGCTTAATCCTTGTATGGATGTTAGGCGGTGAATACACCACAATTTCTGCGCCAATGGGTACAGAAGTTGTTGGCCCTAAAGCAGTCGGTCAAGCACTATTTACTCACTATCTATTATTGGTAGAAGTTGCCGCGATGTTATTGCTTGCAGCACTAGTTGCAGCATTCCACTTAGGCAAACGTGAACCAGGTGCAGAAGAGGATAAAGAATAATGGGACACATCCCTTTAGAACATGGTTTGATCGTTGCAACCATCCTTTTTGCACTCGGTTTTTACGGTGTGATGGTGCGACGCAACCTATTATTTATGCTAATGAGCCTTGAAATCATGATGAATGCCGCTGCGTTGGCATTCGTTTTGGCAGGTAGTGTTTGGGCACAGCCAGATGGACAAGTCATGTTCATCCTGATTCTGACCCTTGCTGCAGCAGAGGCATGTATCGGTCTTGCGATCGTCCTTCAGTTTTATCATCGCTTCCATCATCTGGATGTGGATGCTGCTAGTGAGATGCGCGGATGAGTACATTATATTTAACCGTTTTATTCCCGCTCATTGGTTTTATCCTTTTAGCGGCAGGGCGTGACAAACTTTCTGAAAATGTAGCTGCCATTATTGGTGTCGGTTCAGTCGGTTTATCTGCGTTATTTGCTTTAATTGCTGGTCTTGCATTTACCAGCAGCGGTCAAACCGTTTTTGTTCAGCACTTATGGACGTGGTTCAGTGTTGGCGGTTTTGAGCCAGGTATCAGCTTGCACCTTGATGGCTTGTCATTATTGATGACCGGTATGGTCACTGGTGTTGGCTTCCTGATTCACATTTTCGCATCATGGTATATGCGTGGTGAAGAAGGCTATGCGCGTTTCTTCTCTTATTTCAACCTGTTCGTTGCCAGCATGTTGTTGTTGGTATTGGGTGATAACCTTGCGTTATTATTCTTGGGTTGGGAAGGCGTAGGTCTGTGCTCATATCTCTTGATTGGTTTCTACTACTCAAACCCTGCAAATGGTTGGGCAGCAATCAAGGCATTCACGGTAACACGTGTGGGTGACGTATTCTTACTCATCGCATTGTTCCTGCTTTATCAACAGTTTGGTACTTTGAATATTCAGTACATTGTTGAAAATGCAGCAACTGTGATGACGCAAAGCTCATCATTGTCAATCTGGACAGCATTGATGTTGTTCTTGGGTGCAGCAGGTAAATCTGCGCAAATCCCATTGCAAACATGGTTGGCAGATGCGATGGCTGGTCCTACACCAGTATCTGCATTGATCCACGCTGCGACAATGGTTACAGCGGGTGTGTACTTATGCTGCCGTATGTTCTCTGTGATGGAAATGGCACCAGAAGTGATGCAGTTCATCTCGATTACAGGTGCAGTGACCTTGCTTGTGGCTGGTTTTGCCGCATTGGTTCAAACCGATATCAAACGTATTCTGGCTTACTCAACCATGAGTCAGCTCGGTTATATGTTTATGGCGGTGGGTGCTGAAGCGTACCAAGCAGGCTTATTCCACATGCTTGCTCACGCATTCTTCAAAGCATTATTGTTCCTTTCTTCAGGTGCCGTAATTCTTGCATGTCATCACGAACAGAACATTTTCAAAATGGGTGGATTACGTCACAAGATTCCATTCGTATTCTGGTGTTTCGTGATCGGTGGTGGCGCATTGGCAGCACTTCCAATCGTAACCGTTGGTTTCTTCTCTAAAGATGCGATCTTGGGCGCGGTATATGCTCAATCGACCATTGCAAACCTTCCGCTTTACAATACCTTGTACTGGGTAGGTGTTGCGGGCGCATTCTTAACGTCTATTTATACATTCCGCTTAATCTGGGTCGTATTCTTCGGCGAAGAGAAAACGCATGCACATGCCATTCATGGTGTAACTTATTGGGGCCCGCTTGCGATTCTTGCTGCACTTTCAACAGGTATTGGTTACTTCTTACAAGCACCAGTTGCCAAGTTATTGACGGCTGCAAATATTCCAAGTTTTGTGATTCCTGAAACATTAGAAGCTGCCGTTTCTCATGCTGAACATTTAGCAAGTGGTGTTGCCCTTGTTGGTCTGGCTGTAGGTATCTTCTTGTTTGCCTTTGCGTATGGTGCAGTTAAATCATTTGCTCAAAGTTCTTTGGGTTCAGGTTTGGCGCATATTTGCCGTACTGCATTTGGTTTTGATGCTTTGTATGACATCGTATTTGTAAAACCTTACTTATTGATTGCGAAAATTTTAGGTCGTGATCCAGTTGATGGTCTATGGTTAGTACTCCCTGCAATTGTGAAGGGTGGTAATAGCTTTACAAGTTCGCGTCAAACAGGTTCATTACGTGAATACGCATCAAGCATGTCACTCGGCGTAGTGGTGTTATTGATGATCTTGATCGTGATTCAGGTTGTGGGGAAATAAAATGGAAAACAATTTAATTTTACCCGCACTGATTTTAGTTCCTTTCATTGCTGGTTTTATTTGCTGGTTGGTTGATAAATTTGACCAGCACTTACCGCGTTGGATTGCCTTAATTGGTATGCTCATTACTTTTGGTTTGGGCATTGCACTTTGGCAAAGTGGTACATATAGCTACGAGTTGGGCGGTAAAGTCCCGACTTGGGCGGCTGAATTCCATCTTCCATGGATTCAGACTTTAGGTATTAGCATTCACTTGGCAGTGGATGGTTTATCTCTTCTTATGGTGTTGTTAACCGCATTACTTGGTGTACTTGCAGTTGGCTGTTCATGGGGCGAGATTCAAAAGAATGTTGGTTTCTTCCATTTAAACTTACTTTGGAGTTTAGGTGGGGTGATCGGTGTATTCTTGGCGATTGACTTATTCTTGTTCTTCTTCTTCTGGGAGATGATGCTTGTACCAATCTACTTCCTGATTGCGTTATGGGGTCATAAAGGTTCGAATGGTCGTTCACGTGTTTACGCTGCAACCAAATTCTTCCTCTATACACAAATCGCTGGTTTGATCATGTTAATCGGTATCTTGGGCTTAGTTGTCTATGGATACATGATGACAGGCATGATCGGTTTCGATTACAACTATTTATTGGCTGTTGCGAACCACTTACCACCTGAAGTTGCTTATGCATTCATGCTGTGTTTCTTCATCGGCTTTGCGGTGAAATTACCAGTATTCCCATTACACGGCTGGTTGCCTGATGCGCATGCGCAAGCACCAACAGCGGGTTCTGTGGATTTAGCGGGTATCTTGATTAAGACAGCTGCGTACGGTTTGCTTCGTTTCGTAATTCCATTCTTCCCAGCAGCGTCAGCACAATTTGCTGATATCGCCATTATTCTGGGCTTGATTGGTATTTTCTACGGTGCTTTCCTTGCTTACCAGCAAACCGATATGAAGCGCTTACTTGCGTATACGTCTATTTCGCACATGGGTTTCATCTTACTTGCAATCTACGCAGGTAATATCCTGACATTCCAAGGCCTCATGATCATGATGTTGGCACATGGCTTGTCATCTGCTGCATTGTTCATTATGTCTGGTCAGGTTTATGAGCGTTTACACACACGTGATTTACGTTTAATGGGCGGCCTTCGTGGTCAGCTTCAATACTTGCCATTCTTCCTGATGTTCTTTGTTGCAGCATTGGTTGGTGTACCAGGTCTAGGTAACTTTATTGGTGAATTCCTGATTCTTATGGGTTCATTTAAAGCTTATCCAGCTTTCACTATCATTGCAGCAGTGAGCTTGGTATTTGCTGGTCTTTATGGTCTGATCCTGATTCACAAAGCATTGTTTGGTGAACCAAACCCAGAGCAAAAACAGCACTATACCAGCCCGCTTAAAGATTTATCTGCACGTGAAGTCAGCATTTTGATGATCTGTGTGATCGGCTTAGTTTGGTTAGGTATTTACCCACAAACCTTCTTGGATATGTCACATTCAAGCATGCAGTGGTTAGTAAATAGTTATATGCCAGTACAAGAAGTTGTTGAAACTGTTCAACAGGCTGCAACTCAACTTGAACATGTGGAGATGCAATAAACCATGAACTTCACAATTTCTTTTTCTGAGCTGATGCCTTTAGCTCCAGTGATGATTGTGGCACTGACCGCAATCGTCGTGATGTTGTTGACTGCGATTAAACGTAATCACAACCTCATTGCGACCACTTCGGTTGTAGGTTTAAACCTTGCTGCAATCTTTATTGCATACACCACGTTTACTGGGCACTTTGCGCCAGTAAACGTGATGGGCATGTTTATGGTTGATCCATTTACCATGCTCTATCAATTCCTGATTTTGATTGCTGCTTTAGCGTGCTGTACCTTGTCTCATGCGTATATCGAGACCTATAAGGAAAACCGCGAAGAACTTTACATCTTGTTGCTGTCTTCAGTTGCAGGTGCAATGTTATTGGTTGCTAGTTCGCACTATGCAGCATTCTTCATCAGCTTAGAATTGATGTCGATTCCTGTATACGGCATGTTGGCGTATACCTATCAGCGTAGCCAGTCTTTGGAAGCGGGGATTAAATACCTTGTACTTTCAGCGACTGCGTCTGCAATGTTGTTGATGGGTATGGCGTATATCTATGCTTATACAGGTTCATTGTCATTCTATGACTCTGTTCAGGCATTGTTTACTGCGATCAAACAACCAATGGTGTTATTGGGCTTAGGTTTAATTATCTTTGCTGTTGCATTCAAACTTTCACTTGCGCCATTCCATAAATGGACGCCAGATGTGTATGCCGGTGCGCCAGCGCCAATGGCAACCTTCTTGGCTACGGCTGCGAAAGTTGCAACGATCGGTTTATTTGTTCGTTACTTACTCACTTCTGGTGCGATCCTGATTGAGTCAATTGTGACAGTGATTACCATCATTGCAGTATTGTCGATTGTCGTGGGTAACTTACTTGCAGTACGTCAAGTTAACTTGAAGCGTATCTTGGGTTATTCATCAATTGCACATTTTGGTTATTTGTTGATTGCTTTAATCAGCATGACTTATGCAAGCCTTGGTAGTGTGACAGTTTATGTGATTACTTATGTACTCACTACAATCGGTGCATTCGGTGCAGTTGCATTAATGTCTAGTCCGTACAACAACGTTGATGAAGCACAAAGTCTTGCAGACTACCGTGGTTTGTTCTGGCGCCGTCCGATCTTGACTGCAACATTAACTGTAATGATGTTGTCTTTAGCGGGTATTCCATTAACTGCAGGCTTCATTGGTAAGTTCCTTGTGGTGATGGCTGCGGTAACCACACAACACTGGTTCCTAGCTGCAATGATCGTTGTGGGTAGTGGTATCGGTTTGTATTACTACTTACGTGTGATGGTTGTCATGTACATGACACCACCAGATGTACCACGTATTGATGCTGATGCACACTGGGGTACTAAAGTGGGTGGCTTGATGGTGCTTGCTGCTGCATTACTTGTATTCGTATTGGGTGTCTACCCAGATCCGATGATTAACCTCGCATTGAAGGCTGAGATCATGTCTCCATTGCACTTTATGTTGTCTCAACAACAGTAATCGTCTGATTTGTACAAAAAAGCCTCCAAAATTGGGGGCTTTTTTATTGCCGAGTAAAAAAACGCTTTATAATAGACAAAGATTAACATTACCTAGGTACTCACTCGTGTCGATTCAAGAAATTCGTCATCCGCTTATTCGCCATAAACTTGGTTTACTACGTCGTTCTGACATCAGTACCAAGAATTTTCGTGAATTAGCGCAAGAAGTCACGATGTTACTGACTTATGAAGCAACAAAGGATCTTCCTGTTGTTGAGCATGAAATTGATGGGTGGGCAGGGAAAGTCTCAACTCAGCGTATCGCAGGGAAGAAAATCACAATTGTACCTATCTTGCGTGCTGGTATTGGGATGTTAGAAGGCGTACTGAGCCTGATCCCAAGTGCGAAAGTGAGTGTTTTGGGTTTAGAGCGTGATGAAGCAACTTTGGAAGTTCGTACTTACTATAAAAAGTTAGTGCCAGATGTTGCGAATCGTTTGGCTATGATCATTGATCCAATGCTTGCGACGGGTAATTCACTCATCGCTGCGATTGATGTATTGAAAGCAAGTGGCTGTAAAGATATTCGTGTTATGGTCTTGGTTGCCGCACCAGAAGGTGTTGCTAAAGTAGAAGCGGCACATCCTGATGTTCGCATTTATACTGCCTCGATTGACCAAGGTTTAAATGAAGAAGGTTATATCGTTCCTGGTCTGGGTGATGCAGGCGATAAAATCTTTGGTAGTGTTCAAAAAGACTAATTTTTGACACATTCTTAAAAGAGACTTGATCTCATCCTGAAGCTATTTTGAGGATTGATTGAAAGTCTCTTTTTTATTTTTATATACTGTCATCATCGCATTGAGAAAATAGGATAAATGTCATGAAGCAAGAATTCTATCAAGGCAAAGTTAAACAATATAATCCAGACAAAGGCTTTGGTTTTATTGGGACATCTGAAGGGGATGTATTTTTTCATATTTCAGAGTATCCAGCCGATGCTGAGCCAAAAAGAAATGAAAAAGTGAAATTTATCGTCGTTGAAAATGACGGGAAGTACAAAGCGACCAAGATTGAACGTCTTGATCCGAATCCTGCCAAAACCAAGAAAACCAAAATTGCTGAGCACAATAATTCGATTACGTCGGCATTATTGTCAAACTTCCGTCGCTAAATACACAACATTTATCCTTTTTTTATTTAGGTATCCACTTAAATATTATGAGAAAAGAGGCTTTTTAGCCTCTTTTTTTATTAGAATAGAAGCAATATAAAAATAGAGCGTACGCAATGTTTCTTGAGGGAAAAATTAAAAAATACAATTCAGAGCGCGGTTTTGGTTTTATTCAGGTAGAAGGAAGAACATCAGATATTTTCTTTCATATTACTGATTTTCCAAAAATGACTGGTGAACCGAAACTAGGGGAAAGGCTTAAATTTCTGATTGTTGAAGAGCATGGAAAATTTAAAGCAACTAATATTGTTCGATTGGACTTAAAAAGGGAAAGCCCGATTTCTGAAATCACTCCTAATGAAAAATTGACTGTACCAACGTTATCTAACCGTACTCAAGAGACTTCCAAGAAAGGAGTAACATTTACCATCGTGGGCTTGATTGTAATTGCAATCTTAAGTGGTTTAGTTTTTCATAAGTATCAATCTTATCAGCAATCAAAAAAACTAAAAGCTGCTCAGTTGATCGAAGAGCAAAGGAAAATTGTAGAACAACAACGACAAGCTATTGGTGAATTACCAGAGGTGAAATTGTCAGAAAAAACCAAGAGGGCACTCGAATCTAGTCATGTCCAATCTGTTCAGAACAAATCATCTACTAAAGCAAATCACCAATTCCAGTGTGATGGACGAGAGCACTGTTCCCAAATGAGCTCTTATGAGGAAGCATTGTTCTTTTTAAAAAATTGTCCTAATACAAAAATGGATGGTGATGGGGACGGTATTCCTTGTGAACGTCAATTCGGACGTTAAATATGGAGCATAGGCAGTGAGGGAGAGTACTGTTTAAATAACACATGTTATTGAATAGACTAAAATTAAGATAAGACAAAATAAAGTTTCTAAGATAGCGGTGTAGACTTTGAGATGAATTTCCGAGGTTGCTTCTTATTGTTAAAGTAATAAATAGTTATTACTTTATTAATGGTTTTTATTATCATTTGTTAATTATTCTTATATAATATGATCAAATTTTTATCGGGGTATGGTCACTTGAAAAAGAATATATTGTTTCTATCTCTCATTGCATTACCTATGTTTGCTGTGGCTGAAGAAAATACAGTTTTACCAACGATTGTCGTAAAAGCCGACTCACAAGCAACAGATGCAACAGGTAAACTTAAAAAAGATGCAAGTTTAGGTATCCTCGGTGAGAAAGCTGTATTGGATACGCCGTTCAGTATCCAGTCCTATACCGAGCAGGCAATTAAAGATAAGCAAGCGGATTCGATCGCAGGCATTCTTAAAAATGATCCAAGTATTCGTACCACCACCAATAGTGGGCATTTAAACGAAAACTTTATGATTCGCGGCTTTGCGGTGACATGGGAAGATGCCAATATTAATGGTGCTTATGGCATGTCGCCAAGTGGTCGTACACCGACTGATATTTTAAGCTCTGCCAGTGTATTGAAAGGTCCAAATGCATTAATTGCAGGCATGGCACCAGGTGGGAGTATTGGTGGAGTCGTAATGGCAACGACCAAACGTGCGGATCGCGATCTGACCCAAGTCTCTGCGATGTACGAGGATGGTGGTTACTACAAATCAGGTTTTGATGTATCTCGCCGTTTTGGTGAAGACAACAAATTTGGTGCGCGTGTCAGTGCGACTTATGGACAAGGTGAACATATTGTTGACGGGCTAGAAGATGAAAATACGGCTGCGGTACTAGCACTCGACTATACGACTGATCAGGCCAAAATTAACTTTGATGCTTATTCGGTACGAGATAAGCGTGATGGTGGTTCACCAGCAATGATCTCTTTTGCGACTTTGGGACGTGTTTTACCAGCACCAGATGGAAAACTGAATTATTTCCCACATTTAGAAGGTATGCAAAGTGCTAATTATGTGGGCTTATCAGGAGAATATAAGCTTCTACCAAATTTAAAAGCATTTGCTGGCGCTGGGTTCAATGAGCGTGAATACCGTGGGCATTTATTTGGTACCCGTATGATCGTAGGCGATTATCCCGTTAATCATCAAGGCATAGGTAATACCAGTCCATTGGTCGGTGCGGATGGCGATGCACTGGCACAATATTATCGAGTCGGTTCAAAGGAACATAACACCACCTTTAATGCAGGTTTAGAAGGTCAGATTTTTACAGGTGATATTTCTCATACACTGGCATTCCGAGCAGATTACCTGAAACGTAAATATAGTCAGCATCAAGGACGTGGTGCAAAAGAAGTTTACTTTCCGACCAATATCTATGATCCAAGTAGCGAAGGGCATATGCCTGATACTTGGCCAGTCATTGTACCTTTCGCAGATGATGTCTATGTCAGCTATAGCTTAAGTGATCAGATTTCTATGCTGGATGACAAGCTACAGTTTATTTTAGGTGTACGCTATCAAGACATGAATTTAAAAGCGCTGACGACCAATGCACCGCCATTGAAAGATGATAAGTTATCTCCAAGTGCCGCCATTGTTGTGAAACCTTTTGGTGAAGAAACTTCATTCTATGTGAGTTATGTGGAAGGTCTGGTTCGAGGTGCAACGGTATCTAATGAGGCAGATGCAAATTACAATAAAACATTTGCCCCATTTGAAAGTAAGCAATATGAAATTGGTGCGAAATATCAAGGTGATCGTTGGTTACACACTTTAGCGCTGTATCAAATTAAAAAACCGAGCACGATGACAGATACAAGCTATCGTGATCCGAACAATGCAAATATTAAGCAAATCACAACAGATGGTGCGAAGACTGAATCAAAAGGTGTTGAGTACGGTTTCTCTGGTAAAGTGACGGAAGACTTAATCGTTTACGGTAATCTGGCTTATATTGATACCGAATATAAGAAAGGACTCTTAACGGGTGGAGTCGATATATCTGGCAATACCATTGAGGGTACACCAGAGATTACCGCAGGCGTTGGTGTAGATTACACCTTACCCTATGTAGAAGGTTTAAGCGTAAATGCATTTGTGACTTATGTGGATGACCAATACTTAACTGCGAACAATAATTTAAAATTACCTGATTATACCTTGGTTGATTTAGGGGCGAAGTACGCAACTAAATTGGGTGGAGTAAATACAACTTTCCGTGCCAATGTGGATAATGTCGCTGATAAGAAATATTGGGATGGCGTGTTTACCAGTGGCTTTACTACAGTTGGCGCAGGTCGTACTTATAAACTTGGTGTGAGCTTCGACTTCTAAACCGAACTGCATAAAAAAATGCTTCCAAGTGGAAGCATTTTTTTATTTGAAAATTTAAACCTTTGCTTCGCAAAATTGCAAAAAGGCTTTTAAACCTGGCCCTTGATATTTTTGGCGATGGACGAGCATATAAAGCGGACGGGTTAATTCCCAATAAGGCGTATCTAGAATGACTAACTGGCCTTTTTCCTGAAGAGGTTCAATCGCCAGTTTGGAAATACATGACATGCCCAAACCACCTGCGACTATTTTTAAAATCGCTTCATTATGGCCCAGTGTTAAACGGATATTGGCATCTGGTAAATCTTGTAAAATAGCATTATCAAACACTTCACGTGTTCCTGAACCTTCTTCACGTAAGATCCATTCTACTTCATCAAAATCTGCCGGTGTAATGGGGCGGTTGAGCTGTGCAAGAGGATGATCAGGCGCACAACATACAGCCAGTTCATCATTACGCCAATGAATACATTGCAGTTGTGGTAAATGACATGAACCTTCGATTAAGGCGAGATCAAGCTGAAATTGATTCACTGCTTCAATCATTTGACGGGTATTACCCACTTGCAGTTGGAGATGCGCTTGCGGATGACGTTGTAAAAAATCAGCCATCAAATCAGGCATTAAATAATCACTGATGGTGAGTGTTGCCCCAAGGCGTAAATCAATGCTTTGCAACTCGCCTTTGGCCGCTTGTTCAAAAGCTTCACAACGCCCTAAAATCTCAAGCGCTTGAGGAAGTAAAAAACGTCCTAGATCATTCAGTTGTAAGCGTTTTCCTAGACGGTCGAATAGTGGTGCGCCCAGACCATCTTCTAAATCTGCTAAGGCCATACTTGCCGCACTTTGTGTGAGACGAACAGCATCACTCGCTTTGGTTACAGTTCCCTCTTGAGCGACCGCCACGAAAACAGCCAATTGGCGTAATGTCATGCGCATGTTAAATAGCCTTAATGTTTTGAGTATCCATCATTTATTCGATCATGCTAACATGAGCCTACTGTTTCGTGCCACGTTCAAATCATGTCAATTGAAAAATTTAGCGTAGAAAAGGTTTTATCTGTACACCGCTGGGCTGACAATCTGTTTAGTTTTACCATGACCCGTCCAGCCCATTTTAAATTCACCGCAGGGCAGTTTGCCCGTATTGGTTTAATGGTGAATGGCGAACTGGTGGTTCGTGCTTATTCGGTGGTGTCTTCACCCTTTGATGAAACGCTAGAATTCTTTTCAATTGTGGTACCCGATGGCGCATTTACTTCAAATCTGCAACACCTTAAAGTGGGTGATGAGCTGTATCTGGAAAAGATCTCGTATGGTTATTTAACCCTTGCGCGTTATCAACAACCTTTACCGCAGGATTTATGGTTATTGGGGACAGGGACTGGTCTGGCGCCGTTCTTATCGATGCTGCAAGATTTTGAAACATGGAATAAATATCAGCACATCAATCTGGTTTATAGCGTTCGTACCGAGTCTGAACTGGCTTATGTAGATCGTATTCAAGAGATTGCGGCGCTGTTTGGTGAAGGGCATACGGGCTTTAAATTTGTCCCGATCATCACGCGTGATCCAGAGGCGCCATTACATGATCGTTTACCTGTGCTGATTGGTAATGGTGAACTGGAAAAAGCCGTTGGCTTGGATTTGAATCCAGCCAGCAGTCATGTGATGTTATGTGGTAATCCGCAAATGGTGGAAGACACCAAAGAAGCGCTAAAACAGCGTGGTTTAATTATGAATCGTCGTGGTGAAGGTAATATTGCCGTAGAAAATTACTGGTAACAGACTTCGGTTGAGACGATTCATTTGAATGGGAGAGGAGGGATATGTTTAGTGAACAAACATATCCATAAATTCACGGATTTCCTGAATCGCCGTGTCTACATCGGTGGTTAACCAAGTCGGTTCAAATAACCCAATGTAATGCTCAAGGCGTTCTTGAGGAACGACCAGACGTACAGGACAATCTTCTTCCAGTAAGCGCCACGGCAAGATGGGAACTTCGTTGTCTAAAAAAGGCTGTACATTACGAATATCAATGATCATGGCATTGATACAGTCTGGTAATGGCATCACCGAAAACTCTTCTGTGCGGCGACGAAAATATTCCAGATCACCCCATTTCAGGATATAGCTTGGCTTATTAAATTCAATAATTCCAATCAAATGTTCATCGCGTGTGTGATGTAAAAAACATTGATGTGTTACATCAGTGTCCAAATCAAGAGAAACACTTTGTTGGCTATAGGACATAAAGCAAAACATTTAAAAAACGGGACTGAGCATTATAGCTTATTTTTGTTGCCCGCTAAAGCCGCCTATATTTTAAACAAAAAATAAAATAAAAAAAGTAGAGTTCTGCAACCAGCGCAACGATAGTCCGAAGCTTCTTCACACAATGCTACACAGCACGTTGCTAATATAAATATTGAAAAGTAAAAGGATGAGGGCTGCTATCATGCATGATTTTAGTAAGCCACAACCCCATGTGGCGAGCAAAGAAGAAATTACCAAAAAGAGAAGATTACCCGTTTATATTTTGATTCTGGTGGGAATCTTCCTGATTGCATTACTTGTTTATATGGTTGCTGATCATTCAGCCAATCCAACTGCACAAGTGATTCTGTCACAAATGCAGTCGGCAGTTCTGAATGCTTAGACAAGCATATTTTAAGACCGAGAATTAATTCTTCAAAAAGCTCATTGGTGTGAATCAATGAGCTTTTTTGCAATATTTTGCGCACTTTTTGTTGTATTAGTGCTGCCATTTATTGATTGGAAAATAGACAAAAATTATGGTGGAAGCATCCATAAATCATGTTCTTAGTTCATAGAGCAACCATGGGTGGACTGTACAAGACTGAAAAACACAACATAAGGATAACAACATGAATGAATTTTTTAATGACCCCTCCAACCGAGGAGGATTTGATGCAATGTATTATTGGGATCAATTTCACCCGATTTTAGCTGCAATTGTAATTCTGCTGGTCGGCTGGATTATTGCTCTGGTGGTTGCAGCGGGTGTAAAAAAATTACTGCAAAAACTTGATACCAATCATAAATTGTCGTCTGCAACTGGTCGTACCCCAAATATTGAGAATCTGATTTCCAAGCTGGTATTCTGGTTTATCATGATTCTAGCGGTTGTGGGTGCATTAAATGTCTTAAATATCAGTGGTGTGAGTGATCCATTTAGCAATATGGTCGGGCGGATTCTGGCCTTTATTCCTAACCTGTTTGCTGCTGTTGCAGTCGGTTTTATTGGCTGGATTGTTGCCCGTCTGGTACGCGCAGGATTAACCAATGTACTTGCCAGAACCGAGCTGGATGAGAAGCTGAGCGGTGAGGTCGGTGTCAGTTCACTGAGCAGCAATATTGGTGAGATTTTTTACTGGCTGGTTTTATTACTGTTCTTGCCGATTGTTTTATCGATTCTCGGTTTAACAGGGCTATTAATTCCTGTACAGAACATGGTGAATGATGCCGTTGCTTATTTACCGAATTTATTTATTACTGGTGTCATTATCTTCGTCGGTTATATTCTTGCGAAGATTGTACGTGGCATTGTTGAAGGTTTAAGTAATAGTCTGGGTTTACAAACACAGGCTGAAAAAGTAGGGCTATTTAAAAATTCAAATGTCTCTAAATTTTTAGGCTCTTTTGTCTTCGCCGTCATTATTATTACCACTTTAATTGTGGCATTTGAAGCACTTGGTATCGAAGCGATTTCTCAACCAGCGACATCAATGCTGAATGAAATCATGCACGCGATTCCACAAATTATTGCGGCAGGCCTGATTCTAATTGTGGCTTATATTGTTTCGCGTTTTGTTGGACGTTTAGTGGCTGAATTGATTTCAGGTGCGGGTGTCGATGAAATTCCAATGAAACTCGATGTACAACGTTTCCTTGGACAGACTCGTGTTTCAGATGTGGTTGGCTGTCTAATCGTGTTCTTCACCATGCTATTTGCTGTTTCAGAAGCAGCGAATCGTCTGGGGCTGGAACAGGTGAGCGTACTCATCGCCATGTTTATCCAGTTCGGTGCAAGTATCCTTCTAGGTGCAGTAATTCTGGTGATCGGCTTCTGGCTGGCGAATGTGGTTGCCAATGTCGTTCAACGCGGTGAATATAATAGCTCTCGCTGGTTAGGTAATCTGGTCCGTATTTTAATTATGGGACTTGTGATTGCGATGGGCTTGAAAGCAATGGGTATTGCCGATTCTATTGTTAATCTGGCATTCGGTTTAACACTGGGTTCAGTTGCAGTCGCATTTGCATTGGCCTTTGGTTTAGGCGGTCGTCAACCGGCAGAGCGTTTACTTGGTGATTTACTGGATAAGGCAAAAACAGAAGGCAACAAACCAAATCCGTTGCACAAGGATGAGGTTAAGCCAGCAGCGCCTGTGAGCCCAGCGCCAACGACTCCAGTGAATCCTGTGAGTCCGACACCAACTTCATCAGATACTCCGGCGAATCCAACACCACCAACTCCGCCATATTCGGATGAATAGTAAAAAATAATCTTTGATTTTTTCAATCAATTCGACCACTCTAAGCAGGGTGGTCGTTTTGTTTTTATTCGCACTTTTGACCTTTATTTGTAATGCTGTCCAGAGTTGTTAGGACTCACGTTTTGCATCCAGCTCAGCTCACAATGTGGAAAATTCTGAGCGAAGTGGAATGGGCAAGTTGCGCATTCGATTGGGTCGAAGTGAAAACTTGGCCTAAAAAGCAATTCATTTATAGATAAAGTCCCCATAGTCTCTCAATAAAAAGTTAATAGGAGAACAGAATGAAGAGGCCAAATCGTGTATTTGCACCGATTATTATTGCAGGTATTACTGTTGGTTTTTTGGCAAGTGCTTACAAATTTGTCGTGGCGAAATCAAGCCCAACCAAAGAGAAATCAATCGAAAATACCCAGAAAATCCCGTCTTCGGAAGCTGCTAATTCTTCAGATGAACCACATTAAGTATTGATTCATCTGAAGCCAAAGCGAAGGGTAAGTATCAAAACCGTATTTAAACGAATTGGGCTGCTGCCTGTGCAGATGACCATGCCCATTGGAAGTTATAACCGCCTAAGTGTCCTGTCACATCGAGTACTTCACCAATAAAATATAGGCCTTTCTGCTTCTTACTTTCCATGGTTTTTGATGAGACTTCGCTGGTATCTACACCACCCAGTGTCACTTCTGCTGTGCGATAACCCTCGGTTCCAGACGGTTTGACAGAAAAAGCATGGAGCTGTGCAGCAATTTGCTCTAGTTGAAGGTCGCTTATATTGCCAATCGCAGTTTCACTTTGCTCTGCCCAGATCAATTGCTGTAATTCAAGTACGATGCTTTTGGCGGTAAATTCGCTTAGCAAGGTCCGTAACAGCACTTTCGGCTGAGATTTTTTCTTTTCTTTGAAAAATTGAGCGAAGTCCTGACTCGGAAAGAAATCAATTTTAAAGCTTTCACCGACATGCCAATAGTTGGAAAGTTGCAAAGCGCTTGGGCCGCTGAGGCCACGATGGGTAAAGAGCAAAGCTTCGGTAAATTGATGACGTTCATTAATTAACGTTGCATCTAGCGCATTACCGCTTAAACGGGTGGTCACTTCCTTAAATTGATCTGAGAAGGTAAAGGGAACCAGACCTGCGCGTGTTGGGTAGACATGATGTCCGAACTGTTGTGCAAGCTCATAACCAAAGCCAGAACCGCCTAACGTTGGAATAGACAAACCGCCTGTCGCAACCACCAGTGATTCACATTGATAAGTCCCTTGACTGGTTTCAATGATAAAGCCTGAATCTGCTTGTGCTTTGACTTGCTGTACTTCGCAATGGGTTTGAATCTGTACACGTTTGGCTTTATCACATTCTGAAAGTAACAGCTCAAGGATTTCTTTTGATCCTTTTAGGGTAAAAAGCTGACCGTGCTTGCGTTCTTCATATTCAATTCCGTATTCACACACCAGACCAATAAAGTCCCAGTTGGTATAGCGGGTGAGGGCAGAAATAACGAAATGTGGATTTTCAGAAAGATAGTTCGCAGGCTCGACATCCAGATTGGTAAAGTTACATTTACCCCCACCAGACATCAAAATCTTTTTACCGACTTTATTGGCTTTTTCAAGCACTGCAACCGAGCGCCCACGTTTGCCTGCTTCCGCAGCCAACATCAAGCCTGATGCACCTGCACCTAAAACAACAACATCAACTTGATGGATCATGGGGGAAATACTCAAGAGCGGAAAAGCGGGCAATTATAAAAGATTTATGCAGCTTTTAGTATGTTTTCAATTTTCCTTGTAAACCACCTGTGTGAATCGCAAGAATACGGGTATTTTCTGGGAAATGTTGCTGCTGAATCAGGTCAAAAAGTCCCATCATCATTTTAGCGGTATAAACTTGTTCTAATGGAATCGCATATTGCTGTTCAAACTGTTGCATAAATTGCAGTAGCGCTGGACTGGTTTTGGCATAACCACCACTACAATAGGCATCAGTTAAAGACCAATTTTTTTTATCTGTCCACTGTTGAATGTCTTGTTGTAGAAAATCACCTTTTAAGGCAGAAAAGCCCAGCACATGCTGTCGATCTGAACTGCTTTCAATCAGCCCTGCAATGGTTCCACCTGTACCAACTGCACAGCAAATCACGTCATGATTTTCTCGATCATGAGCAGATAGTATTTCTTGGCTGCCTTGCAAGGCAAGTGCATTGGTCCCTCCCTCTGGAACGATGAAAGCTTGCGGATATTGTTGTTGTAGCTGTTGTAAATATGCGGCTTCATGGCGCAGTCGATATTCGGCCCGACTCACAAAATGCAGTTGCATACCGAAATCATGCGCAGTTTGTAGTGTTGGATTTAAGACTTGCGAAGCCAACTCGTCTCCGCGAATAATGCCAATACTTTGAAAACCAAAACGTTGAGCGGCATACGCCGTTGCGGCAATATGGTTAGAAAAAGCCCCACCAAAAGTCAGTATTTTTGAGCAGCCTTGTTGCTGTGCGGCAAGCAGGTTGTATTTGAGTTTGAAAAACTTATTACCCGAAATGTGGGGATGAATCTGATCCAGACGCTTCACGGTGAGTTGAACTGGCGCAGGAAGATCTAAGGTCTGATAGGGAGTGGGAAAAGCAATGTGATCAAACATCTTAGATCATGAAAAAAGAGCTTGATCACATTGTAAATGGATTTGATTGAAAATGTCAGTATAGGTTTAGGAACTGGTGTCTACCGAAGTAATGACAGACATCCCTGGACGTAAATTTTCCATCCCTTTCTGATTTGGATCTACGGTGATCCGTACAGCAATACGTTGTACCACTTTGGTGAAGTTACCTGTCGCATTGTCAGGCTTCAATACACTGAATTCTGAACCAGCGGCAGGAGAAATCTGCTCTACCTGTCCAGTGAACTTCTGATGATTCATTGCATCCACAGTAAAATAGGCTTTTTGCCCAATTTTCATATTGGCAATTTGAGTTTCCTTAAAATTGGCAATGACCCAGGTTTGTTGTGGAATTAAATAGAGCAGTTGTGTGCCTGCTGCAACGTATTGGCCTACACGTGGATTGACTTCACCGAGTTGACCATCCAGTGGCGCAACAATAGTGCTGTAATCCTTGGTGGTGTTGGCTTGATCCAGTTGTGCCTGAGCGCTATTTACTTGCGCTTTTAAGCCTGCTTCAGCGACTTGCGCCGTTTTTAAGGCTTCTTGCGCAACCAGAATATTGGCTTGAGCCTGTTTGAGCAAAGCAAGGTTATTCTGTGCATCAGCCGCAGCTTTATCCTGTTCTGATTTTGAGGCAGCGCCACTATCGCCCAGTTGTTGATAGCGTTTAAGTTGTGCAACAGATAGATCGTATTGCGCTTTGACCTGATCCAGTTTGGCTTGGGCTGCAACGACATCTGCCTGACGTTGGGCAATGGCTTGAGTCTGATTGGCAAGGCTATTTTCCGCTTGTTCTACCCCAGAAACAGCTTGCGTCACCTTTTGGTCATAGGTGGTTGCATCAATATGCATGAGTACCTGACCCTGTTTAACATGATCAAAGTCCTTAACCAGAACATCCTTGATATAGCCATTAATCTGTGAAGAAAGAATAGTGGTTTTACCTTTCACATAGCTATTGTCAGTATGTTCAATCGCCGAGTGAAATGGTCCGATTCGCCATGCCCATAAAATAATCGTAATTCCGACAATTAACACCAGCAGCATCCACCACAAGGTTGAACGCTTGGTCTTGATCAACTTACTGGTTGGCGGTGGAGGAGGCGGTGGCATTTGCGTCACAGCTTCTGGTGCCTTTTCAGGTTGAACCGTCTGGTTTTGCTCATTGTTCTGAGCATTTGTATTTTCTGGTTTATCTTGTTCAGACATAATGTTTTCTCAATCAAATACCATAAGGGTTAACTGGCTGCTTGCAGATTTTTTCGGGTCATGTACTTATTACGTACATATTTAAATAACCCCCATAGCAGTAAAACAACAGCAAAAATGCCATTTAATACAATTACATCGTTATAGGCGCGAACCTGTGCTTCGCGTGTCACCACTTTATTCAGGTTTTGTAGTGCCTGATTATTTTGTAGAACGGGATCATTGGTGGTTACCATTGCACTATGCTGATAAGTCTGTAAGCGTTGTGCAACCAAAGGATCAGTCGGATTAAGATTGCTGTTAATCTCGACTTTATAACCATAAGTATGATGTTGCTGGTAAGTATTAAAGAAGGATGAACCGACCAGACCACCAAAGTTTTGTGTGGCTGAAAAAAGAATAATAAAGGTCAAGACATATTGAGGTCCACGCTGCAAGGTGCGCATAAAGCCCATCAATAGTAATGGCCCGATAAACACGCCACCTGCAAAACTCACTAAAAATTGACTGCGATAGAAATTGGCTGGGCGCACATCACTGGTGAGGTGATAGTCCAGTGCACAGGCAATGAAAATCAGGATTTCAGCAAGGAACAAATTTAAAATGAGCCGCTCGCGATGGAAGGTCAAAGCACTAAACACTGAACCTGCAATCGTCCCACAAAAGATCACCACATATAGGGGAACAAATTGATCCGGCCCCATACCCATGGTTTTCAGAAAATTCACCGCTGCATAACTTTGTTCTGACATGAGCAAACGTAATGCAAAGGCACTGAAAACAAAACTGAGTAAATCACCAGCCGCTAACCAGCGGGTCATAATTAATGGATTGGTCCGATAATGTTCGTAAGTGAGGCCCAATACAATCAGACAAAAACCTGCGATCAAGATATAAGCCAGCCAAGGACTATCGAACCACCACAGAATAGGCCCTTGCGTCAGTACGATACAGAGGCAGGCGAAACCAGGTGCCAACAGGGCAAAGGTAAAGAAATCCTGCTTCTCAAAGACCTGCAGACGTAAGCTACGTGGCAATTTGAGTGAAACAACCATTGCAAAACAACAGATGGCCAGACCTAATTCAAAGGTATAAATCACATCCCACGGATTTGCTTTGAGTAGGAATGGGGAAAGAATCCATGCCAATGGCAATCCCAGCTGCTGAAATCCGAAAGCCAGATAAATCCCTTTGGCCATATCTGCTTTGCCAAAGGCCTGCATGGTGTAATACATGCCAAGTGAACTGAGTGGCGCTGCGGCCAAGCCTGCAATAAAGCGGGCAAAGAGTGCCATTTCATAGGTTTGTACAAAGAGATGCAGAACCAGTACGCCAATAAATACCAGTAATCCCAGTTCTGAAAACAGGCGTAAGCCATATTGTTGCCGAGCTTTAAACAGAATCAGGTTGGCACTGACATTGGCCATGACATAAGACGCAGGAAGCCATGCTGCCTGTGATGGTGTTAAACCATATTCACCCTGAAAGATGGGCAAATTGGCAATAATAAAACCATTACTGAGACTTGCTGCAATACTGATAATCAGACCAATAGTAAAATAGGCAATACGTTTTGGTCGGGTATGCGCAATAGCTGCAGGCGAACCTGGTAAGGCTGGGCGCTCTTCAGCAGTCCAATCTGGGGGAGTCTCTAGATAGCGAGGGCTTTTATCCATTTTATTCCTCGACCTACACTTTAATGCCGTTTAATAATAATTCTATTGCGCGTTTTGCCAGTCTTAACTGATCGCTCGCCTGATGTCCTTGAAATGATGCCCCTAAAATCCCCGTAATCATACCGAAATCTTGAGGGGTAAGATCAGGGCGACATAATTGGTGCTGAATCGCTTGATCAATCAGAGGCTGTAGCGCTTTATTCCGTCGTTCATAAATGTTTAGCATGATTGGGTCTTCACGATCAATAATGCGCCAGTAATCAATCAGCACGACGAGCTGAGGTATTTGTTCAATATGGCTTTCAATTAAACGGATAAAACCATCATTAAAGATAAGTAATTCTTTCGCCTTTTGCTCCAAACGGGTAATGGCGCGTTCCAGCAACGCTGCGATTAAGGCTTTACGATCGGCAAAATTACGATAAAAAGTTGCCCGCCCAACACCAGCATGATCAATGATGGCCTGTAGTGGCACATGCACACCTTGCTTGCGGAAAACTTCCTCTGCGGCATTGAGGAGTTCATCACGATTGTGAGCCGCCAATTGCTGACGTTTTACCATGACCAAAGCTCGTGGAATATTTAATGTGAATTAAACGGACATTTTTGTCCGAAGTAAATATGTAGCAGAAATTTATTTTGTTTAATTTAGGTAAAATCCATCATAGAAGGTACTTTTCTAAGTCCATACAGTGTTAAAAAATAAGACTTAATCAATCATGAATAAAAACGACAATCAGGTGAAGTATGCAGGGATTTGTACAACGTTTTGCAACAGGGATAAAACATCGTCCATATCTCTCCGCAACTTTTAGCTTAGGTTTGCTGATCTATGCAGCATTGCACTTTTTTACTGACTGGAAATGGGCTACCTGCTTGCAGTTAGGCTGGAATATTGCGATTTGGCTGTATCTATTCCTGATTTTGAAAATGATGTGGCATCTGGATGCAACACATATTTTAAAACGTGCCCAGCAACAGGATGAAGGGAAGTGGGTGATTTTAACTGTGGTACTGATTGCGATCGTGGTGTGTTTTATTTCGATCGTGGTGCAACTCAGTCATGTACCAAAAGATTCTCCTATTTTAAAAAGCGCACTGATTCTGCTGACCATTGGCACAATATTTTCAACTTGGTTATTGCTGCATACTTTATTTACGATTCACTATGCCCATGACTATTACCTGGCAAAAAGCCGTCACCAAGAAGCTGGGTTGGATTTTCCCAAGACAGATCAACCCGACTATCTCGATTTTATTTATTTCAGCTATATCATTGGTACGTCTGCGCAAACAGCAGATGTGTCCATTACCAGTTCATCGCTTAGGCATTTAAATATTTTTCATTGTGTACTGGCATTTATCTTTAATACGGTCATTTTGGCGGTCGCGATCAATGTTGCGGCAAGTTTGATTGGATTTAATTGATAACTTATTTTTATTGATTAAATTAAAATTGATCATTTTTATTTTTTGTTGTGCTTGGCTATTTTAAATAGAGACAGGCACAGCAAGGATAAAAACATGATCACCCAGCATCAAGTCAATCAACAGCAATACCAAGATAAATCTCAGGCCTATTTAAGCAGTACTGTGCATGCGCAGGGGATTGAATTTCAGAAAATGCAGCAGTTGATCCAGTCACATCAATTTAAAACAGTGCTGGATTTGGGCTGTGGCGGCGGACATGTCAGCTATCAAGTTGCACCGTTTGTAGATCAGGTGACTGCCTACGACTTAACGCCGTCGATGGTGGAGCTGGTTGCTGAACAGGCCCAACAACAAGGTTTCGATAATATCATGACTCAGCAGGGTGCAGCCGAGACATTGCCTTTTGCAGACCAAAGTTTTGATTGTGTTATTACCCGCTATTCAGCCCACCATTGGCACAATGTCGCACAAGCCATGAGTGAGATGTATCGTGTCGTAGCGCAACAGGGCAAAGTGATTATTGTTGATATTTTAGGAAATTCGAATCCTGTGATGGATACCTTTTTTCAGACCATTGAAACAATTCGTGATCCAAGTCATGTGCGTAATTATAGTTTAGGAGAATGGGCACGTTTTGCTGAATATGCAGGATTTACGCTAGAAATTGTTGAAAAACAACATTTAGATTTAGAATTTCAGAGTTGGACTGAACGGATGAAAACACCAGAATATGCGGTTCAGACCATACGGGATTTGCAGCACAAAGCTTCTGATCAGACACGTCAATATTATCAGATTCAGGCAGATGGTTCGTTTCGTAGTGAAGTGATGTATCTTGTTTTGAGTCGGGCTTAGGTTTTTAATGAAAGGAATCGACTCAAAAATATTGAGTTAAAGCGATAAAATGAGGCAGCAAATCAAAATTTATCTATCACCTGCATCCTGTTTTTAAGTAAAATCATTGCTTGAAAATTATTCTAATCTAGAGGTTATCTTGGAATCGTTATTGATTTTAGGCTCAATTGCGTTGGCCTTAATGTTGGGTGCGATTAGCCCAGGCCCTACATTTATATATGTAGCGAAGAACTCAATTGCGATTTCACGTAAACATGGTTTATTTACCGCTTTAGGAACAGGCACGGGCGCAGCGTTGTTTGGTTTGCTTGCGGTTATGGGGTTACAGGCAATTCTATTAGCCGTGCCTTCTGCTTATATCGCTTTAAAAGTATTTGGTGGTCTATACTTACTTTGGCTGGCGTATAAAATTATCAAACATGCCAAAGAGCCAATGGAAACGGTGAATGGTACTGTGAAGCGCATGAGTTATGCACAGGCTTTTCGTTTGGGATTAATTACCCAGCTCAGTAACCCGAAAATTGCCATTATTCTTGCCAGTATTTTTACTGCATTATTACCGAAAGAAATCCCAAGTTATTACTATGTGGTGTTGCCAATGCTGTGCTTCTTTATTGACGCAGGTTGGTATTCGCTGGTGGCTGTTGTATTGTCAGCAGAAGGGCCACGCAAAGTTTATTTAAAATCCAAATCACTGTTTGATCGTATCGCAGGTGGTGTGATGACACTGTTGGGATTAAAGCTGATTTTTGGTATGAAATAATAGAGCAGAAAAAGCGACCAAGAAGGTCGCTTTTTTATTACCTAAAATTCGCTTATTCAGCTTAATCTTTAAAATGTATCGGAATCCATTGATAGCTCTTACCATCTGCTGAATAAATATGTCCAATCCCCGGGAATGGTAAATGTGGTGCAGCAATGGTTTGTCCATTTTTCGCGAAATCAGCAAACTGTTTTAAACGCGTTGCCACTGCTTTCTTAGGATCAATGTCATATTCAATCGCAGTTTTGGGTTGATCAAATTGCACGGTATGTGAATGCACAATATCCCCAATAAAGACCACGCTTTCGCCTTTGCTTTTTAATTCATAGCTAAAGTGACCGGGCGTATGTCCCGCCGTGTTAATGACTTTAAAGCCCTGAATTACATCACCGAGTTTATAAGTTTTAAAGCGTTGCTTGGCTTGGTAAGGGGCGATGGCTTGTTTAATTTGCTTCACTGTTCCTTCATAACCCGCTTGTTTGTCTTTTGGCAGCTTGGCTGCCTGTTTTGGATCTAGCCAATAATTGGCTTCATCACTAGAGACATACACGGTTGCATTGGGGAAATTGGCAACGCCATCTTTGCTGATGCCACACACATGATCGGGATGTAAATGGGTGAGTAAAATAGTATCGACTTGTTCAGGTTTGTAGCCCGAAGCAACCAGATTTTTTAGGATTGAACCTAAATGTGGACCAAAACAACTGGCTGCACCGCTATCGACGAGTACCAGCGATTTTCCTGTATTGACGAGGAAAGCATTGATGGATGTTTGCACCCCTTTGTCTTGATCAGCGTAATACTTTTTCAGGATATGTTGGACTTGTTGCGGTGAAATATCTTTAAACAAGCTGGGTGACATAAAGTTGGTGCCATCAAGCAAGGCAGTGATTTGTACATCACCAGATTGATATTGATAGAAGCCATCAATCTGTTTTTGTTGCTCAATGATTGGCAGGGTCTTGCTTGTTTCTGCGTAAGTAAGTAAAGGGAAGCTGCTCAATAATGAGATAGAAAGGAGGAGGGCTGTTTTTTTCATTTATAAATATTCTCAAGTTTAGTTGAATTGTCTACTTTTTAGCATACAATAGACTTTTAGGTAGAAAGTTTTTCATAGAATATGTAAATTAATAAAAAGAATTTTTATTAATAAACTCAAAATGATGACAAAAGAATGGTTTAATTTTCAAGAAAAAATTGCAGAGCATTTCAGAAGTTTGGGAGTGCAAGCTGTAACTAATAAAACAGTCAAAGGAGTTCGAACTGAACATGATATTGATATATATGCTACTTCTAAATATCTAGGAACAAATATTAAATGGGTAATCGAAGCAAAATATTGGAATACTAAGATTCCAAAAGAGAAAGTTTTAGCTCTACGTACTATTGTAGATGATATAGGTGCAGATAAGGGTTTTATAATATCTCAAGTTGGTTTTCAATCTGGTACGATTGAAGCAGCTGAAAATACAAATATCCAACTCTATACATTTGAAGAATTAATTTCTAATACTAAAAATTATATACAAAGTGAAATTTTGGAGACTTATCTTCGAAGGGCAAGATTACTAGAAAAAAGATATTTTTCACATAAAAAACAAATTCGTAAGGATTATGGTCTCAGAGAAGAGATTTATAATCCAACGCATTTCTCTGGTTCATGGTTATTGTCTACAGTATTTAGGATTTTAATTAAAGCAAAAAAAAATTTATATCCTATTAATTTAAAAACTAATCTAATAGAAAAGGTTGGAAATGATTCTGCTGATGATTTTATAGAGTTAATTCAATGGCTAAACCTAAATCTTAATTGGCTAGATGAAAAAATACTAACCGCTGAATATGAAATGATGAAAGCAAATGTTTTCAATCCCAGCTTAAATGATCTAAATTTAAATCAACAATCAACAATCAACAATCAACAATCAACAATCAACAATCAACACATGAGGCTATGGAAGATATTCGTCTATCAAATCTCTCTAATTTAGAGCAAGTTCTTCTTGATTATTTTGAATCTAGAAAGAAATAAATTAGTGAGCCTGTTAAATGATCAGTACCTTCTAATTTAAAAGCCCCTACATCAGTAGAGGCTTTTCGTCATCTTAAATTTAAAACCTTAAGACACTTTATCACCTGGTTTAGCGCCTGATTCAGGAGAAATTAACCAAACACCTTCGCCATTACCTGCAGCAAGTACCATACCGTTAGAAATACCAAAACGCATTTTACGTGGTGCAAGGTTAGCCACCATCACCACTAATTTGTCTTTTAGATCTTCTGGTTGATAGAACTCACGAATACCACTAAACACATTACGCGGTTCAACTTCACCCACATCCAAAGTCAATTGCAGCAATTTATCAGAACCTTCAACAGTTGCGGCTTCCAATACTTTTGCTACACGAAGATCAATTTTCATGAAATCTTCAATACCGATAATTTCAGCTTCACCTACTTTCGGCTCAGGCTTTTTCTCGGCTTTCTTTTCTTTTTTCTTCTCTGCTTTTGGCGTTTCTGCCGCCGCAGCTAAAGAATCTTTAGATGCATCTACCATTGCAGCAACAGCTTTGGCATCAACACGTTGCATTAAAGGCTGGAATTGCGCAATTTCATGTCCAACTAAAATTTGCTGACGTGATGCAAAGTCAAAGCTTTCAAGTTGTAAGAAGGCTTGAACTTGTGCCGCAAGCGTTGGTAAGACTGGCGCCAAGTAAATCGCAAGTTGACGGAATAGGTTAATACCCACCGAACACACATCATGAACTTGTTGCTCTTGACCTTCTTGCTTGGCAAGAGCCCACGGTTTTTTCTCATCAATGTACTGATTCGCACGGTCAGCCAACGCCATGATTTCACGGATTGCAGCTGAGAATTCACGTGCTTCATAGGCTTGCGCAATTGAATCGCCTGCATCAATAAAGCTTTGAACCAGTTCAGACTCTGCACATGTGTTCGACAAGGTATTATTGAAGTTGGTGTTAATGAATTTTGCACAACGGCTGGCAATATTCACCACTTTACCGACAAGGTCAGAATTCACTTTCTGAACGAAGTCATCTAGGTTCAAATCTGAATCTTCGACTTTGTCTGAAAGTTTAGATGCAAAGTAGTAACGTAAATATTCAGGATTTAAGTGCTGTAAATAGGTTTCAGCTTTGATGAAGGTACCGCGAGACTTCGACATCTTTTGACCATTCACGGTTAAGAAACCATTTACGAATAAACCTGATGGGGTACGGTAGTTCGCACCTTCAAGCATTGCAGGCCAGAACAGAGCGTGGAAGTAAACAATGTCTTTACCGATGAAGTGATAAACTTCTTTATCGCTGTCTTTTTTCCAGAAATCATTAAAACTTAAATCTGGACGTTTGGTTTTGATGTAGTTTTCAAAACTTGACATATAGCCAATAGGTGCATCGACCCAAACATAGAAATATTTGTTAGGCGCATCTGGAATTTCAAAACCGAAATAAGGCGCATCACGCGAAATATCCCAATCCGATAAACCTGCTTCAAACCATTCATCTAGTTTATTTGCAATCGAAACTGGCAGACGACCTTGATCACGCGTCCACTTCTGTAAGTATTCTGAGAAGTTTGGAAGTTTAAAGAAATAATGATCTGATGATTTCTCAACAGGGGTCGCACCACTTAGTGTTGAACGTGGGTTTTCTAATTCGGTGGCGTTATACGTTGTACCGCATACTTCGCAGGCATCGCCGTATTGATCTTCAGCCTTACATTTCGGGCATGTGCCTTTAATAAAGCGGTCAGACAGGAACATACCTTTTTCAGGATCAAATAACTGGGTAACAGGGCGAATTGCAATATTGCCTGCTTCACGGTTTTTGATATAGATTTCTTCTGAACGTGCTTTGTTCTCATCACTGTTGGTTGAATCATAGTGATCGAAATGCACGCCAAAACCATCAAAGTCACGGATATGTTCTTTCTGAACATTGGCAATTTGCTGTTCTGGGCTGATGCCATTGGCTTCAGCACGTAGCATGATCGCTGTACCATGAGCATCATCCGCACATACATAAGTCACATCATGGCCCATTGCACGCATTGCACGAACCCAAATATCTGCTTGGATATAACCGAGTAAGTGACCCATATGGATAGGACCATTGGCATAAGGTAGGGCATTGGTGACTAAAATTTTACGCACGGATATTGTTCTCTCATTCGTATTTGCAAGGCAGATGATTTTACATGACTTGACCCCGACTTGCACAAGGGATTCAGTGAAATCTTTTCAGCCGCTTAATGCTTGGGTTGGTCAAGCTTTCTCTATTTGCATTTAAATCATTTTAATTAAGCTGATAATTTGGTCTTCATGATAGAAACAAAGCTTATAACTTTTGAGTTTACTGAGATGAGCATTCATGATGAAAACACCTGAACAGGGTACTTGCCATTGGTTTTCTGTATTCTCAGTAAAGCCGATCCAAGCATGGCCACTAAATCTAAATGTACGATCGTCTTTCATAGTAAATTGATCGAAATAGACCGCATCACACCAGAATGTATTTTTACCAAAATCTAATTTAGAAAACTTCCAGCAACTTAAAAAAGCGATACTGCTTTCTAAACATTCATCTTTTTGTTTGTATGTTTTGAATTGATTAATATTTTGGGCAATATCTCGTTCTAAGCTCAAGACTCTACGTTGAATTCTTCTTTTACTAGCATAAACATATTTTGACCATTTGATATATTTTTCATCCTCTTGTTTTTGTTGGTTAAGTTCTAAAAACTCTTCTTTATTCATATTCTATTTTAGTTGGTTTTATCTATGAATTTTCATTCATGGGATTTAGAGAAAAAGTATGTATCCCGAAGGATTACATACTTTGCATTTGCTTGACTGTTACACTGTGTTTAGAGTTCTTTCTTAACGAAATGACTTTTCCTTTAGATAGGAAATGGATGTAATAGCTCTTTAAGCCGTCCGTTTTCGGATCAAGCGTAATCTCAGCACACATCGGCGTTTGCCAAAGTTCATCACTACCCAAAATACCTAACCATGCCTGTGCTTTTAATGCCACAGTAAATTGATCTTTGATTTCAAGGTCAGTAATGCTGAGTTCGCTGCACCAATGTTCAGTTTTAGGAAACTCGGCTTTAGAAAATTTCCAGCAGATCGTCAGCGCCAAACTGCTTTCAACTGGCGCTTTATCATCACTGATTTGATCAATAACAGGAATTAACTGTTCAGCCAGATCCTTTTCAAAAGACAGAATCATGTTTTGGATTCTTCTTTTACTTGAAAGAATATAGTTCAAGCGTTTTTCTTGGGCCTGAAGTTCCTGTTGAATTTCTAGAAGTTCATTTTCATTCATATAGGCAATTTTTACGACAAGGTCTATGATTGAGATATTTGCAGCAGTATATCCGATCTATCTCCTTATATTGTTAATACTTTTTAATACACATTTATTGGTTCTAAAAATGATCGAAACAGCCCGATTACGTCTCAGACAATGGCGAGCAGAGGACTATGCAACCTTTGCCGCAATAGGTAGCAATCCACAAGTGATGGAGTATTTTCCCAAACTCCTGACCCGAGCAGAAAGCGATGCCATGATTGATCGAATGAAATCAATAATCGACACGCAAGGCTGGGGTTTCTGGGCGGTTGAGTTAAAGCACAATCAGCAGTTTATTGGCTTTACGGGCTTGCATGATCAACCGACACAATTTTCATTTTCGCCGTGTGTAGAAATCGGTTGGCGGCTCGATCAGGCCTATTGGGGGCAAGGCTATGCACCCGAAGCTGCTCAAGCCGCGCTTGCATTTGCTTTTGATCAATTAAAACTGGACAAAGTGGTGGCCTTTACCACGGTGGACAATGCGAAATCACAAAAGGTCATGCAAAAATTAAACATGAAATACGTCACTCAATTTCAGCATCCTGCTTTGGCTGTAGATCACCCTTTAAGCAGGCATGTGCTGTATGAAATTCTAAAGGCTGACACTCAAATCTAAATCAGAGGCATCATATTTTATCTAGAATTTAATGCTGCTAGAGAATATAAGAGTTCTAGGATCGCCTAAAATAGACTCATTGGCCCAGTAATGTTTATTGAATAGATTATTAATATTTAATCGAAGCGTCATAGGATGGTCTTTTAAATCAAACTGATAACGCGCACCTACGTTAAAAAGAGTGTAGGCAGGAAGTTTATCTGTATTTTCAGCATCGGCATAACTTTTGGCAGTATGGTTAAAACCTGCGGAAAGACTAAGAGCTTCGTAGTTCGGAACTGTATATTCTGTATAGAGTTTAAACATTTTTTGTGCCACTAACGGTGGGCGTTTACCTTCAAGCAGCGGATTCTGTTTCTGTTTTTTTATTTCAGGATCTAGCCAAGTAAAGCCTCCAAGAATGCTTAAATGATCGGTTGCTTTTCCTATTGCTGTAAATTCAATACCTTGATGTTCTTGTCTGCCATCCTGAACAAATTTAGGCGCAGTCGGCATACTCACATCATAATATTGTAAACCTTTATCAATTTTAAATAAGGCTGTGGTGAGCAACAGATCACCTAAACTGAGTTTCGTACCTAATTCAATTTGCTGACTTTTTAATGGAGCGAAAATATCACCTGCATTGCTTACTCGAGCGCCACGATACTCTTCAGCTGCTATTCCACCAGCCTCTAAAGACTCGATATACGTCAGATAAGTAGTGAGCGCGGGATGTGGACGATATGAGATAGAGAGGTTGGGTGATATTTTTGATTCGTCATAACCTGCTCCCATTTTATTGATAATGTTGACATAGGCTGCACCCAAGAGTAACGACCATTGATCATTTAGAGTAATGTCATCGCCAATTAACCAGCTTTTACTTTGTGTATGAGATCGGGTTTGAATATCACCTCGGTCAAGTTGTTGTCCCACAGGCTTCGGCATGGATACAGGGAAGTCGAGGTTTAAATCTTTAAATACCACTTCCTTTGCTTCTTTTTGATAACGCTTTTGTTGAGTGTCGCTCATCTGCAAACCAGTGGTAAGTTTGTGGCTGATCTGACCAGTATCAAAAGCAAAATCCACATAAGTGGCCCAGCGCTTATCGTACTGTTGACTACTCATTCGGTCTATACCCGCAGCATAAACACGTGAAACAGTTTGATCATAAGTATGGTCTGATGTAACCGTATTGGTGGTTAATTGCGTGCCTCTACGGCTATAACTATCTAGGTATGAACTTCTTATCGTAATATTCTGATTTGGAGTCCACTTGAGATGAGCACCATAACGCTCGGAATGATAAAAATTATTGGTCCAAGGAACGCTCCAAGAAATGTTGTTTTTGAGTCGATCTGCTGAAAGTCGGTCGATTCCTTTCGCAAAGTTCCAGTTGGCAGCTCCACCATTAATATCATAGTCTCGTTGCATGGCATCAACTTGAATGAGCAAACTATCCAAAGCTTGCCAATCCAGCGCAAGGCTTACAAAGTCTTTTTTAATTTCTTGTTGTTTAATGGCAGTATCACCTCCTTGTTTTGCCAGATTGAGTCGATAGCCAAATTTTCCAGCGTCATCAAACTTTCCACCAAAGTCAGCATGGGTATACCAGCTTTTACCTCCCAAATTCGCCAAGTTAATTTCATTTAATCTTGTATCTGTTGAGCGTTTGGTGACGTAGTTAATCAAGCCGCCAACATTGCCAGGGCCATATAAGAACCCAGATAATCCATTAAATACTTCTATTTTTTTTGCATCTTCAGTGGTCGTGCCGTGTCCATATTGGTCTCCTTCCATGCCATCTCGATAGGCATTTGCGACCCTAAAGCCACGTGTATAGGTAACAGGTTGATCATTCTCATATTGGGAACGACTTAATTGACTGGTTGGATTCAGACGATAAATTTCATCTGGATTGGAGGTTGCTTGAATATTTTTGAGCAAATCATTCGAAAAGACCTGTATGGAATAGGGTAGCTGCTGTAAGGAACGACCTTGCCAAAGACCTACTTGAGATACCGTATCCTCTTTATATCCTTGTTCAGCAGTGCCTTGAGTATCCTTTGATGCTGTGACTTTTATTGGGGTCAAGACATTAACGCTAGATTGCTCTTCGGCGAAAACATGATGACTAACACATGCGGATGAGACGATTATGCTGCTCTGCATGAAGAGTGAAAAATGAGTACTGAGGACTGTTTTTTTTAAAATGAATTGCTTATTTTCTCGTAACAATTTATTCACCTTTCATATTGTTTAAATTAAGTTATAGAAGAATATTTACTTGTTTATTAGAAGGAATATTCTTTTAAATGCAATTGTAATTGATTATTGTTATCATTTGTACAATTGTAATTTCATATTCCTGAAAAGTTAAAATATTTGAATCTTCCTGTATCCCATTTGTTTCAATTTGCAGCACTTGGCAAAAAACAGTTTTAAACGCGGTATAACTAAGATTGCTCCAAACGATATGTTTTTTTTACCTATAGTGAGGAAATACCATGACAAATGAAAAACTTGATGAATTAAAAAACCAAGCTGCTGAATTGGGCGATGACTTAAAATACAAAGCAAAAGAAACTCAGCTACAAGGTGAAAAAGCAGTTGATGACTTAAAGCATTCCGCAGAGGAATTGAAGTTAAAAGGCGAGAAAGCGCTGGATGATTTAAAGAAAGATGTTTCTGAACAAAATGCTGAAGGTAAAGAAGCCGTTTCAAATAAAGTGGATGATATTAAAGCCAAGCTTGAAGATACCCAGCATGCGGTTCAAGACAAATTTGATCACTTTAAAGAAGAAGCAGGTCATAAACTGGATGATGCCAAAGCCAAAGCCGCTGAATTGAAAGATGAGGCTGCGGCAAAATTTGATGATCTAAAAGCTCAGGCTAGTCACAAGCTGGATGATTTAAAGAAAGCGGCGACGGATACCATCAATAAATTCAAAGGTTAATGATTTTAATCTGCGAATAGGATGAAAGACTTCCCCAAACATATCCACGCTATGTTTGGGGATTTTTTTATTTGAAGAAATTTAAAATTGTCCAATATGGTTCACTATAAGATGGATGATCCAGTTATACGCTTATCAATTTCAACCTTTCCTTCCAAAAAACCTGCGTTGTAGGGCAGAGAAATCTAAAGCAGAAAAGTTACTATAAAAAATGAGCAATTATCTGCTTTGAGAGGAGCGTGGATTCTTCAATACTGCTAAACTAAGCGAACTCAATGCTATGTTGATCTGTTTTTGGAGTAAACAAAATGTCGTGGCTTTCTTCCTTAAAATCTGTTTTTTCACCAGCGCAAGAAGTGAAGGAAGACGAGATTCAAACAGTTCTACAAAGTTATGTGTTACCACATTCAGAAAATGCGCTCAAAGATCGCATTAGTCAGGTCAATGTACAAGGTCGAATTCTGCAACTTACGGTGAATACTTTTCCTGAAGAAAAAGACCACTTACAACAGATTCATGATGAGCTTGCAGAAGCATTGGAAAAATGTGGTATTCAGGAATTAAACCTACATATTATTCAACAAAAACATGCAGCGCATGGTGAGGCAGGACATAGCTGCTCATCAAAGCCAAAAGCAGAAAATAACAACTTACCACCTGTGATGGATGCTTCACCTAAAGCAGAAGCAGATCCAAATAATCCTCCGATTCAAAAAGCTGCACCGCAACAGCGCGATGTGGCAGCACATCCTCGTATTCAGAATGTGATTCTGGTTTCATCAGGTAAAGGTGGTGTTGGTAAATCAACCACCACAGTAAACCTTGCATTGGCTTTACAGCAGCTTGGGTTAAAAGTTGGGGTGCTGGATGCCGACATTTATGGTCCAAGTATTCCAACGATGCTGGGCAATGCAGGCAGAACTCCGCAGATTGAAAATGAACACTTTGTGCCTTTAGATGCCTATGGCATGGCGGTATTGTCAATTGGTCATTTAATTGGTGAGCACAATACACCTGTCGCTTGGCGTGGGCCAAAGGCAACGGGTGCATTGATGCAGTTATTCAACCAGACTTTATGGCCTGATCTGGATGTGCTGGTGATCGATATGCCGCCTGGCACTGGCGATATTCAATTGACTTTGGCACAACGTATTCCTGTAACAGGTGCGGTGATTGTAACCACCCCACAAAATGTGGCGTTAATGGATGCGACTAAAGGGATTGAGCTATTCAATAAGGTGAATATTCCTGTATTGGGTGTGATTGAAAATATGTCGACCCATATTTGCTCGAATTGCGGACATGAAGAACAGATTTTTGGTACAGGTGGCGGAGATCAATTATCTGAGCAATATCAGATTCCATTACTTGGACGTCTTCCTTTAGATGCGAAAATTCGTGAGCATGCAGATCAGGGAACGCCAAGCGTAGTTGCGAAAGATGCGGCTGCTGAAAGCTATCTCAATATCGCACAAGCGGTGTTGCAACAAATGGATAAGCTGCCAAAACGCCAGAAAGACGATAAACGTATTTTCTAATTACACCAAAAACCCAACATCAGCATGTTGGGTTTTTGCTTTCTAAAGCAAATCACTTTTTATTTAGACCATTTCAAAACTCACCTTAATAGCAAAGTAGGTACGTTACTTGCTTTGTATAGGGTTTCTTTTTTAAGACAGGTTAATGATGCAAGTTAAATATTTTATCGGTATTGCCAGTGTATGTACGGCTTTATTTTTGGGTGCGTGTAATGGTGATGGCAATTCAAATTCGACTCAACCTCAAGAACAAGCGAAATTACAGCCGATCGTGATTCAAGGTGCATTACCTGTCGAGTCGGAAAAAATGGCTGCTCAGTTAGATAATGCGACTGTAGAAATGATTGGTGAATGGAAGTTCTGGAAGGGAACCTATAAAGGTTATCCTGTGGTAATTTCCAAGACGCGTATGGGTATGAGTAATTCTGCTGCGGCGACTGCACTTGCGATTCAACATTACAAACCGATTGCGATTATTAATCAGGGCACAGCCGGTGGTCATGATCCAGACTTACATGTGTTTGATATTGTGTTAGGCAAATACACCACCAATATCGGTACATTTAAAACACCGAATAAGCCAGTTGGCGGTGGTTCAAATGCATTAGAGTGGAATGAAGCTTTTGATGTATTACCCGATGATGAGTCTGATCCTGAGCCAATTGCAATCCGTAAATTTGAAGGGGACAAAGAACTTTTGCTTGCTGCTTATAAGGCAAAACCCAATTACACCAAAGGACAAGTGGTGGAAGGCACGATTGGTTCAGCAGATACATGGAACAACGAGCTTGATCGCATTAAGCAGTTCCATACCGTTTATGGCACTTCGGTAGAAGAAATGGAAGCTGCTTCAGTGGCACAGATTGCACATCAATTCGAAGTACCATTCCTCGGCATTCGTATCTTATCCAATAACATTACCAATAATGGTGCCTATGACCCTGCGACAGGTGAAGCATGTCAGGAATACGCACTTGATGTGGCTGAGCAATATATGAAAGCCAAAGCAGCAGCCAAATAAATATTCTTGTTAAGAGGAAACCATTTAGATGGTTTCTTCTTTTCTTTCTTTCTCACGATTTCTCCAGCTTCGAATTACACTCCAACGCCAGAGTAAGTGTGTCGCCGCATAAAATAAAACCGCGAATAAAATGGCTTCAATCATAAGCCCTGAAACCAGAATTTTGGCAAGGCTAAAATCAATATGTCCATGCCCAAAATTTTTGATCCAGTTTAGAATTTGATGTAAAACCCCCAGCAACATATCTTTATTGATCATATTGACGTGATAAATCTTACTCCCAAACCAGAACCCTAAATAAAGAATCGGTACCACTGTAAAGGGATTGGTTAACCACGCCATGCATAATCCAATCGGCAAGTTCACTTCAAATAGTAGCACGGTCAGGATAATAAACACGCTATGAAACGGAACCGGTAAAATGCCCCAGAAGGTGCCAATAAACATGGCTTTTGCAATAGAGCGGCGATTTACATACCAAAGCAATGGATTTAAGGTGCGTTCACCAAAAATCTTCATAAATTTTAGACGAGCGACTTTTTCCGAAGACGGCAGCCACTTATGAAAAAATTGCTTAGGCATAAATCATGGAGAGGTAACAAGAAAGAGAAGGGAATTGCATATAAAATAACATTAATTGCTTAGCAAAAACTTAAAATAATGTCCTTGCTTATTTGAGGGTGGTTGAGACAATAATCAAGCGGTCTCTAAAATTTGAATCTTAAATATCCAGAATTATCCCCGTGACTGTTGAGTTAGTGCTACTTGTAATTTTAAAAATATAAATAAAATAAAAACTTATGTAGGATTTAGTCATAAGTCCTTACAGTTATTTTTTTGCTATAGCTGTGTAATTGGATTAATCTGAAAATCTCTCTTAGTGAGGTCATTCAATGATTTCATGGTTTTTTATTGGTTTAGTGATAACCATTCTGCTGACTCCTGGTCCAACCAATACCTTACTTGCATCTTCAGGGATTCAGGTCGGATTACGTAAATCTTTATTGCTTATTCCAGCGGAAGCTGTCGGTTATATTATTGCCATTACTGCATGGGGAATGCTGATTGGCAAAGTGTCAGCGACTTTACCTTTATTACCCATATTTCTGAAATTATTGAGTGCGGCTTATATCGTTTTTCTTGCAATAAAGTTGTGGCGTACAGCCAATCAGGACGTGGTTTTAAACCAACCGACCATTCGCCCTAAAGAATTGCTTTGTGCAACCTTGCTTAATCCTAAGGCTTTATTATTTGCTTCAGCTATTTTTCCCGCTGCTGCATGGAAAAGTCAGGACATTTATATGGCGCACATGAGCACATTTGTCGGGCTTATTCTTCCGATAGCTTTATTCTGGATCTCTGTCGGTGCCATGCTGGCAACCAATAAAGTGAACTGGCTTTCTCAAGCTAAATTACAACGTACCGCATGTATCGTGCTGGTCAGTTTTGCGATCCCGATTAGCTATTCAGCGCTCAGCAACTTATAAAATTCACACCTCTATTGACGCTAAGGCTAGAGGTGTTGTTTTCATTAATACCATTTTAAGTTAAAGTACTCGCCAATTATTAACTTCGTCTTTGGATAAAAAGTCATGGCTATAAAATCTGATCGTTGGATTCGTGAAATGAGCGAAAAACACGGCATGATTGAACCTTATGCGGAAAATCAAGTTCGTTTTGATAAAAACGGTGAAAAGTTGATTTCTTACGGGGTATCGAGCTATGGCTATGATGTCCGTTGTGCACGTGAGTTCAAGGTATTTACCAATGTCCACTCGGCAATCGTCGATCCTAAGAACTTCGATGATAAAAGTTTTATCGATATTGAGTCTGATGTGTGTATCATTCCGCCGAACTCATTCGCTTTAGCGCGTACGATTGAATATTTCCGTATTCCACGTAATGTGTTAACCGTATGTCTTGGTAAATCAACGTATGCGCGTTGCGGAATTATTGTAAACGTTACGCCGTTAGAACCAGAGTGGGAAGGTCACGTTACACTGGAATTCTCTAATACAACAAACTTGCCAGCGCGTATTTATGCGGGTGAGGGTGTTGCACAAATGTTGTTCTTCGAAAGTGATGAAGTATGTGAAACTTCATATAAAGATCGTGGCGGTAAATACCAAGGTCAAACTGGTGTGACATTGCCGAAGACCTAAATATTAAAAAACTCACCCAATTGCGGTGAGTTTTTTTTCAGCTAAATACTTTAAAAATATTCAATTTTTTTATCGGTTAAATTGTTCAGATAAATGAACCTAGCATTTTAGAAAAAATAAGATACAATCTAATAAATTTGATTTTTTTTTGTACAGAATCACAGAAAAAATATAGATTTGGAATCTATAGTGATCATATAAATACGCGATAAAAATAAACATGTATGGATGTTTTAAACACGGAGGTCGGTTATGCGACAGTTCAAGTCTCTTCATTTGGCAATGCTCTTGTTAGGCGGCTCTTGCTTAAGTACGGCATATGCAACTTCTACTACAATGAAAAGCATGACGGATAGTGAACTGTCTGCAACGACAGGGCAGGCATTGATGAGCTTGTCCTATATCGCACCTACTGATTTAGCCAATAAAGAAGCACAGCGCGCTGGCGGAGATAAAACAATCGGTTTCTATAAGTTAGGTCTAGAAGCTGAGATGGAACTGAACGTGAATATTAAAAAGCTTCAGTTAGGTTGTGGTGGGGTGAATGGGGCAGGCGGTTGTGATATTGATATTGATTACCTGAGTTTAAGTGGTTTAGGTAATTCTGAAACTTCCAATACCGATAGCGCGGCCGATCGTGCCGCACGTGCAGGCTCATCTGCAGTTCTCACCAACCCATTTATTGAGTTTGCAATCAAAAACCCCGATAAAGCTTCAACTCGCCAAATTGTTGGACTAAATTTAAGCGCAGAGAAGGCTTTGGGTTTAATTACCTTTGGTCTAGAAAATGGCCCGACAAAAACGGGTATCAACTCACTCAGTGGTTATATGGAAATTGCTGCGACAACCGGTCTTGCCAATGTAAACGGGTTTGGCTCCAGTTTGGTATCTGGGGAAGCAGGGCGAGGAACCTTAAATCAGTCAGATGGCTATAATCCGATTACAGGTAAGGTATGTAGTCTTCCAGCTCTTTGCGTACCTACAATTAACTTTGAAACAACCTCTTATGCACTCAACCTTAGAGATAAAGCAACGGGGAGTAATATTCTAAAAGGTGATTTAACCTTAGAGCAACAAGCGATTACTGGAAAGCGAATTAGCAGTGCCAATTTAACTGCTACTGCAAAGGTACGTGATATTGACCTAAGTGGGAATATTGTGGCAAAAGCGATCGGGTTAAATCTGGATAGACAGGTAACAGGTACCATCCAGAATTTGCTGGTCGATGTTGCGATTAGTGAAGATTTGGGTTTTTTCCATAAAGCAAATTTAAATGGGACAGCAGCGTCACTTTCGTTACAATCACAGAATATTCAATGGAGTAATAATAAATCTGTTTCACAAAATGGCTGGTGGTTAGAGTTTAGTAATCCAATCGATATTGGTTTTATTCAACCTACCTTGAATGTTGACATTCCTAAAGCCACGCTCAATGAAGCATTTTCACAAGTATCTCAATATTTGACAGATCATCCGATTAATTGTGGAACATTTGGAGTATTAAATTGTCTTTTGGGTGATACGATTCCAACAGGGACTGTGAATTTAATCAATGCAACCCGCCCACAAATGGCGTTGACGAATTTAGAGCTAGCCACTCAAAAATTTACGCCGAACTGTTATGGTACTTTGAAGTTCTGCTAGTTTTATCTTAAAAACTTAAGCAGCTACGGCTGCTTTTTATTTGTCTATTCATTTATTACTCTAATATTTTGCGCGCTGGTTTAAAGAAAAAACCTATAAATAGATCCCCCCTTTAATAGACCAAAAATTAAATATTGGAGAGTTTCATCGGAAGTTACTTATTATTTAACAATAGTTTGATTATATTGCGTATGGGGGAAGGCAGAATTGTTAATAATTTGCCTATAAGTAAAACTTATATTGATGGTTAATTCATCTAAGTTTTAGAAAATAAAGGGATTTTTTCGATGAAAAATAGATATTCATTTATATTTTTTCTAGGGGTAATGAGTTGGTGTTGCAATGTGGCCTATGCAGTTCCGCATACTTTGAAAAGTATGACTGATAGTGAATTGTCTGCAGCAACGGGCCAGGCATTGATGAGTTTGTCTTATGTCGCACCCACTGATTTGGCAAATCAGGAAGCAAAGCGCGCTGGTGGAGATAAAACCATTGGTTTCTATAAGCTAGGCCTAGAAGCTGAAATGGAACTCAACGTCAATATTAAAAAACTTCAGTTGGGTTGTGGTGGTGTCAATGGCACTGGCGGTTGTGATATCGATATTGATTATTTGAGTTTGAGTGGTTTAGGTAACTCTGCTACATCCAATACCGATAGTGCGACTGACCGTGCCGCACGTGCAGGCTCATCTGCAGTTCTTACCAATCCATTTATTGAGTTCGCAATCAAAAATCCTGATAAAGCTTCCACACGTCAAATTGTTGGACTGAACTTAAGCGCGGAAAAGGCTTTGGGTTTAATTACTTTTGGTTTGGAAAATGGTGCGGGAAAAAGTGGTATTAACTCACTTAGTGGTTATATGGAAATTGCTGCAACCACTGGTATTGCTAATGTAAATGGATTTGGAACAAGTCTAGTCGCAGGAGAGGCAGCAAAAGGAACCTTAAATCAGTCTGATGGCTATAATGCGATTACGGGTAGGGCTTGTTGTGTGATCGGGTTTCCAATCGGTTTCACGACAACCGCTTATGCTCTCAATTTAAGAGATAAGGCAACAGGTAGTAATATCTTAAAAGGAGATTTGGTTTTAGGGCAACAGCCTATTACTGGAAAACGTATTACCAGTGCAAATCTTACTGCTACTGCAAAGGTTCGTGATATTGAACTGAGTGGTAAACTGAGTGCAAAGGCGGCAGGAATAATCAATTTAGATAATAAAGATGCAAGTGGCCTTATTAAAAATTTAACGGTCGATGTAGCGATCAATGAGGATTTAGGCTTTTTCCACAAAGCCAACCTTAATGGTACGGCCGCATCACTCTCTTTACAGTCGCAGAATATTCAATGGAGTAATAATAAGTCTGTTTCGCAAAATGGCTGGTGGCTTGAGTTTACCAATCCAATCGATATCGGATTTATTCAGCCTACGCTGGCAGTCGATATCCCTAAAGCAACTTTAAATGAAGCATTTAAACAAGTTAGTGATTTCTTATATGCTAATCCTGTCCAATGTGGTGGAGTTCTTGCAGAAAACTGTTTGCTTGGCAATGCTATCCCTGTTGGTACAGTTGATTTAATTAATGCAACCCGCCCACAAATGGCGTTGACGAATTTAGAACTAGCCACTCAAAAATTTACGCCGAATTGCTATGGTACTTTGAAGTTCTGTTAGTTTAATTCGAAAAATAACTTAAGCAGCTCAGGCTGCTTTTCATCTATGCACTCATCGGAAAAATGTAACATATAGCCAGTTTGTTTTGCATTTGTGTAATTATTCGGCATAATAAATTGTGATGAGATAGACATGATTCGTCTATAGCTTGAGTGATGCTAGGAAGCAGTTTTTAAATCACTCAGAAGGATGAAAGAAAAAATATAACGTAGGTGCGGAGCATCGGGTATTTAGGAAGGTCAAGATGGCTATACTCCATATGGATTCATTTCAAAAGACTGTTTTAGCAAGTTTTATTGGACTATGTATCAGTCAATCTGCTTTTGCATTACAAGAACTCTCCGATGAAGGCTTAAGCCAAACGACGGGTGAAGGCATCGCGCTACTCCCACAAAATACATATATGATTTTTCAGGGTGAAAAAAATACCACAACAGGCACAGATTTACTTAATCGCCAATTAGATACGGGTTATATTAACTATGTTCCAGTCGGGCCTTTATCCCTTGCAGCAACAGATACAAATAAAAGTGGTAGTGTAGATGCGGGAGACCGCGCAGTAGGTAAAGCCGATTTATTTCTATACGGATTGGCGCTTTCTGCCTCAAATGCTGGTCGTTCAACCAATAATAATGAACGTGTAGGTTTAAATACTGCTGGAAATGCGATTAATGCAATTAGTAGCTGGGGATCGGCAAGTAATCCATGGATCTTAAAAGTGCAGTCGCAAGCCAATGTTCCTACCTTTACGCCAGATGGAAGTACACCGAATACCGATACAGGGCAAGTCACCTACATGGCTTTAGAAGCACCTTTGTATGAATATTATAATGATAATGCAACAGGTACGGGTGCCCCCACTGTGATTAAAACAGGGGCAGATCCTGTTGGTGCAAATGCTTATAACTTAAAACTTGGCTTATGGGCGGATGCCTTTGTTCGCAATCCAAATAAAGCGGATGGTGCCGCAGACCAGTTCCAGTATGGAAATAATGCTGGTTTAGTCGGCACGAGTATTGATCCTACTCGTGCGAATCGTCTGCGTTTGCAAGGGATATGGAATGGCTTTAGTTTAAATGGTAGTAATGTAAAAATATTCCAGACCTTAAATGGTGCGGGCAGCACGGGGGGCTTAAGTCCTTTTTATAACAACACATTGGGTATATCAGGTATTTTCCGTTTAAATAGTGGTGATGGTGCTAATTTAAAAGCAGGTATGACGATTAATACACCTACTTCTACAAAAATGGATACTTTGCCTACGCTGAGTGCTGGTCAAACTTGTACCGCTTGTGGGTCAGGAACAGACATCTGGACACCTCGTTATAGCCCAGAAGAAACCAGTAACCCTGGTGGAACAGGAGTGACGGAGTATCGTATCCGTAGTCAGACCACTAAAATAACATCAACGGGTAACTGGACTGCACCAACAGGCTTAAATGATCGTGTACTCCGTTTAAGTACTCGAGAGACAGCAGATACTGCGAATTTATCAACACCTGCGATTCAAGGTGGCAATGCACCTAGTTTTGATGCAAATGAAGGGATTTTTATTTATAACCTAAATACCAATCTAGTGTTGGGTAATTTATATCAGCCTGTGATTTTAGGTTCAGATGGCAAGAACTTTAGTCTGGAAGTTGCGCGTATTCCGAATAAAGAAAGTATTTATAAGCAAATCTATACCGATTACACAGGTGCAGATACGAGTTATAAAGGGTCTACCTGTAACGTTTATCAATGTGGTAGCAATATCAGCTTGGGTGGAAAAACTTATCAGGGTTCAAATGCTACACACAGTAGTATTGGCATTGGTACTGTCTATAGTAATGACGGTGGTAAAACACTTCAGGCATTTAAAGGGAATAGTACTCAGGATGCAGTTGGTATTTCTTTTGGGTCTTTAAACTCAGGCACAGTATCAAAAGATCAGTATTTCTATCAGTTACAAAATCAGCAACGGACCAGTGTTGGCTGTAGTGGATTTCTTTGTAGTGGTTATCGTTGGCAATATCGGACGAGTAGTGGTAGTACTACAGGAAATAATAGGGATTATGGTCTGAGATTTGATTCAACCAGCGGCGTAAATTGGGTCAACATTGATAGTACATCACTTTATGATCCATCTGTTTTAAATGCAGGTTATACACGCCAAGATGCAGGGAATAATAATCAAAAATTTGTGGTTCCAAATACTGGAGCATTACCTGATGCACGTATTGTAGATGGACGTTGGTATTCAACTACACCAAATGCGGATATTAATACTTATAAATTAAATACTGCTTCGCCAATCAATAATATGGGCTCGGCTGTAATTGATGGTGTCTTGATTCAGCATCTTAAAATTACGACAACTGGACTATAAAAGGAGTAATACGATGAAAAAAATCACAACTTTACTTCTTGTATTAGCCACAACGTTAACGCATGCCGAATTACAAAGTCTGGATAATGAGGCTTTACAGGCTGTTGAAGGTCAGGCAGGGGCGGATTTATCTCTCAAATTATCATTGAACCAGATTTATAACAGCACCACTGGAAAATATGAGTTTGATAATGGTCTGGGTGGTGTGTGTGAAAACTTGGCCTTTTGTCATCTTGGGATTTCGGTCAATAAACGTTTTGTCCAAAATGGCAATCAGCCTGTTAGTGATCCGACCCAAGCTAATCCAGCGAATAAAGTCTGGTTGGTCTTTAAAGGGATACAAGGAACTATTGATTTGCAAAAGTTAGGTCTGGATGGTGTTGACCTGATTTATAATGATGATGGTGGAGTTGCAAGAACTAAACCAGCAATGCAATTAAGCTTTGACCCAACCAAGCCAATTTTGATTCGTAATTTTGGTTTTAATGCCCTTGCCATCGAGCAAGATGATTTTACCAGTTACTATGATAGTAATGGAAAACTGGTCGAAGGGAATAATCCGACTACACCGCCAGCAAATGGCTATGGTTATTTAAAAGCACCGACATACGCTGCTGATCATCCTTCTGTGTATGACCGTAATAAAGAAACGGGATTTATGGGGTTAAAAATGAATGGTAATTTGGCGATTCAAGGAAATGTAATGATGTTTTCTTGCGATGCAAGCCATCCACGTTGCTAACCGGATATAAATTTCAAAGGATTGAAGCGATGAAAAAAAATAATGAAAATGCTAGGAATATAAGTTTTGCACTCAATACTTTAGCTGCAAGTATATTTTTTATTAGTCATTCTGCTTATGCCTTACAAGCGTTGGATGATAGTGCCTTACGTAGTGTAAATGGACAAGATGGTGTTCATATTGAAACCACCTATGACAAGATCCATGTAGATCAGTTTTTTTGGCAGGATGATGCAGGACGAGGAAGTTCTGATGCAGCGGGCACGACCTTAAAAGCAGTCGCTAATAATTTTAACATTCAGCAAAATGCATTAGGCAATCCACTTGGGACAACCTATAAGCTGAATACTGGTAGCAATGGCAATAAAACGGGTCTAGACATAGAGCTATCCTCAAATCCGTCTCTTATTACGATTGATTCATTTCAGATTTGTGACACCAATAGATGTAGTAGTGATATTGGTAATTTAGCCATTCAAACAACATCACCGCTGGACTTGAAGTTTAAAACGACGGACGGACTGTTTAGTAAAAGTAGTCAGGCTTCGTTAGAGTTAGGCCTTAAAAATGCCAATATTTATTTGGGTCAGACTTCAAATAATGAGTTGAATCAACTAGTTCTGAAAAATCTGAATTTTAACTTCTTGGGTAAAGGCGTGATGTTTGTCGATTCTGTTGAAGGGATCAAGCTACAAACCAATAATGCATTACTTACTGGCAATGCAGCAAATGCTTCATTGACCCAGACGCCGACGACTGATTATGGTTATGTCGATTTTACGCGTGTTAAAGATACAGGCAATGTTACAGCTGGAACCTACGCAGATGGAGGCGTAGCGACCAATGCTGGATTAAATTTAGAGTTTTTATTGAATAAAAAAGCAAATCCAGCTTCTCCTTATACGCTGGATGCAACCAATACGCCGTTAAATCAGCAAGCCAGTCCTGATAATAAGGCTAAAGGTTTAATTCGTGTCGGAGCCAATGGTCGTATGATCAATGGTTCTCTACAGTTACGTGGTATCAATGCAAGTAATGCAGCGAATCCTGCTTATGGAAGCAGCTATGGTAATCCTGAGGGAACCAATATTCTCGGCAGTACCACTGACGGAAATGCCATTATGGGGAAAACGGGTGTTGCATTCCGCATGAAGGCTGAATTTACTAAAGATAATGACTCCATGTTGGGGAGTGACGGAAAGGCGACAACGTTAGAAATTGGCGGTGCAGGATTAAATACCTATGGTTTTGAATTCGGTAATTTAACGGGTTTACAGTTAGGTAGCCGAGGCTCATTTGATACAGGGAATGTATATATCAATCTGGTTGATGCCCGTTCGGTATTTCTACCAGCAAACTATGTTTTCCAGACTTCTAAATTTGGTAATGGTAGTTTCTTAACTCGAGATGTGGATTATACGCAAAGTCTTCATACCCAAACAGGTACCACAAATCCTTATAGTCTGCTTGTGGCAATTCGGGGCGCAGAGTTTCAGGCAATTTCTCGACGTGGACGTTTTACCAACAGTGCAACCAGTAACCCTGAAAGTGGATATGCACCAATCACCAATCACACGGATAATAACTGGGGCTTAGCATTACCTTTTTATAACCTGAATGCCAATATGGCAATGTATGGGACTAAGGTAAATGCCAATGAGGCTTTCTATTTTGATAAAAATGGTGTGAAACATAGTGTTGGAAGCACGGGTGAAACGCCAAGATTGGGTTTTTCATTGGGTATGAGTACCACAGGCGTAGATCGTGATAGCAACTACAAGGCTTTGGGAAATAAAACCACTTCTATTCTGGTAATTGATGGCGCTCGAAACTATTACATGGGATTGCGTAATATTGATATGTTATTAAAAGGAACGGGAAGTCTCGGCCTCGAAAATGGCAGTTTTAACGCAACCCTCAAAGATATGCTCATCGTGATGGCAGCAGAAGTCGCCGCGGGTTATTTACCTGGTGCAACTTATACGGGTGGTGTTTCACCAAATAATAACTTTGCACTGAGTAATGATGTTTTATTTGGTTTAAAACTTCGTATCGGCGGAGATATGAATCTGTCTCTTATTCCAAATAACGAATATAAAGCGGATGGCTCAGGCAATGCCTTGAATATTGTCGGTGATCTTAAATTAAATGCAGCAAGCAATAACACGATTCAAATTAGTGATCCTGTGGATGGTTCAACTTTAGGCCTAGATAATATTCAGGGTGATGTTGCGTTTAACAACGCCATTAAGATCAGTCGAGATAGTTCAGGAGAAGGGGTAGCAAGCTTTAATGCTGGGCTAACGTTTAACCCGAATCGTACCACTGACGGTGTCTTTAGAACTCGAGATATTAACCTTTATGGCCCGAGTGGCGGTGCTCAGCGTTTAGGTGAAATGGCAATTACTGGTGGACGCTTAACCAGCCAATTTTCAATTATGCCTCGAAACTAAGGCATTTGATGGTGTAACAGTTGATGCTTCCACTTATCTGTCTAACGATAAAGTGATTGTGCGACGAGTGGGTTATGTTAAGCTGTAGTATATATTTTAAACATTTGTCTATGGATGAGGACAATGAATAAAAACAAGAAACTAGCGTGTTTGTCATTATTATTGTTAAGTCCATTAACAATGGCGATGCAACCGATGGATGATCAGAGTCTTTCAGCAACGACTGGACAAGACGGGTTGACCATTGGTGTACAGTCTAATGTCCAGTTCAATCAAATAGCAATCATTGATAATGATGGTCTGCCAAGTGGTGGCTATACGGGTCGTGCAGGTCTGGTGATTGCTGGGGTGGCAGGACAAGCTGTTGCAGCACCTGTAAAAGTGTCTGGATTAAATGGCAGTACCGAGACCACTTTCGGCTTGAAAGCAACCATTGATACAGATAAGGGGAATGCTGCTGCAAAAGGCGCTTTTGCGAATATTGGTTTGACTTTCGATAATAGTATTACAGGACTTCGAATTTCACCTTTTTCTATTTATACCGCAGGATCAAATTCGCTTTCTAATTTAAATGGAAGTAGCTATACACGTAATTCCATTTTTACGGCAGGGACTTTACTGAAAAATGATGTTAAAGAACTGTTGCGTGTAGGTGGTATCGATATCGTTTTTGCATCAAATAAACCAAGTATGAACATCCAGCTGGGTGCGGCACCACAAGGGCATATGATTATGTTTGATGGCGCAATTGAGTCCATCTGTGGTTCAGGGAATGGTTGTAATATTATGCTGGTTTCTGATTATACAACCTCTGGAAACGCAGCAACGACCGCTGTTGGCGCAAGTTTTAACTTTAAATTGACAGGACATAATGGTAGTCCTTTTGGGCTTAAAGGTTTCTATGCTGGTGTGTATGGTACAGAGGGAGCTGATAAGGGGGGGATTATTTTTGGCAATGCAGGTACAACAGATAAGTTTGATTTACAGTTGAATAATGTCCTGTTGGGTTCAAATGCAGCTCAACAGTCAGGTGTTTTTAATAATTTACCAAATGCTTCGATTGGAAATATTGGTATGACAGGGGCTTCAGTAACGAATTTAAAAATGAAAGTGAGTGGAATGTAATCTTGAATTGATTTTGGGTTTTCCAAAGCGGCTTAGGCCGCTTTTTTTAATTTAAAATCGAATTTCAGCCTTAGCTTTGCTTTAAGTGCTGAAGGATGTCTTCGAGTTGTTTGATCTTCTTTACCTGTCCCCAGAGTTGCTGGGCTTCAGGATACGCCTTGGTCATCATACCGAGCCATTGCTTATAACGTCCGACCATGCCAATTTCAGTCTTGTATTGTCCGCTTAGGAAGCGTAGCTGCAGGTCCACCAATTCAGGCCAAGACAGCAGCGCCTGATCCATATTTTGACGAATACATAAGGTTAAATCTGGTGTGGTTACTGCACCCCGACCAATCATTAAATCTTGGCAATGAGATTGTTCCAGACAGGCTTTTGCATGGGCATTGTTCCAGATTTCACCATTGGCAATAACATTGATTTTTAAGGCTTCGGTAATCGGTTGGATCTTTTCCCAATAGGCGGGTGGAGTATAACCATCTGCTTTGGTGCGTGCATGTACGGTGAGCCAGCTCGCACCTGCATCTTCAATGGCATGGGCATTATCCAAGGTGTGATTTTCATCAAGATAGCCCAAACGCATTTTTGCTGAAACTGGAATATGTGCAGGTACAGCATCACGAACGGCTTTGACTAATAGATGTACGGTTTCTGGCTCATCCAGTAACACAGAACCCCCACGATGGCGGTTTACTGTTTTGGCTGGACAACCAAAATTCAGATCAATCGCAGGTGCGCCCAGTTCAACCACTTTGGCTGCATTGGCAGCGAGCATCTCTGGGTTGTTGCCCAGAAATTGCACATGTACAGGCGTGCCAGCTGCGGTTTTACCGCCATTTTTTAGTTCTGGACAAAAGCTATAGTAGATATGATCTGGCTGAATGCTATCGGTAATACGGATAAACTCGGTCACGCACCAATCAAAACTGCCAACATGAGTGAGCACATCACGCATGATTGGATCAGTAAGACCTTCCATCGGAGCGAGTACAAGTTTCACGATTTTTACCTAGTTAAGCGAAAACAGCGTTATACGCATTTTCAGATAAGCTGTCTAGTTTTTATTAGCGTAGAAAAACTTAACGTCCTAATATCATTTCTAAAACAAATTTACTGCCCATAAAACCGATTGCAAGTAGGACAAAACCAGTAATGGTGAAACGAATTGCTTTACGTCCACGCCAGCCAAACTTGTAATGTCCGATCAATAATGCGCCGTATAAGAACCATGAAATGATACTAAATGCAGTTTTATGTGCGAGATGTTGGGCAAAAAAGTTATCAATGGTAAAGAAGCCGAACAATAATGCGGCTGTAAGCAGGCCAAATCCAGTAATAATCAAGTCAAATAATAATGACTCCATGACCTGAAATGGTGGAAGCAAATTCACCCAGATACGACGTTTTTGTTTCTTTTTTAGTTCTCGATCCTGAAACCAGAGCAGAACGGCATGAATGGTTGCCATGAGCAGCACAGCATAAGCAGACAGGGACAAAATGATATGTAAGTCCAGACCAAAACTATGTTGTTCAATAATTTGATTTGGCTGACTAAAAGCGAAACCCAAGATTAAGCCAAAAGCGGCTACAGGCGTTCCAATCAGGTTCAATGGCAGGATCGGGCGAATCAGGCTCAGGATCAGACTGAGTGCCAACATGAGTCCAGAAGTGAAGGACATTAGGTTGAATACATCATAATTCACCCCAATAGATGTCAGCATGTCTTGGGAAAGGACAGTTGCATGCAGCACCAGCCCTAAACCGACCATCAGGCCATAACACCAAAGATTTGGAGTACGTTTTGACATTAAACGAATAAACAAATACCAGAATGAACTGGTATAGGCGATAAGTGCCAAAATTGTGTAAACCAAGGGGAGACTGATCATGTCAAACCTTTTATAGGAGGATGAATAATATTCACCATATAAGATATAAATTCGCTTCGAACTACAGTATCCTATAGCATCTTATGCATAAATTTTCTATTTTAAGAAAGATTTTTTTGCAACTAGCCATTTTAAGCGGATTTCGCAATGTTTGATACCTTAACAGAACGACTCACACAGAGTTTAAGAAATGTTACTGGCTCAGGGCAGCTGACCGAAGACAATATTAAAGATACCCTACGTGAAGTACGTATGGCACTTCTTGAAGCCGATGTGGCGTTACCTGTAACTCGTGAATTTATCGCGAAGGTTAAGGAAGAAGCGCTCGGTCAAGAAGTCATGACTCAGCTTTCTCCTGGTCAGGCATTTGTAAAGATTGTCTATGATGAACTCACCAAGATGATGGGTGAGGCAAATGAAACATTAGATTTAAGTGCAAAACCACCAGTTGTTGTGCTTCTTGCCGGTTTGCAAGGTGCAGGTAAAACCACGACTGCTGCAAAATTGGCACGTTTCTTAAAAGAACGCCAAAAGAAAAAAGTAATGACGGTGTCTGCCGACGTTTATCGTCCAGCAGCGATCAAGCAGTTAGAAACAGTATCGAATGAAGTCGGTGTTGGTTTCATTCCATCTGAAGCATCTGAAAAGCCGATTGATATTGTGAATCGTGCGATTGAGCAGGCGAAAATCCAGTTTGCTGATGTTCTGATTGTCGATACAGCAGGTCGTTTACATGTCGATGAAGACATGATGGACGAGATCAAAGAATTACATGCGGCGGTGAAACCAACCGAGACCTTATTCGTTGTTGATGCAATGACGGGTCAGGATGCTGCCAATACTGCAAAAGCGTTTAATGATGCTTTAGCTTTAACTGGTGTGATTCTGACTAAAACGGATGGTGATGCACGCGGTGGTGCAGCACTTTCTGTTCGTGCCATTACTGGTAAGCCAATCAAGTTCTTGGGTATTGGTGAAAAACTGGATGCACTTGAGCCATTCCATCCAGATCGTGTTGCACAACGTATCTTGGGTATGGGTGACGTCCTTTCTTTAGTCGAAGAAGTTGAACGCAAAATCGACAAAGAAAAAGCCGAGAAAATGGCGAAAAAACTGCAAAAAGGCGGCAACTTCAACTTTGAAGATATGCTGATGCAGTTTGAGCAAATGAGTAAAATGGGCGGCATGATGGGCTTCCTCGACAAATTACCAGGCATGAGCAATGCGGGTATTCAGGACGCGATTGAAAAAGCCAATCCTGAAAAGCAAGTAAAGCGTATGGAAGCCATCATTCAGTCAATGACGATCAAAGAGCGTCGTAACCCTGATTTGATTAACCCAAGTCGTAAAAAACGTATTGCTGCCGGTTGTGGTATGGACGTTGCTGAAGTGAATAAACTGATCAAGCAACAGGCACAAATGGCGAAAATGATGAAGAAATTTGCGAATCCATCTGGTATGAGCAAAATGCTAAAATCATTGGGCAATATGCAAAAACAATTTGGTGGCGGTGGTGGTATGGGCCCTTTATTTGGTAGTAATGACCAGAAAAAGTAAGTTCTATCGACTTCCTGAAAAGGCGCGTAATGCGCCTTTTTTTATCCCCCTATTTTGAGTGGTGTTGTATAAAATTGATACAAAATATTAATGTTAAGAATAATTAAAAAAGCGCAATATATATTTCTAAGTTTATGTTTTTATTGAAAAATAGTGTTAAATATGTCACATAATTCAAAAAATAGTGTATTTATTCTGCATTGTGAAAATGCCGATCCAGATCAGCATTGGTATGGCTGGTTAGAACAACAACTGAAAAGCGATGAGCTTAGGGTTGAGCGTGTATTTCTTGCAGATGCCAGTCATCCAGAAGCAGAGATTTGGCAAACTTGTCTGGAAGCGCAATTAAAAGGGCTGAATGAGCGAAGTATCGTGGTGGCACATGGGCTTTCTTGTGTGGCGCTCTCACGATTTTTGGCTCAGAAATTGAAGCAAATGACCATCAAAGCGGGAATTTTTATTGCTGGTTTTAATGACCCGATTGCTCAACATCCAGAATTTAATGCTTTTATTCAAAATGCCCAGTTTGAGAGCGGCATTCTGAGAGCGAATATTCAGCGACGTCTGGTTTTCTTTTCCAGTAATGATCCTATGATTCCTGTGCCATTGATGTTTAAATTTTCAAACCTGCTCAATGCCCAGCTGATTGAGGTTGCTCAAGCTGGACATTTTCGTACAGAAGATGGCTTTAAGGAATTTCCACAGTTATTGCAGGCACTTCAAACTTTGCTTAAAGCTGAATTTAGCTGAACATAGTGTTTTAAACCTTGTAGAAGTAAATCTGATTCAACTTGAGGTTGATAATGACTGAGGAATTTAGCAAATAAAGCGGCGTCACCACCTGTTAAGATCAACTTTTTCGGGGATTGCTGCATGATTTGATCAATGGTACTGATCAGACCCAGCAATATACCGTGATGGACTGCATCGACCGTGTTATGACCCGGTTTTAAATTATCAAAGGCAGAGTCTGGAATTTTGATCCCTTTGGTATTCTGGATCAGCGAATCCCGTTGCAGATAGAGATTTGGCAGAATATAACCGCCGAGATGCTGTAAACCCTCAACTAGATCGATGGTCAGGGCAGTCCCGCAACCAATTACACAAAAGTTCTCATCTGGCTTTGCCATTGCCAAGACTTGCAACCAGCGGTCAATCCCGAGCTGACTGGGTACCTCATAACCACATTTCAGACCAGCATACTCTGCATGAACTTTGGCAAAGATAATCGGAATATCCAGAATATCAAGAATCATCTGGATACGTTGATTATTCTCTGAATCCAGTACGGAAGAAATACCAACCTGCGTCAGATTCTGATGACGAAAAAGCTGGATTAAACCCAGCAATAAATCGGCAGGCGATTGTAGGTGTAACTCGGCTGCGTGCTCAAGCACCTGATCGTTCTGTGTAATCCAGTATTTTAAACGGGTATTTCCAATATCAAGCCATAAACTTTTCATGAGCTCTTCCTATTCTCAAACTGAAGCGAGGCGTAAGCGACCTTGATAGAATTGCTGGATTTGATCGGTCTTGATCAATACCGCGCCTTCATTGGAGATACCTTGGAACAGTCCCTGAACTTTGCCTTGGGTATGCTCAAATTCCACGTGTTGATTGAGCCAAATCGCGTGGTGGTTAAAACGTTCTGCCAGATTATAACTGCCATGTTCAAACCATTGAGCAGCTTGCTGGATTGCCGTATAGAGTTCAGCAATTAATCCGATTCGGTCGATTGGATCTAAACCGAGCATTTGTAATGAGGTAATTTGCTGGTCAGCATTTTCCACAGGTGGCGTGGTTAAGTTGATGCCCACCCCAATAATCGCTTGATGAGTCGAAAGCGGCTCTACCAGAATGCCGCCCCATTTCCCTTGAGGACTATATAAATCGTTGGGCCATTTCACTTGTAGTTGAAGACCGTGTAAGCTCGGCATCTGTAGAATATTTAACGCAATTTCCAATGCCAGACGACCGTCTAGTGCTGTCTTGGTCTGGATCAGTGTGCTTAAATAAATGTTTCCTTCAGGAGAGGACCATGGTCGTTGATGTTGACCTCGACCTTGTGTTTGCTGCGCACTGCAAACCAGTCCTGTCGTAATGCCTTTTTCTGCAATTTCACGCATATCATCATTGGTTGATGTCGTGGTGGTCTTGAGTAAAACCACTTCGGGAAACTGATTTTTTGCGTTCAATAATTGTTGAAGCTGGCGGGTTGCGAAATCATCCATCATTTTTACAAGTAGCGTGGTCATTTGTTTATGGAGTTAATCATATATTTGCTGATTGGTGCAATTGCCGGATTTGCTGCGGGGCTATTTGGTGTGGGCGGTGGCTTAATTATTGTGCCGATTTTATATATTGTCTTCACGCAAATGAATTATGACCCGAATGTCATTATGCATATTGCAGTGGGTACATCGTTAGCAACCATTATTGTGACTTCAATCAGTTCGGTAACGGCCCATCATAAGAAAGGTGCAGTGCTTTGGCGTGTGTTCCGTAATCTTGCACCGGGGTTGGTGATAGGATCATTTTTGGGCGCTGGTATTGCCGACTTGATGTCAGGGCAGCATTTGCAACTGGTGATCGGTGTATTTGCAGTCTGGATGGCCTATAAGATGTTTAAAGGGGCCAATTCTGTGGTTGATCCAAATCGACACTTACCATCCGCACCGTTACAACTGGCTGCGGGTGGTGGCATTGGGGTAGCATCGGCGATTTTTGGTATCGGTGGTGGCAGCTTGACCGTTCCTTATCTGAATCGTCATGGTGTGGTGATGCAAAAAGCAGTGGCGACTTCGGCAGCGTGTGGATTGCCGATCGCTGTAGCAGGTGCATTGGGCTTTATGTGGTTTGGCGCCAAAGAACAGATTGAAGTACCGAATACCATTGGCTATGTTCATGTTTATGCATTTTTGGGCATTAGTGTCATGAGCTTTATCACCGCGAAATTTGGTGCCAAGGTTGCTCATCTTTTATCGCCAGCCATGTTGAAAAAATGCTTTGCAGGCTTATTGGTGGTGGTTGGGTGTTATTTCATCTACAAAGGGCTGATGTAGATATTAATTTGTTTTGTTAGTCATGAACTTCAAGAATGGATGAAGACGCTTATGTGCGTATTCATCCATGATTAAATTGCGATTGATTTAATATAAATAATATTTTTTGTGATTTATTCCATAAAGTTGTTTTCTGATCAGATGGATGGTTGGTGACTCATGGAAAATATAAATATTTGATAATAAAAATAGAAAAAATGATTTTTCATCTATTTTGAGAATGAATGGGTGCTTTTTCAGGACGATTGGCTTAAAAAGCAATAAAATTGTCAGACAATGATATAGAATTTATAGGGTGAGATCAGTTAAAACAAAAAAGCGTAAATAGCATTGGACAATGCGTATAACAAAGATAGCGAGGCGCTCATGAATCTCGAAGAGGCTGATAGTCTTTCTGAACAGATTGCAAAATATATTAGTGAACAAATTATTAGCGGTGAGCTGGTTGAAGGCGAACGTATTCAAGAGTTGCGCATTGCGAAAGAATTAGATGTCAGTCGCGGTTCTGTCCGTGAAGCATTGTTATTACTGGAACGTACTTATTTAATTGAGATTTTTCCAAGACGTGGTGCGATTGTATCTGAAATGTCGGCGCAACAGGTCAAAGCGCTATTTGATACTAATGTGATGGTTCTGGGGCATATCGTGCAACGCATTAGTGAAACTTGGCGTGTCAATGAAGCTGAGCATTTACAAGCTTTACTGGATCAATTGGTGGAGTTCGTCAGGGCGGGTGACATTGAAAAATTTTACGATGCAATCTTTAAATATTTAGCTGAACAACATGAAATGGTGGCAAATCCATATCTCATGCAATTTTATAAAGAACTGTTGCCTTCATTGCGCCGTAGCTATTTTCTCACCTTGAATACCTCGCGTCGGGAGCTACAAGAGTCATTTACCCTGTTTAAGCTGGTGATTGATGCTATTTTGATCCGAAAATCACAACAAGCTGCTTTATTTATGGAAGATTTTTGTCGACACTTGCGTAACCTTGTGTTGGAATCTCTGACACGTATGAAACAGATTGAATTGGCTTGGGCTAGACGCTCACGCCGCTAGTTAGGGCAGTATGCGTTTAAGTAGTTTAAAACTTTCAGGCTTTAAATCTTTCGCCGATAGTACAACATTAAATTTTAAGGCGAACCGAACTGCGGTTGTGGGGCCGAACGGTTGCGGTAAATCCAATGTTATTGATGCGATTCGCTGGGTCATGGGCGAGTCCAACGCACGTCAATTGCGTGGCGGCAGTATGCAGGATGTCATCTTTACAGGGACAGCCAAGCGTAAACCTGTCGGTGTTGCCAGTGTAGAACTTCGTTTTGACAATACCTATGGCAAATTGGGTGGGGCATATAACGCCTATAATGAGCTGGCCGTCCGTCGTCAGGTGACGCGTGAAGGGAAGTCGGAGTATTTCCTGAATGGTACGCGTTGTCGTCGTCGTGATATTACCGATATTTTCTTGGGTACAGGTTTAGGGCCGCGCTCTTATGCGGTGATTGAACAGGGCATGATTAACCGTCTGGTGGATGCCAAGCCTGAAGAAATGCGGGTCTTTATTGAAGAAGCCGCTGGGGTATCGCGTTATCAGGCACGTCGTCGCGAGACTTTACAGCACTTAGAACATACTGAACAAAATCTGGCACGTTTAGATGACATTGCCGCGGAATTGAAATCACAGCTGAGAAGCTTGAAGCGTCAATCTGAAGCTGCAATTCAATACAAAACCTTAGAAGGTCAGATCCGTACTTTAAAAATTGAGATTCTGTCTTTCCAAGCCAATCAAAGCCAAAAATTACAACAAGAATATACCCTTGAAATGACGGCATTGGGCGAACAATTTAAATTGGTTCGTTCTGAGTCACAGACGATTGAACATGATCTGGAAGCGACCAGTGCTTTATTTCAGCGCTTAATTCAGCAGTCTTCGCCATTGCAACAGGAGTGGCAGCAGGCAGAGAAAAAATTGGCTGAGTTGAAAATGACATTGGAACAAAAGCAGAGCCTGTTCCAGCAGAATAGCAGTAGTCTGGTACAGCTTGAACAGCAGAAAGTACAGACCAAAGAACGTTTACAGTTGTCTGAACTCCAGATCGAAACTTTATCTGCCCAGTTTGATGAGCAAAATGAAACATTATTGGCATTAGAACAGCAAACACAAACGGCCGAACAAAACGTGAGTGATGTTCAGGCCCAGCAAAAACAAGCACAACAGCAGTTTGAACAGCTCAAAGCACAGGTCGATAAGCAACAACAGCAAAAGTTGCAGATGGCCGCGCAAATTGAGCAGCTTGCCAAAAATGTGTTGCGAATCGAACAGCAAAAGCAAACGCTACAATCGCAAAGTGGTCAGATCCGAGCGCAGGTTCAAGATGAAGAACAGGCACAACTGGAACAATTGCAGCAACAACTTCATCAAGAGATAGTTGAGCTGGAAGCCGCTATTGAAGAACTACAGCAAAATTTACAGACGCAACAAGAACAACAACAGCTGGATAAGGCGGATGTGCAGACGCTTAAAACCGAAATACAAGTTTTACTGGCTGAACAAAAGAATTTGAATCAACTGGTAGCGAAACAAAGTCCAAAGCATCAGCAGAATACGCTTCGCTTGATGCAAAGCCTGCGTTTAACAGCGCAAGGTAAAAGCCATGCCAGTATCATTGAAAAGTTCTTAGCCAAATGGTTACAAGCGCATTTACTGGATGATGAACAGTCATTTCAAGAAGGTGTGGCTCGACAATTAAAGAATCCCTCCCAACCTCCCTTTGATAAAGGGAGGAGTTCCCCTCTTTTTCAAAGAGGGGTTAGGGGAGATTTAAAATATCTATCAGACTGGATTGAAGCCCCACAATCTTCATTATGGGCAAATGTTGCTGTGGCTGAGAGTCTGGCAATCGCCTTAGCGCATCAAGCAGAACTCCAGCAGACACAGTCGATTTTAACGCTGGATGGTTATCATGTTGGCGCAGATTGGGTGATTGGTCTGCATTACGATGAAGATAGCCAAAGTGCGCAAGGTATGTTGAGCCATCAAGTGCGTTTAGAGGAAATTGAGCTGCAACTTGCGGAGAAACAACCCAAGCTGCTTGAGCTGGAACAGCAATTTTCTCAACAGCAGCACACCTTGCAACAGCAACAACAACAGTTACAGCAACAACAGCAAAGTCTGAAACAAAAACAGAAAGAGCTGCAACAGTTAGATGTGCAAATTGCCAAATTGCAAAGTACAGCGCAGGCTTTTGTATTGCAGCAACAGCAACTGGCAGATCAACTTAAACAACTGGATCTACAGCTTGAAGAAGATGCGATGCAGCGTGATGATCTGGAAATTGATTTACATGCGCTTGCACTCAAATTAGAAGCGGTATTGCCGAATTATAAAACCTTGCAGTTTCAGGTAGAAAACCTGAATGAACAACTGGATGAACAACAACAACAGTTGCTTCAGCAGCAACAGCAACGTGAAAGTCTACGTCGCCAAACATCTCAGGCCAATCAGCAAATTGAGCTGTTAGAGAAAGATATTTCATTCTTAAAAACGCAGTATCATCAAATTATTGAACAAATTGAACAGGCAAAGAAATTTGTTGATCCGATTCAACTGGAACTGCCAAATTTAGAATCACAATTTCAGGAACAATTTCATCAAACTGAAAAATTGCAAAAAAACTGGAATGAATGGCAACTTGAACTGAATCAGATTCAAGAGAAACAGCAGCAGTTGACTGAACAGCGTCATCAAGCCCAGCAAAAAGATGAGCAGGTACGTGAACAGTTAGAGCAAAAGCGTTTGGCTTGGCAGGCAGCTAAATCGGATCGTGAACACTATCTGGAACAACTGAAAGAGTTGAATGCAGAAGCTTTATCTGATCTGTCGATTGAAATAAAAGATCATCAACAGAAACTGGAAAAAGCACAGCAGCAATTCGAAAAAATTGGTGCGGTCAATCTGGCAGCTTCGCAAGAATATGAGGAAGTATCACAGCGTTTTGATGAACTCAGTCATCAGATGCAGGACTTGCAGAATACGGTTGATCAACTGAAAGATGCCATGAAAAGCATTGATCAGGAAACCCGTAAGTTATTCATGACGACTTTTGATCAGGTCAATCAAGAGATGCAAGTCCTTTTCCCTAAAGTCTTTAATGGCGGGGAAGCGAGCTTAAGTCTTGAAGATGACTGGCAATCTGGTGTGAAATTGATGGCGCGTCCACCAGGTAAACGAAACAGTTCATTGGCTCTCTTATCGGGTGGTGAAAAAACCTTGACGGCATTGGCGCTGGTGTTTGCGATCTTTAGATTAAACCCTGCACCATTCTGTGTTTTGGATGAAGTTGATGCGCCTTTGGATGATGCCAACGTTCAGCGGTATTGTAATTTGGTAAAAGAGCTTTCTGAACAGGTGCAATTCATTTACATTACACATAATAAATTGGCGATGACAATGGCAACTGACTTACTGGGAGTGACCATGCCAGAGCCAGGCACATCAAAATTAGTGACTGTCGATTTAGAGCAGGCAAAAGAATACGGGTTAGTTGCGGAGTCATAGTATGGAAATGAATACAATAATAGGCATTGTTATCGCCGTTGTGATTATGCTCGTTGGTTTAATGATGCTTTTAAGAAAACCGAAACCAGTCGAGCCGTCATTAGAAGCGGATTTATATATTAATCCTGAAAGTCAGCAGCCTGTCATCCCTCGTCATGTACGAGATCAAGTTTTACCAGATGAAGTGGTCACCACAACTGAACGTGTTGAACCAAGTCTGAATACAGACGCGGTTGCGGTAGAGCCCTCAGTAGAAAAAACGGTTGAGACTGCAAATACCGCAGAAAAAACAGAAGCTGTGGTTTCAACAGAAGAAGTGGCTAAAGAAGAAACTGTTGAAGCAGTTGTAGAAACTGAAACTGTTCAAAAAGATGAGACCGTGACTGCTGAAGCAGAAACAACAGTCCTCTCTGAAAATGCAGAAGCTACAGAGAAAGCTGAGGAAAAGAAAACCGAAGCAGAACTCAGCTTGAACCCAAATATCGAAACGGTCGCAATTGAAGAGTTTGATGGCGAAAGTAATATTCTGGACGTGCATTTACACGAACAGCAACGCTACGACGATGAAAGTGCTTTAGCCACCGCAGAGCAGATCATTGCTCTGAATGTTTATCCGAATCCACGCCGTGCATTATCGGGTGATAAAGCACTCAAAGTCTTATTAAAATATGGCTTACGTTTCGGTGAAATGTCGTGCTTCCATCGTTATGAAAATACCGATGAACCAAGTGCCTTGATGTTCTCTGTATTGCGTATGACGGATAATGGCCCAGCTGGTTTTGATCTGGAAACCCTATCTGGTGAGCAGGTGCAAGGTCTTGCATTCTTCTTGGCATTACCAAACAGTAAGGCTGTTACGGGTTATGACATGATGACCAGTATTGCGGGTTTAATTGCGCGTGAAGTTGATGGTAAGGTCTATGATGAAAATAATCTGGAATTTACGCCGCAGTTAAAAGAACATTGGCGTCATCACGTGATTGATTATCGTCCAAATCAGGCGGCAGTTTAATTAGTTGTTTATTCAAAACTGATTAACATGTTTTTAAATTTGAAAATAAAGAACTTAACGGAGTCATGTTCGGTTCTCATCCTATTTTAGGTTAAACCTTCGGTCCGACTTACTTTTGTTTCGGCAAAAGTAAGCAAAACCATTGTCATCTGCAAAACCTGTTTACTTCTTTCATCAAAATTCTTTTATTGCAAAAACATTATTTTGCTTAAACCACGCAGGTTGCAGATGACATTTCTGAGTATCATATTTCATGTCTAACTCAGGTTCGATATACTAAATTTAGTAAAAATTATAGGGCGGTTTTTCCGCCCTTTTATATGGTGAAATTTAAATGGAACACAACTCAGTTATTGAGCAAATGCGTCAGTTAATTCAACTGATTGCAAAACATAATCATGCTTACTATGTGATGGATCAGCCTTCCATTTCAGACAGTGAATATGACCATTTATTTCATCAGCTGAAAGCTTTAGAACAACAATATCCAGACTGTATTCAAGCGGATACCCCCACCAATAAAGTCGGTGGACAAGCCTTATCAAAATTTGAAAGTGTCACTCATGCAGTGCCAATGTTGTCATTGGGCAATGTGTTTAATCAGGAAGACCTGTTTGCTTTTGCCCGTCGTATAGATGAACGTTTACCGAACCAGAAAGTCCAGTATGAAGTAGAGCTGAAACTGGATGGTTTAGCGATTTCACTGTGGTATGAAAATGGTGTGTTGGTTCGTGGTGTCACTCGTGGCGATGGCGAGACAGGCGAAGATATTACCCAGAATGTCAAAACCATTCGTAATTTACCCAAAGTATTATCAAGTCAGCATCAGGCGATTCCACAGTTTCTAGAAGTACGTGGTGAAGTATTGATGCCGAAGCAAGGCTTTGAAAAGCTCAATGCGGATCAGGAAGCCAAAGGCGATAAAACCTTTGCGAACCCACGTAATGCAGCGGCAGGTAGCTTAAGACAGCTCGATCCGAATATTGCAGCCTCACGTCCATTGGCGTTCTATGCCTATGGAATTGCGCAGTGTGTACCGAATCATGGATTGGAGACTATGCACGATAGTCTGCATTGGTTGACCAAGTTTGGTTTTGAAATTGCAGAACGTCAATTCCTGTGTGCTTCGATTGAGGAAGTACAACAACGCTATGAACAGATTCAACAAGAACGTCCAGATCTCAAGGTTGAAATTGATGGCATGGTGATTAAGGTCGACAGCCTTAAACAGCAACAACAATTAGGCTTCTTGAGTCGTGAACCGCGTTGGGCAACGGCCTATAAATTCCCAGCTCAGGCTGCACTCACCAAAGTTGAAAATATTGACTGGCAAGTGGGGCGTACAGGAACGCTAACGCCTGTTGCACGTTTAGCGCCAGTCTTTGTTGGTGGCGTGACGGTATCGAATGTGACCTTACATAACATTGGGGAAATTCACCGTTTAGATGTACGTGTTGGCGATACCGTAAGTGTTTACCGTACTGGCGATGTGATTCCAAAGGTCGAGAAGGTCTGGGCGGAGTTTCGTCCTGTGGATGCCGAGATGGTGCATCTTCCAGAAAATTGTCCAGTCTGTGATTCGCCTGTGGTCATGCCAGAAGGTGAGGCATTGGCACGTTGTTCAGGTGGTTTGTATTGTGCGGCACAGCGTATTGAAGCGATTCGTCATTTTGTATCACGTAAAGCCTTGGATATAGAGGGCTTAGGTGATCGTTGGGTAGAGTCACTTCTACATCTCGATCTACTCAAAGATGTCGCTGATATTTATCATTTGCATGAGCATCGTGACACTTTATTAACCATTGAAAAAATGGGTGAGAAATCGGTTCAGAACCTGATTGATGCGATTGAAGCCAGTAAGAAAACCACTTTGGCACGCTTTATTTATGCTTTGGGGATTCGTGGGGTGGGTGAGACCACTGCGCGTATGCTGGCGAATACGTTCCAGACGCTTGAGGCTCTGAAATCAGCGGATATTGAAGCGCTCAAGAAAACCCCTGATGTCGGTGATATTACTGCTGAATGGATTGCGGACTTCTTTCAGGCACCGCATAACATTGAGGTACTTGATCGTTTAATGGCAGCAGGTATTCATTGGGATGCACCAACCGCACCAACACGCCAACCCTTGAATGGTGAGAGTTGGGTGGTGACTGGAACGCTGGAAACCATGGGACGTGATGAGGCGACACAAAAGCTTCAAGCCTTGGGTGCTCGTGTGAGTGGTAGTGTTTCTAGCAAAACCAAATGTGTGGTTGCAGGCGAGAAAGCAGGTAGTAAGCTGGATAAAGCGCAGAAGTTAGATATTCGCGTGTTGAATGAACAAGAGTTCTTGGAATTTTTGGCGCAATACGAGGCTTAGATTTTAAAATAACAGATGAGGAAAATAACGGTGTCTTACTGAGTTCTCATCATATTTATAGATAAACCTTCGGTTCGACCTACTTTTGTTTTGGCAAAAGTAGGCAAAACCATTGTCATCCACAAAACCTGTTCATTTCCTACAATTGATCAATCAATCGCAGAAAAAATCTCTTTTCTTTATCACGCAGGTTGTGGATGACGTCTCCGAGTACCAAGTTTTAATTAGCTTTGAATGAATATATTGTTTTGAATCAAATATATTTTTTTACAATGCCGTCATCCAGCAATTGTTGGAAATGTTCACAGACACTTTCGCGCACATCGCGATATTCAATCCCTAAATCTTTCACGCTACGTTGTGAATTAAAATAGATGGGATAACCCATATTCAACTTTACAAATTGACGTGAATGACCGAGGATTGGCGCAACAAAAGAAAAAGCTGTTTTTGGCACAGTAAAGTGTGGGAATGGAAATTTATAGCCAAACTTCTGAGTAAGTGCCTTGCCCATATCCAATAAGCTTAATGTTCCACCACAAATAATATAGCGGCCGTGTGCATTTGGATTTAATGCCGCAGCGACATGTGCATCGGCAACATCACGAACATCGACAATCCCATTCCACATTGGCGGAACACCGAACAAGGTGGTGCCATTACCGAACTGTTGTAGTACTTCAATACTACCTGACTGACTGGCATCGGTCAGGGATGGCCCCATCACTAAAGCCGGGTTAATGCATACCAGATCCCAACGGTTTTGTTGCTCGGCCATTTCCCATGCTTTACGCTCGGCCATGACTTTTGAATAAGGATAGGGCTGGTGTGTTTCGCTACTGGTTGTGTTCCAGTGATTTTCATCAAACTCATTATTAGCGGTGTCTTGAATCTCAACTGCATCGCCATAGGTTGAGGCAATGCTTGATGTGAGTACGACACGTTTAACTGATTCAGTGCGATTAACGCTGTTCAAAACATTTTCTGTGCCTTTCACCGCAGGCTCAATGATATCTTTAACAGCATCTTTATAATTGGTGACAACGAAAGGCGATGCGGTATGAATCACGATCTCGCAATCTTTCATCGCTTCATCAAATGAACCTGATTCAAGCAAATCTGCTTTGAAAAACTGGATTTGTCCAGCTGATTGCTCTGCCAGATCATATAAATGCTGGATCTTATTTTTCTTTGATGGGTCACGTACAGTTGCATGAACTGTATGACCTTGATTCAACAGACGTTCAATAATCCAGCCTGCAATATAACCCGTCGCGCCAGTGACCAAAATTGGTTTGCTTTTATCCATTGTGGTTTCCACATTATGTTTTTGTGATTGCTGTTATTTACCGAATTTCGCTTAAACAAACAACAGCTGAGCAGTCATTTTTTATGATTTTTTGATCAAAACATCGGCGAAATAAGAAGCATTGCTAATGGTTACAAAAAATCAAACAAATGATTTTCAATAGAATTATCTCTTTTTAATGTGACAAATGATATGCAAAGGCTTATTTTATTTACATAAATTCAGTCAATTCGAACTGTAAATGCGTATGCTTCTCATTTTAATTTTATAAAAATCATAAACTTACACATATTTGTTTTTGCAATTCTGTTCTAACTTGACCATAATATTGTCATTCGATAGGAGTAAGTATTATGCGTGGCAATCCAGAAGTCATCGACTATTTAAATATGCTCATTGGCGGTGAATTGGCTGCTCGTGATCAATATTTAATTCATTCAAGAATGTACGAAGATTGGGGTCTGAACAAGATCTATGAGCGTATCGATCATGAAATGCAAGAAGAAGCATCTCATGCTGACGCAATCATTCGTCGTGTTTTGTTCCTTGGTGCTCAACCGAATATGAATCGTGAAGATATCAATGTCGGTACAGATGTTGTGAGTTGCTTAAAGGCCGATTTAGCACTTGAATATCATGTACGTGAAAAACTTGCGATTGGTATCAAACTATGTGAAGAAAAAGGCGACTTTATCAGCCGTGATATGTTACGCCAGCAACTTTCTGACACAGAAGAAGATCATACGTATTGGTTAGAAAAGCAATTACGTTTAATTGAATTGATTGGTCTACAAAATTATATTCAATCACAAATCTAATAAATTTCTGCACATGCAGTAATTAAAAAGGGAGCTTGCAATAAAGTTCCCTTTTTTATTTTGATCTGAAAAAATGCTGAAATGAAGGTTTAAAACTTTTTACTATAATTCACAAATAGGCGATCTTCACCAAAGTCATTGCCATGTTTCACGTTATAGTCAATACGGATGTATTGTAGCGAAACACCTTTAAGATAAGGCTGTTGCAATGCATAGTTGAGAATGAGATTGGACTCAGATTCATGATTTTTCTCACCATTGGCAGCTTTAAAATCATGTCCATAGACATATTTCACCATTGCATTTAGACCTGGCACATAATCTTTAAAATCGTAGCCATACATCAGGTGATAAGACTTTTCATTCTTTTTAAAGAAGCCTGTCGCGTTCCAGTTGATAAAATAGGTTTCCGGCAGAAAACCATCAGGTAACGGATAAGCTGACTCACCAATAATTTGTTGATAACCCATACCAAAAGACTGGTTATTCACTTTCAGCATTTCAAGCAAACCAATATTTTGAGCATCGATATCGAAGTTGTGACCATCATTCTTGGCATTAAAATATTTAAACTTGGAACTGAGACTAAAATTAGGCTGTTTCCACTGATGTTCTAATCCAACATAATGCTTGTTGTATAAGTCTTCTAAATTGCCAAAATAGTATTCTGCCTTCAATGATGGTGTGAGTTGATAACGCAAATCTAGATAATTTAGACCATCCGAATAAACGGTTTTGCCATTTGCGGTAAAGGAAAACTTTTTAAAATCTTCTTCATTGCGGGGTGACACTTTGGTCACTCGACCAATTTCGGCATAGAGCTGATCAGAAATTTGCGATTTTAAATTTGTCCCCCAATAAGAGGTGAGTAACTGGCGACTGGCATCCACCGCAGTTACAGGTAAGTCTAGCCAGAGTTCGCCCACACTTAATAAGGTTTTGTCATAACCAAGTTTCAGGGTCGCGCCATATTTTAAATAGTTAGATGCCTGTGATTGTGTTTGAACGTCAAAGGGCAGAACAGTATCAGCGACATGTTTATCTTTACTTAAGCGCACCGCATATTGCACCGAAGCATCTGCACCAATGGTGATCGGCTTATCTGCGATCTGTAGTGGTGTCTCCTGCATTTTGGATTTATAAAATAGGGATGCCGCTTGGGACCAACTGCCAGTATCTTTGAGATTTGGATTGTCAAAGTCTCGATTGATATAGGCATTCTTCAGGGTAAATTTCCATTCATCTTGAACAGTTTGAGTCGATTCTGCGGCAGCGAGTAGCGGGCTGTAAAAGCTCCCCATCACAAGCAGTGTAGAGGCCGTTAAGCCATGTGGTTTAAAGCGTGGTAATAAAGTCATAATCCATATCCAACGTAGGTGCGCCAGTCCTCGGCGCACTTATTTTTATTGCTGAGTCAGTGAAGCTTGTGTATCAAAGTTCGGTGCAGATTGTGCTGTCACTGAGGCTTTTAAATTGACCATAAAGATGGCAAGCGCAGCGATAATGCCTGGGATGGCAATCGCGAGAAAGTTCATTTGGTGAGGCAGTTCAAAGGTGAGCAAGGCACCCGTTAAGACAGGGCCAATGATGGCACCAATTCGTCCAATGCCTGAAGCCCAGCCCATGCCTGTTGAGCGTAATGCCGTCGGGTAGAATTGAGCGACAAAAGTATAGAGTAGAATTTGTGAGCCAATGGTTGCGGCACCAGCGATTGCAATCAAGCTATATAAAATAAATTGTGGACTATTAAAACCAAGCAGGATCAGGGCAGCCGCGCCAATCACGAACATACTGGTAATTACAGGTTTCAAATGGAATTTATCTGCCAGTGCACCGCCGCCAATCGCACCCACCATGCCTCCAATATTCAGTGCAAACAGGAATAACATACTGGCACCTAAAGAATAGCCTGCCTGTAACATCAGTTTTGGTAACCAGCTTCCCAAAGCATAGACCATCAATAAACACATAAAGAAGGCAATCCAAAACATGAAAGTACTAAAGCTACGACCTTGTTGGAACAGTGCACGGACAGGTGCTTCGGTGGTGGTACTTTCATTGAGAACCAGTTGGGTGTTGTTGGTTAATTCAGTTTCAGGTGCAATTTTAATGACGATCATTTTAGCTTGATCGTGATGATTCGATTTCACTAAAAATGCCAGAGATTCAGGCAGGAACTTCCAGATCACAGGCAACAGTAACAGGGGAATACCCGCAATTAAAAACATGATTTGCCAGCCCATATCTTTGACCAGCCATGCACCTAGTAAGGCTGAACTCATACCACCAATGGCATAGCCACTAAACATCAATGCAACCAAAGTGCTGCGGATTTTCTTCGGGGCATATTCAGTCATAAGGGCCACGACATTCGGCATCACACCACCAATGCCTAAGCCTGCAATAAAACGTAAAATTGCAAATTCAACTGGATTACTGGCAAAAGCACCGAGAAAGGTAAATCCGCTGAATAAGGTGACACAGATCAGAATGGTTTTCTTACGGCCCAGTTTGTCTGAGAGCGTGCCAAAAATCATGGCGCCAAACATCATACCAAAGAGTGCTGCACTGGCAAGCAATCCAGCTTGCACGGCAGTCAGTGACCATTGCTGCATCAGTAATGGCAGCGCCACACCATAAATCACCAGATCGTATCCATCAAAAATAATAATGATTAAACACCAAATTAAGACTTTCCAATGAAAAGCTGCAAAACGAGCTTTATCAATAATGTCATTAATATTGACCTTGTTTGTATCCATTGCTTCACCTCCGATTTGTGAAGTACAGGTTATTTTTTATTAAGCTATTTTGTTATTGGATCGGAGTCAAAAACCTAATTGATATATCTTTATGTCATTAAAGTATTGTGATTTTATTAATATAAACCATTGATAATTATTGTTTAAATTTAATTATTTGATTAGCTGTTAAAATTGAATTAAATATTAAATAGTGAGAATTTTGATGATTTTTTATGGCTTTTTAGCTGATTTTTAAATTGGGAAATCATGAGGTAAATAAACCCTCTGCTTTTAAATAAGGACATATTTTTATTTGAGTTGTTGAGATAAAAATACAGAAAATTTTATTTAGGGAGAAGATTTTATATTTGAAGGGGAATTTTTTGAGATGACTTGCTAACGCTTAAAAGTTTAACTTCATGATCAAAGTCTCTTTTATTCGCCAGCAAGCAGCAAGATCGTGTATTTATGAGTTGCTTTTGGTCGATTGTAGTGGGGAGGATTGAGAGAGAATAAGATGAGCAATGATCCCAATACAGATCCCCCAAAACACTGAACTTAAGCCTAGAAAATGCATCCCAGAAGCGGTAGAAAGAAAGGTAATCAGTGCAGCATCGCGGTGTTGAGGATTTTGCATGGCAGCAGTGATATTGGTTGCAATCGCTCCCAGCAAGGCTAAGCCTGCCAAAGCCGCAACCAGTTCTTTGGGCAATAAACTAAACAGCATGACAATACTACCAGCAAACAGTCCGCCGAGAATATAAAAAATCCCATTGGCGATCCCAGCGATATAACGCTTTTCTTTCAGTTCATGTGCATCTTTACCCATGCATAATGCCGCGGTAATCGAGGCGAGGACGATGGTAATACCGCCAACACAGGCAACCGCTAAAGAGGCAATACTGGTTGCACTGATAATGGGTTTGGCTGGCGTGTCATAACCACTCAGTTTCATGATCGCCATACCCGGCAAAAACTGACCTGACAGGCTGACCAAAATCAAGGGCAGGGCCAGATTTAAGGTGGAGTTCCATGACCATTCTGGGCTGATCCATTGTGGAACTGCCAGATTAAAACTCACTTCAACAGGATTCATTTTTCCCAAAAATAAACTGAGTAAGATTCCAGCTGCCAATACCCAGATCATAGTATAGCGAGGCATCAGCCGTTTTGCAATCAGAAATACCATCAGCATGCTAAACACAATCAAAGGCATACTATCTGAAGCAGTAAACAGATTGATCCCGAACTGGAACAGGATACCTGCCATCATTCCCGCAGCAACATCTTGAGGAATCCATTTCAGTAGTTTGTCGAAACAGCCTGTAATCCCAATCAGAAAAATCACAATTGCAGAAGTGATATAGGCCGCGACTGCTTCATTCAATGAAATATCAGGAAATAACGTGACCAATAACGCCGTCCCCGGTGCAGACCAAGCAGTAATGACGGGTGTTTTATATTTAATGGAGAGATAAATCCCCGCAACTGCCGCACCGATGGAAATGCCCCAAATCCATGACACCATCATGTCTGTAGAAACATTAGCGCGTTGCGCTGCCTGAAAGAAAATAATCAGTGGGCCAGAATAAGAAATTAGCACGGCAAGAAAGCCTGCAACCGTAGCTGAAATAGACCAGTCTTGTTTTAATGTTCTGAGTAAAGTTGTCATTCGGTGATGGCCTCCTTGCACATCTGAAACGAAAAAGATCAGGACTAACCCTGATCTCCACCTCCCACTGGGATGACGCTGCCAGTGATATAAGATGCATCATCAGATGCAAGAAAAACAATGGCTTTGACCTGTTCCTCGATACTGCCATAACGGCCCATAAAGGTACGGTCTATGGTTTGGTCGACGACCTGTTGCATCCAGTCTTTTTCATCCTGACTCAGTGGATTGCTATTGCGAGGCACTTTGCGAGGCGGTGCTTCAGTTCCACCTGTGGCAATGGCATTGACACGAATCCCGTCTTGGGCATGTTCAAATGCCAGCGATGCCGTTAGTGCATTAACTCCACCTTTGGCTGCTGAGTAGGGAATACGGTTAATCCCGCGAGTCGCAATTGAGGAAACATTTACAATCACACCAGCTTGTTGCTTGATCATTTCGGGTAACACTGCTCGACAACACCATAATGTTGGAAACAGCGAGCGATTCACTTCCTTGATAATTTCCTCTTCAGAAAACTCCTGAAAAGGTTTCATCCAGATTGCGCCACCGACATTGTTGATCAATACATCGACTCGACCAAAATGTTCAATCGCTTTTGCTACAACTGCTTGTGCACCCGCAAAGCTTTCAAGATCAGCTTGGATGGTGATGGCATCAGCACCCAATGCTTTGACTTCGATTAACACCTCTTCGACATAATCAGAACGATCTGCCAGAATCAGTTGCGCACCTTCGGCAGCCAGTTGTAGTGCAACTCCACGGCCAATGCCTTGAGCACTGCCAGTCACAATCACCACTTTATGCTTAAATCTTTGTGCTTGAGACATAAGTTAATTCTCCAGTAATCATCAATTCGCAGAGAACTTTTCGAACAGAAAATTGGCAGGTTTGATTTGTTCCGCATCTAACCAGCCACGGACTGCTTCGACCATTGGCACAGGGCCGCATAGGTAAATATCGACATCGCCCTTGTTTAGCCATTCAGTCTCAATATGTCCTGTGACATAGCCTTTACGTTCATGTTGACTATCTGGATGTGCAACCACAGTTCGATATTCAAACCAAGGGAATTTCGCTTGTAATTCAGCTAGTTTTTCCAAAGCCACCAGATCAAAATCGTTGGTCACGCCAAACACTAAACGGATCGGTTGGGCTGAACCTTTTTCTTCCAGTACGTGTAACATCGACATAAAGGGAGCGATACCCGTACCGCCTGCCAGCATCAGCACAGGGCGTGTCACATTACGTAGATAGAAACTACCGAATGGGCCTGTAAAAGTCATCTTGTCGCCCGCTTGTGCAGTTTTACTCAAGAAGTCGCTCATTTTGCCATTTGGGACATTACGAACCACAAAGCCTGTTAAACGGTTACCCGGCTTGGAACTAAAGGAATATGAACGGGTTTCGCCTGTTGCTGGAATACCAACATTGACATATTGTCCTGCAAGGAAATGGATATCGGGCTGGCCTTCATCCAGTTGAATATCAAAGGTAATAGTGGAATCAGATAGATTTTCAACGCGGGCTAAAGTCCCTTGAAAACTATGAATTTCAGTTTTACAAACATCAGATGATGCTTGAATCTGAAAGACTGCATCTGAGCTTGGGCGGCATTGGCACGCCAGAATATAACCTTGTTCCGCTTCTTCAGGCGTCAAGGCATCTTCAATATATGTTTCTTCTGGCATGTCGTAACTGCCAGATTCGCAGAAGGCACGGCAGGTACCACAGGCACCGTCACGACAGTCCAAAGGAATATTAATTTTTTGGCGATAAGCTGCATCGGATAGGGTTTCACCTTGCGCGACACTAATAAAACGTGTCACACCATCTTCAAATTGAAGTGCTACATTGTGGTTTGACATGAGACGTATCCTACAAAAATAATTTAAATTTGGGACCTCAGCCAAGAGTCCGTTTGACTGAGGAGACCTATTCTTTTAGAGGTGATAGATATCAATCACTTGATTGATATAGTCATTTTTAAGCACCACATATTTGCTCAGGATTTTCGGTTCATCACCCGAACAATCAATCACATAACGTGACATGCCAAAGTAGCTATAGGTGGTTTTATAGCGGAAGCTCAAGGTGTTCCAATTGAAGCGAACCGTGAGTTTATCTCCGTCACGCGCTACGATTTCAACGTTGGCAATATTGTGGCAAGTACGGGTATCAGGCATGGTGGCAGAGGAGCGTTCAGTTTTGATACGGAATACGCGGTCTTCCAAACCTTGACGATCTGGGTAATAAATCAGTGAGATTTCTGACTGCGGATCTTCGGTGAGTTGATCATTGTCATCCCAAGCTGGCATCCAGAAACTCGCTTCTGGCGCATAGCAACTGAGCCAGTCATCCCATTGTTCGTCATCTAAAAAACGTGCCTCGCGGTAGAGAAACTGGGCAATATTTTCCAAGCTGGTTTTGTCTTGATTGCTCATGCATTTTCTCCTTGAGCTGCGATTTCCTTCTCTGCGACAATGGCGTGTTTCATGGTATGCAACCAGTATTGATGTTGCGCAAGATACAAGCCTTCATCTTCGGTTTTGATTCCGCTCAACATCGGTTTGAGACCAATTTCATTGGCTGCATCATCAGGGCCATAAATCCAGTGTTTTGAACCGCGGCACATGTCATTCCATTCCAGCGCGATACCTGCATAACCTGCCTGACAGGCACGGAATTCTTCCAGATCATCAGGCGTGGCCATACCTGAGGCATTAAAGAAATCTTCATACTGGCGAATACGACGTGCGCGTGCTTCTGGGGCTTCACCTTTTGGTGCTATACAGTAAATCGTCACTTCAGTGCGATCGACTGAAATAGGACGCAATACACGAATTTGCGAACCGAATTGATCCATCAAATACACGTTTGGATAAAGACATAAGTTGCGCGAACGTTCGATCATCCATTTCGACATCGCTGCACCATATTTCTCGGTATATTCGTCTGCCTTCGGAAAGTTCGGACGATCTTCAGGATTGGCCCATTGTGTCCAAAGCAGCATATGACCATTTTCAAAACCATAAGAACCACCGCCTTGCTTACCCCAAGACCCAGCACTCATGGCACGAATGTTATCGGCAGCTTGTGTCTCTTTGCGGTGTTGCGTGGTTGCGGCATAGTTCCAGTGCACTGCTGAAACGTGATAACCATCGGCACCATTTTCAGCCGTTAGTTTCCAGTTTCCTTCATAGGTATAAGAGGAGGTGCCGCGTAGCACTTCTAGGCCATGGTCAGATTGATCAACAATCATGTCGATAATTTTGCTGGTTTCACCTAAGAACTCTTCAAGCGAAGGTACATCTGGATTGAGGCTGCCAAACAAGAAGCCTTTGTAATTCTCAAAACGGGCAACTTTTTTCAGGTCATGCGAACCATCCTGATTAAAGCAATCTGAGTAGCCCGCTTCACTTGGATCTTTGACTTTGAGCAATTTACCCGAATTGTTAAAAGTCCAGCCGTGGAAAGGACAAGTATAGGTTGCCTTGTTACCGCGCTTATGACGACAGAGTTGTGCGCCGCGGTGTGAGCAGGCGTTAATCATGGCATTCAGTTCGCCATTACGATTGCGGGCAATAATGATCGGTTGACGACCAATATGGGTGGTGTAGAAATCGTTGTTATTAGGAATCTGGCTTTCGTGCGCAAGATAAACCCAATTACCTTCGAAGATGTATTTCATTTCAAGATCAAATAAGGCTTGATCGGTAAACACTGAGCGATGAAGTTTAAATTCACCTGTGTCGATATTGTCTACAAGTAGTTCATCAATACGGTCAAGGTGGCTGGTATTGATTACAGGAATACGTGGCATGTCCGTTCTCCGACTTTCCAGATCTGTGGAAGTCACCGAGATGCTTTCAAAAGTCTCTCGATATCCTAAAGGGTTAAATTCTGTGTGAGTCTTTTCACTTGAACCGATAATGATGAATACGGGGCAGCAATCTCAGCGGGGCGATTCATATTTCATCGGTTTATCTCTTGTTTATACCTTAAAAGAATGAGTAAACTCTGTCTAAGACTGAATTTATATTTTTATATATCTTAAAGGTATGGAAACCGCATGGAATTACGTCATTTACGGTATTTTGTTGCTGTTGTTGAAGAGCAAAGCTTTACCAAGGCAGCAGAAAAATTATTTATTGCTCAACCGCCTTTGAGCCGACAGATCCAGAATCTGGAAGGTGAGCTGGGTATTCAATTATTTGAGCGTGGAAGTAGACCATTACAGACCACACCTGCTGGGCATTTCTTTTATCAGCACGCCGTTAAACTTTTGTCTAATGCTGAAGAAATTAAGAGTATGGCGAAACGTATTGGACTGATCGATCGCAGTGTCACGATTGGTTTTGTGGGATCGTTACTGTATGGCTTATTACCTCGAATCATCTATTTGTTTCGGCAGCAGCAACCTCATTTAAATATTCAACTGGTGGAAATGAGCACCACGGAGCAGTTGCAAGCTTTAAAAGAGGGCCGAATTGATGTGGGCTTTGGACGTCTGCGGATTAGTGATCCTGCGGTAAGACGGATTTTATTGCGTAAAGAGCGCTTGGTTGTGGCAGCACATACCAGCCATCCGATTGCGCAGCGGACGGAAGGGGTTTATCTGGCTGATCTGATTGATGAAAAGATGTTTATGTATCCCACATCTCCGAAGCCTAATTTTTCGACTCAACTGCTGAATATCTTTGCCGAGCATAGTTTAGTACCGAAAAATATGCATGAAGTGCGTGAAATCCAGCTGGCTTTAGGACTGGTGGCAGCGGGTGAAGGCTTGTGTGTGATTCCTGCCAGTGCCGATACTATTCGTTTTCCTCATTTAAATTATATTCCGATTCTGGACAATGGCGCGGTCAGCCCAATTTTTCTGACTGCACGGGCAATGGATCGTAGCGAAGACTTACAGCTGTTATTTGATTGCGTTTATCAGGTCTATGATCTGGAAGGGATTCCATATCAACGGACGGTGTTTACACTTGATCAAAATCCCATTGATGATTCGGTTGGTATTGATTTTTAAAGGATTAATGGTGAATAGTTTATAAAAATTAGTTTATTTTTCTGCCAATAAAATTTGCAATTTCTGGATAGAGATTGCAGATATTGACCTGTTTAACTGATTTTAATCTTTGCATGATAGGGATAACAACCAGCAAGGATGAAGAACATGGCAGGACAATATATTCAAGTAAAAACAGCGACTGGTAATCAATTTAAAGCTTATCTGGCAACTTCTGTAGATGGTAAAGGTCCAGGTATTGTGTTGTGCCAAGAAATCTTTGGTGTAAATCAGGCGATGCGGGAAAAGGCCGATTTACTTGCAGAAGAAGGTTATAGCGTTTTAGTACCCGACCTGTATTGGAGAATTGAGCCTGAAATTGAATTAGGTTATGGGAACGAAGATTTTCAACGCGCATTTGAGTTATATCAACAGTTTGATGAAAACTTAGGTGTTCAGGATATTCAAGATAGCCTCAATTTCTTAAAAACTCTGGATGTTTGTGATACCAACGTAGAACAGGCCGTGATTGGTTTTTGCTTAGGTGGAAAACTTGCTTATTTAGCTGCCTGCCGTATTCCTGAGCTTGCCTGCTCGGTGGCTTATTATGGGGTGGGCATCGAAAAAGCATTGGATGAAAGCCAGAATATTCAAGGAAAGTTGGTATTACATATCGCTGAACTAGATCAGTTCTCCCCAGAAAATGTCCGTACCACCATCCAAAACACGTTGCAGAAAGTGGCTAAAGCAGAGGTTTATGTTTACCCTCAAGTTGACCATGCTTTTGCCCGTCCAGCAGGTGAGCATTTTAATAAAGTTGCTGCACAATTTGCGCATGAAAGAACGATAACTGCGTTACGTAAAACAATTGGACCATCTTATGATCTGGCGGCACTCTGGGAAGAGCATATCCGTCATGAGTTTGATACCAGAGACGTTCCTGCAACGATGGCGACCATGGTTGCAGAGCCTTATGTTAACCATATCCCGACAATGACTGGTGGAGTGGGATACAAACAATTATCTCGTTTTTACCAATATCATTTTGTACATCAAAATCCCAAAGATATGAGTCTGACTCCAATTTCCCGTACAGTTGGAGCAACGCAAGTGGTCGATGAATTTATTATGAGTTTTACTCATGATGAAGAAATTGACTGGTTAATTCCAGGTATCGCTCCAACAGGAAAAAAGGTTCAAATTCCGATGCTTGGAATAATAAAATTCCGTGGACCGAAACTATGTCATGAACATATTTATTGGGATCAAGCCAGTGTTCTTGTGCAATTAGGGATTTTAAATCCACAAGGTTTACCCGTTGCTGGTGTTGAAACAGCACAAAAACTCATTGATGAATCCTTAGCTTCAAATACCTTGATGCCATCTTGGTCTTCAAGCGAAAGTAAATCTGTAGCTTAAGGAGAAGATGATGAATATTGATTTTGTAGGAAAAACGATCGTCGTTAGCGGTGGCGCTACGCTAATAGGGCAAGCCGTAGTAGACGCATTTATCCGTGCAGGCGCAAAGATTGCCATTCTTGATATTGACCCAGCAGGACAACAAATAGCAGATCTTCATATTGGCAAGGTTTTGTTTATCCAGACAGATTTAACAGATGATCAACAACTGAAAAAAGCCATTGAACAAGTCCAACAAAAATTTGGACAGATTCATGTTTTAGTTAATTTAGCTTGTACTTATTTAGATGATGGTTTTCAGTCTAGTCGACAAGACTGGCTGCAAGCTTTAGATATCAATTTAGTTTCTGCTGTTGAGTTAACGCGAGCCGTGTATTCCGATCTTAAAGAAACACAGGGTTCTATCGTTAATTTCACTTCAATTTCTGCTCAGTGTGCGCAAACAGGACGATGGCTATATCCCGTCTCAAAAGCAGCCATGCAAGCTTTAACTAAAAGTATGGCAATGGATTTTGCGAGTGATGGGGTACGTGTAAATTCTGTTTCCCCAGGTTGGACGTGGTCTCGTGTAATTGCAGAGGTCAGTGGTCAGGATCGTAAAAAAGCGGATCAAGTTGCGGCAGATTACCATCTTCTCGGACGTTTAGGTCATCCCGAGGAAGTTGCCAATGTGGTGTTATTCCTCAGTTCTACAGCAGCGAGTTTCGTAACAGGGGCAGATTACGCCGTGGATGGAGGCTACAGCGTGATGGGACCAGAACAAAATCGGCCTGCTATCCCGCGTTTAGCCAGCTGAATAGAGTTGAGTTAACGCATCTCAAGTTTAAACAAAATAAAGATTTTTCATGGAATGAATAAGGAATAAACACATGCGCAAAATAGCAATTGTTGGTGCTGGTCAAGCAGGTTTACAACTCGGTCTGGGGCTTTTGGATAAAGGCTATGAAGTGAGTTTATATACCAATCGCACTGCCGAACAAGTAAAAAATGGCAAAGTCATGTCGAGTCAATGTATGTTTCATACAGCCCTACAAACTGAACGGGATTTGGGACTAAACCAATGGGAGGAGCAGTGTCCTTCAGTTGAAGGAATCAGTATTACGTTGGTCCAGCCTGATAAGAAAGAAAAGGTTTTTAGTTGGAGTGCCCGTTTACAACGTTACGCACAGTCTGTAGATCAACGTGTCAAAATGCCTGTATGGATGGAAGAGTTTGAACGTCGAGGTGGTCGTCTGGTCATTCAGGATATTGGGCTGCCCGAGTTAGAGCAATTGGCAGATCAATATGAATTGGTGTTGCTGGCTGCTGGTAAAGGCGAGATTGTTAATCAGTTTAAACGCAATGATCAGCATAGCCCATTTCAACAACCTCAACGTGCATTGGCTTTGACCTATGTAAAGGGGATGAAGCCGATGTCTCCATACTCTCGCGTTGCATTTAACCTGATTCCCGGAGTAGGTGAGTATTTCTGCTTCCCAGCTCTGACAACGAGTGGGCCATGTGAAATCATGGTTTTTGAAGGGATTCCAAATGGCCCAATGGATTGCTGGCAGGATGTGAAAACACCAGACCAACATTTAGCAAAAAGTTTGGAAATTTTAGAAAAATATCTGCCATGGGAAGCTGAACGTTGTCGTCAAGTAGAGCTGACTGATGATGGTGGATGTATTGCAGGACGCTTTACTCCGACCGTACGTCATCCAGTATTGACCCTAGCTTCAGGCAAAAAAGTTTTTGGTATGGCTGATGCATTGGTGGTGAATGATCCGATTACAGGACAAGGTTCAAATAACGCAGCCAAGTGTAGCAAAGTTTATTATGAGGCAATTTTATCCCATGGTGATCAGATCTTTGATGAGACATGGATGACTCAAACTTTTGAGCACTATTGGGATTATGCACAAGATGTCGTGAATTGGACGAACAGTATGTTGCGCCCACCAGAACCACAAATGGTCGAGGCTTTAGTGGCTGCTTCTCAAAATCAAAGTATTGCTTCGCATATTGTGAATAATTTTGATGACCCTCGTGGTTTCTCTCCGTGGTGGTTTGACTCAACAGCAAGCGAACAGTTTTTAATGCAATTTAAACTTAATTGTGTAGCTTAAAAGGGGAGTTCAGCATGACGTACTCAGCCACTGATTTAGGTTTAAAAACAATAAATTGTAAAGAGCCTCGCAATATTCGTAATTTACTTGGACAGTTTGCTACAGGCGTCACTGTGATTACCACAAGAGGCCAAGATGGACGCAAGATTGGCATGACTGCAAACTCATTTTCTTCCTTGTCCTTAGATCCACCTTTAATCTTATGGAGCTTATCTAAAACTGCACCCAGCTTACCTGACTTTGTGGCAGCTTCACATTTTGCGATTCATGTATTAGGTCATCAACAGCATGATGTATCAGGACACTTTTCCAAAGGTGCCGAAGACAAATTTGCAAATATTGCCCACCAGATGTGTGATTTAGGGCTACCAATCCTTGAAGAAAGCTTGGCTACGCTGGTATGTCGGAATGTGAATCAATATGAAGGTGGTGACCATTTAATTTTTATCGGTGAAATCGAACATTACCGACAGACACAGGGTGATCCATTGGTTTTCCATGCGGGAAAATATCGTATTGCAGCCGAGCACCCTCAAACACTTTAGTGAAACAAGGGACTTTAAATGAATGAAATGTATTTGCTGATTTAGAGTTCCTTTAATTCATGCATTGATATGGTTGGAAAAATGCAATGCATCATATTTATACTAGGAAAATAGCGAATGGAAAAAGTATTGCAAAATAAAGTAGAAACAATTGATCTCTGGATTGGTGGTAAACGAATTACACCGATCAAAAATAATTACTTTAATGATTTAAATCCAGAAGATGATTCAATTTTTGCCAGAGTAGCCGAAGGTGAAAAGAACGATATTGAATATGCTGTACTCAATGCGCATGAGGCATTCAAAACATATCGTCATAGTCTGGCAAAAGAGCGAGAAGAATATTTACTGAAAACAGCTTTATTGGTAGAAAAATATCAAAAAGATTTTGTGAATATTTTAATCAAAGAGGTGGGTTCTCCGATAGGTAAAGCATTGTATGAAGTTGAATATGCAATAAATTGTCTCCGTGCGGCTGCTGGTATTGCCAGACGTATTAATGGGCAAACCTTGCCTTCTGATAATGTTGGTCGCTTCGCATTAACGATGCGTCAGCCTCTTGGAGTTGTTGGGGCCATTACGCCTTTTAATGTACCGTTATTAAAAAGTACCAAACTTAGTTCATCTCCATTAGCAACAGGCAATACAGTCGTACTTTTACCTTCTGAAGAAGCGCCTATGATTACTAGCTTATTGGTTGATATGTATCACGAAGCTGGCCTTCCACCAGGCACTGTAAATATGGTAACAGGTAAAGGCGCAATAATAGGGGATAGCCTAACAACTCATCCACTTGTTAAGGCGGTAATGTTCACGGGTTCCTCTCGTGTAGGGAAACATATTGGCGAATTGTGCGGTTCACGCATGAAGCGTTGTTTGTTAGAGCTAGGAGGGAAAAGTCCTTTAGTTATTCTTGAGGATGCTGATATTGAAGCCGCGGTAGATGCTGCCGTTTCTGGTCAATTTTTCTTTCAGGGACAGGCATGTATGGCTTCAAGCCGAATATATGTTGATAAAAAAATAGAGGCAAAATTTCTAAGTCGCTTTATTGAAAAAACCGAAGCACTGACTTTGGGCGATTTAGATGACCCAAATACTTTTGTTGGCCCGATTATTTCACAACGCCAACGTGATCGCATACAGCATCATATTCAGGATGCTTTTGAGAAAGGTGCAAAAATTCACACAGGTGGAGAATGGATTGGAAATCGTTGTAAACCGACGATTTTATCTGGAGTGAATGACACCATGAAAGTATTTCAAGAGGAGACATTTGGTCCAGTGACTTCAGTCTATTCAATCGATGGCTTAGATGAGGCAATTGAATGGGCAAATAAGAGTAACTATGGGTTATCTTCTGCGATTTTTACCAAGAATTTAAATCATGCATTTCGTTTTATGCAAGAAATTGAAGCTGGCATGGTGCATGTCAATGCCCCAACCATACTGGATGAGCCTCATGTTCCATTTGGTGGTGTAAAAGACAGTGGGTTTGGTCGTGAAGGAACAGATATCGATGTTGAAACATTGACAGAGTTAAAATGGGCAACTATAAATTTAACCTGATTGGATAATAACAGAATTTATGTGAATAAACTAAATCCAATAATTGGAAACTGAAAGTTTTATTATTAATTTTATTAAAACCAAGAGAGCTTTTTTATAGAAACTCTCTTTTGGTTTTTATATTAAAAGAATATTTGCTCTTTTAAAAGCTAAGATGTTGTTTAGTTTCAGAAGGAGTATGACCATAACGTTTTTTATATTCTTGAGAAAAACGTCCTAAATGGGTAAATCCCCATTTTAAGGCGATATCTGTAATACTTTGATTACCTTTAATGAGTTCGGAATGAACTTTTTTAAAACGTAGGTCTTTTAAATATTGCATAGGTGTCATATTTAAATATTTTTGAAAGCCTAAAAATAAACTTCGTACACTGACACCAGAGTGACGTGCTAATATTTCAGTGCTGATATTTTCATTTAAATGGTTGTGAATATAATCTTTTGCTAATTTTATAAAATGTGGGGAAATATATTTATCCTGAGTGTGGCATAGTTGAGAGTAATAACTGTGTGATTGCCCATATAACAATGCATTATAGATATTTGATTCAAACTGTTGCATGGCTAATGGATGATTTAAAGGGTGAGTTTCTGAATTAATGGCTTGTAATAACTGATGAAATAGCTGTAAAAAATATTGTCCATTGATATTGGAGAAATCTAATTGGGGAGCAAAAATAGGGGCATTTAAACTGTAATTTGCCAGATGATGTTGACAGTGGAGTAGAAGTTTATTTTTACAAATTTTCAAAACTATTTGGGGAGAATTTGCTTTCCACTTCATACGTAAAGGAAGGTCTGGTGATAATAAGGCTGCAATTTGCGGATAAGAAATAAACTTTTGTTGTTCATATTCAATTTCTGCATAACCATGACATGGGATCTGAATTAAATAAAAGTCCGTAAGGCTGTCAGGTTCAATATAGACATCTAAACCATATTCAAGACGGCTAATGGATAAATTTCCATATTGGAGATGATGTAATGACGAAACTGTTGAAGAAGACGAACAGGGCTTTAAGCGATGAGGCTTAAAAATATGAGAAACATTACGGTGAGTTTCGGATAAATCTGTATTTTGACAAATGAGTGATTTTTGAGAAAAATGCATATTTGACAAAGGGTCTAAAGATTGGATTCCATAACAAAGATTTAGAGACATAGCTTGTTCCTTTAGCTAAGTATTTATTTTTTCAATCAGCTTATCTAAAAATTAAAACTCCATGATAATTCAAGGTTTAGCTTTCAATAGGCTGATAGGATCGGTCAGGCATTTCGGTAGAATCTAGGTGAAATTAAAAGATTAAAAAAGGAGCTAAGATATAGCTCCAGTTACTTAGTTAACTTATAGATCGTAGCTACTTTTCTTCCAAATACCTCGATCTAACATTTTCTGGATTTGTGGTTCAATCACTTGAGTTTTATAGTCTGCGTGGTTACTTTGAGCCTGATGAAGATAAAGATTTTTTGGATAAATATTTTCTTTGTAAATTAATTGGGCACATTCAGTGCGTATGTCTTTCATCCAGTTGGAAACTTGAGAATGTGTCCGGTGATAGCGTAAAGCCTCAATATCAACGACACCAGAAACATAGGTTGAGCCATTCGTATCGCTTTGTTTACCCACAATACGACCTTTATAATCAACTATTTTTGATAAGCCTCCACCACAATCAATTGGCGCTAGGGTATTTTGATCTAAATACATCCCACCGATATTCGGTGCAACGACATACATATTATTTTCAAGTGCACGGGCACGATTTGAAATTTCAAAGATATCATTTTCTGTAAATGGTGTTGGCAAAGAAGCTCGATAGACAACCTCGGCACCATTCATTGCAAGGCCGCGTCCATTTTCAGGAAAGTTACCTTCCATGGCCATCATGATACCTAGACGGCCAATTTCAGTATCAACGACAGGCCAGAAAGACTGTAAGTTATAACCGTATTTTTCAACCCAGGCATCAAATAAATCATGTGGTGAAGCTGAACGCTCACAAGGTAAGAGGGCAGACATTTTATGATGTTTTAAAATAATCTTGCCTTGAGGATTAATAATAAATCCTACATTAAACATAATGCCAGGCCATTCAGGATCTTTGACTTTTGCTTGAGCCATAATAAACACATTGTGATGTTTAGCTAAGTTACCTAAGCGGTCAGTTTCTGGGCCTGGAATTTCTATAGCTCCGTCTTCTAGAAAATCAGCAATTGGTATGTCTAAGGCTTCATCATTAAACCCTTGTAATGCACCTTCTGGTAGAACTAATAGTTTGACGGGTAAGTCTAGAGAACTTAGCCATAATGCACCTGCAGTCAATTCTTCTAAATGTGAAATATTTTTCATTATATCTGCACGGGTTTTAATTCCCCAGATCGTTGGCACTAAACCGACTACACCATAAGGTTTAATCATAATAAACATCCTGTTTAAAATAAGAGTAAATAATATTTTTGGTTGAAAATTCATCATCCTGATAGTTAAGATATCAGCATGCTGATAATATTTCAAATGCTGGGAACAAAAAAAATATATCTTTATGTAAGTGGGTGAAAATGCTTAAGAGATAGAATTTTATTTTCATGTAAATAGGATTTTATTTAAAAAATAGTCTAAATATTTTGTTGTTAATTAAAGAGAAATTATAATGAAGTGGTTTTTCATGTTGGAGTTAATTTTTTATAGGCATGTTTAGGCAATGGAGTAGAAACTAAAAAGTTAAACAATATGGTTTTTTATGTCTAAAAATGTTGAGGGTGAGTATGTCTATAGGGTTTTAAGCATAGTTTCTATAAAATTTGACCGAAAATAATGGGTAAGTTTTTGATATATGGATGAATAATAAGTCTAAATCAAACTCTATAGCTGTAGTTAACCTTATTTTTGAATAAAAGCGAACCATTTACGCAATGTGTAAATTTCTTCTGAGGAAAAATGATGTTCCAGTTGTGCTTCCAGTTGTTCTATCGCATCAGATGATTGTTCTAAAATATGTAGACCATCTTTAGTAATTTCAATGCATTGCACTTTTTTGTTATGAGGATGAGCACTTTTTATAACAAACTCTAATTTTTCTAGTTTATTGATCATTAAGTTGACCGTTTGTGGCGTTAACGATGCATAACGTGCAATTTCTGCATTAGAGCAACCTGAGTAAACAGACACAATTTTTAGAATAGTAAATTGTGGGGGAGTCAATCCATAGTCTGATAATGCTTTTTCCATTTTTAAATGATAGGTATGGGCTGCTTGTCTGAGAAGAAAACCAAGATAGCCATGTTCAGGGCTAAACATATCTGTCGTGGTAGAGAATTTCTTTGCCATAATGTGAGTAAGCTCTTTCTTTTTAAATCAGTAATATAAGAATAAGAATGAATTGTCGTGCATTTTAGATTATTTTTTATTTAATACGATAGCGTTGTTGTAATAGATCATCTATTTAGAATAGCAACTAAGTGAATATGTTAAATGTGATTTTTAATAAATTACTATAATAAACAAATTCTTATATTGAGAGATTGTGGATGGTCTTCTGACCAAGATATGCCTTGAAGATTTGGCTCATTACAAAAGCTTTAAGAATATTGGAAGAAATTGCCCAAAATTTTTGAGCAATTTAAATAAGGCTCTAAACGAGATTTCATTGCCAGACAAAGTATAAAGAATGCTGCTATTTAACTTGTAAGCTTTTTAAATCCTTCAATACCTGATCTGCATGAGTTTGGGTATTAACGCTAGTATAGTGATACATTACTGCGCCTTGAGGACTAATTAGAAAACTCTCACGTTTGGCAATTTTGGTGATCCCCAAGTTACGAACAATGCCAAATTTAGTTGCAAGTTCACCTTTATCATCGGCAAGGATTGGGAAGGGTAAACCGAGTTTTTCTGAGAATTTTTGATGTGATGCAACATCATCCAGACTGACACCGAGTACCACGGCATTCGATTTTGTAAACTGTGGGTACAGCGACTTAAATTGGTTGGCTTCTTGAGTGCATCCTGCAGTGTTATCTTTAGGATAGAAATAAAGCACGACCCATTTACCTTTATATTGATTCAAGGTATGCCATTTGCCATTTTGGTCCTGTAATTTGAAGTCCGGTGCAGATTGCCCAACCCATTCTTTTTGTGCAGTATCTTGCTTTGAGAACAGCGTATTTTGTGCTGTACTGAGGGTCGGTGAAGCGAGTAGAAAAAGTGAACTGCATACTACTAGAACTTTGGACTTTATCGTATTCATCATTCTATTCTCAAAGTGTAATAGGCTTACTGTAGCAAATTTAAAACCTAAATGTGTTAGGAAATTCTTTATAGAACTTTTTTGATTGGTTCGACAATGCATAGTGAGTTGGGAACATGCATCAATAAAGTTAGAATTTAGGCCAATTGATTTACTTTATTGCAATTCACTTCACTAAAAATCACTGATTTTGGTTAGATCAATGAAACCCAGCTTATTGGTATGCTGGGTTTTTCTACCTTATACATTGATATTTAAAGCTGTTTCAGTTTTAGGCTTTTGTCCTTTGGCTTTTAAACTCAGTGCAATAAAGGCAATAAAAGTAGGTAATGAGAGAAGATAGAAAATACCACCAAGACTGATTTCATATGTAAAGATATAAGAACCGAAAAAGGCGCCTAGAATTGCTCCGAGGCGACCAATACCATGCATCCATGATACGCCTACTGCACGACAAACGGATGGATAGAAAAGTGCAGCGAGCGGTAATATTGAAGACTGAGCCCCTGTCAGTAATATACCGACTAAGAAAATACTGATACCTAGTAATAAAATACTGGAGCTAACGAAACCCGCAACAATAAACAAAATAAAAGCCATGAGATATGCATATTTTATCACTATAGTTGGGTTGAGCTTATCCATATACCAGCCCAAGATAACAGCACCAACCACACCACCTAAGGGAAAGAGAGATGCAATTAGACTAAACTGTTGTGTACTGAATCCAGCTGTTTTTAAGATCGTTGGCATCCAGCTGGTTAATAAATAAAATACTAACAGTCCCATGAAGCAGCACAGCCACAACATAACGGATCCCCATAGATATTGACCTAAAACAATTTTTATAGGACTTCCAGAATTATTTTTATCAACTTGAGCTAATTCAATGTTTACTTTCTCGGAAAAAGGTTGTCCTTGAATCTTTGCCAAGATATGTCGGGCTTTATGTTGTTGTCCTTTTTTCAACAGATAGGGTACGGATTCAGGGAGTTTGAATAGTAGGGCGATCACTAGAAATAATGGTGTAATCCCTCCTAAAATTAAAACTTTAGCCCAACCCAAACCTTCTAATAAATAAGCTGATAATAGGCCCCCACAAGAGATACCTAACATAAAGCCACAACCCACTAGCCCTGTTAGAAAAGCTTTACGTTTTGCAGGCATGTATTCTGAAACAATGGTACTGATATTGGGGGTAGCAGAACCTAAACCGATACCTGTAATAAAACGATAAATCATCAATTCCTGTGTAGAGGACGCAAACCCACAAAGAATCGTAAATATAGAAAATAGCAGGGTAGTAAACACAATGACGCCTTTGCGCCCAAACTTATCCGCCATTGGCCCTGAAATAATTGCGCCAATTGCCATCCCTACCAGTGCTGCACTTAATACAGGCGCTAACTCAGGTTTGGTAATGCTCCAGTCATCAAGTAAAGCAGGTGCAATAAAACCGATGATGCCTGTATCAAGACCATCGAAAAAAAATACTAGGAAACCCAGTACAAACACTAGCCATTGGAGTGGTGATAAATGATCACGATTAATGATCGTATTAACTTCAATTGTTTTCATATTTATTCCCTTAAATTAAAAAAACTGTTAACACTGTTGTGCAGGTGAAAATTAATTGCCTGAAATACATCATTTCCTTGTTGAGTATTTGGGTTACCTGATTGCGTTGAGTTTTTTATTTGTTAGAAGAACTGATCAAGCGACTTAAATATTTTGTTATCGCTGTTTTAGCTTTGGCTAATAAATAAAAACTTTCTAAGATTGAAACGTGGTTCAGCTTTTAGATCTATCCACTTTTTTTGAGTGCTATCCGTTTTGTGTAGTATTTTATTTGGAAAATAAAGCGGTTTGTGCTGTGCAGAGGCTAAATGTTTTGATTAAAAAGTGAGCTGGTAGGTGTTGAAACTTTAGACTTTACTGTATTTATCATGTTGATCTCAAAGTGCAATCATTCGTACGTTAGTAAATTTAAAAATCGTCTGATTATTTAAAAAGAAAAGGAAAATCAATGGATGTTGGTGCGGTTCTCATTAAATTAAAAATAAATACACAGGCAGAGGTCGAGGCTTGGCAGCAAGAAATTGAAAAACGCAAAGCAGAAGCAATTCAAACGCTTCAAGCTGAAGGTGTGAAAGTGGAATCGTGGTTTCAACTTGAGTTGAATGGAGAAAATTATTTACTTGCCTATACGCGAGCTAAAGATATTGCTCAGGCGCAACAGGTCGCGAAAAACAGTTCATTTGAAATTGATAGATATCATCAGCAATTTAAACAGCATTGGGAACAAGTCATTCCAACAAGATTATTGATCGATTTGGAAAATAATGATGAGAAAGAAACAGGTTATACTTCGAAGCAAGTTTGAATAATTAGGCAACAATGTGGAACAAAAGATTTTACTGATTACAGGATGGGGCGGTGGTGCCGAATTATTAAAACCGTTACATGAGGCTTTAGAGAAACAAGGACATGTGGTTGAGCGGATTGATATTTTTAATGCCTTGAATGATGACGTTTTACAACAGCATGTCGAACTTGCAGTGAAGTTTGATGTGATTATCGGATGGTCGCTTGGTGGACAACTGGCAACCATCTTGGTCAATCAAATACAACAACAATATGCTCAACAGAAAGTTTTAATCACTTTGGCTTCAAATCCCTGTTTTGTTGTTCAATCGGATTGGTCGGCAGCCATGCCTGTAGACACCTTTATGCAGTTTAAGCAGTCATTTGAACAGGATGCGATTACTACGCTAAAACGGTTTGGCTTATTGGTGTGTCAAGGTGCAAGTTCCGCAAAAAAAGACTTTTTAGCCATGCAGAAATTGATTCGCCCACAACCGATTGCATTGCTTAGGGATGGGTTACAGTTGCTGGAGCAATTAAATCTGGTTGAAATGTATAAAAATAATCAGGGTAGGCAGTTGCATGTGTTTGCTGAGCATGATGCTTTAGTTCCTTACCAAGTTATGTGTAATTTTGATAATTTGTCTGCAAAGAATTTATCTGTCGTTTCTTTTGAAGGGGCTTCACACGGTTTTCCATGCTTTATGGTTGAGCAGACTATGCAAATAATTGAGGATTTTCTGAATAAGAAGGTTTAATCTTGCTTGAATTGAGAGTTCTCGCAATTTATTTTAGATTTTGACAAGTTTAAGATATTTGCGAATTCTTTTTATAAGAGTTTATCCAAAAATTTGATACTCGATACGTCATTCACAACCTGCGTGGTTATTGTAAAAGTGATGAAGGTAGATGAGTAGATAAAATTAGATGGGTTTAAGAAGAGAACAGGTTTTGTGGATGACAAATGGTTTTGCCTACTTTTCCCGAAAGAAAAGTAGGTCGAGCCGAAGGCTTATACTGAAGAATGAGTTAGCTCTCGGTAAGACTCCGCTGTAACCAATATTTAATCTGACAAATGAGGATGGATGGATGACCGATTTATTTGATTTAGAACATATATGGCATCCTTATACTTCGATGTTAAATCCTCTGCCAACTTTTAAAGTCAAACGTGCCTATGGTGCGACCATCGAACTAGAAGATGGGCGAACTTTAGTCGATGGCATGTCGTCATGGTGGTGTGCGATTCATGGCTATAACCATCCTGAACTGAACCAAGCGGTTACAGATCAATTACAGAAGATGGCGCATATCATGTTCGGTGGTTTGACCCACGAACCTGCAATTGAATTAGGCAAATTATTATTAAAAATTACGCCGCCAAATTTGGACAAAATTTTCTATGCTGATTCAGGCTCGGTTTCAGTAGAAGTGGCTTTAAAAATGGCAGTTCAATACTGGACAGCACTGAATCAACCAGCGAAAGCCAACTTTATTACCACGCGTTCTGGATATCATGGTGATACCTGGAATGCGATGTCTGTGTGTGATCCAGTCACAGGGATGCATCAGATTTTTGGCACGAGTTTACCGAATCGAATTTTTGTCCCTGCGCCACAAAGTCGATTTGATGGAGAGTGGAATCCTCAAGATATTCAGGAACTGAAGCAACAGATTGAACAGCATCATCACAGTATTGCTGCACTGATTATTGAGCCGATTGTACAAGGTGCAGGCGGCATGCGTTTTTATCATCCTGAATATTTACGTCAAGCCAAAGCTTTATGTGAGCAATATAATTTATTGTTGATCTTTGATGAAATCGCAACAGGCTTTGGGCGTACAGGTAAAATGTTTGCTTGGGAACATGCACAAGTTGAACCCGATATTATGTGTATCGGTAAAGGTTTGACTGGTGGCTATATGACATTATCCGCAACATTAACCACCAAGCAGGTAGCTGAAACCATCAGTCGTGGTGAAGCGGGTGTATTTATGCATGGCCCCACCTTTATGGCAAATCCATTGGCTTGTGCGGTTGCATTAAGAAGTACCCAGTTATTGGTAGAGCAAGATTGGCAAGCGAATATTCAACGGATTGAAAAGATTCTGGCTGAACAATTAACCGATTTAGCTCAGCTTGACCATGTTGCAGATGTACGGGTTTTAGGGGCGATTGGGGTGGTGGAGTTAACCGCCAATGTTGATATGAAAACCTTACAGCAACAGTTTGTAGAACGTGGTATCTGGGTACGTCCATTTGGAAAATTGGTCTATGTGATGCCGCCGTATGTGATTAGCAATGATGAACTGAACTATTTATTAGCACAGCTGATTGAAGTGGTGAGAAATATGCAGGGAGTCAATACCAATGTCCTTGCTTGATCATTATGCCGAGCAGCTTGACCAGCTCAAACAACAAGGGAATTTCCGTCAATTTACGTCAAATCAACAGCAGGGAAAATGGATAACCATCCAAGATCGGACCATGTTGAATTTGGCATCCAATGATTATTTGGGCTTGGCTGCTGATTTAAGTTTAAGAGAAGAATTTCTCGATACATTGAAAATCGAACGTGCATTATTTAGTTCATCTTCTTCGCGCTTACTGACTGGTAATTTTGCAGAATATGAACAATTTGAAAATAGCCTAAGCAAAGCATTTGGTCGTGTTGCCTTATTATTCAACAGTGGCTATCACATGAATATCGGCATCCTACCTGCTTTGGCGGATAGTAAAACTGTGATTCTGGCTGATAAATTAGTGCATGCCAGTATGATTGATGGGATTCGGCTATCAACCGCTCAATATGTGCGTTACCAGCATAATGATTTACAGCATCTGGAACAATTATTGCAAAAGTATCATCAAGATGAGCAAATTGAACGCATTATTGTGGTGACTGAAAGTATCTTTAGTATGGATGGTGATGAGACTGATTTAGCGGCATTGGCTCAGCTAAAACAACGCTTTGCTAAAACTATGTTGTATGTGGATGAGGCGCATGCCATTGGCATAAGAGGCGAGCAAGGACTTGGCTGTGCCGAACAATATGGCGTACTGGATCAGATTGATTTTCTGGTGGGAACTTTCGGTAAAGCGATTGCTTCGGTGGGTGGTTATCTTATTTGTGATCCAATTATCCGTGACTATCTCATCAATAAAATGCGTCCACTGATTTTTAGTACCGCATTGCCGCCAATTTCAATGGCGTGGTCTGATTTTATCTTTAACAAAGTTTTGAACATGCAGAAACAGCGGCAGCACTTGGCTGAAATCAGTCAGTATTTACAGCAGGCAGTGATTGCAAAAGGTTTTTCAAGCCCGTCGAGTAGCCATATCATTCCGATTATTGTCGGGGAAAGCCAAGCTGCAATTGAAAAAGCTCGCTATGTGCAGCAACAGGGTTTTTATGCCATGCCAGTACGACCACCAACCGTACCGCAGAATAGTTCACGTTTACGTATCTCGTTGACCTCTATGGTACAAAAAAATGAATTGGAACAATTGGTGGAGTGTTTGTGAGCATTAATAAAGCACTGGTTGCGCAGCGTTTTGCCAAAGCAGGACAAAGCTATGTTGAGCATGCAGTTATACAAAAGCAAATTAGTGCACAGCTATTTGAATATCTCAAAGTTTATTGTCCGCAATCTTTAGCTTCTGTACTTGAGATTGGCTGTGGTTCAGGCAATTTAACCCATCTGTTTCAGTCTCATTTTCAAGTTGAACAACTGTTTTTAAATGACTTGTATGACGATGTTGAGCAGCATTTTTCAAGCGTCGACAAGATTAATTGGTTGATCGGTGATATTGAGCAACTGATTTTACCTCAGTCCTTGGATACTGTAATTTCCAGTTCAGCATTACAGTGGATGATTGATTTACCTGCTTTATTGCAGCGGATTCATTCTGCGTTAAAACCGAATGCCTATTTTTGTTTTTCTAGCTTTGGCCCTGACAATTTGACCGAAATTAAGCAGTTAACAGGACAAGGTTTAAATTATGTCGATTTGGATACTTTGCGACAGCAGCTTGAACAACAAGGTTTTGAAGTGCTGTTCATGCACCAAGATCATAAGCAGCGTTATTTTGATCATCCGAAATCGATATTGCAGCATTTAAAGGCGACAGGTGTAACGGCAACCGCAAAGTCGCATCGCTGGACCAAGCAATCCTTACAACAATTTTATTCAGATTATGAACAGTTTCATGATGAGCAGGGTTTTAGTCTGACTTATCATCCGATTTATGTGATTGCGCGGAGAACAGCATGAGTGCAGCAATTTATTTTGTCAGTGGTATTGATACTGAGATTGGTAAAACTTATGCCACAGGCTATCTCGCCAAGCTCTGGACAGAACGGGGGCAACGTGTCATTACCCAAAAGCTGGTACAAACGGGTAATGTCGATATCTCGGAAGATATCGAAAAACATCGTGAAATTATGGGGAGTGGCTGGTTTCAAGAAGACCATGACAAACTGACCATGCCTGAAATTTTTACTTATCCAGCCTCGCCCCATTTAGCGACGCGGTTGGACGGGCGAGATTTAGATTTTGCCAAGATTGAAGCAGCGACTAAACAACTTGCCCAGCGTTTTGATGTGGTACTTTTGGAAGGTGCGGGTGGTTTGATGGTGCCTTTAACCACTGAATTGTTGACCATTGATTATATTGTGCAACATCAATTTCCTGTGATTTTGGTGACTTCTGGGCGTTTGGGCAGTATTAATCATACTTTACTGAGTTTAGAGGCTTTAAAGCAGCGTGGTTTGAGCTTGCATGCTTTGGTGTATAACTTAAAGGATGAGTCGAAAGACCCGCTTATTTCAAAAGATACCGCAGATTATTTAAAGACTTATTTAGCAAAGCATTTTCCTGATGCTCAATGGGTTGAATTGGAAAAATTCTAATTTAATTCATTAAGTTTAGAATCTTATTCAATAGGGGAAACCGCAGTGTCTTCCCGAGTTTTCTCAAATGAATACCGCATGATCTTACTTTTCGAGGATGAAAAGTAACAAAAATCCTTTGTAGGGCTGACGGTATATCCTTATACCGCAGCCCTACGGGCGGCATCCATGCCGCCGTCACGATAGCTAATAGATTTTGGAAGCCATTTAACTAATAAATTTAAGGTGACTAACAATGAATAAAAATAATTTTATCTGTATGGCTCTGTGCCTATCAGGCCTAATCTCGACAACTCATGCTGCCGTACCAACAGATAAAACCATTATTAGTTGGATTACTAATTTTCAGGATTCAAATGCCAATCCACCTCAATCCATTCAGATCGATTCTACCGAAGCAGTGAAATTGATCTCGGGAGAAGAAGCTTATCTATCAGGTGTGAGTTTTGAAAATGCGGGACGTAATTTTTGGGCAGGTTATGTATTAACCCGTCCGAAATTAAAGCAGGCGCGAATCCTAAAAGCATTTGGTGGTCAATCGAATAGCTTCACAGTACATTCCACCGTGTATAAAGGTAAATCGATTCAGTTGGTGGAAATTGAAAGTGCAGGTTCAGGTCAGGGGACAGTTGAATCGAGTAAAAGTCTGGTTTATTTAAATCAATGGACGAGTAAGCTGATTGCAGAGGTCGAAGAATCTTCCTATGAAGGACGCTATGACGACAAGTTAGGTGCAGAGGATTGTAGAACTGGTCGGGATAATTCAGGCTATTTAAATGTGATGCCTTATTCGCCTTATGTGATTCAGACTACAGTCACAGGCAATGCCTGCAATAATAAACCGCAAGGCTATAAAGTAAGCAGCAAGCTGATTCCGATTGTGATCAGTGAAATAAAATAAAAAAAGCCAACAAGCGAACTTGTTAGCGCAGGAGTAAAATCTCATTATTGGAATAATTTCTTGTTTTTATTATCTAGTTATTACTGACGATGCCAATTTTAGTGACATTGGTTTGTTGAGCTAATGCCATCACCATCGCAATATTTTTATATTCCGCTTGAGCATCAGGTTTAAATTTAATTTGATCCTGATCGGCTTTTTGAGCTACAGATTCGAATAAAGCCTTAAGTGCCTGACGGTCAGCCACTGCTTGATCATTCCAGAAAATATGCCCTTGTGCATCGACACGCAGGTTAATGGTTTCTGGTGGTTTCTGATTCGTTGGCGGCGGCGGCGTACCATTTGGCAAGTTGATATTAATGGCATTATTCGGAATCGGGATGGTGATAATGAACATGATCAACAGGACCAACATGACATCAATCAAAGGTGTCATGTTGACGTCGAGCATCACATCTTCTTCATCATTTTTTGAACCCACATTCATACCCATGTGTGATTCCTCCTGTTATGGTGAAGTCGCAGGTGGAGTGGTGACAAATGCAATTTTGCCAATACCTGCTTGCTGAGTTGTACTAATTACCTGATCAATTGCTTCGTAATGGGTTAGTTGATCGCCACGAATATGAACTTCAGGCTGCGGACGTTTTTGCGCTTCAGCCTGTAAACGAGCAAGTAAAGTTTCTTTATTCGCCACATGTTGTTCATTCCAGAAAATATCGCCTGTTTTATTCACTGAAAGCTGAATATTTTGTGGTGTCGTGGCATAAGGCGTATTTTTCTCTTCAGGTAGTTTTACCGGAACCGTATGTGTGACCACTGGGACTGTGATTAAAAAGATAATCAGCAGCACCAGCATGATGTCGACCAGCGGCGTCGTGTTAATCGTTCCGATCACATCATCATCACTTTGATCTGAATTTATCATCATGCCCATAATGATGTTCCTTATTTAGAATCACGGTTTGGGTGATTACCGTTTAATTCACCGCTGAGTAAGACGGCGTGTAGATCTGATCCAAATGAACGGACATTGTCCATGACTGCTTTATTGCGACGGGTTAACCAGTTATAGCCCAGTACAGCAGGCACTGCGACTGCAAGACCAATCGCAGTCATAATCAATGCTTCGCCCACAGGGCCAGCCACTTTATCAATGGATGCTTGGCCTGAAATACCAATTGCAGTAAGGGCATGATAAATTCCCCAAACCGTTCCGAATAAGCCAACAAATGGCGCTGTTGAACCAACCGTTGCAAGGAAAGCTAGGCCATTACTGAGATGACTTTGCACCTTTTCAATGGCGCGCTGAATTGAAATGGTCACCCATGTATTGAAATCAATACGTTCTAATAAAGTGCCGTCATGATGTTTGGTCGAGCGAATACCTTTTTCTGCAATATAACGATAGCTACTGTTTGCATTTAAGCTGTCTGCCGCACTATTTAAAGATTCTGCTTCCCAGAAGTTACGTTCAGCTTCAGTGGCATGACGCTTGATTTTACTTTGCTGAAAGACTTTAGACAGAATGATGTACCACGTGCCAATCGACATCAGTACCAAGATAAATAAAGTCGATTTTGCAACTAAATCACCTTCACGCCAGAGCGCTTCTAAACCATAAGGGTTATGTACTTTTTCAGCTGTTGCTGGTAATGGCGGTGGTGTCGGTGCCGCTTGGTTTGTAGCATCTGTACTGACGCTGGTGACGGCTGTGGTTTGCGTGGTTTCATCTGCCCACACTGTTGCAACTGGGAGTAAGGTGGTACCTGCGATGAGGCCAATTGCTGCGATTCGTGAAATACGTTTTGCTGTGTTTTTCATCTTAAAATTCTCCAAAAAATTGTTTGTTCAATGCATTTATTTAGGAAATCGTGAATGGATATTCGATTTCGTACCATTCTTGTTGTGGTACACCATCTTTCATGGCTGCTTTAAAAGTACACAGGCTATAAGCCTTGATTGCTGCTTTATCTAAACTTTTACTGCCACTCGATTTTTTAACTTTTGAGTCAATCACCTTGCCAGAGGCATCGACCAATACACGAATACGTACAGTGCCTTCTTCCTCATTCATTAAGGCTTCACGCGGATATTCAGGTTTTTGACAACCCGCTTCACCTTCTGAAACACCACGTGAAATCCCTGCGGGTTTGGCAGGAGCAGCAGGCGCGGCTGATGCGACAGGCGCTGCAACTGGACTCGGGCTTGGTGTTGCGGGGGCAGGCGTTGGTGTTGCAACTGCTGTTTGGGTTGGTTGCGCTGGTGCCGGTTTTTGCACAGGCGTGGCTTTCTCCACCTGCTTTGGTTGATCTGGTATTTTTGCCACTTTCTCTACCATTTTCGGTGGCTCGGGTGGCTTTTCTTTTGGTTTTGGTTCCTCTGGTTTTGGAGGTGGTGGTTTGATGTCCTGAATAATCTGTAGTTCTACAGGCTTATCGACAGGCTTGGTAAAGTCAGTCGCTAAACTTGTCATCAGAATATAGGCGATAATGAGATGTAGAAATAACACCAGACCAATGCCAACTAGGCGTTTGGCAGGTTGATTTTCATTCTCAGAAAAGGGGATGCCCATAATTACTCCTGAAATTGCAATCATGGATTCATCGTTGTTTGGAGAAGAGCATCAATTTAAAAACTGATGCGGACCACTTTAATTTTTGATGAATCAGAGGATTACGGTGAACCACTGCGACATAAGCAATTTATGTTGCAGTGGAGAAACTTATTAAAATTTGTAGGTGCCTCTCAGGAAATATGCTCGACCCGTTACATCGCTATAGCGAGGGTCATAACCATATTGGAAGTTGTCTAATACATTCGATGCTGATGGTTCTGCATCAAATATATTTTTTATACCTGCGGTAAGCTCTAGATTTTTAAAGCCTTTATAGGTTCCTGAAACGTTGTACAAGGTATAGTCACTGACACGGTGGTTGTCATATTTATCATCACCCGTTTCATTCTGGTCTTTATAACCTCGGTAGAACTCTTGCTCGAATACCATTTTCCAGTTTTCATAGCTCCAATTTATATTTGCAACATGCTTCCAGCGTAAAATTGCAGGATCATCGTACTTGCCTGCATAGCTGTCCCAAACGCCACCTTTTTCTTCTTGTCGGTCATATTTAATAATATAGGTACCATCGATTCCGAAGCCAAAGCGGCCTGTTACCGTCATTGGAGTGAGGTAATTTAGGGCAAGGTCAATCCCTTGGGTTTTAACCCCACCCATATTGGTTAATGCACTATTGATATATTGAAGACGACCATCTTCTCCACGAATGAAGCGATCTGCATATTTTTCTGGATCACCAAAAATCATGGCTTCACCAATACTATTAACCAGACCGTCAATTTTGATGTTGTAATAGTCGGCAGAGAAAACCAGATTTTTAATCGGCTCTACTACAAAACCAGCCGTGATCGAGGTAGATTCTTCGGGTTGTAAGCCTTTGGTTCCGCCCTGAGTACGATAAAATTGCGTATTACATTCGGTCTTATATTGGTCTGAGATTGCTTGTCCATTCGGGCAAAGCACAGGATCATCGTATTTTGCTCCTGTATAGGTTTTACTTTGAGGTGCATTGATGTCATACAAACTTGGTGCACGGAAACCTGTACTGTAGGAGGTGCGGAACATTAATTGTTTTAAAGGTTCCCAACGGAAAGCTACTTTGGGATTGAAAGTGTCACCAAAATCACTGTATTTGTCATAACGAGCAGCAAGTTGGGCTTCTAGTGTTTTGGTAACAGGGATATGTAGCTCAGTAAAGAGGGCGGTGATATCGCGTTTGCCCTTACTTTCTGGTTTATCTGGATCAATACCACTTCCTGGAACTTGTCTCACAATCTCTGAGTTAACATTTGCTTTCCAGTCCTGAGAACTAAAGCTTCCCCCGAATGCAAAACCAACATCGCCAGCGGGAAGGGTATAAATTGGACGACTGACATTAAAGTCAAATGTCGTTGCAGTTAGAGTACCTTTATTGGTATCTCCCTTAACTTCGAATGATTGCCATATATTTTGATCTGCACTTGGACCAAATGGGTTCAGTTTCCCTGCATTTAAAGCAGCCTGTACTTGGCTCTGATTGAGATAGCCGCCAGCAAAACCATCTGTTGCTTCACTGCGTGCATAGGAGATTCCCGTGTTGATATCCCATCCATACGCTTCACCTTCTAAAGCAAGTAGCGCTCGATGTGATTCATTGACAGGATTGGATACACGATTGCCCGCTTGTGAACGTAAATAAAGTTCTAAAGGTTCTCCACTTAAACCACTGACAGCAGGAGTAATGCCATTTCCTGGGTAATAAGGACTTGTTGAGGGAAGCGTAACTGAACGACTGTAAACATCAGGAGCAATAGAAGTTGTCACTTCGTTACGTGAATAAATATATTCACCAATGGCATTAAAATTATCATTTAATTTGAATGTACCGCGTCCGAGTGCAGAAATCGTTTCTGATTTTGGAACGATACCGATCAATGCTTGCGTATTGAGATAGCACAGCTCACCATCTGAAACGGTATTCGGAGCATTATTACATTGAGTATTTGCATAAGGATTGCCTAGTTTTCCTGTTTTGGGATCACGAAAATTGGCTGGAAAACCATTGGCTGAACTTGCATCAATTCCTAATTCAGGAAGAAGTCCGCCTCGTTTACTGGCTTTACGATCACTTGCCATGATGTCATTTGAACGGCGGTAATCAATAACGCCCATCACATTAAAACCCTGCTCCTCCAAATCCCCATAGCCACCAAATATTGAGACATCTTGTTTATCACCGCCACTTTCTTCAGGCTGGATTAAACCCGCGCTGATATTTAATCCTTCAAAGGACTTTTTGGTAATGAAGTTGATTACACCTGCAATCGCATCTGCTCCATAAATTGCAGAAGCTCCATCACGGAGGATCTCAATACGATCAACCATCGCCATTGGAATAATATTCAGGTTGGTCGTTGATGTACTAAATGGGCTATACGCTAAACGGCGACCATTCAATAAAATCAAGGTCTTATCAGTACCTAAAGCACGTAAATTGGCCGATGAACCTTCGGTATTACTTGCACCCACATTTTGGGCGGTTGCGAAACCAGCTTGGTTAGCACTGACTTTGGTTAAAGCTTCTTCAACAGTGGTCACCCCTTGCTTGGCAAGGTCGTCGGCTTTAATAATTGTAATAGGCGAGGCGCTTTGTGCCGCAACGCCTTTGATCGAAGATCCTGTTACGGCGACCTTAACAACCTTGGTTGGTTTTTCCTCAGTGGTGGTTTCCGTATCGGCAGCATGTGCCATGGTCAGGCATAGCATACTTAAGCTCAATGTACTGAGTTTAAGCAGGGTTTTACCCGATTTTTGTGTGAAGTCTGGTGCAGCGAAGTTGGCTTTTTTCATTGTTTATTGAACCCCTAAATGGTTTGCCACTCTAAAATTAGATAAATCCGTTTTAGCAAGACCTGTGCCAAGCCCTATTTTTAGATTTCGCTTAATGTAGAATAAATTATGTAAAAGTGTTTTAGTTTTTATATATAAGCTTTTCATATTTTTACTAAATATTAAAAAACCAAAAATAATGAAGCGAGTGGAAGGTTGTCATAAAGTTACAAAATGAAGGTTCACAGATGATGCATTAAAATGAATCATAAAGTTTTATTTTTGCTTTTTTGTAGTGCAAATACTTTCCTATTTCAATAAAACATGTATTTTATTATTCTGATTTCATTGAAATAGGAAATAATATAAAAAAATATGATTTGGCATAAAGTTACTTTTATTTAAGATGCCTGAAAACCAGATTTGCTTTAAATAAGTATTGGTTAAAAAATAATCATGATTTTTTTATTTGAAAAGTGGCATGAAATTAGCAAGGTAATTTTCAGCTATGAAGAGTTTTTTCTTATGGTTTAATTTTTCCAAATGGTAAATTTTTTATTAAGCAAATGATTTTTTGATAAAAATTTTGGATTTTAATCGTGGTAAGAGAAACGGTAGTGGTGTTGAATGCTATGCAAAAGTCTAGTATTTATTAAAAAACGATGATGTGAGTATCGATTTGAAGTCTATTTTTTTTACGGTCACTGTTTTATCCAGCGTGATTGCATTCATGCCAAATGTTTATGCAAAAACACCTGCTCAAGCGGATAAAGTCCTTCGGGTTGCTTTTGAAGCACCAGATGATGGTTTTGACATGGTTAAAACTTTCAATTTTTATAGTGGGAATGTGGCGGATGTAATTTTTGAAAGGCTTGTGCAATATGATTATCTGGCAAATCCAGTTAAACTGATCCCTGCAACAGCGAAAAAAATGCCGACTATTGAAAAAAATGGGCAAGTCTATATCTTTAAAATAAAATCAGGGATTTATTTTACGGATGATCCTGCATTTAAAGGCAAGCGCAGGGAGCTGGTAGCCGAAGATTATGTTTATTCCATTAAACGTATTTTAGATCCTAAAAATCATGCCTCATCATTTTCTTTTATTGATAATAAAATTGTGGGTGCCAATGCACTGGTCGAACAAGCCAAGAAAACTGGAAAGTTTAATTATGATGCCAAGATAGAAGGTCTTAAAGCATTAGATAAATATACGATTCAATTCACATTAACTCAACCTGATTATAACTTTCCTTATATTCTTGCTTATAGTTCATTTGGTGCAGTTGCACGTGAAGTTGTTGAATATTATAAAGATCGTCTTGCGATGCACCCTGTAGGTACGGGGCCTTATATGCTAAGTAAATATGTACCTCGCAGTAAAATTGAGTTGGTGGCCAATCCTGATTATCGAGGCTTTGTCTGGAATTTCAAATCCTCAGGGACGGAATGGGACAATCAACTGGTCAGGGAAATGAGCGGCAAGCAAATGCCTCAAATTGGCAAGGTCAATATCAGCATTATCGAAGAAGAACAGTCTCGCTGGTTAGCATTTCAATCCAAGCAACTTGATTTTGATAAAGTCACAGAAAATGCCATCCCCAAAGTTCTGGATCAAAATAACCAGTTAAAACCCGCGATGCAGAAACAGGGCATTCGTCTCTATGCCAATAAAGAGGCTGAGATTACCTATTCTATGTTGAATATGCGTGATCCAGTGGTGGGCGGAAACAGTCTGGATAAAGTGGCTTTAAGACGTGCCATCGCTCTGTCTTTTAATGTGAATGAATATATCCGGATATTACGCAAGGGACAGGCAGTGAAAGCAGAAATGCTGGTGCCAGAAGGCGTGAGTGGGCACAATCCAAATTACCGCAGTAGCATTGCTTACAATCCTGTATTAGCCAATAAACTGCTGGATCATTTCGGTTATAAAAAAGGCGCAGATGGCTATCGCAATCTTCCAAATGGAAAGCCGCTGACGTTAAAAATCAATACGGAAACCGGTTCGGCAAAAGTGATGTATTCGGAACTCTGGAAAAAAAGTCTGGATGCAATTGGAATACGTTCTGATTTTAAAGTCAGTAATTTTGCAGATAATTTAAAAGCTTCATCACAGTGTAAATACATGATGTGGAGCGGTGCATGGCATGCTGACTATCCAGAGGGGGAAAACTTCACTCAATTACTTTATGGCCCAAATGTTGGACGTGGCAATCAGTCCTGCTATCAATCTGTCGCTTATGACAATTTATATAAGCAGGCGATGCAGCAACCACCTGAAAAACGCATGCCATTCTATGAAAAAATGAGTCGTCAAATTGAAGCAGACAATATCTGGATCTTGCAGGATACCCGTATTCGCAACTGGTTGATTCAGCCAGAAGTGCAGGGATTCAAGGCTCATCCTATTATGAATAGCAATTGGCAATATCTAGATATTGCTGAACCAAATCAAAAATAAGTGATGTATACCTGATGAAGCAAAATTTTAAACTTTCTATATCACGTATGGGGTTGGCACTGTTAGTGGGGACAACATTTGCGAGTGCAGTCAGTACAGCAATCGCTAAGAGCCCAGCAGATCCTAAAAAAGTATTACGTTATGCCTTTCCTGTTGCGGAAACAGGTTTTGATCCTGTAGCTGTACAAGACCTTTATTCTGCTCATATTTTATATTCAGTCTTTGAAACGCTCTATACCTATGATTATTTAGCATCCCCAGCAAAACTGGTTCCCAATACTGCAGTTGCTTTACCTGAGGTGAGTGCAGATGGTCTGACCTATACCATCCGACTGAAGAAAGGGATTTATTTTGCTTCTGATCCTGTGTTTAAAGGCAAGCGTAGAGAGTTGACGTCGGCAGACTATGCCTATTCCTATAAGCGGTTACTTGATCCGAATTTACGTTCGCCGAATAGTTGGTTATTCGAAGATAAAATTGACGGGATGGATGCCTTAATTCAACAGGCCAGTAAAACGGGAAAATTTAATTATGATCAGCCGATCAGTGGCATCCAGACACCTGATAGTTATACCTTGGTGATTCGCTTAAAAGAGCCGAATCATAATTTCCCTATGTTGCTTGCCCATCAACCGACAGGTGCAGTGGCACGTGAAGTAATTGAGCATTATCGGGATAAAACAACAGGCTATGCGATGGCGCATCCTGTTGGAACAGGCCCTTATGTGCTGGCACATTGGACGCCAGGTTCACGGATTATTCTAAAGGCGAATTCTGATTATCGTGGTTTTACCTGGAATTTTAAAGCAAGCAGTCCAGATGAGCAGAAAATCGTCCAGCAAATGCAAGGCAAAAAAATGCCACAGATTGGTGTGATTGATATTCGAGTGATTGAAGAATCACAATCGGGATGGTTAGCTTTTCAGAAAGATGGACTGGATTTATTTACGCTGGATGGTGAATTGCCGGCACAAGCGATACAACAAGATGGAAGTCTAAAACCCGAGTTAGCCAAAAAGGGCGTTCAATTGTCACGTATCCCAGATCCGTCGATTGATTATTTATACTGGAATATCCAGAATCCTGTTGTCGGTGGTTTTGGTAAAGATAAAATTGCATTACGCCGTGCCATGTCTATGGCGATTTCCAAAGAAAAATTTATCAGCATTTTAGCCAAGGGCAATGCCAAAAAACTGGAGTCTCCGATCCCTTATGGGGTTGCGGGGCATGACCCTGATTATAAAAGCAGTGTGCCTTATTCTGTGAAGGCAGCCAATCTGTTACTGGATCGTTATAACTATAAAGTCGGTGCAGATGGATGGCGAAGATTTCCTGATGGCAAGCCGCTGGTGATTGAGTTTATGCCTTCTACCAGCAGTGCCCGTAGTATGCAAATGGCTGAGTTACTCAAGAAGGATTTGGGCAATATCAAAATTAATATGGTGTCCAAGCCAGTGCCTTTTGCGGAAGGTTTAAAGGCTGAAAAACAATGTAAGACCATGTTCAAAGCCTCAGCGTGGATTGCCGACTATCCTGATGCCGATAATTTTATGCAGTTGTTCTACGGCAAAAATATTCATGCAACCAACCATACCTGCTTTAAATTACCAGAATATGACCGTTTATATGAGCAAACACTCAAACTGGATGATGGGCCTGAACGCGATATGCTGTATCGCAAAATGTCACGTCTTTTAGAGTTTTACTCACCCGTACAATTCATGTCGACCCGTTACCGGACTGTGGTCGCACAGCCTCGTGTGCTGGGCTATAAAAAGCATCCTATCTTGCCAGCAGAGTGGATGTACATTGATATTCAAGACAAAAAATAACGAACAAATCAAATTGGAGAGAAAAAATGGCGAAAAAAATATTGCAATTATCGAGTCTGGCTTTGTTATCCATGACAACTGTAGGGATGAGCCAAAGTATCTGGGCTGAAAGAACCACCTTACCTATTTTAAAAACAGCAGCTAGCGCGCAATGGTGTGATGCAAACTTAGAAAAATTACAACAGCGTATTGCTCAACTCGAAACACAATCTGTGAAGCCACAGTCTGCGGCTGGGCCAGTATTGGCAGAGTGGGATCAACTGATGGCAACATTTGAGGATTTTGCAGGTCCGATCAGCTTATATAGCAATGTTGATCCAGATGCGAAATTGCGTAAATCTGCCGAAGACTGTGAAGTTAAATTGAACCAGCTACAAACAGAAATCTATCAGAATCCAAAGCTGTATCAACGAATTAAAAATACCAAGGCAGTAGATGCAATTGATCGCAAATATCGTCAGGACATCCTCGATGCTTTTGAAGATACCGGTGTGCAATTAGCGCCTGAAAAGAGAACTCGGGTTAAAAATATTTTTGATGAATTGACGAAACTTTCGCAAGAATTCTCTCGTAATATTCGTGATAATCCTGAAAAACTCGAGTTTACTCCAGCGGAACTGAAGGGCTTGCCAGACAGTTACATTGCAGGTTTAAAGAAAAATGACAAAGGCAATTATTTATTAGGATTTGAGTATCCTGAGTACCAACCTTTCATGGAACTGGCAGACAGCGATGATGCTCGCAAGCGTTATCAAACCGCTTTTACCCGTCGTGGCACAGAAAAGAACCTCGTTTTACTCAAGCAGATTATTGATTTACGTTATGAACTGGCACAGTTATTTGGTCAGCCAAGTTATGCCGATTTAGCATTAAAAAAACGTATGGCGAAAACGCCAAAAGCAGTAAATAACTTTCTCGCTGATGTGCATAAAGTTGTGGCGCCTTTAGAGCAAAAAGAAGTTGAAGAACTACGAATTTTTAAAGCCAAAAGCTTAAACACGCCAATTGAAAAAACAGAAATTAATCGCTGGAATGTGAATTACTGGAGCGAAAAGTTACGTAAACAGAAATACCAGATTGATCAGGAAAAGCTTCGTGATTATTTCCCGACGCTTGCGGCTCAGAAGTGGTTGTTTGCAATTTCTTCTGACTTATACGGCATTGAATTCAAGCCTGCCAAAGTCGATACATGGCAAGATGAAGTTGAATATTATGATGTAACGGATAAGAAAACAGGTGAAGTGCTGGGCGGCCTATATATGGATAAATTTCCGCGTGAAGGCAAATATGGTCATGCGGCTGTGTGGGGCGTATATGGCGGCAGTACCTTAAGCAAGCGTAAGCCGATTTCAGTATTGGTCACTAATTTTAACCGCAAAGGGTTAAATAGCGATGAATTAGAAACCTTTGTCCATGAGTTTGGTCATGCGCTGCACGGCATTTTATCGAAAACCCGTTATTCAGGTCAGTCAGGCACCTCTGTAGAACGTGATTTTGTTGAAGCACCTTCACAAATGTATGAAGAATGGGCTCGCCGTAAAGAAACATTATCGAAAGTTGCTGACTATTGTGATCCCGCTTGTCCGCGGGTTGATGATGCACTGATCGCACGTCTGAAGTCGGTACACAATTATGGACGCGGTATGCGTTATGCACGTCAAACCCTGTATGCACAATACGACATGGCTTTACATGGCGCAGATGCCTTAAAAGTACAGCCGATGGATGTCTGGAAAAAAATGGAATCGGCAACGGCATTGGGATATGTGCCAAGCTCAGAATTTCCAGGCCAGTTTGGGCATTTAATGGGGTATCAGGCGGGTTACTATGGCTATATGTGGTCAGAAGTACTGGCGCTGGATATGTTGTCGGCATTTGGAGATAACCTGAATAATCCAGCAGTCGGTCAACGCTATCGCCAAGCCATTCTTTCACAGGGCAGCCAGAAGAGCGCTGCGCAACTGGTCAAGGACTTCTTGGGCAGAGAACCAGATAACAAAGCCTTCTTTAGTGAAATTACAGGTCAACGGGTCAAATAAGGATTTGCCATTATGCTTGCTTATGTCGTGCGTAGACTATGGCAAATGATCCCGACCATGTTGGGTGTTATTTTGCTGATTTTCTTTTTATTTAACTGGGTGGGGGGCGATCCTGCATATATTCTGGCAGGGAAGATGTCTAACCCAGAGCAAATTGAAAACATCCGTAAACAGTTAGGCGTAGATCAACCTTACTACGTGCAGTTGTGGATTTTTATTAAACAGATTCTGACCTTTGATTATGGTGTGAGTTGGAGTACTGGTGAATCGGTCTCACAGATTATTCTGACCCGTTTAGGGCCATCGCTGACGTTATTGATTCCACTGACCATTTTACAGACTGTGATTTCAATCATCTTGGCTTTAGCGGTTGCTTCGGTACGTGGCTCACTGACAGACCGTATGGTCATGATGCTATGCACCATTGGAATGTCGATCAGTATTCTGGTTTATATCATTGTTTTTCAATATGTGTTGGCGTACCAACTGAGCTGGTTTCCCGTTCAGGGCTGGAGCGATAATTTTAGTGAAAACCTAACCCAGTACGCATTATTGCCGATTCTAATTATGCTGGTGGTGAGTATTGCGCCGACTTTACGTCTGTATCGCAGTTTTGTGCTGGATGAGATTAATCAGGATTATGTGCGTACTGCCCGCGCCAAAGGTGTAGGCGAGTCGCGCGTACTGGGGGTGCATGTGCTCCGTAACGCGTCCATTCCAATTGTGACTGAAGTCATGGCTAGCTTGCCTGCCTTATTAATTGGCGCATTCCTGATTGAGCGTTTTTTCGGGATTCCGGGAATCGGGCGAGAAATTATTATTGCAGTAGAGCGTAGTGACTTTTCTGTGATCAAAGCGATTACCGTTTATATCGCCGCAATGACCATGATTTTTAACCTGATCGCCGATCTGATTTATAAGCTCCTCGATCCTCGTGTTCAGTTGAAGTAGAGGAGATGACTATGCTCAGTACAATTTTTAAAAGCAAAGCATCTTCTGATGAATCCACTGCTGCGACAGGATTATGGCAACTGGCACTAAAGCGACTGAAATCAGATCGTATTGCGGTGGTCTCATTTATTGTGGTGCTGTTTTATTTCATCCTGCTGGCTTTGTCCATGACAGGTGTGATTGCATCAAACTGGAATAAGGAAGTTGCGGTCAGTTATGCGCCACCGACTTTTTTGGGGGCAGATGCAGATTCTTCCCATGTGAAAGAAGCGGCGAAAAGCATAGAAAGCTTGCCTGAAAATCCAGTTGATCCCTTGAAAGATGTGATCCAGCAATTGAATGCCGAGATCCAGAGTGAGCAGCAAAGTGGTTACATCGATGATTATGGTATGGTCGACCCGTTAGCTGAGGATATGAAGCAAATTAATCAGCAACTGGGTGGAAATTTGCTGGAACAAAAACAGGAATTAAAAAGTACCTTGCCTTTTGGTGCCGATAAATGGGGGCAAGATATCTTGCTAAAAACCATTAAAGGGGCTGAAACGTCGATTCTGGTTGGCTTGTTGTCGGCCGTATTGGCCGTGGTAATTGGTACTTTTCTGGGGGCAATTGCAGGTTATTTCGGTGGTTGGGTCGATGATGTGCTGAACTGGTTCTACAACATTTTTACCTCGATTCCTTATTTGTTACTCGTGCTGGCGATTGCGGCTGTACTCCAGCAAAAAGGCATTTTGTCGATTGTCCTCATTCTCGGTTTGACTGGCTGGACGGGGGTATTCCGTTTGATCCGTGCCGAATATATGAAGCACAAATCGCGTGAATATGTGCTTGCAGCGAAAGCCATTGGCGTCAGTCATTTACGCCGTATGTTTGTGCATATTTTCCCCAATGTGAGTCATATTGCCTTGGTGCAGATTTCAATTCTGGTGGTGTCTTTTATCAAATCGGAAGTGATTTTGAGCTTCCTTGGTTTTGGTGTGCCAGTCGGTGTGGTGTCTTGGGGCAGTATGCTGAATGAAGCGCAAAGTGAACTGATTTTGGGGAAATGGTGGCAACTGGCAGCCGCTTCAATTGCAATGGCTGTGTTGGTCACCGCATTCTCGATGTTCACCGATGCATTGCGTGATGCTTTAGATCCTAAACTGAAATAGCGGAGAGCGAAAATATGCAATATCAGAATGAACTACCGCTATTACAGGTTGAAAATCTTCAAGTCAGCTTTAAAGGTGAAAATAAACAGTGGATTGAAACCGTAAAAGGAATTTCATTTTCGATTCCTAAAAATAAAACGGTGGCTTTGGTCGGTGAGTCTGGCAGCGGTAAATCCGTAACTTCACTGGCGGTGATGGGCTTATTGCCAAAAGGTCAGAGCCAAATTGCAGCACAAAGCAAAATTAAATTTGAAGGCAAGGATTTACTGCATTTATCGGCAGGTGAAATTCGCAAGATTTGTGGTAAAGAGATTGCCATGATTTTTCAGGAACCGATGTCATCGTTGAATCCTGTATTTACCGTGGGCGATCAGATTGCCGAAGTGTTGCGTATTCATCTGGATATGGGACGGAAGGAAGCGAGGGTGCGGGTACTGGAATTGCTACGAGAAGTCGGCATTCCTGCACCTGAAACCAAAATAGATGCTTATCCGAGCCAGCTTTCTGGCGGGCAGCAGCAACGGGTCATGATTGCGATGGCGATTGCCTGTGAACCAAAGTTGCTGATTGCCGATGAGCCAACCACGGCCTTAGACGTCACCATTCAAAAACAGATTATTGATTTGCTGGAATCGTTACGACAACGTCACCAGATGTCGATGTTGTTTATTACCCATGATCTAGCACTGGTCGGGGAAATTGCCGATGAAGTGATTGTCATGCGTCACGGGGAAATTCGTGAATGTGGGCCTGTTGAGCAAGTGCTGGAACGGCCACAGGATGTTTATACCAAAGCATTGCTACATTGTCGTCCGCAGCTTGCTTCACGACCTTACCGTTTACCTGTGACCAGTGATTTTATGAAGCAGGAAAATGGACAATGGGTGGAAGTGAGTCAACTATCTGATTTGAATCTCAGGCAACGTTCTCGTGGTCTGAAGGGTGATGAACAGATTATTTTAGAGGTTAAAGATCTCAAAAAATCTTTTTATAGTCGTAAAGGTTTATGGGGGAGAGATGAATTTCAGGCTGTGAAAGGTGTGTCCTTCCAATTGGCAAAAGGTAAAACTCTGGGACTGGTGGGAGAGTCAGGTTCAGGAAAAACCACCATAGGTTTACTGCTGATGCGTTTGCATGAAGCAACGGGTGGGCAGGCCTTGATTGGCGGAAAGGATATCCTTGCCATGAGTGAGAAAGAGTTTTGTCAGTACCAACGCAAGATTCAGATCATTTTCCAGAATCCTTATGCATCCCTCAATCCACGTTTTACCATCGGACAGATTTTGTTAGAACCGATGCGAATTCATGGCATTGGGCAAAATGATGCTGAGCGCAAGAAAATAGCGCTGGAATTGTTAGAACGTGTCAGTTTGCCTGCACAAGCTTATGATCGTTATCCGCATGAGTTTTCTGGTGGACAACGACAACGCATCGCAATTGCACGTTGCTTAACCCTAAAGCCTGAAATCCTGATTTGTGATGAATCAGTCTCTGCGCTGGATGTATCCGTGCAGGCACAGGTACTGAATTTATTGCAAGATTTGCAGGATGAATTTGGGTTGAGCTATATCTTCATTTCACATGATTTATCTGTGGTGAAATATATTTCAGATCAGGTGATGGTGATGAATCATGGCGAACTGGTTGAAATTGCCAATTCTGATGAACTGTATTTGCATCCACAACATGAATATACCAAGAAGTTGCTGAATGCCATTCCACAAGGGATCGTCCATCATTAAACTAAAGTCATAAAAAAACGCTCTGATCAGAGCGTTTTTTTATTTCAGACCAAAGGATTAAAACTTTTTAAAGCCTTTGTTGAAACCAATGGTTTTACGGCCATTGTTATTGTTGCTATTAGCGCCAGAACGTTGCTGTGACTGATCTTGTTCATCATCACGGCGTTGTTGACGTAAATAACCACCACGACGCGCAGCCAATGGTTTCTCAGCCATTTTTTCAGTACGACGTTTTGCCATACCGAATAGGCCAGTACCTTGACGTGGTTTTAACTCAACTGATTTCGCAAGGTTGTCGATGTCGGTTTTATCCAGTTCCATCCAGCGACCAGTACGTAATTCACGCGGTAAAATCACGGTACCGTAACGGGTACGTAATAAGCGGCTGACTTTGAGGCTTTGTGATTCAAAGATACGACGTACTTCGCGATTACGACCTTCTTTAACCACAACTTGATACCAACGGTTGATCCCGTCACCACCAATTTCAGAGAATGATTCAAATTTCGCAGGGCCATCTTCAAGCTCAACACCCTTCAACATGTTGTTGCGAATTTGTGGTGTAACTTCACCCATCACGCGAACGGCATATTCACGTTCTACTTCGTTTGATGGGTGCATTAAACGGTTCGCAAGTTCACCATCGTTTGTGAATAACAATAAACCAGTACTGTTAATATCTAGACGACCGACCATGACCCAACGGTCATTGGCAATTTGTGGTAAATGATCAAATACAGTTGGACGTTTTTCAGGGTCATTGCGCGAGCAAATTTCACCTTCTGGCTTATAGTAAATTAAAACGCGACGACGAATTTCGTCTTCAATTTGGAATTGTACTTTACGACCATCGATACGAAGTTCATCAGTGGGTTCGATACGCTCACCAACTTGAGCAATACGACCATTGATGCTGACACGACCAGCAGCAATGACTTCTTCCATATAGCGACGCGAGCCTAACCCGACTCTCGCTAAAACCTTTTGTAATTTTTCACTCATGACAGCACAACCTTAGACATAATGATCAACAGTTCACCTTCTCAAGACTTCGGCGCATGTGCATCGAGAGCCATGAATGCTTCCTTGGCGTTCTGCAGGGGAGGCAATTGACCTAGCGACGCTAAGCCAAAAGCATTTAAAAACTGGGGCGTTGTAATCAACAACGCAGGTCTTCCGGGTAAATCTCTGAAACCGGCTTCTTTAATCCAGTTCCAGTCAAAAAGTGTTCTTAAAATCTGACTATTATTAGATACACCACGAATCTGCTCAATATCGGCACGTGTGACAGGTTGATGATAAGCAATCACTGCGACAGTTTCGAGTAAAGAGGGAGATAATTTGGTTGGACGTTCTGGCCAGACCTGCGCAATGATATTGCGATATTTTGCACGTACCTGAAAACGAAAGCCTTGCGCCGTTTCAATTAATTCAATTGAACGACCGTGCTGTAACATTGCCAATTGCTGCACAAAAGTACGTAATTGCTGCTTATTATATTGGTTTTGAAATGCTTCTTTTAGACGGGCAATTGAGACTGGTGAGTCACTGGCGAATAGAATGGCTTCAATTTGCAATAAAACATCATGATGAATGTCTTCAAGAGACATACTTTCACTTTGTTCTAACTGATCTAAACTCATGCGGCAACTCCCTGAATGGTCAACGGAGCTTCAATTCCTGTATGAATAATCTGGATTTTTTGCTGACGTGTAAGTTCAAGTACTGCCATAAACGTAACCACCATCCCCATACGACCTTGCTTGGGATTTAATAATTCAATAAAACTCAAGGCTTCACCTAATGCGAGCTGACTTTGAATAAAGGCGATACGTTCTTCTAGCAATACTGGTTCCTGCGCGACCACATGCGTGATCGGTTCAGGACGGTTAAACACACAAAATAAGGCATCATGTAAGGCAGCTACATCATAGCCTTCATAAATCGGTGCAATATGTCCAATACTGACATTGGCACTAAAAGTATCACGCTCAAAGATTGGCATTTGCCCCAATCGTTCAGCGGCCTGTTTAATACGTAAATACGTTTCCAAACGGTCAATCAATTCTTGTTTTGGATCTTTTTCAAATTGATCAACAGCAGTCGGTTTCGGTAATAACAAGCGTGATTTTAGATCCGCCAGAAGCGCGGCCATCACCATATAATCGGCCGTTAGTTCGATATTCAAGGATTTCATACTGTCCATATAAGACAGATATTGGGTCGCAATCGGTGAAATATCGACTTGTAATAAATCAAAGCCATTTTTTTGAATCAGGTAAATCAGAAAATCCAAAGGACCTTCAAATTGTTCCAGTAAAATTTCAAACGCGGCAGGCGGGATATACAAATCTTCAGGTATGACTTCTTGCCACTCGTCAAGCACGCGAATGGAAGGAGTGGACTCCAAAGGAGAGGGGAGAATTTGGTTCATTACCGTTATAAGCCACGCGAATTTTCAAAAGCATGAGAAAGATATAATTTTTGTGCAAGAAAGGGCACATGCTACCAAGAGCACGCCTATTCTAATCGAAATCCCCCATTTAATAAATTGCTGACTTACAAAAACCTTAAACTTCTCAGGGTATTTTCTATATTTATACGTGATCATCTAGGTCATGTAATAAAGTTATGCTTAAATGAGCAGCGAAAATCATGATTTCTGCTCAATTATAAATCGCTATGAAACAATATTTAAAAACACAACAGAACCCGTTTGGACAAAGTGTTGGCCTTGATGTTGATCACCAGCCATGTTCACTTATTCAGCAAGATCTCGTGGGCCAATACGTTAAACTGAGTCGTATTACAGGTGAAATTTCCGATCAGACCGCAAATGATATCTGGCATGCCGTAGAGACCGAGCCTGATGCATCATGCTGGACCTATTTACCTTATTCTGCGCCCCAGAGCAGAGATCAATTAAAACAAACTTTAGAACAACGATTTGGCTTTCAGAGTGTTACACATTTTCTGATTGAAGTGGATGGTGAAGTTCAAGGCTGGATTGCACTCTTACAACCAAGACTGGAACACGGTGCGATTGAAATCGGCAATGTCTATTACTCGCATAAGATGAAAAAATCAAAAGCGTCGACTGAAACGATATTTCTACTTTTACAACAATGTTTCAAGCAGGGCTATAGACGGGTAGAGTGGAAATGTGATGACTGTAATGCACCCTCTAAAGCAGCCGCTTTGCGCTTTGGTTTTCAATATGAAGGATTATTCCGCCATGATCGGGTTAGCAAAGGTCGTAACCGCAATACGGCATGGTTTTCAATCATTGATGAAGAATGGCCTGCACTAGAACAGAGTTATCTCCAGTGGTTAAATCCTGAGAATTTCGACGCGCAGGGATTCCAGAAACAGCGGTTATCAGATTTTTTTGAAATCTGAATTTGATCATTCGTTTTAATGAGAAATATTGCGGTACACCACTTCAATGAAAAGAAAAATAATTGTCGGCCTGATGCTGACCTTGGTTATTGTTCTGATTGGTAATTTTATTATCTGGAATAACCCTTCAGTGCAGAAAGAGCTGCTAAGACAATATTTAGGCCGAATGATCGTTAGTAAGATTAATCATCATACAAACCCCACTGCGTCTAAATGGGGGGGTGGAGATTCGCGCAGTCAATCATTACCCGAAGATTATGGTAAGGATGAAACTCAGAAGTGATAAGGATAGTCAAAGTGTGAGTGCAGAACAGCTTAAACAACAAAGTTGTGCTTTTCTGAAAAACTTTCAAACACTGAAGCAAAGTGGCAGAAGTAAAATCTATGGTCTTTTAATTGAAGATCGATTCTCATTTCAAATCGAAGTTTTTAACGAATCAGGCCAGAAAATACAAAGCGCAAGTCAAATTCTGGCTGAATGTCCAAACTTTCCTTATGCCTAGGCTTACAAGAATGAAATAGATGTCAGTACTTATTCAAAAGCACTGACATCACCAATACCGCGACGCACGATTTCAGGATTTTCTCCTGATAAATCTACAATACTGGTGGTTGATAAAGTCCCAAAACCACTATCAATAAATACGTCAATCCGTTTACCGAGCTGATTTTCAATATCGTATGGATCATCTAGGGGATCTTTTTGATCGGGCAAAATTAAAGTACTGGTTAGCAACGGTTCACCGAGTTCTTTTAATAAAGCTTGCGCAACAGGATTACTTGGAATACGCAGGCCAATGGTTTTTTTCTTCGGATGCATTAAACGTTTTGGTACTTCGCTGGTCGCGGGCAAAATAAACGTCGTGACCGCAGGGGTATTATTTTTTAATAAACGATACATGGCATTATCGACTTTGGCATAAGTGGCAATGTCAGAGAGGTCACAGCACATAATTGCATATTGATGCTTTGGCCCCAGACCACGAATTTGCGCAATACGTTCCATCGCATTTTTATTTCCGATCTGACAACCAATTGCATAGGCTGCATCTGTCGGATAAATCACCACATCCCCAGCACGAATACGTTCCACTGCTTGTGTGATTAAGCGTGCCTGTGGATTTTCGGGATGAATATGTAAATGCAACATCTTTGAACTCCCTGATCTATATGGCTAAATTTAGTATGAAACGGGTTGCGGTCAAGTTGCAAGCATTAGATGTGACAATTTTGTCCTTTAATCAAGGTCTTCACGTTTAAATTCATCGAGTTGTAATGGTGTTCCATTGCGGGTAGACACGCAGATGTAATGAATGAAATGTGCTGCATCACGCGGTAATTTTGCTTCACCTGAAAAATAATCTTGTAGCTGAGCAAAAACATGATCTTTGAATCGTTGGCCATTACCGCCATCGCCTGTCAAGTTGTCTAAAGAGACACGGAATTTCCGACCAAAAGCTTTTGCAAACAGCCATTCAATTGCTTGCGGCTTGATTTCAACCTGTTCAAAAAGTGCCTGCTGCTCAGCCGTTCGACCGTCTGGTGCGTACCAATATCCCAGATCTGGAAGTAGGCGACGCTGTGCACCTGAGATGCTCCAGTGACTAATTTCATGTAGCGCACTATTAAAGAAACCATGGGCAAATTGGATTCTTGCAGGCTGTCCATTTTCCGCCGGGAAATATTCTGGTTCAAAATCACCTTTAACTAGTGTGACATTATGGTGGGAAAACCAGTGATTAAAGTGTAAAATAAGCCAATCGACCTGTTCTGGTTCTGATGTTAACTTTTGCCAAGATGAGCGTTGCACTTGATCTGGCGTTAATGCAGGAGCAGAGGTTGAATGGGTGCTTACAAGTAATGAAGTTGTTACTTCAAGTTGCGGCTGCAACAGGTGCATTGCTTAATTTACCCCGAGTTCTGTCTAAAGAAGTGCAAAATTGTATCTTAATCTTTGACAGAGTACCGATGAATTTGTAGAATTGCCGCCTTAATTATGTCAGCAAATACCTTTCCGGCACAGATTGAGCCGTTTAAATGGGCTGAACAGGGCTTTACATGGTCAGGCACACTGCCATTGTCTCGCTTTGCTCGTATCGCTCGTGAAGCTGTTGGATCAATTAATGATCGATTGATCAACATAGACTGTAAGCTATCAATGGATGCATATCATCGCATTGTATGGCTAGATGGACGTATTGAAACGAAAGTTCCAATGGAATGCCAGCGTTGTCTGGATACTGTTGAAACTGAACTTGTTTCAGATTTTCATTTAGCTTTGATCGATGATGAGTCACTGATAGAGCGCTTGGATGAGGATGCTGATTTCATCGTTTTAGGTGAAAGCGAGTCTTCGAAAAAAGGTGATTTTGATACACCTGCTTCGATTGATTTGCTCGCACTACTAGAAGATGAACTGTTATTGTTGATGCCTTTATCTCCCAAGCATGATGTTTGTGAGCATAAACATCGACCTGCCATTCAGGACGTTGTCGAAGAGAAACGGGATAACCCGTTTGATGTTTTGGCAAGTTTGAAGGGTAAACTTAACTCATAATTTGTGATATAATGTTGAGTTAAGACAACTGAATTTGTTTCTGATCCATTTTTTCGATCTTTGTAAGGAGCCATCATGGCCGTTCAGCAAAACCGTAAAAGTCGCTCTCGCCGTGACATGCGCCGTTCACATGACGCTTTAACCGAGAATGCATTATCTGTAGACCAAACTACTGGTGAAACTCATCGTCGTCACCACGTGACTAAAGACGGTATTTACCGTGGTCGTCAATTATTCGCTAAAGCAGCTGATGCTGAATAATTGAACCATATGCATTAAGCGTTAGCTTAAAGTATAGAAAAAATGGGAGCGAAAGCTCCCTTTTTTGTTGTTTTTCGCAATTAAAAAACGATTTAATCAATGGTAAATTGCCGCATCGGAAAAGAGTCTGTTGTCATTCTCATGTAGAATCATGAGTGTTGATGAAATTGGCGATAGACCATTTTAAGGATTTTTATATGTCGACTAAGCGACTTGAGCAGGCTGCTCAAGCAACAAAAACAGCATTTGTTTTTCCTGGTCAGGGTTCACAAAAAGCAGGTATGTTGGCTGAACTTGCAGAGCAATTTAGTGTCGTTCAAGATACATTTGCAGAAGCATCAGCAGCAATCGGTTTTGACCTTTGGCATATTGCCCAGAGCGGTGAAGGTTTAGACCAGACTGAAAATACCCAACCTGTGTTATTAACTGCAAGCATTGCCTTATGGCGTGTGTGGTTAGAACTGGGTGGAATTGTGCCAAAGTACCTTGCTGGGCACTCATTAGGGGAATACAGTGCGCTTGTTGCGGCAGAGGCCATGACTTTAGCTGATGCGGTTAAACTGGTTCATTTACGCGGTAAATTAATGCAGAGCGCTGTTCCTCAAGGTGAAGGCGCAATGGCGGCAATTCTTGGCTTGGCAGATGACAAAGTGGTTGAACTTTGTGAAAAGGTTTCTGCTGCGGGCCAAGGTTCTGTTGAAGCTGCAAATTACAATGCACAAGGTCAAGTTGTTATCGCTGGTAGCGCTGCATTGGTTCAGCAGGTGATGGCTGAAGCAAAAGAGCAGTCTGGTAAAGCGATTGCATTGCCAGTTTCAGTACCTTCACATTGCACATTGATGAAGCCAGCAGCAGAAAAGTTTGCTGAAGCTTTGGAACAAACTGCCATTGAGCTACCATGCCTTCCTGTAATACAAAATGTCAACGCGGAAATCGCGACAGATGTTGCTCAGTTACGTCAGGCATTAACAGCTCAATTGTACCAGTCGGTTCAATGGACACGTACCATGCAATATCTGCAAGATCAGGGTATCCAGTACATGGTTGAATGTGGACCAGGTACGGTATTGAGTAATCTTGCAAAGCGATTACCGAACATAGAAAAAGCATTTGCCATTGATAGCAAAGCACGTATGGAAGATGCCCTAAACGCAGTGTTAGTGGCAGAAGGAAAAATTGCATGACACAACAACGAAAAGTTGCGTTAGTGACAGGAGCAAGCCGTGGTATTGGCGCTGCAATTGCACAGCAACTCATTCAAGACGGTTTTTTTGTGGTTGGTACCGCAACTTCTGAATCAGGCGCGCAAAAGCTGACAGAAAGCTTTGCTGAACATGGCGCAGGTGCTGTACTTGACGTGCGTGATGGCGCTGCGATTGATGCACTGGTTTCAGATATCGAACAAAAATATGGTTCGGTGCTGGTATTGGTTAACAATGCAGGCATTACCAAAGATAACTTGCTGCTTCGTATGTCTGAAGATGACTGGGATGACATTCTCAATATTCATCTGAAAGCCGTATACCGCTTATCTAAGCGTGTATTGAAAGGCATGACCAAAGCACGTTTTGGCCGCATTATTAATATTAGTTCAGTGGTTGCACATTTTGCGAACCCTGGACAAGCGAACTACTCGGCAGCAAAAGCAGGGATTGAAGCATTCAGTCGTAGCTTGGCTAAAGAAATGGGTAGCCGTCAGATTACAGTGAACAGTGTTGCACCTGGTTTCATTGCCACTGAAATGACTGATCAGTTAAGCGAAGAGATTCGTAAAAAAATGACTGATCAAGTAGCTTTAAATCGTTTAGGTGAACCTCAAGATATTGCTGATGCAGTGAGTTTCCTTGCCAGCGATAAGGCTAGTTACATTACTGGTACAGTTTTACACGTAAATGGTGGTCTATACATGGCCTAACTGGCGATGTATAAACTTTTAAAAATTTTTATATTCAATTAAACTAGTGGCAAATTAAAACGCCACAAGCAATGAGGAGAATTCCTGTGAGCGATATCGAACAACGCATCAAACAAGCTGTAGCTGAACAATTAGGTATGCGTGCTGAAGAGATTAAAAACGAAGCATCTTTCATGGATGACTTAGGTGCTGACTCTTTAGATTTGGTTGAACTTGTAATGTCTTTCGAAAATGATTTCGACATCACGATTCCAGATGAAGATTCAAATGAAATCACAACTGTTCAATCTGCAATCGATTACGTAACTAAGAAACTTGGTTAATCATCTTGCATGATAAAAAAGCCACCGTCAGGTGGCTTTTTTTATGTGTCCTGAAATGAAAAGAGAATGAATATCTCTTGGTTTTAGTTGATATACATATATTTACAAGACCGCCTTAAATTGAAACTTGAGTCACTTTTTTTTTCGGTATAACTAAAGTAAGTCTATTTTGACGATTTGAGATTAATAATTACAGAGGTAATAACAATGGGTCTTTTTGATTTTGTTAAAGGTATCGGTAAGAAAAATACAGCACCAGCAGAGCCACAAGCTGCGCCAGCAACACCAGCTGAACCATCAGCTCAAGAGATTGCAAATAAATTATTAGGTTTGATTAAAAGTTTAGGTCTTGGGGTTGAAGGCTTATCTGTAACGTATAACGGCACGACGGATACTGCAACGATTAAAGGGCAGGTAAAAAGTCAGGCAGATAAAGAAAAGATCGTATTGGCAGTTGGTAATATTGATCATGTAGCGCAAGTGGATGATCAGATGACTGTAGAAGCGCCTGAGCCAGAAAGTAAATTCTATACAGTGAAATCAGGTGACAACCTGTCTAAGATTTCAAAAGAATATTATGGTGATCCAAACCAGTACAACAAGATCTTTGAGGCGAATCGTCCATTACTTAAAAATGCGGATGACATCTTCCCTGGACAAGTTTTACGTATTCCACAATAATTTGTAAGTATTAAAAAAGGCGCTTGATGCGCCTTTTTTAATAAAAAATTTTTGAAAAATTGAAAGATTTCTGGAGGGCTTAAAAGCGTTTTGGAATCTTTTGCCCATTGGGTACAGGTGTTTCTGCATGTTTGAGCACGCCAAATAACCATGTTTCTGCATGCTGAACGGCAATTTTTAATGAATCACCGAGTGCTAGACGACCTGCAATGAAGCTTGCGAGAGAACAACCTGAACCATGATATTGACCTTCCAGACGTGGACAACGGCTTTCGGCAATCATTTTATCCTCAGCATAGAGGACATTACGAATGTGATCTGGCGTGTCTTCATGACCGCCTTTGACTAAAATGGCTTTGGCACCCATTTCGAACAGCTTTTCTGTTGCTTGTTCAATATCCTCAATTCCTGTTAAAGCTCTCAACTCAACCGTATTAGGCGTGATCACAGTCGCTAAAGGGATTAACTCGACAAAGGCTTTTACCAGTGTGGCCTGATCGCCGAGTGAGCCACCACTATTGGCCACCAGCACAGGATCAAGCACATATAAATAGTCGGGATGAGCGCGTAAGAATTCAGCCAGTGCAGCAATATTATCGGTTGTGCCCAACATGCCAGACTTTACACATTTAATTGGTAAATCACCGACCACGGCGTTGGCTTGTGCGAGCAGTAATTCTTTTGATGTGGCTTCAAAGCCAAATACTTGCTGCGAGTTTTGAATGGTTAAAGCAGTACATGCAATCGCTGCATGCGCACCACTTTGTCCAATTGCTTCAATATCTGCTTGTAAGCCAGCACCGCCAGATGGATCTAAACCTGAAAAACAAAGCACGGTCGGACGCACTGCAATTTCCTTTTAGTCTTCAATATACGGTAGTATAGGGAATTTTCGAGAAACTCTCGACTATGTTGTGTAAGGCTGCAAGAGATTGAACGAATGACGATCAAAAATATTCTAATCGATTTAGATGGGACTTTAACTGACCCTAAAACAGGAATTCATGGTTCAATTCGTTTTGCTTTGCAAAAGTTAGGTCAGCCTTTGACTGATGATGTGGATCTGGACTGGACGATTGGTCCGCCCTTAAAAGCTTCTTTGGCAAAACTACTGAATACCCAAGATGATGAGCTGGCTGAGCAGGCATTACTGGCTTACCGTGAACGTTTTTCAGTAACAGGTCTATTCGAAAATGAAGTTTATCCGTCAGTCGCAGAAACATTGCAGCAATTACAGGCGGAAGGCTATAGACTATTTCTTGCAACGGCTAAGCCTGTAGTCTTTGCCAAACAAATTTTGGCTCATTTCAAGCTAGATCAGTATTTTACAGCAATCTATGGTAGCGAGCTGACAGGTGAGCGGACCAATAAAGCAGATTTGATAGCCTATATTCTTGAGCAAGAACATTTAGATGCCCAGCAATGTATCATGGTCGGTGATCGCCAATATGACATTATTGGTGCGCGTGTTAATGGAATTGAAACCATTGCCGTTAATTATGGTTATGGTCGGGCAGATGAGTTAGCTCAGGCACAGCCGTTAACGCAAATTTCTCAATTTAGCCAGTTAATTGCAACGGTGGCTGAACTGAATGCAGAACGAAAAGTTTCTTAAAAACAACGCAATAAAAAGCCTCGATCATTCGAGGCTTTTCTATCATATCTCATCAGACATTATGTTTTAAACGGTATTGAGCCAGTTCTTCAATGCTAATCACGGTTAATCCATGTGTTTGAGCATAGGCTAGCACTTGAATACCTGATGCCATAGAACCATCAGGATTGGTCAATTCGCACAAGACACCAGAAGGTTTTAAACCTGCCAGACGAGCCAGATCAATCGTACCTTCGGTATGACCACGACGGGTCAGAACACCACCTTCACGTGCGCGTAGCGGGAAAACATGGCCTGGGCGGCTCAGGTCGCTGGCAACAGCACCATCTTTAGTTGCAGCTAAAACTGTCGTCACACGATCTTTTGCAGATACACCTGTCGTTACGCCTTGAGCAGCTTCAATGGTCACGGTAAACGCAGTTTTAAATTGGCTTGAGTTATCAACTACCATAGGTGGAAGTTCTAAATGATCTGCCTGTGCTTCAGTCAAACATAGGCATACAATGCCTGAACCATCACGAATCATTTGTGCCATGGTTTCGACTGTTAAGGTCTCAGCGGCAATAATCAGGTCAGCTTCATTTTCACGATCAAAATCATCCATGACCAAAACAGGCTTGCCTTGGCGGATATCTTCTAAAGCTTGTTGAATACGTTGTTCAGCCGGAGAAAGGGCTGAAAAGAAAAGTTCGGGTTGGATTAAACTGGACATAATGAAACGCTCTCGTAAATAGGATACGGTTGAACATTTCAGGACTGATGTAAAAATAAGCGTGCACAAAAACAACCCAAAAGAGTGTTTCGGTGGTTTCGTCTTCTTTCATCCGGACTATACCGTCGGCTTTGGTATCTCACCAAATCTGCGAGTATATAAAAATATATACAGGCTCGTGGGCTGATCAGGTCATTTTATGGTCATGCCTGACTTACCACCGGTGGGGAATTTCGCCCCGCCCTGAAGCGATGTCCTTCGATTATAGCCAGATTTTTAAGTGAAAAGGGAACTTTTTATAGAATGTATCGTTCTATAAAAATGAAGAAAATTGCTGAGACGTAGCGCAAATTTTTCTCATGATCTTTGAAACTGGCAATCCATTTGAATTGGGCATACACTGAAAAGATAAAACAACAATAATGCGGAGTAAGCGCTATATGGAAAAGGCGGAGAAAACCGAATTAGAACAACTGGCACAACAATTACATCGACCTGTCATGAGTCTAAAAGCATTTTCACAATTGCCTCAACAGGATTTGGCTTGGCTCAATCAGCAATTACGCCAAACCATAGAAAATGAAGATCAGAAAATGAATCAACGGCTGTATCAAATCCCTTTTTTTCTACGCTGGTTATTTAAGCCGAAATCATGATGGAGCAATGTCATGACACGACTCGCTGTGCAGGCCGAAATCATTAAACTTGCCCGAATCCTAAATGTACCAGAGCAACAATTGGCCTTTATGCAGGTTCTGGCCCCTGAAAATCTCAGGCAATTTCGTTTTGCGATATTGGAGTTATTGCAAAGCCAGCAAAAAAGCCGTTTTCGTCATTTAGCAACTTGGGTGAACTGGTTGCCCCGCTGGATCAGTATTTTCTGGGTAAAGCATTTTTTAGAGCCTTTTATTGTGGCGCAAATTGCAGTGTATCTCTCTACTGAAAGCTCCTACCGTATTGCCAAGCATTTACCCGCAAAAACAATTGCAGCAATTGCGGTGTATCTGGATCCACGCTTGGCGAGAGAGCTACTGAGTTACCTGACGACTCATCAGATTACTGATATTACCCAAGTTCTACTCGAACAACGGGATTTTGTCACCATAGGGCGTTTTGTCAGTATGTTATCTGACGCGGTGTTACAGGATGTGGCGCAGATTGTAGAGAATGAAAGTGATCTATTGGAAATCGCTTTTTATATTGAATCCAGAGAACAGATTGATCATTTGGTGCATGTCTTACCCCGAGAGAGAATTGAAAAGGCTTTATTGATTATTGGTGATCCCGCACAGCGTTTATTGTGGCCCAAAGTATTGGCCTTGATGAGCTACATCAGTTATGGACTCAAACAGGAGCTGGGGGATTTAGCTGTTCAGCAAGGTGAACCTGTGATCAATGCCATTATTCAGGCCACTCAGGAAGACCAGTTGTGGGAAGATATGTTGCCTGTGGTGGCATGTTTATCTGCACATGCACAAGATTTTGTTGCCAATTTGCCAGCCTTAAGACGTGTTGAAATTATCCAAAGCATTGTGGAAGCGGCTGATCGTTGTGATTTATGGGCGGATATGCTGGTGATTGTCAATTATATGCAAGATGAGGCAAGGGAAGCGGTCGCATTGGCAATTGCACAAATTGATGAGCAGGTACTGCATCATATTGCTTATGCGTCATTATTGCGTTCACAGTGGGAAGTGACTTTCGATATTATGCGTCGTATGCCGATCGATAAACAGCGACAATGTCATCGTATTTTGGATGGCTATATGCAGCAATTAGATCCGGAAACGTATCGCTATTTAGATACTTTACTGGATCGTTACCAGATTCAGTCCTCTGTTGCTGGGTCGTAAAGCTTCAATCAAGAGTAGGGAAGTGTTTCCCGAATTGGGACTAACATTTCTAGCGCATGGTCATAACCACGTTCAACCAGTTCATCCAGTTTATGCCAGTCGAACATGCCAATGCCAGCAATGGGCATACGCACATGCAAATTTGCCCGCTCAATCGCTGCGGTTTGAATCATGGTATCGCTGGCTAAAGTTGCCGTGCGCATTAAGATTTCTGCCAGTTTGGGGGCATGTAGTAGCTTATCTTTAATAATTTTATTCCAGTTGAGTAGCGCACTTTGATCGGGTTCTTCCAGACCAATACCCGGCACTCGAATATCATCATGCAAACTGACATTACTGGCAATGATGGTACCTCTTTCCAGATTTTGCATGACATCGGTGGGGAGGTTATTGATCACACCGCCATCACAGAGCAGGTTTTCATGCCAAGCCACAGGTGGCGCAACGCCGGGTACACTCATACTGGTTCCGACCCAAGTCGCAAGTTCACCTTGATCATGAATCACTGCTTGACCTGTGGTGAGGTTGGTGGAAATGCAGTAATAGGTTTGTCGGAGTTCCTCAATTCGCCGATGTCCAAAAATGGCATGCAAGCGACTATGGAAACGTTGGCCCCGAATCAATGAGACGCGTGGCATGGTGTAATCATTGAGATAGTTACGTGCTACAAAAGTTTCATAAGCAATATGGGTCATCTCAACACTATCAAATCCACAAGCCACAAGGGCAGCAACAAAGGCGCCCATGCTGGTACCACCAACAATATCAATCGGAATGTGTAATTGTTCCAGTGCACGAATCAGACCGATATGGGCAAAACCCCGTGCGCCACCACCACCCAGCACTAAACCGATGCCTTGACTGGAAATCTGACGGGCAACCGCACAGATATCAGCTTGCGCCCAAGGATGAATAAAATAATGGGCGCGGGCATGATAGAGCTGTTTCCAGATCAGGGTATGTGGGGAAGGATCACCTTCTGAACGGAGTAGTACTAACTCGATAGGGCTTTGCCAGTCATGTTGATTTAACACCTCAACTAATTTGGTATGGGTTGGGGTTTGATTGGCTTCTGCCAAAATTAAAATACGATCTGCCTGATGTAAGCAGCGTTTAGACCATTCATCTTCATTGCTGTCAGCGGCATATAGTACATAGCAATGTTTTTCTTCCAGACTGGCTAACCATTGGCGCAACTGAAGATCATCCGTGCCATAGTCGAGCGGAGTTTGACTAAATCCTGCTCCAAATAAGGCATCGACATGCGCGGCTGTGACTAGGCGGACTTGTGGCCAACGTTGTAGATGTTCCGTTAGCTTTTCAGCAAGGTGAGTGGCTGGAATTTGTGAAGAAACAGGGATGACGGAAAGGGTACGACTATGTCCCATGGCATGAGTGAGTTGCTGATCAGGTTGAGATCGATGAATAATCAAGCGAGATAAGGCAAATAATACTTTCGGGTGCTGATTAATAAACTCAATGAATTGCTGTTGCGGAATGCCGACCAGTGCAGTATCACGCACTGCATTGGTTGTACCATGATGAGGCTGGTTAGAAATAACACCTGTTTCACCCACGATTTCATTCCGCCCATAATAGGTCAGTAGACCCGCAGGTGTAGTGAATTTTATACGTCCATAAGCAATCACATAAACATGATCAGCCAGATCATTGACACAGTAAAGCTGCTGTCCTGTTTGTAAATAACGAATATGACAATGCGTTGTTAAGGAAGCTAAGGCACTGTGATCGAGTTCATTAAACAGTGCTGTTTTGTTCAGGATGTTAAGAATATCCATATTATTCAAATTATCGTTATTGTCTATTTATTGAATAAGGCCTAGCACGGTTTTACAAGTGGGGTTGCGTAAAACATGAGCTGATTTTTAAGTGTTTTTGTATGTAGGGAGGCCATATTTGTTGAGCCAATAAAAAAGCCATGGCAAGGCATGGCTTTTTAGGAATCTGTTTTATTGCTTATGCAATTTGCACAGGAATACAGTTTGCTGTGTGATTCACTGTATTGTCTGGATTTGCATAAACGAGGCGTGGTTTGTGAAGATTTGCTTCAACTTCAGTGAAGTCACCGAAAGTTGCGATAATCACTAAATCACCGACATCAGCTTGATGTGCTGCGCCACCATTGACTGAAATAATACCTGAATCATCTTCACCACGAATTGCATAAGTTGTGAAGCGTTTGCCATTAGTGACGTTCCATACGTGGATTTCTTCGTATTCACGAATCCCTGCTAAGTCCATTAATACGCCATCAATTGCACAAGAGCCTTCATAATGAAGCTCTGCATGAGTCACAACTGCACGGTGAATTTTACATTTTAATAAACGAGATAGCATGGCTAGCGTCTCCTGAGTAAGACCTAAGATCAATATCTTATGGTTGACTTGTCACGTTTTCCGCGGGCTATGGGCGGTTTGATGCGCATTTTGCGCTTAAAAATGCAATATGGCAAGCGTGATTGATCAACAATTCAGTTTAAGCGGATTTGTAAGCGTTAATTTGATTCATTGCCTGTGAAACTTGTCCATCAACAAGCATTTTCACTTTTGATAGGGCATGATCAATTGCTGCATCCATTAAAGCTTGTTCACTGCTAGGAGCTTTGCCGAGCACATGACCAGAAACACGTTCTTTGGAACCTGGATGTCCAATTCCAATGCGTAAGCGATGGAAATTAGCACCAATATGAGGAACGATATCACGGAGACCATTATGTCCGCCGTGTCCGCCACCCGTCTTTAAACGGATTACGCCAGGATCCATATCCAGTTCATCATGGGCAATTAAAATTGCTTCTGGTACAACCTGATAAAATTTGGCGAAAGGGGCAACACTTTGACCAGAACGGTTCATAAAAGTGGTAGGAAGTAATAAACGAACGTCATGACCTTCAATTTGACCACGACCGCTGTATCCATGAAATTTTGGATCAGCTTTTAGGGAAATGCCATAACGGTCTGCAAGCTGTTCAACGAACCAGAAACCTGCATTATGGCGGGTTTGGGTATATTCCTTTCCAGGATTACCCAAACCAACAATTAGCGAAATATTTGACACTAATTTACGCCTTTAACACTTATGCGCGTTTGAAGTCAGCGTGCATAGGAGTGTTTTTAGCTGGGTGACGTTGTAACGCTTGGATTTTAACGTTTTCAACTTTGTCACCGATTTTAATTTCGATAACTTCTTCGAAGAAAGCGTTGTTTTCTAAAGCTTTAGTGATTTCACGAAGCTCTAAAGTGATTGTTACAGGCTCAGCGCTACCACCATAGATGATTGCTGGAATTTGTGCTGCGTGACGAAGGCGGCGGCTCGCACCTTTCCCTTGTAGTGCAGCTTCACGTGCTTGAGCGTTTAATACGAAGTTTGCCATGGGCATATCCTCATTGGAGTTTAAGTAACTAAACTTGCGACCAGTTTAGTGATAGAAAAACCCTAGCGAGCTAGGGTTTAAGAAAAAAGCTGGGCTATTATAGATAACTATCGAACATTGCGCTAATAGATTCTTCGTTATTGATACGACGAATTGTTTCAGCAACCATGCTAGCAACAGAAACTTGGCGAATTTTGCCTAAGCTTAATGCTTCATCTGAAAGAGGAATGGTGTCAGTAACAACCAATTCATCAATGACAGAGTTACGAAGGTTATCAATGGCTTTGCCAGATAAAACAGGGTGAGTTGCATAAGCAACAACACGGCGAGCACCAAACTGTTTCAGTGCATCGGCAGCTTTGCAAAGCGTACCTGCTGTATCTACCATGTCATCAACGATGACACAGTCACGATCTTTTACATCACCAATCAAATGCATCACTTGTGATTCATTTGCTTTTTGGCGACGTTTATCGATGATAGCTAGATCGATATCACCCATTTGTTTAGCAACAGCACGGGCACGAACAACACCACCAACGTCAGGTGAAACCACAACGAGATTGTGATGTTGTTGTTGACGTAAGTCAGCAAGTAATGCTGGCGTACCGTAAATGTTGTCAACAGGGATATCGAAGAAGCCTTGAATTTGGTCTGCGTGTAAGTCAATCATTACCACACGGTCAATACCAACAGTTGTAAGCATGTCTGCAACAACTTTCGCAGTAATTGGTACACGGGCAGAACGCGGACGACGGTCCTGACGTGCATAACCGAAGTAAGGAATCACTGCAGTGATACGACCAGCACTTGCACGACGCAAAGCATCAGCCATTACCAGGATTTCCATCAGGTTATCATTGGTAGGGGCACAAGTAGATTGAACGATAAAAACGTCTTTACCACGAACATTTTCAGTAATTTCAACTGAAATTTCCCCATCAGAGAACTTGCTTACAGAAGCAGCACCGAGTGGGATATGTAAATGGCTTACGACTTTTTGGGCGAACTGTGGATGAGCACTTCCACTAAAAACGACAAGATTGGGCATGAAGCACCTGAGCGAGGGTTAAGCGAAGCTATGCTTCGACCGAGCGCAAGGGAAAAATTTTTAATTTTTCCAACGGGTAATTTGGAAACAATCTATTATATGGCAGGGGCGGCTGGATTCGAACCAACGGATGCCGAGATCAAAACCCGGTGCCTTACCACTTGGCGACGCCCCTAATGCGGCAGAACTTTAATCGTTTTATATGACAATGTCAATATATTTGAGCAAATATCGATACAAAACAAGTCTGTCTAAAGATATGGCAGGGGCGGCTGGATTCGAACCAACGGATGCCGAGATCAAAACCCGGTGCCTTACCACTTGGCGACGCCCCTAAATTTGATGATATGTAATGGCAGGGGCGGCTGGATTCGAACCAACGGATGCCGAGATCAAAACCCGGTGCCTTACCACTTGGCGACGCCCCTATTACATATACATCTACAGGTGAAAATTGGCAGGGGCGGCTGGATTCGAACCAACGGATGCCGAGATCAAAACCCGGTGCCTTACCACTTGGCGACGCCCCTAACGTGTAACTGAGAAATGTCTTAACGGAGACTCTGCTAAACTGTTGACCAAGTAAGATTTACAAGGCGAGTTTTGCAAAATTTGCGCTGTATCCATTTCACTGGTTACTTCAATAAAAACACAAGCACCTGTACCTGTAAGCTTTGCTAGACCAAACTGATCTAAATATTGCATTGCTTCATCTACTTCGGGATACAACTGTCGAGCCAGAGGTTCAAAGTTATTTCCAAAATTAGAAGGTTCTATCTGATAGGCGCAAAATTTAGTGATCTTAGAGTCTCTTGTCAATGTTTTTTGCGAAAAAAGCTGTTGAGTGCTGATAAAACAGTCAGGTTTCAGGATTATGAATTTTTTTTGAGCTAAGTCTATGAATGATAAATGTTCACCGATTCCTTCTGCCCATGCATTATGACCAAAAACAAAGATCGGGACATCCGCACCCAGTTGTACCCCATAGTCGGCAAGTTGCTGTTCAGTTAAGTCACATTGCCAGAGTTGATTCAGTACAATCAGGGTCGCTGCAGCATTAGATGAACCGCCACCCAGCCCAGCACCCATCGGAATATTTTTTTCAATCCGAATATTCAGTCCACATGGTTTTTTTGCATGCGGACGTAAGAGCTGTGCGGCGCGATAGATTAAATTCTGTTCGAGCTGTACTTCTGCCAGACCTTCAATCTGAATATTTTCTTCTGCATGCGGTTCAAAAGTCATCCAGTCGTATAAATCAATCAGCTGAAAAATAGTCTGTAATTCATGGTAACCATTTTCACGACGACCTGTGATGTGCAGAAATAAATTCAACTTGGCTGGGGAAGGCACTCTAATCATAAAAAATAATCTAAAAAATTATCGGTTTTGAATCACCATTGTAATACGGTTTTCTTTACCTTCTGCAAGTGCTTGCTTCAACAAAAGCTTATTTGGAAGCGTTTGAGCATCGTTATAACTAAAATCTACTGTCCAGCCATCTTCAATCAATTGTTTAAGACGATTTTGCTCATCTTTACTCACTTGAGCATTCTGAGTTGCTGGTTTCGCTTGAATCCAATAAGCAAGATGCATAATCGGTGCTTGCCAACCTGTTGCTTTTTCAAGTAATTCTTCTGGTGTTGCGGCCGTAATCAAGCCCGTTTTAGCACTATTTAAAGTGACTTGCCCAGGTTTGCCTTCAATCTGGGTTTTCCCCACGCCGAGAATACCTGTCAACTCAATATCAAATTGATCTTGTTGTTGTACCCACGTGAAAAATGCGCTGCCAGACTGTTGTGGTGTGCGCACACCAATCTTGCCTTGCAGGTTAAAATTATTTTCATCTTGTACTTGTGGCGAAGTCATCACTTTATTCGGCTGGCTCAAACTCTGACAACCCGTTAAAAATAAAATGCTACTGCTACACACGGCAAAGCATAATTTTGAAAACACGCGCATGGATTTAACTCTTTTTTACAGTGATGGGTAAGATTAAGCTATCAAGCTGTTGTAATTGTGGGGCATTGGCATGTTTTTGTTTCAATTGCTGTAACACCTCGCTAAATTGCGTGAGTGCACCTTGCATATACAATGCTTTGGCATAGCGAACACCAATATTCACATTTTGACTCAGTGAATAAGCCTGACCTAAAACTTTGGCAGCAGTATCAAAGTCATTTTGCAAGAAGGCGATATAGCCCAGTGTATCGAGGATTGATGCCTGTTCAGGTGCAAAGTCCAGCGCTAGCTCTGCGTATTTACGTGCTTCTTTTAGGCGACGGTTTTGCAAGGCCAGCGTATAGGCATACGCATTTAGATAGGTTGGGCTATTAGGTTCAAGAATGAGCAACTGCTTCAAGGTTTTGTCGAGTTTGTCTCGATCTGTATATGGATCGAGTAACAGCACTTCAGCATAAATTAGTTCAGGATCATCAGGTAAATTCTTGATGGCTTCATCCAGCAAAGCCAAAGCAGCCTTTTTATTATCCATTTTCTTTAAAATATCGGCCTGTGCCTGATACAAGAAACTGGCATGTTGTGGATAATTAACACGTTCCTGCGTCAGGAAGCGTAAGGCATCATTCAATTGGTCCTGTTTCTCAAAAATCGCAATCATATTACGTCGGGAAACGATATAAAGGCTGCCATCTACCAGACGATAATAAGCCTTTGCCGTTTCATAATGCTGTTTGCGCTGAGCATTGATTGCCAGATAGTAATAGGCTTCATTTTGATATTTGGCAGATGAACGCAGCTCTACCAGATATTGCTCGGCTTTTTCATATTGCTTCAAGTCAATACTGGTCAAACCTGCAATAAACAGGGCTTCTTCCGCTTTAGGATGATCTTTAATGATATCTTCAAGTTTGTCTAAAGCTTGCTGTTGCTGATTGATTTGAATGTAATAGCGTGCTTCTGCCAGACGAATATCAATATTGTTTTTATTTTTTCGACTTGCCTTTGCAAACCATTTTTGTGTTTCTTCATCATCTTGCAAAGCCATGAGCAGATTGGCTTTCATTAAAATGAAACTGGTGGTTTTTGAGCGTTTTCGTAAGGCCCGATTAATATTTTTGAGCGCTTGCTCGTACAAGCCATCTTGTGCTTCTAAACCTGCAATCAAGGCCAGGATAGAGGGATTGTTACGTTCTTCGCTAGCACGCAGGGCATTTAAGAGGACTTCGCGGTCTTGTGCCTGTTCGGGGGCAATCCCGGCTAAAATTTCTTCCAGATCAGCAGTTGGATCAATATTTAAAATTTTATCCAGTGTTTTGGCCGCAAGCTCGTACTCATGCGTTTTGAGTGCGATATGCGATAAATAAAATAGCGCGGGTACATCTTTAGGTTCTTGCTCAACCCAATGAGTTGCGATGTCTAAGGCAGACTGTAAGTCATTATATTCTAAGGCAACATCTAAGGCGCGCTGCTTGATTGTGGTTGAATTACTACGAATCGCAAGCACAGTATAATTGTGTAGAGCGGTTGCAATATCATCATAAGCAAGAGAAAATTCAGCAACCATGCTCTGTTGTAAAGCATTTTCAAAGCTGTTCTCTGCATACATGTCGTGTATTGCTTGTGCAGAGACATAAGAGCTCATGCTACCTAACAACAAGATTGTGGTAGAATACCGTCTAATCGTCTTGCCGCTAAAAAGGGTACGGCGATATAGCTGACGCAATTTTTATTGATCCAAAGTAATGCTTTTTATGACACCGATGTTGCACAATAACATAAATTTAGCGAAATGATGATCTGATATGTCTTTCTTTGCATTGGGTGTCAACCATCAAACAGCTTCTGTTGAACTTCGTGAACAAATTGCTTTCAATGCAGAGCGATTAGCTGCGCTATTGCTTGAACAAAACCAGAAGTCATCCTTGAATGACCTTGTGGTGGTGTCGACTTGCAACCGTACCGAAGTGTATGCCATGACAGAAGATGCGGATAGCGTCCTGAACTGGCTGGCCCAAGTGAATAATATTGATGTAAAACAGTTAATTCATCATGTTTATCGTTACGAGAATGCTCAGGCTGTTACACATTTGATGCGTGTTGCCAGTGGTTTAGACTCGTTGATGCTGGGCGAACCTCAGATTTTAGGGCAGGTGAAAAGTGCTCTGGCGCTGTCAAAAGATGCCGAAACGGTTTCACCTGAGCTAAATAGTGTCTTTGAATATGCCTTTTATGCAGCCAAGCGGGTTCGTTCTGAAACCTCTGTCGGAAGTCATGCAGTTTCAATGGGTTATGCGGTTGCTCAGTTGGCCTTGCAAGTATTTAGTCGTCCAGAAAAATTGACTGTGATGGTTGTGGCTGCGGGTGAAATGAATAGTTTAGTCGCTAAACACCTTGCGGAAATGGGGGTGGCGAAGATTCTGATCTGTAACCGTAGCCGCGAACGTGCAGATATTCTGGCACAGGAAATTGCTCATCAGGTCGATGTTGAAATTATTCCTTTTACGGAACTTGCACAGAATTTGCATAGAGCAGACGTCATCTCAAGTTGTACAGGTAGTTTGCATCAAGTGATTGAATATTCAGACGTCAAATCGGCATTGAAAAAACGCCGCTATCAACAGATGCTCATGGTCGATCTGGCCGTGCCACGTGATATTGACCCGAAAGTTGAATCATTGGATAACGTGTATTTGTATGGCGTTGATGATTTGCAAAGTGTGATTGATGAAAATCTGGCACAACGTCGTCAAGCTGCGGTTGAAGCCGAGATTATGGTTAATCAATTGGCAACTCAATTGATGACCCAGCAAAAAGTCAAAGAGGCGAGTGGTACGATTCAAGCCTATCGCCAGCATAGCGAAGAAGTAAGCCAAAAAGAGCTGGCTCATGCGATGGAATCATTACAGCATGGTCATGCCGCAGAGCAGGTGTTACAAGAGTTCGCGCATCGTTTAACACAAAAGTTAATGCATCCGACTTCAATCTTGTTAAGAGAAGCCGCTAAAGCAGAAAATCCTGATTATTTCGAATGGCTACAGCAGCATTTACAAGACGTGTTCGAGCACGAACGTAAACCGAGACAGTAAGTTTGCGGTGCTAAGATAGCAATCGCAAACTAATCTGTTTGGTGAGTTCGTTTAATTGCTGACGTAAATTGCGAGATTCGATCAAAGAAATGGGTGATTTAAGTTTTAATCGCAGATATTTTTCTTGTAATCCCAATGCGTATTCTTTGGCAAGTTTATCTGCAATTTCAGGCGCCTGAGTTAATGACTGAATATTGGTGCGTTGCATAATATCAGCCAACTCATGACTATAACTACTACATGCACCCAGCACATAATAGGTTGCCAGTTCCTGATCATCAGGCAATTCATCAAAGACAATATTCAATACGGCTAAAATTTTTGCCAACAGTTCATCTTGATCAATCACCGCACGCAGTTCTTCAAAATGAATGTACAAGAAGGGGTGGTGCATCAAAATCGCCACCGCGAAATCTTCATCTTTGGTCTGAATGTTAAAAGATAAGGAGGCATCATGGCTGACTTGGGGGGTAAAACGTTTCCCTAACCCTAGCTTTTCACGGAAAGATTGACTCAACAAATAACGGAATGAACCATGTTTAGGCAATAATTCAGTCAATTCACGCAGTTCACCCATCACCAGACTTTTGCCTTCAGGTGTGCTGACATCATGCTGTCCAGTTAAATGGGCAAACACAAAGTCAGATAACAGGGGCGCTTGCTGTAGCAATTTCTGGAAATTTTCCAGACCTTCACGGCGGATCAGCGAGTCAGGATCATGCTCATTGGGCAAAACAAAGAATTTTAATTCACGACCATCATTGAGTAGTGGCAGTGCGATTTCCAAAGTACGTCGCGCGGCCTTTTGTCCTGCGGTATCACCATCAAAGGCGATGGTAATTCTAGAATTTTGTTTGAATAACGTCGTTAAGTGATCCGCATTACTGGCTGTTCCAAGCGTTGCGACAGCGCCATTGATACCGTATTGCTGTAAGGCAATCACATCCATATAGCCTTCCACCATCAACCAGTCATTGGCTTTCAGTTTACGGCCTTCGTATAGACCGTAAAGCAACTGGTTTTTATGGAACACTTCAGAGTCAGGCGAGTTAATGTATTTGGGTTTAATCTCGTCATTGAGCGCACGACCACCAAAACCGACCACACGACCTTTATGATCGCGAATCGGAAAAATAACCCGTTCACGTAATAAGTCAAAATCTCGACCACTGTCGCTTGAACGAATCAGGCCGAGCTGTTTTAAGCCTTCAATATCTTGTGGAAAGGCTTTTTCAAGATGCTGCCAGTCTTCTGGTGCATAACCTAAACGCCAGAATTGAATGGTTTGTGCCGAGAGGCCACGTTGTCTGAAATAGTGTTGAGCTTTTTGACTATTCGGTAACTGACGTTCATAAAACTGCGCCACATTCTCTAGCAGATCATAAAGATTACCTTCCTGTACCTGCTCATCCATGCTAAATGATGGATCAAACTGGGCAAAAGGATCATCCATTACACGATCCATATCGACAAAATGTCCATCGATAAATTCATCGACTACAGGTGGTGCGACTGGATTTTCTGGTGCTGGTTTTACTGGCTGAGGTGTAGCGGCTTGTTGTGGACTGCGTTTATAAGAGAGTTTTTTATTGTCGTGATTATCTTTGGGGAGGTCGACGCCTGTCTTGTTGGACAGCTCTTTCATCACATCGACAAAGTTGCGACCGTCGATATCCATCAGGAAGCGGATGGCATTACCATTGGCCTGACAACCGAAGCAGTGGTAGTACTGCTTGTCACGATAGACATGGAAAGAAGGCGATTTTTCCTGATGAAATGGACAACAGCCAGAGTAGGTACGCCCCGTCTTTTTTAACTTCACACGTTGACCGATCAAATCGACAATGTCGGTTCGATCTAGAATTTGATCAATCGTATGTTGTGGAATTGCCATGTGCGTTTAACCATTTCAGACAGGGAGTAAAACATTATTGCACTGCAAAAATGTCAGGAATCATTGTTGCATAAAATAAAAAACAGGCAAGTGAGACTTGCCTGTTTGGTGTATCAGATGATTGCAAATTAGTTTGCAGCATCATCCTCAGCCGTTGTTTTTGCTTCTGGCTTATCTAATAGACCAAAGCTTAAACGATTTTTCCAGCTTGGTTTTTCTGTGCTTGCAGGTGCTTCAGGAGCGGCCACGGGCGCTGGCGCAGCAGATTGTTCAGTCGCTGGTTTGCCTAGTAAACCAAAACTTAAGCGGTTGGTTAAACTGCGTTGTTCAGATTCACCACTTGCTTCATCTTTGACTTCTACAGTTTGAGACTCACGTCCTAATAAACCTAAAGTTGCACGATTGACCCAGCTACCTTCTTTACGTGCTGCACGTAAATTAACTTCACCATTTGATTTCACTAAATTTGGATAGTTCAGCTTTAGAATTTCAACGTATTGTTGAGAAGTCGCCTGATCACCAAGTTTTTGATAGCTATATGCCAAAGTTGCTAAAGCTTCAGGTGTTTGCGGAGTTTGTGGATAATGTTCAATCACCCATTGTGCGCGTTCAGCCGCAGCCAACCATGCTTTACGTTCAATATTGAAACGTGCTGCATTCATTTCACTTTCAGCAAGTTCCTGACCAATAAATTTCATGCGCTGTGCAGCATCAACTGAATATTGGCTACTTGGGAAACGACGGATCAGGTCGACAAAGTTTTGATAAGCCACTTTGACATAGCTCACATCACGGTGTGATTGCTGGAGTGAAGTGTAGCGAATCAAGCTGTCGTAATTCATTTCCATGTTGGCTACACCACGAACGTAGTAAGCATAATCAACATTTGGATGTTGAGGATTTAAACGAATAAAACGCTCTGCAAGCGCAATCGTACCTTCATAATCTTTTTGTTTGAATTTCGCGTAGAGAAGCTCAAGCTGTGCCTGTTGAGTATATTGACCCGTTGGATAGTAGGTATCTAACGCTTCAAGTGATTTAACCGCATCGGTATATTGATTACGCTCAAGTGATTTTTGCGCTTTTTCGAAATAAACTTGTTCACTTGATTGTGGTCCTTTATCAACCACTTCTTTCTTACTTGGATTGCTGCTACAGCCCACAAATGCAGACGCTACACCTAAAGATAGTGCAAGCACCGTAATTTTATAACGTGGTAGCGACATAAAAACTCCTCTGTTATTCTGGGCAATGAGCTACAATGGTGCTATTAAACCATTTTTGTACCGATCATCAAATGACTTCAGCACAATCTTCCAATTCAAACATCTCTGAAACAGATTTCTTACTCGAAGATTCTGTCGATGCAGATAATCATAATTCTGACTCAACTGCAACACGTTTATCGTTGCAAATTCAACTCGATGAAAACTATTTAGGGCAACGTATTGATCAGGTTGCCGCATTGGTGTGGAGCGAGTTTTCACGGGAAAAACTCAAGCAATGGATGAAAGATGGTCATCTGTTGGTAAATGGTAACATTGTTAAGCCAAAGTACCGCTGTGAAGGAAATGAGCTACTCACGCTTGAAGTTGAACTTGAAGCGCAAACTTCAAGCCAGCCTGAAAATATTCCTTTAAATATTGTCTATGAAGATGACGATATTATCGTGATCAATAAAGAAGTTGGCATGGTGGTGCATCCAGGTGCAGGGAATCCGACAGGTACCTTGGTAAATGCATTGCTTTATCATGAGCCAAAACTTGCCGAACTTTCTCGTGCTGGTCTGGTGCATCGTATCGATAAAGATACCAGTGGCTTACTGGTAGTTGCTAAAAATCTGGAAGCGCAATTTTCACTCAGCAAGCAATTGGCAAAGAAGTCGGTTTATCGCGTTTATGATCTGGTTGCGTATGGCAATATTATTGCAGGTGGCACCATTGATGAGCCGATCAAACGTCATCCAGTGGATCGTGTCAAAATGGCGATCTTACCGGGCGGTCGTGATGCCGTGACACATTATAATGTGAAAGAGCGCTTCCGTGACTTTACCCGTGTACAGGCTCAGCTTGAAACAGGACGTACCCACCAGATCCGTGTCCATTTCAGCTATTTGGGACATGGTTTGGTCGGTGATCCAGTGTATGTCAATCGTGTGCGTTTCCCCGCAGGTGCTTCAGCGAAATTAACAGATATGTTACGTAGCTTTAAGCGTCAGGCTTTACATGCAGCCAAACTTGGGTTGGTGCATCCGCGTACAGGCGAAGAAATGATGTTTGAAGCGCCGTGGCCAGAAGACTTTACTCAATTGGTTGAAGTGCTTCGCAGTGAAAATGAAGCCTATTAAGTGAAGCTCTACCTCCCTCTAAGTCTCCCTCCTTTAAAGAGGGAGACTGTCGTGAATTTAATGCGTTACAGTACTTAAAGCTCCCTCTTCTTTTAGGAGAGGTTGAGGGTAGGAAATATAGCTCAGGAGATATTTATGGAATTTGTACAAGGTCTGCCTAAAGGTGTTTTTGTCGGGCAAACACGCATTGCACATCCAGAAACAGTCGCAACGCCGAATCAAAGCCTGTCTGGGTTTAATTTGGCTTTGCATGTCAATGATGATGCACAGCGCGTCCAGCAACATCGTATGATCTTGCTGAACCAATTGTCTGCATTCGGTGTGGATAAAATCACCTGGATGACGCAAACCCACAGCACTATTTGTCATACCGTGAATGAACAAGTTCCATTCGTTGCTCTTGAGGGCGATGGTCTGGTCACACAACGGGCAGGCCATGCCTTAATGATGATGACTGCCGATTGTCTTCCTGTGGTGTTGGGAAATGCCGAAGGTACAGAAGTTGCCAATCTACACGCAGGCTGGCGCGGATTAGCCGCAGGGATCGTGGAAAATACGGTTACTGAAATGAAATCCCAACCAACTTGGGCATGGTTGGGGGCAGCCATTAGCCAGCCTTGTTTTGAGGTTGGGGCAGAAGTCAAAGCCGCTTTTTGTGAGAAATATCCTGAGCTGGAATCTGCATTTATTGCAGGTCAGGCTGAGGGTAAATATCAGGCTGATCTCTATGCCATTGCACGTTTTATTTTAAAGCGTTTAGGCGTGGAAACTATTATTGGTGGTGACCAATGCTCGTATCAGCAAGCTGAGGATTATTTTTCTCATCGCCGTGATGCCAAAACGGGTCGCATGGCAAGCTTTGTATTTATGCAATAAATTGCCGCCATTGCATTGTCGATTGGCCTTGTCGCATTTAAAAATGTTAAACTTGATCTAATTCATTGGTTTTTAAATTTCCCATGTCTGTTATTGAGCAAATTACTCCCCAAGTTAAAGTTTGTGTGGTTTATCACAGTCCTTATGGGCATACAGCCAAAGTTGCGCAATATGTTGCTCAAGGGGCAGAACAGGCGGGTGCTGAAGTGCATCTGTTGTCTGTAGCTGCGCCTCAATGGGACTTGCTTGATCAGGCAGATGTGATTGTTATGGGCTGCCCAACTTATATGGGAAGCCTCACCTCTGCCTTGAAACAGTTTATGGAAGATTCGTCTAAACGCTGGTTGGCACGTACATGGCAAGGCAAACTGGCTGCTGGTTTTACCAATGGCGGTGGACTCAGCGGTGATAAGCTGGCTGTGTTGCAGCAGATTAATTTATTTGCAATGCAACATGGCATGTTATGGGCGGGTTTACCGTTTATGCCGACTGGACGTGGTCAATCCGATATTAACCGCATGTCGAGTTTTTTAGGATTAATGACGCAATCTGACAATGCCAGTGTTGAAGTGACACCACCCGAAGGTGATCTGGAAACAGCACGTAAGTTTGGCCAATATTTGGCAGAGTTAAGACTCAAACACGTATAAGTTGAAGATTAAAATAAAAAACCTCCATTGATTGGAGGTTTTTTTTATTTGTGCAATATACGTGCTTTATCACGTTGCCAGTCACGATCTTTTTCGGTCGCACGCTTGTCATGTAATTGCTTACCTTTTACCAGTGCAATTTCAAGCTTGACCAGATGACCTTTCCAGTAACATGCCAATGGTACGCACGAATAACCTTTTTGATTCACCGCACCTAATAGTTTTTCCAGCTCACGACGAGACAAGAGCAACTTACGGGTACGCGTTGCTTCTGGAACCACATGTGTTGATGCAGACAATAACGGCTGAATTTGTGAACCAAATAAAAAGGCTTCACCATTTTTAAAAATGACATAACTTTCCGTCAAGCTCATACGTCCAGCACGTAGAGACTTTACTTCCCAACCTTGGAGGGACATGCCTGCTTCAAATTTTTCTTCGATAAAGTAATCGTGGCGCGCTCTTTTATTTTGAGCAATCGTGCCACCATTATGTTTCTTCACTACTGTTGCTTGCGCCATAATTCAAACTTCCACAATTGCTTCTATTGTGCCGCAAAATGCAATCTTTTTCCAATGTTTAGGAATTTCGCGTTTAGGCTGAAGATTTGTTAAAATACGCACCTTATCTCATTCACTAGAGTACACCGCATGTCTAAAACACGTGTGATTTATCCGGGGACTTTCGATCCAATAACCAATGGACATGTTGATTTGGTTGCAAGAGCATCAAAAATGTTTGATGAAGTTGTGGTTGCCATTGCGATTGGTCATCATAAAAATCCGGTATTTAGTTTAGAAGAGCGTGTTGAATTGGCAAAAGCATCACTCAGTCATTTGAACAATGTTGAGTTTGTTGGTTTTGATGGCTTATTGGTCAATTTTTTCCGTGAACAGCGTGCGACAGCAGTACTTCGTGGTTTAAGAGCAATTTCAGATTTTGAATATGAATTTCAACTGGCCAATATGAACCGTCAGCTTGATCCTCATTTTGAATCGGTATTTTTAACTCCATCTGAGCAATATTCATTTATTTCATCGACACTGGTGAGAGAAATTGCCCGTTTAAAAGGTGATGTAAACAAATTTGTGCCTGCCGTTGTGGTCGAGGCCTTTGAACGTAAACATCAACAAGGTTGGTAACGTGTCTTTATATATTACAGATGAATGCATTAACTGCGATGTCTGTGAACCTGTCTGTCCCAATGACGCCATTTATATGGGTGAGCTGATTTATGAGATTAATCCAGCACTCTGTACCGAGTGTATTGGACACCATGATCAGCCACAGTGTCAGTTATTTTGCCCAGTCGATTGTATTCCTCTGGATCCTCAACATGTGGAATCTCATGATGAGTTGATGGAGAAATATAAAAAACTGACTGCGCAAAAAAATGCGAGCAATTAACAGCGAACTTTGGTAAGATGCGCCACGAAGTGGGCCGGACGGTCGCTGCTGTGGAGGTCTCCGTGACTGAAACAGGGGAGGAAAGTCCGGGCTTCAAAGGGCAAGGTGCCAGGTAACGCCTGGGCGGCGAAAGCCGACGGCAAGTGCAGCAGAGAGTAGACCGCCTCATTCGTGAGGTAAGGGTGAAAGGGTGCGGTAAGAGCGCACCGCGTGTCTGGTAACAGTTCACGGCAAGGTAAACCCCACCTGAAGCAAGACCAAATAGGAATCCTGAGGCACGGCCCGTGCTGGATTCGGGTAGGTCGCTTGAGCGTATGAGTGATTGTACGCCTAGAGGAATGATCGTCCTCGACAGAACCCGGCTTATAGGCCCACTTCTTAAATTTTTTGAAAATTGTGCTTGACGTGTGTAGCGAAAGTTAAGATAATGCGCCCACAGTTTTCGGCTATGTAGCTCAGTTGGTTAGAGCACCGCACTCATAATGCGGGGGTCACAAGTTCAAGTCTCGTCATAGCCACCATTTTATAGACCACGCTCCTGCGTGGTCTCTTTTTATCTGCTGTTTTTAAATGGATATTTCTAATCCGACTTTCACCCGATCTAAAACGATCAGCGTCCGATAGGTTCTGACATCCTGATTATCTGCAAAGTGCTTACGTACCAAGGCTTCAAAGTGAGATAAGGTGTCTGAAATCATAATGATAATAAAAGAAACGCCCCCATTGACGAAATAGCACTGCTGAATCTCATCGACATTGGCAAAATATTGTTTGGCGCGATCCATCACAATAGAGCGGTCTTCTGCTAAACGGACTTCAATAATTGAAGTAATCTTTTCGCCAAACTTTTTCGGATTAAGCACGGCACAATTTTTTTCAATCACCTGTTCTTCTTCAAGTCGGGCTATACGCCGTTGTACTGAAGCTTGAGAAAGATTCACCAATTCAGCAATTTTTCGATGCGACATTTTATTGTCGTGTTGTAGTTGCCTTAAAATTGCATAATCAAACTGATCCAGTGAAATATCTGACACGATTAAATCTCTCATCCTAAGAAAAATATAGAGTAATTTACTCATATTCTTGCATAAAATCGCAGAATTAAACGTGGATGTGTGAATTAAAATTGCATTTCTACATCGCAGGGTATGGTCATGGTGAGACTGGATTCTAGGCAAGGCATGGCCTTTCTTGCTGTTTCTTTATCTTTGATATCTGTACAGGTGGGGGCCGCCGTAGCCAAAACGTTATTTCCTGTTTTGGGTGCAGAAACTGTCGCTCTGGTTCGTCTTGGCTTGTCCGCTATTCTTCTGTTTATTGTTTTCAGGCCGTGGCAATTGTTCTATCGGCAGACCAACTGGTGCGATTTGCTAATTTACGGCATGCTCGTTAGTGGCATGAATCTATTAATTTATAAAGCTTTTTCCTATATGTCAGTTGGTATCGCCATTTCAATTGAAGTGTTAGGGCCTTTGGCTGTTGCGATGTTGATGTCCAAGCGCAGGCAGGATCTGCTATGGGTAGGGTGTGCACTTATAGGCATAGTGATATTGCCATTTGGCGGAATTAACCAGAATTTTAGTTATCTCGGCATGTGCTTTGCGTTAGGTGCGGCTGTCTGTTGGGGGCTTTATATTATTTATGGTCGACGGGTGGCTTCATCTGGTGGAAGTTCTGTGGCGGTCGGGATGCTAGTCGCGACTTTATTTGCTCTCCCTGTTGGTGTCCAGCATTTAGATTTAGTAATGAGTTCCTATAAAGTTTTCTTTACTTGTGTATTTGTTTCCTTGTTCTCAAGCATGATTCCTTTCTTACTGGATATCATGGCGATGAGGCAACTGGCAGCACATGTTTTTGGGATTTTACTCAGTGCTTCACCTGCGATTAGTGCTTTGGCTGCGTGGTATATTTTAGGAGAAGCATTAAATATTTATCAGGTTCTGGCCATTATGATGATTATGGTGGCATGTATTGGCTGTTCCTACACATCGTATAAGGAAAAGCACTAAGTTCAAAAGCTGTGTTGTGGGAAGTTCAAGCAGGAAGATTGCACAGAAATTTCGACTAGAATAGCTATTGAATTAAAAAATGTACAATTGATAAGGTCTTTGTGCAAAAACCGTGCATATATCTTCTATTTTCAAGATCATAGACTTGACCCATCAGAAGTAAAACTAGATAATGCGCACACAGTTTACGGCTATGTAGCTCAGTTGGTTAGAGCACCGCACTCATAATGCGGGGGTCACAAGTTCAAGTCTCGTCATAGCCACCATTTTAAAAACCACGCTCCTGCGTGGTTTCTTTTTATCTGTATGATGTAAAAAATTAATGAGATGCGCAGCCTGTAAATGCTAAATTGATTTACAGGCTTTATTTTTTATAGGTGTTTTTCGATCGTCGCGAGCGTGTCGGAACTTTCATAGAATGGTTTCAGGATGAGATTAATGATCGGTTCGAGTACATCATGTTCATCTAAAGCAACCACAACTTTTGGGTAAAAACGTACCGCTTCATTCAGCAGGTCTGCTTCTTCCAAGCCAATTGCAGCGAAGACATCTGCAAGACTTTCATCTTTATAGAAATCATAAAAGACTTTGACACCATAGAGGATTAAATCCTGTATGAAAGAAGACTGGCGTAATTCTTTCCAGTATTCATAGATCATGACGAAGAATTCTTCCACATCCAGTGGAGTCACCTGTTTGGTATATTCCGATAAAGGTTTTGCTTTATTATCATCCCAGACATTACGCGCCAGACTTTCCAGATCATCATTGGAAAGTAGGCTAAGATCAGCTAGTTGCTCTTGAATAAATCGGGCAATGCTTTCTTCGATTTTCTGTTCAATACGTTGCTGCTGACGATGAGAAAAGCTTTTTAGTTTTTGTTGCCACTCATATTTACTTTCGGAAATTCTTTCTTCATCTGATTGGGTAAATAATTTAGGTAACTTGTTTTGTAAGGTCGTCGTTGCAATGTATTGGCACAATTGCTGAATAGAAGGGCTTTCTTTTAAGAACTGATTTAAATAATGGCGGATATTTTCAAGTTCCAGAAATTTGGAGAGCCACATTTCAAATTGATGGTCTGAAAATACATCTTGTAATTGCGCTGATGATTGTAGGGAAAAGACATGCAGTCTTTGCGCAATTTCTCCAATAAACTCCAGTAAACCAGCACCAAGCTGCATTTCAAAGGCATAGCGTTTCACAACGGCCTGAATTTGCGCTAATTCAACCACTTCTTTGAGTTGTATGTTGGGTGCGTGTTGTAGAAAGAGCTGAATAAATTGCTGAAAGAAATCAGCAGAAAGTTGTGTTGTGAGTTGGTTTTTATAAAACTTAACTTGCTCAAGCAAAAGTGCTTGAGCAAGTAATTGTGACTTTTCAGAAACAATTTTTTCAGTCATTCGCGGTCCATCCGTTGACGATCGGGTAGCGTCGTTCACGACTGAAAGCACGTGAACTGATACGTGGCCCAATCGCGCCCTGATGACGCTTGTATTCATTGCGATCAACCAGACGAATTACTTTCTCGACAACATCGCTTTCATAACCTTTGGCAATGATATCGGCCTGGCTGAGATCTTCTTCTATATAAGCATACAAGATAGCATCAAGTACATCATAAGCAGGTAATGAATCCTGATCTTTTTGATCTGGACGAAGTTCTGCTGATGGTGGGCGGGTAATTACACGTTCAGGAATAACTGGCGTTTCTTCCAGTGTGTTACGGTATTTAGCCAATTCAAATACGATGGTTTTGTAGACATCTTTAAGTACAGAGAAACCACCAACCATATCACCGTAAAGGGTACAATAACCTACCGAAATTTCAGATTTGTTCCCCGTAGAAAGCACAAGATTACCAAACTTGTTTGATAAGCCCATGAGCAGGGTACCGCGAGTACGTGCTTGCAGGTTTTCCTCTGTTGCATCGGCAGGTGAGTTGCCAAAGAACGGGAACAGTGTTTGCATGAAGCTATTCACGATTGGATGAATCTCGGCAATACCGAAAGTCACGCCCATACGACGTGCTTGTTCAGTCGCATCTTCTACGCTCATTTGTGAGGTGTAGGTATATGGCATCATGACGGCTTGTACTTTATCCGCACCAATTGCATCAACAGCAATCGCCATTGTTAATGCTGAGTCGATACCGCCAGACAATCCGAGGATAACCCCTGGGAAACCTGAGCGTTGCACGTAGTCACGGGTTGCCATAACCAATGCTTGATAAATTTCAGCAAAGGTTTCCAATGCTGGAATGGCTTCAGCAGTTTTGAACTGTTTTTGTTCAGCATCATATTCAGCAAAATGAACAGATTCTTGGAAACTTGGCGCTTGTAATGCAAGTTGACCATTATTGTTGCTTACAAAGCTAGAACCATCAAAAATCAGGTCATCTTGTCCGCCAACTTGGTTAACGTAAACAATATTCAGGTGCAGCTGTTTCGCCAATTCATTCAGCGTCTGAATACGATGTTGTGGTTTACCCACTTCATAAGGAGAAGCATTTAAGACCAGTACGGTTTCAACATTGAGTTGGCTAAGTTGCTTAACCGTGTTGAGCGACCAGACATCTTCACAAATCAAGACACCGAATTTGTGTCCCAAATATTCAAAAACAAGGTGCTGGTGGCCTTCCTGAAAGTAACGTTTTTCATCAAACACGCCGTAATTTGGCAGGTTGTGTTTATTGTAAATACCCAATACCTGACCATCTTTCATCACCGCAGCAGAATTATAACGGTGGCCATCTTCGGTTTGGTGCACGAAACCAAATATCATTACGATGTCTTTTACTTCACTTAACTGAGCAAAAGCTTTTTGAGTGCGTTTTTGAAGATTTGGGCGAAGAATTAAATCTTCCGCTGGATAACCGATGGTTGAAAGTTCTGGAAAGACGATCAAATCAGCCTGTTGTTGTTTCGCTAAATTTGCTTGCTCAATCATCTTTTGAGTATTTGAGTCAACATTGCCAATATGCGGAGAGAACTGAGCAAGGGCAATTTTAAAATTTTTCATTCAAACCTAATCCTAAGTCTTAACAAGTTTTGATACACAAGTTTTTGATTTATATAAGTATAGTTGTTAAAAACGATTGTATATCATGGCGCCAAACATTTTATATCTTAAAGAAAAATGACAAGTTTACTAATATATACTAAATGCACATTTTTCTGCGTAAAAATAACGAGTTTTTCTGTATGAAAAAGCAACATTTCTCAATGTTTAGGTAGTTATGGTGCATGATTGTGAATAAATTGAATATAACCACATCAAGATTTTTTCATGTCAGCTTCGCACATTGACATGACGTCTCAGTGACAGTTCCAATAACGTCTAAAATTTCTAATAAAAAGAGTGACTTTAATAAACCTGTTAAAAATTTATGAAAAAATAAAAACAACTGTACTTAATTAAAAATATATTTATTTCAGTTGTTTATGTTTGTATTGGGTGTTTTATATACCGTTTGTCGGGAATATCTTTGCTACACTTGAGTGTACATTTGTGCACTGCTATGATCCTGATTAATGTGAAGGGTTATACATTTTGGGGTCACTCAGGTGTATTACAACACTCAAATCAAGAGGTGGTAGATATGTCAGTTTTATTATTTCCAGTTGTTGCGTTTGGTTTAGCTGTCGTTGTTGGTCGTATTGGTACAGTCATGTTCCGTGAGCAAGAGCCACAAGCTTAAAAATTAGATTCTCTTTTGAATGAAGTGAGGTGAGAGATTATGACTTCAACAATTTTGTTGCCAATCATCGCTTTAGGTTTAGCGATTAGTGTTGGACGTATGGGTACCATTGTTAAGGATGCAATGCGTGTAGATTTTACAACTGATATGGATGTCGATCATGAACCTACGAATGAAACTCGCAAAGGCACAGCTGCATAATACCAATTGCGATGGTCTAACTTAAAAAGCCCTGTACATGAATGACAGGGCTTTTTTATTTTCTCAGAATAATATTGGGAATTTTCTTGAAAAAAATATCGCGTGCGATATCTCCTTGCTGTTCGATGTTGTAGCTGGAAAAGGCTTTATTGGGTTTGAATTGATATTGATAAGGATCGTAGTGCTTGAAACTGAGATAATAAGCCAATTGAAGAATTGCACCTTTGATAATCACATTGGTGCGTTGCTGAAACTGTAAAATATGGGCAAGCTCATGGATAAAAATCCCTTGTAAGGGAAGAGAGCACTTTGAATAATCAGCACTAAAATATTTTTGATGCACAAATAAGTTGCCATTCGGCGCCATAAAAATATTTACGGGTTGCCAAGGTAAATAGGGGATATTAAAAATTTTGATCTGTGCATAATTAATTAGGTCGCCAAAGACTGGGCGTGCAATTTCAATCTCGCCAGAGGTTAAGCCGCGATAGTTGAACTGATTCATTTTGAGACAAACGATTAAGTTAGCAATGAACCGGTTTTTTAATTGTTGTATAGGCTGTTGAAGTGCTTTGATCATCTGACATTCAAGTGTGAACAAAATGATGGTATTTATTCTAGAATAAAAAAACCTCAGTTAGAACTGAGGTTTTACGACAACGAGAATAACCACCGCAAATAAGATCAAGGTTGGCATTTCATTAAAGAAGCGCCAGAACTTATGTGTTTTGTAGTGGGCATTGCCAATGAGCTTTTTACGGTAATAACCACACACTAGGTGATAAATCACCAAAAGACCGACCAGACCGACCTTGAGATAAAACCATAAGGCTTCATGATAATGTCGGGTTGCATCACCCCAGTCGACCAGAAAGTGGGCTGTAATTAATGTGGCAATCATAGACGGCCACATGATCCCGCGATATAACTTACGTTCCATGACTTCAAAGCGTTGATGACTAACGGCATCTTCGCTCATGGCATGGTAGACATAAAGGCGTGGTAAGTAGAACAATGCAGCGAACCAGCAAACCACGGCAATAATATGTAATGCTTTTACCCACAAGAAAGCATCAGAAGGTGCATCCATCGATAATCCTACTAAGTAGGATTATGCATCCCACTTCTTGAAAATAAGGCAGGCGTTAACACCGCCAAAACCAAAACTGTTACTCATTACAGTATTCAGTTTTGCATCACGTTTTTCAAGTACAATATCGAAACCTTGTGCGCCTTCATCAAGCTCAGTCACGTTGATGTTTGGTGCAATAAAGTCATTTTGCATCATCAATACAGAATAAATCGCTTCCTGAACGCCAGCAGCACCTAAGCTGTGACCAGTCATTGATTTAGTTGAACTGAGTGGAGGAACCTGACCTTCACCAAATGCGCGTTCCATTGCTTTAAGCTCGGTTACGTCACCCGCTGGTGTTGAAGTACCATGTGTGTTGACATAGTCAATTTGCTCTACACCATGCTGTTTTGCTTCATCCAATGCCATGATGATACAACGTGTTGCACCTTCACCACTTGGTGCAACCATGTCAGCACCATCACTATTTGCTGCGTAGCCAATGACTTCAGCGAGGATGTTCGCGCCACGTGCTTGTGCATGTTCAAGTGATTCAAGTACAACGAAACCACCGCCACCAGCAATCACAAAACCGTCACGGTCTTTTGAATATGGGCGTGAAGCAGTTTCTGGTGTGTCATTATATTTTGAACATAATGCACCCATCGCATCAAACAATAAGCTTTGTGACCAGTGATCTTCTTCACCACCACCAGCAAGCATCAAATCCTGTTTACCCAATTGAATCAGGTTATAAGCATAACCAATTGCATCGGCAGAAGTTGCACATGCACTGGTAATCGAATGGGCCACACCTTGCAATTTAAATGCAACACCTACGTTTGCAGTAATGGTGTTTGACATGTTACGTGGCACGAAGAAAGGACCGATTTTACGCGCACCTTTTTCTTCTAGCAGTTTGATCATTTCTGCAACAGATGCAGTCGAGTTACCACCTGAACCGCCAGCAATACCGTAACGTGGATTGTTTGCCAAATCTTCTTGTTTCAGTCCAGCATGTTCAACGGCTGCAACAGCTGCATTGTATGCATACATCGCACAAACGCCCATAAAGCGTTTCAGTTTACGATCAATGCCATCAAAATCCTGTTCAGCTGCAGCGCTAACATGGCTCTTGAAATTCAGTTCTGCATAAGTTGGGTTTAAACGTGTGCCTGAGATTCCATTTTTTAAAGAATGAGTGACCTCTTCTAAAGAGTTACCGATACATGAGTTAATGCCCATACCAGTGATTACAACACGTTTCATTTACAGATCCCTTTTATGGTAATACTTAAGCCCTGTGCATCTCGCTATGAATACAAATCAGGAGAAAATAACGATTAAAATGGCTTATGAGTGAATGACACCATGATAGCAGAAAGGTTTTTTATTTCTTATGGCAAATTTTATGCCTATTTCCAGTTGTGTAAATATTCGTAAATATTGCACTTATGGTGACGAAACGTAATGAAAGTACACACATAAAAGTTGAGATAAATCTGCATTCAACCTAGTATTTACCTAGAAATGCACACATTACACAACAGAGGTACTTGATGACAAAATCTAAAAACAAGCAATCTTCAGGTTTATTTGCACAAGCCTTTGGAGTGGCTAAAAAGCTCAGTTCAGAATTACAAAAACTGCAAGTGGCGCCAATCACCTCTGGGGCCGATCTTGCAAATTCATCTCATACAATAGAAGGAAAAGCGCGTTTTAAAAGTCCATTTGAAGTGGAAAAATACGAAAGTCCGCAACAAATGTTACGTCAGCAATTCCCGAAACTTTCACATCAGTTCCTCGGTCGTCATTACACACGCGTGAACAGTATTGCGTCTTTTGTGTCTCCTGATTTAGGTGAAAAAGCATCTGACTATTTATTCCAATGGTTGAATGAGTTTAGTTCGAATAGTTCCCTGACAGAGAAAATCCTTGAAGAAGCAGGGGTGAAGGACATTATGGAACTCACTAAAGATACAGGTCGTTCGCAACGTTTGAGTCAGGCGCTTATTGAACAAAATAAATTGTTGGCAGCTGTTCAGGGCGCTGTGACAGGTGCAACAGGTGTCTGGGGCGCGGCTATTGATATTCCTGCATCGATTGTTTTGACCTTGCGAACTATTTATCAGACTGGGCGTTCACACGGCTTTGATTTGTCAGAAGAGAATGATCAAGAGATTGTTGCTTTCATTTTTAAAGAGATTGATTTAAGTCTGGTTGCTGAAAAACAAACCTTGTTGGTTGCATTAAAAGCCTTGAAATCGATGTTGGAAACGCATGACCTACAACAGTTCCAACAATTGCTTGGATCAAATAATGATTTTGATTTAGTCAAAAAATGGCTGGTAGATGAACAAGGACAGTTTAAGTTTGGATGGTTAAACCGTGTTCCTCAGGTGTCCGTGGTGGGTAAGTTAACCCCAGTTGCTGGCGCTGCTTTAAGTGGTTTTTATAGCTGGCGATTGCTGGAAGATGTCGGACATAAATCACAATCTATTTTTGGTGCGGCACGTTTCTATTTAAATGAACATCCGAACGAAAATATTTCTCCATTAGATGCCTACTATAAAGCGGAAGCTTTATTGAAAAAAGCGACGCCGCGTTTATTGAATGCAACCGAGGAAGAGGCTAAGCAAGGTTTAACTTCTGAGACATCAAAAAATGATGTGATTACCAATGTTTCGATTCAGGCCAAAGATACAGACGCGCCCAAAACACCAGTGGATGAAAAAGTAGAAGAGGGAATTCAACAACTTGCAGAACAGCATGTAGTTGAACATGAACATACGGAACAGCAACCCGCGTTGAAGGCAGAGCAAGACGAGATATTTGACGAGAGCGAAACAGAACTCACGACTGAACAGAAATCAATTGATGTAGAACCTGCTTCAACAAAACATAGCTAATTATGGTGTGATGTTCTAGACATCAAAACACAACAAACCCAAGAAATGGTCAGCACTTACAATGTTGACCATTTTTACTTCTTAGCTTACAATTATGTGCCCTTAAAAAGAGGTTCTTTTCTTTTTTTAAGGTTGTTTAATAACGGGAGAATTGCCAAATGGCAACAACAAATCAGTTGATCCGTAAGGGTCGTACGACTTTGATTGAAAAATCAAAAGTTCCTGCGTTGAAGGCTTGTCCACAACGTCGTGGTGTATGTACACGTGTTTATACTACTACACCTAAAAAACCTAACTCAGCAATGCGTAAGGTTTGCCGTGTTCGCTTAACTTCAGGTTTTGAAGTATCTAGCTACATCGGTGGTGAAGGTCATAACCTACAAGAGCACAGTGTTGTTCTTATCCGTGGTGGTCGTGTTAAAGACTTACCAGGTGTACGTTACCATACCGTTCGTGGTTCTTTAGACTGTGCTGGCGTTAAAGATCGTAACCAGTCACGTTCTAAATATGGTGCTAAGCGTCCTAAGAAGTAATTCTAGGAAACTAGCCCAAGCATTCCTTTAGCGTTTCGCTTGTTTGAATTCTTCATAGATTTGTAATTCAAGCGACGTATAGTAAGGCCAGCGTCGTGTACATGACACTTGTACAAACTGCTGGATTATCCTGAAGTGTCATATTATTAGGTGTATTAAAATGCCAAGACGTCGCGTAGTCGCTGCTCGTGAGATCCTTCCAGATCCAAAATTTAGCAGCCAAACAATCGCTAAATTCATGAACCACGTAATGCAAGATGGTAAAAAATCTATTGCTGAAAGTATCGTTTACGGTGCTTTAGACCGCGTTCAAGAAAAAAACAAAGTAGACCCAGTTGAATTTTTCGAGACTACTCTTGAAAAAGTTCGTCCTATGGTTGAAGTAAAAGCACGCCGTGTTGGTGGTGCTACTTATCAAGTACCTATGGAAGTACGCCCATCCCGTCGTACTGCTCTAGCTATGCGTTGGTTAGTAGATGCTGCTGCTAAGCGTTCTGAAAAAACGATGGCTTTACGTCTTGCTGGTGAGTTGCTTGATGCAGCTGAAGGTAAAGGTGCAGCGATCAAAAAACGTGAAGACGTGCATCGTATGGCTGAAGCCAACAAAGCCTTCTCTCACTACCGTTTCTAAGCGGATAAAACAGTCCCTAATCAGGAGAATATTCATGCGTACTGCAGCTCGATTCAACATCGCTCTCTATCAAAGTGGAGGCTTTGCGGGTATTTAAGTTGCCTGCTTGGATATTCGTGCGCATCAATTTAATTGATGCGTCCTGTTTTAAATATAACATTTAGGAATGTAGACATCATGGCTCGCCAAACCCCAATTAGTAACTACCGTAACATCGGTATTTCTGCGCACATTGACGCAGGTAAAACAACTACAACAGAACGTATTTTGTTCTACACAGGTGTATCTCACAAAATTGGTGAAGTACACGACGGTGCAGCAACAATGGACTGGATGGAACAAGAGCAAGAGCGTGGTATTACAATTACCTCTGCTGCTACAACTTGTTTCTGGTCTGGTATGGCTAACCAATTCCAACAACACCGTATCAACGTAATTGATACACCGGGACACGTAGACTTCACAATCGAAGTTGAACGTTCTATGCGTGTTCTTGACGGTGCGTGCATGGTTTACTGTGCAGTTGGTGGCGTACAACCTCAGTCTGAAACTGTATGGCGTCAGGCAAACAAATATAAAGTGCCTCGTTTAGCATTCGTGAACAAGATGGACCGTACTGGTGCAAACTTCTTCCGTGCTGTTGAGCAAGTTAAAACTCGTTTAGGCGGTAATCCTGTACCTATCGTTGTGCCAATTGGTGCAGAAGATACATTTACAGGTGTAGTTGACCTCATCGAAATGAAAGCGATTATCTGGGATGAAGCATCTCAAGGTATGAAGTTCGAATACGGTGAAATTCCTGCTGACCTCGTTGATACTTCAAACGAATGGCGTACTAAGATGGTTGAAGCTGCGGCTGAAGCATCTGAAGAGTTAATGGACAAGTACCTAGAAGAAGGCGATCTTTCTAAAGAAGAAATCATCGCTGGTTTACGTGCTCGTACATTAGCATCTGAAATTCAAGTTATGCTTTGTGGTTCTGCGTTCAAGAACAAAGGTGTTCAACGTATGTTGGATGCTGTAATTCAATTCTTGCCTTCTCCTACAGAAGTTAAAGCAATTGAAGGTATCCTTGACGACAAAGACGAAACTAAAGCGTCTCGTGAAGCATCTGACGAAGCTCCGTTCTCTGCGCTTGCGTTCAAAATCATGAACGATAAGTTCGTAGGTAACTTAACATTCGTACGTGTTTACTCTGGTGTTCTTAAACAAGGTGATCCGGTTTATAACCCAGTTAAATCTAAGCGTGAACGTATCGGTCGTATCGTGCAAATGCATGCGAACGAACGTCAAGATCTTGATGAAATCCGTGCAGGTGATATCGCAGCGTGTGTAGGTCTTAAAGACGTTACTACTGGTGATACATTATGTGATGAGAAAAACATCATTACACTTGAGCGTATGGAATTCCCAGAGCCAGTAATTTCATTGGCTGTTGAACCAAAAACTAAAGCTGACCAAGAAAAAATGTCTATCGCTTTAGGTCGTTTGGCTAAAGAAGATCCATCGTTCCGCGTTCGTACTGACGAAGAATCTGGTCAAACAATTATTGCTGGTATGGGTGAGCTTCACCTTGACATCATCGTTGACCGTATGAAGCGTGAATTCAGCGTTGAAGCGAACATTGGTAAACCAATGGTTGCTTACCGTGAAACCATCAAGAAGTCTGTTGAACAAGAAGGTAAATTTGTTCGTCAAACAGGTGGTAAAGGTAAATTCGGTCATGTATATGTTCGTTTAGAGCCTATGGATGTTGAAGAAGCTGGTAAAGAATACGAATTCGCTGAAGAAGTTGTCGGCGGTACTGTACCTAAAGAATTCTTTGGTGCGGTTGACAAAGGTATTCAAGAACGTATGAAGAATGGTGTATTGGCTGGTTACCCTGTTGTGGGTATCAAAGCGACATTATTCGACGGTTCTTACCACGATGTCGACTCTGATGAATTGTCGTTCAAAATGGCAGGTTCATACGCTTTCCGTGACGGTTTCATGAAAGCAGATCCTATCCTTCTTGAACCAATCATGAAAGTTGAAGTAGAAACTCCAGAAGACTACATGGGCGATATCATGGGTGACTTAAACCGTCGTCGTGGTATGGTTCAAGGTATGGACGATCTTCCTGGCGGAACTAAAGCTATTAAAGCTGAAGTACCACTTGCTGAGATGTTTGGTTACGCGACTCAAATGCGTTCTATGTCTCAAGGTCGTGCGACTTACTCTATGGAATTCGCTAAATACGCTGAAACTCCACGTAACGTTGCGGAAGGCATCATCGCTAAGTTCCAAGCTGGCGGTAAAAAAGGTGACGACGAGTAATCTTTCGATTACTATATTACCCAACTAAAATTTAGTTAAAAACCAAGTGCTCATGGGCGACCCTCATGAGCAGTTTATAAAGGAAGATCATCATGGCTAAAGCCAAGTTTGAACGTAATAAACCACACGTAAACGTGGGTACAATTGGTCACGTTGACCATGGTAAAACAACTTTAACTGCTGCGATTGCAACGATCTGTGCAAAAACTTACGGCGGTGAAGCT
>NZ_BMDR01000008.1 GCF_014635885.1 Acinetobacter vivianii
CTCTTAGCGCTGATGGTAGTGTGGCACTTGCCATGTGAGAGTAAGTCATCGCCAGCTTTTAAATCTAAACACCCCTAACCTTACGGTTAGGGGTGTTTTTTATTGGCTATAAAAAATAAGATTGGAAGCTTTATTCTTGATTCAGTTCTTTCAAAATAGCTTCATTAAACTGCGGGATATCATCTGGACACCGTGAGGTGATAAGAGGCCAGTCATTGGTATTACAACGATGTACGGCTTCATCTACCCAGTGTGCACCTGCATTTTCTAGATCTAAACGGATACTTTTATAGGAAGTCAGATTTTTATCCTTAATCCGTTTTGCATTTATCAGCGCCCAAGGCGCATGGCAGATTGCAGCAATAGGTTTCTTCTGATCAGTGAAATATTGAATGATGGCATGCGCATTTTCATTTAGGCGCAATGTATCGGCATTTACTGTACCACCAGGAATAATCAAAATATCGTAGTCTTCTACAGAAACCTGATCTAAAGAGGCTTGTGGGGAGTAACTTGGCCCTAATGCCTTATCACTTTTCACCGTTTGCACAGCGTCAAATGTTTCTGCGGCATGGATGACTTCAATGCCTTTTCCTTTTAAAAACTCAAGTGGTTGAATCAATTCATCATGTTCAACACCTATATTTGATGTGATGATCAATGCTTTTTTAACCATTGTTACGACCTCAAAATCATTTTTATTTTAGGGTAACAAGCTAAAAACATGAAAAATGTAGGGCTTTCTGGGGCAGATTGTATCTTGCGGGATACGAAGTCAAGTTCTGTTACATGCTTTAAATAGGCAAAAAAGAAGCCCCATCATCCTGACGGGGCTTCTTCGTATTCAGCTTATGTCGTTAATATCCTATTAACGACCACTTCCTGTGTGTCTTATTATTCTCAATGAGACTTCCTGTCTCTCTATGCTTTGTATATTAAAGATAAAGCAGAGTAGAGAATAGAGGTGAATGTAGCTTGTCTATGTACGCTTAGGCTTACATCTACACAACATTATATTTCTGTAATTTGCTGATAAGTGCTGCCAAGCCTTTGACCTCAAACTCATTGGCTTCAAACGTTTCTTCTTTATTACGTTTAAAAATATCACGGATTTCAAGAACAGCATTGCTGTCAACCAAGCCGATATAGGTCGCGACCTGACGGAGTTGATCAATTGAGCGAGAGCCATTGGTGGCACCGTAGCCTACGTAAGCAGCAGGCTTGCCTTGCCATTCCTTAGCCACGTAATCCAATGCATTTTTGAGTGCTGGGCTGTAGCCATGATTATATTCAGGGCTAATAAAGATAAATGCATCGGCTGCCGCAATTTTATCAGCCCATTGTTGTTGCTTAGGTTGGTCGTAAACGCCTGTCGCTGGCGGATGAGCGCCTGCAAATATAGGTAACGCCCATTCTTTCAGATCGACGATTTCTGTTTGAATATCAGCTAATGAAAGTTCATTGATGGCTTGATTGACCCAATTGGCGATTTTAATTGCAGTTCGGCCTTCACGGATACTACCGACGATAATATAAATGAGCATATTTGTATTCCTATGTATTATTGCTTTGAATCAAAATGAATGTCTTTTAATGATCTTATACTTTTATTCAGGGTTAAAAAAAGCTCTCATTTGAGAGCTTTTGTGTTACATCAATTTAATGCCTTGCTGTCCAGCAGGGGTGACCTTAAAGATTTCCACTTCAAAGGTAATATTTTTGCCCGCCAGTGGATGGTTAAAATCGATTTCAGTGGTGTCATCATTAACCGATTTTACAATTCCAAATAAGGTTGCTTTGGCTTTATCTTCAAATTCGATCATATGACCAACGATTGGACGTTGTTCAAACTTAACTGTATCGAAGATCTGGATATTTTCAGCATTCCAAGGCCCAAAAGCATCTTCAGGTGGTAAATGTACAGTACGACGATCGCCTGCACGTAAACCAAATAAAGCCTTTTCAAAGCCTGGTAACAGATTACCATCGCCAATGACCAGACTTACGGGTTCTTCACGACTACGCGTATTATCAATTTCAACACCATTTTCGATTGAAACCGAAAAGTGTAAGTCGACTTTTGAGCCGTCCTGAATACGAATTTCTTCGTTTGGGTGGATAATTTCGTTCATCTTATACATCCGCATTTTGGTTGCGTTTCTTCTCTAAGAAGAAAGTATCGATCAGCAGCAAGATCGTTCCCAATGTAATGGCACTATCTGCAAGGTTAAATGCTGGAAAATGGCTGTTCTGGTAATAGACATGGATAAAATCGACCACATAACCCAAGCTGACACGGTCAATCAGGTTGCCAATTGCTCCACCGAGAATCAACGCAATCGCCATAGGCAAAACGATCATTTTCTTTGGCATGCGCATGAGCCAGAACACAAAAATAACCGACACAATGCCTGCTAGAGACGTAAAAAGATAACGTTGCCAGCCACCCGCATCAGATAAAAAGCTAAATGCTGCGCCATGATTGTGAAGTAATGTCCAGTTTAAAAAAGGCAGAACTGGAACAGGATCAGCATAATTTAAATGCGAACTTGCAATCCATTTGGTCCATTGATCCAGCACAATGGCAAGGACAGAAAGTCCAAGCCACATTAAGTTGTGCGGGTAAAACTGGAATAAGCCTTTTTTTGCGGGGCTTGTTTGCACAGAATTATGCATATTTTCTCACTTCGCCACTGCCAGTGACATTGATAATACAACGAGCGCATAAACCAGCATGACCAACGTGTGTATTTACATCTGGCAGCACATGCCAGCAGCGTACACATTTTTCACCATCCGCAGCTGAAACCTGAACACGTAACCCTGCAAGGTCCGTGCTTTCACCTTGTTCAGCATAAGGATGCACAATGACTTGAGAGGTGATCAAGACAAAGCGTAATTCATCAGCCAATTGGTTCAACAATTTCTGTAATGCTTCATCTGCCCAAAGTTCAACTTTTGCAGATAAGTTACTGCCAATCAGTTTAGCGTTACGTGCTGCTTCAATCTGTTTATTTACTGCTGATTTTACGCTAATCAATGTTTGCCAATCTGCTTCAGACAGTAAGTTTGCTGTTGATGCCGTTGGAATGTCATACCATTCAGCGGTAAACACATATTTTTCAGTTTGTTCTGGAATTAATGGCCATGCTTCTTGCGCTGTAAAGCTGAGAATTGGCGCCATCCAGCGGACAAAGGCTTGAACGATATGATACAGCGCTGTTTGTGCAGAATGACGTGCTTGAGAATCTGCCTTGGTGGTGTATTGACGATCTTTGATGATGTCGAGATAGAAACCACCCAAATCATTGATACAGAAGTTGGTGAGGGCATTGGTCACAATATGGAAGTTCATCTCTTCATAGGCTTGCTGAATGGTTTTTTGAACTTCAGCAGCACGTTGAAGGATGTATTGATCCAATGCAATCAATTGGTCCACTGGCAGCGCATCTGTTGATGGTTTGAAGCCATTCAGGTTTGCCAGCAAGAAACGTAAGGTATTACGGATACGACGGTAACCATCTGAAGCACGGCTAAAGATTTCTTTACCAGCCGTCATTTCATAACGGTAGTCCGCAGAAGCGATCCAGAAGCGTAAACCATCTGCACCCATATCTTTAATAATGTCTTGTGGGGTAATGATATTACCTAATGATTTAGACATTTTACGGCCTTTCTCATCGACCACGAAACCGTGTGTGAGCAAGCCTTTATATGGCGCACGTTCATTGATTGCAATTGATGTCAGCAATGAAGACTGGAACCAGCCACGGTGTTGATCTGAACCTTCAAGGTACAAGTCAGCAGAATCTTGCAGGTCTTCACGTTCACGTAGCACAGCATAGTGTGTTGTGCCAGAGTCAAACCAGACATCAAGCGTGTCGCGGATTGCATTGTAGTTCTCGGCATCTGTACCAATGAAGTCACTTGCTTCACGGTTATACCAGCCATCGATCCCTTCTTGCTCGATCAACTTAGCCACTTCTTCAATCAGTTCAGGCGTGCGAGGATGCAATTCATTGGTATCTTTATGAACGAAGAACGGGATTGGCACACCCCATGTACGTTGACGTGAGATACACCAGTCAGGACGACCTTCAATCATGGACTGAATACGGCTTTGACCCCAATCAGGCACAAATTCGATGTCATTTTCAATCGCGTTTAATGCATTTTGGCGTAGACCATTGGCATCCATGCTGATAAACCATTGTGGTGTCGCACGGAAGATAATTGGTGTTTTGTGACGCCAGCAATGCGGATAGCTATGCTTGATTGGCTGATGCGCCCATAAACGGCCCACTGCACCCAATGCTTCGATGATTTGTGGGTTGGCTTTATAGATGTGCTCACCTGCAAAAATTGGCGATGTTGGTAAATAAACACCATTGCCGCCTACAGGATTTTCAACTTTCAATTGATAGAGCAAGCCAACTTTATAGTCGTCTACACCGTGGCCTGGTGCGGTATGTACTGCACCTGTACCACTGGTTGCAATCACGTGTTCGCCTAAAATCACAGGCACTTGACGATCAGTTAAAAGCGGATGTTGCAAAAGAAGATTTTCGATTGCAGCACCTTTGAAATCAGCAAGTACAACTGGGTTTTCAAGCTTATAACGCTCGATTGCTGATTCCACCAGATCTTTGGCAAGAATAAAGTTTTGCGTACCACAGTCGGTCGTAACCTGTACCAGTTGATAGTCGATTTCAGCATGCAATGCTACGGCTTGGTTTGCAGGCAAAGTCCACGGTGTCGTGGTCCAGATCACGATATCAGTCGCATCTTTAACCTCGACATTCAAACGTGTGCTGAGATCTTTCAGATCAACCACGGTGAAGCCGACATCAATGGCATCTGATTTTTTATCTTCGTATTCAACTTCAGCTTCAGCCAGTGAAGAACCACAGTCCATACACCAGTTTACGGGTTTTAAACCTGGCTCAATATGACCTGCTTTGGCAATAGCACCGAGTGCACGTACGATATCTGCTTCTTGTTTGAAGTTCATGGTGAGGTATGGATTGTCCCAGTCACCAAACACGCCCATACGTACAAAGTCTTTTTTCTGTAATTCGACTTGAGTGTATGCATATTCACGACATGCTTTACGGAAAGTAGATGCATCAACTTTGACGCCAACTTTACCAACTTTTTCTTCTACTTTAAGTTCGATTGGCAGACCGTGACAGTCCCAACCTGGCACATATGGTGCGTCAAAGCCATCTAAAACGCGGCTTTTGATAATGATGTCTTTTAAGACTTTATTAACAGCATGACCTAAATGGATTTGACCATTGGCATACGGAGGGCCGTCATGAAGTACATATTTTTTCTTGCCAATACGCGATGCACGAATCTGCTGATAAATGTTGTCGGCATACCACTCTTCTAACCATTTGGCTTCACGCACAGCCAAGTTTGCCTTCATGGCAAATTCAGTCGCTGGCAAATTGAGTGTGGCTTTATAATCCACTGCATTTTCAGGAGTTTGCTTATCGCTCATGCAAGTTTTCTTCCAGTTTGATCAGTTTGTAAACTGACATGTATTACAAATGAAAATTAAATTTAAAAAGGAAATTCTGGTGTGCTGCTACGATAATCTCGTAACTTTTGCACATCACCATTAATTCCAGCTTTGAGGGCTTCAAGCGAAGGGTAATTCAGCTCACCATGCAAATAGTGAAGGAAAGTTACCCGCATCAATAAGCCATACAGATTAGCAGAAACATCGGGGAAATGTACCTCTAATCGCCATTCAGGTTGGACTTGTTTGATGGCTGGGCGTGTCCCCACATGACCTGCGCCAAATAAACTGTCGGCTTGATAGCCAGAGATGCCATTAAGAGCAGGATCTGTATGTTTTATTTTTGCCGTAAGAGAGGCGTCTTCACACACTACATCGACTGCATAAATCCCGTTTAAGCACGGTTTATGACGGTTTAAACGAACATTAATCGTTGGAAAATCAAGGGTGCGACCAATTTGATCACCATACTGGACACGGCCAGTGATGCTATACGGACGACCTAGTAATTTTGCAGCTAAAGCCAGATCACCTGCTTGTAGGACCTGACGAATACGGGTTGAACTCACCCGTTCACCATTCAAGGCAATGGTATTTAAATTGGTAACATCAAAGCCATAGTTGCGTAGAAATTCGCTGTTGCCTTGACGGTCTTTACCAAAATGGAAGTCATCGCCAAGAACGAGACTTTGTGCATTGAGTTTTAATTTGAGTAAATCTGCAAATTCAGTGGCATTTAAGCTTCTGAAATATTGATCGAACTTCGCGACCGCAATGTAATCAACACCAAGCTCAGTTAAATATTCTACTTTTTCACGTAATGAGCTAATGCGTGGCGGAGCATCATAACCTTTAAAAAATTCAAGCGGTTGCGGCTCAAAAATCATCACCAATGTTTTTAAGCCTTGAGCAGAAGCCAACGTTTTGAGTTGAGCAATCATCGCTTGATGGCCGAGATGGACACCATCAAAATTGCCGATCGTTACCGCAGTCGGAGGTAACTGAAAATCTGGCGATAAAGCGTTGAGACGAAGCAACTTCATGGGCGTTAAATACAGTGATTTTTGCAAAGGCTATATATTGCCATATTCTCAGCGTTTCGTCTTGTTGTTGTGTTTTTACACAGAAAAATTTCAGGATTTAGAAGTTTTATATCAATAAAACTGATTCATTAAATAAAAATAAATCAATTTTTCTTATTTAAAAGCTCAATTAAAATTGCTTTATAGTCGCTTTACATAGAGATCGAGATGAAAAAGCCGTTTTATCAGCTGGAACAGACGAAAGATGTGATTCGTCATTTTACCCCGAACTGGTTTACTGCCACCATGGGCACGGGTGTTGTGGCCATGATTTTAACACAGCTTCCTTTTGCTTCGTCTCTTTTGTTCACAATTGCGACTAAATTGTGGCAATTCAACATTCTGTTATTTACGACCTTTACTGTGCTGTATGCCTTGCGCTGGATCTTGTTTCCACATGAAGCGAAACAGATTTTTAGCCATCCCAATATGAGTCTGTTTTTGGGTGCGATACCAATGGGTCTAGCAACAATTGCCAATGGTTTTCTCAGTTTCGGGACACATTTATATGGTGATATTGCTATACAGATTGCGACTTACCTTTGGTACATCGATGTAATTCTTGCCGTTGTAATCGCTTGGGTCGTGCCATTTTGCATGTTTAGCTGTCAGGACCATCAATTGCAACGCATGACCGCCGTATGGCTGTTGCCGATTGTGGCATGTGAAGTTGCTGCCAGCTCAGCAGGTCTGTTGTTGCAACATTTAGCAGCCGATCAACATGCCTTGACGATTTTGATCACAGGCTATGTGTTGTGGGGCATTTCTGTGTTACCTGCTTTTGCGATCCTAACCATTCTGATGTTACGTCTGGCTTTGCATCAATTGCCCGAGAAAGAAGTCGCGATTTCTAGCTGGCTATGCTTGGGCCCGATTGGGACAGGGGCGTTAGCGTTATTATTACTCGGCGAGCAGGCACCACGGATCATGCAAGCGATGGGATTCGAAAGCTTGGCTACCTTGTTGCCTGCTTTGGGAATCGTGGCGAGCTTGGTGTTATTAGGCTTTGGTGTATGGTGGTTCGGTATTGCGATTTTGACCACACTGCGCCATGCCCGCACTGGCATTCCATTTAACCTAGGTTGGTGGGGACTCACTTTCCCATTCGGTGTATTTATTCTGGCAATTTTTAATCTGGCGCATCAACTACACATCGACTTCTTACAGTATGTGGCTGTGGTTTTAAGTCTGTTGTTGGTTGGGTTATGGGCATTGGTCGTGAAGAAAACAGTGGCAGGAGCGTATAGCGGTCAGTTATTTTTCTCTCCTTGTTTAGTCGCCTTACAGCAGAAGATGCAATAATATCAAGATGTGCCTGAGCACACCTTGATGTGTCTCTCATTTTATTTGAACGAGTCTTTTTATGAATGCTAATGTTGCTCTGATTATGGCCTTGCCAAATGAATCTAAAGGTTTGTTTGAGCAAGCAGGAATAGACGTTCATTACAGTGGAATCGGAAAAATTAATGCAGCATTCAAAGCCTTTGAGGTCATTCAAAAAACGGGCTGTAAAACGCTAATCAATTTAGGCAGTGCAGGCAGTTCTCACTTTGATGCGCACAGTTTGGTTGAGGTGATTACTTTCGTGCAGCGCGATATGGATGTGTCTCCACTGGGTTTTGCCGTAGGCGTGACACCGATGGATGATGAGATTCCTGCGGAGATCCATACCCAACCGCATTTTGAGCTTTTACCTAAAGGGATCTGTGGAACGGGTGATTCTTTTGAAACAGGTGTTCCAAAGGTCAACTGTAACTTAGTCGATATGGAAGCTTACGCCTTAGCCAAAGTATGCCAAAAGCTCGGGGTACGTTTGATTTCAGTCAAATATATTACAGATGGTGCCAATGATACTGCGCATCTGGACTGGGAAGAGAATCTGTTGCTTGGCGCACAAAAATTATTGGCGTTGTATCAAGCGCATTTTTAAATGCAAAGGTTTAATGTAGTTATGTGCATGGATAAAATAACGAATATACTTAAGTTGTGGAACTAAAGTGCTATTTTGTTTGGTTTCGCATAAGAGATTTTATGTTAACTGATTAGATTTTGATGAAAATTATTAATTCAATTCGGGGGATATGCTTTACTTTATTTCTACTCTATTATGAAATGTGAAAATTAGTCAACTTAGTTTAATAAATATGTCCGATTACGATTTTAGTACACTTAATGATAAAGATTTTGAAGAATTAGTTGTAGATCTACTTTCAGCAGAATTCGGTAATAGAATAGAGCGCTTCAAATCTGGGAAAGATGGTGGCGTTGATGGACGTTTTTTTTCTATTGATGGTAAAGAAGAAATTATTCAGTGTAAACATTGGATAAAATCTGGTGTTAGTGCGCTAATACAATCATTGTCGAAAACAGAATTAGCTAAGGTACATAAGCTTAAGCCTCAGAAATATTTTTTGATTACATCGCTATCTCTTTCACGAGATAATAAAATAAAAATAAAAAATATTTTTAAAGATTATATTAAAATAGATAACCAAATTTTGGGTAAAGAAGATTTGAATGATCTTTTAAAAAAGCATTCAAATGTTGAACGTAATCACTATAAGTTATGGATTTCAAGTACAACAGTTTTAGAAACAATTATTCATGCAGATATAATTGGAACTAGTAGATATAAGCTAGATGAAATAAACAGTAAATCAATTAAATATGTTGTTACAGAGAACCATAGTGAAGCAATTAATATTCTTGAAGAAAAAGGTTCTTTAATTATATCAGGATTACCTGGAATTGGTAAAACCACATTGGCTGATCAGATATGTAGAAGCTATTTAGCACAAGGATTTGATTTTTACTATATTGAAGATAGCATTTCTAGTATAGAAAAAGTTTATAAAGAGGAAAAAAGTCAAATTTTTTATTTTGATGACTTTTTAGGGAGTAATTATTTAGAGGCTATTGAAAATAAAGAAGATTCTAAAATTTCCGCCTTTATTAGGAGAGTAGAAAAAATAAGAACAAAAGATTTATATTAACATCAAGAACAAATATACTTAATCAAGGAAAAAGATTAAGTTCAGCATTTTATGATCAGAATATTAATAGAAATGAATATGAATTGCTTATAGGAAGTCTAAAATCTATAGATAAAGCTAAAATTTTATATAATCATATATTTTTTTCTAACTTATCAGAAGATTTTATAGATGAATTATATATAGATGAACGTTATAAAGAAATTATAAATCATAAAAACTATAATCCACGAGTAATTTCATTTATTACGGATTCACAGCGATTAATAGAAATTAAAAAGGATGATTATTGGTCATATATTTTATCTACTTTAGAGGATCCAGCTCAAATATGGGAGAATGTATTTGATAGACAAACTGATGAAATATCTAAGGATATTATGGTAGCAGTCGTTTTACATAAAGGGCGTATATCGGAAAAGGAATTAGAAGAAATTTACTACAAATTATGTGCTGAAAAAAATGGAGAATATGGAAAAACTTTTTCTTTTGTTATGAAAGCACTAACTGGATCACTATTAAATAGAAATATAGTTGGAAAGGAAATCTATTATGATCTTTTTAATCCATCTATCTCTGATTTTATTACATTAAATTATTTATCTAATAAGTTTTATATTTTAAAATTAATAAATTTATCAAATAAAATTTTATGTTTAGAAACGCTAATTGATTTAGGTAAAAATAATATTATTGATAAGGTAATTGTTTCTTATGTTTTAAAAGAATTTTTAAATAAAAATAAAAATAAAAATTTATGGTCTGAATTTTCATTGGTGTCTTTAAGTGGGTTTTTAGAAGTTTCAGATATAAAAGAAATTTTTAATTTGATAAAGAGTAGCTTTTTTGTCGATAAAAACTATTCAATAAGATCATTTAAATTTATATTACATTTAATGAATAATGGTATTATTGTTAGTGATAACACTTTTTTTGGATTACTTTCTGAAGTGAAATCAATTTTCATAGACTCAGGAGATTATTATTTATTATCCAATTTAAGTAATATTTTTAGTCTAATAAAATTAGATGAAAATTCTGAATACTACATTCTTTTAAAAAAAGAAATATTAGAATATTTTTATTCAGAAATTACATCAATGGTTATTCAAGATAATGTTGTAGATGGAATATATCTAGCAGATGATTATTATGAAGAATTAGTGGTTGATTATGTTGATAATATTTTAAAAAATGACTTCCCTATTAAATTTAATGAAGATGATATTTATAATATAATTAGTTTTCTAGATGTAGATGATGCTATACAAGCTAATATGAATGGTGCCTATAATCATGAACATGATAAATTTGAGAGTAGCAGTTTCAGTCAAAGTGATTATATAGATCCAATAACAGATCTATTTGATCGAAGTTAATAAAAGGGAAGTTATCTGACTTAATAAAAATGAAATTGTTTGGGATACAATATCAAATTTTAGAATAATTTAAGTTATTCTAAAATTAACATAATACGGCTTATACGAAATGCTTGAGCTTTTCTTATTTGCATCAATATCTTAGCCTAAACCGTTCTAGGGTTCAGCGAACTAGAACGGCTTTTTCTTCACTTTTCACGTTCCACGTATGTTTCTTAATCAATGTTCCACATTTTTGATTAGCTCAGTTGAATAATCGCCTTAACCATTTGGCAAGAAAAAAGCGACTAACAAAGCCGCTTTTTCTATTTCAATCGGTAAAATTAAGGCTTATGAAGAAAATTTAGCGTGGTAATACGCCGTATAACATCACATGCACAGTATGTTCGATTGTACGTTGAAACATACTACGGTTACGTAAGGTTTTCCCTGTCACCATTTCAATTTGAGTTGAGAAATCCGCGTAATTCTGTGTAATGGCCCAGATATTCAGAATCAACAGTTCTGGATCAATATCTGGTGATAATTTGCCTTGTTCTTGCCATGTTTGAATGACTTTAGCTTTACGTTTAAACAGCTTTTTCAAAGGGCCTTTTAAGATTGGCAAAATATGTGGTGCACCTTGAATGATCTCAAGTGCAAATAAACGTGAGGCCTTAGGCTGGTCACGTGAGCTTTCGATTTTTTGAATTAAATAATGCGTGAGTGCTTCTGTGGGTTCAAGTTCTGACTCCAATGTCTGTAAAGGCGCCAACCATTTTTGCAGAACGGTGGTGAGCACTTCGACATACAGTGACTCTTTATTTTCATAGTAGTAGAAAATATTGGATTTATGCATGTTTGCGAGCTGTGCAATCTCATCCAGACTTGCGCCACTAAACCCATAGACGGAAAAAACATCTAGGGCAGCATTCAGCAGTTGATTGCGCTTTTGTGTACTTTTTTTCTGTTCCATCTGCGAGCTTGATTCAAAAAATGTCATTGACATTGTAAGATAAATTGTCGGATTTGTGCACAGTAACACAATTTTTTTATCGAAAAAAATATACTTTTCAGGCCAATGTTGGGGATGTATTTGATAATTATTGAAATCTAAAAACGGCCATACATATTTTGTAAATAATTCATGTGCTGGTCATCAATTTGAATTGTAGTTTTTAATGATTTGACGCCTTTTTTAGAAAAAAATAATGCGGTTTTAGGTCGCTAAAACCGCATCAAGAACTTGTTGTTCGAGTTGTGCAAAAGCAATACTCTTTTTACGTGGACGAGGCAGATTCACCTGAAAACTATGCGCGATATGACCTTGATCTAAAAGAATAATTCGATCAGCCAACTGAACTGCTTCACTCACATCATGCGTGACCAGAATTGCGGTAAAGCCTTGTTCTTTCCAGAGACGTTCAATTAGGTTTTGCATTTCCAAACGGGTCAGGGCATCTAAGGCACCTAAAGGTTCATCCAAGAGCAAAATACGTGGTGAATGCGAGAGGGCGCGAGCCAGTGCCGCACGCTGACGTTGCCCGCCTGAAAGCTGTGCAGGCCATTGCGACGCCTTTTCTTTTAAACCGACTTTCTCCAGTAAGGTCGCTGCGAGTTGGTGCTGGTCTTTTGGTAGACCGAGTTGAACATTTTGCAGAACACTTTTCCACGGCAACAGGCGAGGATCCTGAAACATTACCCGAATGTCTGCATTGGTGATGCCTTCACGAAAATGACGTGCAGACTGGAATTTGATTTCACCATAACTGGCTTTTTCAAGTTGGGCAATGAGACGGAGCAGGGTGCTTTTACCACAGCCACTGCGTCCGACAACGGCAACAAATTCACCTGCTTGAATATGCAAATCAAGATCTTCGAGAACCTTGACCTCACCATAAAACTTATAAAGCTGCTCAATCAGAATATCTGCGCCATTGGCAGGTGCCTGAGCTGTTTCTGGTTCAGTCACAGGTTGAACCAGATTATTGTCATAGAAATTTAGATTTAAATTACTCATCTTTATCTTCCTTTTATTTCTGGTAGCCTGCATGCCAGCGTAATAAATAACGTTCTAAACCTTGAGCCAATACATCTGCTAATTTGCCCAGTAGTGCGTAGAGTAAAATACCGACCAGAACAATATCGGTCTGTAAAAATTCGCGTGCATTCATGGTCATATAACCAATTCCTGATTGTGCAGAGATCGTTTCAGCCACAATCAAAAGTACCCAGACCAGCCCTAAAGAGAAACGTAGGCCGACTAAAATAGACGGCATTGCACCCGGTAAAATAATTTCTTTATACAACTGCCAACGGCTTAGCCCGTAGCTTTTACCCATTTCAATCAGTTGAGGATCGACAGAACGAATGCCGTGATAGGTATTGATATAGATCGGGAAAAACACACCCACAGCAACCAGAAACAGTTTGGCAGTTTCATCAATACCGAACCATAAAATGACCAATGGAATCAGCGCCAATGCAGGGATATTACGGATCATTTGCAATGTGGTATCGAGCAGGGTTGAAGCAATCCGTGATGAGCCATTTAATAGACCTAAAATCAGTCCCAAGCCCCCACCAATGAGTAAACCGAGTAGGGCACGACCAGCACTGACTTTAACATGCAGCCAAAGTTCTCCACTGAGCAGTAAGTGCCAGAAAGCACTCACCACAGCAGTTGGGGCTGGTAACACCCGATTTTGTAGTAAACCTGCGCTTGAGGCAGCTTGCCAAATCAGAATCAGTAAAATTGGAAATAGCCAAGGCAATAAACTTCTGCCTATTTTTTGTGTTCCACGTGAAACATTATTGACGGAAACTTTGGTGCTCATACAGTCTCCTTAGCCAAGGTCTTAGGTTCCTTGACTTCAGGCACATAGTTATTGGCAATGATTTCACCAAATGGGCCTGTTAAATGTGGTTGCGCCAGTTTCTCTCGGGTTTTAAGTGGTAATAATGGGAACACCAGTTCAGCAAAACGAATGGACTCTTCCAGATGCGGATAGCCTGAGAAGATAAAGGTATCAATGCCTAAATCAGCATATTCCTGAATACGTGCCGCAACAGTTTCAGGATCGCCGACCAAGGCGGTTCCTGCACCGCCGCGCACGAGGCCAATGCCTGCCCAGAGGTTAGGTGAGACTTCAAGTTGGTCTTTACGTCCGCCGTGAAGTGCAGCCATACGTTGCTGACCGACTGAATCCATTTGAGCAAATTTTTTCTGCGCCGCGGCAATGGTGGCATCATCCAGATATTGAATCAGTTCATCTGCCGCCGCCCAAGCCTGCTCGTTGGTTTCACGGACAATCACATGTAAGCGGATACCATAATTAAGGGTGCGACCCTTTGTAGCCGCTTTGGCACGTAAATGTTCAATTTTTTCTTTTACCGCAGCAGGGGGCTCGCCCCAAGTCAAATAAGTATCGACCTGTTCTGCCGCCAATTCGGTTGCCGCTTCTGATGAACCACCAAACCACAGTGGGGGATAAGGTTGCTGTACAGGTGGGTAGAGCAGTTTGGCGTCATCGACACTGAGACGTTCGCCGTGGAATGTAAATGATTCACCTGTATGTGAGCGAGTCAGGATTTCACGCCAGATTTTGACGTATTCAGATGCTGTCTGGTATCGGGTACTGTGATCTTCATATAAACCATCACCCTTTAATTCCTGTTCATCACCACCCGTTACGAGGTTGAGCAAAATACGGCCATTGGAAAGTCGGTCAAAAGTAGCAGCCATGCGTGCAGCAAGTGCTGGAGTGGTAATGCCGGGACGCAGTGCGACGAGGAATTTAAGCTGTTTGGTGGCATCAATCAGACTGGCAGCAGTAATCCACGGATCTTCACAAGAGCGACCTGTCGGAATCAGAACCCCTGCATAACCGAGATTATCCACGGCAACGGCAATTTGTTTCATATAAGCATGATCGACCTGACGAGCACCCTTGCTGGTGCCTAGATAACGACTGTCACCATGAGTGGGAATAAACCAGAAAATATTCATGTCGATGTTCCTTATGAAAATGAAATCAATGTTTATTGGGCAGACCAGACGCTATGCTGAATATCGATCTGCACAGGGATAAGCTGCTCTTGTTTAAATAAATCGGCGATTTGTTGCTGACTCTGTACGACCTCTGGTGTGAGGATGTGTACAGGTGATGGTTTTGGACGTTTGTCTAAAACACGTTGCGCTACGGGAAGGCTCAAGCCCGTACTTTGTGCGTAAATCTGTAGCGCCTGATCTTGATGTTGAACGATCCATTGATCAGCAAGGTTGATGCTTTTAATGAGCTTTGGCGCAGAATCGGGATGCTTTTTAATATAGTCAGGATTACCAATATAAAAAGAATACGTGGTTGGAAAAGCAGAGCCATCTACCAAGGTTTTGGTATGACCTTGAAGTTCGGCTGTACCCAAGTAGGGCTCCCAAATGGCCCATGCATCAACAGCCTGTTTGTCAAATGCTGCACGTGCATCGGCAGGAGGTAACCAGATGGGCTGAATGTCTTGCCAAGATAGACCCGCTTTTTGCAGGGTTTTAGCCAGCAATTCGTGTGCACTTGAGCCTTTTTGTACCGCGATACGTTTGCCCTTTAAATCTTGCAAAGTGCTGATTTTATCGTTGGCATGTACCAAAACAGCCTGTCCCGTCGGCGCAACCACTTCATAAGCCACATAGCTCAATGGTTTAGCCGCGGCCTGAGCAAAGATCGGTGGCGTATTGCCGACATAACCAAAATCAACGGCCCCGACTGCAAGTGCTTCAAGCATCTGTGGGCCAGCAGGGAATTCACGCCATTCAATTTTGGCATTTGGAAATTCTTGCTCAAATAGCTTTTGTTGTTTGGCAACCAACAAATTGAGTGAAGATTTCTGGAAACCGATCGAGAGTGTTTTTACCGCTGTATTTTCAGTTGTTGAAGTTGCTTTCTCCGTATGCTGTTCGGGTTTCTGGCAACCACTCAGCGAAAATGTAGAGATCAGCACACCCAGAACAGAAACTTTAGATAACAACTTCATGGTGATCCTCAATTATTTAACTTCGTTCTTCAATAAGGCATCTTGGATCACAAGCTGCTTTGGAATCAGTTTCTGGGCAAAAAATGCATCAGCTACATATTGCTGTTCTTTGGCGACCTTTTCAGAAATAGGTTGAACCCCAAAACCCATACGTGAAATTGATGTTTTTAAAATGTCGAATTCAAGTGCGGTCGGTTTTTCTAACAGTTTTGCAGCATCATCAGGGTGGGCTTTCACCCAGTCCGTTGTTTGATTGAGTGTCGTTACCACGGTATTTAACACCTGCGGATGACTTTCAGCGAACTGGCGATCAGATAGATAGAATTGATGGTTACTTACAAGGTGCTCACCATTGGCAATGACACGTGCATGAATCTGATGTTCAGCCGCAGCCAAGAATGGATCCCAGATCACCCATGCATCGACAGCACCTTTTTCAAATGCCGCACGTGCATCTGAAGGCGGCAAATAAACAGGCTGGATATCATTTAAGGTGAGATTATTTTCTTCTAGCAACTTGAGTAACAGGTAGTGCACGTTGGAGCCTTTATTTAAGGCAATGCGTTTACCTTTTAAATCCTGAACAGATTGAATCGGAGAGTCTTTTTGTACAATCAAGGCTTCTGCGCTTGGTGCAGGTGGCTGGTTGGCAACATAGATCAGATTCGGATTGGCGGCTTGCGCAAAGATAGGTGGGGCTTCACCAGCCTCACCCAATACGACGCTGCCAACATTCAAGCCTTCTAATAATTGTGGGCCAGCGGGAAATTCGACCCATTTAACTTGTACACCTTGAGCAGCAAGGGTTTTTTCTAATTCACCTTTTGCTTTGACGATCGGCAAGATGCCATACTTTTGAAAGCCGATATTTAATGTTGTGGTTTCTTGTTTTGTTGTACCTTGCTGCTCAGGTTTTTTTGCACAGCCTGTCACACCCATTAGACTGGCAAGACTTGCCGCAATGAGAGTAGATGTTGCCCATGAGCGATTGATTGAAACAGCCATGTTGGTTGTGCTCCCCGAAAAATCAAAAGATTTAAATAAGATGAGCAACTAAGCTAAAACTTTTTTTATTGCATAAAAAATAACTAATCGGGCTTTGCTTATGATGAAAAGTGCAAAATAGAAGATCGAATAATCTTATCTGTAGATTGAATAAGAGAAAGTGATTTATTTTTAACTAAGATTATGTTTTTTAATTAAATTTTAAATATTTTAATGTTTGTTTAAATTTTTATCGAAATTGTCTTAAGCAGAGATCATGATGATAAGGAGATATTCTTATCAAAAATAAAAATATCTCCAACGGCCTTATTTTGCAGGCAAGGTTTTCTTAAAGACCAGTGAATTACGCTGATAGTTATATAACTCTTGGCGGGCATTGGGTAAATCATCCACACTGGCAGGGCTAAAGCCTTGTTCCAGAAACCAGTGAGCGGTTCGGGTGGTGAGTACGAAGAGCTGTTGAATCCCTTGTTGCTTGGCTTTGCTTTCAAGGAATTGCAAAATCTGGCTGCCGCGATTTGATCTACGATAACTGGCATCGACAGCCACACAGGCAATTTCAGCAGAACGGATTTCATTAGTTTCGGCAGGAATTGGGTACAGTGCTGCACAAGCCAGAATCATACCGTCACGCTCAATCACCGCAAAATGTTCAATTTCACTTTCAAGGCGTTCGCGTGAGCGATAAACCAGAATGCCTTCCTGTTCGAGTGGGCGTAACAGATTAATCAAGCCACCAACATCATTGATATTGGCGATACGGACTTCTTCATAGTGTGCATCGGTAATCAAGGTGCCGACACCATCGCGGGTGAACAGTTCTTCAATTAGTGCGCCGTCATAGGCATAAGAAATCAGATGTACGCGATGTACGCCTGACAAGGACGCTTGTTGAGCTTGTTTGAGATGTAAGGCAAATTCTGGATATTGTTGTTGGTTCTGTTGAATATACGGTTCTAGTTGATGCGGATTTAATTCACGTAATAGCTGTTGCTGTTTATTCATCAGTCCTTGCTTTTCGCCTAGGAAAATCAGCTTATCCGCTTTTAAAGCAATAGCCGTTTTGGTCGCAACTTCTTCTGCCAGTAAATTAAAGACTTCCCCAGTGGTTGAATAGCCCGTGGGCCCGAGCAGGACGATGTTGTGATTATCTAGATGGCGTTGAATGGCATCGGTATCTACAGAACGGACTTCACCAGTGAGCTGGAAGTCGATCCCATCACGAATACCATAAGGTTTGGCAGTCACAAAATTACCAGACACCACATCAATGCGAGCACCATACATAGGTGAATTCGCCAATCCCATAGACAGCAGGGCTTCAATTTCTAAACGGATCGAACCCACAGCATTCATAACGCCACGTAAAGACTCACGTGTGGTAATGCGATGGTTTTGATGAAATGGGGTCTCAATATGACGTTCGAGCAAATTCTGATTGATTTGCGGACGTGCGCCGTAAACGAGAATCAAGCGGATGCCCAGCGAGTGTAACAAGGCAATATCATGAATAATATGCTGGAAATTTTCGTGCTGAACCGCTTCGCCCGCAAACATCAGGATAAAGGTTTTATCACGATGGGCATTAATATAAGGTGCGGAATGGCGAAACCAATGTACATAATCTTGTGTTGTACTATGTAAAGTTTCAGTCATTTGGGTCGCCATGTGAATCTCAGAGATGTACCAATTGATCTGATTTTAACGAAAAAAACGAAAAGATAAATCTATTCTGAAAACAACAACCCAACTTTAATATCATTCGCCTTTTGAAAAGTGCTTAGAAGCCCATGATACGGATAATACTGTTATCCTCTGAGTTGACTAAAATATAGTCGTTGTTGATCTTGTACCATTGTTCGTTACGGCTCGGTCGAGGAAGGTTATTGTCTTTATAATCGACTTTATAACCATTACCACGATAATGCTGTGGCATGACATAACCTGCCTGCCAACGATGTTGTTTTAGGCGCTCCACACCACGTTCTTCGCGCATACGGCGTTCACGTTGACGATTTTCACCATCTGGACGATCAAAGCCACGACCATTTTGCCAGCCGCCACCACGCGAGTCTTCGTCACGATCATGCGGACCTGCAAAACTCCCCATGCTACTGAATAGGGTCGTCGAACCTAAAACCAAGATAATGAAAATTTTTTTCATGATGCACCTTATTGACTTCGGATGTCTCTCATGTGAACTACTGTACGTTAAAAATGCAGAGAAACTGTGAAGATCAATTCATTGTTCCATTAAAAAGATGAAGATTCTTCGCCCATTTCTCTGAAAAAAGCAGTTTTAACGTCAGTGTCCAATGTTATTTAGAATTATTTTAATGTGTGAATTAAGCTTGAGCATCAATACTTTGGCCATTCATCTCCAGACTATCGTCACCCATCAGGTACAGGTAGGCTGGCATAATGCTATCTGGTGTTGGAAGTACTTTTGGATCTTCCTCTGGATAGGCCTTGGCACGCATCGCTGTACGTGTACCACCTGGATTGATGCAGTTAAAACGAATATTTGGATAAGTATTTTCTGCGGCAAAGATTTTGCTCATGGCTTCAGTTGCAACTTTAGACACTGAATAAGCGCCCCACAATGCACGTGCTTCGCGACCGACACTCGAGCTGGTGAATACCACAGAGGCGTGTTCAGATTTCTCTAACAACGGCAATAAAGCTTGAGTCAGGGCAAAAGGCGCACGTAAATTGACGGCCATGACATCATCCCAGACATCGACTGGATATTCTGCCAGTTCAACACGATCACCCAGCATGCCTGCGTTATGCAAGATGCCATCAAGACGACCGAATTGCTGTTCAAGCGTATTGACCAGAAGCTCGTAATCATGTGTTGACGCTGTTGAAAGCTGCAAAGGTAAAATTGCAGGTTGAGGCGCACCCAAACCTTCAATTTCGTCATAAATCACTTCAAGTTTATTCAAGGTACGACCGTGTAGCACAACGGTTGCACCATGAAGGGCATAACTCATAGCAGCAGCACGTCCAATACCGTCACCAGCACCGGTGATCAGGATAATACGGTCTTTCAGCAAATCTGGACGAGGTTGATATTCTGAATATTTCATTGTTATGCCTCCTGTTTTTATCATCAATATTTAACCCATCATACCCTGATTTTCTGACAAAACAGTGATTTTCTGTTTGAGCAGTTGGTGTAATTCGGGGATGGTGTGAATAATGGCATCTGCCTGCCATGCCGCCAGATCATCACGTGATCCTACGGGTAAATAGCCATAAGCTGCCAGAATGGTATACATATCTGCATTGCGACCTGCATCGATATCACGTGGATGATCGCCCACATAAATGATGTCTTTGGCATCAAGATTGAGCTTTTGTGCAGCGAGATACATTGGTTCTGGATCGGGTTTGGTTTTGCTGACATCTTCCGGGCAAACCAAGACCGCACAACGCTCTGTCAGGTTTAATGCTGCGAGCAGCAGTTCACTTAAACCACGAGGTTTATTGGTCACAATACCCCACGGAATCTGATGTGCTTCGAGTTCTTCCAGTAAAGGGTACATGCCTTCAAACAGTTCGGTATCGACAACAATATTGGCACCATAGGTATCTAAAAAGCGCTGACGATGTGCGAGGAAAACCTCATCGGTGATCTCTAATTCTGGATAAACCAGTTTCACCATGGCACGTGCGCCTTCAGACACTTGAGTGCGAATGGCTGCAGCATCTACGACAGGACGTTGTTCATCACGGCACATTTGTTGAATGATACGGATAAAGTCTACAGCGGTATCGATCAACGTACCATCAAGATCAAATAAAACAGCTTTCATCATGCACCTGTATTTGTCGTATGAACCATGTAATTCACATCAACATTTGGCGCTAACCAGTAATGTTTGGTGATCGGGTTGTAATGTAAACCTGTCATTTCTTTCAGGCTGAGTCCTGCATTGCGGATATCGTGTGCCATTTCTGAAGGACGAATGAATTTATGATAGTCATGCGTTCCTTTTGGTAGTAAACGAAGGACGTATTCAGCACCGATAATGGCAAATAAATAAGATTTTGGATTACGGTTAATCGTCGAGAAGAACACATGACCGCCTGGCTTAACCAAAGCCTGACAGGCTTTGACGATTGAAGCAGGATCAGGTACATGTTCCATCATTTCCATACAGGTCACGACATCATATTGACCTGCCTGTTCTTGTGCCAGTTGCTCAACTGGAATCTGACGGTATTCAATATTTTCAACATTGTCCTGCTGCGCATGCAAACGTGCCACAGCAAGTGGTGCTTCGCCCATATCAATGCCGAGTACTTCCGCCCCACGACGCGCCATGCTTTCTGCCAGAATTCCGCCACCACAGCCAACATCGAGTACTTTCTTGCCAGCCAGACCGCCAACACGTTCATCTACCCAGTTTAAGCGTAAAGGGTTGATTTGATGCAACGGGCGGAATTCAGAATGTTGATCCCACCATTTGGCAGCCAATGCTTCAAATTTTGCGATTTCTTGCGGGTCAACATTCAATTGCGACATAGTGTCACCTCTATATAAGGATGATTATTTAGGTTTAATCTGTTGGTAGTGTAGCGATTCTGGCAAAAAAAGCGATAAATCCAATAAAAAACTTCACAGAAGCAAAACGAATTGCTCGTGTTTGTTTTATATTAAGCATATAAACTTACGAAAAATGCTTAGAGGAAAAGCAAAGTCAATGAAAAAGTTAGTATTAAGTGGTTTGAGTGTAGCTGCATTGGCATTTTCAATGAATGCGATGGCAGCAGATTTTGTGGCTGGTAAAGACTATACCGTTATTGCAAATCCAGGCAAAACGGTTGCGCCAGCAGGCCAGCTCGAAGTGCGTGAGTTCTTCTGGTACGGCTGCCCGCACTGCTTTAAGCTTGAACCACATATGCAAGCATGGTTGAAGCAGATTCCGAAAGACGTTTATTTCCTTCGTACACCAGCAGCCATGAATAAAGTATGGGAACAAGGTGCTCGTGGTTACTACGTTTCTGAAGCATTAGGTGTGCGTAAAAAGACCCATATTCCACTTTTCCATGCGATTCATGAAGGTGGTCAGCAAATCTTTGATCAAGCTTCTCAAGCAAAATTCTTTGCGCGTTACGGCGTACCTGAGCAAAAATTTAACAGCATGTTTAACTCTTTCCCAATTACTGCAAAAATTGCCGAATCAAATAAACTGGCGCAGCAGTACCAGTTGACGGGTGTTCCTGCTGTGGTTGTGAATGGTAAATATGTGGTTCAGGGTGAAGATGGTAAAGTCACTCAAGTGGTGAATTACTTGTTAGAAAAAGAGCGTAAAGCGAAATAATTGATGCATTTTCAAATAAAAAGGACTGCCATGACAGTCCTTTTTTTTATTTAGTCTTGATCCAGTTGAAAGTCTTTTAAATCAATCTGAACTTTCTGTGTCGGAAGTGATAAGGCCTGATTGACATACAGGTTAATTAACTTTTCACGTGAACCAATCGAGCGCTGGTAATAGCTTGAATTCAACAATAATGCTGCGCCGTAGGTCAGGGACCAGATATAAGAAAGATAATCACGAATCGACATATCATAATTCTGTGATTTTAAATATTTTTCAGTCATGTCTTTTAACGACACGATACGTTGTTGACGGATCGAGTAAAGCTCATCAAAAAGATGCTTTAACTTGGATTCAGTCATGGTCAGATGTTCTTCTAACTGATGCAGCAGAATGGTACGGCTTGGTGAGGTGAGATGATAGAGCATGTAACGTGGCGCATACTCTTTGACATCTGTATTGTATCTATCTGAAATTTTTAAGATTTCTTTTTCATTCTGGATAATCAGTTCCAGCAATAATTCATTTTTGCTACGGAAATGTTTATATAAAGTGCCTTTGGCAATATCCAGTTCAGCAACCAGTTCATCGAGGGTCATTTCTTGGTTGTTTTCTAATAACAGCTTTTCTGCAACCTGCAAGATTTTTTCTTTACGAATTAAGAACTGAGTATGACGATCTGGATTCATGATGCTTATAAGCTCCTCATAGTGTTCCACACTGCATTTGCATTAGTGTCCAATGCATCATAACGCGAAGCAATGCTTTTATATATCAAACTTTGGTTTGGATATGGTCAAGCGTTTTCTGGTTCCCAGTTGGAAATCCCACTGAATAATAAGCGCACTTGGGTCGCTGCATTATCAATAAACAGGTTTTGTTGTTCGAGTAAATGATCAATCGTGAACTGTTTTGGCAAATTGATCCAAGTCATGGCCCAGGTAAATGACATATTAATCAAAATCGTAGAAAGGACCTGTAAATGCTTGGCTTCCTTGATGTGTTTGAAGGTTTCGAGCTTGCACAGATCAATGGCTAGATCTTCGATCAGAAACTCAATTTCCCGTGCAATCGCAATACGGACGGTTTCAGATCCACCCCAGCGTTCCGCAATCATAAATTGCCATTGCTGCGGGCTGTGATTAACCGCCTGTACGAATAACTCAATGCTGGTGCGGGTTTTGGCCGAACCACTGTGTAACAGGTAGCTTTGCCCCAATTGATGAATCAGGCTTTTTAAATGCAAAGAGACCTGATCGACCAGCTCTTGTCCGAGCGCATCCATGTCTTGAAAATGACGATAAAACGCCGTTGGTACCAAACCAACTTCACGTGCAACTTCACGCAAGCTAATGCTACTAAATGAGCGTCCTGCGGTACTCAGGTGGAGGGCTGCATCCAGTAAAGCCTGTCGACTCTGTTGTTTTCGTTCATCTCTAATCGACATGAATAAGATCCATTAAAACCATACCAAAGAGTCTAGCAAAAAAAACAGAAACTTTTTAGTCTTCGTACATTGCTAAATACAGATGTTTTTGATCTTTACACGCGCAACAGATGTGCAAATGATAAGCAGAATCTGAGAGAAGCGTTTTATTTTCCCCGTATTTTGAGTGGCTTATAACGAGTATAAAAAATATTCAAAAAATTAGTGAACAAGTGTTGACTCAGTGAACACAAATAAATATAGTGTACACATGTTCACTACATGAACATTTGTTCACTCAAAATAAATAGCCAGATACAAAACGAGGAACGTATGAACGCAGAGTTAAGTTATCAGCCACATTGGATTCGAGAAGATTTCGTTGATTTTATCTTGCAAAAGATCAAGCCAACCTTCGCCTGGAAACGCATTCTTGCGCAAGTCACTGCTGTGCAGCCGCTGAGCGAAGATATGGTTTCACTCAGCTTAAAGCCAAATCATAATTTTGATATTCGCCAAGTTAAAGCAGGTCAAAGCGTTTTAATTACCCTCATGATTAACGGGGTATATCAACAACGTAGCTATTCCATTATTGAGGTCACGCCACAAGGTGAAATCCGTCTAGGCATTAAAGTTCAAGGTTTGGTGTCTAAGGCAGCACAACAATTGCGTGTTGGAGACAGCTTCGAGATTTCTCAGCCGCAAGGGGATTTCGTCTTACATCAAGGTCAGCAACCTGCATTACTGATTGCTTCAGGTTCTGGTATCACTGCAATTTATTCTTTATTAAAACAAGCATTACAACAGCAGCTTGAACAAGTGCATGTGGTATATTTTAACCGTGCTGAAGTATTGCATCAGGACATCTTGGCCTTGGCTGAGCAATATCCACAACTGAATTATCATTTCTTTAATACGGCGCAGCAAAAACAGCATTTAGATGCAGCATTGTTAGAGAAACTCGTCCCTAATTTTAAAGATATTCAAGCCTATGCCTGTGGTCACCACAACATGATGAAACAGGCGCAACAGATTTATACGCAGCATGGGGTCGTGGAAAACTTTCATCAAGAATTTTTCCAACCCGTACAAGTCGAGCATTCCAGTGAAGCTCAACCGATTACGTTTCGTCGTGCGCAACAAAATTTTATTGCAACGACCAATCTCCTGAGTAGTGCAGAGCAAGCAGGTTTACGTCCACAACATGGTTGTCGTATGGGCGTGTGTAACCGCTGTAGCTGTACCAAAGTCAGCGGTGTGACCCAGAACGTCCTCACTGGCGAAATTGATGATCAACCGAATCGTCCAATCAAGTTATGTGTGAGCCAGGCGCTGAGCCCAGTCACGATTGACCTATAAAAACAAAGATATTTGAGGATCCAACACAATGAATATGGCATTAGAATTTAAAACCGTATCAAAGTCAGCACATTTAACCCCAGAACAAGTCGAGGAGTTTGGTCGCCGTGTCGAGAAAATTCGACTAGACGTGATGCAAAACCTCGGTGAGCAGGACTCGAAATATATTTATAAAGTGCGTAATTTCGTGCGTTATACCGAAATTGCATCCCGTGGCATGTTGATGTTCGGTGGCTGGATTCCACCCGTATGGTTGCTGGGGACAGCCATGCTGGGTGTGTCTAAAATCGTCGAGAATATGGAACTGGGCCATAACGTGATGCATGGTCAGTTTGACTGGTTGAATGATCCAAGTTTACGTGGTGAAGATTACGATTGGGACAATACCTGCTCAGGCAATGACTGGCGCTATACCCATAACTATATGCACCATACTTATACCAATATTGTCGGTAAAGATCATGATGTGGGTTATGGCATTTTACGTGTCACAGAAGACCAGAAATGGGAAGTACGTCATTTGGCCAATATCCCATTGGCACTTCAGCTCATGTTCTTTTTCCAGTGGTATGTGGGTGTACAAAACCTGCATCTGGAAGATGCGTTGGTGTATAAAACCAAAACATGGAAACAGGTTTGGGCAGATGCGGCGGAGTTCCGTAAAAAAGCCAAACGCCAAGTGTTAAAAGACTATGTGTTCTTCCCGGCGATTGCCACAGTAAACTTTATTCCCGTATTGGCGGGTAATGCAGTCGCAAACATCATGCGTAACTTATGGTCGTCAGCAGTGATTTTTAATGGTCACTTTACTGAAGATGCTGAAACCTTTGAAGCAGACAATACCGAGAACGAAACCAAGGCACAGTGGTACCTTCGTCAGATTCGTGGTTCAAGCAACTTCACAGGTGGGAAATGGATGCATTTTATGAGTGGTAATTTGAGCCATCAGATTGAGCATCATTTATTCCCTGATATGCCTGCCAATCGTTATGAACAGGTTGCACCACAAATTAGAGCATTATGTGCCGAATATGGAGTGAACTATAACGAAGCCAACTTCATGAAGCAGTTCTGGACGGTGTGGGTGCGTTTGGCTAAATGTTCATTGCCGAATGATTTATCCGCACAACTGGCACAAGGCTGGAGCAATCTGAAAGCGAAGTTTAGATTTGCTTAATTGGGTGAATTGTAACGAATAAGTAAAACTGAAAGCACGTGTAATTGAGCTATACTATGGCGCAATGATATTTGAGCCATAGTTTTAAGGAATCGTTATGCGTATTGACCAAAGAGCATTAGACCAATTACGTGAGGTAAAAATTACCCGTAACTATACCCGTTACGCAGAAGGCTCAGTTTTGGTTGAGTTTGGTCATACTAAAGTGTTGTGTACTGCGAGTATTGATAACTCGGTACCACGCTTCCTGAAAGGTCAGGGTCAAGGTTGGGTAACAGCTGAATATGGCATGTTGCCACGCTCAACGCATACGCGTAGCGATCGTGAAGCGGCTCGTGGTAAGCAAACGGGTCGTACTCAAGAGATCCAGCGTCTGATTGGCCGTAGCTTACGTGCAATGGTGGATTTGAAGAAGTTGGGCGAGAACACCATTACAATCGACTGTGATGTGATTCAGGCAGATGGCGGTACCCGTACTGCGGCGATTACGGGTGCAGCAGTGGCTTTGGTTGACGCAATGAATGTATTGCTCAGCAACAAAAAGATTAAACAGGATCCATTAAAGAGTTTAGTGGCAGCAATTTCGGTGGGTATGTATAAAGACGAAGTACTCCTCGATCTATGCTACGAAGAAGATTCAAATTGCCAAACGGATTTGAACGTGGTGATGACACAAGCGGGTGAATTTATTGAAATTCAGGGAACGGCAGAAGACAAACCGTTTACCCGTCAACAGTGCAATGCCATGTTAGAGCTTGCAGAAAAAGGAATCGCGGAATTGATTCAAAAGCAACAGCAAGCACTCGGTTGGTAAGTTCCAGTTGATAGTGCGGGCGGTCTGGTGTGTTTAGACCGCCTTTTTTTTATCTTATTTTTCTGTCATCAAACTGCGATCAAATCATCATCTCACTGTCATTTATATTGTATTGACTATCTGCACTGATATTTTAACGGATAGTAAAATGCGAAATTTCTTTTTAGCGTTACTGAGTAGTAGCTGCTTTTTACTCAGTGCCTGTAATGATAGTGATCAAGGCGATAACAATAATTCCACGCCAAATCCACAGCCGCCCACCACAAGCTGCAAAATTCACTGCGCGCCCTAATGAATAACAATAAGGAAGTTAATAAGATGAATCGTCGTGACTTTGTATTAAATTCAAGCAAAGCGTTGTTTGGTACGGCTGCATTGACCAGTTTTCCAATGAGTATTCAAAAAGCACTTGCGATTGATGCCAAGGTAGAAACAGGCACCATCAAAGATGTTAAGCACGTGGTGATTTTGACTCAGGAAAACCGTTCTTTTGATAATTACTTTGGAACCCTGAAAGGTGTACGTGGTTTTGGCGACCGTTTCACGATTCCACTGAGCCAAGGCCGTAAAGTCTGGGAACAATACGACGCCAATAAGAATAAAGTTTATCCCTATCATCTGGACAGCAGCCGTGGCAATGCACAGCGTGTGAGTGGCACACCACATTCATGGACTGACGGGCAATACGCGTGGGATCATGGTCGCATGGGCAATTGGGTGCAATACAAGCAACCACAATCTATGGGCTATTACAAACAACAGGAAGTTGAATTCCAGTTTGCCTTAGCCAATGCTTTTACGTTGTGCGATGCCTACCACTGTGCGATGCATACCGGCACCAATTCTAACCGTATGTTTATCTGGACGGGAACCAATGGCCCAACAGGGGCGAATGTTGCCAGTGTGGTTAATGATCTGGACTCGATTGGGACATCTCTCACAGGTTATGACTGGACTACTTATCCTGAGCGCTTACAGGAAGCGGGCGTGAGCTGGAAAGTTTATCAAAACATGCCAGACAACTTTACCGATAACCCATTGGCAGGATTTAAAAAGTACCGCCGTGCCAACGAATTATCAGGTAAGCCAGTTAATAACAGTACGATTTGCCCAGCTTATGATCCAGCCATTGATGCCAGACAACCCTTATATAAAGGCATTGCCAATACCATGCCAGATGGTGGTTTTCTCGGTTCATTTAAAGAAGATATTGCCAAAGGGCAGCTACCACAGGTGAGCTGGCTGGTGGCGCCTGCAACCTATAGCGAACATCCTGGGCCTTCAAGCCCTGTGCAAGGTGCATGGTATATTCAGGAAGTGTTGAATGCGCTGACTGAACGTCCAGAACTGTGGAGCCAGACGGTTTTCCTGATTAACTTTGATGAAAATGATGGTTTCTTTGACCATGTACCTTCACCAAGTGCGCCTTCGATGGATATTTCAGGTGAAGTCTATGGTAAATCGACATTAAGCAAGGAACAAATGTCTTATGAGTATGCGACGCATGCCAAAGCATCCAATGGACAACCGAATTTTACCGATCCAAAAGTCAGTAATGGGGTTGGGGTCTATGGGCCAGGGATTCGTGTACCGATGTATATCATTTCACCGTGGAGTCGCGGTGGCTGGGTCAATTCACAAGTGTTTGACCATTCTTCCGTAATTCGCTTCCTAGAACAATGTTTTGGCGTACAGGAACCGAATATCAGTCCATATCGACGTGCGGTATGTGGCGATTTAATGTCAGCCTTTAACTTTAAGACCCCGAATTTACTCCCAATGCCAGATTTGGCGGGGAAGAAGAGCAAAGCTGAAGCAGATGCCATCCGTAAAGCACAGGAGCGTTTGGGGCAGGTGAGTCGTCCAGAAAGTCAGACCTATCCTGTGCAGGACATGGGTATCCGTCCATCTCGTGCCTTACCTTATATTCTGCACACCAGTGCTAAAGTGGACGTTACGGCGAAAACTGTCAAACTGATGTTCTCGAATACGGGTACGCATGCAGCCGTGTTCCATGTCTACGATAAATTGAATCTGGATGCTGTGCCGCGCCGTTATATGGTTGAGGCAGGCAAGCAACTGGATGATATCTGGCAGACTCATGATAATCGTTATGATCTATGGGTATTGGGGCCGAATGGCTTCCACCGTAGTTTTACGGGTAATCTGGCTCAAGCGATACAGATTCAGGCATTGCCAGAGATTCGGGTCTGTATGGAAGAGTGTGATCCTAAGCTGTTCTTAAAAGTACGTAATGACGCAGCACAGGTTGCAAAACTGGTGATCAAAGCCAATGCTTATTTACCCAACAAGCTCTGGCAGATTGAAACAGCGGCTTCTGAAAAAGAACTTGGCTGGGACATGAGTGAGTTTGGCGGCTGGTATGATTTCACTGTTACCATTGAAAATGATCCAAGTTATAGCCGTCGTTTTGCTGGACGTATTGAAACCAATGAAGACTCCATTTCTGATCCATATATGGGCTTTATTGAGCTATAAATTGTAGGATTAGATGAGAAAAAGCAGTCTAGGTGGGTACTTAGGCTGCTTTTTAGATTAAATTAGTGCAATAAAAAATAAAGACACAATATTATCAGTAGCAGCAAACTGAAAAAACCAGCTACAAATACTTCTGTACTGTCAAAATCCACCCGTTGCCCAAGCCGATAACAGCGGACTACTCCATAACCGATGCAACGAATTAATCCTTCAAAAATAATTTCAAAGATTACATTAATAAATACAAAGCGGAAAAACTTAAAAAGTAAGTGGAATAAAGCCTCAAATATGCTGTCCATCGTTATTATTTTAATCAATAGTGTTGCTGAGCATTATGAGCTTACACAGATCGAAATGAAAGCAAACATATAGCTATCATCTTCAACAGAATCTCACTGAGTGTTTTCATGCTGTTACATAGCACTCAGATTTGGCTCATGTTCGTTTGATACAGTGAGCAAAAATTGAAAGTAAGATATTTCGGGGTAAGGATGTTACAAGTTTTTCTCGTGTTATTAACCGCAGTAACTTTTGTTTTAATGGCGGCAGATCCACGACCAACTGATTCGACCGAAGCCAAATCAGCGTGGCAAGTTGAAACAACAGAAGTTTCTAAGAAAACAGAACTTTTAGCTTCACAAAAGCATGAGTCTCAAGACAAAGAGACAGATCAGGCTTAAGCGTTAAAACGCATGGATAGATCAACCGCTCTTACATCTTTGGTCAATACACCCATTGAGATGTAGTCGACCCCTGTGGTCGCCACTTCACGTAAATTTTCGATGGTAATATTGCCCGATGCTTCTAGCTTACAGCGACCTGCAACATGTTTAACCGCATCAATCATTTGTTGCTGACTAAAGTTATCCAGCATTACGATATCAGCACCAGCTTCAAGTGCCTGATTTAACTCATCCCAAGTTTCAACTTCAACTTCGACAGGTTTGCCTGGCGCGATTTGGTGTGCTTTGGTAATGGCCTGGGCAATACCGCCAGCAGCCATAATATGATTTTCTTTAATCAGGAAAGCATCAAATAAACCTAAGCGGTGATTTTGCCCCCCCCCGATTGCTACGGCATATTTTTGTGCGATACGTAGTCCTGGTAAGGTTTTACGGGTATCCAGCAGTTTGGTATGTAAACCATCAAGCTGTTTGACATAGCTAGCAGTTTTAGTCGCAACCGCAGACAAGGTCTGGATAAAGTTTAAAGCTGGACGTTCTACTGTGAGTAAGCTGCGCGCTGAACCAGCGAGTTTTAAAAATGCTTCATTTGCACCAACCACGTCGCCTTCTTGCTTTAACCATGTCACTTGCACGGTATTGTCATAGGTTTGAATCAAGGCATTCACCCATGGTTGACCTGCCAGCACCATCTCTTCACGACTAATAATGGTTGCTGTAGCTTGCTCATCGACTGGTGTAAGCATGGCGGTAATATCGCCGTCCCCAATATCTTCTTGTAATGCTTGCTGAATATTGATTTGAATAGATTGTTCAAGCAAAGATTGAGGAATACTCATACCAGTTCCAGTGTATGTTTGACTAAAAAACGTGTGTCATATATTAACATCCTCCCTGTAAAAAATAAGTATTTCATCTCGATTATTCTGGATAAAGCATGGCAGAATGGCATCTATAAAGATTAAATTGTTGATTCGAGTCACAATGCAACACGCTAGATTTGCTCAAGTACAAGAGGGTGTATTGGTGGGGGCGGCCCAGATTGCATCGCCTAATTTCAATACACGTCCTGCTGGAACCGATATTCAACTGATCGTTATTCACAATATCAGTTTGCCGCCTTCCCAGTTTGGTGGGGGCTATATTCAGCAATTTTTTCAGAATCAATTAGACTGGTCGCTACATCCTTATTTCCAGACCATTGAAGGGATGCAGGTCTCGGCACACCTGTTGATTTTGCGGACAGGTGAAGTGATTCAGTTTGTGAATTTTAATGATCGTTCTTGGCATGCCGGACGTTCGAGTTATCTTGCACAGAAAGAATGTAATGATTATTCGATCGGGATCGAGCTGGAGGGTAGTGATGATTTGCCTTTTGAGCCAGCACAGTATCAAGCATTGGTTGAGGTTGTGAAAACCTTACAACAGACCTATCCAAAAATTCAAAATCATATCGCAGGCCATTCTGACATTGCGCCAAAACGTAAAACCGATCCAGGTGAACATTTTGATTGGCAATTATTTCGAAATTTGCTCGCTCAACAGAAGTTAGCCGAAAAAACATCGATAGATTTATAATTTCACAACGAAATCTGTTGGGACTTTCATTACAATAACGCTTTTTAAAAGATAAGCCGTAGGTGAATGCGATGGCATTGTGGCGATCGACTGTAATTGTCAGTGCAATGACAATGTTATCTCGGGTATTGGGTTTGGTACGTGATGTGGTACTACTCAATGTATTTGGTGCGGGTAAGGACTTCGATACCTTTGTTGTTGCCTTTCGTATTCCCAACTTTTTTAGGCGCTTATTTGCAGAAGGGGCTTTTTCTCAGGCCTTTATTCCTGTTTTAACTGAATATAAAACTAGCCGTGCCCATGCCGAAGTCCAGATTTTAATTAGTCGAGTATTTGGTTGCCTGCTTACGGCTATGTCATTACTGACCTTTGTGGCGATGGTTGCCGCACCAGCGATTATTTATCTCTACGCACCTGGTTTCCATAACGACCCAGAGAAGTTTGAGCTTGCGGTCGATATGTTCCGCCTGACCATTCCGTATCTGATGTTTATGTCTTTGACGGCTTTTGCCAGCAGTATTCTGAACAGTTACGGTTCTTTTGCCTCACCTGCATTTTCTCCAGTACTGCTCAATGTTGCGATGATTGCAGGGGCATGGTGGTTGACGCCGTATATGGCGGAGCCGATCATGGCTTTGGGTTGGGCTGTGGTTGCGGCGGGTGTTCTACAGTTGGCGATTCAGATTCCGGAATTATGGAAGAAGAATTTGCTGATTCCACCTAAAGTTGATTTTAAACATGAAGGGGTGGATCGCATCTTAAAATTGATGCTGCCTGCCTTATTTGGTGTATCCGTTACCCAGATTAACTTGTTGCTGAACACCATTTGGGCTTCCTTTATGCAGGATGGTTCGGTCTCCTGGTTATACAGTGCCGAGCGTATGACTGAGTTACCATTGGGGCTGATTGGTGTTGCGATTGGTACGGTCATCTTACCTTCGCTCTCTGCACGTCATGCAGAGCAAGACCAAGCTAAATTTAGAGGAATGATTGATTGGGCTGCGAAGATTATTATGCTGGTGGGAATTCCTGCGAGTATTGCCTTATTTATGTTGTCGACGCCGATCATTCAAGCGTTATTCCAACGTGGTGAATTTACTTTAGAAGATACCAGAATGACGGCTCTGGCATTGCAATGTATGAGTGCAGGTGTAATCTCCTTCATGCTGATTAAAGTCTTTGCACCTGGTTTCTATGCTCAGCAAGATACCAAAACACCTGTTCGAGTGGGGTTAATGGCGGTTGCTGCCAATGCCATTTTAAACGTGATTTTTATTGGCTTCTTTAAGTTGATCGACTGGCATGCAGAACATATGGCTTTAGCTTTGGCATCTTCTGGTTCTGCTTTGGTGAATGCGGGCATGCTGTATTTCTATCTGCATAAACGTAATATTTTCCGTTTTGGTGCGCATTGGAAAAAACTTGCGTTTCAATATGCCGTTGCCAATATCGCGATGATTGCTGCACTTTGGTATGGCTTAACGTGGTACCAAGGCGATATTTCACAATGGTTACGCATTGCTGAAGTGGCTGGCTTATGTGTGGTTGGCGTGGTGGCTTATGCTATTGGGTTACTGGTGACAGGTTTTAGGCCAAGACATTTAAAGGCATGATGTAATATATAGGTGTGTAGGAAAGGGCTATACACCTGATAAATAATCTAAAATAATATGAAGAAAAGATGTAAACTATTTATACAAAATACTATGGAATTTCTAGTTGTAGCTTGAGATCATAAGTAAATTTTTTGAGAATGAACTTATGAATTTCATTTCTTATGCATCATTTGTTTTTTTAATAATTATTTCTCCAATCACTTCTGCTGATAGTGGTAATTTTCAAAATAATTCAGATATTACTGATTTGATAAATAGCCAAATAAAAGAAAATACTTTGATAAAAATTCCCGCTGGAAATTTTAAAATCAATGCAGAAAAATCAATTATTCTAAAAAATAATGTCAGTATTGAGATGAGTCCTGAAACTATTTTAAATGTTATACCAAATAATAAGGGTGGTTATCAGGTTTTTAGAATTCATAACGTTAAAAATGTAAAAATTTCTGGAGGGATGATTTTAGGGGATAAATATACACATCTTGGCAATGGAGGAGAGTGGGGAACAGGTATAGAAATAAAAGATTCACAAAATATATATATATCTAATATGAGTATCAAAAGAATGTGGGGAGATGCTATTTATATTGGTAATAATGGCAAAAATTCTAATTCCAATTTGAATTTAAATAATTTGAAGTTAGATGATAATAGACGACAAGGGATCAGTGTTGTTAGTGTTAATGGGTTGTTTGCTAATAATATATTAATATCTAATACAAAAGGTAAAAGTCCAATGAGTGGTATAGATATTGAGCCTAACAATAATAGAAACATCTTAAAAAATATAAATTTTTCTGAAATAATATCGCTAAAGAATGCTGGGGATGGTTTTCAAATATCTTTAAAAAAATATAATGACTCTCCAGAAAAAATATCAATTAATTTAAAGGGCTATAAGGATTCTGGTTCACGATCTGGGATAAGGATACAGGGAGTAGAAACACCTGTTTTAGGTGAGATAAATATTGATAAAGTTGAATTAAAGAATAATAAAATATCAAACTACTGTTTTAAAAACTGGGGTAATAATAGGATTAAAGTGAAAGTAACTAATCTTATTCATGATAAGGACTATATAAAAAATCAAGACAAATGGTGTTCGCCTTATAGAAATAATGAATTTTTAGAAGTTATAAAAAAGAGATAACTAAGTAGTATCAATTATCTCTCTTTGATTTGTGAGATCAATGATTTATTTATTTTTTGAGGAAATCTCCAATAACTCAATATCAAAAATTAAAGTACTGTTTGGTCCGATGGCATCACCTGAACCAACATCGCCATAAGCGAGGTTTGCAGGAACGAAGAAGCGGGTCTTACCACCTTCTTTCATCGTTTGCACACCCTCAGTCCAGCCCGCAATAACTTGGCTGAGTTTAAATTCTACAGGATGATTACGGGCGATAGAGCTATCAAACACTGTGCCATCTAATAGTCGGCCTTCATAATTCACTTTTACCGTAGAAGAGGCTCTGGGAGATTTTCCCTGCCCTTGTTGAAGCACTTGATACTGTAATCCTGATTTCGTCGTTACGATATCTGCTTTTTTACCATTTTCAGCTAAGAACGCTTTTCCTGCCTGATCATTTTTTTGGGCCTGCTCCTGAAACTCTACCAGTTGCTTGGCTTCCAGACGCTTTTTATATTGATTCAGAACATTTGCCATTTCTTCATCAGTTAAAGAGGCTGGCTTACCTTGCATGGCTTCTTGTAAGCCTTGTACAAAAGTCTCGATATTCAAATCTTTGAGTGTTTCTGCATTCCCTCGACCCATCAGATAACCATAGCTATAGCCGAGTTGCTCTTTCTGTGGGCTTTTTGTAGAAATGGGAGCTGCTTGAACCGTTCCGATGGTCGAGGCAATTAAAATCAGGCCTAATCTTTTCATTCTATCTTCCAAAAAATAAAGGAGGACTCTAGCCCTCCTTAAATCATTTATTTTACAGCGATTAATTCTACATCAAATACTAGTGGGCTATTTGGTGGAATTGAACCAGGGACACCTTGTTCACCGTAACCTAGATTTGCAGGAATATAAAGCGTTGCCTTACCACCTTCTTTCATTAGCTGTAGACCTTCAGTCCAACCTGGAATCACTTGATTCAGTGGGAATTCAATTGGCTCGCCACGATCATAAGAGCTATCAAACACTTTGCCATCAGGGAGTTGGCCTTTGTAATGCACTTTTACAATAGAGCTTGCGGTCGGTTGCTTACCTGTACCTTCTTTGGTGATTTTATATTGCAAACCAGAAGCTGTTGTTTTCACACCTTCTTTTTTCGCATTTTCTGCCAAGAAGCTGCTATTGGTTGCTTCAACTTTTTTAGTTTCATCCATTTGCTTTTGTTGTAGTTCCTTTTGGAATTCTACATAAGCTGCCTGTAACTCTTCTTCTGTATATGCAGCAGGTTTTTGCGCATGGGCATCACGGAAACCTGTGATAAATGCACTTGTTTCTAATTCTGGTGGTGTTTGCTTAGCAACTTCATAGCCGAGTGCGTAGCTGATTTTTGCGACAGGCGCTGCATTTTTATCAGCTTTTGCCCCAAGTTCAGTCGCTGGGTGTTGAGTTGCATAGTAGACAGGAACGAGTGCTGCACCGCCTAATACGGCTGCGACAACGAAAGGTAAAGCTTTACTCATGAGATGTCCCAAAGTGAGATTGGAATAAAAAATATGGCAATGATCTTAGCATGTCTACGCTTAAGCATTGAATAACTAAGCGCAAAAATGCGTGGGTTTTTTATAAGATTTATGTGTTTAAATAACAAACCAGATCATGGGATCTGGTTTGTTAACAATCAACTACAAATATTTTTAGTCATCTTTATTTGCTTTATAAGCGTATGAATAATTATAACCATATCCGTAACCAGCACTAGAACGTTGAATGTCATTTAGAATGAAGCCATTCACTTTCACATTCGCCTGTTCAAAACGATTCAAACTTAGTTCAAGCTCTTTCATTTGTGATTTGGCATAACGCGCCACTAGTAAGTTCACACCTGCATATTGCGAAATAATAATACCATCGGTCACCGCCAGAATCGGTGGTGTATCGATAATAATATGATCATATTGCTGGCTGAGCTGTTCCATCAAGGCTTTAAATTGTTCAGAACTCAGCATTTCAGAAGGATTCGCCGGATTTTTACCACGAGCAATAACACTTAAACCACTAACATCAGTTTGATGGATGACTTGGTTTAAGTCTGCAAGATTACTTAAATATTCTGCTAAACCAGGTTTAACGTCTAAATTAAAATACTTATGCATGTAGCCACGACGCATATCGGCATCAATCAGTAATACTTTTTTATTACTTTGTGCAAAAATCGTCGCTAAATTGGTCGAGATAAATGATTTACCTACTTCTGGTGACGGTCCCGCAATCATAATAATGTTGTTCTTGGCACTGCTGAGTGCAAAATGGATCGCAGTGCGGATACTGCGTAAACTTTCTACCGCAATATCATCATTATGTTTAACTGCCAAAATTGGAATGGATTTCTTTTTCTTCAAGATACTCATACGGGTTTCTTGAACAGGGGAGCGTGGTACAGTTGCATACACTGGCAAATCAAACTCATTCTCGATTTGCGCTGAATCTTTTACACCAGTACGTAACATATTACGTATTAGAGCAATCAATGTTCCGAAGAAACCACCGAGGAATATCGAAAGTATTAGTATTTGTAGTTTTTGTGGCTTAATCGGTTGGACGGGCTCAACTGCCGTATCGACAATACGCACATTACCAATTTCACCTGCTTTAGCAATACGTAGTTGCTGGTAAGAATTTAATAAAGCAGTATAAAGCTGGGTTTTTACTTCTACTTCACGATAGAGTTGTAGATATTGGCGCTGAATATCAGGTAACTGTTTTAAGGTAGTATTTAATTCTGTAATTTGTTTATTCAATGCAGCAATTTGAGCATTAATTTCGCGTATTGCTGGATGTTCAGTCGTATATTTAGCGGTAAGGTCTGCCTGTTTTTGCTGTAATTCAATCTTTTTAGTTTCGAGAGCAATACTTTGAGTTAGATATAGTTCTGACTCTTTGGTCACATCGACTGTATTATATTCTTGACGAAATTTATTGAATACACGTTCCGCATCATCTAACTGCTTTTTCAGATCAGGTAATTGTTCATCCAGAAATTTTAAGGTTTGAGCGGTTTCAGCTGAACGGCGTTCGACATTTTGGGCACTATAAGCTGCTAAAATTGCATTTAAGACCTTAGTGATATGCCCTTTATCTTGGCCTTGATAATTTAGTCCTAAAATTCCAGTCAATTTTCCTTTTTCTGCTACAGAATAATTAGCATTAATAGCTTGTACTGCAGCAGGTAATGATTTCTTTTGTATTAAATAGTGCGTATCAAACTTATCGGTTGTAAATATAGCAATTTTCCAAACGCCAAAGCTGGTACTGAGTTGATTTAATTGATTCAGTGGAGCCGTTAAAAGTACTTCATCTGTTGCTGGATTAGTCAAACTAAAATTATTATTTTTGAAACTTAAGCTAAGTTTTTTATCCAGATAGTAGGCCGGTATTTCAAATGTTTGAATATCAAATGTTTTTTCCTCATCGTGAAAAGTGACTGCTTTAGGGCCATATTCAGTGGCATAGTCGGCTTTATTGAATAGACGATGAGAGAAAGTATCTTCTGGACTGGAAATATTCAGATCTAGATGAAGCGCCTGAATTACTGAGCCAAGTACCAGACGCGATTTTAAAATTTCGATTTCAGATTGGGCCGGTGACTTTTGCTCCATCATTTGAGAGAGTTCACCAAGTAAAGCGGCGGATGCACCTTTACTATCTTCCACTTGAACCAAGGCATCCACTGAATAAGTATCAGGTGTTGCACGTAGGTAAAGCAAAGCAAGCACCAAGCTTAGAATAATACACAATGCAATGAGCTTCCATTGTGCAATCAAAGCAAAGAAAAGCTCTTTTAGGTCAATTGTATCTTCAGTATTGGTATTTTGGCTCATAATCTTAATCTAAAAAGTTAAATATAATTTTTCCAGTCAGTCACACATTGTTGAATTAACTGGCAGGTATTATCAAAAAAAGCTTGGTCATGTTGATAAGGGTCAGGTACATTTTTATTTTGCCAATGCCCTAGTCTAAAAATTTTCCCTTTTGCAAATGGCCACATCTGTTCAATATGTTTTTGCTGATTATGACTCATCACTAAAATCAGGTCTGCTTGTTTTAAGTGCTCTGCATTCAGTTTTTTTGCAACATGTAGGCTCATATCAATATCTAGACGTTGCATACACAGTTGAGCCTTATCATCTGCTGGATGGCCGATCAGTCCAGAAATACCAGCAGATTCCACTCGCAGATTTGGGTGTTGCTGTTTGATCAAGTACTCAGCCATAGGACTACGGCAAATATTACCTACACAAACGACCAAAACGCTTTTAATCTCCATTGTAATTATTGCCCCAAACGATCTATGTTATACAAGGCATTTGAGAATGGAATAATCTGGTTGACAATTCGTTGCCAGCGGGTCAGTCCCGTTGCATCCACATAAACGATATCATTACTACGTAGCTTAAACTGATTTGCAAGACCAAAATCGCCCAGACTTAATAAATTCAAATGATAAAGTTCAGTATGGCGATCATTAGGATTGGTTCGGAGGACATAAATACGACTGGCGCTAGCAGAATTTGGGTTAATACCTAAACTTTCACCAAGCGCATCACTTAAGGTCATACCTTGATCGCGTATTGGTAGAGCTTGATTTTTGCCAGACTCACCCATTACATAAATTTTCTGATTTTCTCGGCTACTTACATAAATTGTATCATTGGGTTGCACTAACAATTTATGTAAGGAGTAGCCCGCTTTCTCAAGCTCGATCGTATTTAAATCATACGTCTGTCCATTACGAACCAGTTGGACGTAGGTATTTGCTCCTTTATCATTAATGCCGCCTGCCATACCTAACGCAGTATAAATACTAGTAGGTTGATCATTTAAATAGAACTGCCCACCTTTGAGTACACTACCTTGTACTGAATAACGTTGTCCTTGGTATGACAAAACACGTACGATGACATCTGGGTTTTTAAGATATTGAGCAAATTGCTTGCGTAAGTCCACATTCAGTTGCGCTAAGCTTTTACCAGCTGCTTTATAACGTCCAACCAGTGGTAGTTGTATATAACCACTTGAATCAATTGGATACCCATTTGCTTGAACTGCCTGTTCATTATTTATTGTCGTGGTTGGGGGGGTAATTTCTGGGTAAGCCCAAAGTTGAATCGAGAGTATATCTCCTGAACTTAGGCGATAAGTTGGCCGTTGTTGTTTAAACAACGCTTCATAATTATTTCGATAGTTGATTTGGGCCGGTTGAAGAGCCATTAAGTTATCTTGAGTAATTTTTATTACATCGACATTGGTTCCTTGATCAGTCTTATATGTACCTTCACTTGGAATATCATAGGTTTGTAAGCCTGAAGTAACAGCACAAGCTGTAGCACTAAGACTAATCGCAAGAATGGAAAAAAGTTGATAATGCTTCACACTCGACCCTTAATATTTATGTCTAAAATAAGATCCGTTGCCCAAAATAGCGAGGGTTTAGACTTAGAATTTTGCCCATTCTAGCCGAAAAAAGTTAAAAAAACAGCGCAAAATCTTTTCGCTTTGTATGCTTAGTATTGCTGAAAAAATTTTCAAGAACATTTGTCTATAATTACAATATAAATTTCGTTGGTATAAGTAGCTATTAGTGAAGGTGATTGTAGTTAATTTTTTCTAATACTTTATAAGGCATATATGTTGTAAATAAGGTGCAGTATGATAAGTGCTGAATAATGAAATAATAGAGAAGAGGCGAATGAAAAAAAGAATTTTACTTATATTTGGTACGCGACCTGAAGCAATAAAAATGGCGCCTTTAGCGTTAGCTTTACAAGGGTTTATACAAGATTTTGACACTAAAGTCTGCGTAACTGGACAACATCGACAAATGTTGGATCAAGTCTTAGAACTTTTTAATTTAGTGCCTGATTTTGACCTGAATTTAATGAAACCAGGACAAACTTTGTCAGATGTCACTTCTGGCGTACTTAAAGGTTTGGAACAAGTATTTGAACAATGGAAACCGGATCTTATTTTAGTGCATGGAGATACTGCAACAACATTTGCAGCTTCATTAGCTGCTTATTATCACAAAATAAAAGTTGGACATGTAGAAGCTGGCTTGCGTACAGGAGACTTGTATTCACCTTGGCCAGAAGAAGCCAATCGACGATTAACAGGTGTGTTGGCAAATTATCATTTTGCTCCGACACTGTCCTCTTATGACAACCTTATTAAAGAAAATGTTAACCCTGCGAATATTGTAGTGACTGGTAATACTGTGATTGATGCTCTATTGCAAGTGAAACAAAAGGTTGAGCAAGACCAAATGCTTGTGAGTCAATTTCAGAAGCAGTTTCCATTTCTAGATACGAACAAAAAAATGATTCTTGTGACAGGCCATCGACGTGAGAATTTTGGGCAAGGCTTCTTAAATATTTGTTCAGCTTTGGCTAATCTTGCCAAAAAGTATCCAGATATCCAAATTGTGTATCCAGTACATTTGAACCCAAATGTACAGCAACCTGTGAATGAGCTTTTAGCTGGTATAGAGAATATTCAACTGATCGCTCCTCAGGATTATTTACCGTTTGTATATTTAATGAATCGCAGTTATTTGATCCTTACAGACTCAGGAGGTATTCAGGAAGAAGCGCCATCTTTAGGTAAACCAGTGTTAGTGATGAGAGAGACAACAGAACGGCCAGAAGCAGTCGAAGCAGGAACAGTAAGGTTAGTAGGTACGGAAGTAGAAGTCATAGAAAATGCTGTAGGTGATTTGTTAGAAAATCTAAAGACCTATACTATTATGTCGGAAGCTCACAATCCTTATGGTGATGGCACAGCTTGTCAACAAATAATTGATTTTATAAAGACTACATTAACTTAAAATATCAATTATAAGTTTGGCCTAATATGTCAAAATAGTGATGAATTTCACTGTATTTTTAGAGAATGTAAGGATGTTGAAGGCTTGTAAACACATTCATACAATTGAAATATGGAGGCTATAAAAAATCTCCTATATAGTACGCGCAATTATTTCATTGCTGTTATACGCAGTATCTACAGATAAAAAATTGTAAGGGATAAGGCTTTATTTATGCTAACACTTGCCGAGTTAAAAATAGCAATTATTGGTTTAGGATACGTTGGTTTACCACTAGCGGTTGAGTTTGGAAAAAAGGTGCCAGTTGTTGGCTTTGATATTTATCAGAAACGTGTAGATGAACTAAAGAGTGGACAAGATCACACTTTGGAGGTCTCTCCAGAAGAGCTAAAACAAGCTACTCAACTCAGCTATACTGCAAATTTAGATGATCTAAAAGACTGTAATTTTTTCATTGTTACAGTACCTACTCCTATTGATGACTACAAACAACCAGATTTAACCCCGCTTGTAAAAGCCTCAACTAGTATTGGTAAAGTGCTAAAAAAAGGCGATATCGTTGTTTATGAATCAACTGTTTATCCTGGCGCAACAGAAGAAGAATGTATTCCTGTACTTGAGCAAGTATCTGGGCTGAAATTTAATCAGGACTTTTTTGCTGGCTATAGTCCTGAACGTATTAATCCTGGTGATAAATTACATCGTGTCACTAATATTTTAAAAATTACTTCGGGATCAACACCTGAGGTGGCTGATTTTGTTGATCAAGTTTATAACTTAGTTATTGAGGCTGGTACGCATAAAGCACCAAGTATCAAAGTTGCTGAGGCGGCTAAAGTGATCGAAAATACTCAGCGCGACGTTAACATTGCATTAATTAATGAACTTGCCTTAATTTTTAATAAAATGGGTATTGATACAGAGGACGTGCTCAAGGCTGCTGGAACAAAATGGAATTTTTTACCTTTCCGTCCTGGTTTGGTTGGTGGTCATTGTATTGGTGTTGATCCGTACTATTTAACGCATAAAGCACAAGCAATTGGTTATCATCCGGAAATTATTCTTGCTGGTCGACGTTTAAATGACAATATGGGTGCTTATGTGGTAACTCAGTTAGTCAAAGGGATGATTAAGAAAAAAATTCAGGTCGAAGGTGCCAAAGTATTAGTTTTAGGTTTAAGTTTTAAAGAAAACTGTCCTGATATACGTAATACAAAGATTATAGATATTGTTACAGAGTTAAAAGAATATCAAATGCAAGTCGACGTATATGATCCATGGGTTGATACAGCAGAAGCTCAACATGAGTACGGTATTACGCCTGTACAAACGGTTGAGTCGAATAATTATGATGCTATCGTTCTAGCCGTCGCTCATAATGAATTTAAAGAAATGGGTACAGAGTCTATTCGTAATTTAGGTAAAACAAGTCACGTTTTGTATGATCTAAAATATGTACTACCTGCAGCTGATGTTGATATTCGCTTGTAATATTTAATAAAGGAATTTTAAGAGATGAGCCAATATCAAATAGTATGCGAACAATTAAAACAATCACCTAAAACATGGTTAATCACAGGGGTGGCTGGTTTCATCGGCTCTAACTTGTTAGAAACTTTGTTGAAATTGAATCAAAAAGTGATAGGTCTGGATAATTTTGCAACAGGGCATCAATACAATTTAGATGAGGTACAAAGCCTAGTCACGTCTGAACAATGGTTGAATTTTAGCTTCATTCAAGGTGATATACGTAATTTGGAAGACTGTCAAAAGGCATGTTTTGAAGTAGATTATGTATTGCATCAAGCAGCATTAGGCTCTGTACCTCGTTCCATTGCTGATCCGATTACAACAAATGCAGCAAATATTACTGGCTTTTTAAATATGCTGGTAGCAGCGCGAGATGCGCAGGTTAAAAGCTTTACATATGCTGCTAGTAGTTCTACTTATGGTGATCATCCAGCATTACCTAAAGTTGAAGAAAATATTGGTAATCCATTATCTCCATATGCAGTAACCAAGTATGTTAACGAGTTATATGCTGATGTATTTGCTCGTACATATGATTTTAAATGTATTGGATTACGCTATTTCAACGTATTTGGAAAACGCCAAGATCCGAATGGTGCATACGCTGCTGTAATTCCAAAATGGACAGCTGCAATGATCCAAGATGAAGAAGTTTTTATCAATGGTGATGGGGAGACAAGCCGAGATTTTTGTTTTATTGAAAATACAGTTCAAGCTAATATCCTCGCAGCAACAACGACAAATGATGAAGCAAAAAATCAGGTGTATAATGTTGCTGTAGGTGATCGAACTACTTTAAATGATTTGTTTAATGCAATTAAAAACGCATTGGGTGAAAATGAAATTACGTATGCTAAAAATCCTATTTATAGAGAATTTCGTAAAGGCGATGTAAGGCACTCACAAGCATCTGTTGAAAAAATTGAGACTTTGTTAGGTTATAAAGCTCAATATGTGATTTCTCAAGGTGTTGATTTAGCAATGAAGTGGTATGTAAAGAATATTTCATGAATCTTCGATTGTTGATAACCAAATACAAATCGATTGGTGTTATAACATCAAGTTTATTGGTTGGTGCGATAATAACTTTTATCGCACTTCCAATCTTGACTCGTTTATATAGTGTTAAGGATTTCGGGCAATATGGTGTTGCATTAGCTATTGTAAGTGTGATGTCAACAATTGCTAATTTACGTTTAGATCAGGCAATATTAATTGCACAAGAAAACGAAAAGAAAAGTTTGATTTCTGAAAGTATAATATTAACATTTTTGTTTTGTCTGCTTTCGTCAGTGGTGATGATATTTATATTTAGTCCGTTAATGATATTGGCAATTAATTTTGGAGTTTTTGCAAACATTATAATCCAATGTGTTTATAATTATAATTTTTCTATTGAAGAAGAAAAGTTTTGTGCGGTATTAAATATCCTTCGTAGCTTGATAGTTGTTTCTATACAAATCGCTTTCCCGTTTTTTTATGAGGCGAACTTATTGTCAAGCTATTTAATTAGTTCTTTAGTTATAATTTTTTTATTGTCAATATATATATGTAAGTATAGGCTGTATAGTTTTAATTTTTCTACTTTTAAGAATTATAAAGATTTTATTTTTTCAAATACACCGCATGCACTGTTAAACAGCTTCTCTCATAATTTACCTTATTATGTGGTTTCTCATTTTTTAAGTTACCAAGTTGCAGGTTTCTATTCAATTGTGGAGAGAACACTTAGACTGCCCATTAATTTAATGTCACAGACTGTAAGGCAGTTTTTTATTCGTAAATTCAATACAGAAGGTAATTATAAGGAAGCTTTAAAAAGTAGTTTGTTTTTAAGTGTAGTCTCTCTTCCTTTCTTTCTAATATTTTTTATTTTACCCGAATCTCTTTATACTTTGATTTTTGGTAGTGAATGGAATGGTATTTCTACATATTTTAAGATACTTACGCTGGGGTACTGGGCAGTCTTTTGTAACCCACCAATCTCAGGCTTTTTAATTGCAAAAAGAAGAAGTGATATATTATTAAAACTGCAAATTGTTGAGTTGGTTATTAAGGCATTGTTTTTTATTCTTATTTATACTTTATTGGACGATAAGAATATTATGTTGTATGCGATTCCATTGAGTTTGATTTTTTATAATTTTTCTATTTATTTTGCTGTAGGGAAGATGAAAAAATGTTAATTATGAAGATTATGAAATTATTTACGATATTTTTCACTTCATTTAGAACATACTTTTATAGTATTGCTTTTGGAAAAAAGTTAAAAAAAATTGGGAAAAATGTCAAATTTGATATAAATGGAAAGGTAGTATTTGGGAAAAACTTAACAATAGAAAATGGAGCCACCATTATTGTTGAAAAAGATGCAAAATTGGAAATAGGTGATAATGTTTTTATAGGAGAGAATACTTACATAAAATGTTATGGTGGAAATATTAAGATTGGTGATCATGTTAGTGTTAACTCTAAATCATTTTTAAATGGTGCAGGTGGATTATTGATTGGTGACAATACAAGAATAGGCACGCAAACTATTATGATATCAAGTAATCATATTTTTGAAGATAAAAATGTATTAATTAAGGATCAAGGTACAAGTAGAGCTGGAATATCAATTGGAAAGGATGTTTGGTTAGGCGCTAGAGTAACTATTTTAGATGGTGTTTTTATTAAAGATCGTATAGTTGTTGGTGCATGTAGTCTAGTAAATAAAACTATTGCTGAGAATGGAGTATATGTTGGTATCCCTGCTCGGAAAGTTAAAGACATTTAAGATTAGGTAAAAACTATGATTATAGATAAGAAGTTAATAATATATTTTATAGTTTTTCTATTTTTAAATACCTTTTCTGCTATCTATTTTGAAAACGGTAAGGTTGGTGATTTTTTAGTAACTAATTATGATGAGCTACGTTATTTGTTAGCGAGTGATTCAATAATTCAGGACACTAGAACATATGGGATTATTTTTACATTAGAGAATTTTTATAATTATTCTCAAAGTATTCATTTTTTGCATTACTTTATTTTATCTTTTTTTAGATATTATTTTAGTGATTCTATGGTTGCATGGAATATATATCAATTATCAGTTTATATGGTAGGTAGCTACTATTTTGGTAAGTTTCTTCGTTTAGAGTATGATTTTGTTTCTAGTAATGAAGAGTTGCTAGGAACTTTTTTGCTATTATTCTATCCGGTATTTTATTTTTTAACTTTCTCTTTAATGCGTGATATAGCAATCTTTTCTCTTCTAGCTGTCTGTCTTTATCATTATAAATCGAATAATTATAAGCTTTTAGTTCTTTTTCTTTTAATTATTTCTTTATATAGATTGAATATGATGCTTTGTATTTTGGTTTATATTATTGTTGATCAATTCAGAGGGAAAGGTTTTAAGTCTATATTGAAGTATATAACTTTGACATCTTTAATACTTTTTGTGGTAGATAAAATATCTATTAACTTCTTATCTAGACATGTGAATAGAATTTATGAATTTAATTTGTTAGGTTTTATAAATGAGTTTTTAGTTTTTCTACTATCTCCTTTACCAATTTCAGTTGATCCTTCATTACCACCATATCTGCGTTTATGGTTTATGCTATCCTTCTGGATATGTATATTGTTATTGTTTGTGTATATGGTTTTTCTTTTTCAAAAGAAAAATATTCAACTGGTTTTGAAATTTCCAATTTTATGTATGAGTTTATTTTATGTGGCTACATATAGTATTGAAGCTGGGATAGGGTTCAGACAGTCGGCAATACTTTTACCTTTTATTTATATTCCTATTTTTTTATATTTTATTAAACAGATTTTTCCTGTTAAAAAGTTATTATGATTTAAAAGAGGATTAATGGATGAAAAAAATACTTCGTATTTTTAGTTATGTTTATGATATTTACTATTTTCTTATGAAAGGAAGTATTGCCTATGCAAGAAAAAAAGGAGTTAAGATAGGTAATGATTGTAGGATTTATATAAAAGAGTGGGGTTCAGAACCATTTCTCATTTCTATTGGTGATAGAGTAACTATTACCTCTGGTGTACGTTTAGTAACACATGATGGAAGTACTTGGCTAGTTAGAGATGAAAATAATAACAGATATCAAAAATATGCTCCAATAAGTATAGGTTCAAATGTATTTATAGGTCTCAACACAATTATTATGCCTGGCGTAACAATTGGTGATAATGTTGTAATTGGTGCAGGTAGTGTAGTCACTAAAAATATTCCTATGAATAGTATAGCTGTAGGAAATCCTGCTCGTATTATTTCGACATATGATAAATTTCACCATAAAATTGAAACTTCTTGTGTGAATAATAAAGAAATTCAGCATATTAGTGATTATAAAGATCGCGTATATAAGGCAATTGAAATAGGTAGATCTCGAGATGGTAAATAATCACCTTTTTGTTTTTCCAACAGCAATTTTAGGAGGAGCAGAACGTGTTATGTTTAATATCATTTACCACCTTCTATTGGAGAAACAGGATGTTACTGTCGTAATCATGTCTCGTGGTAAGCAAAGCGGATGGGAGAAATTAGAAAGCTTCCCTAACTTGAATTTAATCATTTATAACTATTCCTCAGAAAAAAAAGCAATTATTCCTTTGGTTGTGAGATTAGTACGATTGAGTTTTGCCTATAAGTTTAATTATATATTTTCTTCTCATACGCACATTAACGGATTGTTAAGCTTTTTAAAGAAAATCTGTTTTTTTAGAGGTTCGGTTTTAGTCTCTAGAGAGTCAACTTTTATTTTTGATAGATTTTTTGGTGTAAAGCGTTTTATTTTTAAATTTATATATAAATATTTATATGGGCAACAAGATTTAATTATTTGCCAAACTAAGAAAATGAAAGATTCTTTAGAGAATTCTCTGGGATATATACCAGCAAAAAAAATGGAAGTTATATCAAACCCAGTAAATATTGATTATATAAATTCATCAATCTCAACTGTTATTAAAGAAAATATTATTGTAGGTTGTGGTCGTTTTATCCCTTTAAAAAAATTTGACTTTTTACTCCAAGCATTTGCACAGTTAACTTCAAAGTATGATTGTTATAAGTTAGTACTTATTGGTGATGGGCCAGAAGGTGAAAGGCTAAGAACAATGGCTGAAGACTTAGGGGTATCAAAAAAAGTTATATTTACTGGGAAAATTAATAACCCAATTCAGTGGTTTGCAAATGCAAAAATAGGTGTCATTTCTTCTGAAATTGAAGGTTTTCCAAATGTACTTATTGAAATGATGGCTTCTGGTATTAATTGTGCTATTTCTACACCCTGTACTGATGGAGTTTATCAATTACCAAATGTAATAGTAACAGCTGATTGTTCTATTGTGGAGATTGGAAAAGCCTTAGAGGAAGTGTTAGAAAGTCAATTAAATTACTCGGTAGATTATAAAAAATACATTGAACAGGAACGCTCAGTTTCTTATTTTTGGAATCAGGTTTTAGAGCTTACAAAGTCATGAAGTTTTTAATTATTGCTAGTTATCTACCCTCTGTTCTAAATTTCCGAGGCAAGCTTCTTGAGGCAATTGCGGGAAAAGATATTCAAGTTTATATCTTAAGTCCCGATTTAGACTTATTTCCTAATGAAGTGAATCAATTAAGAAATTTGGGTTATAGTGTAGATGAAATTCCAATGCAGCGTACAGGAACTAATCCGCTTTCAGATATTAAAACCTTATTGGCTATATATAAATGTATAAGAAAAATAAAACCAGATTATGTATTGTCTTATACTATCAAACCTGTCATTTACGGGACGTTGGCTGCTAAATTAGCAAAAGTCCCTCATCGTTTTGCGCTAATTACAGGATTGGGCTACGCTTTTCAAAATGTAGAACAGGGCAGTAACCGTAGTTTCTTTCAAAAACTCGTACATGGATTGTATCAATATGCGCTTTTCCATACTCATAAAGTTTTCTTTCAAAATCCAGATGATCAACAACTATTTATAGAATTAAACTTAATTGATTCTAATAAACCAACTGTAGTTGTAAATGGTTCTGGAGTGAATGTTCAGGATTTTAGTTTAGTGGCACCCCCTAAAAGTGATTCTGGCGAAATTAAGCAATCCTTCTTACTTATTGCTCGTTTATTAGCTGATAAAGGTATAAGAGAGTATGCCGAGGCTGCTAAACACATTAAGCAAATGTATCCAGAAGTTGAGTTTCATTTGGTAGGATGGATTGATGAAAATCCAGCAGCAATTGCTCAAGAAGAGTTGGATGTATGGATCGCCGATGGCAGGCTAAATTATTGGGGTAAACTTTCAGATGTTCGTCCTGCAATCGCGGCTAGCTCAATATATGTTTTACCTTCTTATCGTGAAGGAACCCCTCGGACAGTCTTAGAAGCAATGGCGATGGGCAGAGCTGTTATTACAACGAATGCACCTGGATGTAAAGAAACTGTAATTCATGGTGAGAATGGATTCTTAATTGAAGTAAAATCAAGTGAAAGTTTAATAAAAGCAATACAACAATTTATTATTGATCCAAGCTTAATTGAAAAAATGGGAAAAAGATCGCGTGAAATTGCTTTAAATAAATATGATGTTGATGCAGTGAATAAACATATGCTAAGTGAAATGGGATTATGAAAATGATTAAACGTATTTTAGATATCATTATTGCATCAACTGCCCTAATTCTGCTTTCACCTTTATATTTCTATGTTGCTTATAAAGTAAAAAAGAACTTAGGTTCGCCAGTTTTATTTCGGCAAGTTCGTCCAGGTTTACATGGTAAGCCATTTGAAATGATCAAGTTTCGCACCATGAAAGATGCAATCGATGAGCGAGGCAATCCATTACCAGATAGCGAGCGTCTAACGCCTTTTGGCAAGATGTTACGTTCAAGTAGTCTGGATGAAATGCCTGAACTCTGGAATGTGATCAAAGGTGATATGAGTATTGTAGGCCCACGTCCATTATTGATGGAATACCTGCCATTGTATAATAAAGAGCAGGCAAAACGTCATGACGTACGTCCAGGTATGACAGGACATGCTCAGGTCAATGGGCGTAATGCGATTAGTTGGGAACAAAAGTTTAAGCTTGATACTTGGTACGTTGAAAATCGATCGCTTTGGCTAGATTTTAAAATCATGCTACAGACAGTGAAAAAAGTCATTGCCAAAGATGATATTAATGAAGCTGGCGAAGCGACAATGACAAAATTTACTGGCACCCCATCGGAAGAGAAGGAATGAGCCAATCTATCTATGCAATCTATGGGGCATCAGGTTGTGGTCGCAGTCTGATGCCTGTAGCTCGACAGCAATTGCGACGTTTGAACATTACAGCTGAGATTTACTTCATTGATGATAGTTTACAAGAAGAAAAAATCATAAATGGACATAAAGCTTTAAATTATCAAACATTTAAAAAATTAGATGCGATAGATAAATACGTTTTAATCGCGATCGCGAATAGCCAGATTCGTGAGAAAATAGCAAATCAACTCGCCAGTGATGATATCCAGTTATGGACAGTTCAAGCTGATAATACGGTCATGATGGATAATATTGAGATTGGTGAAGGCGCGGCATTAAGCCCTTTTGTTTCAATTACATCAAACATAAAAATCGGCAAATGCTTTCATGCTAATTTATATAGTTATGTTGAGCATGACTGTGTGATTGGTGACTATGTTACCTTCGCCCCTGGCGTCAAATGTAACGGTAATATCCATATCGAAGACCATGCTTATATTGGGACGGGTGTTGTGATCAAGCAGGGAACACCAGATAAGCCATTAGTGATTGGTAAAGGTGCTATCGTTGGTATGGGCGCAGTTGTGACTAAAAGCGTGCCTGCAGGAGTCACTGTAGTCGGTAACCCTGCAAGAATTTTAGAAAGAAAGTAAGATATATTTTTAATAGGAAATCATAATGTTAAATACTGCATTTGAACCATGGCCAAGTTTTACCCAAGAAGAAGCAGACGCAGTTAAAAATATATTACTTTCAAATAAAGTAAATTATTGGACAGGGCAAGAATGCCGTGAGTTTGAAAAAGAATTCGCGAATTTCGCTGGTACTCAATATGCAGTGGCGCTAACCAATGGCACTGTTGCTTTAGATGTGGCTTTAAAAGCTTTAGGTATTGGTGCTGGTGATGATGTTATCGTGACCTCACGTACCTTCCTTGCATCAGCTAGTTCGATTGTTACAGCGGGTGCCAATCCTGTGTTTGCTGATGTTGAGTTAGATTCCCAGAATATTTCGCGTCGTACGATTGAAGCCGTTCTTACACCAAATACCAAAGCCATTATTTGTGTGCATCTGGCGGGCTGGATGTGTGATATGGACCCAATTATGCAGCTTGCTCAAGAAAAGGGTTTGTCTGTCATTGAGGACTGTGCACAAGCGCATGGTGCAAAATACAAAGACAAACCTGCAGGTTCAATTGGACATATTGCGGCTTGGTCTTTCTGTCAGGATAAGATTATGAGCACGGGTGGGGAAGGCGGTATGGTCACCACCAATGATGAAGTGCTGTGGAAGAAAATGTGGTCTTATAAAGATCATGGTAAAAGCTATGATAGTGTTTATAACAAGCAACATCCGCCAGGTTTCCGATGGTTGCATGATTCCTTTGGTACAAACTGGCGTATGATGGAAATGCAGGCGGTAATTGGTCGTATTCAGTTAACACGTATGACTGGGTGGACACAAAAACGTACTGAAAATGCAGAGAAAATCTTAAAGGCTTTTGAGGGTTCTCCTTACTTTACTGTTCACTTGCCTTCAAATGATTATGTACATGCGCACTATAAATGTTATGTACAGGTCAATTTAGCTGCATTACCTGAGGGCTGGTCGCGTGATCGAATTATGCAAGAGATCAATGCACAAGATGTGCCTTGCTTTAGCGGTTCCTGTTCAGAAGTCTATCTGGAGCATGCATTTGATGGAACGCCATGGCGTCCAGAACAGCGTTTGCAAAATGCACAGCAACTCGGTGAGACAAGTCTCATGTTCTTGGTGCATCCAACACTGAGCACAGAAAGCATTGATAAAACAATTAGTGCAATTGACAAGGTAATACGCGCAATTCAATAAGGTTAAAAAAGTAAGGGGAAGAGTGTAATAATCTTTCAAATGCTTCCCCTTATGATTGTGTAATCAATATGTAAAAGTCATTTCTAGTTCTGTCAGAAATGCGTATAAAGATCAAACTGTAAAATGGAATGATTAGAAGATCATTGTGAAAAAGATTATTCATCAATTCGCCTCAGCACCAAGGCTTTTTAAGCAAATTTTCCTTGTTCTTTTGGATGCTCTAGCTTTCCCTATAATTTTATGGTTGTGCTATGTGATCCGTTTATTTGACTTGGGTGCAGATGTTATTCCTGGTATTCCTCATGGAATCATGCTGGTCAGTTTTATTACGGTTTTGAGTCTGGCACTTACAGGCGTTTATCATTTTATTGTACGCACATTTAACGAAGTCTTTATTGTTAAATTGGCGATTTCCGTGGCATTGACCATGGCAACCTTGTACATCCTGAATGTGATTACGCCAGCCTATATCCCAATGTCGATTCCATTCATGTATGGATTTATGATGTTTGCCTGGGTATGGCTCAGTCGTGCAGTGATTCGTTTTATTATTAAAGCTTCTTTTTATTCTGAGATTGGTCGTAAACGAATCGCAATTTATGGAGCGGGTGACGCAGGGCAGCAAATCGCAGCGGCATTACATCGTTCAGATGACCATTTACCAGTATTCTTTATTGATGACTATACTTCTTTACAGGGTCAAACTGTTGGTGGTTTAAAAGTTTATTCGGTTGAGAAGGCATTACAGCGCTTTAAAAAAGACCGTATTGATGAAATTCTACTGGCACTTCCTTCTGTTGGACGGGTGCGTAAAGCTGAAATTATCCAGCAATTTGAAATCGCACGTTTAAAAATTACGGAATTACCTGGTCTAACCCGTTTAGTGGATGGCGAAATTCAAGTTTCTGATATTCAGGAAGTTGATATTATTGATTTATTGGGCCGTGATCCAGTTCCACCGATTTCACATCTGATTGCCAAAAATATCCAGAATAAAGTGGTCATGGTGACAGGTGCGGGCGGTTCAATTGGTTCTGAACTGTGCCGTCAAATTATTAAGAATAAGCCTAAAATGTTAGTCATTTATGAGCTAACAGAATTTGCGTTATACGATATTGATAAAGAGTTAAGACAAACAGCGACTTGTGAAATTGTTCCGATTTTGGGAACGGTACAAGATCAGCAAAAACTTGAACGTATTATTGAACAATATCATATTCAGACGGTTTATCATGCCGCAGCTTATAAGCATGTCCCTCTGGTTGAATGTAATCCAATTGCAGGCTTAAAAAACAATGCGATTGGTACTGCGAATAGTTTGAATGCAGCCGTGAAAAAAGGCGTTGAAACCTTTGTTTTGATCTCAACAGATAAGGCGGTGCGACCAACCAATGTGATGGGTGCATCAAAACGTATGGCTGAGCTCTATTGTCAGGCGGTCGCTGAAACTAAACCTGATACGCAAATCAGTATTGTTCGTTTTGGTAATGTCTTGGGATCTTCTGGTTCAGTTGTTCCACTCTTTAAGCAACAGATTGCAAAAGGTGGTCCGATTACGGTAACTCATCCTGAGGTGACCCGTTACTTCATGACCATTCCTGAAGCATCTCAGCTCGTCATTCAGGCGGGGGCATTGGGCACTGGGGGCGATGTATTCTTGCTCGATATGGGTGAGCCCGTCAGAATTCAGGATCTTGCTCGTCAAATGATCAAACTCAGTGGTTTGAAAGTGAGAGAAACTGGTTCACTAGATGGTGATATTGAAATTGCCTATAGCGGTTTGCGTCCAGGTGAAAAACTGTATGAAGAATTGCTGATTGATCAGGACAATACCGAATATACTGAACATACCCGTATCTTACGTTCGTTTGAAAAACATTTTCCATTAGAAGAAATTCAGTGTGTATTTGGTAAAATCAATCAAATGACAGCAATCGATCATGATGTTGACTGGGCTTTAACACAGCTTGAGCATTATGTTGATGGCTATAAACGTAGTGACGAAGTTCGAGTTAACTAATCTGAGAAAGCAATGATCAAAAAAGCAATTTTACCTGTGGCTGGTTTAGGTACACGTTTCTTACCTGCAAGTAAATCTATTCCAAAGGAAATGGTGACTGTTGTTGATCGCCCTGCAATTGAATATGTGGTGAGAGAAGCGGTTGAAGCAGGTATTGAGCAAATCATTTTGGTGACTCACTCTTCAAAAGCATCGATTGAAAACTATTTTGATCGTAATTTTGAGCTGGAAACGACGTTAGAGCAGAAGAAGAAATTTGATCTTCTTAAAGAAATCACAGATATTTTGCCAAAGCATGTCAGTGTCGTGAGTGTACGTCAGCCCCAGCCGCTGGGGCTTGGTCATGCGGTACTCTGTGCAAAAGATATTGTAGGTGATGAAGCCTTTGCGGTGCTTTTGCCTGATGTGTTAGTAAAAAATGCAACCTCTGAAAATGATCTGTCTTTGATGATTCAGCGCTTTGAAGCATCTCAAGCTGCGCAAATTATGGTTGAAGCAGTGCCTGACCACTTAGTTGATCAATATGGGATTGTAGACGTTGCTGTATCACCGAATGAAGGTGAAAGTATCGTTATGCAAGGCATTGTTGAAAAACCTGCCGTGGGAACAGCACCTTCAAATTTATCTGTGGTTGGACGTTATATTTTACCCGCACAAATTATGGGTCTTTTGGAAAATACACCGCGTGGCGCTGGAAATGAAATTCAGCTGACGGATGCGATTGCGACTTTACAGCAAGCACAGGTCGTTGAAGCATATCGTATGAAAGGGCAGACCTTCGATTGCGGTAGCAAACTTGGTTATCTGAAAGCTGTGTTACATTATGGTGTTGAGCATCCGAAACTGGGCGCAGAATTTAAGGGCTTAATCAAGGAATTGGCCCTCTAATCATTGAGGGCAAGTATTTTATGAAAGTCGCGATCTTTGGTAATACTTTATATGCAGGTGTTATGTCTGCATTATTGTCTGAATCTGGTCACTTGGTATATTGGTGTTCACAGCTTAATAGAGAAGTAGATGATCAACAATATGCCTTCCATGATGAAAACGTCAGTCATTTATTGCAGAAACAGCTGAGCAGCGGTTTTCTGCATTATAGTGATTTAGCGGGCATACCTTTAGATATTGATGCTTATCTATTTAGTTTTAACCAAACGCAAGAGCAACAAGTCTTTCAACTGTTACACTCTTTGAAACAACGTCCAATTATTCATCCTAAATTGATGATTAATGCATCCACTTTTGGTTTGCGTGGTACTGAGAAATTTCAACAGATCCTTTGTGATGATGATTGGGCTTATTTGCCTGATACCATGCAGGAAGGAAACGCCTTACAGAGCTTAACTCAGGCAAAACAATTGATTGTGGGCTGTACACGAACCGAAGTACAGGTGAAGGTCAAAGAGTTATTAAGACCTTTCTTTCCCTTAGAGCAACAATATCTATTTATGCCAATTCTGGATGCCGAGTTTACCAAGCTGAGTATTTCGGGCATGTTGGCAACACGCATTAGTTATATCAACGATTTGGCTGTCGTGGCGGAAAAGTTGGGTATTGACATTGCCTCTGTGCGTCAGGGTATGGCTGCTGATAACCGGATTGGATCAGCTTATCTGGCACCCGGTGCTGGTTTCGGTGGTGAAAACTTTTCTCATGATATTTTAACCCTTGCCAACACGGTTGCGAATACTGGAGTGAAAAGCCAGTTACTTGCTCAGGTTTGGGATATCAATGAGCAACAGAAAGAAATTCTGTTTCGCAAGTTCTGGAATTATTACCACGGGGATTTGCAAGCCAAATCGATTGCGATCTGGGGTGCATCTTTTAAAGAAAATACCTCAAGTATTCAACAATCTCCAATTCATCAAATGCTTGCCGCTTTATGGGCTCAAGGTGTAACCGTTCATCTGCATGATCCACAGGCCTTAGATGAAATTGAAATGATGTATGGGCAGCGTAGTGATTTGATTTTGCATCATAATCAATATGATGCTGTTAAAGATGTGCATGGCTTATGCGTTTTAACAGCTTGGAAACAATACTGGAGTCCGGATTTCAAACAATTAACACAATTGATGGAACATCCCTTGATTTTAGACGGTCGAAATATTTATGACCCACACTATGTAAAAGCCCAAGGTTTTGCTTATATGGGAGTGGGACGTTAATGATGACTAAGCAGATTCATCCTTTCGCTGTTAAAGCACAGTCCTCTGTTTTGGAAGAGCTGGCTGTTTTACAAAAGCAGTTTAAGGCGCTTCATCTAAATGCTTTATTTGCAGAGGATCCTACTCGCTTCAAGCATTTTTCAGTCGAATATGATCAGATCGTTTTAGATTTTAGTAAACATCGTATTGATCAGCAGGTGTTAAATCAATTGGTGGATTTGGCTCATGCTCAGGATCTAAATGGGTGGATTAAACGACTATTCTCATGTGAGCAGATTAACTACACCGAACATCGGGCTGCGATGCACTGGGCCTTACGTCTGCCTAAATCAAGTCCAAAGCTGCCAGAGGTCAATCAAGCCGTTCAAGATCAGCTGGAGCAAATGTATGCGCTGGTTGAAAAAATTCATGCTGGCCAATGCCGCGGTGCAACGGGTGAAGTGATTCAGGATGTGGTGAACATCGGAGTCGGTGGATCTGATCTGGGCCCCCTCATGGTCACCCATGCGCTTTCAGACTTTAAAGTCAAAACGGCAAAGCCTTTAGATATTCACTTTGTTTCAACCATGGATGGCAGCCAACTCTCTGAATTGTTACATCAGCTTCGCCCTGAAACGACCTTATTTATTATTTCTTCCAAGTCGTTTGGTACCATTGATACACTTTCGAACGCCCAGACCGTACGACAATGGTTAGAAAAAGCGTTAGGAAGCAACGAAAAGATTCTGAAGAATCACTTTGTTGGTGTCTCGACTAAACCAGAAAAAATGACGGAATGGGGTATTGCACCTGATAAGCAGCTTTTGCTTTGGGATTGGGTCGGCGGTCGCTATTCACTGTGGTCATGTATTGGTTTACCGATTGCGCTAACGATTGGTGTCGAAGGGTTTAAACAACTGTTGGCAGGGGCTTATGCCATCGATCACCATTTCCAGACGGCTTCATTTGAACAGAACATTCCTGTATTGATGGGGCTGTTAGGGGCGTGGAATAATAATTTTCTCGATATCCAAACCCATGCGGTATTGCCTTATGACGGGCGACTCAAGTATTTCGCGGCTTATTTACAGCAGCTTGAAATGGAGTCGAATGGTAAGTCCATTCAACGCAATGGGGAAAAGGTCAATTCAGCCACCTGCCCAATTGTTTGGGGAGAAGTGGGACCGAATGCGCAGCATGCTTTCTATCAGCTATTACATCAAGGCACGCACTCGGTCAGCTGTGATTTTATTGCCCCAGTAAAACGTTATAACGCAAACCAGTTTACCTATGCAGAAAGTGCAGAGGCACTGGTCGAGCAACATCATTTGGCTTTGTCCAACTGTCTGGCTCAATCGCGTTTACTGGCGTTTGGAAATCAGGCTTTAGCCGCTGACGAACTTGAAGCTTTACCTGCATATAAGCAATATGAAGGTAATCAACCGAGCTCAACCATTTTACTTAAAGAGCTCAACCCTTATAGTTTAGGGATGTTGATTGCAATGTATGAGCATAAGGTGTTTGTGCAATCTGTACTTTGGAATATCAACCCCTTCGATCAATGGGGCGTTGAAAAAGGTAAAGAAATTGCCAATCAGCTGTTACCGATTTTAAATCGTGAGCAAGAAGATTTATCTTCATTTGATGCATCAACGCAAGGTTTGCTGAAAATATTGTTAGGAAAGACAGATGGCTAAGATTTTAGTCACAGGTGGTGCGGGCTATATTGGTTCGCATACCTGTTTAGAATTGCTGGATGCAGGCCATGAAGTTATCGCATTTGATAATTTGTCCAATAGTTCGGAAGAAGCTTTGCGCCGTGTCGAAAAACTGGCAAATAAAAGCCTGATTTTTGTAAAGGGTGATATTCGCCATGAGCAGGATCTAGATCAGGTCTTTCACAAATTTCAGATTGATGCGGTGATCCATTTTGCAGGCTTAAAAGCAGTGGGTGAAAGTCAGCAAATCCCCTTAGCCTATTTTGAACATAATATTGCGGGGAGTCTACAACTCTTCAAATCGATGGAAAAAGCGGGTGTTTTTAGCTTAGCATTTAGCTCATCTGCAACGGTATATGGTGAGTTAAATCCTTCACCTTATCAAGAAGATATGTCTCTAAGTTTGCCAAATAATAATTATGGTTATACCAAACTGATTATTGAACAGATGCTAGAAAAGATGGCGCTGGCTGACTCAAGATGGTCGATTGCCTTGTTACGTTATTTTAATCCAGTCGGTGCACATAAAAGTGGGCAGATTGGAGAAGATCCTCAGGGTATTCCCAATAATTTAATGCCCTATGTCACACAAGTAGCGGTAGGACGTCGTGAAAAACTGTCTATTTTTGGCAATAACTATCCAACCAAAGACGGCACTTGTGAGCGGGATTTTATTCATGTGGTTGATTTGGCGAAAGCTCATGTGTTGGCCGTTTCCAATCGTCTCAACAATAAAGGTTGCCGAGCTTGGAATATTGGAACCGGAGCTCCAATTTCAGTTCTACAAATTAAAGAAACCTTTGAGAAAGTGAATGGAATTAAGATTCCGACAGAATTTGCGGAGCGGAGAACCGGAGATTTGGCCGCATTTTATGCAGATGCTTCGCGAGTTAAAGCTGAGCTGGGCTGGCAACCCCAATATACCTTGGAAGATATGCTGGCAGATAGCTGGAACTGGCAAAAGCAAAATCCAAACGGTTTTAACTGAATCGGATGATAATAAAAAAGGAGCATGAAGCTCCTTTTTTATTGGGAGTAAATTAGCCTTGAATCAAAGCTGTTAATTCGTCGATATAATGCTGCATCGGTTGCGGATTTTTGTCTGCACGGCTTTCGATATTTAAGCGCAATAATGGCTCAGTATTTGATGCACGTACATTCAGGCGCCAAGCACCAAAATCGAGGCTAACGCCATCGGTACGGTCTACCTGAGGATTCTGGTCAGCATAATGATCAAAGATTTTTTGTACTGTGGCTTGTGTGTCAGCCACTTTAAAGTTGATCTCGCCACTGCACGGGAATTTGGCAATCATGTTTTCAACCAGTGTTGAAAGCGATTGTCCTGTTTCTGAAAGCAATGCAATGGTGAGTAACCATGGAATCATACCGCTGTCACAATAGGCAAAATCGCGGAAATAATGGTGGGCGCTCATTTCACCGCCGTACACTGCATTGTGTTCACGCATCACGTCTTTAATGAAGGCGTGTCCTGATTTTGACTGTACTACAATACCTTGATATTGATCGACGATATCAAAGGTATTCCAGACTAGACGTGGGTCATGCACGATTTTCTCACCTGATTGTTTGATCAGGAAGGCTTGTGCCAATAAACCGACGATGTAATAGCCCTCAATAAACTGACCTTTTTCATCAAACAAGAAGCAACGGTCAAAATCACCATCCCAGGCAATGCCCATATCAGCTTGATGTTGCAGTACTGCATCACGGGTACTGTCGCGGTTTTCAATTAAAATTGGGTTAGGAATACCATTTGGGAAGTTGCCATCAGCTTCATGATGAATTTTAATAAATTCCACAGGGATGTTGAGTTGCTGGAATTTTTGTTCAATGGCATCAATCACATGACCTGCTGCACCATTGCCCGCATTGACCACTAGCTTGAGCGGACGAATTTTTTGCGGATCGATATAAGTGAGTAGATGCTCGATGAACTCAGGCAAAATATTGTAGTTTTGCGTGGTGCCTTTATTCGCAACTTCAGTGAATTGCCCTGATTCAGCAAGTGCCTGAATTTCTTTTAAGCCTGTTTCCGCACTGATAGGACGAGCATTTTCACGCACCAGTTTCATGCCGTTGTAATCCATTGGATTGTGGCTGGCAGTCACTTCAATACCGCCTTGCACATCTAAGTGGAAGGCTGCGAAATAGACTTCTTCTGTGCCTGTCATACCCAAATCAAGCACATTGATGCCTGCATCATTCAAACCACGAATGGTTGCCTGTTTTAAGCCTTCGCTACTTAAACGGATATCACAACCAATCACTACAGTTTTAGGTTGATAGATCTGTCCATAGGCACGACCAATGTTATAAGCAATCTCTTCATTCAGTTCTGTGCCGAGTTTGCCGCGAATATCATAGGCTTTAAAACAAGTCAGTTGAGTCATATTGTTCAATTCATAGTGATGTGATTTGAGTTGTGAACACATTATACAGATATCGCCAAGAAGTCATATTTATAGTTCTTTATCGAGTGATTACGGTTGAGTTTAACTTCGTAGAGTTGCCGTAAAGACAACCCTTTCATAAGACTTTAGTCGAATGTGAAATAAGAAGATTGATAGAAAAGGGTTGATTTAGTTTAATTATTATTGGTCATACCAATTATTGTCGTTACAGTGGGGTTGATCCTGATAATTCATATAATTAAGATGCATAAAGATTGCAAATGGGTGGGATTTGCTTATTTATGGAATATTGGTCATACCAATATTGGAAAGATTCGTTAAATATCGAAGTGAAAACAAAATGACGCCCAGCATTTCAAGGAGATGAGAATGCTAAATGTGTGGCAACAAATTTATGACCCTTTAAATAATATCTGGCTATCCAGTGCGGTTGCGCTGATTCCGATTATTTTCTTCTTCTTAGCTTTGGCTGTATTTCGCTTAAAAGGCAGTGTTGCGGGAACCTGCACTGTGATTATTGCCATGCTGATTGCTTTATTCTTCTATCAAATGCCCGTTGAAATGGCATTTGCTTCTGTAGTTTATGGTTTTATTTACGGTTTATGGCCAATTTCCTGGATTATTATCGGTGCCGTTTTTCTGTATAAAATTTCAGTGAAAACAGGGCAGTTTGATGTCATTCGCTCCAGTATTTTATCGATTACTGAAGACCAGCGCTTACAAATGCTACTGGTCGGTTTCGCTTTTGGGACCTTCCTTGAAGGTGCGGCAGGTTTTGGTGCACCAGTTGCAATTACCGCGGCATTATTAGTCGGACTAGGCTTTAAACCACTTTATGCCGCAGGTCTTTGTTTGATTGTGAATACAGCACCTGTGGCCTTTGGGGCGATGGGGATTCCGATTATTGTGGCAGGGCAGGTATCTGGTGTAGATACCATGGAAATCAGCCAGATGGTGGGGCGCCAGTTGCCGTTTTTAACCATCATTGTGCTGTTCTGGATTATGGCGATCATGGATGGCTGGCGTGGCGTGAAAGAAACTTGGCCTGCGGTATTGGTCGGTGGTAGTGCTTTCGCCATTGCACAGTATCTAACCTCGAATTTTCTGGGGCCAGAACTGCCTGATATTACGGCTGCGATTGCCTCATTGGTCAGTCTCACCCTGTTATTCCGTGTCTGGAAGCCGAAGCATATTTTCCGTTTTGAGGGCGTAGATCCACAAAATACAAGCTCCGCAGAGCATACACCACAACGCTATAGCATTGCGCAGATTGCCAAAGCATGGTCTCCGTTTATGATTTTAACCGTGATGGTGACCATCTGGAGTATTCAACCGTTTAAAGCTTTGTTTGCTAAAGATGGTGCATTGGCGGACTGGATTTTTAAAATTGAAGTGCCGTATCTGCATAAGCTGGTAGAAAAAATGGCGCCGATCGTGCCAGAAACCACAGCCTATGAAGCGATCTATAAATTTGACTGGTTCTCTGCCACAGGTACAGCGATTTTTATTGCGGCCATCATTACCATCATTTTCCTGAAAATGAAAACGCGTGAGGCGGTCACTACCTTTGGCGAAACATTGAATGAATTAAAAACGCCAATTTATTCGATTGGGATGGTGTTGGCCTTTGCTTTTATTGCCAATTATTCAGGTCTTTCTGCGACTTTGGCTCTAGCATTATCACACACAGGTCATGCTTTTACTTTCTTCTCGCCATTCTTGGGTTGGCTGGGAGTATTCCTGACGGGTTCAGATACGTCATCAAATGCCTTGTTCTCGGCTTTACAAGCGACCACAGCCCAGCAAATTGGGATTCCAGAAGTATTGCTGGTGGCTGCCAATACCAGTGGCGGCGTAACGGGCAAGATGATTTCACCACAATCGATTGCGATTGCCTGTGCAGCAGTAGGTCTCGTTGGAAAAGAGTCAGACTTGTTCCGTTTCACGGTAAAACATAGCATCATATTTACTGTCTTTGTTGGCATCATCGTCACGGTTCAGGCTTATCTGGTGCCGTGGATGATTCCATAACTCGAGTAAAGGGAATGTGATGAGAATCTCCGATCAAGTGGTCATGAAATTACAGGCGCTCATTGAGCAGCGCCAGATGAAAAAAGGTGATCGTTTGCCAGCCGAGCGTCAGCTTGCAACCAGCTTGGGGGTGTCTCGTCCGTCCTTACGTGAAGCGATTCAGCAATTGAATAGTCAGGGCGTGCTCAGTAGCCGCCGTGGTGATGGGACCTATATTCAGCAATTGCCAGAACAATGGTCACAACAGTTGATTGTGAATCCGATTAGTAACCTGATTGAAGAAGATCCGCTGTACCGTTTTGATGTGCAAGAAGCCCGTTTGTTACTGGAAGGTGGAACAGCTTGGTATGCAGCATTGCGTTCAACGTCTGAAGATCGCGCCAAAATCCATCATTATTTTGATGAGATTAGCCGCCATCAAAATGCAGGGGATTCGGCTCAGGCCGCGGTTGCAGATGCAGAATTTCATTTGGCGATTGCTGAGGCCTCACACAATATTGTATTGATCCAGATGATGCGCGGCTTGTTTGACTTGTTGCAATACAACGTCTTACTGGGACGCAAGAAAGTTTATAACGATCCTGTTAATGGTGATTTGCTCAGTGAGCAGCATTTTCAGGTGATGGATGCGATTGATCGTAAAGATCCCGAAGCTGCACGCCAAGCGGTGTGTGGGCATATTGAATTTGTGATTAATCATGTACGTGCGCTGGACGAAGATGAAGCTCGCCAGAAACGTGCAACACGTTTAACAAGAGTTGACTCAAAATGATTATTTCTTCTGGCAATGATTATCGTGCTGCGGCACAACGTCGTTTACCGCCATTTTTATTTCATTACATCGACGGTGGTGCCTATTCGGAATATACCTTAAAACGCAATGTACAGGACCTTTCTGACATCGCTTTGCGTCAACGGGTACTGAACGATATGTCAGCACTTAGTCTGGAGACCAAGCTGTTTAATGAAACGCTTTCAATGCCGGTGGCTCTGGCACCTGTAGGTTTAACAGGTATGTATGCGCGTCGCGGCGAAGTTCAGGCGGCAGTGGCAGCGGATAAAAAAGGAATTCCATTTACCTTGTCGACGGTTTCGGTTTGTCCGATCGAGGAAGTTGCACCTGCCATTAATCGCCCAATGTGGTTCCAGCTCTATGTCTTGCGTGACCGTGGCTTTATGCGTAATGCCTTGGAACGTGCCAAAGCGGCAGGGTGTTCGACACTGGTGTTTACCGTGGATATGCCTGTACCAGGGGCGCGTTATCGAGATGCACATTCAGGTATGAGTGGTCCAAATGCAGCGATGCGTCGTTATATGCAATCGATGTTGCATCCGCATTGGGCATGGAATGTCGGCATGTGTGGCCGTCCCCATGATTTGGGCAATATCTCGAAATATCTGGGCAAACCGACTGGACTTGAGGATTATATCGGCTGGTTAGGTTCTAACTTTGATCCGTCAATTTCTTGGAAAGATTTGGAGTGGATTCGTGAGTTTTGGGATGGCCCGATGGTGATTAAGGGGATTCTTGATCCTGAAGATGCCAAAGATGCAGTGCGCTTTGGTGCAGATGGCATCGTGGTCTCCAATCATGGTGGTCGTCAACTCGATGGCGTGATGTCTTCTGCACGGGCTTTGCCTGCGATTGCTGATGCAGTGAAGGGTGATCTGGCGATTCTGGCGGACTCTGGTATTCGTAATGGTCTGGATGTGGTGCGGATGTTGGCCTTGGGTGCGGATACGGTGTTATTGGGACGTGCCTTTGTGTATGCCTTGGCGGCAGCAGGTGGACAAGGGGTATCGAATTTACTTGATCTGATTGATAAGGAAATGCGGGTGGCAATGACGTTGACGGGTGCGAAGTCGATTCAGGAGATTAATGCGGATTGTTTGGTGCAGGCAAGTAAATTGGGTGTTTAACCGACAGAACAGGTGCAGCATAAGCGAGATAAAGTGGTTGTCGCTTTTTGTCGAATTGTCAGTCATTTAGTACTAGGCACAGCCGCAAAGTCTGGTGACATGCTTATGTCTGAGGTAGAGGCATTTGTCACTTTTGAAGGATCAAAAGTAACCAAAAATCCTCTATTCCGATGACGGTACTTCCCTGCTACCGCATCGGAACAGGCGGCATCCTTGCCGCCGACGTGTAGCCACTTAGGTTAAGAAATTAGTTGCTGGTGCTAAACGTCACTTACAGCCTGCGTGGTGTTGGTAAGATATTGTTTTTGCAATGTAACTTGAAAAATGGATACAGTGAACAGGTTCTGTAAGTGACAATGCCTTTGGTTACTTTGGGCAAAACCAAAGTAACAGAATGAGTTACTTTCATCATAACTTATATACCGTAAGACCCTGCCGTGCTGATCTAGTTTTAGCATGCATAAGATATAGCTAGATTTTATATGGATGATCCAAAGGAGCCATCATGCAAACATTTTCTCCCAAAGCGGTGATTGATCGTTTACAGCAGATTGTTGGACGTCAGCATGTACTGAGTGATGATCAAAGTACCCGCCAGTATCGGCAAGGTCGTCGTTTTGGTGAAGGTAAAGTCTTTGCAGTGGTCATCCCGGGTACCTTGCTGGAACAATGGCAGGTGCTGCAAGCGGCGATTGATGCAGATTGTATTGTCATCATGCAAGCCGCCAATACAGGACTAACGGGTGGTTCAACACCTTATGGCGATGATTATGATCGTCCTGTGTTGGTAATGAGTACGCGCCGTTTAAAGGGCATTCAGGTCATCCATGACGGTAAGCAGGTGATTTGTTTGCCTGGGGCGACTTTGGATAATCTGGAACAGCTATTGAAAGGCTATGATCGGGAACCACATTCGGTGATTGGTTCTTCCTGCATTGGCGCTTCGGTATTGGGTGGGGTCTGTAATAACTCAGGCGGTGCACTGGTACGTCGTGGGCCTGCTTATACGGAACTGGCGCTATATGCGCAGGTCAATGCACAAGGTCAGTTGGAATTGGTGAATCATCTCGGCGTGAACTTGGGCTCAACTCCTGAAGAAATCCTGACCCGTTTAGAGCAGCAGCAATATCAAGCGACAGATATTTTAGATGATGTTGAAAAGCAGGCATCCGATCAACGTTATGCGCAAGATGTCACTCAAGTCGATGCTGATAGTCCAGCGCGTTTTAATGCTGATCCATCACGTTTGTTTGAAGCCTCGGGTTCGGCAGGAAAAGTCTGCGTGTTTGCGGTGCGTCTCGATACCTATGAGAAGGTAGAGAGCAGCGTTTTCTATATTGGCACAAATGATGCCGATGACCTAACCGCGATCCGTCGTTATTTACTCACGTCGTTGCCAAGCTTGCCGATTGCAGGGGAATATATTCATCGTGATGCTTACCATATTGGCGAAAAATACGGTAAAGATACCTTTCTGTTTATTGAAAAATTTGGCACCGCCAATGTACCGAAAGCTTTTGCACTGAAAGACAAGGTCGATGGCTTTTTAGAAAAATTTAAAATCAAAGGGCTGACCGATCATCTTTTACAAGCGGTCACGGCCTTGTTACCGAGTCATTTACCCAAACGGATGACCGAATATCGTGATCGTTATGAACATCATCTGATGTTACGCGTTGAAAATAATTGCAAAGCCCAGACCGAAAAATTTTTACAAGACTATTTTACGGTGCATGCTTCAGGCAATTTCTTTGTCTGTGATGCGGATGAAGGACGTAAAGCCTTTTTGCATCGCTTTGCGGTGGCAGGTGCAGCGATCCGTTATCGTGATACCCATCGGGACGAGGTTGAAGATATTGTGGCGCTCGACATTGCGTTACGTCGTAATGATCGTGAATGGGTCGAGCAGCTGCCTGAGGAGATGGAACAGCAGATCATTCATAAGCTTTATTATGGGCACTTTTTCTGCCATGTCTTTCATCAGGATTACATCCTTAAAAAAGGCAATGATCCTTTAGCGATGGAACATCAAATGTGGCATTTGCTGGATGCACGCCGTGCTGAATATCCAGCCGAGCATAATGTCGGTCATCTGTATATTGCCAAGCCTACATTGGCGAATTTCTATCAGAAACTTGATCCGAATAATTGTTTTAATGTCGGGATTGGACAGACCTCTAAATTGAAGTATTGGGGCAAAGCCAAGCCCTAAATTCACATAAAACCAGCAATAAAAAAGGCGCTTTAAGCGCCTTTTTTATCTGTTACAACTTAAGCTGTTGCAGCAGATTTTGCTAAAACTTCAGCCACTGCTTTTGCAACTTTGTAAACGTTATTCATGTTCAGACCCGCAACACAGATACGACCACTGCGTACCAAGTAGATTGCATATTCTTCACGAAGAATGTCCACTTGCTCAGCCGTTAAACCGGTGTAGCTAAACATGCCTTTTTGGTTCACAAGGTAGCTAAAGTCACGGTCAGGAAGGGCTTTAGTCAATTCATCTTTCAAGATGCTACGCATTTTGATAATACGCTCACGCATCTCTTTCACTTCGCCTTGCCATTGTTGATTGAGATCAGCGTCATTTAATACTTGATCAACCAACCATGCACCTGTTGTTGGTGGGCTAGAGTAGATACGACGTACTGTTGCTTTCAACTGACCGAATGTGCATTTTGCTGCTTCAGCATCGTCACATACGAAGGTCAAACCGCCAACACGCTCACCGTAAAGTGAGAAGATTTTAGAGAACGAGTTGCTGACAATAAAGTTCAGACCTGCTTGGTCTAAAGCACGAATTGCATAGGCATCCTGTTCCATACCATCGCCAAAACCTTGATACGCGATGTCGAGGAATGGAATGAGGTTACGTTCTTTTAATACCACAATCACTTGATCCCATTGTGCTGGGTTCAAGTCTGCACCTGTTGGGTTATGGCAGCATGGGTGTAATAACACAATGCTTTGTTCTGGCAATGTTTTTAAAGTAGACAACATACCGTCAAAATCAACGCCACGTGTTTCAGCATCGAAGTACGGGTAGAAGTTGCTCTTGATGCCTGCACCATTGAAGATCGCAACGTGGTTGTCCCAAGTTGGCTGGCTTACCCAAACTTCTGAATTCGGGAAGTAGGTTTTTAAGAAGTCTGCACCCACTTTTAATGCGCCAGAACCACCAAGCGTTTGAATTGTAGCAACACGACCTTGTTGAATTGCAGGGCTATTTGCACCAAACAATAACGCTTGAATCGCATCACGGTAAGGCTTGAAACCTTCCATTGGTAAATAAAGCTTGGTTTGCGTGTTTTTAGGAGCAATACGTTTTTGCGCTTCGATAATGGTATCAAGCTGAGGAACGATACTGTCTTCGTTATAGTACAAACCAATACTAAGGTTAACCTTTTCAGCACGCGAATCAGCATTGAACTGTTCCATTAATGAAAGGATCGGATCGCCTGCATAAGGTGGGATATGTTGAAACATTAACAATGTCCTTTTCTTCAACAAAGTGCATAGATGTCTGGGGAAGTTGCGCTGCATGAGCGGAACCTTCGATGCCCAATAATGTATCAATAAAGACTGCATGAAGCACGCTGTTATTTACATTTTGGTGCAGTATTTACTTACAAAATTTGTCGGGATTGCTCAATTATAAAGATTGTCTACAATCAAGCTGTCATACCATGGTCGTAGGATAAAAAGTAGCAGCTCTGAAAGGGCAGTGAAAAGACCTAAGATCCGATCCTGTATTTTGAATTTAAGTTATTGTTTTATATTTTATTTTAATAATTCTGCCAAGAGACAATATACGTGTGTCAAGGCCATTGGATTGACAGCATCAGTCTAATTTATTGTCGACAATCCTATTGCATTTTTTGTTATACCTCGTTATAAAATCATCAAAACTGTAGAGATTGTCGACAATATGCAAGATACCCTTGTTCCTCAAGCCATCAGCACCAGTCAGGGAATGACCCTGACGGAACACGTATTTAAGCAAATTCAGTCGGCAATTGTGTTGGGACAAATTCCTGCGGGCAGCAAGATTTCAGAACCTGAGCTGGCACGTATTTATGGTATTAGCCGTGGCCCGCTACGTGAAGCCATTCACCGTCTGGAAGGGCAGAAACTGGTTGAGCGTACTGCCCATGTTGGTGCGCGTGTGGTGTCATTGTCACTGCAACAGTTTCAAGAGCTCTATCAAATTCGTGCATCATTAGAAGGCTTGGCCTGCAAACTGGCGGCCCAGCATATTGATAAAAAACAGATTCTAGCCTTGCGTGATGTATTGCGTATGCATGCCGAAGATGAAAATTTTAAAGCAGGCAAAGGCTATTATCTGCAAGAAGGTCAGGACGATTTCCATTACTGCATTATCAAAAGCAGTGGCAATAAAACCCTCGAAAAAATGTTATGCGATGAGCTGTATCACCTCATTCGTATGTATCGCATCCAGTTTTCAAATACCCCAGATCGTCCGAGCAAAGCTTGGGACGAACATATCCGCATTTTAGATGCGATTGCCGAAGGTGATGGTGAGCTGGCTGAAATGCTGATGCACCGTCACATCAATGCATCCTACAAAATTGTTGAGCAAACATTGCTACAAAATCAAGGAGAACAACAACATGGCTAAACAGTCTGCTGGTCAGCTATTCCGCGACGCGGTCGCAAATGAAAAACCATTACAAGTGGTGGGTGCGATCAATGCCAACCATGCTTTATTGGCAAAGCGTGCAGGTTATAAAGCGATCTACTTGTCTGGTGGTGGTGTTGCGGCAGGTTCTTTGGGTTTACCTGATTTGGGTATCAGTAACCTTGATGATGTATTGACCGATGTACGCCGTATTACCGATGTGTGTGATCTGCCATTGTTGGTCGATGTGGATACAGGTTTTGGGGCATCTGCGTTTAATATCGCACGTACCACCAAGTCGATGATCAAGTTCGGTGCTGCTGCGATGCATATTGAAGATCAGGTTGGCGCTAAACGTTGTGGTCACCGCCCAAATAAAGCCATCGTAACCCAGCAAGAAATGGTAGACCGTATCAAAGCCGCAGTCGATGCGCGTACTGACGACAGCTTTGTGATCATGGCACGTACCGATGCACTTGCAGTTGAAGGATTACAGGCTGCAATTGACCGTGCGGGTGCTTATATCGAAGCAGGTGCAGACATGCTGTTTCCAGAAGCAATCACTGAATTGGCAATGTATAAGCAATTTGCAAATGCGACCAAAGTGCCTGTTTTAGCCAATATCACTGAGTTTGGTTCTACGCCATTATTTACCACTGAAGAATTGGCTTCTGCCGATGTCAGCATCGCGCTCTATCCACTTTCTGCATTCCGTGCCATGAACAAGGCAGCAGAAAATGTCTATGAGACTTTGCGTAAAGAAGGCACGCAAAAGAATGTGGTCGACACTATGCAAACCCGTCAAGAATTGTATGAACGCATTAACTACCACGCGTTTGAACAATATCTTGATGGAACTTTTGCGAAGAATAAATAAGTAAATCCTTAATTCATAAGAATTTAGGTTGAAATTTGCTATGCAGAAAAGTCATCTGCAACCTGCGCGGTTTAAACAATATATTGTTTCTGCGATAGATTGATTAAATGGTGTTATTGGACAGGTTTTGCAGATGACAATGGTTTTGCCTACTTTTCCCGAATGAAAAGTAGGTCGAACCGAAGGTTTATCCTGAAAAAGGATGAGAACTCGGCACGACTCCGTTGAGTTGCTCAAAAATAAATTAAATAGATAGAAAAGGACAATCTTATGAGCAGTAATGAAACAACAACAGGCTTCAAACCAAAAAAATCAGTTGCACTCAGTGGACAAGTTGCAGGCAACACTGCACTCTGTACCGTAGGCCGCAGCGGCAACGACTTACACTACCGTGGCTATGACATTCTCGATCTTGCTGTCGGCAGCCAATTTGAAGAAGTGGCACACTTGCTGGTGCACGGCAAATTGCCGAACAAAGCCGAACTCAAAGCCTATAAAGCAAAATTAAAAGCATTACGTGGCTTACCCGCAGCATTGAAAACCGCACTTGAGCAACTGCCACCATCTGCACACCCAATGGATGTGATGCGTACGGGTGTATCTGTGCTCGGTTGCTTAACACCAGAACATGAAGACCATAACGAAGCAGGCGCAAAAGATATTGCGGATAAATTGATGGCAAGCTTAGGCTCAATGTTGTTGTACTGGTATCACTTCAGCAACAACGGTCGTCGCATTGAAGTTGAAACCAATGATGATTCGATTGCTGCGCATTTCTTACATTTACTGCATGGCGAAGCGCCATCGGAAGAATGGATTCAAGCCATGCACACCTCATTGATTCTGTATGCAGAGCATGAGTTCAATGCATCTACCTTTACTTCACGTGTAGTGGCAGGTACAGGTTCTGATATGTATTCAGCAATTACGGGCGGTATCGGTGCGTTACGTGGCCCTAAACATGGTGGCGCGAACGAAGTTGCTTTTGTGATTCAACAGCGTTATGACAATGCCGATGAAGCAGAAGCTGACATTCGTAGCCGCGTTGAGAAAAAAGAAGTGGTGATTGGTTTTGGTCACCCAGTCTATACGGTTTCTGATCCACGTAACGAAGTCATCAAGAAAGTGGCACACGACTTGGCGCAAGCACAAGACAACACCAAGATGTACTTGATCGCTGAGCGCCTAGAAGCCGTGATGAAAGAAGTGAAGAACATGTTCCCGAACCTCGACTGGTTCAGTGCGGTGAGCTATCACTTGATGGGCGTTCCAACTGCAATGTTCACCCCATTATTCGTGATTGCACGTACTGCGGGTTGGTCTGCGCATGTAATTGAACAACGTCAGGACGGCAAGATTATCCGTCCAAGCGCCAACTATACCGGTCCTGAAAATCTTGAATTTAAACCATTGGCGGAGCGTGGTTAATGAACACAAAATATCGTAAACCGCTGGCGGGTACCCAGCTCGAATACTATGACGTGCGTCAAGCCGTTGAAGATATTCAGCCAGGCGCATATGCGACTTTGCCGTACACATCGAAAGTGTTGGCTGAACAGCTGGTGCGTAAAGCTGATGCAGAAAATTTAACAGAATACTTAAAGCAATTGATCGAACGCCGTCAAGATACCGATTTCCCTTGGTATCCAGCGCGCGTCGTCTGTCACGACATCTTGGGTCAAACGGCACTGGTAGACCTTGCTGGTTTGCGTGATGCGATTGCCGATAAAGGCGGTGATCCTTCCAAAGTGAATCCTGTGGTGCCAACTCAGTTGATCGTCGATCACTCTTTGGCAGTGGAATACGGTGGCTTTGACCCTGAGGCGTTTGAGAAAAACCGTGCAGTGGAAGACCGTCGTAATGAAGACCGTTTCCACTTTATTGAGTGGACCAAAACTGCCTTTAAAAATGTCGATGTCATCCCAGCGGGCAACGGCATCATGCATCAGATCAACTTGGAGAAAATGTCTCCAGTGATTCAAAACCGTGATGGCTTGGCTTTCCCTGATACCTGTGTCGGTACAGATTCACATACCCCGCATACCGATGCGCTTGGCGTCATTTCAGTCGGTGTCGGTGGCTTAGAAGCTGAAAATGTCATGCTCGGTCGTGCATCTTGGATGCGTTTACCTGACATCATTGGGGTTGAATTTGTTGGTCAATGTCAAGCAGGTATTACTGCAACCGATATCGTGTTGGCATTGACTGAGTTCTTACGTAAAGAGCGTGTTGTCGGTGCTTATTTAGAGTTCTTTGGTGAAGGCGCTGACAGCATGTCTGTGGGCGACCGTGCCACCATCTCAAATATGACCCCAGAATATGGCGCAACTGCTGCGATGTTCTATATCGACCAGAACACGATTGATTATTTACGTCTGACCGGTCGTGAAGATGCGCAGGTGGCTTTGGTTGAGCAATATGCCAAAGAAATTGGTCTTTGGGCATCTGATATGACCCAAGCACAATACCCACGTGTGCTTCGTTTTGACCTTTCAACGGTGACTCGTAACATCGCAGGCCCATCAAATCCGCATGCACGTGTGTCTACGGCTGACTTGAAAGAGAAAGGTATTGCTGGTGTAGTTGAGAACCGTACCGATGGTTTAATGCCAGATGGCGCGATTATCATTGCTGCCATTACCTCATGTACCAATACTTCAAACCCGCGTAATACCGTTGCCGCAGGCCTATTGGCACGTAAAGCCAATGAACTCGGCTTGGTGCGTAAACCTTGGGTGAAATCATCATTTGCACCGGGTTCAAAAGCGGCTGCGCTATATCTTGAAGAAGCGGGTGTACTCAAAGATCTTGAGAAACTTGGTTTTGGTATCGTGGCTTATGCATGTACCACTTGTAACGGCATGTCAGGCGCACTTGACCCAGTGATTCAACAAGAAATCATTGATCGTGACTTATACGCCACTGCGGTACTTTCGGGTAACCGTAACTTCGATGGTCGTATCCATCCATATGCAAAACAAGCGTTCTTGGCATCTCCGCCGTTGGTTGTGGCCTATGCAATTGCAGGAACGATTCGTTTTGATATCGAAAAAGATGCATTAGGTACAGACAAAGACGGTCATCCAATTTACCTGAAGGATATCTGGCCTTCAGATGCTGAAATTGATGCACTTGTGAAAGAGGCGGTGAAGCCTGAACAATTCCGTAAAGTCTACATTCCAATGTTTGACTTGGGCGAATTTGAACAAGCTGAAAGTCCGTTATATGACTGGCGTCCGCAAAGTACTTACATCCGCCGTCCACCCTATTGGGAAGGGGCGTTGGCTGCACCACGTACTTTAGCCAATATGCGTCCGTTGGCAATTTTGGGGGACAACATCACCACCGATCACTTGTCACCATCGAATGCGATCCTGATGGATTCGGCTGCGGGTGAATATCTGCATAAAATGGGCGTACCTGAAGAAGACTTCAACTCATACGCAACCCATCGTGGTGACCATTTGACGGCACAACGTGCAACCTTTGCGAATCCGAAACTGTTTAATGAAATGGTGGTCCGTTCAGATGGCACCATTAAGCAAGGTTCAAAAGCACGTGTCGAGCCTGAAGGCGAAGTAATGCGGATGTGGGAAGCGATTGAAACCTACATGAACCGTAAGCAACCGTTGATCATTGTGGCGGGTGCGGATTATGGTCAGGGTTCAAGTCGTGACTGGGCTGCGAAAGGTGTTCGTCTTGCAGGGGTTGAAGCGATTGTGGCTGAAGGTTTTGAGCGTATTCACCGTACTAACTTGGTCGGTATGGGTGTTTTACCGCTTGAGTTTAAAGCTGGTGTCAACCGTAAAACCTTAAAGCTAGATGGTACTGAGCTGTATAGCGTGATTGGTAATATTGCACCGCGTTCGACGTTAACTTTAGTGATTGAACGTGCCACAGCGGATGGTAAGGAAGAAATTCTGGAAGTACCTGTGACGTGTCGTTTAGATACAGAAGAAGAAGTTTCTGTTTATGAAGCGGGTGGGGTATTACAGCGTTTTGCGCAAGACTTTTTAGAAGGTCAAGTGGCGTAAACAGTGTTGTTACCTTATTCAGAAAAAGCCCTATCATTTAGATAGGGCTTTTTTATATTTTAAGTAAGTTCAATACGATCAGTAAAAGTTCTTTTAGTGTTTTATTTAACACTTTATATATTTTCTTTGAGCTGCTTCTTGTTCTAGATTATACTGCCGAAAATAAATAAACTACTAGGTTGTATAAATAATGTTGTTGAAAAAAAACAAATTAGGAAAAATAGTATTTCCATTATTTTCGGCTATTTTCCTTACCGCCTGTGGGGGCGGAGGTAGTGACAATTCTAATAAAGCGACAAATAATTCGACTGAACAACCTGAAACAAAACCTGAAACAAAACCTGAAACAAAACCTGAAACAAAACCTGAGTATATTCTGCTGAAAGGTAATGCTCGTGCTTATGGGAATGTTTTGGATAATGTCAAGCTGAATGTCACAGCAAAATGTGTAAATGATACTGGCTTTGAGAGTACAGTAATCAGTGATCTTCATGGGACATGGTCAGGTGAAGTAGAGCAAAAAAAACTTCCATGTAAATTAAAAGTTGTTTCAGAAAAAGATACTTATTATTCTTATGTTTTTGATAAAGATACCTTTGTAAATATTAATCCTATAACTACCTTGGTGGTTGCTTTGGCATCTCAACAAAAATCTGAAGATTGGTTTAATTCCAAACTTATATTTACTAAAATGGATCTAAATAAAGCAAGTGAAGCGATAAAACAAGAATTAATCAAAAAAGACTATGCTATTGATCAAGATCTAAATTTAATCACAGATGATGTGATGAGCAATAGTTCTTATTATTCGGGATTAAGTAAATTGGAAGAAGCAATTCATGGCGAAACTAGATTTGCAAAATACTCTGACTTAGTCGATTTAGTAGCGAAAGGGCAACTTAATGCAATTCCAGCAATACCTGAGGATTATGCACGTTTAAAAATTAATTATCAGGCTTGTGCTGGAGAACAGTATCAAGGGAGTACCAAAATATTAACGCATTGTTCTTCAAGTTTATTACCTGATTTTAAGTCTAAAAAATTAAGACAAAAAGATAAGCAGGTTTGTGAAATTCAAAAGAGAGGAGATCTGCTTTCAATTAAAAGTGGTCAAGCTAATTATCAAGTCAAAATAAATCAGCAAGAAAATGACAAAATTACAGATGATTATCCAGTTATGAATACTTTATTACTTGCCGAAGGAAATCAGCGAGTAGAAATCCTTTTCCAATATGATTTGTTGGTTATGGCGGCTGCATATCACGTAGATAGTCAAGGAAGTCAGAGTGATCTTATTTCTTGTGATGGTATATATACGCGATAAAAAATCAGTGGAAATTTTATATAGTTATAATTTTAATTGGAATAAAGCTTAGCTCCTACACTAGATAGGTAGGAGTTGTCATATTTGATGAGGTATTGGTGGACAATAACGATATTTTTAAGACAGTTTTTGAACTTGAACAAGCTATTAAAGATTATTTTAAAGATTTAAATAATCATGGAGTCTGGTTGTTTTTAGCAAATTTAGGTGCTTTCAGTGCACCAAATAATTATTTGAAATGGTTAGCTTTTACTATTATTGTCACAATGGTTTCAGTACAGTTAGTTCGTACAAAATTATGGCATTTAACAGGTAGAAATAGCTTTAAAACGGCATTAAAGTTTTATAATCAAAAAATTGATGAGAGTGATATTGAATTTATTTATAAAAAACAATTAAAAGGGATTCTTATTGATTTAGAAAAGACATATTTTACATTTGGATTTTCTATTCTGAAAATAGGCTATAATTTTTTTCTTTCTATAATATTTTTATCTGCATCAATGGTTTATATGATTTTAGGGGGAGCATAAACCTTCTATAAATAATGTAAGTTTATTAAAAATTGATATGAATTTTAGATCTTAAAGAAACACACTTGAGGTATATGTAAAAAGCTTCTTCTTCACCTTTCCGCCATCACCACTCGTCGGAAAGGTCAATAAATAATCAAAACTATCACGCTATAGTATATGTACCATTTCTAAAATCTATGGAGAGCAAAGATGGTAACTGCTGGCGAAAAACCTGGAACAGGCTTCTATTTTTGTGTTCAATGCGGACACCGCACCTATTTAGAAATTGGTACTGATCGTTTACCTCCGTGTACCAAATGCCTTGGCAATCAATTCAACAGTAAGAATGCCTAAGCCGCAAAATACCAAACAGTTACCCACTGTTTGAATAAAAGCCCTATCCCTTGATAGGGCTTTTTGTTACCTTAAAAATAAGATTTAAATAACAAGACCTGTCATAGGCATAGAAAGGTAATCCGTGATGGAAACAATTTTAGGACTCTGTATTGGCGTTGGACTCAGCGCAGCCTGTGGTTTTCGTATCTTTGTGCCGCTATTGGCGATGAGCATTGCCACCTTAATGGGATGGTATCAACCTGCCCAAGGCTTTGAATGGCTGGCACTTCCATCGGTGTGTATGGCATTGGGCTTTGCCACAATCTGTGAAATTGCAGCTTATTATGTCCCGTGGGTAGATAACCTATTAGATACCATTGCGACACCTGCGGCTGTGGTGGCAGGTACATTGACCACGATGGCGGTGAGCAGTGGTGAAATGTCCCAGTTTGCGACTTGGGCAGCGGCACTGATTGTTGGTGGTGGAACAGCAGGCGTGGTTCAAATGAGTACCGTAGCGGCACGGGGTGTCTCGACGGCAACCACAGGTGGACTGGGTAATTTTGTGGTTGCTACAGGTGAACTGATTGGCTCGATCTTATTGTCGATTCTGGCTTTTATCATGCCTGTGGTGATTACAGTTTTGGTGATTATTTTAGTGATCCTCACAATACGCTGGATTCGCTCAAAACGCCAAGAGAAACTCAGCCATTCTATATAAATGTCATAACACCAATAACAACCTGAATGAAGAACTAAAAATGATGATAAGAACACAATGTATTGCACTCATCTTGGCTTGCTCAAGCCTATCTGCACTGCCACAAGTCAGCTTTGCTCAAGAACAACCGACAGCAGAAGAACTGAAACTCCGCAAAGATAAAGTCACCTATAAAGCCTATGTCCCTGCGAAATATCAACTCTTTCAATCCATTGAAGGCGACCTCAATAAAGATGGTTTGAAGGATGTGGTGTTGATCGTCAAAGCCACTGATCCCAAAGCCTTTGTGCATGATGAATATCGTGGACATTTAGACCGCAACCGCCGTGGAGTAATTGTATTGCTGAATGAAAAAGGCAAATACAAAGCTATTGTCAGCAATCTAAATTGTTTTAGCTCAGAAAATGAAGATGGTGGCGTCTATTTCCCACCTGAGTTATGGATGGAAATTAAAAATAATCTATTGAGTGTCTATTATTCGCATGGACGTTATGGTTATTGGCGTTATCTGTTTCGCTTAGAAGGCAATGATCTACGTCTGATTGGCTATGATGATTCAAGCAATCATGGCCCCCTTATTGAAAGCCAAACCAGTATTAACTTTTTAACAGGTAAAAAAGTGATACGGAAAAATATGAGTGAAGATGAAGAAGCGGATCCAAGGTTTAAAGAAACGTGGAGCAAAATCGATCAGGCACCCATCTATTTGTCCAAAGTGAAAGACTTTGATGATTTAAGTTTTTAAGAGCTGGCGACTATCGAAAAACCAGTCAGAACAGCGTAAATTAGCTTCACTTTTGATATTGCGTTCAAGCTTATGATGATCACTTGGATTCTGTTCACCCTGATGGCTGCATTCATGCAGGCTTGGCGCAATGCATTTCAAAAACAACTCAGCACCACCGTGGATGTGTACGGTACTACGCTAGCGCGATTCATCTTTTCGCCCATTTTTGCCTTTAGCTATTTGGCCTTTCTCTATCTACATCAGCCCGTCACCGCATCCGTGCATTTTTCCGATAAATTCTGGTTCTATATCGTGATTGCAGGCATTAGCCAGATCTATGCCACTGCATTGATGGTGAAACTGTTTCAACAAAAGAACTATGCGATTGGCGTGGGACTCGCCAAAAGTGAAGCGATCTTGGCTGCCTTGGTTGGGGTACTGTTCTTGCAAGAACATCTCAGCACATGGGGCTGGGTCGGGGTAGTGATTGGGGCACTGGCGGTATTTTTACTCAGTAAAGGTAAGCAACAATCTGATTTGTCCTTAAAAACCTTGATGATTGGATTGGGCAGTGGGCTGTGCTTTGCCATCACCTCTTTATTGGTGCGTGAAGCCAGTTTAGAGCTGGGCATGTTGCCATTTTTGCATCGGGCGGCTTGGGTGTTGTGCAGTCTGATCAGCTTTCAATGTATCGTACTGTTGATCTATCTCGGATTTTTTAGCCGACCGACGCTGTATAAAATGTGGCAGCGTGTCGGACTGACCTTGAGAGTGAGTATTTGTAGTTTTCTGGCTTCGGTGGGCTGGTTTAGTGCCATGAGTATGCAAACCGTGGCGATTGTCAAAACACTGGGTCAGGTGGAAATTTTATTTAGTTTATTGATATCGGCCTTCTTCTTTAAAGAAAAGCTCGCCAAAACTGATCATTTGGGTCTGTGGCTGGTCATTGTCGCCGCGATTATGGTGATTTGGGCCTAAATTAGAGGCCATATTTGAAAAAATACACATGTAAATTTGAATTTATCGAAATATAAATCGTAGTTTTTTAATGAAAGTGGGAAATATTTCAATATTTGTCTTTTAGTATGCAAATTTATTTCATAGAGCGTTAAAAATAGCAGTTTTTAGGAAAACAATCCCACCGTGATCTGCCTAAACTATGTCTCAAGGGTGTGAAAGGGATCGAAAAGAGTAGCATGCACCGACGCTTACAAAGCAAGTGTGTACGTACCCAAAAGGTCTCGATTCGGCTTAGGACGCTATAGATCAAAAGTTTATAGGCAAAGGTTATGGCTTACAAAGTCATAGGTGTTGAAGTAAACAACCTCTGTTTTCCCTTGATACCCTAAAAAATTTAACCAAATAGAAAATAATAATCAGCGCTAAATAATAAAAACTGCATCAATAAAATCAAAAACGAATGTGACCTCCATCCTGTAATCCTGCCAATATGAAGATAAATCGATATTTTTATATTAAAAAACAAAATGATATAATTTTTCTATACCTAAAAATCAAAACATGATCACAGGAACAGGTCAATACAATAATGAATCAGTTTGAACTTAAAATTCGCTATCCACATCAGATGAATCGCAATGAAATTGATGCGATGGGGGCATTTGACCTGACCACGATTTTAAGCAAATTTGAAGAGATGAGCTGGCGTCAGCAACTGGTTCGTCAATTACAGCTCAATGGTGCGGATACTAGTTTTATAGTGACCGATCTTGATACCGATCAAACCCTTGCAATTACGCTGGACGCCTATGCCAAATCACAACAACTGGAATTTAAGCTGAATAGTAATCTTGTGGTGATTGTTCCTAAAAAAGATGTCTTTGGATTGGTGACTCGTAAAACCAAAGAAACCATTGCATTTAAACAGTTGAGTCTGGCGCGGGCAAAAGACTATCTGATTGCCTTTTTAAATCGGGACATTGCCATTCTGGAAGAGAAATATAAAGATAACTTAAGCAAAGGCATTAAAGTCCATTCTTAATGATTCAACTGCCTTGCCTAAAAAATAAGCCTGTTGCGAAACTGTTTTGCAGCACTATAATCGCTGCTCATTTTGTCCCTTTGTCTGCCTGCTTATTTTCTTATGCCTTTAAACGACAACTTTATTTATGCTCCTCCGCAACATGCTTTAGAAATCATCTATGAAGATGAGGACTTAATTATGGTGAATAAGCCTGCGGGACTATTGTCTGTCATGGGGCGTTTACCCGAGCATCAAGACAGTGCTTATTTACGGGTTTTAGAACAGCATCCAGCTGCCAAAGTGACGCATCGTCTGGATATGGCGACCTCTGGATTGTTGATGTTTGCCAAGCATCGGGAAGCAGAAGTGGCGGTCAGTAAAATGTTTCAGGCACGAACCGTCAAAAAATACTATGAAGCACTGGTACAAGGTGAAATTCAGGCCGAGGGGAGTGTTGACGTTCCACTCATTACCGATTGGGAAAACCGTCCACGTCAGATGGTGCATTTTGAGCTGGGCAAGCAAGCCAAAACCTTATTTCAACGCATCCAGTATGATGCCGCAACTGATCAAAGCCGTGTTCGTTTGGAGCCAGTGACAGGTCGTTCACATCAACTGCGGGTGCATATGATGCACATTGGTCATCCGATCATGGGCGATAAACTCTATCATCCTGAGCCTGCCAAGTTTCATTTAAAACGTATGGCGCTGCATGCTGCCTATCTGGCATTTCAGCATCCACTTAAGTTGCATGAAATTGAAATTCATTCTGAGGTAAAATTCTAAAAGACAACAATAAATAGGCAGGCTGATGTATTCGATTCAACAGGTGCTCTGGCAAACCTTGCTGCCTATGCAACAAGCACAACTCAAGACTTTGCTGCTCGAAGCCGATCCAGATTGGGCGCAAGTTTCAAGTTATCTGTTTCAATCGAATCTATTCCTGATGCTGGATGAGCAGGCACAGATCATTGCTCAGTTATGTTTATTCAAAACGAATGATCAAGCTGAAATTAAAAATCTGACTGTGGCCGAAAGCTATCAAGGACAGGGCTTGGCTAAAAGATTGATTCAACATGCAATAGAATATGCCAAACAGATGCATATCCATACTTTATGGGTCAAGACGGGCAACTCCAGTCTGGATCAATTGGCACTTTATCAAAAATGTGGCTTTCGTATGTCGCACATAGAACGTGATGTGTTTAGAGATTATCCAGCACCAATTTATGAAAATGGGATTCGTTGTTTAGATCAGGTGGTGTTGTGCTTGGACTGTATTGAAATACAGTAAGCCACGATATTTTAGATTGATCGTTTTTTGACTACAATATTCCTATTAACACGTATAAAAATTGAAATAAAAATCGGTTAACCTATAGCCAAATATCAACTCCAAAACACAACAAAGGATATGCATATGACACGTGACTATGACAAATTTCCAGATAATGATAACGGCAACGTATTGTGGCAAATGGTTGAAGATGGCAATGACCTGAATGAGCCACATGAAGTTGAATTTTCGATTGTTTTTGAGAAGCAAGAACAAATTGAAAAATGTGCTTTACACCTTTTGCATCAAGAACAGAAAATTTCCCTGTTTCAGGAAGAACAGCACTCGGACGGCTCTGATCTGTGGGTTCTGAATATTCACGTTAACATGACGCTCGAATACGAAGACATTGCAGATCTGGAAGAATGGATGACCCGTATCGCGCAGGAGTTTAATGGTGAATATGATGGCTGGGGTTGTATGAGTTATATTTACGATGAAGAAGATGAGTAGTCTTACAGCTGTTTGAATAAAAGCCCTAATTAAGGGCTTTTTTATTGCTGGATGCTACACACCCATATCCAGATACAAAGATTCTTTCACTTCTTCCATCACCACATAGCTATGCGAAGAAGCAGAGGCTGGCAGTTTTTTCAGTAAATCCCCTAAGAGACGACGGTAAGCACTCATTTCTTTGAGACGCGCCTTCACCAGATAATCAAACTCCCCTGAAATCAGATGGCATTCCAATACTTCTGGGATATCCACCAAATCACGTGCGACCTGATCAAATACATCGCCTGATTTTGCTGACAGTTTAATTTCCAGAAACACTAACAGGTTACGATCGACATATTCTGGATTAAGTCGGGCGTAGTAACCCATGATGATGCCTTCACGTTCTAAGCGCTTGACCCGTTCTGAACAAGGCGTGGTCGATAAGTTGACCCGTGAAGCCAGTTCACTAATCGCAATACGTCCTTCTCGTTGCAAAATATCTAAAATCAGGCGATCAATACGGTCTAATTTACGCATCATATATTCCCTTTTATTTTAATTTTTTCGTGACGAAAACATCAAATTACCTAGATTATACCCATAAAATCAGTGAAAAAAACTATTGATCCAAAAATATACTAGTTAAATAAACTAGTGTGTGCGTGAGGGAACGACAATGCGCGTAATCGTTTTAGGAAGTGGCGTCATTGGTGTGGCAAGTGCCTATTATCTTGCACAACAAGGTGCGCAAGTGACGGTGCTTGACCGTCAATCAGGACCTGCAAAAGAAACCAGCTTTGGTAACGCAGGCCAAATCTCCCCAGGATATTCGACGCCGTGGGCTGCTCCCGGTATTCCTTTTAAAGCCGTTAAGTGGATGTTCCAGCATCATGCACCATTAGCCATTAATATTGATGGCAGCATGTGGCAGTTGCAGTGGATGGCACAGATGCTGAAAAACTGTAATCCACAAAGCTATGCGGTGAATAAAGAACGCATGATGCGTGTTGCAGAATACAGCCGTGACTGCTTACGTGACTTAAGAGCGAAAACAGGCATCAACTACGAAAACCGTGCCAAGGGTACGCTACAGGTGTTCCGTAGCGAAGCACAGCTTGAAGCGGTGCAGCGTGATATTGAAGTACTCAAAGAGTGTGGTGTTGATTTTGATTTGTTGAACGCTCAAGAGTTGGGTGCTGTCGAACCCGCTTTAGCCTTTACCGATAAACTAGTGGGTGGTTTACATTTGCCGAATGATGAAACAGGCGATTGTTACCTGTTTACCAATGCTTTAGCAAAACTGGCGCAAGACTTGGGCGTGGACTTCAAGTTCGATCAAAATGTCGAGAATCTGATTGTTGAAGGTGATCAGATCAAAGGTGTGGTGGTCAATGGTGAAGTCCTGACTGCCGATCGCTATGTCTTGGCCTTTGGTAGTTATTCACGTGATTTCCTCAAGCCGCTTGAGCTGAATTTGCCTGTTTATCCAGTGAAAGGTTATTCACTGACTATTCCAATTGTAGAACCAAAATTTGCACCTCAATCAACGGTACTGGATGAAACTTATAAAGTTGCCTTAACCCGTTTTGACCAGCGTATTCGTGTCGGTGGTATGGCAGAACTGAGTGGTTTTAACCTAGGTCTGAAAGAAGATCGCCGTGCCACGCTGGAAATGGTGACTCAGGACTTGTTCCCGGGCGGTGACTTGACTCAGGCATCATTCTGGACCGGCTTACGTCCGATGACCCCAGACAGTACCCCGATTATTGGTGCAACAAAATATAAGAATCTGTTCCTGAATACAGGTCACGGTACATTAGGTTGGACCATGGCATGTGGTTCTGGCAAATTGATCAGTGATCTGGTAATGAATCATCGCCCAGATATCAGTACAGATGGTTTATCTATCCAGCGTTATTCACACGCCGCATAAATATGGTTTACAAGGAAGTTTAGTATGCCTCGTCCGATTACTGCGGTGATCCATGCCCAAGCCTTACGCCAGAATCTGGCGGTGGTCAGGCAGTCTGTACCCGACAGCAAAGTCTTTGCTGTGGTCAAAGCCAATGCTTATGGGCATGGGATTGAACGGGTCTATGAATCTTTTAAAAGTGCCGATGGTTTTGCTTTACTCGATATCGAGGAAGCAAAACGTTTGCGCGCTTTAGGCTGGACAGGCCCGATTTTACTGCTTGAAGGAATTTTCTCCCCACAAGACCTGTTTGATTGTGCACAGTACCAATTAAGTTTTACGGTGCATAGCGAGCAGCAAATGGTCTGGTTGCAGCACCATCCGTATCCAGCGCAGTTTGATATTTTCATGAAAATGAACAGTGGCATGAACCGTTTGGGTTTCAAGCCACAGCAATATCGTGAGATCTGGCAGCAACTTAGCCAATCAGACAAAATTGCCAGTATTACCCATATGATGCATTTTTCTGATGCGGATGGAGAGCGTTTTGGTCAGAAGGGCATTGACTATCAACTCAGCGAATTTGAAGCCACGATTCAGGATTTACCGGGTGAAAGATCGGTCAGTAATAGTGCTGCAATCTTAAGATATCAAAATCAATTGCAATCGGATTACGTGCGTGGCGGCATCATGCTGTACGGCAGTTCTCCCGATTATCCCAAACACAGCATTCAGGACTGGGGCCTTGCCCCGACCATGAGCTTGCGCAGCGAAATCATTGCTGTGCAGCAGCTCAATGCCAATGAAAGTGTGGGTTATGGTTCCAGCTATGTGGCCGAACAACCAATCAGGATCGGTATTGTGGCCTGTGGTTATGCCGATGGTTACCAACGGATTTCAGCAACAGGTACGCCAGTACTGGTCAATGGGATTCGAACCCGAACCATTGGTCGTGTCAGCATGGATATGTTGGCGGTGGACTTAACCCCGATCAGTGATGCGCAAGTGGGCAGTGAAGTAGTGCTATGGGGTCAATCCAGCACAGGAACAATTTTACCTATTGACGATGTCGCAGCGACCTCAGGCACGATCGGTTATGAACTGATGTGCGGCGTGACGGCACGTGTCAATTTTATCAATCAGGAATAAGGAAATAATCATGTCAAATTCAGATATTCAAAAGATCAATACCAACGAAGTGATGAGTGCGATAACCGTATTCAATAAGGTGGTGTATTTGTCTGGTCAGGTGCCTAAAAATGCGGATCTGGATATTGAAGGACAAACCCGTGAAGTCCTTGCAACGATCGAACAGTTACTTGCTTCAGCAGGGACAGATAAATCTCGCTTGCTCTCTGCACAACTGTTTTTAAAAGATCTTTCAGATTTCCCTGTGGTCAACACCATCTGGATTGACTGGTTAAAAGGTCATGTTGCGCCTTCACGTGCGACCATTCAGGCTGATCTGGTGAATCCAAAGTGGTTGATCGAAATTGCGGTTGTTGCAGCACAAAAATAAAGCGATCCGCTTTATTTTTGCTTAAAAAATATAAAAAAAGAAGAAAAGTAACGTATTTGCAGTAGATAAAACGTAGTGAGATACGTATTTTCTTGCAATTAAAAATGAGTCAGCCCGCAGGAATGGACGGCTAGCAATAGCACAACAATAACAGGCTGGCTCATGAGGGAATCGTAAAAAGGAACTTTTGTTATGACGGTTACACATCAACAGTCAGAAGGCGAACAGTCGCCCCATGACTTGCAGCGCAAACTCTCTAATCGCCATTTGCAACTGATTGCAATTGGTGGTGCCATCGGTACGGGTCTGTTCATGGGCTCAGGAAAAACCATTTCACTTGCAGGCCCATCGATTCTGTTTATTTACATGATTATCGGTGGGATGTTTTTCTTTTTGATGCGTGCACTCGGCGAGTTGCTGCTGGCAAATTTACACTATAAATCTTTTGTGGACATGGCTCATGACCTGATTGGTCCTTGGGCTGGTTATTATCTAGGCTGGACCTACTGGTTGGGCTGGGTTCTGGTCGGGATTGCCGATCTGGCCGCCGTGATCAATTATTTAACCTTCTGGCTGCCCGAAGGCACCATGTTTACCCCGATCGGGCAGGCCGCGATCAGTGCAGGCTGTGTCCTGTTTGTCCTGTTCTTAAACCTGCTGACGGTACGTTTGTTTGGTGAAGTTGAATTCTGGTTTGCCTTGATCAAGATTCTGGCTATCCTCGGTTTAATTGGTGTTGGTGGCTATATGATCTTTAGCCATTTTCAGGCTCCGCATGGGACGGTCGCATCGCTCAGTAATGTCTGGTCTCATGGCGGGATGTTCCCTAAAGGACTGGATGGTTTTTTGGCGGGTTTCCAGATTGCAGTCTTTGCCTTTGTCGGGGTAGAGCTGATTGGAACGACCGCGGCTGAAACCAAAGATCCGCATAAGAACCTGCCAAAAGCGATTAATGCGATTCCGATCCGTATTATTCTGTTTTATGTACTGGCTTTACTGGTAGTGATGTCGGTCACGCCATGGAATATTATCCGTGCCGACAAGAGCCCATTTGTGGAATTATTCATGAATGCGGGGATTGTGACCTCAGCCATTATCATGAATCTGGTGGTGCTATCTTCGGTCATGTCTTCCATGAACAGTGGGGTATTCTCGACCAGCCGTATGTTGTTTGGTCTGTCTAAAGATGGTCAGGCACCGAATGCATTTGGGCGGTTATCAAAAAGTGCTGTACCTGCTAATGGTTTGATCTTTTCATGTGTGTTTATTATGGGTGGTGCAGTACTGCAATACTTTGTACCGAATACCCTTGAAGCCTTTACTTTGGCAAGTTCGCTTTGTGTGATTCTATTCATCAGTGTCTGGAGTCTGATTATGGTGTGCTATATCCGCTACCGTAAGTTACGCCCAGAATTGCATGCTCAATCGAAGTTTAAAATGCCAGGTGGTGTATTCATGTCCTATGTGGTGATTGCCTTCTTGCTATTTGCACTGGTGATCTTGGCATTGGAACCAGATACCTTAAAAGCACTCTATGTCAGTCCATTATGGGTGATTCTGTTGGCGGTGACCTATCAGTTGCTGTATAAGCCAAGAATGAAAAAACTCGGTCGTGAACTGGTGCAATAAATCATACTGAGTTGATTAAAGGCCGATCTATAGAGATCGGCTTTTTTATGCTTTGGTTGGATCGGTTTAATCTACCAGTAACTGTTGGTATTGATCTGCCTGTTTACGTAAATAGTCCCAAACTAGTTTGATGCGCGGATCATGTTGTAGATCCACAAAAGTCAGCATCCAGAAGGTATGGGTAAAGCGCACTTGCTGTTCTAACACGGCTTCAAGCTCAGGTTTATCATCGGCCAGAAACTTGGGCAAAATGGCCAGTCCTGCGCCTGCACTCACTGCAATTTGTTGTGCGAGAATACTGCTGCTCCGGAAGTTGGCGGTTAGCTTCAAAGGTAAACGTTCCAGACAATACAGCTCAGGGCTATACACCAGATCATCAATATAATTGACGAAACGATGTTGGGTTAAATCATCCAGCCCACGAATTGGCGGGTTTTGTGCCAGATAGTGCTGACTGCCATAAATCTTTAAACAATAATCAGAGAGTCGGGTAATGATATAAGGCCCCGAGGTTGGACGCTCAATCGACACCACAATATCCGCTTCACGATGCGACAACTTAATCATTTTCGGTACGGGAATCAGGTCAATGGTGAGCAATGGATATTGGATCGAAAACTCCGCCAGCAAACGGGCTAAAAATGCGGTACCAAAGCCTTCGGGTGTGCCAATTCGCACACGTCCCTGTAAGGGCTGATGCGGTTTATCGATCTGTAGGAAGGCCTGTTCCATTTGTTCAACACGTGGAACCAGCGCCATACCTTCGAGGGTAAGCTCATACCCCGTTGCTTCACGTTTAAATAAAGTGGTGCCTAAAGCTTGTTCCAAAGCCTGAATGCGTCTGGCGACAGTACTATGTTCGACCCCAATCACGCGTGCTGCATTGGTCAAGGTCTTGGTTCTTGCCAAAACCAGAAAAAATTGTAGATGATCCCAATCCACTTTCATTGTTATTGTATTCCCTGTGCATATTTGCACAATAATCGTGCATGAATTTCCATTGGTGGTCAAAGCTTTCTTTGTTAGTCTCAGATAAAAGCCCAATCAGGAAAATACCACCAAAGTGTATTTCCGATGATTTAACACAATAAAAATACGACCTATGGAGAGGTTATGAATACAATCCAGAACATCCAGTTGGAAACCGCCAAATTACTCATTAACGGCAATTTTATCGAGTCTGAAACACAGCAATGGCAAGACATTGTCAACCCCGCGACTCAGGAAGTGATTGGTCGTGTACCCTTTGCAACGGCTCAGGAAGTTGATGCTGCAATCCAAGCTGCACAAGACGCTTTTGCTTCATGGCGTCAAACCCCGATTCAGGCACGTATGCGTATCATGCTCAAACTGCAAGAACTGATTCGTGCCAACATGAAAGAAATTGCACAGGTACTGACTGCCGAACAAGGTAAAACGCTGGCGGATGCGGAAGGTGATATTCAACGCGGTTTAGAGGTGGTTGAACATGCTTGTTCAGTCGGAACCTTGCAAATGGGTGAATACGTCGAAGGTGTGGCGCGTGGTGTTGATACTTATACCTTGCAGCAGCCGTTGGGCGTGTGCGCGGGCATTACACCGTTTAATTTCCCAGCCATGATTCCGTTGTGGATGTTCCCGATGGCGATCGTTTGTGGCAATACCTTTGTTTTAAAACCATCCGAACAAGATCCACTTTCGACCATGATGCTGGTAGAGCTGGCGATTCAGGCAGGCATTCCAGCGGGTGTGCTCAATGTCGTGCATGGCGGTAAAGAAGTGGTGGATCATCTATGTACCCATACTAATATTAAAGCGATTTCATTTGTCGGTTCGACTGCGGTCGGTACGCATGTGTATAACCTTGCAGGACAACATGGCAAACGTGTGCAGTCGATGATGGGCGCCAAAAACCATGTTGCCGTAATGCCAGATGCCAATAAAGAACAAACCCTGAATGCCTTGGTGGGTGCGGCTTTTGGTGCAGCAGGGCAACGCTGTATGGCGTTGTCAGTTGCGGTGATGGTCGGTGATAGTAAACACTGGATTCCAGAATTGGTTGAAAAAGCCAAGACTTTAAAAGTGAATGCAGGACATGAGCCAAATACCGATATTGGCCCAGTCATTTCAAAACGTGCGAAAGCGCGGGTGTTGGACTTAATTGATAGCGGTGTCGAGCAAGGGGCTGAGCTGCTACTTGATGGTCGCGATGTTCAGGTGCAAGGCTATGAAGCCGGCAACTTTGTCGGGGCGACGATTTTTAGTGGCGTGAATACCGACATGCGTATTTATAAAGAAGAAATCTTTGGCCCAGTACTGTCGATTATTTGTGTTGATACGCTTGAAGAAGCGATTGCGTTGATCAATGCCAATCCATTTGGTAATGGCGTAGGATTATTCACGCAAAGTGGTGCGATTGCGCGTACTTTCCAGAACCTGATTGATATCGGTCAGGTGGGGATCAACATTCCGATTCCAGTGCCTGTACCCTTCTTTAGCTTTACTGGTTCCCGTGGTTCAAAACTTGGTGATTTGGGACCTTACGGCAAACAGGCAGTGCAGTTCTATACCCAAACCAAAACCATTACCAGTCGCTGGTTTGAAGATAGCCACGAAGTGGGCGCTGTAAACACAACCATTAGTTTACGTTAAGGGGATCACGGATGAATATCGCCTTTATCGGTCTAGGTAATATGGGCGGCAGAATGGCCCAAAACCTGCTCAAAGCCGGACTCACAGTATATGGTTATGACCTTAGCGAAGTAGCAATTCAGCACTTTGCCGAGGCGGGTGGTGTGGTTTGCGACAGCCCGCAAGCAGCAGCGAAACAAGCCGACGTGGTGATTAGCATGTTACCTGCGGCAAAGCATGTCAAAGAGGTGTATCTGGGCGAAGATGGCGTGCTGGAAGTGCTGAAAGCAGGCAGCTTATGCATTGATAGCAGTACTATTGACCCACAAACCATTAAAGACATTGCTGCCATTGCCCAAAGTAAAAATATTCATATTTGCGATGCGCCTGTTTCAGGTGGCACCATTGGCGCACAAGCGGGTACGCTGACCTTTATGGTGGGGGCAAATGATCAGACCTTTGATGAAGTGAAACCTGTACTCAGTCACATGGGCAAAAACGTGGTGCATTGTGGCGATGTCGGCGCAGGGCAGATTGCCAAAATATGTAATAACCTGATTCTCGGGATTTCCATGGCTGCGGTGGCCGAAGGGATGGCACTGGGTGCCAAGCTTGGTATTGATCCACATGCTTTGGCAGGCGTGATTAACACTTCAAGTGGCCGTTGCTGGAGTTCGGAAGTTTGTAACCCGTGGCCACATATCAGTGAAAATGCGCCTGCCTCTCGTGGTTATCAGGATGGTTTTGCCACGCAGTTAATGCTGAAAGATTTGGGTCTTGCAGTTGAAGCCGCAGGGCAGGTGAAGCAGCCTGTGGTGTTGGGCGGGATGGTGCAGCAGCTGTATCAGCAAATGTGCATGCGTGGTAATGCACACCTTGATTTTTCTAGCATTATTCAGCAATACCTGCCGCCAGAGGCATAAAAACTAAAGCCAAAGGATGGCTTTTATTCAGAAATTAAACCCTGTCATGAATAACAATGAATCCAGACTGAGGGAAAATAGATGTTGAATTATAAAGAGACGGTACAGGCTTTCGATCTGGAAAGTACTGCAAAACATATGTTATCCGGTTCAATGGATGCCCTGAATGCCTGTTATGAATGTTGTGATCGACATGCGCAAGGCGACAAAATCGCGTTGTATTGGCAAGGCAAAGACGGTCGCAAAGAACAATATACATTTCGCCAGTTACAGCAATGGTCGAGTCAATTTGCCAACTTTTTAAAGTCGCAAGGTGTGGAAGCAGGTGATCGTGTTTCAGGTCTATTGCCGAGAACGCCTGAACTGCTGGTGACGATTTTCGCGGCTTGGCGTATTGGCGCTGTATATCAGCCCTTATTTACAGCCTTTGGGCCCAAGGCAATTGAGCATCGTCTGCAACTGGCACAAAGTAAGCTGGTGGTAACCGATGTGGCGAACCGCAGCAAATTGGATGAGATCGAACATTGTCCAGCGATTGTCACGGTTGCTGATCCACAAGGTGCGCCGCTGAAGTCAGGTGACTTTAACTTTTGGGATGAAGTCAAACAGCAGCCTGATCAATGTGAATTGGTGATGCGAAGCATCCAAGATCCCTTTCTACTCATGTTTACCTCGGGCACCACAGGGCCTGCCAAACCGCTAGAAGTGCCGTTAAAAGCCTTGCTGGCTTTTGGTCGTTATATGCAAGATGCCATTGGTTTGAGAGAAGAAGATTCGTTTTGGAATATTGCCGATCCAGGTTGGGCTTATGGTTTGTATTACGCCATTACAGGGCCATTGTTCTTGGGGCATGCCACCTTGTTCTACGAAGGGGGCTTTAGTACAGATAGCCTGTGTCAGATCGTAAAGGATTATCAGATTACCAATCTGGCGGGAGCGCCAACGGCTTATCGCATGATGATGGCGGCTGATCCTGCCCAGATGGCGCCGTTAAAAGGCCAGTTCCGTGTGGTCAGCAGTGCGGGCGAACCGTTGAATCCTGAAGTGATTCGCTGGTTTAAGCAGGTTCTGGATGCCCCGATTTATGACCATTATGGACAGACTGAGGTCGGCATGGTGGTGTGTAATCATCATGGTTTAAGTCATGAGATTCGTGCAGGTTCCGCTGGTTTTGAGAGTGCAGGTTATCGCGTTGCGGTGGTCAATGAACAGGGTGAGGAGCTTCCAGCGGATACCCCCGGAATTCTAGCCGTGGATATTAGCCAGTCTCCGATGATGTGGTTTGGTGGCTATAAGGAAAGCCGTAAATCCCCTTTTATCGGGCACTACTATCTCACAGGTGATACCGCCGAGTTACATGCGGATGGCAGCATGAGCTTTGTTGGTCGTAGTGATGACGTGATCACCACATCGGGTTATCGGATCGGACCTTTTGATGTGGAAAGTGCTTTGCTGGAGCATGATGCTGTGGTTGAAGCAGCCGTAATTGGTGTACCTGATCCAGACCGTACTGAAGTGGTGAAGGCTTTCGTGATTTTGGCTGCGGGTATTCAACCTTTGGAACAGTTGGCGGAAGAACTGAGCCAATTTGTGAAAAAACGCTTATCAGCACATGCTTATCCACGACTGGTCGAGTTCGTGACTGAACTTCCAAAAACACCAAGTGGCAAGATTCAGCGCTTTTTATTACGTAATCAGGAAATTGCGAAACAGCAAGCAAAGGCAGGGTAAGGAACACAAGATGCAATTGACCGAAGAACAAGTCTTAATACGTGATATGGCGAAAAGTTTCGCCCAAGAACAGCTTAAACCCAATGCCAGTGATTGGGATCGACATGGTACATTTCCAAAAGATGCACTTGCACAAATGGGGCAGCTCGGTTTTATGGGCATGTTGATTCCAGAGCAATGGGGCGGTTCTGACACAGGTAATTTGGCCTATGTGTTGGCACTTGAAGAAGTCGCTGCGGCAGATGGTGCGACCTCAACCATTATGAGTGTACATAACTCGGTGGGCTGTGTGCCGATTTTAAAATTTGGTACCGATGAGCAAAAAGAACGCTTTTTAAAACCATTGGCACAAGGTGAAATGATCGGTGCTTTTGCCTTAACTGAACCGCATACAGGTTCAGATGCGGCAGCCATTAAAACCCGCGCGGTGAAAGATGGCGATGACTACATTCTGAATGGTGCCAAGCAATTTATTACCTCGGGTGATAATGCAGGCGTGATTATCGTATTTGCCGTGACTGATCCAAGTGCGGGTAAAAAGGGCATCAGTGCCTTCCTTGTGCCACGCGAGACAGCGGGTTATGAAGTGATTCGGGTTGAAGAAAAACTTGGCTTACATGCTTCGGATACCTGCCAGATTGCCCTGACAGATGTACGTATTCATAAAAGTCTGATGCTCGGTAAAGAAGGTGAAGGTTTAAAAATCGCGCTTGCCAATCTGGAAGGTGGTCGTATTGGCATTGCTGCACAGGCAGTCGGTCTGGCACGGGCGGCGCTGGAAGAGGCCACCCACTACGCCAAAGAACGGCTGACCTTTGGTAAACCAATCTTTGAGCATCAGGCGCTGGCTTTTCGTCTTGCCAGTATGGCGACCGAGATCGAAGCGGCCCGACAACTGGTGCATTACGCTGCACGGCTCAAAGAAGCAGGGCAACCCTGTCTCAATGAAGCGTCAATGGCCAAACTATTTGCCTCAGAAATGACAGAGCGCGTCTGTTCAAACGCATTACAGGTATTTGGTGGCTATGGCTATCTGAAAGACTTCCCGATTGAACGGATCTATCGTGATGCACGTATTTGTCAGATTTATGAAGGCACTAGCGATATCCAGCGTTTAGTGATCGCACGTAGTCTATAAAAGCAAAGCAAGGAATGAAGCATGCAGTGGAACAGTATTTTATTAGAAAAGCGTAATGGCGTTGGATTGATTACCCTCAATCGTCCGCAAGCCTTGAATGCGCTGAATAGTGAATTGATTAGTGAAATTAATCAGGCGTTGGATGCGTTAGAGAAAGATCGTGAGGTTGGCTGCATCGTATTGGCAGGTTCTGAAAAGGCTTTTGCTGCAGGTGCCGATATTAAGGAAATGGCTGATCTGGCATTTCCAGATATCTACTTCGACGACTTTTTCCATCTGGCAGATCGTATCGCACAACGCCGTAAACCGCTCATTGCCGCGGTGAGTGGCTATGCGTTGGGTGGTGGTTGTGAACTGGCACTGATGTGTGACTTTATCTATTGTGCTGACAATGCCAAGTTTGGTTTACCCGAAGTGACTTTAGGTGTCATACCGGGCATTGGTGGTACACAGCGTTTAACCCATGCGATTGGGAAAGCCAAAGCCATGGAAATGTGCTTTACCGCACGGCAAATGGGTGCAGTAGAGGCAGAGCAAAGTGGTCTGGTGGCGCGTGTGTTTGGCAAAGAAGAATTACTGGAACAAACCTTGCAAGCCGCAGAAAAAATTGCAGCACGCTCTTTAACCGCCAACATGATGCTAAAAGAAACCATCAATCGTGCCTTTGAGGTCAATCTCACCGAAGGTTTGCGTTTTGAGCGCCGTATGTTCCATTCGATTTTTGCAACTTCGGATCAAAAAGAGGGGATGCAGGCCTTTGTGGAAAAACGGCAGGCAAACTTCAAAAATCAATAAGGGATCAAGAAAATGAATACAGAAAATCACTTAATGATTGAGCAACAAGGTAGCTTAGGTATTATCAGTCTGGATCGGGTCAAGCATTTGAATGCGTTATCGCTCGATATGATTGAGGGCATCTGCACACAACTGGAACTGTGGCGTAATGATGCTGCTATTCAGGCGGTTTTGTTCAAATCGAATAGTCCCAAAGCCTTTTGTGCAGGTGGTGATATCCGTTATCTGTATGACAGCTATAAGAATGAAACGGCTGATTATAAAGGCTATTTCAGCGCTGAATATAAAATGCTGAATCTGCTACGCGAATATCAAAAGCCTGTGATCGTGATACTTGATGGCTATGTGCTGGGTGGCGGTTTTGGCTTGGCTCAAGCGTGTCATATTGTGGTGAGTAGTGAAAAGTCCAGATTCGCCATGCCTGAAACTGCGATTGGATTTTTCCCTGATGTCGGTGCGACTCATTTCCTGTCTCGGCTGGATGATATCGGCGTGTATATGGCGATTACGGGAGAGCAGATCAGCAGTAGTGATGCGCTCTATCTTGATCTGATCGATTACCATGTGCCGAGTGAGCAATTGTCTACCCTACAAGAGGCATTGATTGCCGCACCGAACCTGAGCAAAGCCAATATTGAACAGATCATTGCCCGCTTTATTACCCGTCCTGCTGAAAGTGAACTCAAGCAACTCATTGAGCCGATCCGTAAACATTTCGGTTTCCAGCATTTGGATGAGATCGAGCATAGCCTTGAACATGAACAGGAAGAACAGTTCAAAACTTGGGCCAGCAAGATGCTGGATATTTTGCAGCAACGTTCCTTTATCGCCAAACAAACCAGCCTGAAATTACAGTATTTGGGTCGTGGATTATCTTTACAGCAGTGTATGCAACTGGAACGGGATTTACAGGATATCTGGTTTGAGCATGGTGATTTTATTGAAGGTGTGCGCGCCTTAATTGTCGATAAAGATAAACAGCCAAAATGGCAACAGCGTAATCCAGAACTGGAACAGATTCTGGAAAAACTAAGCTAAATTTACTCTCCCTTCTATCTACACACATCAAGGAGTATCAACCATCTGAACATGCTGGTGATCAGGATTGAGCATCAGCACAAAAATATAAAACAAGAATATCCAAGAAAGGAAAATGACGATGCAAACAATACATGGAAACGGTTCATCTCCTAAGAAGTCATCCCATCGACTGGCAGGTATCTCCAGTATGGTCGGGACCACCATTGAGTGGTATGACTTTTTTATTTACGGTGCAGCAGCAGCTTTAATTTTCAATAAATTATTTTTCCCGAATCTTGATCCACTGACGGGCGTACTCGCTGCCTTTGCCACCTATGCGGTGGGATTCATTGGGCGACCTCTGGGCGGTCTGGTATTTGGGCATTTTGGTGACAAGATTGGCCGCAAATCGATGTTACTGTTGACCTTGATGCTGATGGGAATACCCACAGTGCTGATCGGTCTGTTACCAACCTATGAGTCAATTGGTTACTGGGCTGCAATCGGCTTGGTGATCTTGCGATTTATCCAAGGTATGGCGATGGGTGGCGAGTGGGGCGGTGCAGTTTTGATGGCGGTTGAACACGCGCCAGAAGGCAAAAAAGGCTTCTGGGGCAGTCTTCCCCAAGCCAGTACCGGTGGTGGTTTGATGTTGGCCTCTATTGCGCTTGGGCTGGTGTCTTTATTACCTGAACAGGCCCTGTTTAGCTGGGGCTGGCGGATTCCCTTTCTAGCGAGCATTATTTTACTGGCAGTCGGTTGGTACATTCGGGTGAAAGTACCAGAGTCGCCAGACTTTGAAAAAGTGAAACAACAAGCTGAAGAAGTTAAAGTTCCTGCCTTACAGGTATTTAAGCAACATCTAAAGCAATTGATTAGCATTATTGTGGCACGTGCGGCAGAGAATGCATGGTTTTATATTGCCTCTACCTTTACTTTGGCCTACACCACCACACAACTGGGCATCGCCAGACAGGAAATTCTATTTGCCACCATTTGCGGTGCCGCCGTGATTTTAGTGATGACACCATTATGTGGACATTTGTCTGATAAAGTCGGACAGCGCAATATGTTCATGTTTGGTCTGTGCGTGCTGGCACTGTATTGTTATCCGTTCTTTAGTATGCTTAATACCAAAGATCCTGTGCTGGTTTGGATGGCAATTGTATTGGCAATCGGTGTGGTTTTCCCGATTATGTATGCGCCTCAGGCACAACTTTTTGCCCGACAGTTTCCCGCAGAAATTCGCTATAGCGGCATCTCGATTTCGGTACAGCTGGCAGGTGTGGTCGGTGGTGGTCTTGCACCGTTGATTGCGACAAAATTATTGAGCGTTGGCGGTGGAAATCCTTACTTGATCATGTTGTATATCGGTTCGATGGCAGTTGTTGCCATTATTGCCACTTCATTTATGCCACGAGATCACAGTCAGCAGGCATTGGCAACGGAGAACAACAAGCAAGGCGTCAAACTGCAAGCCAAGATGACAGAATAGCTGTTTATTCAAAATGAAATGAAAAGGTGTTGCTCGATGCTGAGGAACGCCTTTTTATTTTTAAGGATTTATAAGCAAAGAAGAGAGATCCAATATTTGCGCTTCATTATTTTTGATGTTCCACGTGGAGCAGAATATTGAGACAAAGAAAAAAGCCCTAATCTTTCGACTAGGGCCTTTTAAATTTGGAGCGGGAAACGAGACTCGAACTCGCGACCCCAACCTTGGCAAGGTTATGCTCTACCAACTGAGCTATTCCCGCATATTGAGCAGTTTTTACTAAAACTTACACTTAAAAAAACCAATCTGGAGCGGGAAACGAGACTCGAACTCGCGACCCCAACCTTGGCAAGGTTATGCTCTACCAACTGAGCTATTCCCGCGTGCCAGCTATAATACATTAAGCAAAATGAGGGTCAACAACTTTATGCAAAGAAATTGTTTAATTGCATAAAATAAAAGCATTTTCATGTAAAAAACAGCTTAAAAGCAAAAAAATGGATAAAAGTTTCGCTTCAAGTGAGGTCATGTATACTAATGAGCTATCTCAATCTGACCGGACAGCCTGACTCATGAACTTAGAACAACAGTTGATTGAACGTTTACAAACACTGGCACCCACCCATCTCGAAGTGCTCAATGAGTCAGCGGGGCATGGCGGTTATTTCCCAGGTAAAGAATCACATTTCAAAGTGATTGTGGTGAGCGATGAATTTAAAGGCTTGCGTCTGGTACAGCGTCATCAAAAAATTTATGCCGTTGCAGCGGAATTAATGAGCCCAGGTCGTATCCATGCTTTGGCAATTCATGCTTATGTACCAGATGAATGGCAAGGTGAAGCACCTGCTAGCCCTGAATGTGCACATGCACCAAAAGGTTAAGGAAGGATCATGGACCTACATTTCATCACTAAAATGATTCATATGATTGCAATGAGCTTGCTGATTATTGCTTTTGTATTACGCGGTTCAACATTATTTGTGGGTGTACAGGATCAGCAACCTAATCTAAAGGCCCGTAAAGCGATGATTGGCTTACAGCATTTATCGTTGACCCTGATTATTGTTACGGGTGCGATCTTACTGGCGATGAAGAACTTTGATGTACAGCCGTGGTTCTATGCCAAAGTCATCTTGTTCTTTGTATTGTGGTCGTCATTGATCAAAACCTATAAGCAAGACAGCAGTATCTTATTGGAACAACGCCGTGCAGGTTTGTTGATTGGTACAGTGGCTATGGTCGGGATTCTCGGTCTTGTGATGATTAAACCGGTTTTTGCCTGATTGTTGGACATTGTTTTAGAAATTGTTTTTGCACTAGGTTAAACTGCGTGCAGTTTAAAAAATAGGGTAGAGGGAAATCATGTTAACGCGTGTGGTGTTTAACCAGAAAGGTGGTGTGGGGAAATCAAGTATTACCGTTAATCTGGCCGCAATTAGTGCAAAACAGGGCCTGAGAACACTGGTCATTGATCTTGATCCACAAGCAAATTCGAGTCAGTACCTGTTAGGTGAAGATGCAACCTATTCTGCGGACAAAGCAGCGTTAGAACCCAATATTGAAAATTTCTTTGATGATGTTTTAGGCACTACACAGCAAAAAGGCCTGATTGGCAATGCCATTGGTTCAATTTTAAAAGCACCTCGTGGCAAAGGTCTGGATAGTTTTGTTCACCGCTCGTCATTTGAAAATCTGGATGTCATTCCTGCCAGTCCAAGTCTGGGCAGTCTAGAGCATGCACTGGAAAGTAAACATAAAATTTATAAATTACGTGATTCAATTCAGTCACTGAGCGCGCGTTATGACCGTATCTTTATTGATACACCACCTGCCTTTAACTTCTTTACTTTATCTGCGCTGATTTCAGCAGATCGCGTGTTGATTCCATTTGATTGTGATGTGTTCTCAAAACGTGCGTTACAAACTTTGATTGAAAATGTCCTCGAAACCCAAGATGATCATAATGATCGCCTTGAGATTGAGGGAATTGTGGTCAATCAGTTCCAGTCTCAGGCAAAATTACCTCGAGAAGTGGTTCAACAATTAAAAGATGAAGGCTTGCCTGTGCTCGATAGCATGTTGCCGCCCTCGATCTTGATGAAAGAATCACATCAAAAGAATTTACCACTGGTTCATTTGGCATCTGAACATAAATTGACGCTTGCTTATGTCACGCTGTTCAATGAGATTGAATCTAAGAAATAAGAGAACACTATGAAACGCTTATATTGGATGCCTGTTTTGGCTGCAAGTATGCTCTTGGGTGCTTGTGCATCAACGGTTAAGCCAGCTTATGTTTCACCTACGCAATATCAGACCTTGAACTGCCAGCAACTACAAGCCGAATACAACCGTATTCAGCTCTATATTGAAAATGGTGTGGAAACACCAAAACGTACCGGTATGGGCGTGGGTGTTGGACTTGGTGGTGGCTGGGGTCGAGGCGGTTGGGGCTTTGGACCATCTATCTCTGTAAATATGGGCCAGTCGATGAATACCAAGAATACCGAGCTTGCCAAAGTGATGGGTCAGCAAGATGCGATTGTGCAGGCTGCGAAGTTTAAAGGCTGCCCGATTATCGTAAAACAACGTCCAAAATCATAATTTTTGCCTCCTTATCACCATAATTCGTTATGGTGATAAGTAACTAAATTATCGCAAAATGTTTCAAAAAATAATGATAAAAATTAAACGCTTAAAAATTTATCTATCCTGAAATCCTATATTTTACCTGCTGTTTTTATTACCGAAATTTGTATTTTTGCCCTAAATTCGTTTAAGGTGGCGCCCATGTATAGTCGTTCGGTATGTGTATGATTGAGAGTTGGTTTTTTGTTTTGGCGATGTTGGCAGTGTTACTAATTCCAGGTCCGACCAACGCTTTACTTGCCAGTGCAACCCACCAACAAGGTGTACCTAAAACCATGAAATTTATTCCAATCGAATGGTTGGGATATTTGTACGGCATTAGTTTATGGGCGCTGTTCATTCATCTTTTTGATCCGATCTGGCCTGCTTTAGACGCGATTTTACATACAGCCAGTTTGCTCTATGTACTTTGGATGGCTTTTCATCTCTGGAAAAGTTCGCATCTACAAAAACACGATCAGCATCATCCGCATATCCGTAAAAGACAACTGTTTATGTCGACCTTAAAGAACCCGAAAACGGTTTTGTTAGCAGCAGGAGTTTTCCCAAGCGAAACCTGGAATTCACTCGAAAATGCAGCCATCGTTTTTGCAGTGTTTAGTCTGGTGCTTTTGCCCGTCAGTATTTTCTGGATGTTATTTGGACGTGCTTTATTGGCAGGAAGCTTGATTGGAATTAAAGCCGATCATTTATATAAAGGATCGGCTGTGTTATTGCTGATTTGTATGTTACCAATGATCTTTCGTTTGTTTTAAACCGAAATTTGATTTATTGGCCTTTGCGGTTACTCAGTTTTTGACGAATAAAACCAATCACGCCCGGTAACACACTAATAATAATAATACCGAAAATTAAGTGAGTGAAATTATCCTTCACGATTGGCATGTTGCCAAATAAATAACCCAGTGTAATAAACGATGCAATCCAGCAGAATGCGCCAATCACGTTATAGGTCAGGAAATACTTATAGTTCATGCTGCCTGCACCTGCAACGAATGGAGCAAAAGTACGGGCAAAGGGTACAAAACGGGCAAAAATAATCGTTTTACCGCCATGACGTTCAAAGAAATGCTGGGTCTTGATCAGATGTTGTTTATTGATAAAACGAGAATTGGTTTCAAAAACGCGTGGCCCAATGTAGCGACCAATGTGGTAATTTACGGTATCGCCGAGTACCGCTGCGATAAATAATAAAATACCTAAAACCCATGGATCCATTGCACCTGTTGAAGCAGCCAACGCACCTGCTGCAAATAACAGACTGTCACCTGGTAAAAATGGCATCACCACCAAACCAGTTTCAACAAAAATAATTAAAAATAAAATGGCATAAATCCACACGCCATAATTGGTAATAAATTCTAAAAGGTGTTCGTCAACGTGCAGAATAAAATCAATGAGTTCCATGAAAATGTTAACACTATAAATGTGGACTAAATCCTAGCAGTGCATCATTAGAATGTCAGTATAAAAAGCTAATTAATTAGTAACTTTGCAAGGGAAACATTTGATCGGGAAGCTGATTTAATCTTTTTATTGTTGCAAATAAAGAACGATATGTTAACTAATATGGTGTTTATTGCATAAACAAAGATACATAAACTGGCTACATGTTAAAAAACAAACAGTGTGGAACCAACCATGTTTAATCCGAATGTTGTTGTAAAAAATATCGTAACGCAATCTGGCGTAGCAAATGGTGTCATTTTAGTTGCACGTTTATTACTGGCTTATATTTTTCTTGTTGCTGGTTGGGGCAAGATTGTAGGTTATGCAGGTACTGCTGGCTATATGGAATCAATGGGCGTACCAGCTGCGTTACTTCCGCTGGTGATTCTGATGGAGTTCGGTGGTGGTCTGGCTTTACTGTTTGGCTTCCAGACACGTTTTGCATCGCTGGGCTTAGGTATCTTTAGCATTCTCACTGCATTTATTTTTCATAACGGTGCCGAAGATGCGATTAACTTTATGAAGAACTTTGCGATGGCAGGTGGTTTCTTCGCGCTTATGTTGTATGGTGCAGGTCGTTTTAGCCTTGATCATCTGATTGAAAAATAACATTGCAATACATTGCCCCGCTTTCATCAGTGGGGCTAAGCCTCTGTATGACTTACATGAATTACGCTTGATTACAAACTTAAGCCGACATGAGCGACTATTTCTGTTTAGATCATAAGACTTTAGAACAAAACAGGAAATGAAATGAAAAAAATCATCGCGAGTTGTGGGATTGTGGTTTTAGCGGGATTATCAACAGCGACTTGGGCAGGTAAAGATGACCATGTCATTGTGCAGGAGGCGGCGAAGAATGTCGTAACCGTCAGTCAGGTGGCAAAACTTGCTGATGAAACTGGCATTACATTGACAGGCCAGATCACTAAACATTTGAAAGGTGATCATTATGAGTTTAAAGACAAGAGCGGGACGATTGGTGTCGAAATTGATGATGATATCTGGCGTCAAGCAAACCTAAAAGTCGGTGATCATGTGCGTCTCGTCGGTGAAGTTGATACGCATCGTTATAAGCCAACTGATATCGAAGTTGTCAAAATTGAAAAACATGCCCATTAATTAAAAAAAGGAAGCTGAAGCTTCCTTTTTTATTGGGTATCATATTTTTTAAAGCATAAAGTGAATCTGCATTTCCCCGACAAGGAAACCAAGCACCGCACCGACAATAATCAAAGACCATTCGTCTTCTTTAAAGGCTGGACGCAGCATTCCTTCGAATTCTTCGGGGCTTAGTTTCTGCATGCGCTCAACCAAGGTATTGCGTACATTCATCGCGTCTTCAGCATAAGATTCAACGTAGCGCATGGTGTCTGGAAGCTGTTTTAAAATACGTTCAGCCACATCAGCTTTCAGGTTTTGATATTTCTCACCGCCGATTGCATAGACCACCAGTGGTCGAACAATACCTGCCTGTAAATCAATTTCCTGTTTGACCTGACGGCTTACCAGTTCAATGACTTTGTCTGAATGTGTACCCGAAAATAGTTCTTCCATCATGTTGCGAGAGGTGAGTAACTGTTTTGAAATCAACGCAGCATAATCAGCCGCCACTTCATTCTGACGTTTAATGAATAAACCTTGCCACGTATAGCCCATGATCTTTTTCGGATATAACGGGCGGAACATCATTTGCAGGGCCATCCAGTCACTAAAGAAACCGACGAAGCCGCCAAACATCGGCAACATCCACGGATATTTACCTTGCGTGACGATCCAGCACAGCATTTGCACCACACCAATCGCGAAACCAAATACAAAACCGACATTACTAAAGAATTTGAATTCCTGTTTGCCGACTTTTTTAAAGATTTCATTCAGAAGACGCTTATCTTTGAGCAGGTTGTTAACCACCATATGCTTGATATCGAAGTACTTGGCAACATCCTTCTGTACTTCACTCATAATGTGTTCAACAATTTCAGGGGCTTTGGCCTGAACCCGCTTAATCAGTCTTTGGCGGGCAAACTCTGGCATGCCTTCCCATAAACCGGGCTGATATTGCTGTGCGACTTCACGAGTAATATCCTCGGCAGCCGCCATTAACGGTTTTTCAATTTCCTGTGCAATACGTTTGGGGTCGAGTCTGGCAAAGATTTCTTCAGGTTTGATGAGCTTGGAGGTCATTAGCTCAACGGCTGTGGTCGCCATTTTTTCAGCTTTGCGTGGCACAATCCCTTGCCATCCGAGTGGAAGTCCAAATAATCTCAACCCTTTAAATTCGAGGGGAGAAAACATCATTTGAATCGCAATGACTTTGGTCACATAACCAATAAAGCCGCTGATAAATGGAATGGAAATATATAGCCAGAAATTTTGGTGAAAATCCGCAATCATTTCTTGAAACATTATTTTATTGGTCCTTCAAGTCCTAATTGTTGCTCGTGGTCGGGCAAGCGCTAGATGATAGTAAAATATTTTAGGACATTGGTGATCTACCAAGACCTTGAGATGCTGTATTACCTTTTTATTTTTCCTTTAATTAAGGACATCACAATCGCATAAAAAGGCAACGATGCTGTCGATTGAATACCTTTCCATGGTAATCCCTATTTCGAGCCATCATCTTAGCACCAATTTTTGTTTTGTGTTGAGCAGAATCGGTGAGTTTTGTTGATTTAAATCGCTTAAATAAGTGGCTTGTGGAGAAATTTTAGTTTAAATATCAGGGCTGATGGCAAGGCCAGATTAAAATGCAAGATAGATGATGAATTGCGGTGCGTCAAAGCGTGAAAAATGTTAGAATGTGGCGCTTAATTCATTTGCCTTTAAGATGAACCATGACGACCAATACTCAAATTACTGAAGATCGTATCCTTATTCTGGATTTCGGCTCTCAATATAGCCAGCTCATTGCACGTCGTGTACGTGAAGCAGGTGTCTATTCTGAAATGTATGCATTCGATATGTCTGAAGAAGACATTCGTGCGTTTAATCCGAACGGGATTATTTTATCAGGTGGCCCTGAGAGCGTACATGAAGAAGGAAGCCCACGCGCACCGCAAGTTGTATTTGAACTTGGTGTACCAGTGTTGGGTATTTGCTATGGTTTACAAACCATGTCTGAACAGCTTGGCGGTAAAGTAGAGCCGGGTACAGTACATGAGTTTGGTTATGCAGAAGTTGATATTCTGGTACGTGACAATCTGATTGGTAACTTGCAAGATCGCGAGAACCAGCTTCACGTATGGATGAGTCATGGCGATAAAGTAAGTGCGATTCCAGAAGGTTTCCAGGTTACTGCAAGCACCCCAAGCTGCCCATTTGCTGCGGTGAGTGATGAAACTCGTCGTTTCTATGGCGTACAGTTCCATCCAGAAGTAACACACACTGCCAAAGGCGCTGAGTTACTGTCTAACTTTGTACACAAGATTTGTGGTTGCCGTGGTCTGTGGACACCTGAACACATCATCGATTTACGTGTAGAACAGTTACGCGCACAAATTGGTGATGAAAAAGTTCTATTAGGTTTATCTGGTGGTGTGGATTCATCAGTCGTTGCTGCGTTATTACACAAAGCGATTGGCGACCAGTTAACGTGCGTATTTGTAGACAATGGTTTACTTCGTTTAAACGAAGGTGATCAAGTGATGCAAATGTTTGCAGACAACATGGGTATCCGTGTGATCCGTGCAGATGCTGAACAACGTTTCTTGTCTGCATTGGCGGGTGAAGTTGATCCTGAGAAAAAACGTAAAATCATTGGTCGTGAATTTATCGAAGTATTTGCAGAAGAAGCACGTAAACTTGATGGCGTGAAATTCTTGGCACAAGGTACGATTTACCCAGACGTGATCGAATCTGCTGCAAGCAAACAAGGTAAGGCGCACGTGATCAAATCACATCACAACGTGGGTGGTTTACCAGAAGACCTAGCGTTTGATCTGGTTGAGCCATTACGTGACTTGTTCAAAGATGAAGTACGTAAATTAGGTACAACACTTGGTTTACCGCACAGCATGATTTACCGTCATCCATTCCCAGGTCCAGGTTTGGGCGTGCGTATCTTGGGTGAAGTGAAAAAAGAATATGCTGATATTCTTCGTCTTGCTGATGACATCTTTATGCAAGAACTTCGTGACAGCGGCTGGTACGACAAAACTGCACAAGCATTTGCAGTATTCCAACCTGTGAAATCAGTAGGTGTTGTCGGTGATGGTCGTCGTTATGCATGGGTGATTGCACTTCGTGCGGTTGAAACAGTTGACTTTATGACAGCGCGTTTTGCTCACTTGCCATACGAATTGGTTGATAAAATCTCAACCCGTATCATGAACGAAATTAAAGATGTTTCACGTGTTGTATATGACGTGTCATCTAAACCACCAGCAACGATTGAGTGGGAATAATGAAATGAAAAGGCAGGATTAAATCCTGCCTTTTTTTATGTCAGTTGCTCGGCTGTTCAGGAGATTGAAAATGTCAGAAAAATTTCAGCTTCAGCAGTTACAAGAATATTTACATGCTCTATTTGCAGAAGCATTATTTGCGATTTACTTGTATGGTTCGGCTGTTGATGGCGGCTTAGGCCCGGAAAGTGATCTGGATCTTCTGGTCGTTGTGACTCAACCTCTGACACACGTTCAGCGACAGCAGCTTGCACAAGCCTTATTAACGCTTTCACATCCAATTGGTGGATTGCAACGAGCACTTGAAGTAACTGTCTTGCTCAAAGAAGAAGTGATTTCAGGCAGATATCCTTTAAATTATGAATTACAGTTTGGGGAATGGTTGCGTGAGGAACTCGTCGATGGAGGTGAGTTGTCAGCACAAAATGATCCAGACATCAGTATCTTGTTAAAGAAAGCGCACATGCATCACCGAACGTTATTTGGGCCTGATTTAACAAGTTGGTCAGATGAGATTCCAGGTCAGCAACTTTGGCAAGCGATGGCAGGCCTTTATCCATCAATAGTGGCACATTGGGATGAAGATGGTGATGAACGTAACCAGATTTTAACCTTATGCCGAATCTATTTTAGTTTGAGTCTGGGGGAGATTGTTTCTAAGTCGCATGCGGCCCAATGGGTGATCGCTCAACTCGAGGAAAAAGATCAGCCTGTTTTACAACGAATGGTGCAAGAGTATAAAGGCGAGATGACAAAACAGGACTGGCCAAGTCAGCATCAAGCGTTACAGCCTATCGTTGATTTTCTGAGTCAGCACATAGAGACTCTTTTTGATAAAAAGGGCCTGAAAATAAAACAATAAAGGATATTTTTCAGGTCGTTTCAGGAATAAGACTGAGTATTGCAATAACAGACTATTCAAATTGGCTTGCTTAGACCTAATATCTGTCTTAAATAAAACCCGCTTTGGGGGTGTGTTTGAATCAGATTATAGAAATGCAGACCTATATTGCTGTCATTGAAGCAGGAAGCATTACCAATGCTGCAAAGCGTTTAGGTATTACAAAATCTGTCGTGAGCCAGCGGATTCAACAACTCGAACAACGTTTGGCTACGGCACTTATTCATCGTGGCAGAACCATGCAATGTACAGATGCGGGACAGGAGTTTTATCAGCAGTCCATCAAGATTTTAGCTGAGCTCAGTCATCTCGAAGAGTCAATCAGCGCTCACCATGATCATTTAAGAGGTAACTTCCGCTTATCTGTACCTCAGGGGTTTAGCATTCGGTATCTGGCTGCTGATCTGGCAGAATTCATGAAAATGTATCCTGATCTGAAACTGGATATAGAGTCGTCTGATTATTTTGTGAATTTGAATAATGGAAATTATGATGTGGCCATTCGTATGGGAGAGTTGCCTGACTCTAACTTGATCAGCCAAACCATTGCTGAAAATCGTCATTATATTTGTGCGAGCCCAGATTATTTACAGACCCATGGTACTCCAACACATCCAAATGAGCTTTTCCGTCATCGAGGTTTGCTTTACTTGCCGCGTGAACCTCATGGGATGTGGCAATTGCCCGTAGATGGGGAAAGGGCGTTTTTCCGGATTTCTCCTTATATGCGGAGTGACAGTGGACATCAATTACTTGAGGCCGCAAAACTGGGGTTAGGGATAGCGATTTTGCCCGGTTTTTTGGCAGCTGATGCAATCTGCCAGCAACAACTCAAAGTCATCTTGCCCGCATTTTCTCCATCGGGAGGCAATATATCCGTCGTTTATCGCGTATCAAATCGGGCTTCACCAAAGATTCAGGCTCTGGTTCAATTTCTATCAAAAAAAATCGGGCATACCCCAAGTTGGGATATCGCCATTCAAAAAAACCTACAGCAGTCGGTTTAAGTGATCGTTCGAAAAAAACGAATCCAGCTTTTGTTGATTGTGGTCTAGTGGATAAAAAACTTCATTTGTTAGGGTATTTTTCTCTCTTTGAAATCGACCTGCTTATCAGTTGACGTCAGAGAAGATTGGGATTTCAGTTGTCAGATTTTACCGAATCAATGCAATGACTCATCCTGTGGCTCATAAAGTCCCTGAGCTGAAGCTAGTCAGAAGGCAGAGTTAAGTACGGTAAAAATAAGAATATTAGATGGAATATCTAAGCTGATCCTCTCTTGTTTTCATTTTAGGATGTACAAATGGATAGACTCGCGAAGAACTGGATTAATGGTGAATGGATTGACTCTCAACAGTACGTACAGTCCATCAATCCTGCAACATATGAAGTAATTGGGCAGTATGCAGATGTCACTACAGAACAGGTAGAACAAGCCATTTCTGCTGCTAAAACCGTATTTAAGAAGTCAGGCTGGAAGCGTGATCGTCATTTGAGAGCAAAAGTCCTGAATGAGATGGCAGATGCGTTTGAGCGATATGCTGATGAGCTGATTGAGATTCTTGCAACTGAAAATGGAAAAATTAAGCCTGAAGCAACTTTTGAAGTCACGATGATTCCTGCCAAGTTACGTTACTATGCTGCTGTGACGTTGACAGAGTATGGACGCGCACTGGAACCCAAGCCAGGAAGCTACTCAATGGTTTTACGTGAACCGATGGGGGTAGCAGGTATTATTGTGCCGTGGAATTCTCCTGTTGTGTTGATGGTTCGTTCACTCGCGCCAGCTTTAGCCGCAGGGGTGACAGCGGTCATTAAGATGCCTGGTCAAACTGCCCAAACAAATGCACTCATTGCCCGAATTTTTTCGGAACTACCCGCTCTGCCAAAAGGGGTGATTCATTTATTTAGTGAATCTAAAAATCTTGGAGCTCGCCTGCTGATTGACTCGCCAGATGTCCCTGTGATCAGTTTTACAGGGAGTACCGCAACAGGCAAGACCATTTCAGCAGCAGGTGCCCAACATTTGAAGAGGTTTGGTCTGGAATTAGGCGGTAAAACTCCAATGATCGTATTCAAGGATGCAGATCTGGATCTGGTTTTGCCGAAGCTAGAAAAAGCAGTGACGATTTTTGCAGGACAATTTTGTATGACAGGTTCACGTTTGCTGGTACAGCGTGAAATTGCAGAGGAGTTGAAACAAAAACTGGCGCAACGTTTAAGTGCAGTCAGCGTTGGCCCAGCCACCGATCCAAACAGTGATATGGGGCCATTAATCGATAAGAATAATGTGGAACGCGTGAATGCCACTGTCGAAAAGGCGATTGCGGAAGGCGCTAAAGTGATTGTTCGTGGTGGGCCAGTCACGGAAGGTGAATTGGCAAAAGGTGCTTTTTATCGTCCTACCTTCCTAGAAGTGCATGACAATTCACTTCAAATTATTCAGGAAGAAACCTTTGGCCCTGTTTTGACTGTACAGGTATTTGATACCGAAGAGGAAGCGATTGAGCTGGCAAATGACAATCAATATGGATTAGCTGCGTCGGTCTGGAGTCGAGATGTTAATTTGCCATTGCGAGTGGCGGCTGAACTTGAAGCTGGAACCGTTTGGATTAACGACTGGGCTGTCGTTTATGACGAGTTTGAAGAAGGTGGTTTTAAAAATTCGGGCTTAGGACGAATGAATGGAATGGCTGCGATGGATGATTTTATTGAGTACAAACATATCACCATTTCAACAGGCATCACTGGATCTGAATAAAGTGTGAGGGGGACGGCTAGCGTCTGCCTGATGCGCTTTATTTATGATGAGAACAGCTTAAAACAAACCTGTCTTAGCCATTGGTTACTTGGTGTCTGATGCACACGCGAGTGCCAATGCTGCTTTACACTGAACTGAGGAAATTGATAAGGAGGATCAAAACTTTTGAATCCTCCTTGTGACATTAATACCTGAGCCAGATAATTTGGGATCGTCGCAATCGCATCTGTATCTCTGACGATAAGCCCCACGCCTAGATAGCTGGGTAAACGCACCAGAATATTTCGATTCACGCCATGTTTTTGTAGTTCATGCTCAACCACAAAATGTCCTCCAGTTGCCAAAATGTCAACATGTAACTCCTGGCAAAAATCCTCGGATGAAAGGTGTGTACCTGTAAGCCTTGGATGTTGTTGACTGGCAATACAAGTGTAATGTTGCTGAAAAAAGGTCTGCTGATAAAAACCCGCTTCGAGCTGTGGTAGGAAACCAATGGCGAGGTCAATATCTCCATTCGACATCATAAGTGCGGTCTGGCTATCAATGGGTAGAATTTCCAGACGAATTGAAGGTGCATGCTGACGTAAATAATTAATCAGACGAGGTAAAAACACCAAATGACTGATATCGGTCATGCTAATGCGAAATTGATAGGCTGAGGTCTGCGGGTCAAAATCGATATTGTAATTTTCTACCAGTTTTAAGCGGTTCAAGATTTCTACGATCATTGGGTAGAGTTGTTGAGCCAATTCGGTGGGCTGCATTTTATTTCCAATGCGTACAAACAATGGATCATGAAAATGTGCTCTCAGTTTATTCAGGGCAATGCTTAAGGTTGGCTGCCCAATTTCAAGTTGTTCAGCCGCTTTGGAAATACTTTTGTATTGATAGATTTCAAAGAAAATTTTGAGCAGTCGTGTATCCAGATCAAACATATCAATGAATCACCGTATTGATTTTATCAATACAGCCTATTGTTTTTTGTGCATAGATTCAACACATCCTGATTGTTACATTGAGCCAATACCAGATTTTGATGAAATTATGGGCATTGGGATTGCGCTTAATGCAACAAGAAAGGAATGAAAAATGGAACAGTTAGGCACATTAGAAGAACTACCTGAACGTTATCGTGAACAACTTGAGGCATCTAATCTGGTGCCATTATGGCCTAATTTAAGAAACTTTATCCCCCCTCATGCCCCACAGCCACACACTCTCGCAACTGCTTGGTATTTCCACCAAATTAAACCTTTGTTATTACAGGCGGGTGAGCTAGCCCCGATTGAAAAGGCCGAGCGTCGAGTTTTGGCTCTCGCAAATCCAGGGCATGGTTTGGACAATATGAAAGTCAGTCCTGCCATGTATTTGGGGATGCAATTGTTACTTCCTAAGGAATGGGCACCAGCGCATAGACATACACCGAATGCGGTGAGATTAATTATCGAAGGTGAGGGGGCTTACACCACGGTTGAAGGACAAAAATGCCTCATGGAGCATGGTGATATGATCCTGACGCCTTCTGGGCTGTGGCACGAACATGGGCATGACGGGGATCAGCCAGTCATCTGGATGGATATTCTGGATCTCCCTCTGGTTTATTACATGGAGGCTTCTTTTGTAGAAGAAGGACGCCGTCAAGAAGTTGATCGGATTAATCAGGGAAGCACCCATAATTATGCGGCAGGGATTGTCCCAACCCCTCATTTCATTCGTGAAGACGCTGTTTATCCAATGTTGCGTTATGCATGGAAGGATACCAAAAAAGTGCTGGACGCTTTAGCTGCAGGCACAACGCGGCAAGAGGTGATACAGGTCGCATATGTTAATCCTGAAACAGGCCGCGATTGTCAAAATATTTTGGGCTATTCCGCTTTATTGTTACGTGCCAAAGAGACGGTATCTTTACCTTTGCGTTCTACTGCACAGGTCTTTCATGTCATTGAAGGCGAGCTAAAGATCAATATAGATCAGCAACATTTTAGTTTGGCCAAAGCCGATACCGCATGTGCCCCTTGTTTTGCTGCTATTGATTTAATCAATACATCTGAGCAGCCATGTTATGTCTTTATTGCAGATGAAGCCCCTTTGCAACGTAAGTTAGGACTTTATTCAGTACGTGAGCGTCAGCTGAGCCATGAACGCTTTACAAAGGTTGCGGTTGAGGAGGCTGGAATATGAAACTTTATAGTTTTTTCCGCAGCGGGACATCGCATCGTACCCGTATCATCCTGAATCTAAAAGGATTGAATTATGAGATGGAATATATCTCTCTGGCCAAAAATGAACACCATCAATCGGAATTTAAGGCGCTGAATCCACAAGGTTTTGTGCCAGTACTGGATACAGGATCCGAGAGATTATTACAAAGTCCCGCGATCATTGAATGGCTTGAGGAGCAATACCCTGAGCCGGCCTTGTTGCCTACAGATGCGCTTGCTAAAGAAAAGATACGTGCTATTGCGGCCTTGATAGGCTGCGATATTCATCCTCTAAACAATAAGCGTGTACTGGAGTATCTACGCCAGCTTGGTCTGGATGAGAGTCAGGTAAATGCGTGGTGTACCAGATGGATTCAGGATGGATTTGCTGCTTTAGAGCATATTTTGGAACAAGACCAGAATCGAGGAAAGTTCTGCTATGGCAAGCAACCGACCATTGCAGATGCCTATTTAGTTCCACAAGTTGTATCTGCCCAGCGTTTCAACCTCGACCTTTCAGCCTATCCACTGATTCATGAAGTTTATCAGCATTGTATGACGCTTGAGGCGTTTCAAAAAGCTGCACCTGAACAGCAGGCAGATGCTTTTTAAGTCTCGTATGTGAATCTATTATCAAAAAGGAACAAGCCATGTCATTTATTTTCCAGCCAATGACACCAGCGGGCCTATTTATTCATGGCTCAGAACTGCGATTTCCCGTACGTCGTGTTTACTGTGTGGGGCGTAATTATGCAGCACATGCCCGTGAAATGGGCTTTGATCATCGTGATCCTCCCTTCTTTTTCTGTAAGCCAAATGATCTGGAATCAATTGTACCTGTTCAAAAGGAAGCGGTAGATATTCCATATCCAACTGAAACGTCTAACTATCACTATGAAATTGAGCTTGTGGTTGCGATTGGACAAGATGCCAAGAATGTCTCGGTAGAGGATGCAGCAAAATATATTTATGGCTACGCAGTAGGCTTGGACATGACGCGCCGTGATTTGCAAATGAATATGCGTGAACAGGGACGGCCATGGGAAGTTGGAAAGGCTTTTGATTTTTCTGCACCCATTGGTCCAATTCATCCAATTTCGGAAGTCGGTGAACTCAATCAGGCGGATATTCATTTAACCGTCAACGGTAAAACTGAACAGCATAGTGATATTAGTCATTTGATTTGGTCTGTTTCTGAAACCATTGCCAACCTGTCAACTTTATTTGAACTTAAAGCTGGTGATTTGATTTTTACAGGAACACCTGAAGGCGTAGGTGCTGTGGTGCGTGGTGATGTGATGCGTGCCGAAATTACAGGGCTGACGGGTATCACTGTAAACGTCAAGTGATCGTCCTAATTTGAGGAGATAACCAGATGTCCAGATCAAAGAATAAATAAAACTGGACATCTTCGCTAAGGATTGCAAGTGCCATGGTATTGGCAAAAGGAGTAAATATGTCTAGGCAAAGCATGGATGTACAACATTTTATTGATGAAATGCCGTTATCAACCCTACAGAAACTCATTACTTGTTTATGCTTTCTCATTGTTGCAATTGACGGTTTTGATACCGCAGCAGTGGGCTTTATTGCGCCTGCATTAAAGGCTGAGTGGGGATTACAAACCACTGAACTCGCGCCGTTATTTGGCGCAGGTTTATTTGGACTGATGGCGGGCGCACTTATTTTTGGCCCTTTATCTGACAAATTAGGACGTAAACCGATTTTGATTGGTTCGGTGATCATGTTTGGTTGTGCCAGTATTTTTGCAGCCTTTTCATCCGACCTTCAAACGCTGATTATTTGGCGATTTGTGACTGGATTAGGTCTAGGGGGAGCGCTGCCGAATGCGATTACCTTAACCTCAGAATATGCGCCTACTTCTCGCCGTTCTAATTTGGTCACCATGATGTTTTGTGGATTTACGATTGGTTCAGCACTGGGCGGGATTTTTTCTGCTCAACTTTTACCGCAGATGGGTTGGCAGGGCATTTTATTGATCGGGGGCTTTGCGCCGTTATGTATGGTTCCATTTTTGTATTTTCTATTACCTGAATCGCTTCGCTTTTTAGTTTTGAAAAAGAAAAGTATAAAGAAAATTGAAAGTATCATGCACCGTATTGCGCCGCACGCCAGCAACATTCCAGCTCTGGTAGCCCCTGTAAATGAAGTGGAAAAGTCGAGTTTAAAAGACTTGTTCGGTAAAGGGCTGGCTTTGGGCACTTTTTTGATTTGGTTCACCTTTTTTATGAGCTTGCTGATTATTTATATGATCTCAAGTTGGATGCCAACTTTACTGACCAATGCAGGTTTTAATTTGTCTCATGCATCGTGGCTCACTTCTATCTTTCAGGTGGGTGGAACCATAGGTGCCATCGTATTGGGCTTACTCATGGATAAGTCAGATGCCACCAGAATCCTCAGCAGTGCTTATGTTTTAGGCGGGATGTTCCTCATCTGTTTAGGTTTTGGGATTGAACATGCGAATACCTTGTTATTGATGCTTGCCATGTTTGGGGTGGGCGTAGGGATTAGTGGTTCACAAGTGGGTGCAAATGCTTTTTCATCGGGTTTTTATCCAACCCATTGCCGTGCTACAGGGGTAAGTTGGGCCAATGCGGCTGGACGGGCAGGCTCTGTCGTCGGATCAATCATGGGGGGCTGGTTAATGTCATTAGATCTATCCAGTTTTACGATTTTGAGCCTTCTTGCGATCCCTGCATTTTGTGCCGCTATCTCAATGCTATTGATTAAACGCCTTAAAAAAGACCAGCCTAAGATTGCAACCGCTTTAGGCTAAGGTCAAATAATCACCCTAAAAATAAATTGCTGTCTCAAAGGATGATACAGCATCTTTGCTATGGATGACCTATCTTATGTACACGCTAAAAAGACATACGCTAACGTTTGGTTTATGCACATTGATTTCTGGTGTAAGCCCGACATTGTGGGCTTTTGATCCAAATCAGCCTATTCAGGATGAATGGAAATTTACTTTAAAGAATGCGCTGATCAATCGAGATTATCAGAATCCAGAGGTCAAAGATTTTGGAAGCTGGTCTCAAGGGGCTTCATTGTTTTATACCTCAAATTTGCGCGATACCCCTTTACATATTTTAGATCAGCCGATTCGGATTGGGGCTGATGCTTCGGTTCAATATGCTGTCCGTTTAAGTGCCGATAAGCATGTCTCTGATACAGTTTTACCTTTTGATAGACAAACTCAATCGCAGGCAAGTGACTATCTAAAATATGGAGCGACTTTAAAACTCGCTTATGACAAAACTCTGCTGAGTGTGGGTGAATTATGGCTAGATTTGCCCGTAACCACTTCAGATGCTAGCCGTCAGTTAATTACGTCTTACTGGGGAACAAATTTAAAGTCGCAGCTTTCTGATCAGTTGTATGCTGAAATTGGACGGGTAGAAAAAGTTTCTCCACGTAATGAAGAGGACTTTCGGCGCTTCTCCTTTACCTCGAATGGTCAAACTGAATACTCTGATGGCTTGAATTATCTTGATCTGCGTTATCAGTTCACACCTAGCCTAAAAGGGGAGTACTATTTTGGAAATCTGGAAGATTTATATAACAAACACTATGTTGGTCTAGAGCATATATGGAAACAGCCAAGTTTTTCGCTTAATTCCAAGCTTAAATATTTTAATGCCAAAAATGATGGCAATCACTTCAAGATTGATGCCCAAAATCTTGGGTTGCTGGAAATGCTAAAAGTGAATAACCAGAGCTTTGGCATGGGTTACCAGCAAATTATTGGTGAATCAGCGTATCCTTTGCCTGATGGTTTTTTGCCTGAACTGTATTTTATTAACTGGAATACCACAGGATTCTTTAAAAAGGATGAAAAGTCATATCATGTGATGTACGGTTATGATTTTAAAGATTATGTTCCGGGTCTGAATGCTCTAGTCAAATATGTGTATGGACATGACTTTAAAACGGCCAATGGTGAGAAAAACCATGAAACTGAATCAAATGTTATTTTAAATTATGCATTTCAACAGCCCTCTTTAAAAGGCTTTGCACTTCAGTACTTACGTATTGATTATGATGTAAAACATGGAAATGACTTTAGTGAAAATCGTTTTTTTGTGAGCTATACAAAGCGGTTTTAATCGAGATGAATGTTGTTAAAAGAGTGCTTATGCACTCTTTTTTATGACTTAACTTTTCTAAATCTCTATTTTTAAAATAAATAACTCATTCAATATCAGAATCTTAAAATTTAAAGATATATCTTAACTTGTTTTAAGATAAATTAAGATATATCTTAATATTTATAATTTGAGCAATACGAGAAAAATAAAGATGAAACACGCATCCGATCATCACGAAAGCGAACGTGATCTCCAGCATAGAGAACATCACCGTTCTGGTCGTCGTGGGCGTCTATTCGAATCTGGCAGAATGAAACTGTTGGTGCTGCATCTTATTCAGCAAAGCCCAAAGCATGGTTATGAAATTATTAAAGAAATTAGCGATCTGGTCGGCGATGGTTATTCACCCAGTGCAGGCACGATTTATCCAACCTTGACTGCATTGGAAGAAATGAATTGCATCTCATTACTCGATGCTGAACGTAAGCAATATCAAGTCACCGAATATGGCGAAACTTATCTAAAAGAACAGCAAGAGATGCTGCTGGCGCTCCTGCAAAAATTACGCTTGAGACGTGAAATTCATAATAATGATCAACTGATTGATATCCATCGTGCTATGGAGAACCTTAAAACCGCATTGCGTTTAAAGCTGAATGTTGCGGATTTAAAGCCTGAACAGATTCATCAAATTGCAGAACACATTGATCAGGCTGCGATTGCCATTGGGAGGCTATAGGCGGGAACTAAAGCTGTTAGCGCGACAGCAGAAAATCAAAAGGGCGCAATTGCTGCGTTCATTAGACATTGTATTTAACCAGGATTAAATTGACCTGATGTAGGTCGGAATTAAAGAGAATGCTTAAGCATTCTGGAGCATAGCGATGAAACAACATCAATATCATGTGACAGTCCAACACTTAAAAGATAATAAAGGGCAAGCCTCAACCTACACCGAACGTCTGGAATTCTATACAGGCAATCATGATGACATTTTCGAGATTGTTGAGCGTTTAAAGAAGGGCGAATTTTTTGATGATCAAACCACCAAGTCATTTGCAGTTGGCTTAAAACTGTTTAGTGAAGTCATGCTAGAACATCGGGATCATCCACTATTTGAAGATTTCTGGCCGCACTTTGGTCAGTTTATGAAGAACCTAAAACAGCAAGTGAAAAATTCAGCATGAATATTTCCAGCTTTGAATTGAGTCTGATCTATTGAAAACGTCCAAACCATTCATCCGTAAATTACCTGCTCAATATGCGGCATGGATTATCCCGCTCATCTTGTCTTGCCTGATGAGTGGCACTTTATCTTTTGCAAATCTGTTGATGAACCTCGGTTTTTCAACAGCATTGATCAATCAATGGCTGAGCACATGGATGGTTTCATGGGTGATTGCCTATCCGCTGGTTTTGATTTTCTTGCCTTTGGTGAGGCGATTGACCAGCCTGATTGTGGAAATGCCACCTCATTAATATTTGAATGAACGTGTGGTGGGATTGTCTCATGAATGGCACTCTGCGTATTACCAAAAGACTATATTGAATGAGGTGGGTATTGTTAAGATCAATAAAACAACTCATTGCAATAGCATAGGTAAAAGAGAGCAAAATCATGAGCAATAATAATGACTACGATATTTCTGACTCAAAAGACTGCGAAACGTATATCAATCAATTTATTCAGGAATTTACCATTCGCTCAGCGGAAATTGGCAAAGGAACTGTCATCAAACGTGCGTTACCGAGTCGCCATAAACGCTTAGTCGGCGCATGGTGTTTCCTTGATCATGCAGGGCCTGTGAGCTTTCCTGCTGGCGATGGGCTTGATGTTGGGCCACATCCGCATATTGGTTTACAGACCTTTACCTGGATGATTGAAGGCACCATGATGCATACCGATAGTCTGGGTTCAAAACAGTTGATCCGTCCAAAACAAGTCAACTTGATGACTGCGGGTCGAGGTATTTCGCATACTGAAGTAGCACCTGATAGTGAAACTAAAATGCATGCCGCACAGCTCTGGATTGCCTTGCCAGATGATAAGCTCAATATTGACCCTAAGTTTGAGCATTATCCAGAATTACCTGTGGTCAGCAAAGATCAGGTTGAATTTACGGTATTGGTCGGCGATTTCTTGAAAACAATATCACCTGTTCAAGTGCATACACCGTTGGTCGGTGTTGATTTAACGGCACAAGCCGATACCAAAACCCGTATTCCATTGAATCCAAAATTTGAATATGCCTTTATGGCTTTGGAAGGTACAGCGCGTGTAAATGGGCATGAACTTACAGCCGATAACATGGTGGTGCTTGAAACTGGATTGACTGAAATTGAGGTTGAGTTAACTCAAGGTCATCGTTTGCTGTTAATTGGAGGTGAACCATTTGAGTCTCCAATCTTGCTATGGTGGAATTTTGTGGGACGTACCATGCAAGACTTGCAGCAGGCACGAGAAGACTGGATTAACCATGATGCGCGTTTTGGTGAAATTCCGGATTATCAAGGCAAGCGCTTAGAAGCTCCAGTATTACCAGACCAGATGAGGGCTTCAAAATGAGCATCATTGCCAGCAGCAAAGTCCTGACCTTAGCTGAACCTTGGAAAGGTGAGGTGAGTAGCGGTACACATCAGTTCCTCACCGATAAGCCTGAGCAGTTTGGAGGACATGATACAGGTCCTGCGCCGTATGATTTCCTCACCGCAAGTCTGGCCTCATGTACTATGATCACCTTGCGTATGTATGCGCAGCATAAGGAAATCGATCTGGGTGAATTTACAGTTGAGGTTGATTTTCATAGCAATCGCGAGCAGCAGGAGCGTATAGAACGTAGAGTTGTGTTCAAGCACACTGTTGCACAAGACTTGCAAGAAAAACTTCTCAATGTCTGTAGCAAAACACCAGTAACTAAAACTTTGTTACGTAGTTTAGACATTCACACCATGATTCTTTAAGACTAAAGTGCTATTGTGCTGGGGCAAAACATAATTCTAAGTGCAATTGTGAGAGGGATCTAAAATCGCAATTGCACAGCAAAAAAGCAGGCACAAAAATGATTACCTTACATTATCTACAATGCTCACGTTCGTTCCGCATCCTGTGGGCATTAGAAGAACTTGGGATTGATTATCAGGTTGAGTATTATCAAAGGTTGCCGAGTTATGGCGCACCTGAGAGCCTCAAGAATATTCATCCTTTAGGTAAAGCCCCGATTTTGGTAGATGATCAAGAGGTGATTGTTGAGTCTGCTGTGATCCTGGATTATTTGCAGCAAGAATATGATTCACAACAGCTATTCAAACCACAATCAACTAAAGAACATCGGCAATATGCTTACTGGATGCACTATGCAGAAGGCTCTTTAATGCCTTTATTGGTCATGACTTTGGTGATGAATAGTGTCAGCAAACATGTACCTTGGGTGATTCGTCCGATTGCCGAAAAAATTACAGGTGGTGTAAAAGCAAGTTTTGTTCGTCCACGGGTGAAAGAACATATTCTGTACCTTGAGCAATATTTATCAGAACATGATTATTTTGCGGGAGATTTTTCCTTCGCAGATATTCAAATGGCATTTCCATTAATTGCGATTCAAAACCGTTTGCATGGTAAGTATCCGAATATTCAGGCCTTTGTACAGCGTGTACAGCAACGTTCTGCATTTCAAAAGGCAGAGCAGAAAAGCTTGCATTCGCAATGTGCCTAAATCTGAACAGTAAAAAAGGGAGCAACTCGCTCCCTTTTTTATTAGATATCCAGTTAGTGTTTAATTACGATTGAATCAATGCCACTATGTTGTAATGTTTGTTGAGCTGCAAGCGCCGACTCTTGGCTATCATAAGGGCCAGAGAAAACGCGATACCATGTCTGACCATTTTCAACACTTTTTACCACATCCGCAGACAAGCCATTCAAGATGATTTCTGCACGACGTGCATCCGCACTATCAGGATCAGGATAGCTGCGTACTTGTAAAATGTAGGTTGCGCGTGCTGGTGCAACAGGTTCACTTGGGGTGAGGCCCGCTGGATCTTCTGCTGTGGTGGTTTCAGGTTTTGGTGACTCAATAATTACGACATTACCTTGTTGCTTGGTCTCTGGCACCGCCTGTTCAGGGATTGGTGTGACTTGCTGCTGAGGGAGCAAATCATAGAAACGGTAGTCTTTATTGGTGTTTTCTTCTTGGTAATGCTCGGAAGTAACCTGATTTTTGGTTGGGACAGGTTGCCAAGGCTGCCAAAGCATCAGCATGACAGCTGCACATAGGATCGCAAGAATAGCGACAAGCATTCCTAACCACTTCGGAATGAGCGGTTTTTTAGGCTTGTTTGGTCGTTCAGATACACCACGTTGCGTTTTTCCAAACACCGGAAATTCCTCTTGATCCTATTCGTTTATTTGTAACTTGAATTTACTTAAAAACAAAGCATTATGTTTAAAAATAATGCTTTGTTTACCATATTGTTTAAAAATGATGGCTTAAGTTTACATGGCTTTAAGCTTTGCTGTTTTACAGCCCACCTCAAGCATAGCTTTCGGTCTTGCAGCCATGTGTGAAGCTTCGCTTCACTTTATTACATGGCTTCAGGAGCGGATACACCGAGCAATTCTAAGCCATTGCGTAACACTTGCTGTACGTTGATTGAAAGCAATAAACGCGCTTGTGTCAATTCAACATCATCGCCCAATACTTTATGTTCATTGTACCAAGCATGGAACAGGGCAGCTAACTCTTTGAGGTAGTTACCAATCTGATGCGGTTCATAGGCATTGGCTGCACGTACCAGAATATCTGGATAAGCGGCAAGTTTAGACAAGATCTCGGTTTCAGCATCGAGTTCTAAACGGTTGGCATGTTCGCGTGCTGCGCTTAGGTCTAAATTAAGACCCGTTGTCGCTGCTTTTTCTAACATACGGCAAATACGTGCATGCGCATATTGGATGTAATACACCGCATTGTCTTTGCTTTGAGAAACTGCAAGATCAAGGTCAAAGTCGATGTGCTGTTCAGATTTACGCATCACATAGTAGAAACGGGCAGCATCGTTACCCACTTCCTTACGCAAGTCACGTAAAGTCACGAACTGACCTGAACGAGATGACATTTGCACCATCTCACCGCCACGCCATAAGCTCACGAACTGAACTAAAAGTACCGTCAATTTCTTCGAGTCATAACCCATTGCATCAATGGCAGCTTTTACACGTGAAATATAACCGTGGTGGTCCGAACCCCAGATATCAATCAGGTCTGTATAACCACGTTGTAATTTATTCAAGTGGTAAGCAATGTCAGATGCAAAGTAAGTGGTTTGACCGTTACGACGTTTTACAACACGGTCTTTTTCATCACCAAATTCAGTTGATTTAAACCAGATGTTGCCGTCTTTTTCGTAGAGGTAACCACGTTGATCTAGCGTTTCAAGTGCTTCATCAATCTTGTCAGTTAATGAATCTTCGCTGAACCATTTGTCGAAGGTTACACCAAAGTCAGCTAGATCATCTTTAATATCATCCAGAATGGCATGTAAAGCTGCCTGATGGAACACGCGATAAGCTGCACCCAAGTGTTGTTGCGAGTTCGCAATCAAACCATCAATGTGCTTTTCTTTATCGCCTGAAAGCACAACTTTATTGCCTTCAGCATCAAGTTCTTCAGCATATTGCACATCTTCTGGTACATCTTTATAGATGTCAGCAACGGCACGAATGTGTGAATCGCCATCTTTATCAATAATTTCTTGTGCGATTTCTTTAACGTAGTCGCCTTGATAAGCATTTTTAGGGAAAACCAGTGTTTGCCCAGTCAATTCTAAATAACGTAAATAAGTTGAAGTCGCCAAGATATCCATCTGACGGCCAGCATCGTTGACATAGTATTCACGATCAACTTTTGCACCCGTTGCTTCGAGTAAGTTCGCAACGGTCATGCCATACGCAGCACCACGGCCATGACCGACATGCAGGCTAGAAGTTGGGTTTGCAGAAACGAATTCGACCTGAATTTTTTTAGTCGCATTGGCTTGGCTGCGACCATATTCATTTTTTTGTGCCTGAATCTGGTCGAGCACTGCATAACGTTGGTCTGCATTTAAAAAGAAGTTAATAAAACCAGGACCTGCAATTTCTGCTTTGGTAATGTCAGCGACTTCTGGAAGTGCTGCCAGAATTTTTTCAGCAAGATCACGTGGTTTCATGCCTGCGGCTTTAGAACCGATCATGGCAATATTTGAAGCAAAGTCTCCGTGACTTCGGTCTTTGGTACGGGTTAAATGGCTCGTGTTGGTCCAATCTGAAGGGAGTACACCTTGCTGTTGCAGGGTTTGTACCGCATGATCAAGAGCTGCTTGTATTGCCGTATTCATAGTTACCGAAAATAAATGTCGCGGAAAAACGTCAAATATAGCAAACTTTGCAGGCTTAAGGGGAGAGTGATTTAGCTGGAATTCACATATTCCGGTAAATCTTTTGTCAGTTCTTGTTTTTGTAGTTGCAGAATAGATGCTATATTATTGAATAACATAGCATCTTTCGATTTTTTAATCTTCTAAAACCTGTTCCAGCAATTCATCGCTTGGCGCAAAATAATAAGCACCATCGATTGCAGTGGTAAAATGCAATAAGCGGTCATGGATGCCATCTCCAGCTGTTCCAAACATGCGCTTAAGCATTTCATCAATGATGCTTAAATTGTTGGTATAAGCCACAAAGAAAAGTCCTTGTTCGCCTTTACCATCTCCATAAGGTAGGCTGTGACGCAAGATTTCCATTTCTTCGCCTTCATCATCTTCAACGACTGTACGCGCGACATGTGAGTTTTCTGGTTTTACGTCATCATCGAGTTCAATCGATTCAAGTTTGGTACGACCAAATACATGTTCTTGCGCATCCACTTTGAGCTGGCGCCATTTGACTAGGTCATGCGTATAGCGCTGAGCAAAGATAAAACTGCCATCTGCAAAAGCACCCGCTTCTTCAGGAAGTAAAGCCGCCTCAGCACGATCATCAGGGAATTGTGGATTCTCTGTTCCATCAATAAAGCCTGTCATGTCACGACCGTCGAAGAAACGGAAGCAGGCACGCTCATCCAGTACTTCAACTTTATCCTGAATGCCAGTAAAGAAGGCCTGACTCATGGCAAAGCAGATATCTGCACGCGCACTGGCAATATGGATAAAGACATCAGCTGGCACTACTGGCATGTTAAATGCCCCACTTTGAGGGTCAAGTTGCTTGAACCCTTCAGGTGTTTGTGCATAAAGTTTTGCCCAAAGTTCAGGACCGAAGGCGATAGCCGTTTTGATCTGGTCATTGGGATGTTGAGTGATTAAACGATCGCGCGTTGAAAGTAGAGCTTCAATCTGTTGTTTTAATTCAGCAATGTTTAAGTCTTTTAAACGTAACACAATAAAGCGTGCATGATCAGAAGGTAATGGAAGAATGACAGATTGCGCAGTCATTAAAATCTCCTTAGTGTTTAAGGGATAAAAAAAGAATTATTGTGCCTGATGTTAGGAGAGCTGAGTAGCTTATTTATGCAATTTTGTTGCCTAAAAAAGCATCGTAACTTGTCAATAAAACAGTATAATTCACCTTTTCGTTTTGATGCTGTGCTTATGTCTTTGCAGGTTTGGTTTGCTTTTATGTTGGCGTGTTGGGTGATTAGCATCTCGCCAGGCGCAGGCGCAATTGCATCTATGTCGAGTGGTCTCAATTATGGTTTTCGGCATGGTTACTGGAATGTGATTGGCTTACAGATCGCATTGATGATTCAATTCTTGATCGTGGCCGCAGGGGTAGGGGTGCTGTTTGCGACAACGCCGTGGGCTTTTCAGGCGGTGAAATGGTTTGGTGTCGCTTATCTGATTTATCTGGCCTATAAGCAGTGGACTGCACCTGTTCAAACGATTGAGATTCAGCAGGAACAATATCAATCTGCTTTCGCCTTAATCTTGAAAGGCTTTGTGGTGAATATGAGTAATCCGAAAGCGATTGTCTTTTTGCTTGCTGTTTTGCCTCAGTTTCTGGATCTGAGCCGACCACAGTGGCTGCAATACCTGATTATGGCGATCACGATGGTGATCATTGATCTGATTGTGATGGCGGGATATACAGGACTGGCATCGAAAGTACTCAGGCTGTTGCGCTCACCCTCACAGCAAAAGTATTTAAATCGTGGTTTTGCTGTGATGTTTAGTGGCGCAGCACTGTTATTAAGTGCGATTCAACAGTCAAGCTAATAGCCGATTAGGCAGATTGAGCTTGGCTTTTTAATTTTTGTACGAGGAAAATAGTGGCAAAGCAGAGTGCCATACATAAAACAATGCTTAAGCCCGTCGAAATATTGAGCGCCGCACTCGACCAGAGACCGACCGTCACACCGAATTGAGCCAGTACAAAGGCCCAGATCACCATTTGTTTTGGAGAATGGGCCAGTAGGCGAGCGCTCAGCGCTGGAATCACCAGCAAGGCACCCATCAATAATGAACCCACCGCACGTAATGCCAACACCGTAAATAATGCCAGTAGCAACATAAAGATTAAACGTTGCCAGTTGGCGCTGACGCCTTCACTCATGGCAATATCTGGATCAATGGCAATTTGAATCTGCGCTGACCATGAACGATAGAGTACGATCAATGCTGCCGCAATGACGACCGCAAACATAGGTAAATCAGTCCATTCAATGCTGAGCAGATCACCAAACAAATAGCTAAGCAACTCTGGACGCAAGCTTGGTACCTGTTGAATCAACAGTAGGCCAGAACAGAGCAGGGTGGCAGAGCTTAAAGCCAGCAATGCATCATTCGGTAAGCGCGAGTCGTGTAATACCCAGAGAATCGCCACCAGTAATAATGCCAGACAGGCGACGCCTAACCAGAACGGTAAATTGAGGATTCCTGCAATCGCAACGCCGAGCAGGGTGCCATGTGCCATGGTATCGGCAAAGAAAGACATTCTGCGCCAAAGCATCAGGCAACCGAGTGGTGCAGTCAGGAAAACCAGCAGTGAACCCATGATCCAAGCAGGTAAGAGGAGTTGTAACCATTCCATCATGGCTTAGACCTTCGGCTCAGGGTGAATATGTGGGCGTGGATCATGGGTGCAAGGCTCGGCATGATCACTGTGACCGCAGTGGTTGTGATGATGCTGATAGAACATCCGTTGTGTACCAAAAATGGCCTGATATTCAGGATGTTGCTGGATACTTTCCGGTAAACCACTACAGCAAATATGTTTGTTCAGACAGACGACACGATGAGTCCCTTGCATGACCCATTGCAAATCATGCGAGACCATCAATACGGCACAGCCATAACGTTCTGGCAGGCTACGTACATATTCGTATAGTTCTGCTTCGGACTGGATGTCCAGACCTTGCATGGGTTCATCCAGCACCAGAATATCTGGCTGACGTAATAAGGCTCTCGCAAGTAAAACCCGTTGCCGTTCGCCACCAGACAGTTGCTGTACTTTAGATGACTGTAACTTCTGGATGCCCGTATCGCGAATGATTTCTGCACGAAGCGATGCTTCGCAAACTTCCAGATCCAGTAAGTCTTGTACACGTAAGGGTAGGCTGGCAGAAGGATTAAACTTCTGTGGTACGTAAGCCAGCTTTAATTTTTTTGAGAAATGTATTTTGCCTTTAGTCGGTGACATGATCCCGAGCAGGACTTTAATTAAAGTTGATTTACCTGCACCATTGGGACCGATCAGCGTCACAATCTCTTTTGCTTGTAGCGAAAAATCGACATTTCTCAAAATATCCCGTTCATCAAGTCGAACCGAGATACCCTCCAGTTGAATAAGTGGAGTGCTTATTGAAGTGTGCTGCACTGATGACATTTTCCAGAAATTTCAATAATGCTATGTTGAGCAGAAAACTGGTCTGAGGCAGCAAGTTGATCAAGTTGTTGGATCAGTCCCTGAGCGGAGGCTTCTTTTACAGAATGACATTCAGTGCAAATCAAAAATGCAGCCTGATGTCCTTCACGTGGGTGACAACATGGAATATAGGCATTAATAGATGTTAAGCGGTGAATCAGACCTTTTTCTAATAAGAAATCTAAAGTGCGGTACACCGTGGGTGGCGCAGCAGGTCGATCTGCCTGACCTTTTATTTTAGCTAGCAAGTCATAAGCACCCATTGGTGCAGAGGCATTCAAAATGAGTTCAAGGACTTCTTTGCGTAAAGGTGTTAGGCGTGCGCCAGTCGCAGTACATAAAATTTCTGCTTCAGCAAGTCGCGCTTTAATATCGTGATGACCGTGAACACCATGTAAAGCATTGTCATGTTCATGTGAACAAGAACTCATAGATTGACCTCATTGTTTTTGTAGAGTCTATTGATTCTTCACTGGCATAGAATGGCTCGCTGATGTCTCAATAGCCCTGCTATCATAACATGCAATTTATGATAACTATCTATATAAGTGAAGCGCACGACGGATAGTGCGGCAAATCTGAAAATAGACATAGGTATTTTGCAACTTTTGTTATATTATAACATGCTTCGCCAAATTGAGTAATATTGTGATGTCCCGCCTAATTGTTCTCGTCTTGTTTTCAATGTTAAGCACATGGGGCTGGACACAAAGCTTGGTGGTTTCAACACATCCAATTTACCTGATTGCGAAAGAAGTCACGGAAGGGGTGGAAGAACCTGTTCTTTTATTGAAAGACCAAAGTGGTCATGATGTACAACTAACACCTGCACACCGTAAAGCGATTCAGGATGCTTCTCTCGTTATCTGGTTAGGCAAGTCGCATGAAGCGCCCCTCGAAAAGATGTTGAATCAGAACCGTAAAGCGATTGCGCTATTAGACTCTGGTATTTTAACCGTCTTGCCACAGCGTAACCTGCGTGGTGCATCTTTGGCGAACACAGTGGATAGCCATGTCTGGTTAGAACCAAATAATGCCGTACGTATTGCGTTCTTTATTGCAACTTTACGTTCACAACAACATCCAGAAAATAAAGCCAAATATCTTGCCAATGCCAAAGCATTCTCACAACAAATGCTGCAGGCATCACAACAATATGAAAGCTCAAGCAAGGCGAAAAACTACTGGTCTTATCACGATGCCTATCAGTATCTGGAAAGAGCATTAAATCTAAAATTTGCGGGCGCTTTGACCGATGATCCACATATTGCACCGACAGCAGCGCAAATTAAGTACTTAAGAGACAATCGTCCGCAGAATAAAATGTGCTTATTGGCCGAAACGACAGCAAGTTCGAGTCAGTACCAAAAAATGAACCCAGTAGTTTTCCAATCCGTCGATGAAAGCATGCGTGGGGAAGACGATTTTGTAACAGCGTGGAAAAAATTGGCTTCAAAAACTGATAAGTGCGTAATAAGTGCACAAAATTGATGAAAAAAATAAAAATCAATTGACTCTAGCGTCAAAAAATATGGTAACGAAAAAACCAGACTTAAGTCGAGAAAAGATTGCATGTTCAGGGGTGTAACTCTATAATGCCTGCGATTCGAAACGATCATGATTAAAACTTGTCAAGCAGTTCTGCTGTAAGTGGGTAAAAAATGAGCCAAACTAGTCGCATGATTGACCGACGATTAGCAAAAGCTTTGGTCTTCTTACAAGCATGTATGATTCCCGTTGCCGCTTTACTGGCATGGGCAATGAAAGACACAACTGCTGCTTTGAGTGCTGCGCTTGGGGCTTTGGTATGTTGGTTGGCACATTGTTATTTTGCTTGGCAGTCGTTTAGAACGGCAGGCGCAAGAGCATCAAAACAAGTCATGCTGAATATGTACCGAGGGATGCTCGGTAAGTTTGCGATTGTGATCGTGGGTTTTATATTAATTTTGAGCAATGTTAAACCGCTGTCACCGGTTGCATTGTTTTGTGGATTTATTCTCGTACAAGCGATGTCGTGGGTCGCGCCATTTTGGGTGGCACGTCTACAAAAACGAGTTTAAGACACATTTTAAGATTTTTGGAAGTAGAAGCGGAATCATTGCCATCCGCACGATTCGTTTCTCTTCTTTTTAATGATTGACATTGACCAGGTGTGATTTATGGCTGCTGAAGAACATGCCCTGACTTCGACCGAGTATATCAAGCATCACTTGACCAATATGACCTATGGCAAAATGCCTGACGGTACATGGAAATTGGCTGAGACTGCTGAAGAAGCTCAATCGATGGGGTTCACTGCAATTCACTTGGATTCAATGGGTTGGTCTATCGGACTTGGTGTGATTTTCTGTTTGATGTTCTGGATCGTTGCGAAAGCTGCTAACGCAGGTGTTCCAACGAAATTCCAGTCAGCAATCGAAATGATTATCGAGTTTGTTGACTCAAGTGTTCGTGATACTTTCCACGGCAAATCACGCTTAATTGCGCCATTGGCATTAACCATTTTCGTGTGGATTTTCCTCATGAACTTAATGGACTTAATCCCTGTTGACTGGGTTCCGTATCTAGCTCAACAAATTGGTGCAAGTGTGTTTGGTATGGACCCTCACCACGTGTATTTCAAGATTGTTCCATCTACTGACCCTAACATTACTTTAGGTATGTCTTTGTCAGTATTTGCCTTGATCTTGTTCTACAGTATTCGTGAGAAAGGGATCGGCGGTTTCGTCGGTGAATTGGCACTTAACCCATTCAACCCAAGTAACAAATTTGCAAAAGCGTTATTGATTCCAGTGAACTTAGTTTTGGAATTAGTAACTTTCCTTGCTCGTCCAGTTTCGTTGGCTCTACGACTGTTCGGTAACATGTATGCGGGTGAGTTGATCTTCATCTTGATCGCATTATTGCCGTTCTGGATCCAGTGGGCGTTATCTGTGCCTTGGGCTATCTTCCACATTCTCGTAATCACGCTGCAAGCATTTATCTTTATGATGCTGACCATCGTTTACTTGAGCATGGCAAGCGAAAAGCATTAATGGTATTGCCTAACTGTCACCTGATGGTTGGGCTTAAATTTTAGTTTAATTTGGTAATAACCTAACCTCTGAGGAATTTTTCATGGAACTCACTTTAGGTCTAGTTGCAATTGCATCTGCTATCTTGATCGCTTTCGGTGCTTTAGGTACTGCGATTGGTTTCGGTCTTTTAGGTGGTCGCTTCTTAGAAGCTGTTGCTCGTCAACCAGAATTGGCTCCACAACTTCAAACTCGTATGTTCTTAATTGCGGGTCTTCTTGATGCTGTGCCTATGATCGGTGTTGGTATTGGCTTGTTCTTCATCTTCGCTAATCCATTTGTAGGTTAATAGCTTAATTCCTAAATCCACATATTGAGGAATAGCGAAATGAATATCAACCTCACATTGATTGGCCAAGCGATTGCATTTGCGTTTTTTGTCGCATTCTGCATGAAGTTTGTTTGGCCACCACTAATCAATGCGATTAGTGAGCGTCAGCGTAAAATCGCTGATGGCTTAAATGCTGCTGAAAAAGCAAAAGCTGACCTTGCTGATGCGCAAGCACAAGTTAAGGCAGAATTAGACGCAGCAAAAGCACAAGCGGCTCAATTGATCGAACAAGCGAACCGTCGTGCAGCACAATTGGTCGAAGAAGCGCGTACCCAGGCATCTGCTGAAGGTGAGCGTATTCGTCAACAGGCGAAAGAAACTGTTGATCAAGACATCAATTCTGCTCGCGAAGAATTACGTCAACAAGTTGCTGCTTTGGCAGTTGCTGGCGCAGAAAAAATTCTGAACCAACAAGTTGACGCAGAAGCTCATAATGCCATGCTGAATCAGCTGGCTGCTAAACTTTAAGCGAGGCGAATATGGCTGAACTCTTGACGTTAGCACGCCCGTACGCCAAAGCAGCATTTGCTTATGCATCTGAGCAGAATGCAACTGACGCTTGGTCAAATGCGTTACAACTGCTCGGTGCTGCGGTGCAAGACGAAGCATTTTCCGCTTATTTAAATCGCCCTGAGCTGACTCCTGCGGAACAAGTAGGTCTTTTTGCAAAGGTTTTAGGTGAAGATCAATCACAATCAGTGTCTAACTTTTTGACATTGCTTGCGGATAACGATCGTTTGGTTTTATTGCCTGAAATCGCTGCAGAATACGAATTACTTAAATCGCAGAACAACAACACGTTGGAAGTAGAGATTGAATCTGCTTTCCCAATGGATGCGACACAAGAGCACATTTTGGCTCATGCGCTTGAAAAACGTTTTAACAGAACCGTTCAGGTTACTGTCAACGTTAATCCAGCGTTAATCGCAGGTGTTGTGATTCGTGCAGGCGACCAAGTGATAGATGACTCTGCGCTTAACAAGCTTGAAAAAATGCGGACTCGTCTTCTTGCCTAACAGCAAAAAGACTGAACTTAAAAAAGATTGAGGAATAGCGCAATGCAACAACTGAATCCATCCGAGATCAGTGCGCTCATTAAACAGCGTATCGGCGATCTGGACACCAGCGCGACCGCTAAGAATGAAGGTACCATCGTCATGGTATCTGACGGTATCGTGCGTATTCACGGTCTTGCGGATGCAATGTACGGTGAAATGATCGAATTCGACGGCGGCTTATTTGGTATGGCACTGAACCTAGAACAGGATTCAGTGGGTGCCGTTGTTTTAGGTAACTACCTAAGCCTTCAAGAAGGTCAAAAAGCTCGTTGTACAGGTCGTGTATTAGAAGTTCCGGTTGGTCCTGAACTTCTTGGCCGTGTAGTAGATGCTTTGGGTAACCCGATTGATGGTAAAGGCCCTATTGATGCAAAACTTACTGATGCTGTTGAAAAAGTAGCACCAGGTGTAATTTGGCGTCAGTCTGTCGACGAACCTGTTCAAACTGGTTATAAATCAGTTGATACCATGATCCCTGTAGGTCGTGGTCAGCGTGAGTTGATTATTGGTGACCGTCAAACTGGTAAAACAGCAATGGCGATCGATGCGATCATCGCTCAGAAAAATTCTGGCATTAAATGTGTATACGTTGCGATTGGTCAAAAACAATCAACAATTGCAAACGTTGTACGCAAGCTAGAAGAAACTGGCGCTATGGCGTATACAACTGTTGTCGCAGCTGCGGCCGCTGATCCTGCAGCAATGCAGTATTTAGCTCCGTACTCTGGCTGTACAATGGGTGAATACTTCCGTGATCGTGGTGAAGACGCGTTAATCATTTATGATGATTTGTCTAAGCAAGCTGTTGCTTACCGTCAAATTTCATTACTTTTACGTCGTCCACCAGGTCGTGAAGCGTATCCAGGTGACGTATTCTATCTTCACTCGCGTCTTCTTGAACGTGCTTCGCGCGTTTCAGCTGATTATGTTGAGAAATTCACGAACGGTGCAGTAACTGGTCAAACTGGTTCTTTAACTGCATTACCGATCATTGAAACTCAAGCTGGTGACGTATCTGCATTCGTACCAACGAACGTAATTTCGATTACTGACGGTCAGATCTTCTTAGAAACATCATTATTCAACGCAGGTATTCGTCCTGCTGTGAACGCGGGTATCTCTGTATCTCGTGTTGGTGGTTCTGCGCAAACTAAGATCATCAAAAAATTGTCTGGTGGTATCCGTACCGCTCTAGCGCAATACCGTGAATTGGCTGCGTTTGCTCAGTTTGCTTCTGACCTTGATGAAGCGACTCGTAAGCAACTTGAGCATGGTCAACGTGTAACTGAGTTAATGAAGCAAAAACAATATGCTCCTTACTCAATCGCTGACCAGGCTGTATCTGTTTATGCATCTAACGAAGGCTATATGGCTGACGTAGAAGTGAAGAAAATCGTAGACTTTGATGCTGCGTTAATCTCTTACTTCCGTTCTGAATATGCTGCGTTAATGCAACAGATCGATGAAACTGGTGATTACAACAAAGACATCGAAGCAGCAATCAAATCAGGTATTGAGAGCTTCAAAGCGACTCAAACTTACTAAGTTTATCTTTAGTTAAGTTTGGTTCACGGATCAACCTTCGGAAGCTCGAAAGAGCTTTCGAATACTAGGTTAAGCGTATGGCAAATTTAAAAGAAATTCGCGCCAAAGTAGCTAGTATCAAGAGCACGCAAAAGATTACTCGCGCGATGCAAATGGTAGCTGCTTCGAAAATGCGTCGTGCGCAAGAGCGCATGGCTCAGGGCCGTCCGTATGCCGATAATATGCGCCGTGTAATTGCTCACTTGGTACAAGCAAACCCTGAATACAAACATCGTTATATGGTTGAACGCCCAGTTAAGCGCGTTGGCTATATCGTTGTGTCTTCAGATCGTGGCTTGGCGGGTGGCTTGAACATTAACTTGTTCAAGAAAGTTGTGCAGCATGTCAAAGCACAACAACAGCAGTCAATTGAAGTTGAATTTGCTTTGATTGGTCAAAAAGCGGTTTCGTTTTTTAAGAATTACGGCGGTAAAGTGCTTGGTGCAACGACCCAACTTGGCGATGCGCCGAGTTTGGAACAGTTAACAGGCTCAGTACAAGTAATGCTTGATGCATTTGATAAAGGCGAACTAGATCGTATCTATCTCGTTTCAAATGGCTTCATCAATGCAATGACTCAGCAGCCTAAAGTAGAACAACTTGTTCCTTTAGCACCGGCAGAAGAAGGCGATGACCTCAACCGTACTTATGGTTGGGACTATATCTACGAACCAGAAGCAGAAGAATTGTTAAATGGTTTGTTGGTTCGCTATATCGAGTCTATGGTTTATCAAGGTGTGATTGAAAACGTTGCATGTGAGCAGTCAGCTCGTATGGTCGCGATGAAAGCAGCGACAGACAACGCAGGACAACTGATTAAAGACCTACAACTCATTTACAACAAGCTGCGTCAAGCCGCGATTACTCAGGAAATTTCCGAGATCGTTGGCGGTGCCGCTGCCGTTTAACATTATTAAGTTTGAATTGAGGAGACAGCAATGAGTAGCGGTCGTATCATTCAGATCATCGGCGCGGTTATCGACGTCGAGTTTGAGCGCAATAGCGTTCCTAAGATCTATGACGCTCTCCAAGTTGACGGTACTGAAACTACTTTAGAAGTTCAGCAACAGCTTGGCGATGGTGTTGTTCGTACCATCGCAATGGGTTCTACAGAAGGTCTTAAACGTGGCCTTAATGTAACTAGCACAAATGCACCGATTTCTGTTCCAGTAGGTCCAGCGACACTTGGTCGTATCATGGACGTATTGGGTCGCCCTATCGATGAAGCAGGTCCTGTAGCGACTGAAGAGCGTTTGCCGATTCACCGTCAAGCACCTTCTTATGCTGAACAAGCAGCTTCGACTGACCTTTTAGAAACTGGTATTAAAGTCATCGACTTACTTTGCCCGTTCGCGAAAGGTGGTAAAGTTGGTCTGTTCGGTGGTGCCGGTGTTGGTAAAACCGTTAACATGATGGAGTTGATCAACAACATCGCGAAAGCTCACTCAGGTTTATCTGTGTTTGCTGGTGTTGGTGAGCGTACTCGTGAAGGTAACGACTTCTATCACGAAATGAAAGATTCTAACGTTCTTGATAAAGTAGCAATGGTCTACGGTCAGATGAACGAGCCACCAGGTAACCGTTTACGCGTAGCGTTAACTGGTTTGACTATGGCTGAATACTTCCGTGATCAAAAAGACGAAAATGGTAAAGGTCGTGACGTATTATTATTCGTCGACAACATCTACCGTTATACACTTGCGGGTACTGAAGTATCAGCATTGTTAGGTCGTATGCCATCTGCAGTAGGTTACCAACCGACACTTGCAGAAGAAATGGGTGTTCTTCAAGAGCGTATTACGTCTACTAAATCTGGTTCGATCACATCGATCCAAGCAGTATACGTACCTGCCGATGACTTAACAGATCCATCGCCTGCAACAACGTTTGCTCACTTGGATGCTACAGTTGTATTGAGCCGTGACATCGCATCTTCTGGTATTTATCCAGCGATCGATCCACTTGACTCAACTTCACGTCAGTTAGACCCATTAGTGGTTGGTGCTGAGCATTATGAAATTGCACGTTCTGTACAGAACGTATTGCAACGTTATAAAGAGCTTAAAGACATCATCGCAATCTTGGGTATGGACGAGTTAGCTGAAGAAGATAAATTGGTTGTTTACCGTGCGCGTAAAATCCAACGTTTCTTCTCTCAACCGTTCCACGTAGCTGAAGTCTTTACTGGTGCACCTGGTAAATTAGTACCACTTAAAGAAACGATTCGTGGCTTTAAAGGTCTATTAGCTGGTGAATACGATCACATCCCAGAACAAGCGTTCTATATGGTTGGTGGTATTGACGAAGTGATTGCTAAAGCCGAGAAACTTTAATTAGCAACTCTAATTTAAGGAGATTCTCATGGCGACTATGCAATGTGATGTTGTAAGTGTTAAAGAGTCGATTTACTCTGGACAAGTTACGATGTTAATCGCAAAAGGTGCGGGCGGTGAGCTTGGTATTTTACCAGGACATGCGCCACTCGTAACTTTGCTCCAACCAGGCCCGATTCGTGTTCAGTTGGAAAATGGTACAGAAGAAATCGTTTATGTATCAGGCGGTGTGTTAGAAGTTCAACCTCACGTTGTGACCGTGCTTGCAGATACTGCAATTCGCGCTGACAATTTGGATGAAGCTGCAATTATGGAAGCTCGTAAACAAGCTGAACAATTGTTAGCCAACCAAAAGAGTGATTTGGATTCTGCTGCTGCACTTGCTTCGCTTGCAGAAACTGCAGCTCAGCTTGAAACGATTCGTAAAATCAAAAACCGCGCACTTTAATTATTGCAGGTTCGAGATTAAAAAAAGCCACCGTCAGGTGGCTTTTTTTATTTAGATATCTTGAATAATTATAAATTTTCTATAAATTACCAAGCATATTTAGAATTATTAAACCAAAGAGTAAAAATCATCATGAAAATGATAAAAAGTCTTCCATTGTTCATTGCTGTGGCTTTTGTGGGGTGTGCATCGGTACCACCAGCGAATAATCAACTGAACGAACAAGCCAAGAAACTTGCAGCTCCTTCTGAGGGTAATGCCGCAATTTATGTTTATCGTTCAAATAGTGTTGTGGGTGCGGCACTCAAGAAAGATGTATGGGTAGATGGGGAATGTTTAGGTGAAACTGCTCGTGGCACATTTTTCTTAAAGGAAGTTTTAGGAAATCAAGAGCATACAATCTCGACTGAATCAGAATTTTCACCTAACCATTTGGTACTTAAAACAGAACCAGGTAAAAATTACTTTGTTCAACAATCGATCAAAATGGGTGCATTTGTTGGTGGTGCGAATGTGAAACAGGTTGATGATGAAACTGGGAAAAAAGCAGTAAGTGAATATAAACTTGCACAATCTGGTAAATGCAGTAAACCAACGATTACACTCGAGAAAAAGTAAAAAATAAAGCCACCGTCAGGTGGCTTTTTTATATGGAATCGAAAATTAAAATAAACGGACTTTAAGCGTTTGAATCATCTTTATTGCCGAGCACCAAGGTTGCCAGTTTCACCATATCCATTTGAATGGTGTTGAATTGCTTTTCAATCTTGACAAAATCAATTTTTGAAAGATCAGTTTGACCATGCAATAACGGCATATTTAACAGTTTTTGATTTGCAGTTAATAAGTTTTGGCGGATCTGATCCACTTCATTGCTTCTTAAATTTAACGATAATAAAGCATCATGCAAGCCATGTAGCTCTTGGTTTAAATCACCTGTTGTATGCTGTAATTTCTGGACATTCTTATCTTGAATGGCTTGTTCAAGATTGCTTTGTGATTGCTTGAGTAGCGTTACATAGTCATCAGTTTCAATTTGCAACTTGGCAATATCGCGGGCGATATTCAGCATATTGCCTTTGCTCAGGTTTTGAGTGTCCTGAGTAATGCTTGCTTCACGTTCTGTATCTTCAAAGGTTGTTATTGATTGTTCAATCTCAGTGTTTTGCTCAGCTTGCTCATTGTCATGAGGAACCTGATCGCAACCTGCCAGCGTTAAGAGACTAACCAAGGTGGTTACTGAGAGAATGGCTTTGATAGAGAAATGTTCCATCATGGCTGAACTGCACCAGATTATGAGAAGAGCGTCACTATAATGAGAAAATGTGGAGAAAAAAGTGATTTTTGCAATTCAGCAACAGTTTGATGTAGGAAAATGGTAGAAGGAACTGTCTAGGAGTTTAAAAGAAAAGAATAGATAAGCTATTCTTTTCTCTACATTTCTAATGCTTATTTTGCTAACTCGGCTTCAATCGCGCTGACAATGCGCTCATCATCTGCTGTAATATCAGGTGCAAAACGGGCAACCACTTCACCGTTCTTATTGATGAGGAATTTTTCAAAATTCCATAACACTTCAGGTGGGTTGTTTGGTGTTAAGCCGTAATCAACCAGATCTTTCCACCAAGGGCCTTCACCTGTACGCTCAGGAATTGCCTGAGTCAATGTCTCATATAAAGCATGTTTATCATCACCCGCAACCGAGATCTTGGCGAATAGCGGAAAATGCACGTCATAATTCAGTGAACAGAATTGTTGAATTTCATCGTTGCTGCCTGGTTCCTGTTCCAAAAAGTTGTTGGCAGGGAAGCCGAGGATTTCCAGACCTTGATCTTTCTTGGCTTGATACAGTTTCTCTAAGCCTTCGTATTGTGGGGTTAAGCCACATTTAGATGCAACGTTTACGATCAAAAGCACTTTGCCTTGATATTGATCAAGATCGACATCCTGACCTTTGATGTCCTTAACAGGGATGTGATAAACCGACTGGCTCATGGGATACGTCCTAATTTGTTGTTGTGACAAGACCTGTTTGTTTTAACTGCTATTGAGGCTGAGTGCAATCCTCTTGTTTGCAATACATACAAATAATAAGCAAAACCAAGGATTTGTTTAGCTTGCCGCATTTTTAAGCTGGATTGGTGTTTGTCCAGTATAGCGTTTAAAGAATTCAATAAAGCTGGAGCTATGATGATAACCCAGTGTAAATGCCAGTTGCTTTATGGTCATGCCTTGCCGAATTTGATTGATGGCAAAAATGATTTTGGCCCGATTACGCCATTCAGATAGAGACAATTGCAGTTCTTGCTGGCTGAGACGTAACACATGACGCTCACTGACCGGAAAATTTTGTAAGACTTTCTGTAGGCTGAGATGAAATAAATCTGGGTCTGCAAGCTGTTCCAGAATTGGAGAAAGAACGGGATGCGTGCTTTGCGGGAGATAATGCGAATAAGCGGGTGCCTGTTTCAGTTGATCATATAAAACCTGAAACAGGTGTTCGAGATACTCAGGTGCTGCCGCCTGTTTTTGCTGTTCCAGAATATGAATGACCAGCGCGCGGAAAAAAGGTTCAATACTAAAACAACGGCAAACTTCGCCTAAAAATGCGCCGAGCCGCGGATGTAATCGAATACAGATATAGTGGATTTCATGCTCAACAGGAAGTGACTGGTGCTCAGTGCGAGGCGGCAGCCACAGTCCATAGCTGGGAGGCGAGAGGTAATATTGCCCTTCAATATCAAACTCTAAAGTTCCGTTCAAACTGAAATTAAAATCCCCCCAGAGCGAAGAATGCGGGCTGACAATATCATCCTTTTGATATAGAAATTCATGGATTTCTATATCGCGTAGCAAGGGAAATTGTTCAGCAAGGTTATGCTTCATTCGGGGAGGCTCACTTTTAGTTTTCGCACGTCATTTTAGGGTTATTCAAGCCTTTGGCTAAAGTGAAGATGCTAATCAATGCCAAAGCCACAAAGCTGATAACGCCATAAATCAGGATGTTTTCATTGAAATGATCAACCACATAACCGCCAAGTAATGAACCAGTTGCAATCATGACCTGAAACATGCCGACGAACAAAGGCATGCCTTTTTCTACCGCATGCGGTGCATGCACAAACATCCAGATATTGGCAGAGGTTGGAAATGCGCCGAAGGCAAAGCCCCAGAGTGCGGTTAATACAATCGCGCCAAACTCATGAATCGCAAAGATCGGGAAGCCAAAGAACACAATCACAAAACAGATCCCGACAAAGGCGAGGGTATAGCGTACATTCAGATTACCACTATAGCCTGCAAATGCATTGCCGAAAATACCTGCAATCCCATAGAGCAATAACAGGGAACTGATGGTGGTGCCGTTGAATCCTGCAATATTTTTAAAGAATGGTGCCAGATAGCTATATGCACAGAAATGGGCGAGACCGATGAGCAAGACGATTAACATACCGCTACGTGCTTTGGGGGTACGTAATAACGCTGGTAGATCGCGAATATGAATGGCTGAATCAGGTTTTAGTTCAGGCAAGAAAATCAGTTGTACCACCAAGACAATCAAGCCAATGCCAGCGGTAATACCAAATGCACTGCGCCACCCGTAAAACTCGCTAAGCCAGGTTCCGATCGGAACACCGAGTACAGTGGCAAAGGTCACACCTGCCATGACGATGGCGGTTGCTTTAGCGATGGGTAAATGAGGCGGTGCCAGTTTGCCACTCAAGGCAATCGCAGTCGCCCAGAAACCACCAATCGAAATGCCTAATACCAAACGGCTCAATAACAGAACATTAAAGCTTTCTGCAAAGGCGGTAATGGTATTGGCAATCACCATAATTGCGGTCAGCAAGATCAATACATAGCGTCGATCAAGCTGTTTCACGGAAACGGGCAAGAGCGGCGCTGCAATTGCAGCCATCACCCCTGGCAGGGTAATGATTAAGCCTGCTGTGCCCACTGAGATATTCAGGTCGGCTGCAACACTGTTGAGCACGCCGACAGGTAAAAATTCACTGGTGACCAGTGCAAAGGCTGCGATGGCAACCGCTAAAATGGCATACCAACTTCCTTGTGTGGTTTGCGTGGGTCGTACGTCTGAAGATGTAGATTGTTGCATGGGATTTTCCTGAGGTGTCAGCACAAGGACAAAAGCTAAAGATGAAGTTTTATTTTATAACGATCACTATGAAATAAAATAAAGAATAAAAAGAGAGACGTCAATTAATTTTATAATGGTCATTATAAAAATATATGTGGCATTTATAAGAATTATGCATGAGCTGTCATCATGGGTACGCAGGCGATTGTTCAAGAAAAATACAGTCGCCCTGAATCATGGGAGTGGGCGAACTGTATAAGAGGAAAAGCAAATTTCTGGATTTTTCTCACAGAGCAAACAGAAGTCGTTTAATCTCCTGTTTGATCTGTAGGCTAAAGACTAATTTTTATAAGTGACTTTAGGATTATTTAAGCCGCGTGCCAGTGTAAAGATCAGGATAAGTGAACAAAGCACCAGCGGAAGCATCGCGAAGAATAAGATTGAGCCATCAAAATGGTCAACGATAATGCCACCGAACATGCTGCCCAGCGCAATCAGGATTAAAAAGGTCAATGTCACCATTGGCATACCTTTTTCAACCGCTTCGGGTGCATGCGTAAACATCCAGATATTCACAGCAGTTGGAATAATCCCGTAGGCGAAGCCCCATAAAGCTGTTAATACAATGGCAAGCATGACATTTGCCCCGACTAGCGGAAGAGCTAAAAATGCAAGCAAGAACGCAACACCACTCACTGCAAAGGTATAACGGATATTGATCTGACCGAGGTAGCCTGCAAAAACATTACCAAAAATTCCTGCAATCCCGTAGACCAACAGTAAACGGCTGATCAGGCTATCGGAAAAATCGACCTGATGTTTAAAGAAGGCAGAAAAGTAGCTATAAGCTGCAAAGTGGGCGAACCCCATGAATAGAAAAATGATCAGACCTTTGCGGGCGGCAGGATGTTGTACCAAGATTGGCAGCTCTTTCCAGCGCAAAGATGAAGAGGGCTTTAATTGAGGTAGATACAGGTACTGGAAGATCAAAAGCAAGATGCCCATAAGCGAAATCGCCGTGAAAGAGGTTTGCCAGCCATTATATTGAGCCAGCCATGTGCCCATTGGGACGCCTAACACGCTGGCTAAGGTCACCCCGAAAGCCACCCATGCAGTCGCTTTGGCAATGGGTAAATGAGGGGGGGCCAGACGACCACTTAATGCAACAGCAGTTGCCCAGAATCCTCCAACTGCAACGCCTAAAATGATTCGTCCGAACAATAAAATCATGAAATTAGGTGCAAATGCGGTGAGCAGATTGGCAATGATCATTAACAGGGTGAGCATTAATAAAAGCGAACGCCGATCCATTGTTTTGGCTGAGATCGGAATCAGGACCGCAGCAAACATGCCCACGATTGCAGTTAAAGAAACGGTGAGACCTGCTGTTCCGACTGAGATTTGAAAGTCACGCGCGATGTCATTGAGTACACCAATGGCAAGGAATTCGCCAGTGACTAAGGCAAAAGCGCTAAAGGTGACAGACAGTAAGGCAAACCAGTTACCTTGAGATGGATTAGATTCAAGTGCAGTTAGCTCAGCGGGCGTGGAGTTTTCCATAATAATTCCCTTTATTGTTATACAGATAACAATAAAATTGAAAAAACATTCGTTTTTATAACGATCGATATAAAATAAAATAGTTGATTAAAGTGCGTGCGTCAATTAATTTAATAGTGATCGTTATGAAATATTTGTGACAGTTATGACAAATGCACATGAGCCAACAGTAGCACCCTGTGATGACAGCTTAAAAAAGAAGCGTGGTCGTCCGAAGTGTTTTGATGAACAGCAGGCACTGGAAAAAGCCATGTTGCTGTTCTGGGCGAATGGCTATGAAGCGACGTCGATCAGTGATTTGACTCAGGCTTTGGAACTGACTGCACCGAGTCTATACAGTAGTTTTGGTGATAAAGCCGGACTGTTTTATAAATGCATCGATTATTATCTGGCACATGAAGCATGTCCAATTGTCCCTATTTTCTTAGAAGCCAAAACTGCCAAAGTTGCCTTTGAGCTGTATCTATATGACAACGTCAAACGTTTGGCGCAACCCAATAAACCAGCAGGCTGTATGCTGGTGGTGGCAACCATGAACTGCTCGGATAATGCGCAGGCGGTGCAACATAATATTCTGGAAAAACGTTTGCAAACCAAGCAGAAACTGTTTGAACGTTTAGAGCAGGGCGTGGCGAACGGTGATCTGGCAGCAACTGCTCCTTTACAGGAAATGACAGACTTCTATGCCACCGTGGTACAAGGTTTAACCATTCAGGCTCGAGATGGCGCAACGGTTCAGCAACTGCATAAAGTTGTGGAACATGCCATGCGCGCTTGGGAGCTGTTCTAGGCAGGGATGTCGTAAGCGCGATATAAATGTCTGAAATACGATATTTCAATTATTTTGGACATCTTCCACAATACATCCATTGCTGAGATATTGTGAGAAAATGATGGGTCAGTTAACGAAATACCAAAAATGGGCATTTGTATTGCCTTTGATTGCCGTGTTGATTTGGTCACTCAATATTGCGGTAACTCGCTATGTGGCAGACTATATTTCCCCAGTCAGTATCAGCTTTTATCGCTGGTTTGTTGCCTTCCTGATCTTGACCCCTTTTATGTTGCCAAAAGTCTGGAAGCAACGTGCTCTAATTCGTCCGTTCATTCCTAAACTGGCGGTACTCAGTGCATTTGGGATGGTGTTGTATCAAGGGCTGTCTTATACCGCAGCGCACTATACCACCGCGACGAATATGGGAATCGTAAATGCCTTTGTGCCTATTTTTACCATTTTCATCTCTTACATTATTTTAAAAGATGCACCGAATCGCTATGCCATTTTCGGGAGTTTATTGTCTTTTGCTGGCTTGATTTATGTCATGAGTCAGGGGCGTATTTCTAGCCTGTTTGAGCAGGGCGGTCATTGGGGCGATGCGGTCATGGTATTGGCCGTGGGATTCTATGCCTTCTATGGTGTGTTCCTGAAAAAATGGCAAGTTCAGTTGCCATTGATGACCAGTTTATATGTGCAGATTGCATTTGCCCTGATTTATCACTTGCCATTCTTATTGTGGTTGGGGCTGGATGGGATCAATGCTGAAAATGCGGCCAGTGTGCTTTATGCAGGGATGTTCCCGTCATTGATTGCACCATTGTTATGGATGGTCGCCGTGCAAGCGATTGGACCAAACCGTACCAGTATTTTCATGAACTTGATGCCAGTATTCACCGCGATTATTGCTAGTCTGTGGTTATCGGAACACTGGACTATTTACCATACCATTGGTGGTGTCATGATTCTGGTGGGGATCATCATGGCACAAAAGAAAACCCTTAAAGCACCAGTCAAATTGGCAGAGTCTGCCTCATAAAGATGAAAGCCATAGGTGTGTTTGTTTAAAAAATAGACAAACGCACCGATTTATTTTTTGAATGATTCTCCTTTCTATCTGATTTGCAACTATATTTTTTAAGATAGTGAAGGTTTAGGCTCAAAAAAAGCTGAATAAAAATAAAAATATAATTTTATTAAAAAGGTTGAAGTGACAAAAAAGGTACGCTTTTCACATTTTTTGTTAGATAAATAATATATTTGTATAAATGAAATGATTGGCTCATAATACCAGCCACAGCAAAATGATTCATTTTAGAATGAATAAGTTGCTTACCGAATTGATGAACCCTCTGGATGTGATTATACACATCCTTTTTATGCTCAGTTATCCCTATATAACTGAGCTTTTTTTTGTCCGCTATTCACCTAAATCATCAAGCCCGAACAATTTCACCTGTCAGTGCATTGAGGATACGACTCGGCTCCCGACTCAATCCTAGATCGCCTTCTAGATAATGTAATGCGTCGCCAAAATATGCTTGAGCATCTGCCACACTATGAGCAGGTGTCTGGCCTGCTGGATTGGCACTGGTCGAGACAATAAATCCATTAAAATGTTGGCACAGTTGTACGCATAAAGGATGGGTGGTTACACGCACCGCCACCAGAGGATGCTGACCTTTGATCCATGTTGGAATGTGTTTATCAGCTGGTAATAGCCATGTTGTGGCCCGTTCAGTTGGCTGGCGATTTGACCAGCTGCGGATCACTTGCTGACGAATGTCGTTACTTAAACCTTGTAGTAAATGTGCTACCTGATCTAAATGACCTGCTAATAAAATGACGCCTTTTTCAACGGGACGATGTTTGATTTCCAGAATCTCCTGAAAAGCCTGTTCATTATAGGGATCACAGCCCAAACCCCAGACCGCCTCGGTTGGGTAAGCCAGAACCTGTCCTTGTTTTAAAAGTTGTGCTGCTTCAGAAATAGAAGAGGTGATCATGCGAGGTCAATACAATAGCAGAGGGAGAGGTGACTAGTTTAATGCATTGGGCGGCAACGTAAATAGCGACCTGCCTGTTGCATGCTTAAACCGAGTAATTCCAGTTCCATTAATTGGGCCGTTAATTCAGCAATAGGCGCAGCATAGCGTTGCGCCAGTTGATCCAGATCTTGTCCAACCCAGTCTAAAACCTGATAGAGCTCAATTAAATGAGCGGGTAGCGTTGGCGGTGCAGAGACAATATCTGTTGCTGGTTGTTGCTGGGCTTGCCATTGTGTAGGTAAAGCCAGATCTTCAATCACCTGTTCAGGATGATCCACCAGAATCGCACCTTCGCGGATCAACTGATGACAGCCCTGATGATGTTCACTATAAATATGTCCAGGAATGGCAAATACCATTTTTCCCTGACTGGCAGCTTCATTGGCAGTAATTAATGAACCGCTTTTAAGTGCAGCTTCGACCACCAATACACCCAGACTTAAACCACTGACAATACGGTTTCGCCGAGGGAAATGTTGTTGTAAAGGCATGGTCGTGGGTAGAAATTCAGTCACTACTGCGCCTGACTGGGTAATTTGTTGTGCCAGTTGTTTATGCTGGGCAGGGTAGACGGTGTCTAGTCCTGTACCTGTCACTGCGATAGTACGCTGATGAACCAGACCACCTTGATGGGCTGCCTGATCAATGCCATGAGCCAAGCCGCTACTAATATAGAAACCTTTTTCACTTAAATAGTAAGCAAAATCATAGGCAACTTGTCGCCCGTGAGGACTCGGTTTTCGACTGCCGACCATGGCAATTTGAGGTTGTAACAGCGCTTGCGCCTGACCTTGTCCGAACAGAATCGGTGGACGATCTGTATAAGGCAGCAGTTGCGTCGGATAGCCAATATCTTCGGGCGTTAAAATAAAGTCACTATAGCGGCTAATCAGTTGAACCAGTTGTTCAAACTGTTGCTGGCCTTGTGCTGTCTGGAATTCCGCTAAACGTTTTAAATGATTGGCATGCAGGCCAAGTTGAGACCATTCTGAAAAACGATGACTTTGTGTGGCCTGTTCACAGCTACCGAAATGCTGCTGGATCTTTTGGAAGCTGGAAAGCGAATGTTGAACCAAGTACCACACCAGCACAGTATGGTAGTGATGAGGCGATAATTGATTCAACATCTTAGGCCTTAATCGTCAAGACGTGGTGGTTTGATATCTGAGCCAAGCTTAATTGGTAACTCGCTTTCGAGTACATAGGCATAGCTGATACGGTCAAAACTCTTGAAGATCATGACACTACCCAAATATTGTCCAGGTAGTTTCACTTGTTCTTTGGTTTTTGGGTCACGAACAGTTTCACCATCTTGATAGATACTAAATACCTGACCGACCTCAACACCATCAACCGTTCCACGATCTACGGTTACGACCCCATTTTTTGCGGCTGTACCGATGGAACCCATCACACGGATAATTTTACCACCATCTTTGACCTGATTGGCGTCAGTTGGATAGAACAGGGTCGGAAGCATGGCATCCTGTTCAGCCATGACACGGTCGCCACGACGTACTTCCCCATTATAGCTATCGGTCAGTTCAACCGTGGTGATGTCATTTTCACTACGAATCGCCACACCAGAGGCAACTTGCGTCAGTTCAACTCCAAGATTCTGTTTTTTACCATTCTGATCCAGTACTACATAGGGTTCACCTTCACGGAATACGCCGTAGCGCTGGCCATTTTCAAGGCCTTGGCCACGCACATAAACACTTTGGCCTTTACCTGCCATAACACGGTTATCGGCAGTGCCTAGAATATAAGGTGTATTGGCAATCGCGTCTGCTGGCAGCACAGAAGTGCGCTCTAACCATTGCTGAATATGTGTCAATGGAATAACAGGCACGCTATTGTTCAATGCTTCAACACGGACTTGCGGGCGCAGAGTAGACGTATTGCCTGTATAGCGACGAATAATACCGTCACAGCCATCACCTTCATCTTTACCAATCAATGGCTTACCGTTCAGGCTACAGAGTAATAGGCGATCCCCTGGATAAATCCAGTGTGGATTTTTGACATGCTTGTTGCTTGCCCAGATTTCAGGCCAGCGCCATGGCTTCTTTAAAAATTTACCCGAGATATCCCAGAGCGTATCGCCTTTTTTCACCACATAGACATGCGGAGCACCTACTTTCACCGCAGGTGGGCTAACATTCGGGCTGGCTGCATGCGCAAAATTGACACTCATCCCCAATCCTGCACAAATTGCAGCTGCAATCAGTTGTTTTTTTAACCCCAAGGCATGAAATGATGGTATGCCGTTTAAAACCTTTTTCATTATCATAATTCCTAAAAATTATGTGTGTAGTTGCGCTATAATAACGACTTTACACACAATTTTTTTGATCAAGCATTCCCTTCAGTTGGTTTTTTGATCAATGGCATAAGTGAGGACGACAGTATGGCCTTATTACCTATTTTAAGTTTTCCTGATCCCCGCCTTCGTACCATTGCCAAGCCAGTCGAAGAAGTCACTGATGAAATTCGTCAGCTTGCAGCAGATATGTTTGAAACCATGTATGAAGCACCAGGTATCGGTTTGGCGGCAACTCAGGTTGATCATCATATTCAGCTTATTGTTATGGACATCTCGGAAGAGAAAAACCAACCGATGGTGTTCATTAACCCCAAAGTCATTCCACTGACCGAAGATACTCAGCCTTATGAAGAAGGCTGTCTCTCTGTGCCTCAAATATACGACAAAGTTGAGCGTCCGTCACGCGTAAAAATCGAGGCAATTAACCTTGAAGGTCAAGCATTTGAGTTAGAAGCTGACGAACTTCTCGCTGTTTGTATCCAACATGAAATGGATCACTTAAATGGCAAACTTTTTGTCGATTATTTATCGCCTTTAAAACGTCAGCGTGCACGTGAAAAAGTGGAAAAAGTGGTGCGCCAACGCGATAAAGAGAAAGTTGCAGTTAAACGCTAAACTGTAACGACGATGAATTAACAGATGTTGTCCTTGTTTCGTTGTGGGTTGTTGCTGGCTTTAACCGCGGTCTGTTTACAGATTGCGGTTTTCTTGCAGCCGCTCCTTCCGAAGCAATATCAGATTGCGCCTGTGTGTGAAACCATCACCCAAGCGCTCCTGTTACCTAAACTACAAAGTACCCAGAGCCATTCGGCACAACATCCTCATGAACATCAGCTTGAGCATGCTCAGGTTTCGATGCCGCATCATGACCATCATGATCCTAATCACCAATGTCAGTACTGTACGGTCTATGCCAATCTGGTCCTGCCGCCTGAATTTGGTGTGAAAGAAGTGCTGGTTCGGATTCAAATCCGTTTAGTTGCTTATCAGCAAGCGTTTAAGCATGTTTATTTTGCACTACAACGGTTATTTCTGTTGCCCCAAGGGCGAGCCCCGCCACTCTTTGCATAAATTAAAACGTCATTTTCATTAGGGTTTTCAAAACTCTAGCCTAGTTTTACTTATGTTTTAAGAGAGACCTATCATGGCTCAACCTAAATTTTTATTACAACCGCTCACGGTTGCGATCCTTGCTGCCTCAAATACGGTAACGGTTTGGGCAAATCCTGCCGACTCATCCGCAGCTGAACATGCTCATGTTTCGCTTGCGCCGATTGTGGTAACCGCCCAACAACCAAATGAGAGCAATGGTTTGGTGGTACAAGCCGATCCAAAACAGCCGATTCAGCCAATCCCAGCAACGGATGGGGCAGATTATTTACAAAGTATTATGGGCTTTAATGCGATACAGAGTGGCGGTACCAATAGTGACGTGACTTTCCGTGGCATGTTTGGTTCACGTATCAAAATTCTGACCGATGGTACGGAAAATCTGGGGGCATGTCCGAGCCGTATGGATGCACCGACCTCGTATATTTCACCCGAAAGCTATGATCGTATTTCGGTGATTAAAGGCCCACAAACGGTTCAATATGCCAATACAGGTTCTGCTGCAACCGTGATTTTTGAACGTCAACCAGAGAAGTTAACCCAAGCTAAACCTTATCGTGGCCAAGCAAGTGTACTGTGGGGTTCATTTGGGCGTTTAGACCAAAATGTTGAAGCCGCGGTGGGGGACGAGAAAAAATATATCCGTTTGAATGCCAATCGTTCTGAGTCGAATAGCTATCAGGATGGTGACGGTAAAACCGTGCCTTCTTCATGGGAACGCTGGAATGCAGACGTTGCTTTAGGCTGGACACCTGACGAAAATACCTGGTTGGAATTGACGGGTGGCAAGGCTGATGGCGAGGCTGAATATGCGGGTCGTGGTATGGATGGTGCCCAATTCGCACGTGAGAGTTTAGGCCTGCGCTTTGAAAAGAAAAATGTCACCGATGTGATCAAGAAAATTGAAGGTCAGGTGAACTATAGCTACAACGACCATATTATGGATAACTATAGTTTGCGCACACCGCCCATGGTTGAAATGCAGCATGGTGATCACAGCATGCTGATGCCAAACCCAATGGCAATGCAAGTGACGCGCCGTACTTTGAACTCACGTTTGGCGATGACCTCTGAATGGGATCAGTGGAGCTTAATCACGGGAGTGGATTCTCAGTTCAATAAACATGGTGGCAGCATGTCATCACCGATCATGCCATCTATGAATGTTCCATTCCGTCAGGATATGCGCTTCCAGTCTTATGGCGCTTTTGGTGAGTTAACTTATCAGTTGAATCCGCAGAGCAAGATTGTAACAGGCGCTCGTGTCGATCAGGTTAAGGTTGATGATGAGCGTGCTGACTCTAAGGCCAAAGGATTCAATACCCAGCTTGAAAAAACCTTACCAAGTACATTTGTCCGTTTGGAAAATCAAAATGTCGAGCATGGCCTCAATAGCTATGTTGGACTGGGTTATGTAGAACGTATGCCTGATTATTGGGAGCTATTCAGTCCTGAACATGGTAATGCAGGTTCGAGCAATACCTTTAACGGCGTCCGTCCAGAAAAAACCTTACAGCTAGATCTTGGTTTTACCCAGCAACAGGGTGCATTTAACTCATGGGTTTCTGCTTATGCAGGACTGATTGATGATTATATTCTGATGAGTTATCACGATCATAGCCACTTACATGAAGGTGGACATGGCGGGCATGGAGGTGGTGGAATTACCGCAGGTGCCAAGAATGTTGATGCCACCATTGCAGGGGCTGAGGCTGGAATCGGGTATCAGTTTACCGATCATATTCAGGCAGACGTGAGTGCGATGTATGCATGGGGTAAAAATACCAGCGACAATACGCCGTTGCCACAAATTGCACCTTTAGAAGGTCGTGTGAATTTACGTTATGTTGCTGATAAATACACGCTTGGTATGTTGTGGCGTGTCGTCGATCAGCAAAACCGTGTGAGTTTGCACCAAGGAAATATCGTGGGATATGACCTTAAACCAAGTGCGGGTTTCTCAACGATTTCATTGAATGGTAGTTATAGTCTGAATAAAGACGTCGATCTTTCAGTTGGTGTCGATAATCTGCTCGATAAAACTTATACCGAACACCTGAATAAAGCGGGCAGTTCAGGTTTTGGTTTTGCCAGTGAAGAGCAGTTCAATAATACTGGACGCAACTACTGGATGCGTATGAGCATGAAGTTCTAAGCCATGCAAAAACAAGGTGGATCAGTCCACCTTGTTTTACTTTAGCTCTAAGCCAGACAATCCTGTTTTGGCATCAGGCTATCGCAATACAATGGATTTAATGCACATTGCAAATCATCAATTTGTTCTTGAGTGACGTAACCCTTACTCTTGAGATATTCCGCCACGCGGTCATCACGCAGGCTTAAAAATGCTGCATCATAAACGCCTAAATCAACAAATAAAGCAGCTGTTTCCAGACTATTAAAATGATCGAGGAAGACATCATTATCATGCATCAGGAAAATATGTGTGAACGGTGCATTGCTATCGACTTTTAAAAGCTGCGCCAATTGTTCAGGACGCGTTTTGATAAACAATAAGTCGGAAAGTTCATCAAACTGGCTTTTGTCCAGTTGGTTTTCATCGCCTTTGACATGACTTAACCATGCTTTAAAGACCAGAACTGCACCGCCGCGTAACAGCATGCTCCAAATTTGATGGCGTGTTTCATGGCCGAGATGAGCAGATTCTGCTTCAAGTGCATCTAAAAATTTCTGCTCTTGCTGTGCCAGCTTTTCAAATAATCCCAAACCTTGTGGATGGTAGGCTGCGGGAGCAAATACATCAAAATTCAGTTCATGGAATACATTCAACGCTAGTGGAACTGCCGCCTGATAGAGGGTATCTAGTGCATGTAAATGTGTCTCTTCGAGTTTGCTATGCGCAAAAATCTGTTGCCACTCTAATTGCGGTAATAAGGCATTCGCGCTGTATTGGCGATAAAACTGTTGTGACGTATGGTCTGTTGTGGGGTGACTATTATTCATGATCAATGTCCTTTTCGACAGTCTGTTTCTAGAAACCCAACACGATGAGCCATAGGTTTCCATTAATTTGATCAATTTATGCGGTATCAAGAAAGCAAGTAGAATACGACTAAAGTTGTAGGATGGTTTTTTAGGGTAAAATTACAAAATAAAAACAATAACTTAATTAATTGTAAGTAAGTGTACAAACGTTCACTAATGTAAGTGAACGTTTTTGCCATAGCCAATTATCATTTGAGCACTTTGGTCAATTTATCATCGGTCAAAATGCTGCTTTTTGATGATTTTTGCCTATATTGCAAAATATTTTGTCATTTATTGCATAGGCATGATTTTTAAACCAGATAACCACGCACGTAAGCCAGCAGGTTTAAGCGGCTTTTTCAGCAATACAATATTCTGCTGTTTTAAATATTGAGGCAGTTCTGGATCAGAATCTGCTGTGATCAATGCTACTGGAATATGTGCAGGACGATATTGTTCAATAAAGTCCAAACCACGTTGATCATGATTCAAATGCTGATCAATCAGCCAGACCTGAATCTCTTCCTGCTCAATAAGTCGTAATGCCTCTTCAGGTTCTGTTGCAGTGAAGATCTGATAGCCCCATTTGCTCAACAGTGTTCGCATGCCTTCCAGAATGGTTTCATCATTATCCAGACATAGAACTTTATAGGCCGTATGCTGTAATGCTGTCACATGCGGTGTCGCCGTTTGAATTTTAGGTGCTTCCACTAAAGGGACTTCGATCATGAAGCAGGAGCCTTTACCCAGTTCAGAATAAACATGTACGGGGAAATCCAGCAGGCTGGTCATTCGTTGTACAATTGCAAGTCCCAGTCCAAGACCTTGTTCTCCCCAAGGTGAAGTATGCCCACAACGCTCAAATTCTTGGAACAGTTTAAGGCGCTGTTGTTCATTAATCCCTGGCCCTGTATCCCAAACACCAATACGAATATGGTTTGCTCGCTGTGCGGAACGCAACACACCAACCACCACACGTCCTTGCGCTGTATAACGTAAAGCATTGCTGACAAAGTTCTGAATAATTCGTCGCATCCATTGAGGATCGGTATCTACCCAAAACTTGGTATCGTGGACGGAGAGTTGAATATCGCGCTGGGCCGCAATGGATTTGAACTGTAATTCTAGGTCGTTCAATAAATCATGCAATGAATAGGCTTGGCGTTTGGGTTGAATGGTACCGCCTTCTAAACGGGCAATATCAAGTAGGGCAGAGAGCATACTTTCTGCGCCGTAAAGTGCCCGATCCAGCTGTTGTAAGGTCTGCTGATCTTCTGCGGAATGGACACTTTGTTCTAAAGCGGTACTAAATAAACGTGCTGCATGCATCGGTTGAAGTAAATCATGACTGGCTGCGGCCAAGAAACGGCTTTTCGATTGATTGGCTTTATCGGCTTGTTCCAGCGCCAATTGCTGTTCGGTCAACGCATTCGCAAGCTGCTGGGTTCGGTCACTGACACGTTCTTCCAGTACGGCTTCATTTTCACGGAATGCCGTAATATCGGCAAAAGTGGTGACGAAGCCACCGCCTTCAATGGGGTTGCCGCGCATTTGAATAACGAGACCATCTTTACGAATCCGCTCGAACTCATGCGCACTGCCGACTTTCATCCAGTGCAGTCGTTTACGCACATGTTCTTCAACTGGGCCCGGCCCACATTCACCACGTTCCGCGTTATAGCGAATCAAGTCTGCAATTGGACAGCCGACATAAACCAGATCTTTTGGATAATCAAATAGTTTCAGGTATTGATTGTTCCACGCCACCAGACACATATTTTTATCCACCACACTGACCCCTTGTGTCATGTGATCGATCATGGTCATCAATAAATTTTGGTTAAAACGCTGCCATTGCGAGGCTTGGTCAAGAATATTGGCGACTTGACCCAGTGCCAGACCATTATTAATCATGGCAGTGGTTAATAGCGTACGAGCAGATGCAGCTCCAATAATCCCCGCCAGGTACTGCTCGGTAAAGCGCCACCACATGCCATTCGCCACATGATTTTCATTTAAAACCACATGATTTTGTTCACAAAATTGCTGGAAAGCTTGTAGCGTTGGTTTATCACCTGTGACACGCTTGGCTAATGCCAGTAAATCACCGACTTTAAGTCGTGCAGCATTCAGATGTAGATCTGTCAGGTCAGTGTTGGACTGGGCGGATGGTAACGGTTTGCTTTCATAGTAGAAGAAGCTTTCCGCCTGAATTTGTTCGGCCACACTTGGACGGTAGAGGCGCGATACCCAAATATAAAGCACCACGTTCAAACCTAAAGACCACAACACACCATGGGTGAGCGGGGCAAACGATTCAAACCCGAGTAAGGCTTCGGGACGTAAGCCATTAATATTAAAAGGGCCAAATAATAAAATATGTTGTGCAAAATCTTGATAATGATCAGGCAGGCTACGCAGTACGGTCGGGAACAGTAAGGTGTAGCTCCACATAGCAAAGCCTATTAACAGGCCGACGTAGACACCCTGACGACTTGCACCACGCCAGTATAAGCCACCAATCAAGGCAGGAGAAAATTGTGCGACCGCACTAAAAGCCAGTAAGCCAAAAACAGAGAGTTGGTTGATATCATTAAAGAAATGGAAAAACAAAAAGCCCAGTAACATTACGCTAATGATACTAATGCGGCGGGTGAGTTTGAGTACCCGAGGCAAATGCTGATCATGACGGGAAATAATTTTAAAACGCCACAGGGCAGGCATGATCAGGTCATTACTGAGCATAATTGACAATGCCACAGAGGCAACCAAAAGCATGCCAGTCGAAGCTGAAAAGCCTCCCAGAAAAGCCAAAAGTGCTAACCAATCCTGCTGATAGCTCATCGGTAAGGCCAGTACGGCAATGTCTGGTGTCCCCAGCGATTCGGGTAAAGAATGCAGCGCCCAACTGGCAATTGGAATAATCGCAATCACGGTCAGAATCAGATAGGCAGCGAACCAGCGACGCGCCCCACGAATATGTTTTTCATCCCGTAATTCCACCACCGCCACATGAAACTGACGTGGTAGGCAGATCATGGCTAGACCAGCCAGTAACGTTTGCACCCAGAATGTTTCAGGAACACCGAGTTGTTGCAGGTCATGAAAATGCTGATGAACATCAGTACTGACCTGTTTGATATTGTCAGGTGATTGTAATAAGAAAAATGCTGCCACACAGAGCAGGGCAAAGAGCTTAACAAAGGACTCAAAGGCAACAGCCAGCATTAAACCGCCGTGCTGTTCGGTATGCGCAATATGCCGTGTCCCAAAAATCATGGCTAAAATCGCCAGTACAGCCGTAAGCACCAGAACACTATTGGTGGTGGTATGGATATGTGCGTTCTGCTCCAGAATCACCGAAGCGCTAAGTGCAATAGCGCGAAGTTGCAAAGCCAGATAGGGCACAATCGCAATGACGGCAAGAATCGTGACCAGTGCTGCCAGACTTCCGCTTTTGCCGTAGCGGGCAGCCACAAAATCGGCAATTGACGAAATAGCATGGTGCTGACGGATGCGGCCTAAGCGCTTCCAGATGTCATAACCAAACCAGATAAATAGCAATGGCCCAAGATAAATCGGCAGAAAGATCACGCCTTGGCGAACCGCGGCGCCTGTTGCGCCATAAAAGGTCCATGAAGAACAATATACGCCCAAAGTTAAGCTGAACAGCAGCATCCGACCACGCGTACTTAAACGGCTGGCGTGCTTTTCACCAAAAAAAGCACAGCCGAATAACAGCACAATGTACAGGGCCAATACCCCAAGAATAAGCCAACTGTTCATATTGCTCACGTGATCAAATTCCATTTTTTATCATACCCGAAGCGCGGGTATAGCAAGGAGTAGAGATTTGCATTTAGAGACCAAAGTCTAAGTTACGAGTCAATCATAATCTTGTTAAGTTGGATAATGAAAAATCCCACGTAAAAAGGGGTCCACGGTTGGACACAAAAATAAGGAGTTGATTATGGATGATTCTCAGGTAGATCGAATTCTACATAATCCAAAGTTTCAAGAAATGGTCAGCAAAAAGCGTACATTAAGTTGGACATTAACAGCAATTATGCTGTTTATCTACGTTGGATTTATGCTTTTGGTTGGCTATAACAAAGAATTTTTAGCAAGTTCATTTAGCGGTGGTGTAACCACTTGGGGTATTCCCCTCGGTTTAGGCATTATTGTGTTGTCATTTATTTTATGTGGGGTGTATTCCTACATTGCCAATAATAAGCTTGACCAGTTGAATGAAGAAGCCCTCAAGGAAGTTGAGGCCATTGCACATGAAAAAGGGATGCACTGAGATGAAAGGGACATCATTCAAAGCGATACTGTTCACACTGCTCAGCTTTTGCTGCACAAGTATTGCATTCGCCAGTCCAGATTTAGGTACAGCTGAACAGCAAGCGACCAACTGGCATGCGATCATTATGTTTACGATCTTTGTCGGTTTTACATTGTTCATTACCAAATGGGCAGCGAAGCAAACCCAGTCTGCACAAGATTTCTATACCGCTGGTGGCGGGATTAGTGGTTTCCAAAATGGTTTGGCGATTGCCGGTGACTATATGTCAGCCGCATCGTTCTTGGGTATTTCTGCATTGGTGTTCAGTTCGGGCTTTGATGGCTTGCTTTATTCACTCGGTTTCATGGTCGGTTGGCCAATCGTTTTGTTCCTTGTGGCAGAGCGTTTACGTAATCTGGGTAAATATAACTTATCCGATGTAGTGTCGTTCCGTCTGGAAGAAAAGCCAGTACGTACCTTGGCAGCATTTAGTTCACTGGTTGTCGTGGCGTTCTACCTGATTGCACAGATGGTCGGTGCAGGTCAGCTCATCAAATTATTATTCGGTTTGAACTACAACATCGCAGTTGTGATCGTGGGCCTCTTGATGATGGCGTATGTGATCTTCGGTGGCATGTTGGCAACCACGTGGGTGCAAATCATTAAAGCAGTGATGTTGCTCAGTGGCGCGACTTTCATGGCATTTATGGTAATGAAAGCAGTTGGTTTTAGCTTCACCAATATGTTCAATCAAGCGATTGAGGTGTATAGCCAGGCGCACAGCATGAGCTGGGATGAAGCCGCTAAAATCATGGGGCCAGGTTCATTAACGGCTAACCCGATTGATGCGCTTTCACTTGGTCTTGCCTTGATGTTTGGTACTGCTGGTTTACCGCATATCTTGATGCGTTTCTTCACGGTGAAAGATGCCAAAGAAGCACGTAAATCAGTTGTGGTGGCAACGGGCTTTATTGGTTACTTCTATCTTTTAACCTTCATTATCGGTTTCGGTGCAATCCTGTTTGTTGCAAACAACCCGCAATTCCTTGATCTTGCGAAAGCAGCAGTGACAGGCAAATTAGAGTTGGTGGGCGGTAACAACATGGCGGCAGTTCACTTGAGTGATGCTGTGGGCGGTGACTTGTTCATGGGCTTCATTTCAGCGGTCGCATTCGCAACAATCCTTGCGGTGGTTGCAGGTTTAACGCTGTCAGGTGCATCTGCAATTTCACATGACCTTTATGCCAACGTATTCAAGAAAGGCAAAACAACACCTGAATCTGAATTGAAAATGTCAAAAATCGCAACTTTAGGTTTAGCGATCTTCGCCATGATTTTGGGTATCTTGTTCGAGAAACAAAACGTTGCCTTTATGGTTGGCTTGGCATTCTCGGTAGCATGTTGTGCAAACTTCCCAGTACTCGTGTTATCAATGTTCTGGAAAGGCTTAACAACGCGTGGTGCAGTGATTGGTGGGGTCGTAGGTTTAGTTGGTGCGGTGAGCCTGATCATTCTATCTAAAGCGGTTTGGGTAGATACCTTGGCGATTTCTGAAACTGCGCCAAACCCATTCAATGGCCCAGCATTATTTGCAATGCCACTTTCATTCTTCTGCTGTTGGTTCTTCTCTGTCACTGACAAGTCAGCACGTGCAGAGAAAGAGCGTAAAGCCTTTGATGCTCAGTTTGTTCGCTCAATGACTGGTATCGGTGCTTCTGGTGCGTCAGATCACTAATTCGCTTGAGCTAAAAAAAGCCCTCATTGATTGAGGGCTTTTTTACGGCTTATTGATGCATGCTCGCCAGTTGCTGTGACTGATTGCGATAGAGCGACAAGCCAATGCGTTGCAAATGACGCCCATTTTGTTCAAGAAAACGGTTTAATTTTGGAATATGTTTGGCACTGGTATACAGCGCTAAATTTCGACCAATCAGATAATAAGCAAACCAAGCTGCTGATTGTGGAGCTAAACCTAACTTCTGCATTTTCTTGCGACCAATAAAGAACTGGGTAATTTCTAAATGCTGTTTATATGCCAGCTTTTGTTGAAAGGTCCTTAAATAGCGATATTTGCGTTCGAATGGCTCTTTGGAAAGACTTGAGCCGAGTGAGATACTACTGGCATCGGATTGCGGATGGGCAAATTGCATCCAGTAAATCAGTTTCCAGCCTTCTGCCTCATGATCGACCAGCCATTTTTCCTCAACACCCATTAACCAGCCCGCATATTTCCAGAAATGTAAAAAGCTATCGATTTCCTGCTTGCTCGGAAAAATCCCCAAAGCACGGATACCAATCAGTACCACACCACTAAAGGCAATATTGGTCATGGCCTGATCATATTGGTTGATCGGTAGACCCCAAGTCTCAGCATCCCATTTTTCTGATTTTTGCAGTTGATGACGGACTAAGGCATGAATGAATCGCACAAAAATGGTGGATGTAAAGCCTTTACTAAAACGTGCAAAACCATCTGCTTCGGTGATATCGACCCACCATTTAGTGGTTTCAGCGAGACGAGTTCCTGCCTGTTTCTTTAATGCACCAGTCAGGATCAGAGGCTGGTTAAATCCTGGATACATATAGCCGGTCATTAAGGATAAATCCCGTAGGATGAGTCCATTATTAACGCCTAAACGATAAGTAAATTTGAGTGCTTCATCTACTTTGGCTTGCTCATACCAATCAGGTTTCCGTTCCACCAGTTGGAAGAAAGTCGTGAGTTCAGGAATTTCATGCGGTAATTTATCTAAACCTTCATATAGTGCCGTTTCAAAGTATTTACGATGCAGTTTAGGATTTTGTAGCACCCAAAGCAGCACCTGATCCATCGGTTCATCACCACTTTGCAGGGCCGTGTTCAAGTCAAGATAGTCCTGATAACTCGGTTGAACTTCCTGTCGGGTCATATAGCTGAGAATCTTGGTTTTGATATTGCGCTGAATCATGTCTTCAAACGCCGCCAAGCGTTTAGGTTTAACGATGCTTTGCATTGCATAAAGTCCCTGATTGTTATTTAATTAAAGCTTAATATGAATAATTATTCGCATTCAATTCGCATTTCAATTGAGGCTGAGCATGAGAAAACGACCGCAGCAGCAACGCGCCAAAATGATCGTTGAAAGCATTTTGGAAGGGGCACAGAAATGTATTTCTGAATATGGGGTTTTGCAGGTGACCACGCCTAAAATCTCTGAAAAATCAGGGGTGAGTGTCGGATCGATTTATCAGTATTTTGAAAATAAAGAGCAAATCATTGCGGAATTATTGCTACGTAAAAGTGAAAATTTGGGACAGGCGGTAAAGCAACTGGTGATGCTACAACAGCAAACTTCTATTCAGGACATCATCACATTAAGTATTGCCTTTGGCTTTGAATCGCTAAAGTCTGATCAAGGTTTTTTTATCGAAATTTTAAAAAACTGGCATGCTTATAGTGATTCGGAAGCGGCACAAGTTTTAGAGCAGCACTTTTTAGAAGTCGGCATGTATTTATTTGGGCGTTATTATCCACACTGGGATTTTGAGACCTTAAAACATAAGTCTTTTGTGATTATTAACAGTACCTTATTTACCATGATGCGTTATGCCAGTAAAAATACTTTTCTCATTGAAGAACAACGCCTGCAACAAGAACTGTCAAAAATGATCGTTTCTTTTTTAGATACAGTATGATGCACTCAACAAAAATGAAAACCATAACAAGATTCAGGAAAACCACATGCAAAGCTTAAAACAATTCTGGAGTACATTTCGTTTATTGCCATCTGCATGGTTGTTGCTGGTTCAACTGGCTTTATTGGTTCTGTATATGCTGACCTATGGTGATAGTGAATATCGTGCCTTAACTTGGTCAATGGGCGTTTTGGCGCTTCTGATTATTGCTAAGGTGATTCGACAAACACCTGTATTTACCTTTTGGGGCTTGGTTTTTGTCAGTGGTGCCTTCCTATTTTCGATTATGCTCTTTATTGGTTATGCCACACCGACCATTCAAATTATGGCCTATAGTTTTGAGGCTTTGGCCTATTTCTATGCAGCTTATGGCTTGTTGCGTTATATGTTTGCCGACCGTTATCTGACCAAAGATGAGCTATTTGCAGCAGGTGCTGTATTTACCCTAATCGCTTGGGCCTTTGCTTTTTTATACAGTATTTGTCAGCTACTTTTGCCGAACAGTTTCCTGAATCCCAATCAGCCACAAGCCTTACAAAGTTGGCTGGATCTGCTGTTCTTAAGTTTTAGTCTGCAATCGGCAACAGGTTTATCTGACTTGATGCCGATGAGCCCAGCCGCCAGAGTCCTGGCAATGTTACAAATGTTTGGTGGGGTGATGTACCTCGCCGTGGTGGTATCCCGTTTGATTGCATTGCAATATATTGCGCATTTACCCAAAAATCAGTAATCCGATGTTGAGATGGAGCGGGTTGCCGTTTCCTGTTCCAGCCATTCGATGAATTTCAACATAATCGGGTTATGCGGCTGTTCAGCATAAACAAAATAATAGCAACGCGAACCGCTGAGTTTGTGCAATGACACGATGATCAATTCGCCTCGATTCAGTTCTTTTTCAATCAGCATTTGTGGAATCAGGGCCAAGCCAAGATGGTGAGTAGCGGCAACGGCCAGCATGGAAAACAGCTCATGGCGCTGACCTTCCATCGCATAGGGTGCGTTATAGCCCAGACTGTCGAACCATTCTTTCCAGATTGCAGGGCGAGTGGTCTGTTGTAATAAGGGCAGTTGTGAGAGTTGTGACGCAGTCAGATCCAGCGCCGAGGGTGGCTCGTTTTGAATCAGATCAGGGAAGAACTTTTTGATCAGCGTTGGCGAGCAAACAGCAACCACTTCTTCTTGCATCAAAAAATGTGCAGTTGTTCCGGGCCAATTTTCAACTTGAGCGGGCGTACCTGCATAGATGGCAGCATCAAAAATCTGTTCACTGAATAAAAAGGGCTTGGTGCTGGTTTCAAGGTGGATGGTAATTTTGGGATAGTTTTCATTAAAACGATGTAGGCGTGGTAGCAGCCAGCGCGTTGCAAAGGTCGGCACCACCCCGAGTTTGAGCGTGCCACCTAAACCTTGATGTGACATTAGGTCGAGCGTGCTGTGTTCCAGTCCGAGCAAATGTGTCTTGATATTTTTGAGATATTGTTCCCCCGCAATCGTCAGTTCCACCCCATGTCGTACCCGATGAAACAAGGGCAGATTAAGAAACTCTTCCAGTTGCTGAATCTGTCTGGAAACCGCACTTTGGGTCATGCTGAGTTCCTGTGCCGCATGGGTATAGGTCTTATGTTTGGCAGCGGCTTCAAAGCAAATCAATGACTGGAGTGAAGGAATCATACGTCGCATAACAGCGTCCTTGTGTTACCTGCAAAAAAAAACCATGAGGTTGGGAGAATTTAAGCGTTGTACATTATTCTCTGCTGTATTTTTAACAGAATAATGGAGTCTGTTTCAATTGAGCTATGCATAAAACGCATAGCTGTATGAAAAAACATCGTTTGCCTGAAGCTTTAATCTGGCCTAGCATCAAGTACATCACTGATATTCAGATTGCTTAAAAGGAAGATAAAAGTCATGGCAAATCAAGGAAAGCGTGTCTCTTTTAACTGGCAAGATCCATTTTTACTCGAACAGCAACTCAGCCCAGAAGAACGCATGATTCGGGATAGCGCTCAGGCCTATTGTCAAGACAAACTCATGCCACGCGTACTGGAACAATTCCGCCATGAAAAAACAGATCCAAGTATTTTTCGGGAAATGGGTGAGCTAGGTTTATTAGGCCCAACTATTTCAGAGCAGTACGGTGGAGCAGGATTGAACTATGTCAGTTATGGTTTGATTGCACGCGAGATTGAACGCGTAGATTCTGGCTATCGCTCTATGGCTAGTGTGCAAAGTTCGTTGGTGATGGTGCCAATTGATGAATTTGGTACAGAGGCACAAAAACAGAAATACCTGCCTAAATTGGCGTCAGGCGAGTACATTGGCTGTTTTGGATTGACTGAGCCTGACCACGGTTCTGATCCGGGCAGCATGCTATGCCGTGCCAAAAAAGTTGCAGGCGGCTATCGTCTCAGTGGCAGTAAAATGTGGATTACCAACAGTCCAATTGCAGATGTATTTATGGTTTGGGCCAAAGAAGTCACTGAAGCAGGCAATGTCGGAGAGATTCGCGGCTTCATTCTGGAAAAAGGCTGGGAAGGGCTGTCTGCACCTGCCATTCATGGCAAGGTCGGACTACGTGCATCGATTACCGGTGAAATCGTGATGGATCAAGTGTTTGTACCAGAAGAAAATGCATTTCCTGAGGTGCGTGGTCTGAAAGGGCCGTTTACCTGTCTGAACAGTGCCCGTTATGGTATTGCATGGGGTGCAATGGGTGCTGCTGAATTCTGTTGGCATACCGCACATCAATACACCATGGATCGTAAACAGTTCGGTCGTCCGTTGGCAGCCAATCAGCTGATTCAGAAAAAGCTAGCGGATATGCAAACTGAAATTGCTCTAGGCCTACAAGTCGCTTTGCGTTTTGGTCAAATGAAAGATGCAGGCATTGCTTCAGTCGAAGGCACGTCGCTGATCAAACGCAATAACTGTGGTAAAGCGCTGGAAATTGCTCGATTGGCACGTGACATGATGGGCGGTAATGGCATCAGTGATGAATTTGGTGTGGCACGTCATCTGGTCAATCTGGAAGTGGTGAATACCTATGAAGGGACTCATGATGTACATGCCTTGATTCTTGGGCGTGCACAAACAGGCATCGCTGCATTTTCTAACTAAAAATTCATCACTTATTAAACGTAAAGACACGTTTTCGGACGTGTCTTGAGGCACATTCATGCCTAAAAAATATCGACCAAGGCTGTGAAGCAGGGTCGTCAATACGATCCACAATAATCATAAGGAAGGAACAGGATGGGTGCATTAACAGGTTTACGTGTACTGGATCTTAGCCGAGTGTTGGCAGGACCGTGGTGTAGTCAGATTCTGGCCGATTTAGGCGCTGAAGTGATCAAGATTGAACGTCCTCACACAGGTGATGATACCCGTATGTGGGGACCACCGTGGATGAAAGATGATGCAGGACAACCTACACGCGAAGCGGGGTATTATCAGTCTGCCAATCGGAATAAATACTCGGTCGCCATTGATATTGCTTCAAAAGAAGGCCAAGCCTTGCTCAGAGAAATGGTCAAGGACAGTGATGTGCTGATTGAAAATTATAAAGTCGGTTCATTACGCAAATACGGGCTGGACTATGCCAGTCTGAGTGAAATCAATCCGAGATTGGTCTATTGCTCCATTACGGGCTTTGGGCAAACAGGGCCGCGTGCATCTGAACCTGGTTATGATTTTGTGATTCAGGGCATGGCGGGATTGATGAGCATTACTGGTGAAAAGGATGATCTGGCAGGGGGAGGCCCACAAAAAGTTGGCGTTGCAGTCACAGATTTACAAACAGGGTTGTATGCCACCATTGCGATTCAGGCAGCGCTTTGGGCGCGTCAAACAACAGGCAAAGGACAGCATATTGATTTGTCCTTACTCGATGTGCAGGTCGCAGGCTTAGCCAATCATGGCATGAACTATTTGATCACAGGTCAGGCACCGAAACGTTGGGGGAATGCCCATGCCAATATTGTGCCTTATCAAACCTTTAAGGCAAAAGATAAGGACTTTATTATTGCGTGCGGAAATGATGCCCAGTTTAAATCCTTGTGTCAGGCCATCGGTCAAGCTGAATGGGCAGCGCATCCCAAGTTTCGATTCAATCAGGATCGGATTGCGCATCGTGGGGAATTGACCACTTTAATGGATCAGCATTTTCTCACGCAATCTGCACAATACTGGGTAGAGCGGATTCATGCCGTTAAAGTACCTGTAGGTATGATCAATAATGTGGATGAGGCCTTGCAAGAACCGCAAGTACAAGCACGGGAAATGGTAGTGTCGATTCCACATCCACAATATCGGCAATTTAAAATGATTGCGTCGCCATTGAAGTTGTCTGAGACACCTGTGGAATATCGTCTTGCACCGCCCCGTTTGGGAGAGCATACCCAACAGGTTTTAGCAAAATCTTGTTCAGCAGAGGTCTTGGTAGCGTTGACTGAGCAAGGGGTGATTGGGCATTTGTAGAGAATGCCCTGTGTCGTTTAGATTGCTGAAATTTTAGCTTTATCTATATAAAATCAAAATCTTACTGTTTTATTTTATATCCTGTTACAGCATTACAACTGCGTTATTCTTGATATTTTTTATACTAGAGCACGAGTTTTACATTACATGAACTCGCTTTTATTCACGTTGTGAATGTCTTATTTTGGCTGTTATGGCCTGTCCATTATCATTAGAATAACGTGGGGGAATTATGCCTTCCAAGCCATCTTCGCTGTTTGCGAATGTGAATCCAAACGTGTTTTTAAGCACGGTGATCATTATTGCGATTTTTCTCGCAATCGTCATTGTTGCACCAAGTTCCTTTGAACTTCTTACACAGCAGCTTAAACAATGGATCACCGATTCATTTAGCTGGTTTTATGTTTTATCAGTCGCCGTCTTTTTGATTCTACTGATTTATATTGCCTGTTCCGCCAGCGGAAAAATCAAATTAGGACCTGATCACAGTCAGCCTGAATATAGCAATGGCTCATGGTTTGCCATGCTATTTACTGCTGGGATGGGGATCGGTCTGATGTTCTTTGGCGTGGCGGAGCCCGTCATGCACTATATCAGTCCACCGAGCGGTGATCCTGAAAGTGTAGAGTCAGCGCAGCAAGCCTTACGCATCACCTTTTTCCATTGGGGCTTACATGCCTGGGCAATTTATGCAGTTGTCGGGTTAGCGCTTGCTTACTTTGCCTATCGTCATAATCTTCCGTTAAAAACTCGTTCCGCTTTATATCCAATTATTGGTAAAAAGATTTATGGTCCTTTGGGCGATAGTATCGATATTTTTGCCACCATTGGTACGGTATTTGGTGTTGCGACCTCTTTAGGTTTTGGTGTTACCCAGATTAACTCGGGTTTACATTATCTCTTTGGTATCGAGCAAAGTAGCAATGTTCAGGTTGTTCTGATTATCTTTGTCAGTGCCTTGGCATCTTTATCTGTGTTCTTAGGACTGGATAAAGGCGTGAAGCGTCTTTCTGAACTGAATCTGATCTTGGCTTTAGTGCTGTTGGCCTTTGTCTTTATTGCAGGGCCAAGTATCTACTTATTGCAAACAACCATTCAAAACACAGGTTCTTATATTTCCAACCTGTTTAGCATGACGTTTAACTTATATGCCTACCAACCGAATGGCTGGATTGGCGGCTGGACGATCATGTATTGGGCATGGTGGATTTCTTGGTCGCCATTTGTCGGGATGTTTATTGCACGGGTTTCACGTGGTCGAACCATCCGTGAGTTTATCGTCGGTGTATTACTGATTCCAACGGGCTTTACTATCATCTGGATGGGCTTCTTGGGGAATGCCGCACTGTTCAGTATTTTGCAAGAACACAATGTCACCCTGATTCAAGCTGTACAAAATGATTCTTCAGTTGCCTTATTTGAATTCCTGAATCATTTACCGTTTTCGGGTGTGATGAGTTTACTGGCAACAGTACTGGTGATGCTGTTCTTTGTGACCTCTGCCGACTCTGGTGCATTAGTGACGGACTATCTGACCGCTAAAACAGAAAACTCGCCGGCTTGGCAAAGACTGTTCTGGACGGTATTGATGGCGGCTTTGGCAATTATTCTACTTCTGGTGGGTGGTCTCGCTGCGTTGCAAGCGTCAATCATTATGAGTGCCTTGCCGTTTACTTTAGTGATGTTATTGATGAGTTGGGGTTTATTGAAGGCCTTAAAAATCGATGTGACCAAAATGCAAGCTATTCAGGAAGCGCGTATTACACCACGGGCAATTCATAATCCTCGTAGTTGGCAGCAACGTTTAGGTCTGATTATGCATTACCCGCATACTGAAGCTGAGGTAAGAAACTATATTGATACTCAGGTGAGAAAAGCATTTGAAAGTATTCAGAAAGAATTTAAACGCCGTCATCTTGAAGTGAATATTCAAAATACTGAACAAGGCTTGCAATTGCGTGTCGATCATCATCATGAGATTAACTTCATCTATACGGTATATGCCCATGAGACCGTACCGCCAAGTTTTATGCTTGGGCAAGGTGACGCTGACGAAGCTCAATATTACCAGGCAGAAGTATTCTTGAGAGAAGGTGGTCAGAACTACGATGTCATGGATTGGACCCAAGAGGATTTAATTCAGGACATTATTGATCAGTATGAACGTCATCTTTACTTCTTGAATGTTGTACGAGGTACAAATTCTTAATCAAAGATTCGTACTGAAACAATAGAAACAACGGTTTTGAGCATTTCAAAACTGTTGTTTTCTTTTTGGAGCATCTTTTTTAAAGCTAATTTTTAGCTGAAAGCGCTTTTATAAATAAAAAATAAAATGAATCTGCTAAAGAAATGATCAACTTTAAGAAATTTTTGATGTTAATTAAAACGATTTTAATTAAAAATCATTAAATAATAATTGGTTATGCGTGTTTTTGTGTCTTTAAATTATCTTTTAAGATAACTGATAAATTTAAAATTATATAAATCAGTGGATTAGATAAGTTAAAGTTTAAAAATAAAACAACCGAATAATTTAATTTTCAAAAGTGCTTGCGTGTGACCTGAAATGCTGTAGAATGCACATCCATCGGCGGTGATGCAGATAAAAACTTGTTGAGAAACAAGGATTTGGCTAAATAGGTTGGATTCTTGGGTTGGTTGATAAG
>NZ_BMDR01000009.1 GCF_014635885.1 Acinetobacter vivianii
AATCTCTCCTTAGATCAGATGGATGTGATTGAGTTAAACGAAGCCTTTGCTGCACAAGCTTTGGCAGTCACCCGTGATTTAGGTTTGGCAGATGATGATGCACGCGTTAATCCAAATGGTGGTGCAATTGCCCTAGGTCATCCATTGGGTGCTTCAGGTGCACGTCTGGTGACCACAGCTCTAAACCAGCTTGAACAGATCAAGGGTGAATATGCCTTATGTTCGATGTGTATCGGTGTCGGTCAAGGCATTGCATTGATTATTCAACGTGTTGATTAAAATTAAGGAAGAGTAATGTCAGTTTTTCAGTCTGCCGATGCACAGATCAATTATCAAACTTTTGGAGATCCCAACTCCCCTGCACTGGTATTTTCCAATTCTTTGGGGACCAACTACGGGATGTGGCAACAGCAGTTCAATTATTTTAAAGAACGCTTTTATGTGATTTGTTATGACAGCCGTGGTCATGGTGCATCTTCAACACCACAAGGTCCTTATACCCTGCAACAACTGGGTGAAGATGTCATTCATTTACTGGATCATTTGAAGGTTGAAAAAGCCAGTTTTTGTGGAATTTCCATGGGTGGCTTAACGGGTCAATGGCTTGCGATTCATTATCCACATCGATTTAGTCATGTGGTGATTGCCAATACTGCGGCAAAAATTGGTCAGGAACAAGCATGGCTGGATCGTGCAAAATTAGTTAGAGAACAAGGTTTACAACCCATCGCAGCGACTGCCGCATCTCGATGGTTTACAGATCCCTTTATCCAAAGCCAAACGGCGATTGTCAATAACTTGTGTAACGACTTAAGTGCTGGCAGCGCAATGGGTTATGCCAATTGTTGTGAGGCTTTGGCTAAGGCGGATGTTCGTGATCAACTCAAAGCGATCCCTATTCCTGTTTTAATTATTGCTGGAACACAAGACCCTGTCACTACAGTTGCTGATGGGCAATTTATGCAACAGCAGATTCCAAAAGCCCAGTTAGTAGAAATCAATGCCTCGCATATTTCGAATATTGAACAGGTCGATGCATTCAATCAGGCAGTGTTCGATTTTATTACTACAACTTAATTAAAACAAAGCGCTGCTTCATAAGCAGCGCAAGATCGTAGCACTAAAAACACGTTCCACCTGAATAAGCTTTGCCATAGAAATATATTTATTTAAATCAATAGTAAGCCATTATTTTTTGACCGATGTGCCTTGGTCGCTGCATAAGGATCATGCAATGCATAATAACAACTCACAACACCATACGGTTTCAGCACCTTCATTTTTCTCTTCAAATCTGAAACGAGCTTGGCTAATTACGGCACTTTTAGTGCTGTTTCAGATGATTAATTTTGCGGATAAAGCTGTTTTAGGTCTTGTTGCCGAACCCGTCATGGCTGAATTAGGGCTCACGGCGACCCAGTTTGGTTTTATTGGCAGTGCCTTTTTCTTTTTGTTCGCAATCTCAGGTATCGCCGTTGGCTTTATTGCAGAAAAAGTTCAAACCCGCTGGTTACTTTTAATCATGGGTATAAGTTGGGCACTGTTACAGTTCCCTATGCTATTCGGTGGTGGTTTAACAACCTTATTGATCACACGAATAGTACTCGGTGCAGCAGAAGGCCCTGCTTCATCCATTTCATTAACCCATGTACAGGGTTGGTTTGAACCCAGTGCCCGTGGTTTCCCAAGTAGCCTTGTCGCTTCAGGAACCATGCTTGGGCCAATTATTGCGGCACCTATTTTGGCCTATATCATTGCGCATCCAGATTGGGGCTGGCGTTGGGCCTTTGGCTTTCTGGGTATTATCGGCATCATCTGGAGTCTTTTCTGGCGTTGTATCTGTAAAGAAGGCCCTTATAGTCATTTTCATCAAGCCCAAAATTCAGCGACTTCTTCTATGACAGAAAGCAAAGAAGCTGAGATCAGTCGCCAAAGCATCATAGATTTTGTAGATCAATTAAAACCCGTTCCAATTTTCAAAGTCTTTTTTTCTCAAATGTTTATTGCGGCCTTCCTCGCTGGCTTGGGCTGCTTTTGGTCTTTAGGATTTTTAACCACTTGGGCAGTTAAATATATTGCATCCATCCACCAATTCTCGCCTGAAATGATTGCCTTTATTTCCAGCTTTCCGTGGATTTTAGGCGCCCTCACCTTGGCACTTGCTGGCTACATTTCAAAAGTACTTCTACAAAAAGGACAAAGTGTTCATATTGCTTTTGGTATTGTTTTTGGCTTACTGCTTCTATGTTCGGGGGGTGCCTTTTATTTGCTCCCTTTCTCAACGGGAAGTCTCAATCTGATCCTGATCACGGTTGCAGCAGGATTTTCCATGTGTTTTCCGCTGGCGACCATGACGGTCAGTTATAGTGTTTGCCCGCAACAACGTGCCGCAGTCATGGCAACACTGGTGGCAACCGCCTCTATAGGCGGAATCATTTCCCCAACCATGATTGGATATTTGATGGACCATGCAGGTTATATCAACCCAGGAAAAGGCGTTCCACTCAGTCCACAGATGTTAGAAAATTTAACGATAGGCATGAATCAGGGATTTAGCTCTATTGGCTTGTATCTGGTTGTGGTGGGGATTCTCAATATCGTATTACTGAATCCAGATCGGTTAGCTAAAAAATTGATGCGTTAGTTCTGCTCATTCGTCAAACAATCATCTTAATGCCCCGAGCAAAAAGCAGATGATTGTTTGATCTATTATTTTTCTTAAATGAATTTCTCGAAACCGATAAAACCTTGTCTCATAAAGTATAAAGATATACCCACAAGGTAATGGAAAATTACATAGATAAATCATCATAATTTTATTCAATGAACAAGGTATGTTCAGCGGTGTATTTCACTTCCTTCAACAGAAGATTTTCAAATCATGTCTTTGAAACGATAACGACAATAAGGATATTTAAAATTGATCAATCATAGCCCCCTCTATAGCGCTACTTTGCTTAAAAATGGAATGTTAGCGTTAGGTTGTACTTTGCTGGTAGGATGTAATTCATCTTCTAGTATAGAAACTCCCCCTCTCTCAAAACAGATCACCATTAAAAGAGATAGTTTTGGTACGCCCCATGTCTATGCAAAAGATAGTTATGGGCTTTTTTATGGTTATGGCTATGCCGTCGCAACGGATCGTTTATTTCAGATGGAAATGTCAAAACGTACAGGTTTAGGCACGGTCGCTGAAGTATTGGGTCCCGATTATGTGCAATATGATATTGCAACCCATAGTCGCTTTAACCCTGAAAATATCAGACAACAAATTGCGCGACTCTCTCCTGAAGATCGTGCAATTTTTGAGGGTTATGCGGCAGGTTTCAATAAACGCGTCAAAGAAGTTTTAGCCAATCCAGCACTCATGCCAAAAGAATTTGTTGATTATGGCTTTAAACCCTCAAGCTGGGAAACAGAAGACATAGCAATGGTTTGGGTCGGCCTCATTCTCAATCGCTTCTTTTCAGCCAGTTCAGAAGTTTCAAACTTAGACTTGCTCACCCAACTACAAAAAGAAAAAGGGCAAGCTGAGGGTCTGAAAGTCTATCAACAATTACGCTGGCTAGATGATCCCAAAGCGCCAACAATTATTCAGTCCGAACAAGCACCACAGTTTTCAGCACAACAGCAAACTATCCCGAAAAAGGTTTTGCCTATCTCCAATCAGGCAGCAGAAAAATATTTAGCACAAGCACGTATTGCGCTGGGTAAAAGCGTGATTGATGGTGTTCCAACAGCTAGCAATGCTTGGGTAGTAAAGGGAGATAAGACCATTGAGGGTCAGACTGTTTTATATAATGGCCCGCAACAAGGCTGGTATACCCCTGCGATTACCTATGCAATTGGACTACACGGCGCTGGCTATGACCTAACAGGTATTACCCCTGTCGGTTTACCTGCAATTTTATTTGGCACCAATGGCAAAATCGCATGGGGTTCTACGGTAGGCTCACTCGATACTAACGATGTTTACCAACTCACGCTAAATCCAAGCAATTCAAAAGAATATTTATACAAAGGCGCTTATATTCCATTTGAGCACAAACAAGTAAAAATAAAAGTTAAGAATCAGGCCGACCGTATTTTAGATGTTTATAAGAGCAAACAAGGCTTTGTCAGCACATGGGATGAAAAAAATCACACCGCCTATGCTCAAAAACGTAGCTGGGAAGGTGTAGAAATTGAAACCTTATTAGGCTGGGCCAATGCAGCCAAGGCCACCAACTGGAATGAGTTTCTTGCTCAAGCCAAACGTGTCGCAGCCTCTATTACTTGGTTCTATGCCGATACCAAAAACAATATCGGGGTCGCTGCGTTGGGACGTTTACCGATTCGGCCCGAAAACCAGCATATTCAACTTCCTGCACTTGGCGATGGTTCAATGGAATGGCAGGGTTTCTACGATTTCTCGCATAATCCAAAACAATATAATCCTGAAAAAGGTTATATCAGCAGTTGGAATAATAAAGCATATGCAGGTTTACGTTCTGACTCATCAAATTTCTCTTATGTTGATCGTGTCAATGAACTGATCGAGCCTTTGGAAAGTAAACCAAAGTTAAGCCAGCAAGAGATTTGGGACATTAATAAAATAGGTGCTTGGTCGGATCTAAATGCGCGCTATTTTATCCCCTCTATGATCAAAGCCGCACAAAGTGACAAAGCCTCGACACAGGCTAAAAAAGTCGCACCGCTATTGGCAGAATGGAATCTAAAATTACGCCCAGATCGTGAAGGGAAGTATTATCAGGGTGCAGCGCCAGCGATTATGCGTGCATGGCTGAATCAGATGATTGTCTTGGTGTTAAAACCGAACTTATCAGAAAGTATTTATCAGCGTTATACCGATACGCTTTATCCAGTCAATAATGATCCACGTAGTGCCCAGCCAGCCAGCGCCTCAAAATTAATCTGGAATGCATTGCAAGGAAAACAGGCAAGCGTTCCTCAACAGGTTGACTTCTTAAAAGGACAAACAGCAGATGAGGTTGTCTTAAAAGCTTTAGAAAATGCGCTGACTGAACTTTCAAAACAGTATCACTCTACTGATCCGAATGACTGGAAAATTCCAGTGGCGACAATGGGCTTTTCCAGCAAAAATTCAGTCGGTATTCCATGGGCTGATCCATCACATGAACAACAGCTCAGTACTTATGGAAATACAGGTAGTGCTACGTTTAGAGTGGTCTTAAATCCAAATCCGGTCACCATGTGTTCGATTTTAGCCCCAGGACAAAGTGGCTTTATCAATCAAAATGGAAAAACTGATGCCCATTTTGCAGATCAGCTGCCTTTATTTGAAAGTTATAAATGTAAAGATGATGCAGTGAGTCAAAAGGAAATCGACCAAGCAACTCAACAAAGCATCACTTTAAACTACTAACTTTTTAGTCCAATTTTCATTTTAAAGACTGAGGTTTGTTATTTCTAAAATGACAAATCTCTTTATTAGCTTAATAGCGAATCATGACCGATTTTAATTCGGTGTAATCTTCAATAAATGCATCCGAAAACTCTCTACCAATTCCTGAAGCTTTTACCCCGCCAAATGGAACGGAGGGGTCTAAGAACGTATGCATATTGACCCACAAGGTCCCTGCTTCAATTTTAGGAATTAAACGTAAGGCTTTAGATAAGTCATTTGTCCAGATACTTGCGGTTAAACCAAAGCGCGACTGATTCATCAGTTGAATGAGTTCTTCATCAGTGTCGAATGGCATTACCCCAACCACTGGACCAAAAGTTTCCTCTGAAAATAAAGGATCATCCGTATTTTTAAAGGAAATTAAAGTCGGCTGTACAAAATATCCTGTTTGATCTAAAGCCTCACCTCCAGCAATAATCTGCTTGTTGGCTTTAGCCATATCTAAATAGTGTTTTACTTTATGAAAATGAGGCTGATTAGAGAGCGGACCAAACATACTTCCTTCATCCATAGCCGATCCAATTTTGAAACTCGAGAGTGCGTTAGAAAGTTTCTCGACTAATTCATCGTATTTTGTATGGTGTACAAAAAACCGTTCTGGGGATGCGCAAACTTGACCTTGATGTACAAAAGTTACTTGCAGCAAAGTCGGTAAAATCTCATCGATATTTGCATCGGCCAAAACCGCTATGGCATTTTTACCACCCAGCTCCAGACTTACACGGGTTAAATCACTGCTCATTGCGAGTTTACCAATGGCAATGCCAGTTGGAACTGAACCTGTAAATGAGACTTTCTTAACCAGCGGCGATTCAATTAAATATTGTCCCGTCTCCCCCTTACCTGTAACCACATTAATTACACCGGCTGGAATACCTGCTTCAATGGCAAGTTCAGCTAATCGTAATAAAGATAAGCTAGCAAACTCACTTGGTTTAAGCACAATGGTACAGCCAGTTGTTAAAGCTGAACCGATTTTCCAAACGCCAATCATCAGTGAAAAATTCCAAGGCACAATCCCTGCAACCACACCAATCGGTTGTCTTAAAGTAAAGGCCGTATATTTCTCACCCTGCATAGAAGGAATAGAAGGTTGCATGGTTTGACCATTAATCTTAGTTGCCCAACCCGCAAAATATCTTAAGAAAATAACAGATTGTGCGACTTCAAGGTGTCTTGAAATATTGATAAGTTTTCCAGTAGACAACGATTCGAGCTGTGCAAGTTCTTCACCATGTTGCTCAATTAAATCGGCTAACTTGTTCAGTTTAACGCCACGTTCATACGGCGTCGTTTCAGCCCAAGCATTTTGAAAAGCATGTTCAGCACTTTTCACCGCATTTTCGACATCTTGTTGACTACCTATGCTAATTTGAGCAACCACTTGTTCAGTCGATGGATTTACAATATCCACTTTATCTAAAAGCTCGGCAGCAACTAGTTTTCCATCAATAAAATGTCCATGTTGACGTGCCATAAATTGCTGTACGCTTTGTAAAATCTGAACTTCACTCATTTTCTTTTCCTCTTTTCATTTCTAAATATTGATATGACAGCAACTACGCGACCTGATTCAAAATAAAGTCTGCACCACGTTCACCAATCATGATGGCAATTGCGTTGGTATTACCGCTTGGAACTTGTGGGCAAATAGAACAGTCAACGACACGTAAATTTTTAAAACCATGTACTTTAAGGGTCTGATCTATGACCGAATCTTGCGGGGCATTGCCCATTTTGCAGCTACCCGCGGGGTGATAGACCGTTTTAATGTTTTGGCGCATCCATCGATCAATCGCTTCAATATCATCAGGATCGACATTTGCAGGCTCAATCACTTCTTTGACAATTGCTTTTAATGCTGGTTGCTGTAATAGGCGAAGTCCGGCCTGTACCGCACGGATATTGGCGTCAATATCTTCTTGATGGCCTAAATAATTAGGGTCAATAACAGGTAAATCTTTGGGATCTTTACTACTTAAACGTAAAGTCCCACGTGCTTTTGGCTGTACATGTCCGACTTTAATAGTAAGGCCATGTGCCTGAGCAACCGCTTTTTCACCAGGGGTATTATCGAAATTATCCAGCACAGGTAAAAAATGAAACTGAACATCAGGTCGACCGTTGTTGTTGGTGTCAATAAAACCACCACCTTCTAGAATATTGGTGGTCAACAATCCTGAACGTGTAAAACACCACTGTAAAAAGTGACGTACCGCAGTTAAACCTTGGTCTTCACCAAGCAGACTATTCTTGGTTGTTACAGTTGCATTGACCGACATATGCAAATGGTCGTGAAAATTTTCACCCACAGGTAAGTCACGTATACATTCAATGCCGAGTTCATCTAAATGCTGTTTTGGACCAATTCCCGAAAGTAATAGAACCTTCGGACTGCCAATTGCACCAGCACTCAGAATGACTTCTTTTTGAGCCTGTACCGTAATTGGTGATTTTCCGCCAACACTATAAGTCACCCCTGTAACCTGATCACCTTGAGTTTCAATTTTATGGACTAAGGCATCAGTAATCACCGTGAGGTCTGGGTGGTTTTCGACTGACTTTAAATAGGTTTTTGAGGTACTTGCCCGAGAACCGTTTTGAGTAGTAGTTTGATAAAATCCTACGCCCGCCTGATCCCAGCCATTAATATCATTGACGTAATTCATCCCCATTTGTTGACCTGCTTTAATACAAGCAAGCGTCAAAGGATGGCGATATCGGTTTTCACTAACAGGTAAAATGCCAGCTTGTCCGTGATATTCATCAGCAAGACTTTCATTTTTTTCTGCTTTCTTAAAAAAAGGCAGCACATGTTGATAAGACCACTGATTGCATCCCCATTCCGAGGCCCATAAATCATAATCCTGTCGTTGGCCTCGGCAATAGATCATGCCATTAACCGAGCTTCCGCCTCCCAACACTTTTCCTTGTGCAAGGATCATTTCACGATGATTACAATATTTCTGCGGAACGGTCATGTATTGCCATGATTTCTGCTGGAATACTTTAACCACCGTCGCAGGTATAGTATGAAACATACTGTTATCTCGGCTTCCTGCCTCTAGAACAAGAACACGCCCAGCCTTGGCTTCTAATAGCCGTGCTGCAACCACACAGCCTGCCGAGCCAGCACCAATCACGATATAGTCATATTGTGTATTCATCTGATTTCACCCTCACTTTATTTCTATGAATGCACCGCCAATAAACACGGTCTCCTTCGCTCTGATTTAATAGATGTATTGCAGAATCAACTGCGCATAGACATTGGTTTTGTCATCGTAGTTCTGAGTACCACCACTATGGATATCCTGTTTTGGTTTATAGAGCCCGACTAAAGGAATAACGTTGAATTTTTTATTAACCGACCAAACCGAAAACACATCCAGCTCATGTCCATCCACATTGGTAAAAGACTTATTGACTGTTTTGAACTTATAGGCCAAAGCACCCAACATAAAGTTTTCTTTTAGATTCATGCTGTAAGAGACTTGATGAATATCTGCATTTTTATTGAATGGACCAGCATAGTTTCCAGCAGCTTCACCTTGAAACCATGTACCAAACCCGACCGTATTCCCGTAAAACATTGGATCGTATTGGTCTGAAAAGTGACTAAAACGGTAGCCTAATGAGGGCGTATATTTTGAAGATAAAAAGTTATAGTTCAGTGCTAAATAGCCAGCATTTTCTTGACCCTCTTTTTTATCTTGTACAACAAACTCAGTTTTAACTTGCAGCTCTGGTAAAGGTTGATAATTCAAACGTAAAGCATAGTTTTTAAGATCTTCGCGCCCTGAAACTTGATCAGCATCTTCAAGGTCTAATACATTTAAGTAAGTGAATCCAACGCCTTTATCTTGAAGCTGATACATCAGATCAGTTACAAAGAGTTCTGGGGAAAATTGTGCTTTATTGTCCGACTTTAAATAAGCCAGCTTTAGCGTCGTATTCTCTTGCAGTTTGTATTGAAGCAAACTGGTAAAATCAAAGCTTCGACGTGCCGCCAGATAATAGGCGCCGCCCCGATCGAGTGTGCCATCCGCAGGTGTTTTACCGAGGTTTAATGCATCCCCCGCAATGAAAAAACCGTCACCAATCATGATATTTTGCCGACCAATACTTAAATCATAGGTCGTTAACTCATCTTTATTGGTACCATCTTTAAAACCAATGATCCATTCATTCACATCTGTTTTAAGTTCTTTGCCATTACTATTTTGGCCTGCGTCACCATCCCCAAAGGTTGCCGAACTAATCCCGCTCAAACTTGCATAGAGCTGGTTGTTGTTAAATGTATATTGTCCTTTCGCACCATATTTAAGGTGGCCTTCTTGCCAATTGACTCTTTCATCCTCTAGGTTTTCGCCGTTATAGCTTTTACCGCTACTAAAAGCCCCGAAAGTTGCTTCAAAAGTCGGTTTAATTTCTAACTCACTTGCATGCACAGTTGAAAAAAATGAGACAAAGAGAGTCCCTCTCATAACTTGAGAAAGTAGCGTTTTCATACAAAATTCCTTTTTTGTCAGCGGACTGCTGGACGCTCAGCTTAGGGTAAGCTCACGTTACCCTTTCTGGCTCATTTGCACTTTTAGTGATGGTCGTGCTGCGTATTTTGCTCTTCTTCACCCAAATTCAACGTCGGGGTACTATCAAAGAAATTCCACGGTTTGATCAAGGTATAAACCCACTCTGTTGGCATGATCGGCCATTCTTCAGCACGCGCAACATGGGTGGTTCCTGTGGTCATCCAGACCACGAGGTCTTTGTTTTCAATATTGTCATTGTTGCTAATGAATTGACCTAAGCCTGTGTCATGAGTCGAACGGTTGGAATATTTGCCTTCAGGATAGCGTTCATCTGGATTGTACTGCGTCACCCAAATTTGCTTATCCATAAAGTTCAAACGTTTAAATAACCATTCATCTTTGGAAAAATTGGCTCCTTTCGCCACAGGGTGTGTTCCACCTGCAAATGGAATCAATTGGTAAGAAACAGGATTACCTAATTTATTTTCCTTGTTGAAATTCGTGAGTAAACGAATGGTAGATGGATCAAATTTTTCAGCCGCATTTTGCTCATTGCTAATCACTTTACTGTCAATTTGCATCGTGCTTGTACGCACACCACCTCTGTCATTGGCCTTCACCACAGGGTCCATGTGCATAAAGCTGTTGTTCTCACCATCTACATCCATATCTAAGCGGAAGTTATAGATGTGCTGATGGGTTGTACCCACAATATTATGGTCAATCAGAGTGCCATATTTAGTATCTTCTTTGGCGGTACTGTCATGCATAGTGCGTGATTTAACCCCTTTCACCGCTTCAATACCCGTTGCACCCGCATTAATGCCAATTACACCATTTTGGGCAAAGACCCAGTCAAACATATAATCGTAATTACCCACTGTGCTAATCCAGCGCACGACAAGTTCACGGCGTGCTTCACTTGCGTCTTGATCACCAAAAATTTCTTGGTGTTTGTATTCAGGCCCTGCATAGCGCTCAAAGATAGCGATTGCATTTGGAATCACTTGTGGCTGGCCTTTATAGTCAGCAATGACCGCATCCAGTAAAACTGCATTTTCTGGTGCATCAGTCCCCAGTTGAATGGCTGATGTGAGTGTTCCCATCCCATACTCACCTGAGTCCAGATAAGATTTAAAGTACCATCCCATGTCAGGGTCACCATATGGAACCACCATCCCGCCCAGATTACCTTCATACATAACCTTGCGTTTTACGCCTTTATCTTTGTATGTCACGGTTGAAAGTTGCAGGCCAACACGAGAGTCTAGTGCGACATGGAAACACCAGTTCCCCCAATGTATGGTTTGTCCTGTAATGGTAAAGTTTTTACCTTCAGGTTCACTAATATTCAGCGGCTTAATTTTAGGTGGTTTGGTATTTTTGGTGGCATAAGGACGGTCTACCATTGGAACAGGAATCATCGCCCCTTCTTCGATTTTAATAATTTTTTCTTTATCCAGATCCACCACAGCGACCAGATTTTCAATCGGATGCGCCCAATAGTTACCATCTCCTGTATCGAGATAAGACACAACTTTTAAAACATTAAGCTGTTTATCCAAGCCATCTTTACCGCCAAAATAGCCGACAGTTAATGGGTTGGTAATCACTTTCTTGACATCTGTGATGCCACGTTTGCGTAAAGCATCCTGATATTCTTTGCTTGCTTCAATCACACGTTGTACGGTCTCGAAGTTATCCAGTAACACCATACCGTGTGTATCTTTAAGCACATTCCATTTCGTGACTTGCTGTGTATTCAGGTTCACTTCACCTTCAATCGCTTGGTTGCCTTTTAATAAAATAAAAGAGGCCATGCGATCATCTTTATATTCTTTATGATTGATAAAGAAATCCCAAACTTTGGCTTTTTCAGGTTCTTTCAGTTTTAACTCGGCAAAACGCATATTTTTATAGGCATATTTTGAGCGATTAATCACATCAAAAGTCTTTTTGATTTCATCTGTATTTAGGCTATTGAGAGGATGAAAGGTATTTTCAACTTTAAAAGTTTGATCTAAACCCGACTGAAACACTTCATTGAAAAAGTCTTTACCAATAACGGGTTTGCCATCTTTAATTAATAACGGTACGCTCAGCTTTAAGGGTTTTCCATTGACCAAAACCTGATCTGAATTAGGTTTGGCTCTGACCTGCATGGAACCTTTGGTGATGGTGTAGCTATTGGTAAAATCATCTTTAACAACTTTGGCGCCCTGCTCACTCATGTTTTGATAAAGTGGTACCATTTCGGCATGTCCACCATGCGCATAAGCCTGCGTAGTCAAGCCCCAACAGCTCACAGCGATGGATAGGTTAAGCGCTAATATTTTTTGTATATCTTTGAATAATTGTTGTTTAAGCATCATCTTCATCCTTTTCTGTCTATCCCTGAACGATCTTTTATGGACCGTTAAAATGCACTTTCCAATGTGTGAAACAGGTAAGATCAACCTAAGATTTTGGTTTTCTCCGGTTGTTCTAACCTTTCCTTATTGATTTAATTTCAACACAGTTGCATCGGTCTAGCTTGTTCAGGAATGACCTCGAACTTGTCTAAAAATGACATCAAAAATGCTTAAGCCAACATCGTTTCCCTAAATTCTTTCGGAGAGATGCCATAGGTTTTTTTAAAGATTTTTGAGAAATGAGCGCCATCCCAAAAGCCCCATTTCAAGGCAAGCTGGGTAATCGAACTTTGTTTATTTCTTTTATCCAGCAGATCTGTTTTGACTCTTTCCAATCGTTTGAGCTGTATATATTTGTTAATCGATAGGTTTTCTTGGACAAATAATCGATAAAGATGCCGTAGCGATACACCAATATGTGCGGCAATTAGCTTGGGAGAAAGATCAGGTTTAGCTAAATTCTCAATAATATAGCGCTCGGCTTTTTCTAAAAGATTATCGGCATGATTCATATTTTTATAATTAATGGTCGGCTTGATTAGGGCAATCAGTGCATCTTCAAATGCATTACCATCCTCAGTCGCATACCAAAGTTTAATATTTTCAGGCGACATATTTTTCAGAATATTCTTAAGTAAAAAACCGCTCATATTTTGGGTAATGAGTTTGCCAAAATACTCTGAACTAATATGCTCTTTCAGTAGCTTTTCCCGCGACAGATGCACCGAAATTTGACTCACCAAACCTTGTGGAAACATCGAAATGGTTTCAACAGGATCAAGTAAAACGATATCACCCTCATTCAAGGTTAAGGTTTCATCTTTATAATTCAGCAGCATTTTTCCCGAATACTGCAAAATCAAAAAACAAAACCGATTATTGACCCGATCGACCTCATCCGCTTTTCGGACAATTTTATTAGCGTTATTTTTGATAAAAGCAATCTCTGTATCACCCAATAAAAAACACTGCACCTCACCAATAAATAAATTACGGGTACCATCAAAATCCGTTTCAAAATTGCCGCATACATTTTTAATATGATGCGTCCAGCTTAACAGTGCATCACTTACATATTGGTTCATCCGCTCACGTCCTTGTTGCTACGGTATTCACGCGTTAAATTTTTCTGTCAAATATACGTCCTTGCACATTCTTTTTATTGATTGCTTAGAGAATTAATATAAGAAAGCTGATAAATCGTTTCAACTTATCAGCCTCATCCTGCTTATGCTACACCAGCAAAGTCTCTTAACATGGTAATAAAAATATCTTTTTGCTCATCTGAATATTTTTCAAACACCTCATTTTGATGGCTATCTGCAATATCAAATAGATAGTGTGCAGTTTTTTTGCCTTTTTCGGTCAGTTTAAAAAATCCGTCGCTCTCAATCAGCAAACCGTCCTTTTGTAAAATCGATGCAGCCTGCTCCACTTCTCGCATCGGCATGGCAATATCACGTGGCAAATCTGCCTTATTCGACGCAGTCCCGCTACCGAGCACCAATAATAAACGCGCTTCACTAGTACGGAAACCAGTTACCAGTTGCTTGGGAATATAATCGGTCTGATAAAACTTGAATGCACGGCTCATCAGATAGCAAACATTGCTATATAAATGGCCTTGATGCATTTCACCAATGTCTTCAGCTTCAACCGTCTCTTTTAACTGAAGTAAAGGATGAGGAATCACACCCGAGTAAGCCCCTTGATGATAAACCAGCGGACTACGTCCCTCATCACGGAAACGTACCACTTTGCCAATAATAATCCAGTGATCACCACCTTCAATAATGTCATGACGCTCACATTCAAACACCGCAGAACAGTGATCCAGAATGGGGGCCTGACCTGCCCCAGTCTGATAACTGGTGCCTTCATATTTATCGATATTACGGCGTGAAAATTTATTGGATAACTCGATCTGCGAGCCCGATAGAATATTCACGGCAAAATGTGAAGCCTGTTCAAATACCGGGAAACTAGATGAGTTTTTATCAATACTCCATAAAATTAGCGGTGGATCTAAAGACACTGAATTAAAACTATTAGCAGTCACGCCCACCTTTTCACCTTGTTCATTTTGCGCGGTCATGATAGTGACACCTGTCGCAAAATTTCCCAAAGCACGTCTGAATCGCATTGGATCTATTGTTATTTCATCCATTGATTTTAGTGAATTCATTATTCTCTCCTGAATCTTTTATCCTGTTTCTGGCCGATATTTGATACCAATTTATCCTGATTAAATCGCTTAAATATCCAGTACCAACCGTGCTGACTTAGAACGTGAACAGCACACCAATATCTGCTCGTTACTGGCTTTTTCTTCATCGGTAAAATACACGTCGCGATGATCAGGTTCACCTTCGATCACATCGCACATACAGGTACCGCAAACGCCTTGTTCACATGACATTTCAATCTCGATGCCTTCACGCGCCAACGCCTGCAAAATGGTTTCTTCTGCATTGACCATAATGATCTTGCCACTTTGCTGCGCCACGACTTCAAATGCATCACCACCTGTTTCTACTTCAACCTGAAAATATTCCTTATGGATTTGCTTTTCAGGGAAATTCTGTGTCAGGGCTAAATTAATCACCCAATCCATAAATCCATTCGGGCCACAAGTATAGATATGGCTGTCTTTATCAATGTCTTGAATGGCTGACTGAAAAAACTCACGGTGACTCGCCCCTTCCGATTTAAAGTGAAAGGTCGTAAAAGGTGCCAAGATGCCATTTTTAATTTCATCGACAAAAGCACAGCGTTCTGGGCTTGCACCGCAGTAATGCAGTTCAAAAGAAGTGCCTTCCTGTGCCAACTGATAAGCCATCGTAATCAGTGGGGTAATCCCTATACCACCTCCCACCAACACAGCATGTTTAGATTTCACTAAAGGAAACAGGTTTTTGGGTTCACTGACCTGAATCTGCATGCCATCCTTTAAATCATCAAAGGCCGACACTGAACCGCCACGTGATTCTGGATCGCGTAAAATCCCAAGTCTAAACTTACCGACATCATTCGGGTTTTGACATAATGAGTACTGACGCACCATGCCATTCGGGAGGTGCACATCAATATGCGCACCCGCTTCAATTTTGGGTAATACGGTCGAATTTGCAGATTCAAATTCCATGACTGCAACATTCCCACCTTCGACATGACGGTTTTTTACCACCACGTTATACAGTATCGTCATGATTTCTCTCCCTGATATGCATCTTGCCTAAGGCTTAACGCATAAATAATCCACCGTTAATATCCCATGTTGCCCCTGTCACAAAAGCTGCACTTGGACTTGCCAATAGCGCACAGGTCTCGGCAATAAACTCCATGCTGCCTAATGCCTTGACGGGAATATTTTGAATAAATTGCGCCATTTTTTCGTCAGACACGACGCTATGTACAATCGGTGATTCCATTGGCCCAGGCGCAATCGCATTCACCGTAACGCCTTGGGCTGCAAACTCTTTGGCAAAGATTTTGGTCAGGGTAATAATGGCACCTTTGGTTGCTGCATAATGCGCACCAGTGGCAGTACCGCCATTTTGTCCGGCTAGAGATGCCATATTGACGATACGACCATAACCTTGCGCTGCCATATATTTGCCAATGATCTGGCAAGACTGGAACGTACCACGCTGATTCACTTGCGTGATCATGTCAAAATCCGCCGCGCTAATTTCTAAAACAGGCGTTGCTTTGGTCATGGTGGCATTGTTGATTAACACATCCAGTTTTGAGAATGTCTGCTGAATCCACTGCACAGCTGCATGAAAATCAGCCTCAACGGAAATATCCAGTTTCAGTGGAAATAGATTCTCTGCATGTGGGCTACGTGCTTTGGCTTGCTTTGCTTTCTCTAAAGTACTGGCGGACAGGATCACCTGATGCCCTTGCGCTGCAAAATATTCGGCAATGACATTCCCTAAACCAGAAGCGGCACCTGTGACTAAAACAACCTGTTTCATTTTTTGCTCCTAGAGAATGTAACTGATACCCGCCAAGGTATCGGTCGAGTTAACTAAATTGATAATTTTGCGGTTGATCTTAAACCCTTGTTCTGCATCACGAACCAAATGGAAAGTCACGTCAGCGGTATAATGTTTAAGATTTTCTTTGCGGAACTCACGCAAGTTTTGTGCGCAACGTAAGACAATTTCACCATCTTCATCTTTGAGAATACGAACACGTGACACACTACGTACCGTATTTGCTTTTGGAGATGCTGAAATCGCCTCGCCATTTTCCAGACGGGCAACGCGTAATTTACGCATGTGATGATCGTCATAAGCATAGTTCAGATTATTTTCATAATCCGTCAGTTTTGGATCGATCGGGATAATGTACACACCTTTTTCATTCCAGAGATCCAGCCAGCTATCATGCTCAGAATGATCCAGCATATCCGCTTCTGCCCAAACAAATGCAGTCACTTCATTGAGTAAATTTAAATCGGTTTTCATGGCACTCTCCTTAAGCCGTCATCAACTTTTTCCACTGCTGATAAGCAGCACGCATCCCTGTTTCAGCACTCACATCGCTCTTTAAGCCATCTTCAGTTTTGACTTCACCTGGCAGACCGCGATTCAGCATGATCCATAAATCATTACCAGCATTGGCACCATGTTGTACCCGCTCCCATGCTTCTGAATCATCTGGTGTACCGAAGCCAAACGGCCCTTGGAAATGTTCGTGTAGACGTAAACGATACTGGTTGGCAATTTGTGGGCCACCATCCATGGTAATGACGGAATGATGAATTTCAGTTTCATTGACAGAAATCGGTTGCATGACACGGAAGAACGCCATTGAGCAGGCAATATTCGGGAACAGGTTCAGGTTAAATCCAGAACCACCCACCGCACGCACAATACGGCGTACTTCCAGTTCTTCGTGTCCTTCATCACGTAAGGCTTGAGCGAGGTCTTCAAAACGTTCCTGAATCGGACGCTCCATCAATTCTTCATCCAGATCAACCAGTTCAGGAATCATCACCATCACACTGTGACCATTGCCTAAGTCTTCGACATAGCCCGGTTGATTTTCAAAGTTAAACAGTTCTTCGGTTTTTTCATCGACTGAACTTAAGAATGACTTGTGTACCAATGGGAAGTGGTAAGCATCTGTAGTATTTTCCAGCTGGATTTTCCAGTTACCCGGAAAACGGAAACGATGTTCACCTAACACTTTGATCGGATAACCTGCGCCTTGTTTCATGAATAAGTCGATCCACTTTTTCGCAGCGCCGAGGAAATCTTCTAAAGGTTCAATATCCTGTTTAAAGGTCGCGAAAATCATGCCGTTGTATTCTTCAACACGCAGGCTGATTAATGGAAATTCAGATTTATCCAGACATTCGCCATAGCTTTCAGGTGAAGGCACGCCGCGTAATGAACCATCCAGTGCATAACTCCAGCCATGATATGGACAAACAAAACTGTTGGTTTTACCTTTTTTATGTTCGCAAACGGTTGCAGCACGATGACGACAACGGTTCAGCAGAACATGCACTTTTTTCTTACGGTCACGCACCACCACAACAGGTTGCTTGCCAATATTGATGGTCTTATAACTGCCTGCATCAGGAATCTCGCTGGCATGTGCCACCCACACCCAAGTGCTGTAATAAATCTTTTCCATCTCTTCTTCAAAGATGCGTTCATCTTTATATAAAGATGTGTGGGCACGATCACTTTGAACTAACTCGTTGTAATCCATTTCAATGTTACGCATTGGAATAATACTGTTCATATCAACTATCCTTTTCGATCTATCCATCAATTTATTGCTGAGACGGTACTGGCAATGTGGCTGTACTGTCCCAGTGCGATACAGGGCGACTAAAAATGTTTTCAGTCTGAAAATGTTTGATCTTCCAGCGACCATCGCTTTGCTGTTTAAATTGCACGGTGAGTTTGGCGGCATTTAAATGGCTACGACCATCACGGAAGGTTGAGGTTTGCAACATCAACCAGCTGGCATTGGCCTGATCTGCTTCGATATACATTTGCTCTGAGCTAACAAAATGCGCATTCATGACAAAATGCGACTGCTTTTGGGTGTAGCTTTTGAACATGTCATAAATGGCTTGCCATGAAGCGTAACGACCAAAAGACTGCGCATATTTTTCGCCTATGCCTTCCCAAATGCTGTCCTGATCAAATAAATCCATCAATTCATTCAGGTTGGTATCAGCATTCAAGGCATCACAAATTTCCATATAACGGTTAATACAGTTACGGATCGCATTTTGGGCTTCAAGCTGTTGTAGACGTTGTAATATCGCCGTTAAATCCACTTGCGCATTCATGTCATTCATCCTTGCCATTACAATCTTTAATCCAATTAGGCTTATAAATAACCGGGTGCTGGTTTCATGCCAAAGCTGACCAAACCTGCATTCTGTAAAGTGGCATCGCCCATAAAGGCATGCTGGGTCACCACATTGGTATCATTCACAAAGCGGCTAAATGGGTTATGGGTATAAATGGCTGTCATCCCTGCCAGCATCTGGATTTTGCGCGTTACACGGGCACAAACACGGGCCACATGGGTGCAAGACAAACGCATATCACTGATCTGTTCTGCGCTTGGGATACGTCCTGCCAGCACTTCATTCCAGACGATTTGCATAGTGTCGTAGAACCAGACGCGTGCAGCCTTAAACTCAGCTTCAGCTTGGGCAAACTCATATTGAGTCACTGGACGATTGGCAATTTCGGCCCCACCAGTAATCGAAGATTTACCGGGTGCCAGTTTTTGAAATTCTTCGATCGCTGCAGCAGCAACGCCGATCCCCACCACGGTTAAGACCTGAGTGGCTAAAGATAAAGATGGATATTTAAAAAATGGCTCAGGAAGTTTTGAAGGTTCACCACGGATAAAAGTCCACTCCTTCGCCACCAGCACATCTTTCACCACCAAATCATGGCTGCCTGTACCTTTCAGACCGACCGTGTCCCACGTCATATCGATTTGAGCTTTATTGGCTGGCATTACCGCCATACGCGGTAGACCTTGGGCTTCGTTGTCCTTTTGTGGAGAAATGCCAACACCGACAATATCCGCGCCCATACAGCCACTGGAAAATTTCCAGCGCCCACTCACCACCACACCTGCATCGGTAATTTCAGCGGGTTGTGGTGGAAAAATACCACCTGCAAACACAATGTCAGGGCTATCTTTATACAACTGCTCAAGCGTTGCTTCTGGCAAACTGCCCAAATAGGCAGGACTCATACCAAAACTTGCGACCCAACCAACTGAGCCATCGGCCTTTGACAATTGTTCGATCAATTCACAAAACTGTTTTGGAGACCATTCATTGCCGCCAAAACGTTTTGGAACCAAAGCACGGTAAACGCCAATCTGTTTTAGTTTGTCGATGATGTCCTGACTGACATAGGCCTGATTATCGAACTCCCCTGTGCAGGCACGTTCACGAATTTCCTGACATAAGGCATCTAATTGCGTTGTATTGCTGTCCATTACAAATTCCTTTGTCGCTAAATGATTCATTCCCTAATTCCTTGTCATTTATTGCGCAGCTTTCACGATATATTTCGCAATCGCACACAAATATTCATCTGCATTCCGTTTCACCACAATTTGCAAACCTACTGGCAGACCTTGTTTAGTTTCCAGTGGTACTGAAATCGCAGGATGCCCAGAAAGATTAAATGGTCGAACCAGACCAGTAAGATTTAAAAAAGCCACGGTATTTTCAGCATCAGCAACCTTAGGCGGCAGCTGCGGCAAAGTCGGTAAAATCAAGGCATCGTATTGGGTCAGCAAAGCATCAATCTCAGCGGTAAAATCTGCTTTAACCTGTTCTGCCTGTTTGACTTGGGCCAATGTGGTGTCGGCTGCTTTCAATAAACGCCCATTGACGTCTGCACCCAGCAAGCCTGTTTGGGTCAACTCACCGTAAGCCTGCCAATTTTCATAATTAATGATCTGCATGCCCGCATTGAAGGCGGCTTCAAAGCCTTCCAGCGTCACAGCTGATGCTGTCAGGTTGGCTTGGGTCAGATAATGCTGGATCGTCTCAATGACGTCTGAATCAGCAGGGACATTGAGCCACGCCAATTTCGGTGCCTGTGCTAATTCAACCTGTGCATGAAACGTTGGATCAATGATTTGCATGGCGCTTTCAATCATTTCGACTGAATTTGCAAAAGGGCCAACACAATCCAGTGAACTGCTTGCTGGATGGACACCTTGACGGCTGACTCGCCCAAAGGTTGGTTTTAACCCATACACTCCACAACATGCCGCAGGCATACGAATCGAACCACCTGTATCCGTGCCTAATGTGAAATCTGCCAGACCCGCTGCAACTGCCGCCGCAGAACCGCTAGATGATCCACCTGGAATCAATTCAGGATATTTCGGGTTAATCGCCGTACCAAAGGTATGGTTAATCCCTGTGATCCCGAAAGCCAGTTCATGCAAATTGGTTTTCGCCGTAATTTGACAATCTGCTGCCAAAATACGCTCGACGACTTCGGCATTGGCAGTTGCGGCTTGACTCTGCATCAAGGCTTTACTGCCCGCCATGGTTTTCATACCTTGAATATCAATGGAATCTTTCACCATGACCTTCAGTGCACCTGTACCTTTGTGTACCTCTTGTACAACAATATTCATTCACTTTTCCATGTATTTTTATAATTAATACAAATATCGGAAAAAGTAATGTAATTGTCAAGTATTTTTCATGATGAAGAACAAAGAAAATGTTTCTAATTTTTGTATAATGATCATCGTCCATTTTTATAAAGTTACGACTTGGCTATGCTTACTCATTTAGAACAATTTCTACCTAACAATGAACCGAGCAGCTTACAAAGCTATCCTTTTTTCTGGATCTCGCAGGTGAATGGTAAATACACACAGCTTATTGAAAAATCAATAAAAAAATTAGGAATCGATAATACACGTCGTAAAATTATTTTAAGTACCAATGTCCTGCAACAAGCGAGCATTACCGAGATTGCCAACCTTTCTACGCTCAAACTAACGACGGCAACTAAAGCCATTTATCGTCTGGTTGAAGATGATATTGTGCAAGTTTTTTCATCAGAAGCAGATGAACGCATCTCAATGGTCAAACTTACCGACAAAGGTAAAGAGCTGGTCGAACAAATTAATCAGATCAGTCAGGTGACGTTATCCGGGATTCTGAATGCTTTTGATGATGCTGAACTGCATCAGCTGAATGGTCAATTGAAAAAACTGTTTGATTTGATGCCATCCAGCTAAAACAGCAAAAAGCCCATGTCTATTCAGAGATGGGCTTAGGTTTCAATCAAATCTATTGCTGATTGAAAATATTAAACGGCGGTTTGAGCTGATTTGCGGCGATTCGGTCTGAAAAAGTATGCAGTACTTGCTGTTTATAAGCTGCAATATCAACTTGCTGATAATTATAAAAACCCTGCTTTTCTCTCAAGCCATTACGTTGCTGTCGCATATTCTCGGCAATAATCTCAGGCGTTCGATAACGCTCCCCAAGTTCCTGCTGCAAATATTGCGAAGCATAATACAAAATATCGCCACCTCCCCAGTCAATAAATTCCAGTAAGCCCAGTACAGAAAAGCGCAGGCCGAATCCTGTTCGAATAGCGATATCAATATCTTCTGCCGAAGCCACACCTTCTTCCACCATTCGCGCCGCTTCATTCATTGCCAGCGCCTGAATCCGCGGCACGATATAACCTGCTCGAGCATTACAGACCACAGGTACTTTACCAATTGCCTGCAAGAAGCTTTTCAAGGTATTTACCGCCTCATCTGAAGTTTGCTTAGAACGACTTAACTCAACCAGCGGAATCAGATAGGCAGGATTGAGCCAATGCGCATTCACCACCCGTTCTGGATGAGAAATCATGTGCGCAATATCAGTGACCAGAAAGGTTGACGTCGTCGATGCAACAATACAAGTCGGCGTAATATAATGATCTAGCCAAGTAAAAATATCTTCTTTGGCTTGCCTGACCTCGGGTACACCTTCCATCACCAGATCACAGTGCGCTAAGACCGATATTGAAGCCTCGCGACTTAAAATCTTAATCTGATCCAGAATAAATACGGTTTGTTCAGATTGAATAAACTGGATATTTTCCAGCAACTGCAATTCTTGTTTTAAGTCGGTTTGGATCTGAGCCTGATATTGCTCAAACTCAGCCTCCGTGCGTTGTCGGGCATCAATTAAGGCCACGTTTAATCCCGCATAGGCAAAGGCAATGGCAATGGCTTTGCCCATTCGCCCAGCGCCAAGTACAGCAACCTGTTGAATTGGGTTCATCCTAGACTCCTTGCTGCAAAGTCGCTTGCAACTCAGCTTTGCTTTTATCTGCCAGCCCCAGATTCTCAAACGTCCGTCCGTCCTGATACAAATCCTTGCCTGTCACCGCAGAAGCAATATTCAGTAGTCCTTCTGCCACTGGGGTAGCGACACCCGCCCAACATCCCACTGATACCAGAAAGGATAGCCCCAGACGCGTATCTTCCAGCATGTAACGATGTGTCTGTAAGTTGATGTCCTCACGCCAGTCACCACTATCGGTTAATTTGCCATGAGCCCCACGGCCATACATCCATTCATCCCCTTCACCCGCTTTATTGTAGTGGTCTGCCAGCGGAAAATGCGGTGCAGAATAACCCAATGCTTCCCGTACACGCATACGCTCTGCGTCAAGCTGATTGGTGACACGGCGAATCGACGGTTGTGTCCCTTCATTATGAATATCCCAAGCCTCAAAATGTTCCAGTGGCCCCGCGTTCATCAAAATCAACGGTGGATGAATAATCGGTCCAGCATTCATTAATGCACCACTCAAGCTATCTTCAATTGGCTCAACACTTGGATACGCCTGTTTCAAAATTTGGAATGCATGTTCGGACAAGCTGCTTGGGAATACCCCCGTTGGTAGACGGGTCGCATAGCCACTTACCACGATCTGATTCACGCCGTGCTTACGCACCAAATACGGTAAGGTTCCTGTTTCGGCAAAAGCCACTTGAGCTGTGTTACCAGCCTCGCGCATGGCTTTGGCAAAAATAAAAGTACCGAAAGTTGCTGGCGGTAAATACACCACTTGGCCCGCTTGAAAGAAAGGTGCAGCCTGCTGAGCCAAATCCAGATGTGTCGTTGCAGGTAAAGGAATAATAATCAGCTCAGCATGCTGAATGGCATGTTGTAAATCATCGGTCAGATTAATCTGACTCTGCTCAAAACCGACAGTGACAACACGATCTCCCTGATAATCTTTAATCTTAAGTTCGCCTGTTGCCGCCAGCTGTTGCAATGCATCGCGGTCACGGCGCCATAATTTCACCTCATGACCTTTTTCTGCCATTTCCGCCGCTGCTGCATAACATCCGTGTCCACCACCGAGTACTGTAATTTTCATGTGCGTTCCTGCTGCTTGATTTGTCATTCAGCATAGAACGGTCAACGTAAACGGGCTTATCCAAATGCGCAGTGATTATTCCATTTACGACAGTGTTTCACCCAGTTGCACAGGAGTCATTTTTAAAGTGTGTGAAGGCAGACAGCCGAAGCGCTTTTTATACAAGGTAGAGAAATGACCAAAACTTTGAATGCCATGATCCAGTAAAATATCGGTCACAGTTTGATGTTCCACTGCTTGCTGTAAAGCGGAATGTACCCGTTCCAGACGTTGCTCACGGATATATTCGACGGGTGTCTGCTGTAGATATTGGCTAAAGCCCTTTTGTAGGCTTCGGATCGATACCTCACAATATTGACTCAACGTTGCCAATGAAATCGCTTGATGCAGATTGTCCTGAATATACTGCTGCGCTTTTTTGATATAGCCTGGCACAAGCTGCTGACGCTGTGCATTCAATTGCTCACTATAATTATTGGGGATTTTAAGCAAAATCAGCTCAATCAGATATTGAGTAAAACTGGCTGAGATAAAGCTCCAGTTCTGAATATTGTAATAGGCATGACAGAGATAATTCAGCGTTTCTACAATTGAGCTGATCCCTTCCGCAGTACAAGATAAACCGCTATCAAACCAGACAGGCGCCTGACTGGTATGGCCCAGCATTTTAAACAGCTGGGTTTCGATCTCCTGTTTAGACAATTTCAAAATAATATTACGGCAATGCTGATTGGTGACAATCTGCTGTCGGGTATGCGGATGCGTGACCGACATAATACCTACGGATTGTAGCAGTTGCTGGTTTGCCGCCCCGACCTGACATTGCCCTTCCAGCGTAATCCTGAACAGGTAAAAACTCGAACTGTCATCAATACAGATCACCACGGGTGCACTATATTTCAGATCATACAGCGCCCCATTGCCAAAACTAAAACCATTCAAGCGCGTGTTCAGCGGCGCTTGGGCTTCAACATCAAAACGATGCGGACAGAGATAATGACTGATTTGATCTTTAATGGTCTGGTAATCATTGGACTGAAATAATAAAAATTCATCCAGATAATGCAAATGATCTAGTTTAAACGTCGCTTGCATCACTTCACTCCCTTGTTATGAATGTCACGGGCAAAGCACAAAGCCCATTGCAAAAGAATGGGCTCTTAACGCTTGCACTTTGATCAGATCAAGAAGCATGCTCCTGTTGCATACTGTCACTAAATGCCTGACAGCCTTTTTTCAATAAAATGAAGGCCAATACACAAGAGATCGTTCCGACAATCGATAGTGACATCCCGACCATGAGTGGATTTTCAAAGATTTTATCGGTAATTAATGCCACCAATGTGGTCCCTATCCCGACCGCAACCAGATTACTAATCAACAAGAAGACTGCTGAAATTTGTGCACGTAACTGATTCGGCGCCAGCATTTGCATAGCGGTGGTTGAGATCGGCATCGGGAAGGAAGCAAAGAACATCGCAGGCACCAGAAACACCACCGACAACCACAACTCATTCACTTGCGTAAACACCATCATCGGGATAATTAAACCGACAATACCAATCACGCCCGTAATCATTGGGGCATCCTTACGACCCTTCTGAATAAACCAGTCATTCAACCAACCCGCACAGAATACGCCTAGAATATTGGCAACCAAGAGCACACTGCCGAGCATGTAACCCGCTTCAGTCGGCGTTAAACCAAACTTACGCATATAAAATGCGGGCGACCAGCTGATCAGGCAATACAAAGCCATTGCGTAGAAGGTAAAGCCTAAATAATGACATTTAAAAGTACGGCCATGCTTTTTGATAAACTTAAACGCATCTTTCATGCTGGTCTTTTCAACCTGCCCCTGTGCATTTAAACGTTGGCCTTTACGCTGCGGCTCTCTTACCGTCAATAAAACCAGTAAACCAATAAATACCCCAGGTAGACCGACAATAATAAATGCAGCTTGCCATGCCTTGAGTGCACCAAAAACTGGAACCATGATGGTATCCATATTTTTCAGTAAACCAATCACATAACCACCCACCAGAAAAGCAATACCGCCACCAACAAAGGAACCTATCGAATATACCGCCACAGCACGGCCTAGCTTGTCCTTACTAAACATATCGCTAAACATCGAATAAGCGGCAGGTGACAAAGCAGCTTCGCCCACACCAACACCCATACGACTCAAAAACAGTTGAATAAAGTTTTTACTTAGACCACAAAATGCCGTTGCAATACTCCAGAACACCACCCCGATAGCAATAATTTTTGGACGTGAAAAACGGTCTGCCAGATAAGCCAGTGGCAAGCCCATAAAGGCATAAAACAATGAAAAGGCCAAACCATGTAATAAGCTGAACTGTGTATCGGAAAGACCAAGATCGGCTTTGATTGGCTCAATCATCAGCGCCAGTATTTGCCGGTCGATAAATGAAAATATGTAAGCCAACATGCAAAGTAATACCACATACCATGCATATATATTTGAGTGAGCACGTGTTGGCTCAGTTGAATGCGTATCCATCTTGCTTCCTTGTCAATGTATTTTTCTAATGCGTCTTCTTATTAAAGGCTCCGTTGACCAGAACTCATCTCCTTTTCTGGCAAACCTTCAATAAGGTAAATTTCCTCCCTCTATAATTATTATTTTTACATGGAATTTTCCATAATATTTCAGGTATAAAGTTATACCTTTTTTACCAATTCAGCACGCAATATTTATCATTTTGCGGTGGAGTAAAGATTAAAAAATGGTTTTAATAACACTAAGCAATTGATAAATTAGCTCTTATTTCAGAAAAAAGGTTAAAATTGGAGTCGACCTCAACAGAGGAAATTCAAATTTATTTTAAAATGATATTGAATTTTACATTTATTTTTGTTTTAAAATAAAGCGAGATAATCAATTTTCAATGGAAATGAACATGGCTCTTATCAAAGAACAGGCAATCGAAAGCATCCATAGCATGCACGTCCTGATCGAGAAGATTTTTAGCGGAAAACACTCAGAACAAGACCTTCCCCTACTGATTGACTATTTTGCCGATCACTTTGAAATGGTCGGTGCAGCAGGCAAACGTATTTCATTAGAAGAAGTTAAAGGTTTATTTGCGAATAATCAGGGAAAAATGCCTGATATCCAGATTGAAATCTATGATGAGCAGATTTTAATGCAAAAACCAGATGCCATTGTGCTCACTTATACCGAAAAACATACCAAAGCGTCTGGCATTCTGATCCGCCGTTCTTGTGCATTGATTGAAGAAATTGATGGCAAAATGTTGTGGAGCTATTTGCAAGAAACGTTCTTGCCTTAAATCAACACGGTGACTGGTTCAAACGCAGTCATTCATGAGTAATCATGAAATATTGGGTTTGAACCGAAATCATTCATTTAATTTTCGCTCCAGCCATTCAATTAAATCGTGTGTCTTACGATTGCTGAGCTTGTCTTTATCTGGAATGTAATAACACAGTTCTGACTGAATCGACTGAGTCTGACATTGCTGGATCTGCTGCATTTTTAGCAACCGACTCATTAACGTGGTAGAGGCAAATACAAATCCATTGCCAGCCAGTGCTTCCTGAATGCCAAACAGTTCCTGATCAAAAGTTTTCACGATAATATTTGACGACGCTATGCCATTTAGCGCACACCATTTTTCTAAAGGGGGTGCAGCCAATGTCTTGTTTTTCCACACTGTAGTAAAAATCACAATAGGTTCATCGCCAGCAGCAAGCGGATCAATCTGTTGTCGGCCAAACAGATTAAATGTTTCGTAGCGAATAATCTCTGAGGCAGGCACCGTCGCAATATTGCCCAAACGTACAGGCAAATTATAGAGTTGCTGGTCTAGGGTCTCTCCTGTTGAAACCTCTACAGAAATATCGGGATAGATCAAAGAAAATTCATGCAATGCTGGGATTAAAATCAAAGCCGCTAAGGATGAAGTCGTCGTTACTTTCACCACATTGCTCGTCAGCCTAACTTCTTCTACAGCATTCTCAATTGTTCTAAATCCTTGCGAAATCTGCTTCGCTAATTTTTCTCCGATCTCGGTGAGGACAATTTTTCTAACTTCGCGATGGAATAAATCAACACTTAACCGATGCTCAAGCTTGGCAACATGATGCGAAATCGCAGTAGGTGTCAGCGAAAGTTCCTCAGCGGCCAGTTTAAAGCTACCTAAGCGCGCGGCTGACTCGAATGCTTTTAATGCCTGTAAAGAAACGTGCATGCCACGCTCCTATAAAAATAATAGATGACTTAAAATCATCTATAGCTTTGATTTACTCGTTTGTCTAGTGCTCTACTTCATTCCAAAATGGCTGTATATTCAATCAATCAGAGACGGATCAAATGAGTACAATCTTACATATCGATGCCAGTATTCGCGCTGCCAACAATCCTAACCCAAACCATAACTCTATCTCCAAAAACATTGCCCATCACTTTATACAAAGCTGGAAAAAACAGTTCGCTATAGATGAATATATTTATCGTGATGTAGGCATGAACCCACCGCCTTTTATTACTCAGGAATGGATGGGTGCAGCATTTACACCAGAACAAAAAAGAAGCGCTGAACAACAACAAATACTTGGTCTTTCAGATCAATTGATTGCGGAGATTGTGGCAGCTGAACTCATCATCATTTCATCACCCATGTACAACTATGGCATGCCAGCTCAGCTCAAAGCCTGGTTTGATCAAATCGCTCGCGTGAACAAAACTTTTGATTTTGATCTTTCACGCGGTGACTTTCCTTTGCAACCGACATTGTCTGGCAAAACGTTGGTGATTATTAGCTCAAGCGGTGAATTTGGTTTTGAAAAAGGAGGAATCAGAGAACAGATGAGTCATCTCGTTCCACACTTGCATACGGTGAGCAAATATTTAGGAGTAGATAAAATCTATGAAATTGCTTCTGAATATCAGGAATTTGCGGATGATCGTCATCGACAATCCGTAGAACATGCCTATGCTAAAGCAGAACAGCTTGCGATCGCGCTCAGTCATGAATTAAATCATCTGAACGAACCCAAAGCTGTAGCAATACCTTAGTTTTGCTTAAGCCACACAACATATTATTTTTAGTGAAGAATAAGGCGACCATTCCCAGCCTTATTCTTGCAGAAGCGATACTCATTTATCTGGGGCAACAATACGCTTAAAAGTTCCAGCTCTTAGAGCGCTGGGTGAGAGTAAAAGTATTTACATGAACTATAAATACTTATTTCATGTATCCGCTAGAATCAACCATAATGCGTTATGTATACAACTGATCGCGTAAGATAGACATATACTTTTTCCAAAGTGAGCAAGTTATTTCGCCCCTTCTGATTTGGCAACGTCAAAGTCATCAATAGAGAAAACAGGATAGTTTTATGGATAAACCTATACTATGCCCCAAATGTGGTTCTACAGAAATTGAAACACGTAATCATGACAAGTTATTGAGAACTACAGGCGGCGTATTACTCACGGCCGCAGGAACCACGGCGGGTACAGTTGGTGGTGCTGCAAGTGGAGCATCAATAGGCGCAGCAATTGGTACAGTTGCAGGCCCTTTAGGTGTGATTGTCGGCGGTACGGTAGGAACGTTTGTCGGTGCAATTGGTGCAGGTATCACAGGTGGAGTAATTGGAAATATTTTCGGCAAAAAAGCAGGTGTTCTGGTCGACAAGAATATTTTTCAGGACTATCGCTGTCTGAAATGCAAATATCGTTTTAAGCAAAAAAAGTAATACATCGTTCATGTTCTTGAGTTTGGAGGATGCGTTGTTAGACCAATTCTCCAGATGCTTTCATTCACATTGAAAATCGTCTCTCATTATTTCAATTCTAATTTTATCTCCTCTGCTGTCTTATATTTCTCCTTCTCATTTTTTAAAAAGCTAAGGTTCAAATAAAAAAAATCCCAAGCTCTTGGGGAAGAGAATGGGATTACGATATACACATTCATCAAGAAGTTCATCGTTAGTGCGCTATTTATATCACGCTTTATTTTATAAATACATAATGTGTCACACAAACTATACATAACTGTCTATCTGTTCTGATTTCAATCATTAAAGGACATTAAATTAATCTTTCAGAACAATTAAATAATAAAAATCTAAAAAATGAATGACAGTCCTCTCACCGTCGACACTGAAGCTTTGTTTCGAAGATTTTCTTAAATGACAGACACAATAAAAAAGGCTTCTATAAAAAAGCCTTTTTTAAAAAATAATTCAATGGAATGGAAAAGCGTTGTAGCGCAATGATTTTTTTAATTTAATTATTCTTATATTCATCACTTTCAAAATACGATTGGATCTGCTCAGCAGAACTGGTTTTCAACTTAGCCAGAATAATGCTCAGATCACGTTCAAATGTAAACTCTGCTGGTATTTCCTCATGAATCGGCGGAAGCCTCTTCACGCCCCCTTCTGTGATGCGTTCAATAAAGCCAGCTAACCACAATACAAATTCATCTTTATTCTTATAGTTGGGGACTAAACTAACATCAATACTAATATGGTCTTTGGTCGGCCTATCCTGAAAGCCTTCCACGAAATCGATGTAGTTATACAATAATTTTAAGTCGGTATCTTTAAGTTCTTCACGTAACTGTTTAACAATGAAATTGAGACAATCTTGAAGTGGAACGTTAAACTTTTTTTCCTCTTCAAAATGCCTGTAAATATTATCAGCGATACGCAAATACTGTGGCATGACGCTATCCTCATGTTGTTATGTCCCATTGAGTATGGAACTAAAAATTTAGTAGATTTGTAATGTTTTACGATAAAGATGTATTTTCTACAAACATTATATGAATAACGACATTTTGGATAGCGCAAAATTAGATGATATATCTAATTTTTCTGCTGATACTTTTGCGTTGGGCTTTCATAGGTCGTTTGTGCCACAGGTGAGACACGCCAGACTGTATTACCCACATCGTCAGCCACTAAGAGCGCACCTGAAAAATCAATTGCAACGCCAACTGGACGTCCCAAAGCTTCACCTTTCTCATTTAAGAAACCTGTGAGCACATCTTGCGGTTGACCATAAGGCTGTCCATTTCGAAAAGGCACGAAAATCACTTTATAACCACTATGTGGTTTGCGGTTCCATGAACCATGTTGTCCAATGAATGCACCTCCACGATACTGCGGCATAAGCTCTGTCGCATAGAAGGCCAAGCCCAAAGAAGCAGTATGGTTACCTAAGGCATAATCAGGTTTTAGTGCACGTGCAACCAGCTCAGGATTTTGTGGTTTTACCCGTTTATCGACATGTTGACCATAATAGCTATACGGCCAACCATAAAAGGCACCGTCTTTAACAGAGGTCATATAATCGGGAACCAGATCACTGCCGAGTTCATCGCGTTCATTAACGACCGTCCAGAGTTGTCCACCCTGTGGTTGCCAGCCTATGCCATTTGGATTACGCAGTCCCGTTGCATAGGGTCTGACCTTTGCTGTGGCAATATCATATTCCAGAATCTGTGCTCGACCTTGTTCCTGATCCAGCCCATTTTCCCCGACATTACTATTTGAACCTACCGTGATATAAAGTTTGGTTCCTTCTGGATTGGCTATCACATTTTTAGTCCAATGATGATTGAGCGGCCCAGCGGGTAAATCCAGCACCTTGGTCCCTTTCGCTGTTATTTGGGTTGCATCCTCCTGATAGGGATAACGCATCAGCGAATCCGTATTGGCGACATAAAGCATGTTACCCACCAAGGCCATACCAAACGGAGAATTTAAATTTTGTAGAAAAACCGTATTCTGATCTGCGATGCCATCGCCATTGCTATCTCGTAATAAACGAATTCGATTAGCACTTGGCAATGAAGAGCCTGCACGATTCATTACCATTTTCATGATCTTGCCGCGAATGCCCTTGCTATCCTCTGGTTTTGGCGGTGCATCTGTTTCAGCAACCAACACATCCCCATTCGGCAATACATACAACCATCTCGGATGATCTAATCCACTGGCAAATGCCTGAACTTTCAGACCTTCAACAGTAGTAGGCATCTTGCCCTTTGGCCAGCCTTTAGCGGGTGCAATATTGACAGTCGGGATCAATCTCGACTGCGGTTCAGGTAAAACGGGCTGTGGACCAAAACTATCGCTAATTGAATATTGAGAAGATGGCGTACAACCTGTAAATATTAAAATAAGACTGCTTCCAGTCAGGGAGAATAACAACCGTAAAGACATCAGGAATTTTCCTTGTTATTTTAATGACTCCAGACAGCATAATTCGATCTATACATGAGGTATAGCTGATTTGATTAACAGATTGTCTCTAATGTAAATAAACTGTTTAAAACCTGCCTTAGCCGTTAAAATATAAACAAATACAAAGAGAAGGAAAACAGCATCAATATTATTTTAAGACCACTTCAATATTCAGAAATTGATTTGATCTGGCAACACATTCATCGACGTGAACTGATTACTCAAAATTATGTCAAACAACAGTGTTTGCAACTCGTTGACTGTTTTTATGATGTTCAGCATTGGGATACTTATCATCTGCAAAATGATCCGCCTAAATTAAAACAGCTCTACCACGAACAAGCAGAATTCATCGGGGCCTTTAATCAGCAAGAAAAAATGGCCGGCATTTCCGTGGTATCCAATCAGATCATTCAAGATTATCCAGATGCCAAACTTTTACACTATTTTTATGTCGATGCCGATCAGCAAGGTCAAGGGATTGGTGCACAACTCATGCAGGCAGCGAAAATATCTGCAATAAAGCTAGGCGCAAAATATCTTTATATTTCTGCCACACCTAGCAAGCGAACTGTTGATTTTTATATGAAACATGGCGCTCAAGTATTGGACAAACCCGATCATCAATTATGGCAACTCGAGCCAGAAGATATTCATTTGCTGTGTGAAATTTAAGTTTGTTGGAAAAAATGAGACGTACTTTCGATTCATTTTTTCCTCAGCTTACTGGAGCTTTTTCTGGGGCTGCTTAAAACATTAACAGCTCGATTTTTGGCTGAATATTAAGGGTTATTCTCTTGATGAATCAAATAGAGATCGTGCACGCTTGCCAAGAAATCTTAAAAATAACCCTAGCGGATTGACAGCGTAAAAGTGAATGCATCATCACATGAAAATAAGATTAGTATTCACTCACTGAAAGATTATAGAATCGAGTTAGAAATATTTTTAAAACAGCATATCATGGATGATTTAGATTCGTTTTTTAGTTCTCGGGTGAAGTTTAAGAACCTAAAAATTCTTTCTTTGTTAGAGCAGCATAAATCTCTGACCAAAGTCGCGCAGATGATGCATATGACTACATCTGCCGTTTCCAAAGCTCTTGCAGAAATTGAAGCCAACTATGGTGAACAACTCTTTAGAAGAGAAGTTGGGCAACTGGTTGCCCTGCCCGAATGTTTAATCCTGATCGACTCCTATTTAAAAATAGAAGCACAACTTCGCGAAGGTCACGACAGAATTGCCTCACTCAGAGGTGCACGTGCCAGTAAAATCTCAATCGGTATACATGCACCGTCATTGGAAAATGCACTTGCCAATGCAATTGTACGTTTTAAACAGATTTCTCCTGAAACAGAAATCAGTATTAAAGCTGGCGATAAAACGTCTTTACTCTCTTATTTACGGGCAGGTGAAATTGATTTGGCGATTTGTCGGGCCGAAGTCGATGACCTCGAACATGATTTACGTGCAATTTTATTACATGAACATCAGTTGATATTGATTGCCAGTCATCATCTAAACATTCCTGCCGAACATAAAGATTTAAAAGATTTGTTAGATTACCCGTGGTGTCTGACCGCTCCAAGCTGCCCTGTACGTCAATGTTTTGACGCGAACCTGGTGGCCAGAGGACTAAAACAGCCTAAAAATCTAATTGAAGTAGATAACCCACCACATCTGATTCTAAATATCATGGAGAAATATCCTTCAATCACCATCACGTCCAGCAATCTCGCGAGGCTGCTTCATAAAAATAATAATCTTCAGATTTTAAATCGTGAATTAAGTTTCACCATCAAGCCTCAAATCATCATCTGGAATAGTCGAATTCCGCTCAACAGCAATGTTAGAAAATTACGTGATCTGATTTGTTATGAATCCAGATAAAGTTATTTAAACAGACTCACAATTAAAGGCCTAGCTAAAATCAAGATAGGCCTTTATTGACTTATTTAAACTTAGATCGGAAAGGTCAACTCAGCCATTTCAATTGGCCCATCGGTCAACATCACAGGACCCTCAGAGCCGATCAAGACCGTATCGGAATGGCGAAAACCGCCCACACCTTCAATATAAAGTCCTGGTTCAATGGTAAAACACATCCCTTCCTGAATCGGGCGATCATACCCTTCCGCAAAGAACGGCGCCTCATGCCCAGTAACGCCCATACCATGTCCAGTACGATGTAGCAGATAATCCCCCATTCCAGCTTTTCGGAAATAGTCATTCACAGTTCGATCAACCTCACTCATTAATTGACCGGGTTTTGCCATTTCGAAAGCAATACGGCGACCTTCCAGCATAATCTCAAACGGTTTTTTCGCATTTTCAGGCACTTTACCAAGAAAAAAGGTTCTTTCAACTTCAGCGCCGTAACCGTTCATCACTGCATTTACAATCGATACATGTGGGCCGCCCGGCTCCATTCTCATATCAATATTGGTAAAGTTATGCGGATCATGAGACACACTTGGCGGCTGAAATACTGCCGAAATTCTGGTAGCGAACGGATTAAGTTCTCTACTATCGGTCAGCAACCGAGTAAAAATAAGCTCTCTCACCTGACCAATCATTTCCATCAAGTTCATACCCGGATACGCAGATGACAGTAATAGATTATGTCCTTCTGTCGCTAACTGACATGCATAAGCCAGACGTCCTTTTTCATAATCCGATTTGATCATACGTAGATCATCAATGATATCGGTACGGATACGCTCGCCAGGAATTTCAGAATAAATCTGTAAGGGACAAATTGATTCAACACCAATACGCGGATTGTTCTCAAATAGTTCTTTAAATCGATCACTCCATGCCCGACCTGCTGGCGCTGGAAATTCAAAATATGGAATAAGTTCAATCTCACTCACAGCACGAGATTGAACATGCGGAATTTCCAGTTGAGGGACAATAAATTTTGGTACACCCTTTTGAGGAATCACCAAGACAAAAGGCCGCTCATGTACTGCATTTGCAAAATTGGTTAAATAAAAAATATTATCTGGACAAAAGGATACATAATGATCAAGACCTTCCTTCTGCATCTGTTCCTGAACGCGTATTAATCTATTCTGGATTTCACTTTTAGATGGTGGATAAAATATTGGTTCAATATTCATTTTTTGCTCCTTAAAAAAATGGATTTGTGAAATAGAGTTAATTTAAGAAATTAAATTGATTTCACGATATATTTAAAAACTAGAAGGAAAACTTTAAACCCACCCCATAAGTTGAAGGATCATCTCCAGCACCACTTAATGCAATATCATTGATTGTATAAAATGAATTTTCATTATTATCGACATAGGCTGCACGAATATAAGCATCCAAATGTTTATTAATATGATAATTGGCACCTGCCGAGTAAACCATCGCAGTCCGATCCTGCTGATCAACATCACGCCAATAAACAGAGGCTTTTAAACTATACTTCGGCTGTTCAAAATTAATCGCTGCACCATAAACCTGAGCAGAAGCAGCATGTGGACTATCAGGTTTAAAATATCCTGCCGTACCAATTAAAGTTAAATTTTTATTCATTCTTCTTAGAACAAGCGCACGATAATCCTTGGTTTTAACATCGCTTAAAATCTCTCCTTTATAATTTACTGAAAAATTGCTAATCAGTTCATTATAGGATCCACTTACTCGATTTACCCCATCATCATAAATCGCCAAAATGCCATAGTTTTTCGCATCTGTTACATACGAACCCTCTCCAACCATCTGGTTTGGAGAATAGAGCATGGTCAACGAAGTATTTTTAAATGTTGGGGTGGTATAACTGACTGCCCGACTGGTCCTCAAATCATAATTAGGTGCACCAGCACCAAGGTCGTAAGCCTGAATCGCAATCGCTGTCGGGGTAAAAGGAGCGGCAAATAACTCTTCTAATGCACCAGCAACGGCAGGCATAACTCGTCCATACACCAGCGTTCCATACTGTTTGGACTGCAAACCTAAGTACTCTGCACGAGCAAAAGTCGTCTTCCGCACAAATTCCATTTTGCGTAAATCGATCATTGACTCTGCATTTCCAACAATAGACAGGTCGTCATTTAATTTAAGATTCAGTTTTAATCCTAAGCGGCTCGCATAATCCATTCCACTTTGAAACTCATGTGAGTCTTGTACTTCTGAATGAGAATAATTTATCCCGTAATCCAGTACCCCATATACTTTAAAGGGAGAGTTTTCATCACCAACGCTAATATCTGCAAAAGCTGCTATTGGTAATGCGCATATACTTAAACATAAAATAGATCTAAACATTATATTTCACTCCATGAACCAACATTTTTCTATTCCTTTAAATTACACAAACTCTTTATTTTTTTAAATTGATATCTTTTCCATCGCAGTTGAATATTTTTCTACTCAAATATTTTTAGGAAAACTTATAAAAATAAAAAACCTACTTTAAAAAAGTAGGTTTGAATAAAATATTCACAAAACTTTAAGCCAAATTATTAAGTCACGCTCAATTAAAATTTAATCCTTTATTTTAACTTCGCCTAATAAGCTTAATATTCATATCAACAACTCAAATAACCAGTTGTGATGCACGTAATTTGATACCTCGATGACAGAGTAAAAGCGAGGTAATTGAAATTATCGCTGCAACCGAGAGATAAATCACAGGCGCCTGTAAATTGCCTTTACTCAATGCATAGGTTGATACAATCGGGGATAAAGCACCAAATAAAGTAACACCCACGTTATAACCAAGTCCTATTCCCAAAGCACGTTGTCTGGCTGGGAAATAATCTGAAATAAATGGGAAATAGCCACCGATCATCAGGCCTAAGCCACTGGCACACACAAGCTGGAACAAGAACAAGCGACTTGCAGAAGGTACTGCCAATAAATATTCATAAAGCGGAATACCGATAAACGCACAGAGAATGACACCGGTATACATCACTACCATTCTGTTTGATTTATCTGACCAAATGCCGCCGATGATTGAAAATATAATGATGAACAATGTCGCCAATGTTGAACTTGCGGTACCAATAACAGGTTCAATCCCCATCCCTTGCTTAGCAAAAGATGGCATAAAGATAATCACCAGATAAACCACAGCGGAACCAAAACCAGAAAGCGAAGCGACCAGCATCACTCTTTGAAAAATCTGTCCGAATGTTAATTTAGGCGCGACTTTATTGGCTTGATCTTGAACCAGTACCTCACTTTCCTCCATATAGCGACGTAAATATAAACCTAAAGGTATAACTGCAAGGCCAATGAAGAAGCCAATTCTCCATCCCCAGTCTAAAGTGGCTGCTTGCCCCAAAATCCCATAAATCGATAATGCGATACCAGAACCCGTTGCAAGCGCAAGATAAGTTGAACTATTAAATAATGCGCCATAATATCCTCTACGCTGTTTAGGACAACTTTCCATTACCAAAGAAACAGCAGCGCCAAATTCTCCTGATGCAGCAAGTCCAGCAACCAATCTTCCCAACACCACCATGGCTGTGCCGAGATATCCACTTTGCGAATAAGGCGGAGCCACCGCAATTAAAAGAGTACCTACCCCCATCAACATGACGGTTAAAATCATTGCTGATTTACGACCTTTACGATCAGCATAACGTCCAATGAAATAAGCACCGAGTGGTCTGACCAAAAAGCCCACTGCAAAAGTGGTAATCGCAGCCAAAGTCGATAAAATTTCATTTTCAGCAGGGAAAAAATTATGTGCGATCGCGAGAGCGAAATATCCATATAACGTAAAATCAAGCCATTCCAGAAAGTTACCCGCAGATAATCCGAGAAATGAGCGTCTATTAATCGTGTGCTTTTCTATACGCATGATGGTCTCTCCTGACCTAGCATCTATTTGTTAAATTAAAGCTACACAAAAGTACGAAACTATAAAATTGACAAATTTTCCATCGTGGTTGAGTTTTTTTCTATTCACGTTTTCTCTAAATTACAAAGCGCTATATTCAAATCATGAACTGTATTTTTATTTATTAAACATATGAACAGTCTTTGCAAGCAGATGATATGAGATCAACCTGATTTCCCACTCGGATCTTCATTGCTAATCAGTGCTTACAAGTTACGGTAACACCTCCAAAGTAATATTTTACCTATCCGAACCAAAGAGAATAAAAACCAAATTCTCTCCTAAACCACTGTAATTAATATTTTTTAGCTAACAAGCTGGTCTTTTTGATCTAATTTACCCTATCCCAAAATCGTGATAAATTGCCCTATTTCCGCTATTTTTAATTTCATCATTTAGACTTATGCTGGAAACATAAATATGGATGAGACAAAGAGTCCCTCTACTTTTTTGAATTTTAGCATTCAGTAGATTGGAGCAGCGCATTGAGTAATAGATCACAATCGAATATGGATGGAATACAGTTTCCAATTCAGCCTGGCAGAAACAAGCCCAGCACGACAGATACCGCAAAGAAAATCTTATACGCAGCACTAAAAAGTGTCGATTCTCCCTACGCCACTCAATTAACTGCTGAAAAAAACTGGAGAAAGAAATATCCAGTTTATTTTCAAGAGCTGGTGAAAACAGGCATTCGTTCTGTACAGAATCCTCTCCTCATTGCTCAGCAAGGCTTGGATACAGCTAAAAAGTCATTTCACTTTCATCGTGCTGGACAGCAAACGTCTTTAGAACAGGCAATGGCTGATGTTAAAGAACAGCCTTTTGAAAACTTTGTGCTGAAAGGTACAGGCAGCCCGACGATTGAGCCGTGGTATATTCCGTTTAAAGGACAAAAACTGCAAGGTGAAGCCTTACTTAAGCAGATTGATCGCTGGGAACAGCAACAGATCATCGAACCCAGTCATGCCAAAGCGTTACGTCTGTTGCAGGCTCATCCAGAATGGTTTGATTTGTCCTCTCGTACTATGGTGCTCTTCGGGGCAGCGTCTGAAGCTGGGCCTTTAAGCTGGTTAGCCAAATGGCGTGCGAATATTGTTGCGATTGACTTACCGAATCCAAAAATCTGGCAAAAAATTACCAACACCATTCAACAAGGCAATGCCACACTGATTGCACCGCAAATCACTTTGCAAAATGGTGAAAAACAGATGGGCGCAAATCTTCTGACTCAAACACCAGAAATTGCAAACTGGTTAAATACATTTGAGCAACGTTTAGATCTGGCTGGGATTGCATATCTGGATGGTGAAAAACATGTTCGTGTTTCTATTGCCATGATCAGCATTATGGAACAGGTCAGCCGTCAAAAAGCCGATAGCAGCATCATGTTTATGCTAACGCCAACCGACATTTATGCCATTCCAGAATCGGTTGTAGCGTCGATCCAGCAGAAAATTAAACAGCGTCCACTTGTCGAGAAATTACTGACTAAATCGATTCATAACATCTCGTTAAGTCATTTTTTTAAATCGAATATCGAACAGTTGATTGAATCAGATAACGGCCAAAAATATGGTATCTCGGATTGTATGGTGATTGAACAAGGCCCTAACTATGCCCTTGCGAAGCGCCTGCAACAGTGGTTTGCCATTTGTACCCGCGCACGTGGTCAAAAAACGGTTATCAATATTGCACCATCAACCACCACACATTCGGTTGTTAAGAATCCAATTCTTAAGGCGGCTTTTTCAGGGGCTGATTTGTTTAAAGTCGAAACCTTTAGTCCTGAAACCACAAATGCCATTATGGCTGCGCTGTGGGTGCATGATTTAAATAATCCTGAGAGTGCAACCAATCCAGAAAGACCACTCGAACATCCTTTCGAGCTGATTATGGAAAATGCGAATCATGGGGGGTTATGGCATGTTCCTTATTTGGCGAGAACCGCGCTGCCATTTGCTGCAGCTTATGGTTGGGTGAGAGAGAAGTTTTAGTTTTAGAACCAAAAACTCCAATGAGAAATATTAAAAAAGAGAGCGGATAGACGCTCTCTTTTTTTATCACACGAGATTCAAGATTAAATCGATGCTTATTGCTTAAACTTTTTAATGCTTTTAGAAAGATGAGCTCGCATCATTTGTCGAGCTAACAAACCATCTTGATCGACAATTGCGTTATAAATATTGACATGATCATGGTGAACCGCTTTTAAATATTCTTCACGATTTTCAGGACTTTGCTCAATTGATTTTAAGCGTGCACGCGGAATAATTTTTTCCCCCAGATACTTTAAAAAATCGACGAAATATTGATTTTCCGAAGCTTCAGCAATCGCAATATGGAAATCATAATCCGCTTTTACTGTGCCATCATTTGCATCTGAAGAAATATGATGCTCAAAGTCCTCAAGCGCAGCTTTCATTTTATCAATGTGAATTTGCTTACGGCGCTCTGAGGCTAAAAACACAGCTTCAGATTCAAGACTCATCCTAAGCTCAAGTAAAGAAACAATATCGTTAATGGTTTCTAAGCTGGCATTCGACAGCAAAAAATTCTGTTCAATGGTTTGTTCTTTAACAAAAGTCCCAATTCCGTGACGAGTCTCGACAAAACCTAAAGAGCGCAACTCGGTAATTGCTTCACGAATGACAGAACGGCTGACTTCAAATGTTTCAATCAATTCCAGTTCCGTTGGAATCTTCTCTCCAACTTTAAATTCTCCAGACTGAATTTTTTCGATTAGTTGTTCTACAATAATCTGGCTTAGTTTTTTTGTTGATCTAGGTTTAATTGCGCTAGACATAATCTGAAGAACTCATGAAATATTTAAAAAAATTAGAAAATTCATTCTACTATAATCTTAACCGATAGTCATATTTGCTTTTTTATTCCCCTAAATACCTAAAATTTAATTCATTTATGTTACTCATGCATTTTCGTTCAACGAGAAAGATGTGATCACTTGCACTTGGTAAAATAGTGATGATTAGCTGATTTAATGAGAAATATGCAGCTCAATCTTTTAGCTTGAGCTGCACAATCCTTTAAATTTGAGCCTGACTTAACTGCCCATTCACCAGACGATTAATCTGTAGCGGATTACTATCTTTTAACGCATCGGGTAACAATACTTGTGGCGTATTCTGGAAACAGACTGGACGTAAGAAACGTTCAATTGCGCCCGTACCGACCGACGTTCCACGCGCATCACTGGTTGCAGGGAAAGGGCCACCATGCACCATCGCATCAGATACCTCAACTCCTGTCGGGAAGCCATTAAACAATACACGACCCGCTTTACCAGTTAACAAGTGAAGAAGCTCACCTGCTTCAGATAATTCATTTTCATCGCCAATAATCGTTGCTGTAAGCTGCCCGCCTAAAGCCTCAATCCCTTTTAACAAAGTCGCCTCATCTTCCACGCCAATCACGATTGACATTGGCCCGAAAACTTCATGCTGTAGTTTTGGATTACCTGACAATAAAACAGATTGATCCGCTTTAAATAGATGTGCTTTTGCTTGAGAAATGAGCTCAGCATCTTGCCCTGTCGCAATCACTTCAAAACCAGCTTCACTGTTTAAAGCATCGATACCTTGACGGTAGCTTTTTAAAGTTCCTTCATTCAACATGACCTGTGGCACAGCTTTTTGTGTGCTTTCAGCTAAAGCTGCTACGAACTTGTCAAATTCAGGACCTTGTACGCCTAAAATTAACCCTGGTTTTGTACAGAACTGACCACATCCCATATTAAACGAGGCAACCGTGTCCTGAGCGATTTGTTCACCACGAGAACTCAGCGCTTGAGATAAAACCACCACAGGATTCACACTGGACATTTCAGCAAAGAATGGAATTGGCTGAGGACGGCTCTGCGCAAGGTTATAAAGCGCCATGCCACCTTCTAGTGAACCCGTAAAACCAGCAGCTTGAATCAGTGGATGTTCTACCAAGTTTGCACCAATACGAGCACCAAAAATCATGTTGAATGTGCCTTTAGGCATATCGCAAACTTCAATTGCTTTTTCAATGGCTTCTGCAACAAGCTCGGCAGTCGCCATATGTCCAGAATGCGCCTTAAACACAACTGGACATCCTGCAGCTAAAGCTGCCACGGTATCTCCACCTGCGGTTGAAAATGCAAGAGGGAAATTACTCGCACCAAACACTGCAACTGGCCCTACTCCAACTTTGTATTGACGCAAATCAACACGTGCTAAAGGTTTACGTTCTGGCAATGCCACATCAATACGAGCACCATAAAAATCGCCGCGGCGTAAAAGTTCAGCAAATAGTCGAAGCTGACCTGTAACACGACCAGTTTCCCCTTGAAGACGAGCAAGCGGCAAGCCTGTTTCAAGTGAAGCGACTTCTTGCAAATTCGCACCTAACGCCTCGATTTGACGAGCAACTTCTTCAAGAAAAGAGGCACGTTGCGCTTGAGATGTTTGGCTATACACTGCAAAAGCGTTATGCGCAGCTTGAGCAGCTTGATCCACCTCTTCAAGTGTTGCCTGACTAAAAATATAACCAGTTGGTTGATAGTCTTTTGCACCCACACTTTCTAGAGCAGGTGTATTTGCAGCAACGCGTTGACCATTAATAAACTGTCGACCGTTATTTTTACTCATTTTAAAGCTCCAATGCCTAAACAGTTAAAATTATTGCGGACCAAGTGTCGCAATGAGAGCAGCCAAATCTTCATAGTCTGCTGGAGTTAAATCACTTAATGGTGGACGCACTGGACCAGCATCGTGTCCAACAATTTTGGCGCCTGCCTTAATCATGCTGACGGCATAACCTGATTTACGGTCGCGAATTTTAATCAGTGGCAAGAAGAAATCTTTAATCAAACGATTGGTTGTTTCAAAGTCATCACTGCGAAGCGCGTTATAAAACTCCATTGCAGTCTTTGGAATAAAGTTAAATACAGCTGATGAATAAACTGGGCAACCTAAGGCTTTATATGGCGCTGCAAAAACCTCTGCTGTTGGCAAGCCACCTAAATATGACAAACGGTCACCCATCGTTTGAGTCACTGCCGTCATCATATCGATTTGACCAGAGCTGTCTTTAAAGCCAATTAAGTTTGGGCACATCTCGGCTAACTTTTGGATTGAATCGAGATTGAGTCTTGAAACGCTACGGTTATAAAAAATTACGCCAAAGTCGACTGAATTACAGACTTGCTTAACATGTTCGATCAAACCTTCCTGACTTGCTTCAGTTAAATAATGCGGCATTAACAGAATACCGTGTGCACCTAAGCGCTCTGCTTCTTTTGCCTGTTCAATCGCTTGACGTGTCGGACCACCTGCGCCAGCAATAATCGGTACACTGCCTTTACAAGTATCAACCGCAGTTTTAATTACGTCAGCGTATTCATTTCCAGTTAACGAGAAAAACTCACCTGTACCACCCGCAGCAAATAATGCACTTGCGCCATAAGGAGCTAACCATTCAAGACGTTTTGCATAAGAAGATTTATTAAAGTCCCCATTTTGGTCAAAGTCGGTTACTGGAAAAGAAAGAAGACCGTCAGAAACAATGTTTTTTAACTCAAGAGCATCCATTACAAAATATCCATCTGTGTTTATGTTGTCAGACATCTTACATCATAAGTTTTCTTCTGATCAATATCTTTTTCCCATGAAAGTTTAAAATTTTAAAAAAGATTAAGTTTTGGTAAAACACGACAACACAACCATTTGTTTTATAAGATATTCAAAAAAACTTTTAATGTAAAAGTGAATAAATAGACATAAAAAAGCTGCTCGTATGAGCAGCAAAGTTTGAAAACAATCAAAAAAGCGAATTATCTAGACATATCGCTAAAAATTAACGAACCAGACATGGCTTTTTATTATTAAACGACCAGTTAGGAATTAAATATTGCATTGCATCAGCATCATTACGAGCCCCTAAACCTTTTAATTTATACAGCTCATGGGCTTGATTAATTCGATCCCAGTCCAGCTCAACCCCAAGTCCCGGTGCGGTTGGCACCTGAATTTTACCGTCCTTAATTTCAAGCGGCTCTTTCGTTAGCTGATCTGTACCTTCTTGCCAAATCCAGTGCGTATCAATTGCCGTTACCTTGCCTACCGCCGCGGCTGCAACATGGGTAAACATCGCAAGTGAAATATCAAAGTGATTATTAGAGTGTGAACCCCACGTTAAGTTATACATATTGCAGAGCTGTGAAACTCGAACCGAGCCTTCCAATGTCCAGAAATGTGGATCAGCCAAAGGAATATCAACGGCTTGCAATTGAATACTATGCGACATTTCTCGCCAGTCGGTCGCAATCATATTGGTCGCTGTGGGTAAACCTGTGGCACGTTTAAACTCGGCCATAATTTCACGGCTTGAATAACCTTGTTCTGCACCGCACGGGTCTTCTGCATAGGCCAACACACCTTTAAGATGTTTGCCTAAAGCAATGGCTTCGTCTAAAAACCATGCCCCGTTTGGATCAAGCGTCACACGCGCTTCTGGAAAACGGCGCGCGATAGCTGTAACAGCTTCAGCTTCTTGTTCGCCCTGTAACACGCCACCTTTTAATTTAAAGTCTTTAAATCCATAACGATCATAAGACGCTTCTGCTAAACGCTGCACAGCCTCAGGTGTTAACGCTTTTTCATGACGAACTTTATACCAATCATGGTTATGCTGAGGTGTTGTCGCATAGTCTAATGAAGTCTGTTTTCGGTCACCGATAAAAAATAAATATCCGAGAACTTCGACTTCACTACGTTGCTGACCTTCGCCTAATAAGCTCGCAACGTTCACATTTAAATGCTTACCAAGTAAATCAAGTAGTGCTGACTCATAAGCCGTTACAACATGAATCGTAGTTCGTAAATCAAAGGTTTGATTGCCTCGGCCACCACTGTCACGATCAGCAAAAGTTTGCTGAATTTTCTTGAGTAGATTTTTATATTCCCCAATCGGCTGTCCTTCTACCAAGGCTTTCGCATCATTTAAAGTCGCTAAAATTTTTTCTCCGCCCGGAATTTCGCCTACCCCAATATTTCCAGAATTATCCTCAATAATAAGTATGTTACGAGTGAAATACGGTCCATGAGCACCACTCAAATTGAGCAGCATACTGTCATGTCCAGCAACGGGAATTGCTCGAATTGATTTAACGATAGGTGTAGAGGTCGCCATTAAAATACTCCTTGGCATATTGAGATTATTTTCATTTGTAAAACTTATAAGACATCATATGACTTGTCAATATAATGCGTCGAAAAATTATTTTTATCAGCCTACTTGCCAAAATAATATTTTTAATCATATGATGTCATACATCTAAGGCGCGGTTTAGAATAGGACTTTAGGATAGAGACAGAAATTTCATTTCTCCTTTATCCTATCGATGAATTTGACATGACGTCACCTATTTCACGGATATGCAAATAGGTCGATTATTAAAAGAGTTTGTATATGGATAATTTGCAAACAAATCTTGCTGCTGTAAGTCAGCCAAGAGCAAAACATAATAAAACGCGCTATTACATTTTAGCGATGATTTTTTTAGTGACTTCATTAAATTACGGTGATCGGGCGACGCTTTCGATGGCTGCCGCCCCGATGTCGCAAGAGCTTGGTTTAAGCACTGTAACCATGGGATATATTTTCTCTGCATTTGGCTGGGCATATGTCATCGGTCAAATTCCAGGTGGATGGTTACTCGACAAATTCGGTGCACGGAGAGTTTATTTCTGGAGCATTCTGCTCTGGTCATTTTTCACGATTCTCTTAGGCTTTGTCGATATTTTAGGTTCTATCCCTCTTATTATTGCTTCATTATTTATCTTACGTTTCTTGGTTGGATTATCTGAAAGTCCTGCATTTCCGGGCAATAGCCAGATTGTCGCAGCGTGGTTCCCAACCAAAGAACGCGGAACTGCCGCAGCGATATTTAACTCGGCTCAATATTTTGCCACTGTCATATTTGCACCATTCATGGGATGGTTGGTTGCCCATATTCATTGGCAATCTGTGTTTTGGATTATGGGTGGACTAGGCATTGTGATTGCTTTTATCTGGTTAAAAGTCATTTATAGCCCAGAAAAGCACCCTACGATTAACTCAGATGAGTTCAAATATTTACAAGCAGGCGGTGCCATTACCAGCATGGGTGAAAATCAGCTTAAAGTTGCTGATGAAAACAACAAGATGAATTTTAAAAATATTAAGAAACTACTCTCTTCTCGTATGCTTCTCGGTATTTTTATTGCTCAATATTGTATTACCTGCTTAACCTATTTCTTTATTACTTGGTTCCCTGTTTACCTTGTAAAAGAACGCCAAATGTCAATTTTAGAAGCTGGTTTTGCGGCTGTATTACCAGCGCTTTGTGGATTTATTGGTGGCGTATTAGGCGGTGTGATTTCCGACAAACTCATCAAGATGAATAAATCTCTGACCTTCTCTCGCAAATTCCCTATTATTTTTGGCATGTTGCTATCAACCAGTATCGTGGTTTGTAACTATGTTGATTCGCAAACAGCCATCTTGTTCTTCATGTCACTGGCCTTTTTTGGCAAAGGTTTTGGTGCCTTAGGTTGGGCTGTCATGTCGGATGTCGCACCAAAAGAAATGGTTGGTTTGTCAGGTGGATTATTCAATACCTTCGGCAATACGGCAGGCATCGTGATCCCTATTGCGATTGGCTATATCATCAATTCGACAGGTTCTTTCAATGGTGCACTTGTTTTTGTAGGTGTACATGCGGTCATCGCAATTATTTGCTACCTGTTTATGGTCGGCAAAATCCAGCGCTTCGAGTTAAAACCTACTTCTTAAAATTTTAGGTCATAACGTTTAAAGAGAAACTAAGCGTTATGACTCCCTCTTCAAATGTATACAAGGAACGATCATGCTGAAGCCTCTCCTCATAAAAATTAGTCCTCTTGATAATGTAGCCATTGTAGTAAATGACGGAGGGTTACCAACCTCTACACCTATTGAAGAATACCAACTCACCTTGGTTGATCATGTACCACAGGGACATAAAGTTTTATTAGAGTCATTAAAGCAAGGTGAAGCCATTGTTCGTTATGGGGAAATTATTGGCTATGCCAATAAAGATTTACCCGCGGGTTCTTGGGTAAATGAAGCCGTTACCGAAATGCCTGAGGCACCTGAGCTAGATGACCTTGAGTTAGCAACGCGTCCTGATCCAAAGCTTCCAGCCTTGAGCGGATATACATTTAAAGGTTATAAAAATAAGGATGGCAGCGTCGGCACAAAGAATATTTTAGGTATTACGACCAGTGTGAATTGTGTAGAAGGTATTGTCGATTATGTCGTTAAAATTATTGAACGTGATTTACTTCCTAAATATCCCAATGTAGATGGTGTAGTCGGATTAAACCATTTATATGGTTGTGGTGTAGCAATTGATGCACCTGCTGCAAGTGTTCCTATTCGCACAATTCATAATCTTGCACTCAACCCTAATTTTGGTGGAGAAATTATGGTTGTGAGTCTGGGCTGCGAAAAAATGCAACCCGAACGGCTTTTAAATATTCCTAAAGAAAACAAATATATTCCCCTAGCAAACGAAGATATTATCCAGTTGCAAGATGAACGCCACAACGGTTTTGAAAGTATGGTCAACCATATTTTATCCGTGGCAGAACAACACCTTGAAAAGCTTAATCAACGTACTCGAGAAGAAGTTCCAGCATCTCATTTGGTTGTAGGTATGCAATGTGGCGGCAGTGATGCATTTTCTGGAGTCACCTCTAACCCTGCCGTTGGTTTCGCAGCTGACCTGATTGTGCAATGTGGCGGTACCGTTATGTTCTCTGAAGTTACGGAAGTCCGTGATGGTATTCATCTACTCACTCCACGTGCAGCAAGTGAACAAGTTGCCAAAGATTTAATTCGGGAAATGAAATGGTACGACGACTATTTAGCAGCAGGCCAAGTAGACCGAAGTGCCAATACCACACCGGGTAATAAAAAAGGTGGGCTGAATAACATTGTAGAAAAGGCGATGGGATCGATCGCAAAATCGGGGCGCTCACCGATTGTAGAAGTTCTCGCACCGGGTCAAAGACCGACTAAAAAAGGTTTAATCTTTGCGGCAACCCCTTCGAGTGACTTTATCTGTGGTACGCAGCAAATGGCCTCTGGAATTACAGTTCAAGTATTTACAACGGGCCGCGGTACACCTTATGGGTTGGCTGCCGTGCCAGTCATTAAAATGGCAAGTCGAAACAATATTGCAAACCGTTGGTATGACCTGATTGATATCAGTGCTGGCGATATTGCCATTGGGAAGAAAACCATTGAAGAAGTAGGTTGGGAACTTTTTGAACTAATTCTACAAGTGGCGAGTGGCGAGCAACAAACATGGTCAGACCGTTGGGGTATTCATAACTCACTCGCTGTATTCAACCCAGCACCCGTGACCTAATAAAGTTTAAAAGATGAGGCATATCACCTCATCTTTTTCACATTTCCCATATTAATTACGACACATTTCCCTCAAACCAATCACTGCTGCTAAAATAATCCTGTAAACCAAGAACTCATTTGTATATGCAAAACCAGTCTGCTCCGACACAGCCCTCGACTCAAATTGGAAAAGCCTTGCTTTGTCTTTTGACATCAGCATTTTTGTTTTCCATTATGGGAGTGTGCATTCGTTTTGCGTCTCAAACCGTAGACAATGCCACTGTTGTGTTTTTTAGAAATGCAGTGGGTTTATTTATTTTTATCCCAATGCTGTTTAAACAAGGATTAGACTTCGTTAAAACAGATAAACTCTGGATGCACACTTGGCGAAGTTTGGTTGGTCTTGCTGCAATGTATGGTTTTTTCTATGCCATTGCCAACCTAAAACTCTCAAATGCTATGGTTTTCAGTTATTCCTCTCCTATTTTTATTCCACTGATTGCATGGCTTTTTTTAAAAGAAAAAATCACTAAATCAATGATTTTTGCTGCTGTTATTGGGTTGGTTGGAGTTTTATTTGTTGCCAAACCCGACCAAGGCTTATTTAACGAATTGTCTTTTATTGGCATAGGTGCGTGCTTTTTATCAGCCATGGCCTTTGTTACCGTAAGAGCTTTAACCAGTACAGAGCCGCCTGAACGTATTGTATTTTACTTCTGCATTTTTGGTAGTTTAATTTCATCTATTCCAATGTTATGGCACTGGCGTATTTTCACTTGGCACGAATTAAGCCTGCTCATTGCCGCAGGACTTTTAGCAAACATTAGCCAACTGTTTATGTCGTATGCTTATAGCTTAGCGCCAGCAGGGCAAATTGGCCCAATGAATTATATTGCTATTATTTTTGCAGGGATTTGGGGATTTATTTTTTGGCATGAATTACCCGATCTATTCAGCATTATTGGCATATGTATTATTTTATTTGCAATACTGCTTTGCAGCCCAAGATTTAGAAAGTAGTTTATTGATTGATATAGCGGTAAAAGTTCGAATGATCCATGATAAAAAATCATTAAACCTTGAGAATAAATCCGTTGTACTCATCCTATAGTCTCTCTTATCTTTGAACCGATAATAAACAGCTAAAAGGACTTTTAAATGATTAGTTGGAATTACTCTAATGCTAGAGCACAACTATCCATGATTATGGATCAAGCAGTGTCAGGACAACCAGTTGAGATTACACGTCGGGGGCGCGAGTCTGCCGTTGTAATTAGTAAAGCATCTTATGAAGCTTATAAAAAAGCTGAATATGAGCAAATATGTCAAAAATCAAATGAAAAAAATTGATGAACTTAAAACTTTCATCCTTTCAGATAGGTTCGGTTAGTGCCTTTTTATCAGCTTTTTTATTCAGTACTAAAGCTATTTTTATTAAACAAGCTTATGCCATTACCTCTACTTTAGATGCAACTACACTCATGGTGATTAGAATGGCAAGTGCTTTACCATTCTTTTTACTTATATGCTGGATTGGTAGACATCATCTTAAAAATGTAAAGCTTAAAGATTGGTTTCTACTCACTCTGACTGGTGCTCTTGGTTACTACATCGCTAGTTGGCTCGACTTTTATGGCTTAATGTTTATTAGTGCTTCTTTGGAAAGGATTATTCTCTTCTTATATCCAACTTTAACTGTTATCGCCTCCAGTATCATCTTCAAACAAAAACTTAATATTAAAGTCATCATTGCATTAATTTTAAGTTATGGGGGTACTGTTCTAGTTATGCTGCAAGAACAAAAGAACTTAACAGATCAGCATGACTTTTGGCTTGGCGCTAGCCTTGTCTTTGCAAGCGCTGTTGCATTTGCATGTTATCTGTTACTAACGCCATCACTAATAAAAAAATTTGGCTCCTTAAATTTAACTGGGCTATCACTGTCCGCAGCTTGTCTCTGTATTTTCATCCATTTTATCTCTATAAATCCTCATCCCCTTCAGCACTTAACTTCCTTACCACTTAGTATAATCTGGTATGGCGTTGGGCTAGGCATCTTTGCAACGGTCCTCCCGACCCTTTTGCTTGTGTTTAGTATTGAGCATTTAGGTGCAGCTCAATCATCAATTATTTCATCAGTTGGCCCTGTTTTAACTATTTTTCTAGCTATTTTGTTTTTAGATGAACACTTAAATTCTATTCAATGGATTGGATGTATTCTTAACATTATTGGAGTAATGGTCATTACTTTATCTAGAAATAGACTCAAGAACTAATACTCACCCAACCATAATAAAAACTCATTATTGCATGATAAATTATCACGCGAATATAACTTTAAAAACAATTATTAAAAAACTAATATTAAAATTATTTTAATCAGGCAAAACAAATGAACCGCCAGATTGCAACCAGTATGGGCATTTTAGCTTTATTACTCTGGTCAACTTTAGTTGGCCTACTCAGGCTATCTACAGAGATTTTTGGCCCAATTTATACAGTAACTTATGTCTACACTTTAAGTGCCATTCTTTTATATTTTTCTTATGGTTTACCTGACTTTAAAAAAACGTCTGCTAAATTTCTGATTATCTCTAGCTCACTTTTTGTAATCTTTGAATTATGTTTTGCTTTTTCGATCACATTAGCAAAATCAGTTGAAAAGTCGATTGAAATGAATATCATTTTTAGCTTATGGCCAACCTTGATTATTTTAATGCTAGCGGTACTAAAAGAAGAAAAAGTAAACTTTTTAACTATTTTTGGTATATTAATTAGTTTTTCAGGAATAGTTATGATTAACTATCATCCAAATCTTAACTTTATTGATAACTTTTATAAAAATCCACTTAGCTATATTCTAATTTTTTTGGCTTCAATACTTTGGGCTTTTTATTGTATATATACCAAAAAACATAGTAATGGTACTAATGCTGTTTCTTTATACTTTATTCTGACAGCAATCGCTTTATGGATTCTGACCTTTTTTACACAAGGGTTTAATTTTCCTCATGTCACTCATTTCACAAGCTATTCTTTTATCCTGATCAATGCATTCTTTTTTGCGATGGGCTATCTGGCTTGGAATGTTGGAATCATCAAAGGGAATATGCCACTTTTAGTCATCCTATCTTATTTTTCTCCTATGCTCTCTTCTGCATTTTCAGTCATAGTCTTACATTCCACGTTATCTAATAATTTTTGGTATGGCGCAATTACCGTAACATTTGGCTCATTAATTTGTTGGCTCTCTACTCGTAAGAAACAAATTCACCACCCGAAATTAGCAATCTAAAATAAATAAGCCAAAGATGAACTTTGGCTTTATCTCTCTTTTTAAATTAGTCTTAAAACACCAGTTACTATCATGTCGACTGCTATAGTTCCAATTATTAAAGCAGCAAGACGACCTACGATATCAAAATAACGATCTATATACTTTGCATGTTTATAACGTAGGTGATCATGTGAAAACTTCATAAGAATTAATACACTACACGTTAAAAGTAGTACTAAAGCTATAATTGCAGCTGCCTCTAAAATTGACATATGCATTCCAGTGACTACAGCAGCACTAATCGTGCCAGGTCCAATCATAAATGGCATTGCAATAGTTCCAGCCAAATGTTCAGGAGCCCCTCTCATTTCTCCAATCGTATCGGCCCCCTGGAATACATACCGATATCCTATTACTAGAAAAATTAGCCCTCCAAAAATAAGAAATGATTCAAATCTTACATTTAAATATTTATTAAAAATTGCTTCTCCACCCCAAGCAAAGAGTAGAAAAACAACATACGCAATAAGACTGCCTTGAATTAAAGCTTTATTAAAAACTTTCGTTTCTGTATGTCGTATTAAACCGATCATATAGATACTCATGAGGAAAGGATTGAGTAACGAAAAAAATAGAATAAAAGTACTGAGGTATGGTGAAGACATTTTTTGTTATCCTTAACAAGTTCAGGAAGTTAAAAAACTTCCTGAACTGTAAATTATTAAGTTTTTTTGATATCGTTTAAAAGTTATAAACCAGCATTAGATTTAATAACTTATTCCACTTTCCATCATCACCTGCTGCTAGGGAGCTACCCGTTCCTCCAACAAACGGATCATTTTTACTCATTAAATATTCGGTATATAAAGAAACATTTTTATAGTCCCAAGCGACCCCAACAATATTGCGTTGTGAGTTATCAAAGCTATCTTCTTTCTTATTAAAACCACTAAAAACGATGTACGGCGTAACATTCAGCGAATCACGTACATTTTTAAATACGTAACTTGTATCGACTGTGTAGAAATAACCTTTGTTAGCAAGATCATATTCTCCGTCAAAAGATCCAAAAGTAGAGCGATCTGGACTTAAAGCATCCTTATTGTTAATTGATTGTCTTCCACCAGTGACGACAACATTTAAATTTTTATAATTAATGCGATTAAATAGTGCCCATGTATTTCTTGAGCCATCAGCTGAGGTTTTCTTATTTTCAATATCTGAGTACCAGTAACTTCCTCCTACTGATATTTTCAGATCATCTGTACTTAGAAATTTAAGATCTTGATCTACCCTTGCCATCCACATATTTTTTTCATTAAGATTCGTTTTTAATGGATCAGAAGATTTGACTACATTGGCAGTATATCTAGCAGAATCTTTGCTTTCTCCATGATAATTACCGCCATCAGTTGCAAAATATGCTAAATCAATTTTAGTGGCAGACGGTAATTCAAAGTGATAATTTGCCCCTAAATTTGAAGCGTCCTGTAAACCCATGGTGTTGTTAATACCAGCATAAAAGCTAGTATCCCAAAAACGACCTGGTCCAAATGGAATCGGTTGTACACCCACAGTGATATTATCCGTTGAATTTAAATGATATCCCGCATATCCATATACCAAAGTTGAAAAGTCGCAAAATGTATCGTATTGATAGCAGCGATATTCGACTTTTCCGAACCAGTCTGGTGATTCATAACCTAATCTTAAAATTGCTGCATCAAATTGAATTTTATGATCAGATGCATCTTCACCATAATTCTTATCTTGATAATTAGCGCGTAAAGCACCTGAAATAGTTAAAGCCCCTGTTTCACTATTGGCATCTCCTAAAGTTAAACCTGCCAATGCAGGGCATGCCAAACTTATAGACGCTAAGCTCAATCCAAGCTTCAAAAACACTTTTCTCATATACAATTCCTTGTTAAATCAATATTTGCAAAGAGCTAATCCTACTCTCTACTTGTTTTTTTCAGACGCAATTTCCTATTCAAGAAAGGTTCCTGAAATTAATAATTTATTAACTTTTATTTAGATTGCCGTTGAACCTAAGTACTCATGAAAAAGTCCATCCACTTTGAGCTCTGTTTAAAAGTGGATGGATAGTTTTATTCAATCCCGTGTATTTCTTTCCAATTGCCAGGATGTACTACATAACCAAACAATGCATGACCACCATAAATTAAGTCAGTTCCCTCAGGAATCCATAACATTTGTCCCGGCCGAACTTCATATTTTTGACCATTAGCAGTAAGTTCAAAACAGCCTTCAATTACAAAAATGACTTCGTCATAAAGTAATTTCCAGCTAACTTCAGCCCCTTCCCAACGTGCAAATCCGATTCCCATATTCGGTGAAACATCTGCACCTAACGCTCTAGCAACATATGCCATCCCATCAGGAGTTTCACCGCGTAGGTTGAAAATCAATTGTTTACTATCAACTAAACGAACTTCACTCATCATCTTTTACCTTACAATTCACTACGACTACGCCACTTTTCAAATCGAATACGAGTCTTCACTCCAAGACCTAAAAATGGTTCAGGTGGATTTAGACTTGGCATACCCGTCACAAATTGAATATCACTTAGTGCTTGAGAGTCTGCGCCTACAACCAAATCAGCTAAAAGTGTTCCTGAAATTGTTCCCCAAGCTGCTCCAACACCATTGTCACAAGCACTTGCATAAACACCATCTTCTAATTCACCAAAGAAATTCGTAAAGTTACGAGAAATCGCGTAAACACCGCCCCAAGTATGCGTAAATGGCACATCGGCTAACTCTGGATAACGTGCTAAAAAGGCTTTACGATGATCTGCCTGTATCCAGTGACGATTATCATCGCTGACATTGGCACCGTATTTCGGTACATGTTTATAAGTATTACGGATCAAAATACGACGATCTGCCGTCATACGTAATGTAGTTCCAGCATGATCTGCTGGTGTTAGTCCCCAATCCAACTCACCAAGATAAATATTCATTTCTTGGTCTGTCAGAGGGCGTGTCCAACTTGCGAAGGTCATGACGGGTAATAAGCGATTTTTCAAATATCCAAATTCACGCGTAAAAATACTTGTTGCTAGAAGTACTTTAGGCGTGGTGATCAGGCCTTGATCACCTTCTAATACCCATTGATTATTCTTTCTTTTTAAATCACGGATTGGTGATTGCTCTAATAATTCAACATTAGCTGGTAGATTATCCCCCATACCTCTTACTAAGGCTGCTGGTTGCATTAAGTAAGAACCTGGGGTGAAAATTGCACGACTATAAAAATCTGTCCCTAATATTTTTTTCAGCTCGGCCTTTTCAACCCAACGATATGGTTCACCTAAATCTTTCATCAGATGTTCAAAATGATTGAGATGAGCTTCACCTCTTTCACCTACTGCACCTTGATATTTACCTGCTGCCGACCACTGACAATCAATATTATGGCGCTCTACTAAACCTTGTAATTGTGCAATTGCAGATCGGTTTAGACTTAACAACTTTTGCTTATGCGAAGGATCTGGATGTGATAATGCAAATTTATGGGGTAAATCAATTACAAACCCTGAATTACGACCTGAGGCACCTTCAGCCACACGCTGAGCATCCACTAGAATAATACGGGCATTTGGCTTGAGTTCTGCCAATCTACGAGCTGCGGCTAATCCTGCGAAACCCGCTCCAATAATGGCATAGTCTGCTTTTTGTGGACCGATTAACTTTTTAGCAGGACCCGCTGGCGGCAATGCCGCATACCAGCCGCAAGTACTATCATCATTTGGTAAAGCAATCATTTTGTTATTCCCTTAACTTAAACTGCGGTTGGACACGAATTTAGTTTTTCAAGCCACTCAGTACGATGATGTTGTAATTGACACCCGAGTAACGCGAAGCCTGTTAACTTGCCTTGTTCATTGTAGAAACCAGCAGCAAACTCTCCGTCATGTTGTTCCACTCTCCATTCACCGGTCCCCATTGCAGGTAAGACTGATAATGGCAAAATTGGTGTTTTTACTAAAACTGGTGTTGATTTCAGATCCGCAGCAATTGAATGACCTAAAAGATTATTAACTAAAGCTGGTAATGCTTGAGTGATAGGATTGATATAAGGTGCCCATTGACCATTCACCTCTGCACAATCTCCCAAAGCAAAAATTGCAGGATCACTACTACAATGATCAAGTCCCGTACAGATACCGCGTGCTGTCTCTAGACCGGCTGCTTGAGCTAATGCAATATTTGGCCTCAAACCGACTGCACTTAATACCAAGTCAGTTTCAACGGATTGACCATCTTGGAGAGTTAATTGGTAACGCCCATCTGCAGATTGAATAGAACGGATACTATTTTGTAATTTCCACTCTACGCCTAACTCACTTAGCGCATTTTGTAGAGCATGTCCTAAAGGTTCTGGAATAAGACGTTCCATCGCCCATTTACCTAGCCCAACAACTGTAACTTTGACGCCATGTGCAGCTAAATCATTAGCGAACTCACAACCAATGAGACCATCCCCAAGAATTGTGACGTGTTGTTTATCTGATAATTGCTGACGGAAACGGCGATAATCCGCTAGATCATTTACGCTTAATGTTGCCGTAGAATCACCATCAATAGGAATGATAACTGGCGTTGCGCCTGTAGCAAGTACAAGTCTACCGTAAGGATAATCACCAATTGTGGTTTGAAGCTTTTTATTAGCCCGATCAATATGAGTCACTTTTGTATGTGGATAAACACGAATATTTAAGCGTTGTTCCCAACTAAGAGCGGTCTCACGGACTAAACTTTCACCGTCTTTACCTAATGCTAAAGCATTAGATAAAGCTGGTTTGCTATATAAGGCACCATCATCAGCAGTAAATACAGTAATAGACAAGTCTGGAGATTGTGCACGTAAAGTTGAAGCCACTTGATAGCCGGCATGACCGCTACCAATAATCACAACAGGTTCAATCACTGCAGCTACTGCCACTTGAGGAATTTCGTCCTCTTCAACATCTGTGATATCGAGCATTTCAAAATCAGCTTTACCCACTTGACACTCTGGACACATCCAGTCATCAGGGATATCTTCCCATTTCGTTCCTGGTGCTATCCCATCATCAGGCCAGCCTTTAGCTTCATCATAGATCCAGCCACAGACAATACATAACCACTTTCTCATCTTGTCTATTTCCTTATTTCTTACAAATTACACGCTATGCTTCAAACGAATACCGATATTGCGAGTTTGAACATAACTGTAGATGGCTTCCTGCCCTTTTTCGCGACCAAAACCAGATAAGCCCACACCACCAAATGGTGTTTCGATTCCGCCAGCAAACCATTCATTAACAAATACTTGGCCTGCAATAAGACGATTTGCTACTCGAAGTGTTTGATTCAGATTTTCACCAAATACACCAGCTACAAGGCCAAAGTCCGTACCATTTGCGATTGCAACTGCTTGGTCTTCATCATCAAAAGGCATGATCACCATGACAGGACCAAAAACTTCTTCTTGAGCAATCGACATGCCATCTTTTGCTTCAATAATCGTTGGCAGGACGAAGTAACCTTCTAGATCTGCTGCTTTACCGCCCGTTAGAACTTTTGCACCTTCTTCACGCGCTTTATCAATCATGGCAAGAATTTGTTGCTGCTGATCTTTAGAGACAACAGGTGTAAGTTCCGCATTATTTTCGCCAATACCCACCGTCAGGCTTTCTGCCAGATTAACGACAGCAGCCTTAACTTCTTCATAACGACTACGATGTACTAATAACCGAGACATTGCTGAGCAGACTTGCCCTGAGTTATAAAAAATTCCAACTTTAACGCTACGTAGTAACTGCTCTAAATCAACATCTGCAAAAGCGATTGCAGCAGACTTACCACCTAACTCCATTACAGAAGGTGTCGCGCGTTCAGCCGCATCTTTCAAAATGCGTTGGCCTGTTGGTACAGAGCCAGTAAATACAATCTGGTTCGTATCTTGGTGTTTAACCAGATGGGTTCCAACTTCTGACCCTTTACCACACAGTAAATTTACTGCACCTTGTGGAAAACCAGCTTTCTCAATTGCTTTAATGAGTAAAACCATTCCTAAAGGAGAAACTTCAGGTGACTTAATTACGACCGCATTGCCAGCTGCTAAAGCAGGTGCAAGCGAGCGAGCGCAAATTGATACAGGGAAGTTCCACGGTACGATTTGAACCGATACACCCATTGGAATATATGAAGTGAAATCTACATAATCTTTACCTAGAGGTACTGAGATTCCTTCAATTTTATCTGCCATACCCGCGTAGTATTCGAAATAACGCGCTGCTTCATCGAATTCTTCACGTGCCGTATCAACATTTTTACCGTTTTCACGGCAAAGAAGTAATGCGCCTTCGTCAGCAATTTCACGAATAGCTTCTGCTGCTTTTAACATCCAAGTTGTACGTTGTGCAGGGCGTACATCAGTTAATGCACCACTATTCACACAACGTCTAGCTGCAGCCATTGCAGCATCAGCATCTTCAATACTTGCACGAGCTACTGTTGCAAAAACTGTATCTGTTGCTGGGTTGATAATTTCCAATTGGCGAGAAGCATCTCGCCATTGGCCATCAACATAGTTGAGGTAATGTTGCATATTAAGCCTCCAATGCTTTTTTAGCTTGGCTTGCTAACCATTTTTGGAAGAAGTGTGTTGGCAAATCCATTTCAGGAGAGAAAACGCCTCCGCCAAAACCAGGTGAATGACGGCCTTTTTGCATGGTTTCAACCGCAAATACATCTTCAGCAAATACAACTTTCCATGATTCTAAAGTTGCTTCACGACATGCATCATATTTAGGATCTAATGATTCATCACTCACGTAATACAAACGTAATTTTTCAATGGTTTGCTCTGGAGCAATTGGGTCAATCATCATTGCAAATGCATGATCAGCTTGAATTCCTAATAATACGTTCGGGAAAACAGCGACATATTCCGCATGACGCAATTGGTCTTCTGGCCAGCTTGGGAATTTTGGCAAATGTGTACCCGCTGTAGCTGACAAGTTATATTTATAACTACCCTGACCAGCGAAGCGATCTTCGAACATAATGTTGTAATGATCTTCAAGTTTTGAATAGGTATTTAGCGCTGGGTGTACCCAAGGTAAGTGATAAGCTTCGCAATAGTTTTCAACTGTAAGTTTCCAGTTACTTTTTACAGGTAACTCAAAAGTTGAACCTATTTTGCTACTGCGAATAAGCTCTAAACCGTTTTCACCAAGGAAAGGCTTCCAACGCTCCACTAATGGTGCAATATGATCTTCGAAAGCTGGTGCATCACCAGAGATATTTACGAAGACCATATCCATCCAGATCGCAGAACGGAGTGCTTTTAAGCCATGTTTTTCACATTTAAAGCGTTCATCTTTATGCTGGTTAATGCCACCAACATGTGGAGTACCTTTTAAGTTACCGTTTAAGTCGTAACTCCAAGAATGGTATTGGCAACGAATTACACCTTCAATCGTTCCTTCTTGTTGCACCAAAATCATACCGCGATGGCTACAAACGTTATGGAAAACTTGGACTTCCCCTTCACGATTACGCATCATTACAAGAGGCATACCCATGAAATTAACAGGTTTCACATAGCTCTTTTTAGGTAAATCAGAAGCGAAACCTACACACACCCAAGTTTTACTTAAGATATTGTCACGTTCAAAATTAAAATATTCGTTACTGGTATATGCTAAATTAGGCATACCATTTGATTCAGTAATTGGATTTAAAACATTGTCTACTTGCTGAACTGTAATTAGTTGCTGGCTTACTCGACTATTCATCTGGCAATCTCCATTTATTTTGAATAACGCAGTGCTCCCTGCGTTGGCATTAACTATTCGTTAGCACCCAGTGCTGCTTAATAAAGATTGTGTAAAACGTGATGAAAAGTGACAAACTACTTTTTAGCTAGGTATCTATGAGTTTTTATCATGCTAGATAAATATGACTTTTAGGCGATTAGAACTTTTATAAAAAATAGTTGTGCATGATAAAAACTCACTGATTAGTGAGAATAAATCAGTTGAGCTTTCTAGGCACACATCACTACTCTTTTATTATTCGCATTTACAGCGACGAACAGGCAGTTCGTTTCTGAGCGCATCCAAGGAGGAGTTATGCGTAATACTACATCAGGATTCCTGTCAGGACTAAATCCTACCGTTTCAATCGGCGCAAAATTATTACTATTTGTTTTTATTAGTTTTTGTATCTTTAGAGAAAAACAAGCTGGTGAATATTTCCAGCTTATCTCTACAGCGTTATTGCAAAATGCCAAGTGGTTTTTATTATTATTAGCAACGTCATTGTTAGCTTTTTTAGTTTATTTATGTATGAGCCGTTATGGTCATATACGTTTAGGTAAAGATGATGAGAAGCCTGAATATAGTAATATTGCATGGATTTCTATGCTTTTTTCATGTGGGATGGGAGTTGGATTACTATTTTGGTCTGTAGCAGAGCCAATTACTCATTATGCAAGTAATCCGTTTACTCAAGGGTATACAGATGAAGCAGCTAGTATGGCAATGCAATTAACCTTTTTCCATTGGGGACTTCATCCTTGGGCGCTTTTCTGTCTGGCAGCGGTTGCTCTAGGTTATTTCGCTTATCGTAAAGATTTACCTTTTGCAATGCGTTCAATCTTATACCCATTAATAGGGAACCGTATATATGGTCCTATTGGGCATACAGTAGATATTTTAACTATTGTAATTACGGCATTTGGAGTTTCTCAATCTCTAAGTATGGGTATCCTAGAGCTTAATACAGGTTTGAATCATGCCTTTGGCGTCAGTATCGATTTAAAAATTCAATTAGTAATGGTTGTCTTGCTTTGTACAATTGCGACTATTTCTTTAATGTCAGCAATTAGTAAAGGATTTAAAGTCATTGCGGAGGGAAATATGATTATTTCTTATTTCCTCGTATTCATGCTTATTTTTATTGGTGCTACGCGCTATATCTTTAATACTTTCTTTGAGGGTTTAGGTGATTATTTACAAAATATCGTAGGTATGAGCTTATGGAGTGATGCTCAAAAAGATTCAGGTTGGCAAAATTGGTGGACTGCTTATTACTGGCCTTGGTGGATGACTTGGGCACCATTTGTAGGAATGTTTATTGCTCGTATCTCTAGAGGTCGTACTATACGAGAGTTAATTTGTGGAACTTTAGTTGCTCCAACATTATTAACCTTTATCTGGATTGCTGCCTTTGGTGGGGCTGCTCTTAAAATTGAAAAAGATGCTCAAAATGCAAAATCAACCCATGAATTAGTTATAAACAATCATTCAAATATAGCTAATATTGAAAAAACTACTCCTCACCAAGTTTCAATTTCCGAAGCAACAAAAGAAGATCCTACTCGTGCTGTATTTGTTTTCTTTGATCATCTCTCTCCCGATAAAGATACTCAAGTGTTCTTAAGTGCATTGTTATGTCTTCTGCTTGCAATTCATATCATTACATTAGTCAATTCAGGAACATTAGTACTTTGCTTCCTTGATGCAAACGGTTCTACCAATCCATCGATCAGTATTCGTTTAATTTGGAGCATCATTATTCCATTAATTGGCGGAGGATTAATTATTGCTGGTGGGCTAAAAGCAATACAAACGGCTTCTATCATTGCTGGATTTCCCATTGCTATCTTACTTATTATCATGGCTATTTCCTTAATTAAAACATTAAGAAGAGAGCCTCAGGCTTGGGAAATGTTACCAACACATGTTCGTCCTGACTTTTGTAAAGAGCCAGAGAAATTAGTAGAAGTTAAAACAGAACTTATTATAGAAAAATAAATTTTGATGAAAAAAATGGGGGATCTTAAAAAGATCCCCCATTTTTAAATTTCCAACACTAATAATCACCCTAAACCTTTCTGCCCGACTTGACCTGGTAATTGCTCTAGTAACCAATTACGGAACTGTTTTACACTTGAAGGAATCACACCTCTGTCTGTTGGCTCTAACATACAAAAATTTGCCTGAGTGCGAAGTACAGTTTCTACAGGGCGAACTAAAGCTCCACTCTTCAAGTAATCATCTACTAAAGATCCCCAGGCTAGAGCTATACCTTGACCATTTATAGCGGCTTGGATTAATAAAGGATAATTATTTATATTCACTCTATTTTTGGGTTTAAACATTGGATAACCTACTAAGGCAAACCATTCTGCCCAATTAATCCAATCTTTTTGTGATTCATCTAAAGAAAGTAGGCTTTTGCCAAAAATCTTGTCAGGCGTAATCTCTCCTTGGAATTGTGCCAAATAATGAGGACTACACACAGGAAATACTTCTTCAGGAAATAATGGAGTTACCTTCATATTTGCGGGAGGTGCCTTGCTATAAAATAATGCTAAATCACAATCCATTTTATGCAAATCAAGAATATTTTCAGTGGTTAAAATTCTTAAATCAACTCCCTCATTCTGCTGAAAAGTAGCTACTTTAGGTAAAAGCCAGAGTGCAGCCATGGCATTGGTTGTAACAACCGTAACCTGATGCTCACCTTGCCATTTCTTTATCTCAGCTGTAGCTTGAGAAACTTCCAGTAACGCACTATAAATCGTCTGATAATACTGTAGCCCCGTAGGTGTGAGTGAAATATTACGATTTGCACGAATAAATAACTCTTTACCTAAATATTCTTCAAGGTGTCTGATTTGGCGACTAATTGCTCCTTGAGTAACATTTAATTCATCTGCAGCTTTTGTAAAACTGAGGTGGCGTGCAGCTGCCTCGAATACAATTAAGCTGTTCATTGGTGGTAATGGCCTAATCTTCATGGACACTCCTAGTTTGTCCGTTACATCTTCAACGTAGTAAAAACTACATATGTCCTAGAATTATTTAATTTTTTTAAATGCTTCCTCAGCGCATGTATATCTAGCCCAATTTACGATTAAGCTATTTATTGTTAATAAAGTGTCATAAATATAAATTAATAAAAAGTGAGAAAAAGTATTCAACCTATGATTTTTTCTCATATCAAATAGAAAATTATATTTGTTTTTTATTAATCCACTAAGATTTAAGTACAGATTGCCATAATCCTGCCATGCAACATGATCTACCACCTATTCCTCTGTTCAATCACGCCAATAATTGGTTGAAATAATAGTATTCTCTTACTTTGATTTCTTATATCTTTAATTAGACTCTAATTTGTATTTTATAAAAAATAATCTAATTGAAAAATAGGGAGCATCTGCTCCCTATTCACGACTAGCTAACTTGATGCACCTATCAAAATCCCATCCAATAAAAAAGCCACTTAGAATAAGTGGCTGATTTATAGAGAATTTTGGTGGAGATGGCGGGAGTTGAACCCGCGTCCGCCAGCATTACGCTCGAGAATACTACATGCTTAGATATCGTCTATTGTTTTAACACTAAGCGACCCGACGAACAGGGTACAAAGCGCGATCCTCTAAGTTTGGTATAAAGCCCCGAGGCTTGACTCTATACGGACTTGTGTGCGTGCGCTTCAGTCGGGTTCACTGACCACAAGTATTCAGTGAAGCGGACAAGCTGCCCTTAGGCAGCTAGAGCGTATGATTCGTCGTTTGCGACTATTAAAATGCAAATTTTATTTACGAGAGAAAATGCGCTCTCGGCATGCATCTATGAGTTTCATCACCAGCGTCGAAGCCAGAAACATCCCCAAAGTACAGCGCAATCATAACATAGATCGTTAGAATTTAAATCTTAATTTCTAACCAATCAGCGAAATATACGCTTATTCTTCTATATTGTGACTACACTTTATTTTTCAAGTTCAAAATTGAAAAGCCGCCACAAGGACAGCTTTTTTGAATTTTACCTATAGCGCACCATTACCTAACACAATGCCCTCACGGCGTGGATCGACTCCACCCGCGTATTTGCTTTGATTATCAATATTCACTTTCATAATCGTCGCAATCCCACTGGTTTGAGCGGTATTAGAAATACCATGTCCTTTTGCTTTCAACGCATCAATCAGTTCAAGTAAGGACAACTGATCATTCGAGCTATCAATATTGGTATTTGGGCTATTGGTTGCCCCAAAGTTCACCAAAGACGTGGCTTGCTGTGCATTCAAATTCCAGTCCAATGCACCGACCAGCGTTTTTACTACATATTGAATAATCGTGCCACCACCTGGTGAACCTGTTGCCATATAAAAATCACCAGGTGCTGTTCCTTTAAATACCAAAGTTGGTGCCATGGTGCTGCGTGGACGTTTACCACCTTCTACCCGATTTGCCAATAATGCACCAGTTTGATCGACAGGATTGGCACTAAAATCAGTTAACTGGTTGGATAACAGGAAGCCATCTACCATATGGAATGAACCCATACTTGCTTCTACTGTCGATGTCATTGAAACCACATTGCCATACGCATCGACAATCGTGAATTGAGTTGTACCATGTTCAACTGTCTTATCAATCCCTGCATTTGAGTTAAATTCACCTGCTGGGGCTACGCCCATACTTTGATCTGGATTGATCAATGCCGCACGTTGTTTCAAATAGTTTTTGTCAATTAGACTAGCAATGCCCTTCGCAGGTAAAGGCACAAAATCTGTGTCTGCTACATATTTATCGCGGTCTGCATAAGCCAGTCGTTCCGTTTCAGAAACTAAATGTACGCCCATGACATCAGGTATCCCACCTTCATTCTCTGGATTTTTAGGCGAGTATTTACTCATCTCAAAGTTTTCTAAAATGCCCAGCGTTTGTGCAACAGCGATCCCACCTGATGATGGCGGTGGCATGGTACATACATAGTAACTGTCTCTGTAAGTGGTACAGATTGGCGTCCGTTTTTTAACTTGATAATTGGATAAGTCCTGTAAGGTCATCAAACTTGGGGTAATTGGAGTCTGGGCTGTATCATCCCCGACAGTTTGTCCTGCTTTAGCCACAATATTTTTCGCCATCGGCCCACTGTACATGGCTTTCGCACCTTGAGTTGCAAGTGTTTCTAACGTTTTGGCATAGGCTTTATTGGTCATGGTTTCACCCACTTTACGCGGTGTACCATCTGGATAAAAGTAGGTTGCGACTGCATTTGCATCCAGCGCCAGATGAGCGGCATTACTTGCAATCGCATCAGCCAGACGTCCAGGAATACGGAAGCCATGATCTGCCAGAACAATGGCCTGATCAAAAAGCTGATCCCATTTCAGTTTGCCATGTTCCTGTTGTGCCTGTTCCAGCAAACGCATTACCCCAGGCACACCAATAGAACGGCCACTGCGACGGGCACTCGGCACAGGTGCGGGAGATTCTGGATCATGTATATCCTGTCGAACCAGATAGTATTCATTGGCAGCAGCAGGTGCAGTTTCCCGTCCATCATAGGCGGTAACCGTTTTGCTTTCTGCATCGTAATACATCATGAAACCACTACCCGCAATGGTACTGGATTGTGGCTCCACCAAACCCAACACCGCTTGTACAGCTACGGCGGCATCCACCGCAGTTCCACCCGCTTTTAAAATTTCACATCCAGCTTTTACTGCCAATGGCGTATTCGCCACCACCATATATTTATCGGCATATTTGACTGTATTGTTTAAACGATAACCCGATGCACCTTCAGGTGCCGCAGGATCACCATTCTGATCCGAACCGACCACAATACTCGAGCCATCCTCTGCCAGTTTGCTACAACTACTTTGGTCCTGATCAATAATCAGATCGGGTTTTGAAGGTTGGCCTGTATTTGAGTCTTTGCCTGATTGATCTGATGAGGAATCATTCCCACATCCCTGTAATAAACCAACAGCCAATAAGCTGCTGAAAAAAAATGAATGTCTATGATTCACGTGATAACTCCATTATATATACCTGCCTATCCATGCAATTGCCATGCTAGTTTATTTATTTTCAGGTATAGAGGTTTTAATCTTTGATAAAAATAAATTTTTAATAATATTCAATGATTCTAGGCTTTATCTCCTACGCCCAGTAATATCCCTCCGTGTGATTACAATTCAATCCTTATCGCTTTCAACTGGATTCTGGCATGCTTTCTCTAGAAAAAAATAGGCAAAATCTATCAATTACAGCTTAAAACACTATTTTTATACATAAAAAAAGCACCTCAGAAGAGATGCTTTTTTAGTTCATAATTTTTAGTGGGTCGGCATGCCAGCCGTATTCCCTTTCGGTTTTGGACTTAACCAGATCAAGGCACTGGCAAATACAAACACAATCGCCAACAGCATAAACACATGGTTGGCCGACATGGTAATCGCTTCTTTATCCACTAAATTAGCAATCACACCCAGCGTTGCATCAGGTGAGAATCCATTCTGAAGCAGACTATTTTGGACTTCTTGCGGATGCAAATTATTGACCATTTCGCTACGTGCGACTTTGGCATGATCATCCCAAATGGTGACTGCAATCGACGCACCAATCGCACCAGCCATAGTTCGAAGGAAGTTCATTAAGCCTGCGGCAGATGCCATTTCTTGTGGCAATACAGATCCCATTGCAATATTCGACAACGGAATAAAGAAGAATGGCACCGCAAAACCTTGCAGGATTTGAGGCCACGCCAAGGCCATAAAGTCAGCATCAGTCACCCAGAATGCACGCATCAGAGTGACAACGCCAAGCAAGGCCAACCCAAAGCTTGCCAATGCCCGCGGATCATATTTGGTCGACAGCTTCGCCACAATCGGCGACATGGTCAAACTACCAAAGCCCATCGTGGCAGTGAGATAACCTGCCCATGTCGCGGTATACCCCAGATTGATCTGTAGCCACTGCGGAATCAGTACAATACTGCCAAAGAAGGAACCGAAGCCAAAGGCCAGCGCCAGTACTGAAACAGCAAAGCCTCTATGCCTGAAAACATAAAGATTGACCACGGGATGCTTTTCAGTCAGCTCCCAGATCATAAAGACAATAAAGCCTACTGCTGCGACCAGCGCCAGAATAATGATGCTGGAGTTATTAAACCAGTCGCGTTCATGTCCGAGATCCAGCATTAATTGCAATGCGCCAATCCACAACACCAATAAACCTAGGCCAATGGCATCAATCCGTAGTTTTTCGGTTTTGGTTTCAGCCACAGACAATAAGCGTATGGCAGCTAAGGTACAGACAATACCCACTGGAATATTAATGAAGAATATCCAGTGCCAAGACAGATTATCACTAATCAAGCCCCCGAGAATCGGCCCTAGAATTGGCCCAATGACCGTGGTCATGGCCCAAAGCCCCATTGCCTGAGCATGCTTTTCTGGTGGAAAAATTCGCATGAGCAAGGTTTGGCTGAGCGGCATCAGTGGGCCACCACAAAGACCTTGCCCAATTCGGAAAAAGACCAGCATTTCCAGTGAAGTCGCTAAACCACAAAGGAATGAGAAAATGGTGAAACCAATCAATCCGAAGACAAATACCCGAACCGTACCAAAGCGTCCTGCAAGCCAACCCGTTAAAGGGACACAAATTGCTTCTGCAACAGCATAAGAAGTAATGACCCATGTCCCTTGAGAGCTAGAAACTGCAAGGTTCCCTGTAATATGAGGCACAGAAACGTTAGCAATGGTGGTATCCAGTACCACCATAAAATTTGAAAGGGCGATCACAAAAGCTGCAAGCAGTAAGCGCCCGCCACTGAGTTCTGCAAAAGGAGTTTGCGTTTTCATGGCTGATTACTTCGATGCGAGATCAATATCCGCTTGCATCGATAACCCGACGCGCAATGGATGTTGTGCAAGTTCTTTTGGATCAAGGGTAATACGTACGGGTAAACGCTGTACCACTTTAATCCAGTTGCCTGTTGCATTTTGCGCAGGGATCAAGGCAAATGCTGCCCCTGTTCCACCTGAGAAACCTTGCACCGTCCCGTGATAAACCACATCATCGCCATACAGGTCTGAGCGTAGCGTAACTTGCTGACCTTCTCTGACTTTCGCCAGTTGGCTTTCTTTAAAGTTTGCATCGACATACAGTGCAGATAAAGGCACTACCGACATCATGACTGTACCTGGTGCTACACGTTGACCAATCTGAATATTACGACGGGCAATCACACCATCCACAGGTGCACGAATCACAGTACGTTCCAAATCCAGCGCAGCTTGTTCTACATGAGCTTTTGCGACGAGAACATCTGGTGTTGACGCTTCATTTACCCCTTGAATCAAGGCTTCATTGGCAGCAAAGGTACTTTCAGCGGCTTTACGGCTAGAGGTTGCCTGAGCTAAACCTGCTTGAGCCAGCTCTAGACTGGCTTTTGCAGTCGAAACAGCACTTTGCGCTTTACTTAATTCTTCTTTAGAAATTGCACCTGTCGCAGCAAGTTCATTACGGCGTTTGAGTTCCAATGCCGCACGATCATAATCCGCTTGGGCTTTGGTCACTTGTGCTTGCGCACTGCTGATCTCATCATTACGCACAACAACCTGAGAGTTTAAAGAACTGCTATTTGCCTGAGTCTGCTTATATTGACGTTGTGCTTTGGCAAGTTCAGCTTGCGCCTGTGCTAATTGAATCTTGGCATCCCGCTCATCAACACGCACCAACACATCGCCTTTTTTTACCTGTTGGGTATCTTTCACCAATACTTCAGAAACTTGCCCGCTCACCATTGAGGTAATTTGCGCTGTTTCAGCTCCCACATAAGCATTATCGGTACTGACAGAATGATTAAAGAATAACGCCCAGATGCCATACAGAATTGCAGCAAGAATGAGAATGAGCGCGAAAAATCCGAGAAATTTTTTACGTTTTGCTTTCATTGCATCATCTGATGCCGAATCTGAAGCAGCATCCTGTGGGTTGGCTTGAGCGTCAGTCATAAGTTATTCCTGAAAATTAAAGAGATTTTTAACTTTTGGTTTAATCAGCCGATCAGTTTAATTTTGAAAACTTAACTGAATGTTAAAAACCAAAGCGCAAAAAATAGGAGCAAAAATTATTTCGCATTTTACCGATAAAAAATCATATGGCGAGATTAAAAAAAATAACTGATGCGTTCAATTCTTATAAATTGATATTTTATGAATGATTTAAAACTTAAAGTTTGGCTATTTAGCCATTGCACAAATCAATACCTACGCTCGAGACCTGCATTTAACATACCTATAAAGCATAAAGATATATTCCCTATGGGCTTGTATATTTGCTTGAGTTTGCTCTAATGAAACAAGCTGGAACAGCATTTCTATTCAATTGCACTTCCAGAGAGCTAAGAATAAATACGCTCATTTATGGATCAAAATGGCATTTTTCTTGCTGCTAAAACAATAAGCACTTCGCTAGGTGAAAGGACTATGACATCACTCAGCCAAAACATGGATCTTATCCATCATTCGCATCAAGCCGATTTTGCACAAAATGTAATGTCGATGATTTGTGGCGAACATCGTCTGGATACCTTGTGTCGGGAGACACTCGACTTTCATTATGACGGCATGCGACTTCCTCATAAAAAAATGGCGATCGGGACTATTAGTTATGGTGCCAATGTTGCGATCAACATTTCCAATCTAAAAGCTTATAGCATTAGTCTGCCGTTTCATGGCAAGCAAACACTGAGCATTCGTGGTGCCAAATATCAATCCGATGCGAATACTGGGCTCATCGTTTCCAATCAGGATTTACAGGACTTAGTCATTAATCAGGATTGTCAAAAATTTCAGGTCGTGATTCCCGAAAAAAGTCTGCATCTGGTGCTATCAGAGCTGCTCAATCAACCACTTGAACAGGCGCTGGTCTTTAACCCTGAAATCTCGCTCAGCATGACTGGGCTGATGAAAGCTTGGTGGAATAACATTGAAAACTTTTTACAACTCAAATCACATTATGCAGAATTTTCTGGTTTGTCGATGTTTTCTGAAGACTATGAAAATTTTGTGATTAAAGCCCTGCTACTGTCTCAGGAAAATAATTATTCTGCGGCACTGTATGAACGCAGCAATCAGATGGAGCCCGCATATATCCGAAAAGTGAAGAATTTTATTGTGCAACACGCACAGGAATCCTTCGATGCCGAGAGTTTACAGCGCTTGGCAGGTGTCTCTAAATCCAAACTGTATGAAGAGTTTCAGCAATATTATGGACTCAGTCCAATGGCCTATTTACGTAAATATCGGTTGCAGCAAATCTATAAAATATTGAGTCATGCAAGTAAACAGCAAAAAATTTCCATTTCCAAACTCGCTTATGATTGGGGCTTTAATCACCTCAGCCGTTTTGCGCAAGAATACAAAGAGGAATTTGGCGAAAAACCGAGTGAAACCCGAAATAAAATCTAGTGCGATGTATTCATAAAATCAAAGCCCAGTGACAGAAAGCACTGGGCTTTTTTAACGTCTTAACTGGTGCTTAAGACAGGATTGGCTTTATTGTTTTGACGCATCGCTTTTAAACTTAACGCAATAAAGGCAATAAACGTCGGTAAGGCTAAGAGGTAGAAAATACCACCGAGGCTGATTTCATAGGTAAAGATATACGAACCGAAAAATGCCCCAAAAATTGCGCCAACTCGTCCAATCCCATGCATCCATGACACGCCGACTGCACGACACTGCGATGGATAAAATAAAGCAGCCAAAGGTAACAGTGACGATTGAGCGCCCGTCAACAAAGCACCAATCAGGAAAATGCTGATTCCGAGCAACAAAATACTTGAGCTGACGAAACCCGCAACGATAAACAGCATAAATGCCATTAAATATGCATATTTGATCACGATGGTTGGATTCAGCTTATCCATATACCAGCCCATAATCACAGCGCCGACCACTCCACCAAATGGGAAAATAGAAGCAATCAAGCTAAATTGCTGCGTACTGAAACCAGCGGTTTTTAAAATCGTAGGCATCCAGCTGGTGAGTAGATAAAACACTAACAGGCTCATGAAACAGCACAGCCATAGCATCACCGATCCCCAGAGATATTTCGTTAGTACAGTTTTGACTGGACTATCGGTATGATTGACATCAACTTGAGCTAACTCAATTTTGACCGTGTCAGCAAAAGCATGACCTTGAACTTTTTCCAGAATGCTTTGAGCTTTATTTTGCTGATCTTTTTTAATCAGATACGGTACAGATTCTGGCAATTTCAAGATTAAAGCGACCACTAAAAATAAAGGAATAATCCCACCTAGAATTACCACTTTGGCCCAACCTAAATTTTCCAGTAAATAGGCCGACAACACCCCACCACAAGAAATGCCCAACATAAAGCCACAACCAGCCAGTCCCGTGAGGAAAGCTTTGCGTTTTGCAGGCATATATTCTGAAACGATAGTACTGATATTTGGCATGGCAGCGCCTAATCCAACGCCTGTGATGAAGCGGTAAATCATCAGGTCTTGTGTAGAAGAAGCAAAACCACACAGGATGGTAAATATAGAAAATAATAAAGTCGTGGACACAATCACGCCTTTACGTCCAAATTTATCCGCCAACGGCCCAGAAATAATTGCACCAATCGACATCCCCACCAGTGCCGCGCTCAGCACTGGCGCCAATTCAGGTTTACTAATCCCCCAGTCATCCAGCAAGGCAGGCGCAATAAAACCGATAATTCCAGTATCCAAACCATCACAGAAAAACACCAGAAAGCCCAAGGCAAACACCAGCCATTGCAAGGGTGACAGCCGCTCCCGATTGATCACATGATTCACATCAATTGTCTTCATTTTTATTCCCTTAAAAGTCGATGTTTCAACGTATGCTCACGTTGAGATTTTTAATTTTTCAAACTGCTGATTTATCTTAATCAGGGGGATTTCCTCTCCCCCCTGTTTTGCATCAATCGTCTGGCAACGCAGCCGATCAATGACCAGCCGTATTACTCTGTAAAAACTTTTCGCTATACAAACGATAGTTGTCTAAGGCTTGTCCATCCAGCCAGCCTTTAACAGCCTCGATCATCGGTGGCGGGCCGCATAGATATATGTCAAACGGCTGTTCTGCCAGTTGCTCCTGATCCAGATGCTCATGGATATAACCGGTTTTGCCTGCCCAAGTCTCCGAAGCTTGTGTGACAATAGGTTGATAATTGAAATTTGGTAAACGTTCTGCATAGCCTTGCAAACGGGATTGTTCACATAAGTCGGTTTCCTGATTGACCCCGTAATACAGCTGAATGGCGGGTGCATTTGCCTGTTCCGCAATATTGTCCAGCATGCCTAAAAAAGCCGACAGCCCTGTTCCACCCGCAATAAACACCAGCGGTCGCGCAACCTCACGTAAATAGAAACTACCCAAAGGTGCTTCCATCAAAATGGTTTGACCCACTTGGCAACGTTCACGTAAATAATTGCTCATCACGCCATCGGGTAATAAGCGGATTAAAAACTGCAATTGATTGGTCTGATTCGGACGATTGGCAAAAGAATAAGAACGCCAGTCATCCGTCTCGGGAATCTGCAACCGCGCATATTGGCCGGGTAAAAACTCAAGTTGCTTGGCAGATGCACTGGCATCAACATGCAAAATCGCGGTTGTCTCGGACACCAGTTCAACCTGAGTCACTTTCGTCGCAATTTTCTGTGTTTCGCCAGCGTTACAGATTTCAGAATTGTGATCGAAATAGAATGCCGCATTGGATTTGACCCGCGTTTGGCAAGCCAGTATCTTGCGCTCTACCAGATCACGTTCACTTAACGCATCTTCATCCACATATTCCTGTTCATAAATGCCAGTTTCACATTGTCCCTGACAGGTTCCGCACACGCCTTCACGGCAATCCAAGGGTAAATTGATGCCCTGACGAATCGCAGCATTAAGTAACAGTTCATCTTCATGTACCGAAATAAAGAAGGTTTTTCCATCGGCAAAATTAAGCGCAACTGAATGTCCCATCATGATGCTCCCTTAAACATGATAAAAATCCAAGACCGAATCAATTTTGTCATTCAGCAAAATCGTGTGCTGACGGCGAATACGGAATCCTTCAGCGGTTGGTCTTAACAGATAAGTGGCATGGCCATAGAAACAACCTTCCAGCCCTTGACGGTTATATAAGGTACTCCAACCGACTCTGGCTTCGATCAAACCATCTGGCAGGCTTTTGACCTGTACATTTTGAATACTGTGCTGAGTGCGTGGTAATGGTGTCGCCGATGCCGCTTTCCCTGTACGGATACGGAATACGCGGTCTTCTAAACCCGAACGGTCTGCATAATAGATATAAGACAGTCCCTGATTCGGATCTTCGACATACTGATGATCATCAATCCATTGCGGAATGTGATATTCACTATCTTCATCATACAGTTCCAGATAGGCATCCCAGTCATAACGGTCACATAGCTCTGATTTCTGATAAAGGAATTGTGAAACAGCAAAATGTAGTTCAGCAGTCATGACTTATACCTCTTCCGTTGCTGTATCAAGTTGATAAGTAATATCCTGCATTTTTAAAGCTTTGCGATTTAAACCATCCAGCATTAAACGTTGCCAATGACCATGCTGATTGACATATAAACCTTCATGCGTCAGTTCACGCCCCGTAATCACAGGTCGGATTCCAAGATCTTGTGCATTTGGGGTCATGTCATAACACCAGTTATGATGACCGCGAGAGATATCACTCCAGCGTTCCAGACGCGCTTGGAAACCTTTTTGCTGTTCACGGAACTCCACCAAATCATCTGGCGTACCTAATCCAGAGACATTGAAAAAGTCTTCAAACTGGCGAATACGGTTACGACGCGCTTCGGTTAACTCCCCTTTTACAGCGAGACACTGGCTAATCACTTCTGTTTTATTCCATGCCACTGGACGCACAATGCGCAGCTGTGAACTGATCTGATCCATAAAGAATAAACTTGGATAGAGATTCAAATTTCTTAGGCGATGCATGGCCCATTCCGCACGCTTGGCACCATATTTTTCCAGCAGATAAGGCATGACGGTGTCATAACCAGGACGGACCGCAGGATTTGGCATATCGCTGAATAAAACGCTGTGACCATTTTTAAAACTGAACCAGCCATCATCGGTTTGGTTATCACCTGCGCCTAATTTGCTGTAATCCAGAGTATCCATATCATCACCTTTGGCTGCATTGACTTGCTGACGGTGTTGCACGGTCGAGACATAGTTATAATGCACGGTACTGACGTGATAGCCATCCAGTCCATTTTCATTTTGCAGCTTCCAGTTTCCTGCAAAGGTATAGGCCGACTTGCCTTGTAGAACTTCTAACTCGCCAGTCGGTGACTGCTCTACCATTAAATCCAGAAAGACTTTGGCATCTCCCAAGAAGTCTTCAAGGCTATCCGTTGCCTGTGTATCTAGACTCACAAAAACAAAACCACGATAACTGGCAATACGTCCTTGCTTGAGGCCACGACTGGACTTATCAAAATCTTCACAATATTCAGCAGGCGCTTTGACTTTGACCAGACGACCATCTGATTTATAGCACCACGCATGGAACGGACAGGTAAAAGTGGATTGATTGCCTTTGGCAACGCGCGTCAAGGTCGCACCACGATGCTCACAGGCATTGATCATGGCATGCAGTTGGCCTTGACCATCACGGCTAATGATTAACGGTTGGCGTCCAATCTGAACCGTCAGGAAATCATGATTGTTAGGAATTTCACTTTCGTGGCAGGCATAAATCCAGACTTTTTCAAAAATGAATTCCATTTCCAAATCGAAAAGTTCAGCTTCAGTGAACATATCACGTGCGATACGAAATACCCCATCCTTAGGGCGAAAGTCGAGACAGCCTGTAATAAAATCCTGCCATTCGGCAATATTACGTGTCGTCATTTTTATGTCCTCCAATCAATAAAAACCTTTTCTTGATTGAAGCGTGATTTAGTTCTTGGCTCTATCCGCTTTTTCCAGATCTCTATCCAGTTTGTGAATAATTTTGGATCAGCTCGCCATGACATGTTTCACGGGAGGACAGCAGGATTGACTCGTATAAAAATAGAATTGAAAGGAATAAAAGATGGACTTGGAAATGAAAGCCGCCTCTCACACTTTGCATGAGAGGTGCTCGATATTTTTATTTTAAGAAATTAATAGGCATAAGACGCGATTGCAGTCGCAATGGGTTTGTCTTCATCATTCACCATGGTCATGCGCATGGTGCATCCTTTACGACCTAAACGTAAGGTTTCGGCACGCGCAATAAAATATTTACCACGCCCTGGCGCCAGATAATCGACACGCATATCTACCGTGGCTAAGCGTGATACTTTTTTGATAGTATCAGGCAAATCTTCTGGTGAGGCACGGCGATAAAGCTGCTCCATGGCCGCCACACCACCAATACTGTCTAGAATCGTGGCAGCCACACCACCATGTAAAATCTGAAATGCCAGATTCCCGACCAGTTCTGGCTGCATCTCCACATAGGCTTCAATTTGATCATCGACTACTCGCATGACCATGCCACTGTATTTAAAAAATGGACAGGCATTAAATGCTTTACATAACTGTTTCAAGACCACTTGGTGATCTGCCTTTGCACCTAACTGAATATTGCCAGTCCAGTTTTTCTTTACATCATTCATACGCGGCCTACACTCAATGGAAAGAATAACTTTCCATTATTTTGCACAAATCTAAAAATATGGGGCTACAATAGCGGGGTTCGTAATTGAGCGAAGTCGCCAAGCTCTCCCTCGCGTGACTTAATACCTCAATTATTCCCCTAGTGTAATACTGAACATCGAGATTGTTATGACTTATACGTTCAATCGTCCAGCTTTTCCTGCGACTCGCATGCGCCGTATCCGTAAAAATGACCAACTTCGTGCCATGGTCAGCGAAACACATTTAACGGCAGATCACTTGATTTATCCAGTGTTTGTATTACCAGGACAACAACAAACTCAAGACATTCCAAGCATGCCAAATGTGCAGCGTTTGTCAGCTGATTTACTACTTAAAAAAGCAGAAACCCTGCTTGAACTCGGTGTATCCAAACTTGCTTTATTCCCTGTAACACCACAAGAAGATAAAAGTTTAACAGCGGAAGCCGCTTGGGACGAAAATGGTTTAGTTCAAACGACTTGCCGTCTACTCAAAAAAGAATTACCAGAAATGGTGCTAATTACCGATGGCGCTCTTGACCCTTATACCACACATGGTCAAGACGGCATTATTGATGACACAGGTTATGTGTTAAATGATGAAACTGTCGAATGCCTAGTGAAACAGGCATTGAGTCATGCTGCAGCAGGTGCCGATGTAATTGCACCCAGTGACATGATGGATGGCCGTATCGGTGCGATCCGCCAAGCGCTTGAGCAAAATGATTTTATCTACACCAATATCATGGCGTACTCAGCAAAATATGCTTCTAGTTTCTACGGTCCTTTCCGTGATGCTGTCGGCTCTGCCAGCAACCTGAAAGGCGGCAATAAATACAATTACCAAATGGATATTGGCAACCGTGCCGAAGCACTTCATGAAATTGCACTTGATCTACAAGAAGGTGCAGATATGGTGATTGTTAAACCAGGCATGCCTTATCTGGATGTGGTGCGTGAAGTAAAAGATACTTTTGGCGTGCCAACTTTCCTCTATCAGGTGAGTGGTGAATATGCCATGCTTGCAGGTGCGATTCAGAATGGCTGGTTATCTGAGAGCGTGATTCTGGAATCTTTGATGTGCTGCCGTCGTGCAGGCGCTGATGGGATCTGGACGTATTTTGCTGAAGATGCAGCACGTAAATTAAAAGAGATGAGATAATTTCTTTTAATCTAGAATGTTCTTAAATTTGATACGCGGAAACGTCATCTGCAACCTGCGCAGTACTAAAAAGATATAAGATATTGGTCTTATAGCTGAATATATAAAGCTGAAACAATTGAACAGGTTTTGCAGATGACAATGCCTTTGCTTACTTTGGGCAAAACCAAAGTAAGTCCAGCTGAAGGCTAAGCCTAAAATAGATTGAGAACTCGGCAAGACTCTGCCGTGTATTTATTCTTATTAATTTAGATCAAATTTGGGTGCTCAACAAAATTAAGCAAATAAAACTGGTTTAACTTTATCATGCATATTGCCATCATTGGTGCGGGTATTAGCGGCTTAATGTCAGCATTGGAACTAGCTGAACAAGGCTGCTCTGTCGATATTTTTGACCAACAACAAGCAGGTCAAGCTGCCTCATGGGCAGGTGGCGGTATTCTCTCCCCAATGTATCCATGGCGTTATGCACCCGAAGTCAATCAACTGGCGCAATACGGAAAATCGCTCTATCAGACATGGAATGAGAAGCTCCTCCCCATCACTGGCATTGATTTTCAGATCCACGATACAGGCATGCTGATCTTTGATCAGGAAGATTTCGAAGTTGGCTTGAATTATGCCACCCAATATCAGGAACCAATGCAGCAATGTGAGTTGCTCAATCGCTCCAAACTTGAACAGATTAATCCTTATATTTCCCAACAATTCCAACAAGCAATCTATTTCCCACACCTGTCCAATGTTCGGAATCCACGCCTGTTACAATCGTTAATTTGCTATTTAAAACAACATCCCGCTGTTCGTTTCTTTGAGCATTGCCCTGTTGAAAAGTTAATTATTCAGAATAAGAAAGTGCTCGGAATTGAAATCGAAGATGGGCAAAAATTTACTGCGGATCATGTAGTCATCACTTCTGGTGCATGGAGTCAGCAATGGGCCGAGCAACTACAACGCCATATTCCTGTGCAGCCCGTACAAGGGCAAATGCTATTATTTAAAACCCCTGAAAACTGGTTACCGACCATGTGTATGAATCGGGTGATGTACCTGATTCCACGCCAAGATGGTCACATTGTTTGTGGTTCTAGTATGGCCGAAACTGGCTTTAGTACAGCAGTTGATGAGCAAACCCAGCAAGATATTTTAACGGCATGTCTGGAAATGGTGCCTGAGCTACAACACTTCCCGATTGTGAAACGTTGGGCAGGCCTACGCCCAAGTTCTCCACAAGGCATTCCTTATATTGGTGCCATGCCTGAACTGGAAAATCTTTGGGCCAATTTTGGACATTTCCGTAATGGCTTATGTATGGGTTCTGGCTCGGCCCGACTGTTGCGCCAACTTATGTTAGGACAAGAGACGATTGTCGATCCTCAAGCGTATTCACCGCTGCGCCTAAAGCAACAGAATTTAATGTCTTGCTAGAATTTCGGTCAAAGCTCCATTCAAATCTGGATATTGAAATTGGAAACCCTGTTCGAGCAAAGCCTGAGGAATCACATATTGACCATTTAAAATCAATTGCGATTGTTCGCCCAATATCAATTCGAAGATACATTTTGGAGCCGTCATAAAAGGTTTGCGCTTTAAAATATGAGAGGCTATTTGAGCAAATCGTTGTTGATTGATTTGATCAGGCGCAACAAGGTTATATACCTGTTGAGGATGAGTAGATTGCAACAAGAAAAGGATGGCATTCAATACATCTTGAATATGAATCCACACTACCGGTTGCTGTCCTGAACCAATTTTTGCCACAGTATTCAAGCGAATTGGTAACAGCATCTGCGGCAAAATCCCACCCTGTCCAAAAACCACAGCTAAACGAATAATCTTGGTATTTTGTTGGCTAAACTTTAAAGCCGTTTGCTCCCACACTTGGCAAAGCTCAGACATAAAAATGGATTGCGGCGCTGTATTTTCATCACAAATCAGCTGCCATTGCTGTTGAGGATCAATACCGTAATAGCCAATCGCAGAACCTGAGATAATACACTTCGGAAAAATTTTCTTACGTTGCAGCCATTGATACAGTTGCTCGGTTACCGCAACACGGCTGTGTATTAATTGCTGCTTACGCTTTTCAGTCCAGCGTTTTGCACCAATATTTTCACCAGCCAGATTAATCACATAATCAATCTGTTGTGTTTCAATTTGATCCAGATCATTCACCCACCGCAACGCAGAATGCTGAGCAACCCGATTTGGCTGTCGGGTTAATGCAATGATCTGATAGTTTCGCTCTAACAGGAAGGGCAACAAATGCGAACCAATAAAACCACTTGCGCCTGTGATTAAAACCGTCTGCTTTTGCATCTTACCCTCATCCCGCATGATTTTGATTCGTTCTATATTTAAGTCTTAGCAGAATAAAACTGAATAACAAGTAAACTTTCTTTAATTAGTGAAACATCTTATTGGCCATTCTTTGTGCTTGCGGCCCATAGAACCAGTACGTAATTAAAAATAACGGCAAGGCAATCACCAACCACATGGCTAAAACGGCAAGTAAAAATTGTGGCTGTTTTAAATAGAGTAAGAAATTCTGCCAGATTTCAGGATCTTTACGCGCAAAAATATACAGCCCCAGTAATAAACCACATGCGTTGTAGCCCCAGAAGATCAGACTAAAACCGATACTTAAGCGTTTCTTCTCTTGCTGCGTCGGCGCACGGCGTTGTTGCTTGAGAAATTTAAACAAAACAAAAATGATGGCAATGAGATAAGGAATTGCGGTGAGCACACCGCCCAGACTATTTGGTAAAATCGCAGCCAACACGCCTGCGATTAAAGTCGAGGCCAAACAAATAATAAAAAACCAGAGATAATACAAACGCAATGAAATCATAAAGATAAACCTAATTAGACTGGCTTTAAGAAATAATTATAAATTTTTTTCACTTTTTTTTCATTTTTATGTCAACCAATCCTCAACCAGCAGCGTTATATAGGGTACAAGGTCGCAGCAACCGATTGGACATTGCACGGCATCCGCAATGTTTTCGGTGACCTTTCATTATGACTCTCCATCTTTAACAATGGTTGTGTTAGCAGCCAGAACCATTGAAAAAGATTTTGACCGACGATTTATCATCACTCGAATCGTCGGTTTTTATTTGCCTAAAATTTGTGTTTTAAAGCGTATCTGCAACATACATTTTGATCGGCTCACCTTCATCATCTTGAACCGTGGTTAAAAATGTCCAGCCACACTTTTCATAGAAATCATTTAGCTCTGTCACCAGATACAACTTTTCAAATCCCGCCCTTTTCATATCTGTTCGAGCGAAATCTAACAACTTTTTGGCAATATTTTGCTTGCGATAAGCCTCTTCAACAAATAAAGCACATAAGTTTGGCGCAAGGTCTTTGCGGTTATGGAAATCGTTTTCGATTATCCCTGCTCCTGCAATAATTTGCTGCTCGTCATTTAGAATCACATACCATTGCGGAACACCATCCTGCTGTTCAATCGACATCTGAATGCTGTCACGGTACGCTTCAACAGGAATACCCCATTGATTGGCAAACCAATTTGCCGCTTGATCTAACCATTCAGGATGATCAGCTAACTTCATTATATTCATCAATGTTTAATCAATCTCCGCTATTCGAGTTAAATTCATAAAATTTACTTGAGTGCTCAATCCAGATCGGACAAGTTTACTCATTTACATAAAGCTTCAGCACGCTCATGCCAGTTCTATTTAGAATAAGTTAAGCACAATAAAGATAAAGGAATCGAATCATGAACGCAGTCACTTATTTTGAAATTCAGTCATCCAATCCACAACGTGACGTCCATTTTTACCAGTCTGCATTTGGCTGGAATTTCGAAAAAGTGGAAGGTCTCCCGATTGAATATTATCGCATTGAAACAGTGGGAATTCACGGCGGCTTACTACAACGCCCAGTGGCGATTCCACCAACAGGATGCGGAACCAATGCATTTACCTGTACCATTGAAGTTGAAAATTTTGATGAAACGGCGGCTAAAATTCTCAGTCTAGGTGGCATTGTAGCGATGGATAAATTCGCGATCCCAAATCGCTGCTGGCAAGGCTATTTTCTTGATCCTGACCATAATACCTTTGGTATTTGCGAGATAGATGAAAATGCCCAGTAGCGGGTTTTAGGTATTTAAAGAAAGCTTCTCAGTATTCCAAATAACTGAATAAAAATATTTGCTGAAAATGACCCCATATTTCTTTTGTCAGTTATTGCCCTTTAAACTGTGGTGGACGTTTTTCTAACATGGCACGAACGCCCTCTTGTGCATCTTGCGATTCAAACAGCGGCATCAAATAACTGTTCATTTTCTCAAATGCTGCTGTCTGTCCTTGCGTTACCGCATCGGTTGCAGAGGCCAATAAAGCCCGTACTGCAAGCGGTGCTGAAATACAGATGTCTTTGGCAATTTCGATAGCACGCTGCAACTGTTGCCCATTTTCTACAATTTCGGAAATCAGGTTTAATTGATCTGCCGTTTTAGCATCAAAAGTTTTGCCTGTTAATAAATATGGCATGGCTTTTTGCCATCCCGCAGCTTGCACAAAACGTACCGTTGCCCCGCCAAATGGCATGATGCCACGTAATACTTCAAGCTGACCAAACACTGTATTTTCACTGGCAATCACCACATCAGCATTCAGCATTAATTCGACTCCAGCGGTATAACAAATTCCCTGCACCGCCACCACAACAGGTTTGCTTCGATGTCGGCCTGCTGTTCCCCACGGGTTAATTTGTTCTTCAGCAAAGTTAAAAATGCCTTCGGATATTTTCGGTTGTAGCTCAACCAGATCCAAGCCCGCTGTAAAATGGTCACCATGTGCAAAAATCACAGCACAACGGAGTTCTGGATCATTTTCATATTCCGTCAATGCCAGCGACAAATCCTGAATCATATGGCTATCAAAGGCATTCCGTTTATCGGCGCGGTCTAGGCCAATCAACATGATCTGATCCCTAATTTCGCGGCTTACTTTACCTAAGCTCATTGATATGTCCTCATTTTTAAATCATGACTTTATCTTCAAACTAGAGGAACGTTTAAAAATGATCAAGCGGTATCATGTACTGCTTTTCTGCTGAGTAAGATTCTCCTTTCCGCTTAAATACGTGCTACCTTATTCTGGTTCAATTCATTTTTAGATTCATTTATGACTGTGCGTTTTTTTCATACTTCTGACTGGCATTTGGGGCAATTCTTTTATAATCATTCCCGCCATTATGAACATGAACAATTTCTGGCATGGTTACTTGAGCAAATCAAGCAAAAACAACCGCATGCCTTGCTGATTGCGGGTGATATTTTTGATGTCATCAATCCGAGCTCGCAGGCACAAAAACAGCTCTACCAGTTCCTTGCCGATGCGCATGAATTTGCACCGCATATGCAAACCCTCATGATCGCAGGCAATCACGATTCGGGCTATCGAATTGAACAGGTTGAGCCATTATTGGCGAAATATAATGCCAAAACGGTTGGTGTAATTCGCTGGAATGAAGATAAAACACTAGATCTGGAACGCTTAATTTTGCCGATTTATGATGAGCAAAAACAGATTGTCGCGTGGTGTATTGCCCTACCTTTCTTGCGTTCAGCCGAAATCACAGGCTTTAATGAACACACCACCAATAGCCAAAATGCGATTGCTTATCTACACCAACAATTAATCGAAGAAGCCAAGCGTCGCAAATCTGATGATCAGGCCTTGATTCTGATGTCACATGCACATATGCAAGGTGGAGAAACTTCGGACTCAGAACGACCGATTATTATTGGCAATGAAGAAGCACTTTCCACCAGCCTGTTTGATGACAGTATTGATTATGTGGCACTTGGACATCTGCATAAACCGCAAAAGGTACAGCATCCCCATATTCGTTATAGTGGCTCTCCGATTCCACTGTCATTTAGTGAAATCAACTATAAGCACCAAGTGGTCGAAGTCACCGTTGATTCAACCCAACCAGAAAATAAGCTGGATTTTGAAGCATTGGCAATTCCGCGAAGTATTCAACTGCATAAAATTAAAGATGAACTCACAGCAGTCATGCAGCAGCTTAAAAATCTACCCAGTGGCCCCATCGAAAATATTGACCATCGTGAATATGTCGATATTGAATATCATACGGCGATTCCCCCACAGCCAAATTTACGCCAACAATTCGAAGATGCCTTGCCGAAGGATCGCTACCGTCTGGTGCGTATTTCCAGACAATATTTATTGAATGAAAGTAATGCTGAAAACAAGCAAAGCATTAGCCTAGAGCCACCCACACCAGAAAAATTATTCCAGCAGATCTGGGAGAAAAAGGGCTATCACGCCGATGATGAAGTCACCAAAGATTTCTTAAGTCTGGTGAATGAAGCACAGAAAAAACTTGAAGATGATCAAAGTTCTTAAGGATTTGCCATGAAAATTTTATCGATTCGACTAAAAAATCTGGCATCTCTTGCGGGTGAGCACTTTATTGATTTTGAGTGCGATCCTTTAGCCAATGCAGGCTTGATCGCGATTGTCGGAAAAACAGGTGCAGGTAAATCCACCATTTTAGATGCCATGTGTCTGGCACTCTTTAATAAAATTCCCCGTCTCAAAGAAAGTGACGGCAAGCTTTTGGACGTAGATGGTTCGGAGCTGCTGACCAACTCTCCCCTGACCGTTTTACGTCGCGGTACAGGACATGGTTTTGCTGAACTGTGTTTTGTGGCACAAGATCAGAAACATTATCAGGCGCGTTGGGAAATTAAGCGTGCCCGTGAAAATGCCAGTGGCAAATTGCAAAGTGTACAACGCTCGCTTAAATGCCTGACGGATGGCGTGGTGGTTGCAGACAAAACCAAAGCCGTCGAAAGCCATATCCAGCAAATTACCCAACTCAGTTTTGAACAATTCACCCGTGCCGTTTTACTGGCACAATCGGAAGTTACCGCATTTTTAAAGGCGCGTGATACTGAACGAGGCGAATTGCTAGAATACCTGACCAACTCCAGTATCTTTGCCAAAATTGGGCAACTGGCGTTTGAAAAAACCCGCGAAATGACCAACCAGCGCAAACAGCTGGAAAATGTTTTAGGTCATATTGAAATTCGTTCCGATGAGGAAGTTGCTGCCTTACAAACTCAATTTCAACAGACACAACAACAAGTCCAGCAGCTTGAAACCGAACGGACTCAACTCAAGCAACAACAGCAGTGGTTTGAGCAACAACAAAAGCTTGAAAGTGAAATTATCTTCAAACAACAGCAGCATGAAACGCAACTCAATGCCCATACTGCCCTCGCAACAGATCGCCAGTTGCTTGAACAATTGGAAATCTTTTCCGAGATTCGTCCTGTTGTGTTTCAACAGCAGCAAATCCAAAAAACACTGCAACAACTTGAGCCACAGCTTCAACAAAAACAGCAACAGTTTAGTCGCTTAACCACAGAATTTGAGCAGGAAAAAATCCGCTATACGCAAGCGGAAACGGCGCTGCAACAGTTTCAAAATTTTGAGCTGCAACATCAAGATAAGTTGAGTCAGGTGCGTAAATACGTTCAGGAACGTGACTATATTGCCGAAGATTATAAAAAAACCAAAAGCAGACTGACGCTTATCGAAACCCAGCAACAACCTTTGCTACAACAGCAACAACAGCTTGAGCAGAGCCTCCAGAATATAGGTACACAACAGACATCCTGCCTTGAGCAATTACAGCAAAGTGCCCACTTCTCAGCTTTAGATAAGGGCCTGCATGCTCATGTACAACAATTAGAGCAGTTTATTCAGCATTATCAAAAAGTTGAAAATACGCTGGGGAATATTCAACAGGCTCAAAGCAAACTTGAGCAAGATAAAAGCCAACTTGAGCAATTGATCACGCAGTTCGGTACAACACAGCAGATTGATCGCACCCTTGAGCAGAAACAGGCACAGAAAGAGCAAGTGTTGACTCAGCTGAATCAACTGGATGTGATTCAACAAAAACTACAGCATCATTTTCAATTAAAAAATGAAGTCTCAGAGCTGCAACACACACTAAATACGATACAAGTTCAGTATCAACAGCTCGAGCAAAATACTCAAAAAGCAGAAAGTGAATTTCAGGCAGCAAAAACCGAGCGGGAAAAATTACAGCTTATCCTGCAACAGCAACGCTTACTCCATGCCGAGAATATTGAACATTTACGTGCTGAACTGAAACAAGGTGAAGCTTGTCTGGTCTGTGGCAGTACTGAACATCCCTATCGTGAGGATGAAAGTCCAGTTTCGAAAGCCCTATATGCATTACAGCAACAGCAGGAACAACAGGCGCTACAACAAGAGCAACAATCCTTCCAGCTTTGGCAGAATACACAGCAACAATTTACCCAACTTCAATCTGAGCAAAAACAGCGCCAAGCAGTCTTGCAACAAACTCAGGAAAAATTAAACGCTCAACAACAAGAGTTACAGCAATATCTGGCTCAAAGTCATATTCAACTCGATTTCAATTTAGCTCAACACGAGCTTGAGGCATCGTTAAAGCACTTAAGCGCTCAATCTACACAAACAAAACAACAGGTTGATCAGGAATTACAACAGCTCAATCAGGCCAGTAAACAGCAGTTTAATTTAAATCAGTCTATCCAGAACACGGCCTACCAACTGGAAACTGTACAGCAGTTACAGCGACAGATTCAGCATATTGTGGATTGTCTGGATTCAGATGAGAAAACACTTTGGCTGGAACAACCGCTTCGCCAGTCACAACAGATTGTGCAGCGTTTAAAACAACGCCTGCAACAGCTTGATCATGCGGATGGACTCAGCAAACAACAACAGCACAACACACAACAACTCAATTTATTAATATCAAATCTGAATAGTTTAAGCACGCAACATACTGAGCTAAATCAGCAATTGCAGGAAATTGCGAAAAAGGGTCAACAAAATAGTGAGGCTGCCAATCAACTCATTCTGGCAATGGCTGGTTCAACTGAATTGAAAGCCAATGAATGGTTGCATCAACATGACCAACAACGCCAGCAAGTGCAGCATCAATATCAGCAAGTAAAACAGAATTTTGAACAGGCACGACAAAACTTTGAGCAACACAAGAATGAACTAGAGCAGCTCAAAGCACAGCATCAGCATAACCAACGATCATTCACACAATGCACAACAGAAATCGGTGCATGGTTGAAGCAGCATGTGCATTTTAAAGAACAGCAACTCAGTCAGTTGCTAGCCATTTCTTCAACGCAGGAACAGCAGATTCGCTTAACGTTACAAAATGCAGATCGTGTCTTGAGTGAAGCAGCCTATGCGCTTAAAACCGCGCAGCAGCTATCCAATGAGCATCAGCAGCAACAGCCTGAGATTCAACATCAACAGCTGACCGAATTGATTCAGCTAAATCAGGAAAAACTACAACAGCAACTTGAACAACGCGATCAATATAAAGTTCAACTCGAATTACATCAGCAAAACCTTGCCAAGCAAAAACAGTTTGCCGACCAAATCCAGCAAATTCAGCAACAGGAACATCGCTGGAATAAGATTTCGAGCTTGATTGGTGATTCTAAAGGCAAAGATTTCCGTGATTTAGCGCAGCAATACAATCTGGATATTTTGCTGGAATATGCCAATCAGCAATTGGCGATGTTATCGCAACGTTATACATTAAAGCGCTTGGAAAACTCACTCAGTCTGGCAATTATCGACCATGATATGGATGGTGAAACCCGTTCGGTTGCCTCTCTCTCTGGTGGAGAATCATTCCTTACCGCCCTTGCGATTTCATTAGCGATTGCCAATATGGCTTCTGGTTCGATGAAAATCGAATCACTGTTTATTGATGAAGGTTTTGGGACGCTGGATGCCTCATCCTTGCACATGGTGATGAATGCGCTGGATCAGTTGCAAAGCCAAGGTCGTAAAGTAATCTTAATTTCGCATATTCAGGAAATGCATGAACGGATTCCTGTACAGATTCAGGTACAACCTGTTGGATCAGGTTCGAGTCGGATTGAAGTAGTGGGCTAATGAACATTCAATTGCTTCATACAGAACTATTAAAGCACGGTATCCAGTTTGACACTGGCTTAACAGAAACTGAAATAGAAGCAATAGAGCAGCTTTTTAGATTTCACTTTCCTTCTGATTTGAAGCTATTTTTAAAGTACGGACTTCCTGTTTCAGAAAATGAATGGAAATTTCCTCGCTGGAGAGAAGCACTTCATAGCGATAAAGCGAAAAATATGTTGATAGCGCAGCTCAACGGGCCTCATGAAGGCATTCTCTTTGATATTAAAAATGGCTTTTGGTTAGATCAATGGGGTGCCGCACCAGAGGAAATCTCAGACCGTCTGGTAATATTTGAGGAGCAGTTTAAAGCTTATCCGAAAATGATCCCTGTTTACTCTCATCGTTATATTCCGAGTACCCCCCTTGAAAAGGGAAATCCCATATTTTCAATCATGCAAACCGATATTATTTATTATGGAACAGACCTGATCAATTACTTTTGTAATGAATTCAAACTAAATAAAACACTGTTTGATCAACCGCAAGCCACTCCAAAACCGATTCAATTCTGGAGTCATCTTGTTGAATTAAATAATTATTAAGACTTTGCTGAATAATCCCTTGCACCAAACAATGCGGTCCCCACTCTAACCATCGTAGAACCCGCTGCAATCGCAGCGTCCAGATCAGCCGACATCCCCATACTTAAAGTATCCCAATCTTGCGGCTGTGCATGTTGCGATTTCACCTGATCAAATAGTGCTTTGGCATCTGCAAATGCAGCATGATTTTCAGGCGCTGGAATGACCATCAAACCACGTAAACGGATATGTGGAAGCTGGCTGATGTCCTGAACCAGTTCAGCCACTTCTTCTGGCTGGCAACCATCTTTTGAATCTTGTCCATCAATATTCACTTGTAGACAAATATTTAACGGCGCTTGCGATTCCAAACGTTGGCCAGATAAACGCTCGGCAATAATCAAACGGTCAACCCCGTGTACCCAATCAAATTTCTCAGCTAGATGCTTGGTTTTATTACGTTGCACATGACCAATAAAATGCCACTCAATCTCCAGCTCTTTGAGTTCTTCAATTTTTTCCAGCGCTTCCTGTAAATAATTTTCACCAAAACAGCGCTGCCCCACTGCGTACATTTCACGCAGGCTTGAAGCAGGATGGGTCTTTGAAACGGCTAACAATTGCACAGTCGCAGGATCACGTTGAACACGCTGACAGGCTTGTTCTATTTGATTTAAAACAGTTTGGCGGGATTGTTGCGATTGATTCATTGACACAGTTCTCATTTACGAAATGTTTTTTTGCTTTCCCATTCTTTAAGGTGTTGGTAAGCCTGAATGAAAGCCTTATATTATTCTACAAAATAATGAGACTTTTGAGTTTGTTTCGGGGAAATTATGGATATTACAGAATTACTCGCCTTTTCGGTTAAAAACGGTGCATCAGATTTACACCTTTCAGCGGGTATGCCTCCGATGATTCGTGTAGATGGTGAAGTACGTCGTATCAATTTACCAGCACTTGAACATAAAGATGTACACCGTTTAGTGTACGACATTATGAATGATAAACAACGTCGTGATTTTGAAGAAGATCTAGAAACTGACTTTTCATTTGAAGTACCGAATATTGCCCGTTTCCGTGTCAATGCATTTAACCAGAACCGTGGTGCTGGAGCGGTATTCCGTACCATTCCATCGAAAGTGTTGACCATGGAAGATTTGGGACTCGGTACAATTTTCAAGGAAATTTGTGATTATCCTCGTGGGATTGTGCTTGTCACAGGCCCAACAGGTTCGGGTAAATCGACAACGCTTGCAGCAATGATCGACTATATTAATGAAAACCGTTATGACCATATTTTAACGGTAGAAGATCCTATCGAATTTGTACATCAATCGAAAAAATGTCTGATCAACCAGCGTGAAGTACACCGTGATACGCATGGCTTTAATGCCGCACTTCGTTCTGCCCTCCGCGAAGACCCTGACATTATTCTGGTCGGTGAGATGCGTGACCTTGAAACCATTCGCTTGGCATTGACCGCGGCAGAAACAGGTCACTTAGTGTTTGGTACGCTGCATACGACTTCTGCCGCAAAAACCATTGACCGTGTGATCGACGTCTTCCCTGCTGAAGAAAAAGACATGGTTCGTGCCATGTTGTCTGAATCTTTACAAGCAGTCATTTCACAAACGCTATTAAAGAAAAATGGCGGTGGTCGTGTGGCTGCACATGAAATCATGATCGGGATTCCAGCAATCCGTAACCTTGTGCGTGAAAATAAAGTCGCACAAATGTACTCTGCTATTCAAACTGGCGCCAACTACGGCATGACCACTTTGGATCAAAGTTTAAAAACATTGGTGTCTAAAGGTTTAATTAGCCCACAAACGGCTCGTACAGTGGCGAAACAGCCTGAGTCATTCCTATAAAAATAAAGGGATTAGAGAAATATCATGGACTTTAATGATTTACTCAATTTGATGATTCAACAGAATGCCTCGGACTTATTTGTCACAGCAGACGTTGAGCCTTCAATGAAAATTAACGGGCAGATTGTGCCTGTTTCAAAAACCAAGCTGTCAGGGGAAATTGTAGGTCAGCTGGTACAGTCCATTATGACGGACAAACAGCGTAAAGAATTTGCAGATACACGCGAATGCAACTTCGCAATCATGAATCGTGAAAAGACGGCACGTTTCCGTGTCAGTGCTTTTCAGCAACGTGATATGCCGGGCATGGTGTTGCGTAAAATCGAAACCCATATTCCAACCATGGATGACCTGAAACTGCCTGAAGTTCTGAAAGAACTGGCGATGACCAAACGCGGTATCATCATTTTTGTAGGGGCAACAGGTACAGGTAAGTCGACTTCCCTCGCTTCAATGATTGGTTTCCGCAACCAGAATTCTAAAGGTCATATCATTACCATTGAAGATCCGATCGAATTTGTGCATCAGCATGCAGGTTGCATTGTGACACAGCGTGAAGTGGGCATTGATACCGATTCATTTGAAGTGGCATTGAAAAATACGCTACGTCAGGCACCAGATGTGATCCTGATTGGTGAGATTCGCTCTCGTGAAACTATGGACTATGCGATTGCCTTCGCAGAAACTGGTCACTTGGTACTCGCGACCCTGCACGCCAACAATGCCAACCAAGCCTTAGACCGTATTATTCACTTCTTTGAAGCTGATCGTCATAGCCAGCTGTATATGGACTTGTCGTTGAACTTAAAAGCATTGGTGGCACAACAATTAATTCCAACGCCTGACGGCAATTCGCGTCGTGCTGCGATTGAAATTCTGATTAACACCCCGCTTCTGGCCGACTATATCCGTAAAGGTGAAATTCATGAGATTAAAGATCTGATGAAACGTTCACGCGAGCTAGGCATGCAGACCTTCGATCAGGCTTTATTTGACCTTTATAAAGCAGGTCAGATTACTTATAAGGATGCATTGAAGCATGCAGACTCACCAAACGATCTACGTCTCACCATCAAACTTTCAGAAGAAGGCGCAGACCAGTTATTGAGTGCCAGCCGCAACATTACCTTTGATGGTCAATAATTCAAACTAAGCCATTAAAAAAAGGGAAGGTTTTTGTAACCTTCCCTTTTTATTTGTTCAATTTTCGTGAACTTTAAATTTTTAACTCAACTCAGCTTATTTTTTACGATAAGCCTCTTGGCATTCTGCATCACTGCAATAACCGTAAAGGTTTAAAGAATGGCCAGTTAAAGCAAATTGATGTTTATCAGCAACAGCGTGTTGTTCTTGCTCGATAATATCATTAGTAAATTCAACAACTTTGTTACAGTTCAAGCAAACGAGGTGATCATGATGATCTTCTTGCATGATTTCGAAAACAGAATGGTTGTTTTCAAAATGGTGACGCTGAATGATACCGGCAGCTTCGAATTGTGTTAACACACGGTAAACCGTTGCTAGACCCACATCTTCACCCTGCTCAAGCAAAGTTTTATAAATATCTTCAGCACTTAAATGATGTTGTTTTGAATTTTCTAATAATTCCAAAATCTTAATACGAGGAAGGGTAACTTTAAGTCCAGCTTTGCGTAAGTCTTGATTGGAAATCGGCATAAAAAAAGGTCTCTCAACAAATCTTAAGTTGGAATAGGCAATAGAGTTTAGATGCAGTATGATCTATCCTTGAACCAAATGCATCATCATTTATCAGGATAGTGTAGCAAAATGCAAAAAATCATGCTGGCGTTGTTCGTCACTTCAGTACTTAGCGGTTGTTCAGTCTTTGGTGTTTATAAAGTCGATATTCCACAGGGAACACCATTAACCAAAGCACAAGCATCTCAAGTACAAGTGGGCATGAGCTTTCAGCAAGTCCGTTTCTTGCTTGGTAGTCCAACGGTTACAGATCCTTTGAATCCGTTACGTTGGGACTATATCTATAACTACATCCCGGGAACTTATGCCAAAAAAGCAAAAATACCTGCGGCACATGGCCAGCATTTGAAAATTTATTTTGATGCGAATGGTAATGTTGAACGTCTGGAAGGCTTAGATACGATTCCAGAATCACAACCTGGTTTACCGGCATCAAAAGAAGCGATTTTGACTGCGCCCCCACTATAACGGCTTTGCAGTAAAAAGAAACCCCTCATCGAGATAATCGTGAGGGGTTTTCTTTATTAGCTTGATGGTCTAAAACGATTACCTTTAATAAATCGCCCAACAGGATTCTTTTCAGCCCGTTTACGGCGGATATCTTTGGGATTGATGGTCAAAGGCCGATAAATCTCAACACGATCACCAGCTTGTAGCAAAGTCTCTGCTTCAATCTTGTTGCCAAAAATCCCCAAGTGTAAAACTTCTGGCAGGCTCACCTGCTCGGCTAAGCCACTGGCATCAATTGCCTGCTGAGCCGTCATTCCCTCACTGAATGCAACAGTAAGATGAAATTGCTGTTCAGGCGTTGTATAAGCCACCCAAACTTGTTTTGCCTGTTCCATTAGATCACTTGCCCAACAACCGCAATAATTGCGACCACAATTGAAAGCGGTAAGATGATACGGATCGCAATACGCCAGATGTTATAGAACAATTCATTGCTAAAACCCATCGCTTTACGTAGATGACTGATCTTCATGATCCAGCCAGCAAACAATGCATAGACTAGGCAAATGATGAGACCCCATAACATCAACAAGGTATTAAAAATTTGCTCAACTTGTGGCACTGCCCATACCGCAACCGCCACAAGCAAAATTGCCCATTGAACCACAACTGCCAGCTGGCGCTGCGCCAATTGCTCTTTTGCAAACTGGATTAATAAGGCAGCCGACATCAGTGCAGCAAAACCCCATGCTAAAGCAGGAAGCTGAGCCTGAACAGAGAAGAAGCCAAATGCAATCACGGCAAGAAGCTGAGCAATCCAAATCGGTAAAACTGAAGTGGTTGCAGCTTCCTGCTTTTTCACCACAGCTAGGCTACTCTGCCAATATAAACCCAAACCTAAACCACTTGCGACCAAGGCAAGTACTGTCGCATTGCCCCACTCGCTAAACTCCACACCTGTCCAGTGCCATGCCTGTAACTGAGTCCCCATCACATTGGCAAGGATAAACGCAGCAACGACACCGATGGTTGTCAAAGCAATGAGGAATTGACGAGGGATAAAAGAAAGTGCAAATGCAACAACAGCAAGAATCGCGAATAGAATCTGGCTCGAAATATTTAATGCCAGTTGTTCATTCACCACATGGCTTGCAGTATTTAATACACTACCAGCAAAAAACGGGACGAAAACAACTGCTAACCAACCGACAACACGCCATCTTGGTGAAGCATCAGCATCACGTGTAAGGCTTGAAAGTGCTTGTAATGCGGTCGTTTGCGAACGCTTTGCTAAAGCGATTTCAAGATAACCGATTGGCAGTGCCAATAAAATCATGGTGCCTAACCACAGCAACCAGAAATCGAACTGACGATCAATCTGGATACCTACAGTTGGTGCCAATGTGGTAATCATGACAAAAGATAGGCAAAACGCCATCACTGGGGCAAACCAGCGTGACAGAGTTGTGTCCTGCATAATGCATTCCTTGAAAAATCTTTGAACTCATTGCGCTTTATGGTGTTTGCAATGAAATATTCAATCTATTTTGCCTTTCTCACGCTTGAAAATCAAAACAAAAGATATCGAAAGAAAAAAGCAAATCACCCAGTCAAGATGATTTGCTGCGCACCAGTTATTATTTTTTAATTAGATCCCTTGTATATCACTCATACCAACCTTATTATTTTTTATAACAAGGGATCTTTTTTTATTATCTTTTTATTATGAGAAGAATCGAGAAAACCAGTTCTTCCCTTTTTTCTTTTCATTTTCTTTAATAATACCAATCATATTTTCTTTGACAGCACCAACATAATCGGCATCATCATGACGAATATGATTAATCAACCACTTTGATAGTGCTTCATGCAACTCACTATCAATTTCCTGCCCCAACTCAAAACGCTGACGATAAGTCTCTATCTTTTTGATAAATAAGTCATGTACTCGCTTATGTGGTACACGATACTTATAGTTCGCTTCTTCCTGCAAACTTTCTTCAAAGGTAAAATGAGACTGGGTATAATCAATAATATTATCCAGAATCCCCTTTAACTTCGCACGGTCATCGTCTTCTTTTAATTCATCAATTTCATTAATATAATCTAGAATACGACGATGTTGATCATCAATTACTTCTATTCCTGTATTATATTCGACAGACCATTTCATCCCCATATCAAACCCCAAACCATATTTGATTTATTGAATACAAATATAATATCGACAAAAGATTTAAATAAAAACGCAGCATTTTTGTCAGGTTTGCAGTTTTTATGTATAAAATAAAATAAGCTGTTGTTTTATATTTAATTTAATATTTTCACCGACCAAAACACTCAAGTATTTTTTAACCAACAAGAAAAACTATCTATCTAATTTTATTGATATAACCAGAACAATGAGAACTAATTTTTTAATAAAAAACAGTTCAAACATATATTCTGGTTATATCTTCTATATTAATACTGATCTGCTTTAGTTATTCGTTTTAATGCAGGATTTTCAGCTTCTCGGATTAAACGCTCTACTCGTGTTAAAGCATGCAAAATCGGTTTACCGCACTGGAATAAGATCATTTCCCCAGGCTGGTATGCAGTCCATGCTTCGTTATGCGTTAAAGGCTCAGTGGTAATTACCGCCACACGATCTTCAGGTGTCGTGACCTGACTAAAATCGACCTCTACGTCCAGATCAATTAAATGTGCATGTTGAAAAGGATATTCACGTACCAACCAATGCAGTTTAGTAGTGGCATAGCTATACAGAGCCTTACCATTCGACAAGCAGAAATTAAACGTTCCATGCTCTGCAATTTGTGGAGAAATACGCTCTAATAGTGAAAAGATCTCTTCTAAACTTGGCTCGGTATAGCCAAATGCCTCAACCATCTGATCTAGTAAATAGCAAAATGCCAGCTCACTATCTGTATTGCCGACAGGTTCAAAACGCCCGCTAAGCTCAGGTTTAAAGTCATGCAAATCGCCATTATGGGCAAAAATCCAGTGTCTGCCCCATAACTCACGCAAGAAAGGATGTGAATTCTCTAAGTTGATTTTGCCTTGTGTCGCTTTACGGATATGGGCAATGACATTACGAGACTTGATCGGATAGTTACGAATCAGATCTGCAATTGGAGATTCTACCGCCGATTGATTATCGACAAACAAACGGCAGGCTTTGTCTTCAAAGAATGCGATACCAAAGCCATCACAATGATCAGACGTGACCCCTGCTCGTTGGGAGAACCCACGAAACGAAAAGGTAATATCTGTCGGGGTAGCACAATTCATTCCTAATAGCTGGCACATATCTTTTAACTATCTAACATCTACGCCTATTGTGCATGAGGTTGAGATCGCTTGTAAATCTTAATATGTGCTCACTATTGGACGAGGAATGATATAAGACTAACGTTGCACCATTTTGTTCATGACAAAAGACATGGCGATCTTATTCACTTCCAAAAACACAAAATAATCCAGACATTTAAAATCTTCATCATAAAATGCCTGTTTTGAAAGTTTCGATTGCATACCTAGATAGGTCTGAAATAATTTTGGCATCCGTTCATCTTGCGGAAAACTATAATCAGGGCGTTCTGGTTCAAAAATACGCTTTGAACGGATATCAATACTTTGATGCTCACCCAATTGCTGAATCTGGCGATGGGTGTAATAAGCACGCGCCAGATTATCGTCTAAATGAATACTGACACAGCCCATTAAATATTTGGCACGCATTGACCATAATACTTTAGGCACCAGATTCAACCACAGCATGGAAAGTGCTTTACCAGAACGGAATTGAGGGTGAACGCAAGTTCGACCAATTTCTAAAACACTCGGTAAATGTGATAAATGCGGAACAATTTCGAATTCCTGAGCGCTATAACTCTGCCCGATTTCATGGCCTTGAAATAATTTTAATCGGGTATAGGCAACAATTTCACCTGTCCACTTCTCACGTAAAACGGCATGTTCACAGCCAAAATCATAAAGGTCTTGATCTAAACCATCTTCAAAATGCATCCCAAATTGATGGCTAAATTGTGTAGCTCTAAAACGTTGTACATCTTGTAATTCTTTTAAATTATCCACCCATTCAAAACGGAACTGGTTTTGAGCTGGTTTGTGGCGTAAAGGTAAAGTCAATGTCTGGCGATATTGATTTAATTTTTCTAGCATAATGAAAGCTCCTTATGGCTAGATTTACCTTAAATTGCTTAAATGACATTGAGATGACTAAAACATGAACAACACATGACGAAAAAAAGAGGCCGAATTAAGGCCCCTTTTGTTTTCATCAGCAGAATTAATGCTTGACGCGATTGGTAATTAAAGTACCCACACCATGATCAGTAAAGATTTCTAACAAACTTGCATGTGGTACACGTCCATCAACGATATGCGCACTGACCACACCACCTTTTACCGCATCCAGTGCACAACCCACTTTTGGAATCATGCCACCATAAATCACACCTGTTTCAATCAGACGATCAACTTCTTGCGTGGTCAGACCCGTTAACAAGTTTTTATTTTCGTCCAGTACACCAGTGATATTGGTCAATAAAATCAGTTTTTCTGCACCTAATGCTTCTGCAACTTTTCCAGCCACAAGGTCAGCATTGATATTATAAGTATTGCCATCCTCATCTACACCGAGTGGCGCAATAACAGGAATAAAATCACTTTGGGTAAACATTTCAAGGACGTCAGTTTTTACACCTGTGACTTCGCCAACCATGCCCAAGTCAATCTGTGAAACGGAACCATCTGCTTCCTGTTTTTCCATCAACAATTTACGTGCACGCAGCAAATTGCCATCTTTACCCGTTAAACCAATGGCACGACCACCATGTTTATTGATCAGGTTAACGATCGATTTATTGACGCTACCGCCGAGTACCATCTCAACCACTTCCATGGTTGCTTCATCGGTGACACGCATGCCATCAATACGGTCAGATTCTTGCCCTAAACGTTTTAATAATGAATCAACTTGTGGGCCACCGCCATGTACAACGATCGGATTTAAACCTACCGTTTTTAACAACACAATGTCGCGGGCAAATGAACTTTCCAATTCCGGATCAGTCATCGCATTACCACCATATTTTACAACCAACGTTTTTCCTGCAAATCGTTGGATATACGGCAAAGCTTCAATCAAAATTTTTGCTTTATCAATGCCGATATGTTCATGTGGCATGCGTCTCTCCTTATTAAGCCTGTGCGAGTTCTTGCGCAATCTGTGGATAATGGTCTTGCAACATAGCAACAAATGTCTGGCGAATTTCAACTAACCGATCCGGATTGTCTGCATCGAAGCGGACGGTAAAATATTCACCAGTATTTGATGCTCGAATAATGCCAAAACCATCATCAAAATCAAGTCTTACACCATCTATTTTACTTAAACGTGCACCTAAACGGTGACTTAAAATCTCAATCTCATCTAAAACCTGTTTCGGATTGGCATCATGCGTGCTGATATAAGTATCTTCGGTGCAGTAACGTTCAGGATAAATACTTAATAATTCAGACAGGCTTTTTGCTGTTGATTGTGTGAGGTATTCCATCACACGCAAAGCCGCATAGAGGCCATCATCATAGCCATAACCACGTCCGTCGTTAAAGACATAATGGCCTGCATATTCGCCACCAAAGACCGCAGCACCTTTGGATTGAGATAAATAAGCCCGTAAAAAACTGCTTCCTGTACGGATCATTTTAGCCTGTCCCGCAAGTTGCTGAACCGTGTCAGACACCATACGCGAACATTTCACATCAAAAACAATTTCTTTTTGTGGATGCTGCTGTAAACATATCTGTGCAAATAAGGACAGCAAGCGATCAGGGCTAATAATCGTGGCCTGCTCATCTAGCAAAACGACACGATCACCATCCCCATCTAAGGCGATACCAAGATCGGCCTGTTGTGACAAAATCGCTGCCTGCAATTGCTTTAAATGCTCAGCATGAGAAGGATCTGGTGCATGATCGGGGAAATGTCCATTGGCTTCACAACGTAATGCAAACACCTCACAACCTAACTGTTGCAGCACCAGTTTTGCACAATGGCCTGCTGAACCATGTAAACCATCAAGAGCAACTTTTAACGGTCGAGCCAATTGAATATCATCAATTAATGCGTGTTGATACTGTAAACAATATTGCGGAATAGTGTGATGCGAGCGGATATCTGAGGAAAAATATTCTTTGGCAGTCGGTAGAGAAATTTGCGCGAGTTGACCAACGGATTGAATCGTTTCAGGACTCGGAGGCTCTCCTTTGACAATCCACTTAATTCCGTTATCAGACTTTGGATTATGGCTTGCAGTCACCATAATGCCATTCCCACCAAAATCACGGGCAATGTAATACATCATCGGTGATGAGCAGCAACCAATACTGGTCACTTGCAGACCTTCTTGTTGAAGCGCGTGCTGAATAATTTCAGCATAATGAGGGCTGGTTAATCGCGCATCATAACCAACAACAACCTGATTCTGTCCAGCGTTTTTATATTGTAAAGCTAAGGCGTGGGCAATTGAACAAATAATATTTGGCGTGAGATTTGAAAGTTTTCCGCGAATATCATAAGCACGAAAAATATTCAAAGGAAATGTTTGTTGTATATTCACAGCAAGCCCCTATTTTTATAATCATTCGATTATTCAAAAATGGCGAAATTATTAAGTAATTAATTAACCCTTGTTCAGAAAAATTAAAATAATTAATCAGTTGCTTTGTAATATACTTTAAACAAACAATCAATATGAAAAATGCAATGTTTTCCAGTAAAACATTGCATTTTAAGTGATATTTACCGGAAAATTATTGCTTGCCCGTATGTCCGAAACCACCAGCACCGCGCTCAGTTGCAACAAATTCACTCACTTGTTCAAACTCAGCTTGTACGACTGGTACAAGAACATATTGTGCCAAACGCTCACCTGGTTCTAAACGGAATGTATTTTGACCACGGTTCCAGACAGATACCATCAATTCACCTTGATAATCTGAATCAATCAAGCCAACCAAGTTACCTAAAACGATACCGTGTTTATGGCCTAGACCTGAACGAGGCAAAATCAAACCAGCAAAGTTTGGATCTTCGATATAAATCGCCAAACCAGTTTTAACCAAAACAGTTTCACCTGGCGCAATATCAATCGCTGCATCTAAACATGCACGTAAATCTAAACCTGCTGAACCTGTGGTTGCATAAGAAGGCAAAGCCCACTCTTGACCTAAACGTGCATCTAATACTTTAACTTGGACTTTCATAAAGCTAACCTTTCGAATATAAAACTTCTACTTCCAAAGACTAGAAGATATGTAATCAACTAATCTTTTAAATTTCTCATAAAATTTGAATACAAATCCCAATCTGGTTGATAAGTTTCAACAATTTTTATTGGATAAATTTTCTTACCCTTTAAAACTTGATTGAATTTCTTTTTCCAAACAATCGGATTTTTTACATACCAGACCCATTCTTTTCTAGAGTTTCCAGTTACAACTAAAACTAGTTGGCCTAGATCTTTGGTATCTAATTTAGAAATATCTTCTTCAAAATCAAATTGTGCACCCATTGTTGGAGAATCAGGCATTCCACTCTTATTAATATCTGAGTAATGCCAATAAATTCTCAATAAATATGGATAATTCGACTTGACTATACCTTCTGCATATTTGCCACGAAATACTAGAACTTTTCCATTTTCAAAACCTTTTGCAGTAAAATAGGTTTCTTCTGCTGTTACGGTTTGGCTAAAAAACAGCAATGATAGAAAAGTAATAAAAATATATCGCTTCACAAAAAACTATCGTTTCAACAATGCTTTTAAATTGGCAAGATACTGCTGCGCCTGCTCTTTTGGATCAACATTCGGCGCCAGTTTCTTTTTACGGCCATGCCATTCCAGATCATCTTGTGGCATTTCATCCAAGAAGCGACTTGGCGTCATCTGACGCATTTGTCCACCGTTCTTACGCTGTTCTGCCAGTGTCAAAGTCAGACCTTGACGCGCACGGGTAATTCCCACGTACATCAAACGGCGTTCTTCCTCGATGGTTTCCGATGCAATCGAGTTCTTGTGTGGTAATAGTTCTTCTTCCAGACCAATCATATACACATAAGGGAACTCCAGACCTTTTGCCGCATGCAAAGTCAACAAGTTCACTTTATCAGTATCTTCTTCTTCCTGTTGCTGCTCAAGCATATCCAGCAGTACCAGCTTACGAATCACGCTTTCAATATTTTTCTCATCGACATCGTCCGTACGATTCAATAAGTTTTGAATACTGCTATATAAACTTTCGATGCTATCGAGCTTGGTTTTTTCCTGAGCAGGTGTTGCCGCCTGTTCACGAATATAATCGATATAACCAGCTTCATTGATCATCTGACGAACCTTTGGCATCGGCTCATCATCATCAAGTAACTCACGGGTAAATGTCGCGATAAAATCAGCAAACTCATGCAATTGTGTAGCTGCTTTCTTCGGTAACACCATGCTTAAGCGCTGGTCAGAAGATGCTGTTAGCAAAGACAAGGTATTTTCTTGGGCAAATAAACCCAGCTTTTCCAAAGTCACAGGCCCAATCGCCCGTTTTGGCGTATTAATAATACGCAAGAATGCACTGTCATCTTCCGGGTTAATGATGAGACGTAAATAACTCATCACATCCTTAATTTCTGCACGCGCGAAGAAAGACTGACCGCCCGACAGTTTATAAGGGATTTGCATCTGACGTAATTGGGTTTCAATGACACGCGCCTGGAAGTTTCCGCGATATAGCACCGCATAATCTTTCCAGTTTTTACCGTTCATCAATTTGTGCGTGATCAGATCTTTGACCACGCGTTCTGCTTCATCATCGTCATTTAAGCAGGTAATGACACGAATGGTTTCGCCATGACCTTTATCACTCCACAATTTCTTATCGAAAATATGCGGGTTGTTCTCAATCACGGCATTGGCCGCTTTTAGAATACGACTGGTTGAACGATAGTTCTGCTCAAGTTTGATGACTTTAAGATTATGGAAGTCATCCTTCAATAACGCCATGTTTTCAGGCTTTGCACCACGCCATGCATAAATGGACTGGTCATCATCACCTACGGCGGTGAACTGCCCCATCACCCCAACCAACAGCTTAACCAAGGTATATTGCGCAGTATTGGTATCCTGATATTCATCGACCAGTAAATAGCGAACGCGGTTTTGCCATTTGTCACGTACTTCAGCATTTTCCTGAAGCAAACGTGTCGGCATCACGATCAGGTCATCAAAGTCTACGGCGTTATAGGCACGTAAGTTACGCTCATAGAGCTGATAAAGATGTGCAAACTGGACATCTTCAACCGTTTCACAAGTTGAATGTGCTTGTTCTGGAACGATAAGATCGTTTTTCCAGTCTGAAATTTTCTTCATTGCCTTGGCAAGAAGTTCTTTACTCTCTGCCCCTGACAAATTATCGCGCTGCATCAAATCCATCAGGATTCGCTTACAGTCATCCGCATCTAAAATAGAAAAGTTGTTTTTAAGCGGTAAATGTTTTAATTCAAGACGAAGTAAATTCAAACCAAAAGTATGGAAGGTCGAAACCGAAAGTCCTTTTGCCTCTTCACGTGAAAGTAATTTACCTACACGTTCTTTCATTTCACGTGCAGCCTTATTGGTAAAGGTCATTGCCGTAATACGATAGGCTGGAATACCACATTGTTGTACCAAGAAAGCCACTTTTCGGGTAATTACTGAAGTTTTACCCGAACCTGCACCTGCGAGTACCAACAAAGGCCCCTGAACATATTTCATGGCTTCAAGTTGCTTGTCATTAAGTTGACTGGCAGATGACATTGGTTATTCCTCTCTCGTTTCCGAGCCTGATTTTTCGAGCACAATTATAGACATCTATGTTTTAGAATCCCAATAGTAAATCTAGGGATATGTATAAATTATGATGTTTCAATTTTTAATAACGACACTGATTGTCGCTCAACATAAAAAGTATAGTTAGTATCTTGATTTTAATTATCTTAAAATAGCTTTTTGACTCAAAAATAAATCAAGATTAGCTTCAAACGTCTATACTTATTAAGGATTTGACATGAAATTTCTAGCGGTAATTGCCCTAATAACAGCTCTCTCTGCTTGTGCAACAACCCCCACAACAATTGAAAGTGCAAATGTTGTGCCTCCCCAAAGAATCTATCAACAAACGTATTTTACAGAACATAAAAATAGTATTGAGGCTAAAGTTGTTTTCTTCCGGGATAAAGGACTAACAGGCTTTGGTTGCTCATATGATCTATATATTAATAATCAAAAATCTTTTTCACTCAAACAAAATGAACAAGCAACAATTTTCTTAAAACCTGATTCATATATTTTTAGACTTGAGACTAGCAAAAATAGTCTTTGCCCCACTATTGTAGATTCACAAGAAGCAAATATTAAGTCGAATGCTGAATTAGAATACAGAGTATCTCTACCCTCGGATGCAAATGCCCGTCTAGTCAGAATCAAATAGTCAGTTGATAAAGTTCTTAGAAAAGTATTCTTCATTTGACAAAACATTCCTTTTCAAATCCCAATAAAAAAACCACCCGAAGGTGGTTTTTTAGAAATCAGTAAAAATTACTGTTTTGCATAAATGCTGATTTCTACACGACGGTTTTGCTCTTTACCAGCAGCAGTCGCGTTTGAAGCGATCGGGTTAGAAGAACCATAACCTTGCGCATCGATACGGCTAGAAGATACGCCTTGGTTAGCTAAATAGTTTTTAACTGATTGAGCACGTGCTTGAGATAATGGGATGTTGATTGAATCGTTACCTGTATTATCTGTATAACCAGTTACAAGAATCGCACTCTTGTTATCTTCACCTAAAGTTTGCGCTACTTTGTTTAAAGTGCTGTAGAAGTTAGGTTTGATGTTTGATTTGTTTGTATCAAAAGTAATGCTACCAGGCATGATTAACTGAACAGAACCATCTGGGTTACGGCCTACTTCTACGCCAGTACCAGCCATTTGCTCACGTAATTTTTTCTCTTTATTGTCGAGATATAAACCACCAGCAGCACCAAGAACAGCACCGATTGCCGCAGCACGGTTGTTTTGTTTACTTGTATTTGCGTTACCTTTAGATACGCCATAACCTGCAGCTGCACCAATTAATGCACCTAGAGCAGATTTGTCATATTCTACGCCACCGATGTTATTACCTGTAGTTTGGCAACCAGAAAGTACCAATCCAGCCCCTACGAGTGTTGAAATTACTAATGCACGCATTGCGTAGCTCCTGTCTATGTATTTTGTTGTCTGGACAAATAATGAATGAGAAAACTGGCCTAGACCATTGATATTTTGTTAATAATAAACACTTTATTTGTATTTTTGTAATATTTTGATGCATTTTACTTGAATAAAGCACCACAATTTCTTCATGTTTATGATTGTCACACAATAAATATTTTATGTGACAATTATCACATACATGAAAATCCGCTTTCCCTCCTTCAAAAATCACATTTAATCGGAAAAAGCAGTGTTAACCCGCCTAAATATATAAAAATTGTCAACATCTGAAAATATACAGTTGTATTTCAACATCTGTTGTTTATAGTTGGAACATCTCTTTTTTCAAACATCTGCACTCAAGGCTCGATTTATGTCTAACGCCAATAAAAAAGCGTCCTTATTGCAAAAAGTCAGTAAAGGATTAACCGTTAGTTCAGTCATTACAGGAAGTACATTTTTTCATGGCCCACCTGTACTGGCATTAGGTTTAACCAAATTATTTAAAAAATCATCAAAAGTAGACGAAACCAATATTCAGATTACCAACAGTTGGTTAGGGGTAAATAACTGGTTAATTGACAATGTATTGCCAGATTTACACTGGGATATCAGTATTGATAAAAGCCTCGACCTGAATCTGCAAGGTCGATATATGATGATGTGTAACCATCAAAGCTGGGTCGATACCACAGTCAATCAATATTTTGGCCTAACCCGTATGCCGCTCACCCGCTTTTTTACCAAATGGGAACTTATTTTTATTCCATTTGTCGGGCAAGCATTTAAAATCCTCGGCTTCCCGATGATGAAACGTCATACAAAAGAGCAAATCGCGAAGAATCCCGAACTAAAATCACGCGATATGCTGGAAGCACGTAAAGCCTGTGAACAGCTACTTAGTCAACCTTTTACCCTACTCAACTATTTAGAAGGAACCCGTTTTACTCCTGAAAAACATGCTGCACAACAATCCCCTTATCAAAACCTGCTTAAACCTAAAGCAGGCGGTCTTGCGTTAGCATTAAATATTCTTGGAGATAAAATTGATGCATTGGTCGATATGACTATTGTTTATCCAGACGGTGCGCCTGGTTACGGCGAATTCTGGCTCGGTGATGTGTCTCGCATTGCAGTAGATTTACGTAAAATAGATATTCCAGAGTGGGTACTTGGTGGTAATTATGAGGATGATCCCGTTTATCGTGAACGCTTCCAGAAATGGGTGGATCAGATCTGGACTGAAAAAGACCAGCTCATTAGCCAAATGAAAGCCAAATACCAGCAATAGTTTCAAAAGGAATTGTAGTAAGACATGACCCAGCAGGACTCAGGAAAGAACTCTAAATATAACTATGTCAATCCGAACAGCAAATTCTTTAAGCTGTTTTTGGTCTATGACATTTTTATGGTTTTTATTATTGTTTTTAACCTGTTCTGCTTAGGCATGAACTTTTTCCTGATGAGCAATATCGGGTCTTGGTTTTTTAATACCATCCAACTCCCGACGGTGCTGGAGTTTTATCGAACCCATTTACACCCGTGGGTAATTACCACTGAAGCATGGTTTATTATCTTTTTAATTGTAGAACTGGTCATTCGCTGGTTTCTTTCAATTGTACAAAAACACCATGCACGTTGGTGGTTCTTCCCTTTCATTCACTGGTATGAAATTCTTGCGGTGATCCCGCATTTCCGTTTTTTACGTTTATTCCGTGCCGGGATCATCGCTTATCGTTTGTATGAGCTGGGCTACAAAGTCGTACCAGATGGAATCCGGATTAAAGCCGTCTTTTATTATCGCGTAGTCATGGAAGAATTATCAGATCGTGTAGTCATCACCGTGATTGATGGCATTCGTCATGAGCTGCAAACCAGTTCACAGCACAAAAAAATCATTCATGATCTGGTTGATCATCATCGACAACTGTTTACGGTCACCTTGGCTTCCCTGCTACAAGAGTCACTTGCAACAGCGTTACAACAACAGCAACCATTAATTACCCAAAAAGTCGGCGTTATTGTCAATCAGGCCATTGAAGATACGCCTGAACTGACGCAACTCTTACGCCTGATTCCGATTGTTGGGGGAAGAATCGAGCAACAGATTCAAAGTATTGGTCAACGTTTAGGTGAAAATATCAGTGCGGGTTTGATCGAGCCATTTACGGCAGGCTCAACTCAACGACCAAATGAAAATTATCAATATATTGCAGAGCAAGTCAGCCAGTTGAATATTGATAATCAATATCTGGAAGAACTGGTCGAATCTGTCGTATTTGAAAGCCTTGAAGCGATAAGAAAACAAGTAAAAGTGAAGCAATGGCAGCAGATTTTGCAAGAATCTGATCAATTGGATAAAAAAGCGGAATGATTACAAGAAAAATTACCAATCGAGCTAGAGAATTCGTGTAATTTGTTCTAGCATTTGCTTTTATTTACAACTGCTTTAACACAATAGAGCGCTTAAAAAGCCCTGAAGGATAAATTATGGCTGATATACGGATTACGGGCAGAATGGTGAATTTTAGTCGACTCACGTTCGACACAAATGACCATAATGCAATCCGACAGCAACTTACCAGCACGCTGAATGAAGGTTCTTATATCGGTACATTGGTCATTATTGACAGTACTGTTGAGCAAGAACTGATTGCATTAATTCAGCTTTTGATTGATCTAGGTTTACAGCCTATGGCTGTGATTGATGGCATTCTGGGTGATGAAGCCCGCGCCATTCAATTCCCTGTTCTACCCGTAGATCAGCCATTGCAACGTATCAAGGCATCTAAAGAACAGGTGGTTGATCCAGCTCCAGCGAAAGCAGCGGATAATTCAGCAATACAAACACCACAAAAAAACACATCGAATGCATATATCACCTCGTATCATGATGAAATTTTGCGTACAGGCCAATGTTTGGTGCAAGATCAGGGTGATATCATTTTAAATGCAGGCATGAATAGTGGTTCGGAAGTCATTGCATCTGGAAATATTCACATTTATGGCAATGCTCGTGGTAGAGTCATTGCAGGTGCAGGTGGACAAACTGCAGCACGTATTTTCTGCCACTCGTTAGAAGCCGAATTAATCTCGATTGCAGGAACCTATTGTGTTGCAGATGATATTCCAAAAGATATGATCAAAAAGTCTGTACATATTTATTTAAATAACAAGCAAGAACTTGAATTTGAGGCCTTGCAGTTTTAATTTATCTCATTAAACACCAAAAAAGCCCTTTTAGGGGCGTATGACCATAAATAGGAGTGGATTCGGTGGCCAAAATTGTTGTCGTAACGTCAGGCAAAGGTGGTGTAGGTAAAACTACAACAAGCGCATCTTTTGCAACAGGTTTAGCCCTACGTGGTCATAAAACTGTTGTGATCGATTTCGATGTGGGTTTACGTAATCTTGATTTGATCATGGGCTGCGAACGCCGTGTAGTTTATGACTTTGTCAATGTCATCAATAATGAAGCTCGCTTACAACAAGCACTCATCCGTGATAAAGATATTGAAAACTTATATATTCTCCCTGCGTCACAAACCCGCGATAAAGATGCGTTGAGTGATGAAGGTGTTGCACGTGTGATCGACGAACTTTCTCAAGAATTCGACTACATCATCTGTGATTCACCTGCTGGTATCGAGCGTGGTGCGATTTTAGCAATGTATCATGCAGATGAAGCGATCATTGTGACGAATCCTGAAATCTCATCAGTACGTGACTCTGACCGTATTATTGGTATGCTTGATAGCAAGACCAAAAAAGTTGAACAAAACGAAGGTCGCATCCGTAAGCATTTATGTATCACCCGTTTCAATCCGGAACGTGCTGATAAACAGGAAATGTTAACGATCGACGATATTTCTAAAGATATTTTACGTGTGCCGACTCTGGGTGTAATTCCTGAGTGCCCAAGCGTACTTCAAGCATCAAACGAAGGTAAACCAGTGATTCTGTATTCAGAAGAAAAAGCTGGACAAGCGTATGATGACTTAGTGGCTCGCTTCCTTGGCGAAGACCGTCCTTATCGACACATTGCAGTACAGCCAAAAGGTTGGTTAGCTAGACTATTTGGAGCGTAATTATGGCAGGATTCTGGAGTAAACTTTTTAGCAGTGATGAAAAACCATCAAGTGCACAAACTGCCAAAGATCGTTTAAAAGTTATTGTTGCCTCTGAACAAGGCTTGGGCCGTCGCTTAGGCCAAGACAAAATCGACCAAATGAAAAAAGAAATCATGCAGGTCGTGAGTCGTTATGTTCGTGGGGTAGATGAACAGCATATTCAAATGCAGGTTCGCTCAGAAGCAAACATTGAAATGCTAGAAATGAATATCAATTTACCTGAAGATCGTTAGAAGTTTTTTCATTAGCGATTTTTCGTAAATAAGGGCAAAATACGTCGTAGAATTTGAAAAGTATGACTTTTCTTTTCCCTCCCCACTTGAAGCCTAGCTTCTAGTGTTGCGGTAGGGAAAAGCGATGCTTTTCTCATCCTGCCTCATATTTTGCCTTTATTATTTTATAAGACTGAGGAGATTGTCATGGCATTATCACAGCCAGCAACTTTCAATGAAGAATGGTCAGATGAGCGTGTGTTTGCCTACCTTAACCAGCTTCCTCCAGCTGGCGTAAATGCCGACTTTCATGTGCTCTATCATGCCTTCAAACATATGCGCCCAAATGACTATGAGCGCTTGATTACCAAGTTTTTGGCAGATGGTCGTGACTTGAATGCAACCAATCCTGAAGGCCAACGCATTCATGATGTGATTGCACAATTTCCTCGCCAGAAAGAGGGTTTTCTGGAAGTTTTAGCGAAATTTGCTTAATCAATTCTAGAATAAAGGCCACATAATTTATCAATATGAACAAATTGACGCGTAAATTATGTGGTTTTAATTAAAATAATGATATTTTTGACATGCTCTGATTAATAACTCCAACTCATAATTTTTATATTTTTAACCTCTCTATTTTAAGAAAGACAATGACTGACCAAAACACAAGCGTATTTGAAAATGCTCCTGTAAATCATCATCTAGCCGATTTAACCATCATTAGCCTGAAGAAATTTATCTTTTTATCGGTTATCTCTTTAGGATTATATGAACTGTGGTGGATCTTTAAAGCATGGCGTTTTCTGGCACTAAAAGATAATTTAAATATCATGCCTGCTGCCCGAGCTATTTTTTCTATTTTCTTCTTATATTCACTCTTCAAGAGAATCAGGGAATATGCCAAAGAAAAAGGCTATGCTCAAGATTTCTCTTCAGGCTGGATGTATGTCGGCTATCTCGTTTTCGCTCTCTTGCTGGCTCGCTTACCTGACCCTTATTGGTTAATTTCTTCGCTCAGTTTTATTTTCCTTGTCCCCGCATTTTTAGCACTCAATGATGCAAAAAGACAGTCGCATGAATTCAATGTGGTAATACAGGAAAAATTTAATACTGCTCAAATTATTGTCATTATTATTGGCTCTATCTTCTGGATACTCTTATTGATGGGGTTGTTTCTTAATATTGAATAATGAAAGCATGACGAATAATCCATTTATAAAAAAGCCTGCATGATGCAGGCTTTTTGATTTCTTGATTAACGACTTCCAATCAGATAAACACCCAATAAGGTAAATATCCCACCAGACACGCCATCAATCCATTTTGCAAAATTTTGGTATGCATTGCGGAATGTCGGTAGAGAAAATACAAAAGCGACCAAGACAAACCATAGAATTGTCTCAATCGAAACAATAATAAAAAGTAGAGAATGGTGCTGATCAAATAAAGGATTTGCCAAAAACAGTGAGAAGACACTACCGAAGTAGATAATCGCTTTAGGATTGGAAAGGTTGGTCAACAAGCCTTTCATAAAGAATAAATAAGGTGACTGAGGTAAGCTAATTGGATTTATGGTTTGATTATTTTTAGAGAAGGCAGAGCGAAGCATTTGAAAGCCAAGCCAACACAAGTATAAGCCACCCGCAATAAGCAGTCCTTGTTTAAGCCACGCCATTTTTTCAAAAATAATATTGAGTCCCATCAAAGCAAGAAGTGACCACAGCATTGCCCCTAAACAAATGCCCAGTACCACCAGAAGCGCTTCTTTACGAGAGCGGCTAATAGCCGTTTGTGAAACCAGAAAAAAGTCTGGTCCCGGTGTAATCAATGCACAGAAATGAATAAAAATTAGCGTACTTAATGCAACTAACACGACTCACCTCAACGTTGAGATTTTAAAGGGCAAGCTTAAATAAAAAATGTGATTTTTACCACATAAAAATTCGAAAATCTAAAGCAAAAAAGCCTCTATAAAGAGGCTTTTTTTAATTATAATTTTCGTTAAACGAGAATGTCTCGCTTACCATTGGCACCCATTGAGCTTACGATTCCATTCTCTTCCATCTGGTCAATGATCCGTGCTGCGCGGTTGTAACCTAAGCTAAATTTACGCTGCAATGAAGAGGTTGATGCTTTACGTGTTTCTAAAACGAAAGAGACACATTGATCATAAAGCGCATCTCGGCTCGGATCACCATCACCATCTTCGAAACCACGCGATGAAGGCTCTTCATCAAATGGCGTGAGAATCTCATCCACGTAATCTGGCTCACCACGTTCGCGCCACGCGTCACAAATACGGTTTACTTCATCATCGCTAATGAAGGCCCCATGTACACGCTCAGGCTCAATTTTACCAGGGCCGAGGAACAACATATCACCATGACCGAGCAAGTCTTCTGCCCCACCCGCATCCAGAATAGTACGCGAGTCAATCTTACTGTTCACACGTAATGCAACACGCGTTGGAATATTCGCCTTGATCAGACCCGTAATAACATCCACAGAAGGACGTTGTGTCGCAAGTAAAAGGTGAATACCTGCGGCACGAGATTTCTGCGCCAGACGGGTAATCATTTCTTCAGCCTTTTTACCGACCTGCATAATCATGTCGGCAAACTCATCGGCCACGATCACAATTGAAGGTAACGGCGTTAAACGCGGCGCACGTTCACCCACAACTGAATCACTGGCTTTCCACGTTGGATCGATCAGGTCTTCACCGTTGGCAATCGCCTCTTCAACTTTACGGTTATAGTCACTGAGCTTACGGATTTTCAGGAATGACATCAGTTTATAACGGCGTTCCATCTCATTTACACACCAGTTTAATGCGCTAACTGCATCTTTCATGTCGGTTACAACAGGTGTGAGTAGATGAGGAATATCATTATAGTTGGCTAATTCAAGCTGTTTTGGATCGATCAGAATCAAGCGAAGCTGATCTGGTGTATATTTCAGCAACATCGACAAAATCATCGAGTTCACTGCAACCGACTTACCAGAACCTGTCGTTCCCGCAACCAACATATGCGGTGCTTTACCAAGGTCAGTAATGACAGGATTGCCTGAAATGTCTTTACCCATCGCCATAGAGAGCAAACCAGCAGGATCTTCAAAAGCTGGCGTTTTTAATAGCTCAATCAACCGCACCATTTCACGGCTGCTATTCGGTACTTCAATTCCGATATACGGTTTTCCTGCAATCACTTCAACCACACGAACAGATGCCATCGACATTGAACGTGCCAAATCGCGTGAAATATTGGTCACTTTAGAGGCTTTTACACCCGGCGCAAGATCCAGTTCAAAACGGGTAACGACTGGGCCAGGTTGAGCTTCAACCACTTGCGCTTTGACATTAAACTCTTGCAGTTTGATTTCTAGCAATTCAGAAAGACGTGCCAATTGTTCGGCAGTGAAGTTCACCTTTTTGTTTGGATCAACTTCATCCAGCAATTCCAGACCTGGTAAGGTTGGCAAATCAAGACGTTTTTTCGCCACTTGCATCGCACGCGATATCGGACGACCAAATGCATCTGTTAATGGTGCATCTAAATCAAAATCTTCTTCAAGATCCAAATCGGTTTCAGGCTCTGCTTTACCCGCAGTTTCTTGCCATGCTTCGATAAAGGCTTCTTTAGACAATGCTTCTTTCGGTGCATTTGATACTTCAATCGGGGCTTTTACAAAAGCAGACGATTGCGCATAACTTGTGGTACGCGGAGCGGTTTGTTCACGCTCCTCTTCAACCAAAAGATCGTTAAACTCATCAATCTCTTCAGCAACAAAATTATGTTTGTCTTCTTGAAGTGGATTTTGCACAGCAGCGCTGTGATTTTGAGTCGTATTCACCTGATTAGACTCACTAATCAAAGCTTCAATATCTGCTTCAAACTCGTTTTCCTGCTCAACAGGTGTGTGTGTCATTGCTGGCACAGCCTGAATGATCGGTGTATGCGCATCTGTTGCTGTTTTACTGTTTGGTACCGCAGCCAATAACTCATCAAAAATCTGGTCATCATTCCAGTCCAGACTGCTAGGATTGCCTTTTTGCATGACTGCATCAGCATGTGCTGCAGGTTCAAGTTGAGGCGCTACATGGGCTGACTCATCAGCAGCACGCAGTAATGCATCAATTTCCTGTTTATGGCTGGCATCATCACGTTGTAATGCACGCCATACTTCACCTGTTTTCACTAAACGCTGGCTTTCAGTTTCAAATTGATGCGCACGCTGTAAGGTTTGCTCAAAGTCATCATCAGGTGCCGTTGTTTGTTGTGGTTCAGCGCTTTGTTGCTGTTCTTTCGCAACCACATCGGCAAATAATTTTTCTGCCATGAGTTGATGATGTGAATCATCAATTTTAATTAGCTTCGCTTGAACCTGATTGGTCTTGGTCTCATTTTTATCATCCGAGCTTTCAGTCGCAGCTTGGGCTTTACTTGTGACAGCTGGAGTTTCAGCGGGCGTCAACTGCTCAGTTAAATCATATGCAGATTCATTTTGTGGTACGTTTTTATAGAATAGATCTTGAAGATACGCTGGGGTATTTTTCAATGTTACCCAAGTCTTGTTCCACTGAATGCCAAAAGCCAAAGTCAGCAACAAAATACTGAATGCGAGTAAAAACAAGGTCGCGCCATAAATCGTCAGCAACTGGGATAAGCTCGCACCCAGCTCATAACCAATGATACCGCCAGCTGCATTGTCCAAAGTATCTGCGGGCATGTTCCAGTGCAAATACAACAAGCTTGAAATCGAAAGAATTAAGAAAAACTGGGCAGCATAACGAAATGGGCGATTCAGAAAGCTTCTTGGCCACCAGACCTGAATGGCTTCTATAAACAGGAACAAAGGAATAAGCAAACTCGCCCACCCCAGAAATCCAAAGAGTAAATCTGCGATCCAAGCACCTGCCACACCGCTTGCATTCGAAACCTGTTGGGTATCGCTGGAAATGTGCATCCACCCAGGATCAAACGGTGTATAAGTTACTGTGGCAAGAAATAAATAAATGCCAAAGGAAATCAAAAATAATGTCATTAAAAAGCGTTGTGCATAAACACTTGACACCGCAGTCATATACAGTCCTGTAACCCAATTCGTTATTTGTTGGTATCTTTTAAGGTCTAACTTACCTTAATCAATAAGTTTTATATTATGCACTCGTTCTTACAAAAAAGATGCACGATTGTTTACTGTTGTTGTTAACATTCTGCACTGATATAGCTCAATTCGATTGAGTTAATCAATATTATCCGGATCGATTTACCCCACTCCCCTCTCGATTCACGTATAATTTTAGCAGTTTCAATATAAAAAGGATGTTCTTTAATGAGCGCTCGTCACTCACGGTTAATTATTTTGGGTTCTGGTCCTGCAGGTTATAGCGCAGCAGTCTATGCAGCACGTGCTAACCTCAAACCGACACTCATTGCTGGTATACAACTTGGTGGTCAATTAACAACGACGACTGAAGTTGATAACTGGCCTGGTGACCCTGAAGGATTAACTGGTCCTGTACTTATGGAACGTATGCAAGCTCATGCGGAACGTTTTGGTACAGAAATCGTCTATGATCATATCAATGAAGTTGATCTTAAGACTCGTCCATTCGTCCTCAAAGGTGATATGGAAGAGTACACATGTGATGCGCTGATTATTGCAACAGGTGCAACTGCACAATATTTAGGTCTTGAATCTGAAGCAGCTTTCATGGGTCAAGGCGTAAGCGCATGTGCAACCTGTGATGGTTTCTTCTATAAGAACCAGAATGTCATGGTTGTTGGTGGCGGTAACACAGCAGTTGAAGAAGCACTTTATCTTTCGAATATTGCAGCACATGTCACACTTGTTCACCGTCGTGATAGCTTACGTTCAGAAAAGATCTTGCAAGATCACCTTTTTGCCAAAGAAAAAGAAGGCAAAATCAGCATTATCTGGAATCATCAAGTCGATGAAGTCTTGGGCGACAATACCGGCGTAACCGCTGTTCGTATTAAATCAACTCAAGATGAAAGCACTCAGGACGTTCAGGTACAAGGTCTGTTTGTTGCAATCGGCCATAAACCAAATACCGGTATGTTTGATGGTCAGTTGAATTTACGCGATGGCTATATTCAAGTACACAGTGGTACTGCTGGTAATGCAACTGCTGCTTCAATTGAAGGTGTATTCGCTGCAGGCGATGTTGCAGATAGCGTTTACCGTCAAGCGATTACTTCAGCGGGTTCAGGTTGTATGGCAGCCCTCGATGCAGAGAAATATCTCGATAATTTAAACTAATCGGGCCACAATTTAAAAACCACCAGACATTGGTGGTTTTTTTATGCCAGCATCCCTACAATCAAAAATGATGACTTTTTAGACAAAGCTGCTTTTTTTAATAGATAGAAATACATTGATGAATAGGATAGATAAATGACAACGACCTGGACAAATGGCTATCAAACAGAAGTGAATTATACCTACGGTTATTATCGAGATCTCAGCCCGAATTTCCAAAAGTTTTGTTTATTATTAAATGGGATCGATAGTCCAGACTTTCAGGAAAACCAGAATCACTGCGAACTTGGATTTGGGCAAGGTGTCAGTATTAATATTCATGCCACCAGCAACCAAGCCAGCTTTTATGGCACCGACTTCAACCCAGCACACGCCGCACATGCCAATCAACTGGCGGAGCAAAGTAAGGTTGAGCATTATTTTTATGACGACAGTTTTGAAGAGCTACTCAACCGTCAAGATTTACCCATGTTTGACTCAATCAGCTTACATGGCATCTGGAGCTGGATTAGCCACGAAAATCAGCACATTATTTTAAAATTTATCCGTCAGTTCTTAAAACCTAATGGCATTGTCTATATCAGCTACAACTGCGTCACAGGCTGGGCAGCCAATATGCCAATCCGTGAACTATTTCATAGTCATTTCAAATTTAATAGCAAAAGCACCAATCCCCTGCAAAAGGTCAATGAGGCGCTCAGCTTTAGCGAAGACCTGCTCAAACAGAATCCGATTTTTGCACAACGTAATCCAAATGCGGTTCAGAAAGTTGCCGATCTTAAACAACAAAATCCCAACTACTTGATTCATGAATATCTCAATCAGGACTGGCAATGCTTCTCTTTCCAGCAAGTGGTGCGAATTTTAGATGAGATCAAATTATCTTATGCAGGCTCTACTGATTTAAATACCCATTTAGATAGCATTAACTTCTCCCAAGAGCATCAGAACTTTTTAAATGCGATAGAACATCCTATTTTCAAAGAACAATGTCGTGATTATTTTGCCAATACCCAATTTAGACGCGATTTATTTATTCGTGGCAAAAATAATTTGACCCCATTGCAAGTTCAGGAGCGTTTGAGAAAAACAGCCTTCGTTTTACTGACTGCCAAAGAAAAACTGCCTCATAGTATCAATGGACTTTTAGGAACATTTAATTTAATTGAAGATATCTATACCCCGATCGGCAATAAATTTGCAGAAGAAAACTATCGTCCAATCACTATTGCTGAACTGGAACAAAGTTTTCCAGAACTGAATTACGCTCAGATTCTCAATGCTTTGGTGATTTTATCTCATCTAGGTTTGGCCCAACCCTGTCAGACACTGGAACCGAATAATGAAATAATGCAACAAAGTCATCGCTTAAATCATTATTTATTGGAACAGGCAAGTTTTCATCAAAACTATAATGTCTTAATTAGCCCGATTACAGGTATCGGTATTCCAGCCGATCATTTCCAGCAATTGTTCTACCGCGCACATTTCATTGATGGCTTAGAATCAGCAACTGAGTTTGCAGACTATGTTCAAAATGTCATTAGCCAGCTCAACTGGCTAGTACTGGATAGTGAAGGTAAAACTGTATCTGATCGAGAAAAGAGTCTGGAGGTCATTCAAGCCAAGGCTCAATTTTTCCTAGACAGCAAAAAGCTGCAAATTGCCAAACAACTGCGCTTATTTAATTAAGCGCTTAGTGCAAATGGCAATCTTCAAGATTGCCATTCCTACTCAGTTCAGTTAGTTTAGAATCATTCCTATTTACTTTCTTTGCTATGCAACAGCTTCCACCCTCGCAATATATTTTTCCAGATCCTGTAGAAGCAGATCCGGAAGGCCAAGGCTTTATCTGTATCGGTGCTGATCTTAGTCCGTCTACATTATTTGAAGCCTACACACACGGTCTGTTCCCCTGGTTCAATGAAGATGAGCCGATCTGCTGGTGGAGTCCTGAACCGCGCTGTGTGATTGAACCACAACAATACAAGCCCAGTAAGTCACTCATTCGCAATATGAAAAAGCATGATTACCGAATTACCATTAACCATGCTTTTGAAGAGGTCATTCGTTCCTGTTCTTTACCGCGCAGTTATGCCAATGAAACTTGGATCAGTGAAGACATTATTCAAGGCTATTGTGACTTATTTAAAGCGGGCTATGCCTATAGTGTTGAAGTCTGGCAACAAGAGAAGCTGGTAGGTGGCTTATATGGCGTTACCATAGGCAAAGGCTGTTTTGGTGAGTCGATGTTTAGTACTGAAACCGATGTTTCGAAAATGGCGTTCTATACCTTAATGCTGATCGGGCAGGAAAATCAGCTTCCGTGGATTGATTGCCAACTGGTCAATGATCATCTTTTAAGCCTTGGTGCGAGTACACTTTCTCGCCAAGCCTATCTTAAATCGTTACAAGATGTAATTATTGCCCCCTCTATCAATTGGAAAAGTTATCAAGAACGTGTATTTTCAAGTAAAACAATAGCAGTTTTTGGCACATTAGACGGTTAACGGATTAACACCTTGGAGGGACAGATTAATGAAATCATACCAACCCAAGTCCCTTTTAAATGACTTACAGTACTACATTACACCACCGCATGATTGTAGTTATCTCGATAATAAATCTGCCCGGATGGTATTTCTTGACCCGATTCACCGTATTGATGTGGTGACATTGTCAGAACTTTCTCGGGTTGGTTTCCGTCGTAGTGGTGATTTTGTTTATCGTCCTGAATGTCACTTATGTCGCCAATGTCTATCTTGCCGTGTCCCTGTTCAGGAATTCAGCATGAATAGCAGCCAGAAAAAGGCATGGAAACGTAATCAAGATTTAGAAATGAGTATTTTGCCGACCTCGCAAGCCACTCAACAGCATTACGACTTGTACGAACGTTATATCAATGAACGCCACTCAGATGGTGATATGTATCCCGCCAGTCTGGATCAATTTGAAAAGTTTCTAGTGCATAGCTGCACAGAAAGCTTCTTTATCGAACTATGGAAAGACCAAAAATTAATTGCTGTCTCAACCTGTGATTTGATGGATGATGGTCTTTCTGCGGTTTACACCTTCTTCGATCCAGATGAACAACGCCGTTCACTGGGTGTATTCGCCATCCTTAAACAGATTGAATATGTACGTAGCTTGAATCTGGATTATTTATATCTGGGTTATTGGGTACCGCATTCAGATAAAATGAATTATAAATCGCAATATACACCACTCGAATTATTATTGGATGGACAATGGCGCAGACTCAATCGTCCACTTTCAGACAATGAAATTCATCAATTGGGGAATTCATTGATGAGTACACTGCCTTCCGAGTGGAATAATTTAATTATTAAATAACGCAGCAAAATCATCTGTGCATGTCTTGACCATAATCACGGCATGCTCTCTGGAACCATCAGGATTCGGATAATAATTTTTGCGCAAATCAATTTGATGAAATCCTGTTTTTTCATATAAACGAATCGCAGCACTATTGCTCTCACGCACTTCTAAAAAAATCTGAATCGGATTGTTTTTTAATTGCTGAATAGAATCATCCAATAAAGCATAACCAAGTCCTTTGCCCTGCTGACTTGGATGAATTGCCATAAGCAACAGGTTTGCCTCATCCAGAACAGGTTGCAAAATACAGAACCCCACCACCTGATTGGCTTGCTCATACACAGTACATTGATACGAAGCTAAAGATTCCTGAAATTGTTGCTTGCTCCATGGATGTGTTTGCACTAAGCGCTCAATGGCTGCCACGCTTTCCAGATCACGCTCCTGCATCAATCGAATCACAATCTTTCACTCTATAAAATACTGATGCAAATTATCGACAATTTCAGCTAAAAATTGAATAAAAAAATGGGCAGTTTTACTGCCCGTTGGAGTTAACTCAGATTAAAACCTAATTCGGCCCGCCATTTATTGAGTAATTCAGTCGTATCATCGTCATTTGGATGAAACTTCGGTCTCAAGAACGAAAGTAAAGTTGGAATCTGACGCGTCATAAAACCTTTATAACCATACATAAATTTCAACATGTATCGGGTATCACGCCATGTCAACTTACCATCGACTTTCAATAGTTTTGCAGTGAAATAAGATTGAGTAATAAAGATCAGGCCCATTGCGATAACCAAGGCCAATGACCGCATCAAATAGGCTTTAGCGCCCTGCCCATACATAGATTCATACACATCAAAGGCTACTGCTTTATGTTCATTTTCTTCGACCGCATGCCACATCCATAAATGGTACATGGTCTCATCCATAAACATCGCTTGAATGTCTGGATTACTCAATAATTCTTCGGCAATGGTCGAGGTAAAGTGCTCTAAAGCACACGTACCAGTCAAACTGATCATTTCTTTGGTGAAGCCGAAAGGTTTCAATAGTTTAGATGTTATACCGATGGTTCGATTAATCAGGCGCCCTGTTTGCGCTTCCATCTCACGGACATTGTATCCATAAGCTTGTGCGGATGCATTGAAGGCCAAATGCTCTTTCGAATGCATGGCTTCCTGACCAATGAAAGCACTGATTTCTTTCTGCAATCTAGGATCAGCCAATTTAGGATCATTACGCACCGCACGTGTACTATTCACAAAGAATTGTTCACCTTCTGGAAATAGTGCTGAAAGCGCAGTCATAAAATGTGTTAAGGCAGCATCTCCATTTGCCCAATAACGTGGCACTTCACCAAATTCAAAATCCATTCGGCGTACAGGAAAACTGGCGCCAGCTCGGTTTGAAATATTGACTTTAGCATTCATACCCTTTTCTCCTATCCGTGAATATTCTTCATAAACCATATCTGATACTTCTTTTATACGCCCTTTTCAGTGCATCGAATAAGTGCAGATAAGGTCAGAAAAGCATCATCTTAGGACATGTCGTCACACTGAAAAATCATCTATGAAATGAATGAGTAAAAAAGAAAAAGGGCAATTAAAATTGCCCTTTTACATCGATTTATTTGAAGATAAGAAAATTAGAAACCGAGTTTCGCTTTCCAGTCTTTTAACAACTGTACCGTATCCAGATCATTTGGATGGAAGCCTGGTTTAAAGTAAGCTAGCATCTCGCCTGCCATGCCAGTAATAATTCCTTTTGAAGGACTATAGCCATATTTATAAATCATCGCCAATTCTTTAAAGTTCAGCTTCTTATCTTGTTGAAGCAAACGTAAAGTGAAATAGGACTGAAGAATAAAAATCAAGGCCATCGCAAATACCAGCGCAGAAGTACGCAAGCTATAAGCTTTTAAACCTTTACCAAATACGGCTTCATAAACATCATAGGCTACGGCTTTGTGCTCATTTTCCTCGACTGCATGCCAAAACCACATATACGACATGGTCTCATCGGTCATTAAGTCCTGAATATGCTGATTACGCAATAACTCAGAAGCAATGGTCGCAGTGAAATGCTCTAAGGCAGTTGTTGCGGTGAGGTTGACCATTTCTCTGGTCATACCAAATGGTTTAACCACTTTAGAAAAATTCTTTAAGGCAAATTGAATATAACGCCCAGTGATTTGCTCTAAAGTTCTTACATCATGACCATATTTTTGTGCAGAAGCATTAAAGTTAACATGCTCTTGCGTATGCATGGCTTCTTGACCAATAAACGCACTGATTTCTTTTTGTAGTTCTTCGTTGTCTTTAATCGCTGGGTAGTAACGAACTGCACGTACCGCATCAATAAATAATTTCTCACCATCTGGAAACAGTGCAGATAAACCTGTCATGAAATGGGTTAAACCTGCTGAACCATCCATCCAGTATTCTGGTACTTGATCGAAATCAAAATTCATACGACGGACTGGGAAGCTTGCACCCGCACGATTTGAAATATTTACTTTAGCATTCATGCTGCCAACTCCTTTTTCAGTGAAACATTCCACTGAGCACTTTTATCTGTTTCTTGCGTTTTATATTACGTTTTTATGCAAATCAAATAAGTGCAGTTTGGGACAGCAAGCTATCAGTTAAGGACACTCTTACAAAAGGATTGTCTAACAATAGGCAAAAAAAACACCCCAAAGGGGTGTTTTTTTATCACTCTAGGCGATTATGCAGTTACTTTAGCAACAACACCAGCACCTACAGTACGACCACCTTCACGGATCGCAAAACGTAGACCTGGGTCCATTGCGATCGGGTGGATTAACTCTAC
>NZ_BMDR01000010.1 GCF_014635885.1 Acinetobacter vivianii
AATCTCTCCTTAGATCAGATGGATGTGATTGAGTTAAACGAAGCCTTTGCTGCACAAGCTTTGGCAGTCACCCGTGATTTAGGTTTGGCAGATGATGATGCACGCATCAATCCAAATGGTGGTGCAATTGCCCTAGGTCATCCATTGGGTGCTTCAGGTGCGCGTCTGGTGACCACAGCTTTAAACCAGCTTGAACAGATCAAGGGACAATATGCCTTATGTTCGATGTGTATCGGTGTCGGTCAAGGCATAGCATTGATTATTCAACGTGTTGAGTGAGGTCTGTTATGAGCCAGTTATACGCCAGCTTATTTTATCAGCCTGATGTCACTGCAATTTTTAGTGATCATGCTTTATTAGGATATATGGTGCAGGCCGAAGTTGCTTTAGCTAAAGCTCAGGCACAGGTCAACGTCATTCCTGCTTCAGCGGCAATGATCATTGAGCAGGTTGGTCAAAATGCTGTAGCGCAAATCGATATGGATGCTTTGGCTACAGCAACAGGCTTGGCTGGCAATATTGCAATTCCATTTGTAAAGCAACTGACCGCTTTGGTGAAACAGCAGAATGAAGATGCATCTCGCTATGTGCATTGGGGTGCGACTAGTCAGGATATTATTGATACAGCAACGATTTTGCAGTGTCGTGATGCATTGGCGTTAATCGAACAGCAAGTGCAACAGGCATATCAGGTGAGCTTAAAGCAAGCACAACAATATCGTGATCAGGTCATGATTGGGCGTACTTGGCTACAGCAAGCTTTACCGATTACTTTAGGTCATAAATTTGCTCGTTGGGCAGGTGCTTTTAAGCGTGATCTTGATCGTCTGCATGCAATGAAAGAACGCGTATTGACTGCACAGCTCGGTGGCGCAGCAGGCTCATTGGCATCTTTACAAGACCAAGGTTCGGCTGTGGTTCAGGCTTTTGCCGCGCAACTCAATTTAACAGTTCCAGCATGCACATGGCATGGTGAGCGCGACCGTATGGTTGAGATTGCCAGTACGCTTGCTTTGATTGTTGGGAATGTTGGCAAGATCGCGAAAGACTGGTCATTGCTGATGCAAACCGAAATCGCAGAAGTTTTTGAACCAGCAGCAAAAGGGCGTGGTGGATCATCGACCATGCCACATAAACGTAATCCTGTGGCGGCGGCTTCAATCCTTGCTGCAGCCAATCGTGTGCCAGCCTTAATGGCAAGTGTTTATCAAAGCATGGTGCAAGAGCATGAACGTGCTTTAGGTGCATGGCATGCGGAATGGCTTGCGATTCCAGAAATTTTCCAGCTATGTGCAGGTGCTTTAGAACGAAGCAGTGAAGTGCTTGAGCACATGCAGGTCAACGCAGACGCGATGCAACGTAATCTTGAATGTACACATGGCCTCATCATGGCGGAGGCTGTGATGATGGCGCTTGCACCAAAACTTGGACGGTTGAATGCACACCATCTGGTTGAGCAGGCTTGCCAGCAAGCTGTTGCCCAGCATCAGCATTTAAAAACCGTGTTATCCAACATGGAGCAAGTGAATGTCCATTTCAATGATCAGGCATTAGATGATCTGTTCAATCCTGCATCTTACCTAGGCAATATTCAGGCACAAATCGATGCAGTACTACATGCAGCACAAGGAGAGTAAGCACATGGTCACTCATATCAATAATCGTCAGGGACATCCGCTGGCTGTTCAGGTTCAAGGGCGCAAAGATGCACCTGTGATCATGTTCTCTAACTCTTTGGGAACCGATCATGGTATGTGGCAGGCGCAAGTGACAGCTTTGGCTGAGCACTATCAGGTCATTACCTATGACACACGTGGACATGGTACAAGCACTGTGATTGCTGATACGACCTTGCAAAATCTGGCTGAAGATGTCGTGGATATTCTTGATGCTTTAGCCGTTGAAAAAGTACATTTTTGTGGCATTTCGATGGGCGGAATCACTGCTTTGGCTTTGGCAATTGATCACGCTGAACGTTTTCACAGCATTACTGTTGCAAACTCGGCAGCAAAAATTGGTAACGCTGAGGCATGGAATACCCGTGCGGATAGCGTAGAGCAAAACGGTTTGGCTGAACTTGTGAAAACCACGCATACCCGTTGGTTTAGCGAACATTTTGATTATGCGCACGATGTGCTGGCACAAAAAACTATTCAGAGTCTGGCTGTGACACCTGCACAAGGTTATGCCAATGCATGCCGTGCCTTAGCCGATGCTGATGTTCGGGAGCAACTCTGTCAGATTCAGCTTCCCACTTTAATTATCGCAGGGCAATACGACCCGATTACAACGGTGCAGGATGCAGAGTTTATGCATCAACACATTGCAAACAGTCAGCTTGAAATCTTGGCAGCTTCTCATTTGTCCAATATTGAACAGCCACAAGTGTTCAAACAGGCATTGTCCAAGTTTATTCAAAACATATAACCGCAAGGGTTAGAAAGGAATTCGCCTACAAGGAGGCAGTTATGGCACAGGAATTTGCTGCATCGAAAAATAGCGTAGATGCACAAGCATTAATTGATAATGCGCCAATTAGTAAATATCAGTGGATGATCGCAATTGTTTGTTTTCTCATTGTATTTGTTGACGGTATTGATACCGCTGCAATGGGATTTATTGCACCTGCATTGACTCAGGACTGGGGCATTGACCGTTCCCAGCTTGGGCCAGTAATGAGTGCGGCATTGGGTGGCATGATCATTGGTGCGCTGGTTTCAGGTCCAACAGCTGACCGTTTCGGGCGCAAGATTGTTTTAACCGTTGCAATGTTGATTTTTGGTGGTTTTACCTTGGCATCTGCTTATGCTGACAACTTGAATCAATTGGTCGTATTACGTTTTTTAACGGGGATCGGTCTTGGTGCGGCGATGCCGAATGCAGCGACCTTATTCTCTGAATATTGCCCGACACGGGTACGTTCATTGATGGTGACCTGTATGTTCTGTGGTTATAACCTCGGTATGGCGACAGGTGGTTTTATCAGTAGCTGGTTAATTCCAGCATTTGGATGGCACAGCTTATTTTTATTGGGTGGCTGGACGCCTTTGATTTTAATGGTTCTGGTGATTTTGTTTTTGCCTGAGTCTTATCGTTTTCTGATTGTCAAAGGTCGAGATTCAGCAAAAATTCGCACCATCTTAACCCATATTTCGCCTGAAAAAGCACAGGCTGCTGAGAGCTTCCATATCCCGGAAGAAAAATCTGCTGTGGCAGAAAAGAAAAATGTGTTTGGCATGCTGTTCTCTAAACAATATGCCAAAGGTACGGTTTTATTGTGGACCACTTATTTCATGGGTTTAGTGGTGGTTTACCTGCTCACCAGCTGGTTACCAACCTTGATGCGTGAGACTGGCGCAACCATGGAACGCGCGGCGTTCATCGGTGGCTTGTTCCAGTTTGGTGGGGTACTCAGTGCCTTATTCATTGGCTGGGCAATGGATCGTTTCAATCCAAACCGTATTATTTCAGGTTTTTATTTTCTCGCTGGTCTGTTTGCAATTGCAGTTGGGCAAAGTCTCAGCAATCCAACTTTATTGGCAATCCTTGTGCTATGTGCAGGCGTTGCGATTAACGGAGCGCAATCTTCAATGCCAGCATTAAGTGCTCGTTTCTATCCAACGCAATGTCGTGCAACAGGTGTGGCATGGATGACAGGTATTGGCCGTTTCGGTGCCGTATTTGGTGCATGGATTGGCGCAGTGCTATTGGGTAATGACTGGTCATTTACCGCCATTCTCAGCTTGTTGATGATTCCTGCTACGGCAGCAGCCATCGCAATTTTTGTTAAATCTCTTGTTGCTCATACCGATGCAACCTAAGGCTCATATTTTCAAGATGAGGAGCAACGTTCATGAATGATGAACAGCGTTATCAGCAAGGACTGAAAGTCCGTACCGAAGTACTGGGTGAAAAACATGTCGGCCGCTCTTTAGCGAACCTTAATGATTTCAATCAGGATTTCCAGAATTTTATTAGTCGTTTTGCATGGGGTGAAGTGTGGTCGCGTGAAGGCTTACCACGTCATACCCGTAGTCTGGTCACGATTGCCATCTTATTGGCATTGGGCCGTGAAGACGAACTCAGAATGCATTTACGTGCCTGCTTCAACAACGGTGTCACTAAGGATGAACTGAAAGAACTGATTTTACATAGTTCTTTATATGCAGGTTTACCAGCAGCAAATGCGGCGATGCATATGGCAGAAGAGGTCTTTAAAGAACTTGGCATCGACGTGCAACCCGTTGCGGCACAACCACAGGATTAAGGAGACAGGCATGTTAAAGCATACATTAGGTGCATACCCACAACGTAATACTGATGATCATCCGCCAGCATATACACCCGGCTATAAGACCAGTGTATTACGCTCGCCAAAGAATGCATTGATTTCTATTAATGAGACGTTGACTGAAGTCACTTCACCGCATTTTTCACCGAATATCTTTGGCCCTAAAGATAATGATCTGATCTTGAACTATGCCAAAGAAGGTCTACCTGTTGGTGAACGTATCATTGTGCATGGTTATGTACGTGATCAGTTTGGCCGCCCTGTAAAAAATGCCTTGCTTGAAGTATGGCAAGCTAATGCATCTGGTCGTTATCGTCATCCGAATGACAAATTCATTGGTGCGATGGATCCTAACTTTGGTGGCTGTGGTCGTACTTTAACCGATGAAAATGGCTTTTATATTTTCCGTACCATCAAACCGGGTCCATATCCGTGGCGTAACCGTATTAATGAATGGCGTCCAGCGCATATTCATTTCTCCCTACTTGCAGATGGTTGGGCACAGCGTCTGATTTCGCAGTTCTATTTTGAAGGCGATACCTTGATTGATACTTGCCCGATTTTGAAAACTATTCCGTCGGAAGATCAGCGTCGTGCCTTGATCGCACTGGAAGATAAAAACAACTTTATCGAAGCAGATAGTCGTTGTTACCGCTTTGATATTCATCTTCGTGGTCGTCGTGCGACTTATTTTGAAAATGATTTGACCTAAGGGAGACATACGATGAATGCATGGAATTTTCAGGAATTAAAGGAAACCCCATCACAAACAGGTGGTCCTTATGTTCATATCGGTTTATTACCGCAACAAGCCAATATTGAAGTATTTGAGCATAACTTTGATAACCAGTTAGTCAACGAGCAAACTCAAGGACAACGTATTCGTCTCGAAGGTCAGGTATTTGATGGTCTTGGTTTGCCATTAAGAGATGTATTACTGGAAATCTGGCAGGCGGATGCAAATGGTGTTTATCCAAGTCAGGCGGATACTCAAGGTAAAACTGCCGATCCACATTTTCTTGGATGGGGCCGTACAGGTGCCAATTTTGAAACAGGTTTCTGGAGCTTTAATACGGTAAAACCGGGCGCTGTTGCTGGACGTAAAGGTTCAATTCAGGCGCCGCATATTGCTGTGGCAGTGTTTGCGCGCGGCATCAATATCGGCTTACACACTCGTGTTTATTTTGAAGATGAAGTGGATGCCAATGCCAATGATCCAGTGCTAAACAGTATTGAATGGGCAGTACGTCGTCAGACTTTAATCGCCAAACGCAGCGAAGTGGATGGTGAAGTGGTTTATCGCTTTGATATTCGTATTCAAGGTGATGATGAAACCGTATTCTTTGATATTTAAATATATTAAAGAAACATATGTAGAAATTAGCTACTCGGGAATGTCATCTGCAATCTGAGCGTAAAACGAGTAGCTATGCTACGAATGTGGTATCGGAAGTGAACCTTACGGATGACAATGCTTTTGCCCTTACGAAGCTTCAAGCGCTTCTCAGGGCGGAACCAAAGTAAGTCCAGCCGAAAGCTTATCCTATCATTTAATCAAAATTCGCTAAGACCCCGCTGAATGAGCAAATCTATTATTAAGGACGATACAGATGAAAATGAAAACACTGGCAACATTGATGCTGCTTGTTAGCCCTCTATTGATGGTTCAAAGCGTACAAGCACAGGACAATCTGCACAAACAGGTTGAATTATCTGAACTGGCAAAACTGCCTGTGAAAACTATTGTACCAATTACGGCCAAAACCAAAGAGCAGGCGATTGCACAGGCAAAAGTGATTGCTGCCAATGCTGATGCGGATCTCGCCGAGTTTCGGATTGATTTACTGAGTTTTGCCAGTGATAGCAAGCAAGTGATTGCCTTGGGGCATGAATTAAAACAGATTCTCGGTACTAAGCCGATGATTGCTACCATTCGTACTCATAATGAAGGCGGGCAACTAACCATTAGTGATGCAGATTATGGCAAGACCTATCAGGCTTATTTACAGCAACCATTTATGGATATGCTGGATGTGGAAATGTTCCGCGATCAGCAAATTGTGAAGAATACGGTCAAATTAGCACATGCGAAAAAAGTGCTGATTGTGATGTCAAATCATGATTTCCAAAAAACACCCGCTGAGGCTGAAATCATTAAACGCTTGCTTAAGCAAGATGAGTTAGGGGCAGATATTCTTAAAATTGCAGTCATGCCACAAAGCAAACAGGACGTGTTTACCCTCATGAATGCGACATTGAAAGTCAGTCAGCAATCTAAAAAGCCATTACTTACCATGTCGATGGGTAAGCTTGGAACGATTTCCCGCATTGCGACGGCCAATATGGGCGGCAGCTTCAGTTTTGGCATGATTGGTGAAGCTTCGGCGCCGGGTCAGATCGACGTCACGCAACTGAAACAGTTTTTAAAAACAGTTCAACCTACACAATAATTTAAAAAGGATTTTTAGACATGAAAGCAATTTACTTACGTTTAAGCACTTTAGCTGTGGCGATGGCGGTTTCGGGAATGGCAGCAGCAGAAACTTATGTTGTTGATCGTTATCAAGATGATAAAGATAAAGGTTCTTTGCGTTGGGCAATTGAACAAGCCAATAGCAAGCCGACTGAAGCCAGCGAGATTCTGATTCAGGCAGTAGGCAAAGCGCCTTATGCCATTAAGGTCAACAGTCCATTACCTGAGATCAAAGCGCCTGTAAAAATCATTGGGACGCAATGGGCAAAAACAGGTGAGTTTATTGCAGTCGATGGATCGAATTATATTAAAGGAACTGGTGTTGAAGCCTGTCCTGGTGCAGTTGAAGGGCAGTTCGGGACCAATGTCCGTACCACGACTTTACCAGGCATTGTATTGCGCGATATCAATGGTGTGACTATTCAAGGGCTGGAAATCCGCCATTTCTGTATCGGTATTCTGATGAACCGTGCTAGTAATAACCTGATTCAAAATAACCGTATCATGCATAACTACGGCGGCGCAGGTGTGATGCTGACGGGTGATGATGGCAAAGGTAATCCAACAGCGACCACAACCAATAACAACAAAGTGCTGAATAACTATTTTCAGGACAATGGTGATGGTCTTGAGTTAACTCGTGGCGCTGCCTTTAATCTTGTGGCAAACAACCATTTTATTTCAACAGCAGCAAATCCTGAACCTTCACAGGGCATCGAGATCCTGTGGGGCAATGACAATGCGGTGATCGGCAATAAATTTGAAAATTACTCAGATGGCTTACAGATCAACTGGGGCAAGCGTAACTATATTGCTTATAACGAGCTAACCAATAACTCCAACGGCTTTAACCTGACCGGTGATGGCAATATCTTTGATAGTAATAAAGTACATGGCAATCGGGTCGGCATCGCGATTCGTTCCGAGAAAGACGCGGATGCACATATTACATTGACTAAAAACCAAATCTGGAATAATGCTAAAGAGATTAAACGTTGTGAAGCAGGCGGAAGCTGCGTACCGAATCAACGTGTAGGCGCGATTGTTTTTAATGTTCCTGGACTGGAACATGCGCATTATGTGGGTTCTCGCGGTCATGGCGTCAAGATTGATCCTGCTAACTTGCAGAAGACCTGTAAACAGGCCAATGAGCAAGGCTGTAATGCGCAACCGAACCAGAATATTCAGGCACCAAAATTAACCTTGTCTCAAGGACAAATTGCAGTCGAAGTAAAAGGGCAGCCGAATCAGCGTTATCAGGTCGAGTTTTTTGGAAACTCATCGGCAAATTCAAATGAAGCAGAGTTTTATTTAGGTTCAGCGGTTGCTGCAACCAATGCACAAGGAACTGCAACGCTGACTTGGAAACCAACAGCGCAAGTTGCTTCAGTGACAGCAAATATCACTGACCGTGTAGGTGCGACATCTGAACTCAGTTCAGCTGTGAAACTGAAATAAACGGCAAGGAGGCTGAATATGAAATCGAATGCATTATTACTCAAAATGAGCTGTCTGGCAGTTGCGGTATGTGCTGCTCAAGCTAGTTTTGCAGATCAGCCGTGGTCACAGGATCGCCAATGGCTACTGGGTGACTGGGATGGCCAGCGTCAGCAACTGGAAAAAGAAGGCTATAAATTTACGGCCTCGATCATGAGTCAAAGTGCCACTAATCTGGATGGTGGTTATGACGATAACAATACTTTTAAAAATGCAGCGCAATTGTCTTTAGGCGCCAATTTTGATTTAGAGAAAATTGCAGGCTGGAAAAATACTAGTGCCAGTCTTTTAATCACCAAACGTGATGGTAATGCGCTAACGCTGGATCGGATTAAAGATCCTCGTTCTAGTGCGCTAGGCAATTCACAGGAAATCTACGGTCGCGGCAAAATCTGGCGTTTGAGTCAGGCATGGGTGAAAAAGGGCTTTGTTGATAATACGGTGCAGTTCAAGATTGGCCGTATGGGTATGTCAGAAGATTTTAATGGCTCGCAATGCGAATTTCAGAACCTGTTACTGTGTGGTGGTCAGCTTGGAAAGTCGATTGGTTCAATCTGGTACAACTTACCTGTTGGATTATGGGGCGCCAATGTTAAATATCAATTCGCACCTGAATGGACACTGGGCGTAGGTGTCTATGAGGTCAATCCAGACAATGTTAAAACTGATGGGAATAGTGATGGTTTTAATTTGGATATGGACCACGTCAAAGGGGCGACCATTCCTGTAGAGCTGGCATGGCGACCAAAACTTGCTGTCTTTAATGGCTTGTCTGGTGAATATAAAGTCGGGGCACTCTATTCAACTGCTGAAGCAAATGATATTGCGACCGTGGGCAAGGTACATGATGGTAAACATAGTTTCTGGCTCAATGCACAACAACAACTCAGCCAAAAAGGCGACGATCCAAAACGTGGTTTGTACGTCAGTTTCAATGCCGTGGTGAATGATAAAGCCACAACAGCAGTCAACAGTACCCAGCAACTGGCACTTTGGTACAAAGGGCCTTTTGATGGTCGTCCAAATGATTCAATTGGTTTTGGTATTGCCAATTACCTCGTAAATGATCGTTATAAAGATCGTCAGATTGAAATTAACCAGAGTCGTGGTTATGACCAATACGATGCGCTTGCTGCAGATTATGTACCCGTTCAGCGTGATGAGCTCAATGTTGAGCTGAATTACACCTATCAGTGGTCACCTGCGGTCATGTTAAGACCGAACCTGCAATATATTCATCAACCTGCTGGTGTTAAAGAAGTTGATGATGCATGGGTTGCAGGTTTGAGCATGCGTGTGAATTTCTAATACAGGAGTATGACAGATGTCTGAATCTTCAAGCTCGCATACCATATTGAAAATATGGTGTTTTATTTTAGGTCTGGTTTTATTGCTGACAGGGCTGTTCTTTACAGTCGGTGGCGTAAAGCTGGTGACCTTAGGCGGATCATGGTATTTCGTGATTTCAGGTGTATTAACGCTGATTGCGGCACTTTTTATTTTTAAGAAAAAAGCGCTAGGTGTCTGGTTATTTACATTGGTATTTGCGGGAACAATAGTCTGGTCGTTGTTTGATGCTGGCTTGGAGTTCTGGCCTTTATTTTCTCGACTGATGTTTCCCGCAGGCTTATTTGCGGCCCTGATGTTTACTTTACCTGCCATTCGTCGTTATCAATTTCAACCAAGTGCAGATTTACCTGCTTATGGTCTCGGAATATTGACGGTTATTGGCATGGTCATTGGCCTTTATCAGATGTTCCAGCCACATCCAACCGTGACAGCTTCTGGTGAGGCATTACCACTGATTCCTGTAAAAACGGATATGAAGCAGACCAACTGGGCGCATTATGGTCAGGATTCAGGGGGTAGCCGTTTTGCTGCACTGGATCAGATCACACGCGATAATGTGCACCAGTTGAAAGAAGTCTGGCGTTTCCGTACGGGTGATTTCACCACAGGTTCGGGAAATGGTGCAGAAGATCAGATGACGCCGCTACAAGTGGGCAATAAGATTTTCCTGTGTACCCCGCATAACAACATTTTTGCGTTAGAAGCTGATTCAGGTAAACAACTCTGGAAAGCGGAAGTCAATTCCAAATCGGACGCATGGGAGCGTTGCCGTGGTGTTGCTTATTTTGACTCAACGCAAGCATTGGTTCAGCCGACTCTAGCGGGAGCGACACCTGTAAAAGCGGTGGCAAACAATACCTCATGCCTACGTCGTGTTTATACCAATACACCGGATGGTCGCTTAATCGCAGTCAATGCAGATACGGGCGAACGTTGTAAAGACTTTGGTGTAGAAGGCACCGTTGACTTGCTCAAAGGCTTGGGTGAGGGAACCACAGCACCACGTTTTGAAGTCACTTCAGCGCCAACCATTGCTGGTACTGTGATTGTGGTAGGTAGCCGTATTGCCGATAACTTTGCTGCCGATATGCCGGGTGGTGTGATTCGTGCATACGATGTCATTACAGGTGAATTACGTTGGGCATTTGATCCTCGCAATCCTGATCCAAACTATGTGTTGAAGGATGGAGAAACCTATAAACGTAGTTCAGCAAACTCATGGGCAGCGATGTCTTATGATCCGCAGATGAACACGGTATTCTTGCCAATGGGTAGCTCATCTGTCGATGTCTGGGGCGGTAATCGTCAACCACTGGATCACAAATACAACTCATCCGTTCTTGCTTTAGATGCAACTACAGGTAAGGAAAAGTGGGTCTATCAAACGGTGCATAATGACCTATGGGATTTCGATTTGCCAATGCAGCCAAGCTTGGTGGATTTCCCAATGAAGGATGGTAGTAATAAGCCTGCTGTGGTAATTGGTACCAAATCAGGCCAGTTCTTTGTATTGGATCGCGTAACAGGACAGCCATTAACCAAAGTGGTTGAGCAAGCCGTGAAGCCTGCGGATATTCCGGGAGAACAATACAGCCCGACACAACCACGTTCGGTAGAAATGCCACAGATTGGTAACCAGACCTTAACTGAGTCTGATATGTGGGGGACTACACCATTTGACCAATTGATGTGCCGTATCAACTTCAAATCAATGCGTTATGAAGGCTTGTTTACTGCACCGGGTACGGATAAATCATTGAGCTTCCCAGGTTCTCTAGGCGGCATGAACTGGGGCAGTATTGCCTTTGATCCAAGCCATCAATATATGTTCGTCAATGACATGCGCTTAGGCCTATGGATTCAGTTGATTGAACAAACACCTGAAGATTTGGCTGTTGAGGCGAATGGCGGTGAAAAAGTCAATACAGGTATGGGCGCGGTACCAATGAAAGGTACGCCGTACAAAGTCAATAAAGATCGTTTCTGGTCGAAATTGATGATCCCTTGCCAAAAACCACCGTATGGCACCATGACCGCAGTGGATATGAAAACCCGTCAGGTTGCATGGCAAGTGCCAATGGGAACTGTACAGGATACAGGCCCAATGGGAATCAAAATGGGCTTGCCTGTTCCGATTGGTATGCCAACCATTGGTGGTCCAATGGCAACTCAAGGTGGTTTAGTGTTCTTTGCTGCAACTCAAGATTATTACTTGCGCGCACTCGATTCATCTTCGGGCAAAGAGCTTTGGAAATCACGCTTACCAGTGGGCAGCCAAGGTACACCAATCAGTTATGTGTCACCGAAATCAGGTAAGCAATATGTATTGATTACTGCGGGTGGTGCGCGTCAATCGCCTGATCATGGTGATTATGTGATTGCGTATAGCTTGAACTAAATCCTTATTTACCGTTAAAAACATAAAACGGCAATCCTCAGCGATTGCCGTTTTTTTATTTAGATATCCAGCTCATTTTTAATAAATGCTATTCAAAGCTCCACACATAATAATTGGCATAGTCATTGCTTAATTTAATACATCTGGTCTGACCAGTCAGACAATGCGTTAAATTGGAGCAGCGATGCAGCTAGAAACATTCAATCAACTGGACTCAGTGGAAGCAGGGCGTGTGTTACAAGCGTGTGTACATATCCCGACTTGGGGTTCTGAACTGGTACAACAACGTCCTTATTTGTCTAAAGACCAGCTTTATCAAATTGCTGTTGCACAAGCCCAGACATGGTCATGGTCTGATATTGCTGAAGCTTTGGCACAACATCCGCGCATTGGTGAGAAAAAAGCAGCATCGGTTTTGTCTGAAAAAGAACAGCAATTTTCTCAACGTGAACAAGCCCAAGTTGAAACAGACGCTGTCGTACAACTCGCGCTATATCAGGGCAATTTAGATTATGAGCACAAATTTGGACATATTTTCCTGATTCGCGCTGCGGGTCGTTCGGGGCAACAGATCTTGTCTGAACTACAACGTCGATTACTCAATACGGTTGAACAAGAGCAAGCCGAAGTAAAACAACAATTGGCTGAAATTGCCTTGATTCGTTTAAAACAGGAAATTCAATAATGGCGGGTATTAGCACACATATTTTAAATGCATCACTTGGTCAGCCAGCTCGTCTGGTATTGGTGAAATTACGTCAGGAAATCAATCATCAATATATTTTGCTGGATGAACAGTTCACAGATGCAGATGGTCGTATTCCTGCATTCAAAATCGACTCATTCATCCAAGCCAATTATCAATTGATTTTTGAAGTGGGGGATTATTTTCAGGCTTTGAACACAGACAGTTTTTATCCAAGTGTCTGTATCGATTTTAAGGTCGTGGATACGCAACAGCATTATCACGTACCTCTATTGATCAGTCCTTTTTCATATTCAACTTATCGTGGCAGCTAAATCAACGCAAGCAATGTGGACCTTATGAATTTAATTTGAGGAATTAACCATGCATCAAGACAACACCCATCCAGAACGAGATGAACTTATCTCGGCAGAACATCAATATTTAGGCATGAATAAAAACATCTTATATGGTTTACAGCATGTGTTGACTATGTATGGTGGAATCATTGCACCGCCATTGATTATTGGCGCCGCAGCAGGTCTGGAAGCTTCAGAAATTGGATTACTGGTCGCTGCTGCCTTATTTGTAGGTGGTTTGGCGACGGTTATACAAACCATAGGTTTTAAACATTTCGGGGCAAAATTACCGATTGTACAGGGTGTTTCTTTTGCAGGCGTTGCGACCATTTTGGCTATTGTGAGTACGGGGGGAGGATTAGCATCTGCCTTTGGTGCTGTGATCGTCGCCTCTTTAATTGGTTTATTGCTGACGCCATTTTTCGCAAAAATCATTCGCTTCTTTCCACCTGTAGTGACGGGTTGTGTGATTACCATGATTGGTATTTCACTGATGCCTGTTGCGATCCGCTGGATTATGGGCGGTAATCCTAAAGCTGAAAACTGGGGTGATCCAGCCAATGTTGGTTTAGCGGTGATGACGCTGGCGATTGTGATTATTTTTAGTATGTTGCGTAGCCAGATTTTACGTCGGCTCGCAATTTTGGCAGCAATTATTCTAGGGACGGTGCTTGCTTATATTGCTGGATTTACTGACTTTTCAAAGGTTGCTGCAGGTTCTATTTTTGCATTTCCTAGCTTTTTCCATTTCGGTTCTCCTGTATTTGAGTTTTCTGCCATTCTTTCCATGACAATTGTGACCTTGGTGATCATGACGGAAACCACGGCCGATATTATCGCGATTGGTGAAATTGTTGGAACTAAAGTGGATTCGAAACGTATTGGGGATGGTTTGCGCGCGGATATGTTATCGAGTGCAATTTCTCCGATCTTTGGTTCATTTATGCAAACGGCTTTTGCTCAAAATGTCGGGTTGGTTGCGATTACAGGGGTGAAAAGCCGTTTTGTGGTGGCGACTGCGGGTGGCATTTTAATTATTCTGGGATTATTGCCGATCGTGGGGCGTCTGGTTGCTTCGATTCCGATGCCTGTTTTGGGCGGTGCTGGCATTGTGTTATTTGGTACAGTTGCCGCAAGTGGTATACGAACCTTAGCCAAAGTTGATTATAACGATCACAAAAACCTGATTATTGTGGCGACTTCACTGGCAATTGGCATGATTCCTATTGTCAATCAGGAGTTCTATGCACAATTCCCAACATGGGTAAAAACCTTATTGCATTCAGGCATTAGCTCCGCTTGTATCACCGCCATTTTGCTTAACATCATTTTTAACCACTTACCATTTAGTAAAAAGTCTGTTGATGTCGCCACGGTGTCTCTAAATTCAGGGCATTGATCGAGATAAATTTGGGACTGATTTTTTAACCTAACCACACTTTTTATTCGAAAAATTTAAAAGTTGCTTATTCAACACTGAATAGGTCTAGGGGAGTTTTTGTCTTGAAAAAGCCAAAAACAGGATTTTAAAGACCTAAAGCGATTTTTAAATGAAATCTTACGGGGAATTTTATGAGAAATTTTAAATTAAAATCAGCAATGCTCATGCTCGCGATGACTTCAGCCATGCAGACATGGGCGGCTGATACCAGTCTAAATCATCTGTTGAATCTGCAACAAGATTGTCAGGCGGGTGATGGACTGGTTGCGGCATTTGCCTGTGGAAGTGTTCATGGCGCAGTGAAATCGGCCTATTACTCACTCAATAATGCTTATTTTGTGGATAATTTGAATCAGGATACGGCTGTCATCGGCGGCTATATTAAATATGAAACTGCGCCTTTTTATGGCATACAGGCAGGTGTTGGATATGATATACAACGCCGATTAGATGAGAAAAATAAAAATGACGAAGTACCTGAACTGCAAGAGGATCGAGATGGTCTGGCAGAAGCTTATTTAAGTTGGAAGAATGATTTAGCCAGAGTGACCATTGGTAATCAGCGTCTCAATTTACCCTTTATGGGAGATTATGCAGACCGTCGTGTTTTGATGTTTTTATATCAGGCAGCCGATGTCCAGATTGGGAACAATGACGATTTCTTGCGTCTGACCAAAGTTAATAAATATAAAAGTTATGGCGAAGATGAATTCACAAAAAGCTCTCGTCAAAACTCGAATCTGGAAACCGATGGTGTCTGGTCAGTGGGTGTCGGGAAGCGGTTCAACTTAGCCGAAGATCAAAGTCTAAAAACGCAGTTGTGGTATCAAAGTTATGATGACTATACCCGTTTGATCTATACACAAGCTGATTTGGCAATGCCGAAGATTAAATATGCTCCTGAGTTTTCACTGCAATATATTTCAGGTAAAGATCAAGGCAAAGCTTTAGCTGGTGAGGTAAATAGTCAGATTTTTGGTGCACAGGCGGCAGTTAAGCTATTATCTAAGGCGACTTTAAAAGTTGCATATAACTACATTAAACCGGATCGGGAGGGGTATTTGAATGGCGCACTTTTAACGCCGTATGCTGCCAAAACCTCTTCAGGTGAAATTTTTGCTCAGCCATTTTTTACCAGTACTCAGGATTTAGGTGCGGGTAATGCCTTCATGTTGTCTTTGGAAGGGAAAGTGTCTGATCAGGTGATTGCTGGAGCGCGTTATTCTTTTATGGATTTAAAGGAAGCAGAGCATGTTGCCAGCCGAAACCAATCTGAATATATGCTGTTTGGGATTTATAATTTTACAGGGGCTTTAAAAGGTTTCAGTGTCAGTAATTTTGCGGGTATCCAGACCTCTCCACGTTATGACAAGAACTTCTTACAGAACCGTTTTGCATTGACTTATAAATTCTAAGGAATCACTTGTTCGATCAATGCATATTTCAATCGAGATATGCATTTTTTATGTCTTAAAAGTCCGTTGAAAAAAAGCCCCCTCAATAGGGGGCGAAAACTGGAAAGATCTAATCCAGGGGGTTCCCAACGATATTGCTTATAATCCCTTGCATAATATGTGAACCTTGTTCCTGATAGAGAGACTGATACCATTCTTGGGTCACTTGAGGGTCTTTCATATGAGTGACATCACAGCGTTTACGCGCTCTTAAGACCATTTCCTTAGTACGATCATTACGTTTGTTTTGATAACGTGCCAATGCATCTTCCAGACCAAAGGTATTAATTTGCAGGGCACGAGCAAGATAAATCGCATCTTCCATGGCCTGACAGCCGCCTTGTCCAATATCAGGCGTGGTGCTATGTGCTGCATCGCCTAATAACACGACACGTCCTTTGTAGAAGTCCATAAACGGTTCAATATCGTGGATTTCAACACGGTTGGTTTTATGTGCATCTAAACGGTCAATGAGTTTTTGTACAGGTTCACACCAACCTTTAAAATGGGCCTTTAGCTCTTGTTTATAATAGGCACGGTCATTAGTTAGCCCTGCATCTAATGGCACATCAAAAAAGAAATAGAAACGGTTTTCTGCAACAGGCATCAGTGATACGCGTTTACCTTCACCAATATAGGTTGTCCATTGCATGGCAGGTGCAATGGTTTCATCAATTTCGACCAATCCGTTCCAGTTCACATAACCTGCATATCGACGTTCGGCTTGATAACCCAGTACAAATTGTCGGGTGAGGGAATGTGTACCATCTGCACCAATCAGTAAATCAGCTTTAATCTGAGAATCATCCTGAAAATGAATGGTCACCTCATCTTGATGCGTTTCAATCGCAGTCATTTTCATGCCCAGTTTGATATCTTCCAGACCAAATTGCTGCATTAATAAATGCTGTAGATCGGCTCGGGCAACAGGATAGGCACGTTGTCCAACTTCCTTGTATAAAGGTGATAAGCTGAATTGCGTCATGGTTTGCTGACTGAGACCATCCACATAGGCCAAAGATTCCATTTGACCGCCTAAGGCCTGAATCTGGTCGGTTAAACCTAAATAATTAAGACACTTCACGCCATTTGACCAAAGTGAAATCGCTGCACCTACAGGTAAGATCTCGGCTGCTTGTTCATAGATGGTAACTTGATGGCCAAATTTTTTTAAAGCGATACCCGCAGTTAGACCACCCATACCAGCACCAACAATTGCAATATTCATTGTTCAGATCCTAAATATTTAAAAAGTTTCTAAACAGTTCTAAGCGAGAAGTGTGCCAATTTTAATAACTGGTTTTACTGGTCATACCAGTTGTTATGCTTTATTTAAATGCATAATTATTGAGCTTGCATTGATGTGGTTCGGGACATGATGCAAAGTGGTGCAGGGTAATGATTTAAGCAATTAATTTGAGTGGTTTGGTGACATTCAATTGGGATGTCGAGAGAAATATACGCCTGCTCGTTGTGCCGCACCAATAATATGCGCTTGCATGGCTTTTTCAGCCGCTTCTGCATCTTGTCTAAACAAGGCTTGTAGAATCAGCTCATGTTCCTGAATGGTTTTAAATGCCAGATTCGGCTGAACAAAAGGCAGAATCTGACTCTTTTTAATCCATTCAGTATGCATTTTAAGTGTTTGAATAATAGATTGATTGTGGCTCAATTCAATAATGTGCTGGTGAAAAGCATAATCTGCCTCAGAAGCTGTTGTCCAGTCTTGTTGTTTGATTGCAGCGGCAAGCGATTGGTAGTGTTGCTCTAAGGTCGATTTATCATTTTCAGTTAAATATTCACAAGCCAGTAGGGCACAAAAACCTTCCAGTACATAGCGTAATTGATAGAAATCTTTGAGTGAAACGCGGTGTTCACCCTCCCATTGCTCGGCAGCCTGACTATGTTTTGAAATAACATAAACGCCTTTGCCAGCCTTGATTTCCAATAATCCCAAGGCAGCAAGACGTGTTAAAGCTTCACGCAAGGAAGCCCGACTGATGCCTAACTGGACGGCAAGATCGCGTTGCGAAGGGAGTGTTGAATCGACAGGATAAGTACCTTGCTGAATGCGTTGATGAATCACTTCCACAGCTTGCTCAGTCACCTGAGATGATTTTCCATTGAGCATTGCTTGTGGACTCATAAGCCACGTACCTTATCTATAAAATGAACAATTTGATTCTACACAAAATTTCTATTTTTGTTGTTGTTCTTGATAAAAAATCGCTATATTTTGATAACAGGTCAGACCAGTTGGACTGGTTTTTGCATAACAGAATAGAAATGAAATGTTCAGGATTAATCGATGACAGTGCATATTGCCAAAACAGTAACTTTACCGAGCCATTTTCAAGCGTTAACCAATCTTGCTGATGCCCGAATTGGTGCAACGATTGTGAGCTGTTCAGATGAGTTTTTTGCACAAGCAGAAAGAATGTTGCAAAGCACGCCAGCTCAATTTGTTGAGGGAAAATATGATGACAATGGTAAATGGATGGACGGATGGGAAACCCGACGCAAGCGTGAAGCTGGCTATGATTGGTGTATTGTCCGTCTAGGTGTGGCAGGGCTGGTATCTGGATTTGATATTGATACTTCTTTCTTTACAGGAAATTATCCAGCTTCTGCCTCGGTAGAAGGATGTTATGCACCAGACAATCAATTAGACAATATCGAATGGATACCCTTATTAGAAAATTCGGTTTTATTCCCAGACCAGCATCATTTTTTTGATTGTAGCGCACAGAAAATTACGCATATCCGCATCAATATTTTCCCGGATGGCGGGATTGCTCGTTTAAGGGTATATGGCCGTGTGGTGGTGGAAAATGTAGATACATCCCAGCAGATCGACCTGATTGGTTTAAAAAATGGCGGGCGTATTGTGGCTTTTAGTGATGCACATTTCGGGCATCCAAATAATTTGCTCAATCCTGATCGTGGTTTAAACATGGGTGATGGCTGGGAAACTAAACGCCGTCGTGCACCTGGTTTTGACTGGTGCATTATTGCTTTGGGACAAGCTGGATCAGTTGAAAAAATTGAAGTTGATACCGCATATTTTAAAGGTAATTTCCCTGCATTTTGTTCAATACAAGCGACTTATATTGAAGATGCAACCGATGCACAACTGATTCCACAGAGTATGTTCTGGCCATTTTTATTGGAACAGCAACCTTTAACGATGGACAATATTCATGAATATCTAGAAGAAGTCATTCAGCATCAAAAAGTGAACTATATCCGCGTCAATATGATCCCTGATGGCGGCATTAGCCGGATTCGTTTATGGGGAAAAGTGGTTAGTAATTTCTCATGAGTAATCGCCTCATTGTGATTCAATGAGGCTGATAAGAAATGGCAGAGAATAAATATATGCATGAAAAAAATATTGAGATTCAACCTTTAACTCAGGACAGCTTTGCTCCTTTTGGTGATGTGATTGAAAAAAATGGTAAAGACTTTATTCCAATTAATCAGGGACTCACTGAACGTTATCACGCAGTATCACTGGCACAATGTTCAGGAGAGCAGGTTGCGGTTGGGATGAGCATTTTTCACAATTTATTTGCAACTCAGATTCCATTTCAGATTGAGATGATGGAACGGCATCCTCATGGTTCACAGTCTTTTATTCCGTTGCAACAACAGAAGTTTATTATTGTTGTGGCGTTGCCATTTGACCAAACACGACCTGATGAGCAGCTAATTTATGCTTTTATCAGCAATGGAAAACAGGGGATTACTTATCATCAAGGGGTATGGCACCATCCTTTAATTACCTTAGAAGCAAACAGTGATTTTTTAGTGGTAGATCGAATTGGTGGCGGCAGTAATTGTGATGTGCATCATTTATCTCAACCTTTATGGATCACTGAAGCTTTAGCTCAGTCAGAGATCGTCAATCTCTGACTGTATATTGAAAAATATATTGACTCTAGAATATTGGAAGGTGATTCGTTTTAATTTAGAATCCTCAAGCATATTAATATTCGAATCTTTTTATTTTTTAATTAAGATTTTTTGTATATAACCTAAATATTTATTTCTATTTTTTATGTCAACAAAACGCTATGTAGCAAGAGAATTGCTTGAACAGCATACAAAGCAAAAGAAGCAAGAAAAATTAGAACAAAGGCGTTTGGCGCTTGAACAACAAGCTAAAGAAAAAAGACAGACCAAAATACATATTGCCCTTTTGATTATTGTATTCGTTTTACCGCTATTTTTATTTCCAGCATATCCACGCAATCAGTGGCAGTATGAGGTTTATCGTTATATCACAGAGCAGATGTTGATTACGGTGGGGACTAAAGGTCGATTGCCATTTTTTACTATTCTTTCAAGTATTTATTGTACTGTTTTAGCCTTTGTTTTGGGTTGTTACATGTGCCTGTTATTTATTAAGAAAGTAGGCGTAAACAAGGCGTTTCAGGAAAAAATTTATCGTAAATTCTTTCAAGCTGAGTTTGAGGCATCGAAGAAACATCCGTGGCTGGAGAAGCCACTGATTAAAAAAACAATTGTTTCAGGGATATTTTTATTCTGCTTTATCATGGGGATGAGTCATTTTCTTTTAGAGAATATCTCCTTTCAGGATGGTAGTCGTAGAGGTGCACTTATCCAGTTCGGTTATAATTATCGGATTGGTGTACTTTTTTGGGAAAGTACGTTTAGTGTCTTTACTATATTCCCGTTTTTTTATTTTGGTTTTTTATTTATTTATCTTTTTAATTATTTCTTCCGAAGTTTAGGTACGGGAAAAATCATTATCCCTCAAAAAAGACCCCAGAAAAGAAATCAGAAGAGATCACACAAAAGACCGCAAACACCACCGTAGATGATAAAAATAAATAGACTAAAGCTGAAAGAACAGACAGAGACGATCTATCTCTGTCTGCAAAGAATAGAGGATTAATATTTCCCTTTAAAATTCGCACTAATTCTTTGTTTTAAATATTCTTTCGCCGTGATTGCAGGATATTTCTTTTGTGGGCTTTCAATGATCACATCTTCATTGGCTTGGCAGAAGAACGCCAGACTATAACGCGGCCCTTGATATTCATTGGCTTCTGGGTTTTTGACGCGGTGGAAATTAGAAGGTAATTGGTCATCACTCCAACGCATCAGCATATCGCCAATATTACAGGTAATCACCTGATCAAGGGGGGCAATGCTGGTCCATTGCTGTTGTTCCATATCCTTGCCAGGACAGACTTGCAAACCACCTTGTCCTTGACGTTGGAACAGCAGGGTTAAACAATCAAAATCGGTATGCGCACCCGCACGCCATAGTCCCAATTGATCTTTAAGCGCAGGATCAATTGCGTAGTAATGTAGCATTCTTAAGGTACTTTGATAGCTGTCCTGCTCAGGATCATGTGCCAGTGCAAAGAAGTTATCGGCAAAACCCAGTTTATAAGCAAAGCAGGACAGTATTTTCATACCGACTTGCCAGCATGCTTGTTCAAATGCCAGCATGGTATTTTTAAAGTTCGGTAATTCCTGCTCACTTGGGTAAAGTCCTTCCATCCGGGGACGAGTGATTTGGTAGGATTCTTTTTGATCTGGCGTACTGGTCGAAGGACGAACTTGTGCCTTACTTTCCCAACCCGCATTGCGATTCAGTGGATAACGCGCTTTGACAGGTTCGGGCAAAGCAAAAAATTGCTGTGTCATCTTGAAAGCTGTTTGAATCTGTTCCAACGGGATACCATGATTTGCGACCTGAAAAAAACCGATATCCGTTGCTGCTGCCCAAAGCTGTTCTGCAATCTCGTACTTTCGTTGTTCAAAGTTGGATAAATCAATCACCCGAACTTCACGTTCAAAGGTTTCTTGTCCCAAAGCGCCCATACGGGCTTCTTTTTGTAATTCTTCTAAGCTGTAGTCATTTTCAGCGATTGGAGTCATGTTGGCGCTATTCATATTTCAACCTCATCTTTTGGATAAACCGTGACCCAATCCAATCAATTGAAAGAGACGGGGTCACATTCAAAAAAGAGCCGCACTTTCTCCAAAAGATATTTTCTTATGAAGAGCGTGAGCTGATTTCTGAGCAATGACCCACATAGCAGTTGGTGTGACTGTATGCTGAACGCTTCTACTCTGACATAAACATATAAGCATTTTTTATACCAGTTTATAAAGCAGCTCGTGGAAGACATTCAGCACAAGCAATTTATACAATGGGCTTGAGCATGAAATATCGGGAAACTGATAAAGATTTGTTGTTGGATCAATTGTGTCGAGATGAACAAGCAATCTATAAAAGATTGCATTGAAATATTTATATGGATTTAAATCGTCAGCATCAGTGATTCATTTCTGCGCATTGAGCTGTTTTAAAATAGTGCATTTTTAATACAGTCTAATTTTTTATGGCCTACAAAACAAGATAATGAATATGGTTTATTCATCTAAAAATAATCAAAAATAAATTCAGACTAGATTATGCCTATGAAAAATAAAGTGAAACCAATCTTGGCACAGAGCTTGCTAAATCCTTACTGAGTATAAGCGGTCAGTGTGTACCAAACACGCGGGACATTGCTCTACAGCGTTTGCTGTTCCTCTTTCGGGGACAAAGCCACTTGAGTTTGGCTTTGAGAGAAATGTGTAGCTTATACATTGATTGACCCCCTAAAAAGAATAGCAAGATGAATCCATACAGATTTAGGGGTGTTACTTATGAATATTCAACACTATGTAGGCAAAGGACGACGTACTGTTATCGCGAGCGCGTTATTGGGCTTTGTCACCGTTCTCAGCTCAACCAGTTATGCAGCCGATAAACTTGTGTTACAAACCACATGGTATGCGCAAGCTGAGCAAGGTGGATATTATCAGGCACTAGCACAAGGAATTTATAAAAAATACGGCCTTGATGTCGATATTAAAATCGGTGGGCCACAAGTCAACAACATGACTTTATTATTATCAAAACGTGCTGACATCATTATTAACTATGATCTACAGGTCTTAAAAGGCATTGAAAGCAATTTTCCGATTAAAGCGGTTGCAGCGCCATTTCAGTTTGATCCGCAAGGTGTACTAACCCATAACGATGTAAAGTCTTTGGCCGATCTGAAAGGAAAGACCATTCTTGTTTCGACCAGTGGACAAGCAAGCTGGTGGCCTTGGTTAAAAGGTAAATATAAATTAGATGCAGCACAAGCTCGCCCGTATACCTTCAATATGCAGCCTTTTTTAGCAGGCAAAAATGTCGCACAACAAGCCTATGCGACCTCTGAAGTCTTTCAAGCCAAAAAAGCAGAACCATCGAGTAATTTCTTTTTATTTGCTGACGCAGGCTATCCAGCTTATGGCGGTATTTTAGTGACACGAAATGATGTCAATCAAAACAAACCTGATGTGCTGCGCCGTTTTGTCAAAGCTTCGATGGAGGGATGGAAAAACTATTTAGCTGATCCACGTTTGGGCAATAGCATCATTAAAAAAGAAAATCCGAATATGAATGATGAGTTACTCACCTTTGCTGTAGGACAAATGCGGAAATTGAAATTGATTGATGGTGGCGATGCCAAGACTCAAGGCATTGGCGTTATGACGGATGCACGTTGGAAAGCAACGCGAGATTTTATGGTGAGTGCAGGGTTGCTGAACACTAAAACCAATTGGAAAACCGCTTATACCACGCAATTTATTAAACCAGCCAAATAATCTGGAATGTCGATCAGGATTTTTTAGGGTTAAAAAATAGGGCACTGGCACAAAGGGGAAACCATATGAATTCTGCTTTACCAATGGATACGCCAATCCATGAATCTTCAAGCTTTGTCACGCCAATGATCATGGCCAGAGGCGTAGAGAAAATTTATCCGAATGGCACCAATGCATTACAGCGTTTAGATTTAAATATTGCACGTGGTGAGATTGTTTCATTACTTGGGCCATCAGGTTGCGGTAAAAGTACCTTACTCAAAATGTTTGCTGATCTGGAGCACCCATCTGCCGGAGTGGTGCGCTGGAATGGTAAAGCTGATATTCAATCCCAATGCAAAATGGCTATGGTGTTTCAGGAAGCAACGCTCATGCCGTGGAGCAATATTGAAGACAATGTTCGTTTGCCACTCGATTTACAACATATCTCAAAATCAGTTAGCACCCCGAAAGTGATGGCGGCTTTAGCAGCCGTGGGTTTAGAGAAGTTTAGCAAAGCCTACCCACGCGAACTTTCAGGGGGCATGCAAATGCGCGCTTCATTGGCTCGGGCACTGGTGACAGAACCAGACTTATTGTTAATGGATGAACCTTTTGGCGCATTGGATGAGTTTACCCGCCATAAACTGGATAGCGATATTCGCCAATTATGGTCTGAACGTGATTTAACCGTAGTTTTTGTCACGCATAGTATTTATGAAGCAGTGTATTTATCTTCGCGCGTGATTGTGATGGGCGCGCGACCTGGGCGGGTGGTCGCCGATCTGGAAATTGAAGGGCCTTATCTACGTGATGAAGCCTTTAGAAGCTCAGACATCTTTATTCAACAATGTTCGCATCTATCGCAATTATTGGCTGAGGCAAGTGGAGGACATCATCATGATTAAACCTTTGATACAACATCCAACGGTTCAACGTATTGCTGCGCCACTTGGGCTTGGTTTGATCTTCCTGTTGTTTTGGCAGTTGAGTTTTCAACAGCTAGAAGTGCCTATTTATGTGGTGCCAAAGCCGAGTGATATCGTTATGGCGATGATCAATCAGTCCAGTGTGTTATTTGGCAGTTTGTGGGTCACGCTAAAAATTACTTTACTGGCTTTTGTGTGTGCGGTGATTATCGGCACATTGGTGGCTTTTGTGTTTGTACAAAGCCGTGTGGTCGAAGCCTGTTTTATGCCTTATGCCATTTTATTTCAGGTCACGCCGATTGTTGCGATTGCACCATTGGTCATCATCTGGATTCAAAATACAACTTTGGCATTGGTGGTGTGTGCCATGCTGGTTGCAGTTTTCCCGATACTGACCAATACCACTTTAGGTCTGCGTAGTGTCAACAAAGGTCTACTCAATCTTTTTCAAATCAATAAAGCCAGTCGCTGGCAAATTCTCATGCGCTTACGTGTACCGAATGCTCTGCCTTATTTCTTTGGTGGCTTACGAATTTCCTGTGGTTTGGCACTGATCGGTGCTGTGGTGTCCGAATTTGTTGCTGGGGCGGGTGGAACCAGTGCAGGTTTGGCTTATCAAATCTTGCAAGCAGGCTTCCAGTTAGATTTACCTCTGATGTTTGCTGCATTATTCCTGATTACCTGCACAGGTTTAGGCTTATTTGTCTTGATGTCCTTATTAAGTCAGTTCTTTTTAAACAAATGGCATGAGAGTGAGCAAGTATGAGTCTAATGTCTTTGAATCATAGTTATTTAATTAAAAATGCACATACTATTTTGACAGGGTTAGCTGGGAATGCAGCACGTTGTTCATTCAGTGATATTCGAATTCAGGCAGGTAAAATTACTGAACTCGGCCAGTTAACTGCCCAGCCGAATGAACAGATGATTGATGCCCAAGATTGTGTAATTTACCCTGCGTGGGTGAATACACATCATCATTTATTTCAGTCTTTATTGAAGGGTGAGCCACAAGGAATGAATCAAAACCTGACCTCATGGCTTGCCAGTACGCCGTATCGGTTTCGTGGTGCGTTTGATGAAAACACTTTCAGGGTTGCGGTACGGATTGGCTTAATTGAGTTATTACGTTCAGGCTGCGCAACAGTGGCGGATCATCATTATTTGTATTGGCCAAAGATGCCGTTCGATGGTGCGGCAATCTTATTTGATGAAGCCGAAAAGTTAGGCATGCGTTTTGTGTTGTGTCGTGGTGGTGCAACGCTCACGCGCGGTTTGGAAAGTGAATTGCCACAAGCATTACGCTCTGAGAAGTTTGAAGACTATATAATGGATATTGAGCGTTTGGTGCAGCAATATCATCAATCAGGTTCAGATGCATTTCGAAAAATTGTAATGGCACCGACTTCAACCCTGCATTCGACCACAGCACCACAATTGCGGGAAAGTGCCAAAATCGCGAGACAATTCGGGATTCGGATGCATAGTCATTTATCCGAAACGGTGGATTATCTGGATGCTGCCAAAGCCAAGTTTGGTATGACTCCAGTCCAGTTTTGCGCTGAACAGGACTGGATCGGAAGTGATGTCTGGTTTGCGCATTTAGTGAAACTACTGCCTGAAGAAATTCAGTTGTTGGGTCAATCTCAAACTGGAATCGCGCATTGTCCACAGAGTAATGCACGTTTGGGCAGTGGCATTGCCGATCTTGTTGCTCTGGAACAGGCAGGCATGACCATTTCGATTGGCGTTGATGGCGCAGGTTCTAACGAAGCCGCAGATATGTTGTCTGAAACCCATGCTGCATGGTTGTTGCAACGGGCCAGAAAGGGCATGTTGGCGACACCACAATATCAGGGTGGGCAATTTGAAGGTGGTGCAGATGCTGCCAGTATTGAGGATGTGATCCGTTGGGGAACAGCGGGCGGCGCCAAGATATTGGGCTTAGATCAAGTCGGTACGATTGAAGTAGGGCAACAGGCCGACTTGGTGGTGTATCAATTGGACGATCCACGTTATTTCGGTTTACATGACTTGGCGATAGGGCCTGTGGCAAGTGCTGGACGGGCGCATATCAAGGCCATGTTTGTTGCTGGGAAAATGGTGATGGAGAATGATCAGATTCCTGATCTGGATATGATGGAGTTGGCTTGGCAAGCAAAGCAAGCGGTGAAGCTGTTACAGCAGCGGAGTATGGACATGGCAAAAATAGCCTAATTAAAAAATTAAAGATATTCTTATATTAGCTTATAAGGAGTTAATATAAATTTATGTCAAGTTTTTCTGGTTTTATAATTTTAAGGTTAGGAGCGATAGTTAATGTTTCTACTGATATTTTTAAAATATCTTTATTTTTTGGTATAGTTTTAGCACTTTTTCATTTTAAAGAAATTAATTACTTTCCCAAAGATTTAACTGTGGGTGATGGTTTTTTATTCATTCTGATCTCCTGTAAGTTTGCACTTATGGGAGCTTTTTTTATTGGATCACTACTGATTATTGGATTTTTTATATTTAATTTTATTAAAGTGTTAAATGCTCTTTATAAAAATAGCTATAAAGAATTTGATAGACTTATGAATTTTTTATTAGATTTTTCTTTTGAAAAAATAATGATGTTTGGTGTCTTCGTATTTATTTTTCCTTTAAGTATTTTGTTTGGAGTTGGTTTTTGGGGGGAAAGCTGGATAGGTGTTCTGCTTTTTCTAGCAAATAGCTTTATATCATATCTATTCTTTTATGCTTTTAAGAAAACTAAAAGAGATGGTGCTTTATCAGGTGATAAGAAATATACTCAGATGAGCGTAGCATTAATTTTTATGATTACTATTCCAATTTATTTCTATAGTATTTTTATGGATGATAAGAAGCTAACAAATTTTGCTTTGAGCTCATTACAAGAAAATGATAAAAATGCTATTTATTTAGTTAAAAAAGAGCATAAAGACTTATTTCCTGAAAATAATACTATAGAGCATGGCGAATATGTAATTTTAAAAAATGCGCAAGTTGTACTACGTGGATTTGGTAGAAATGCGTTAGTTAGTTATATGCCAATAAATGATAAAGGAGTGGTTTCTGATCATGCTGAGAAAGTTGAAGTGCCAAATGACGGACTTCAAGTTAAATGGAAAAGTAGCAGAGAAAATAATAACTCTTAATTCATCACCAAAATGAGTGTTCACTTTTTATTTAATAAGATCAGCTCTTTAAGAGCTGATCAATTTGTTAATATGAAGATATTCTTATTATTTAATGTTGGTTACATGATTCATTAGAGTTTTATTGAGGCTTCCTTGATAAGGATGATGCGTATACCAATGCTCAGCAATTTGCTGACGGGTACAAATCCAGACTCGATCATGATTTTGCACATAGTCCAGAAAACGTTGTAACGCCTTGAAGCGGGCAGGCCGTCCTAAAATCCGGCAATGCATGCCAATCGAAAGCATCTTCGGACTCGTTGCACCTTCCGCATACAGTACATCAAAAGCATCTTTTAAATATTCAAAGAAATCCTCACTACGATTAAAACCAGTCGGTGAAGCAAACTTCATATCGTTGGTATCGAGCGTATAGGGAATAATTAAATGCGGTCGTGTTGTGCCCGTTTCATTACTGAGTGTTGTCCAAAAAGGTAAGTCATCGCCGTAATAATCACTGTCATATTGCACATGATCATATTCAGCCAGTAACTGACGAGTATTCGGACTATCGCGGCCTGTGTACCAGCCCGTTGGCATTTCACCAAACAGGTCTTTGAATATTTGCATGGCTTCAGCCATATGTTGCTTCTCGGTTTCAAGATCAATATTTTGATAATGAATCCAGCGTAAGCCATGTGAGACCACATCATAGTTATTTTGTTTAATCGCTTCGACCACCAGTGGATTTCGTTGCAGTGCCATCGCCACAGCAAAAATAGTCATGGGCAATTGGCGTTTGGCAAATTCTTGCTGAATCCGCCAGAAACCGACACGTGAACCATATTCATAGATTGAGTCCATTGAAAGGTGTCGTGCAGGATAACTTTCGGCACCACTGATTTCAGACAAAAACTGTTCTGAACCTTCATCACCATGCAGGATATGTTTTTCTCCACCTTCCTCATAATTCAGCACAAACTGCACAGCGATTTTTGCCTGATTGGGCCATTGGGCGTGTGGAGGGCGATCAGCATAACCGATCATATCTCGCGGATAATTGGCGGTAAAATCAATGTCTGTATTGGACTGAACCATAGCAATGCCTGAATTGTGAAATCATTGAATCTTCACATCAAATTACTCGATAGAATAATCGAGTGTCAAATATTATATTTATTAAAATCAATAACTTGTTTGATTTATTTTGGTGCAAAAATGCAATTTTATTTGCTAAATATGTTTGTACATGCACAATTTTAGTGCTTCCATTTCTGCAATGATCTGATTCATCATGATTTGCGCAATTCGGGAAAGTTGCCGTTTTGGTGCAACACATAACGCAACCGTAATCGGATGTAGGCCATTATCGTCAATTGTTCTAAATACACATTCACCATTTTCAATGTATGGCGCGGCATCCAGATAACTCATCAGGCCAATACCTAGGTTTTGTCTGAGTAAGGCAATCATCATACGAATATCATTGCATTCAATTTTATGCTGTGGATGGAAGTCCTGTTTTTTATATAAGGCCGTAACATGGTCATGAATGATCAAAGGTTCGGCAGGCAATATATGATTAAATTCGAGTGTATCCGAGAAATAGATTTTTTCTTTATTGGCTAAATGATGCTGCTTTGGAATCACAAAGCCTAAGGGCATTTCTATGAACGCACTGATCTGTAACTGGTGCTGATGTTTGGGATTAAGAATCAAGCCAAAGTCGAGATCTGCATTCATCACCAGATCAGCCACATTGTCACTGTCCAATACATGAATCTGAAAATTAATCCATGGATATTGTTGGTGAATTGACTGAATAACAGTGCTGACAAAGCTCTCGCTTAATGCAGAAATCATTCCAAACTCAATCGAGCCTCGCTGCAAGCCCTGAATTTCACCTAAACGTTTTTGCGTGATTTGAAAGCCTTTTTGCCAAGTGCGTAAATCGGCATAGAGCAGTTCACCAGCCAAGGTGAGTTTTAATCCATTGGGTCGCCGTTCGAATAAACTCACGCCAAGCTCTTCTTCTGCCAGAACAATTTGCCGATGGACTGCCGATACAGAAATGAAAAGTTGATCGGCTGCTTTTCTCAAGCTTCCTGTTTTGGCTACAGCCATAAAATAATCGGCAAAACGTGAAAATGGCAGGGCCATTACGTGCTCTCAATATAAAAACTGGTGCAAATACAAAAGCAATTTTAATGCCGATACTGTTCTAATTTTTAGAATGATGCATGTAATTCATTCTAATAGACGAAAATAATGATCTATTCCACACTGCAAAAACAGAGAAAACCTTAAAAATGAGCACAGGATATGAACGCAATTCCATTCATCAATCTTCCAAATAAGCCATGTCACAGCCAATTTGATGATCAGGATTGGCAGATTCTTGCGCAGCATTGGTATCCGGTCGCACGCATTCAAGACGTAACTCACAAACCTCAGCAAGTGACGTTACTGGATATGAATTTGGCGTTGTATCAGACTGAAACCGGGCAGATTCATCTGGCACGAGATATTTGCCCGCACCGTGGTGTGCCTTTGAGTAAGGGTTGGGTGGAGGGTGAAACCATTATCTGTCCGTATCATGGCCTGCATTTCAATGAAGACGGAAAATGTATCAAAATCCCAGCTCAACCTGATTTAACTAAAATCTCAGATCGATTTTCTCTGACCAAGTTTCCTGTGGTTTTAAAATATGGATTGGTCTGGACCAGTATTCTGGGCAGAGAAGAAACTTTGGCGAATTTCCCTGTGTTGGACACATGGGAACAGGAGGAGCATCAAGCCATTTTGCCACCTTCAGTCGATATTGCAGGTTCAAGTGGTCGTCAATTAGAGGGCTTTATTGATGTCGCACATTTTGCTTGGGTACATCATCAGGCTTTTGCAGACCGAGATAATCCAGTCGTACCCAAATACTCGACTGAACGTACCGATTATGGCTTGCATACAAACTACACCAGCAATGTCAGCAATTATCCGCATGGGATGCAGCATCTCGCGCCAGATGATTTTGTGTGGGAGCGGATTTTTGATGTTTATCCACCATTTTCAGCGCTACTGACAATCCATTTTCCAAATGATGGCGTGCTCAAGATTTTAAATGCCTGCTGCCCAATCTCACATAACAAGACCCGTTTATTTGTACCATTAACCCGTAATTTCGATACTACGGGGGATTTACAGGCCGTCTATGATTTTAATGCGCAGATTTTTGCAGAAGATCAAGAGATGGTAGAGGCACAGAAACCCGAAGAATTGCCTTTAGATATTAGTATGGAGGCCCATTTTGAAGCGGATCGTTCTTCGACCATGTACCGTCGTATTTTGGCGGAATGGGGTTTAAGTAAACGCTATACGGTATAAGTGGAAGAGGAATTTTTTTAAATATAAATTTAGAGGATCAGAAGAGGGTTTAAGCTAAAATGTTTATTTGTATAGGCTTGTATATACAATTTGCATTAATTCAATATACAATGACTTAGAATATTTAGTATGAGTTTTAGCCAATGTCAAGAGTGACAAAGCAAAATGATTTGGATTTGTCTCTAGAAGAAGATAGTCCAGTTCCTTTGTACTTACGTGTGAAACAAATGATTTCGCAAAAGATTTATGAAGGAACATGGACGGTTAATAAAAAGATTCCTTCTGAAAGTGAACTGGTCAATTTACTCGGTTGTAGTCGTATGACCGTGAACCGTGCCTTACGTGAACTCACCAGCGAAGGTTTGTTGGTGCGTATCCAAGGTGTCGGTTCTTTTGTTGCCGAAGGACAAGGTCGAACGGCCTTATTCCATGTCAATAATATTGCCGAAGAAATTATTGCCCGAAATCATAAACATCATGCCGAAGTGTTGGTCTTGGAACAGATTCAGGCAAATGCTGAACAAAGCATGTTGATGCAGATTCGGGAAGGCCAAAAATTGTTTCATTCGATTATCGTGCATTATGAAAATGATGTGCCTGTACAGATTGAAGATCGTTTGGTCGATCCAATGTTGATCCCAGATTACTTGGCACAGGATTTTAAATCCATTACACCCAATGCGTATCTAATGTCGAAAGCACCTGTGACCGAAGGCGAACATGTAGTGACCGCAATTCTAGCCTCAGCGCAAGAATGTAAATGGCTGAAAATTAATAAGACCGAACCGTGTTTATTGATTCGTCGCAGAACTTGGTCGAATAAACAACTGATTTCCAGCGCACGTTTGATTTATCCGGGTAGCCGTTATTATCTGGAAGGTAAATTTACCCAATGATCAAGCAGTTAAGTAGTACTGATTATCGGCAGATGCTATGGAAAAATGGTGCAGGTTATACGGTTGAACTGGCGCGTAGTGCGGGTGAAAATCTGGATACTTTTGACTGGCGTATTTCCATGGCAGATGTCAAAAGCGCAGGCGATTTTTCCCGATTTAACGGGATGCAGCGTATCTTAACCGTGTTGGAAGGTCAGGGTATCGAGCTTAGTATTGATGATAAGCATGAATCTCTAACGATTTTGCAATCAGTACAGTTTAGCGGTGACAGTGCGACCCGTTGTGAATTGATTGATGGTCCGATTCGGGATTTTAATCTGATTTTTGATCCCAAGCAGTTTCATGCACGTTTGCAATGGTATTTTGAACCGACAAAGACTGAGATTTTTAGTTCGGCTGATCTGATTTTTATATTTAATCAGAGTACAGAGCTGTTAGATATTGAAATTGATGGGCAGATTTTTCAATTGCAGCATCAGGAAAGTCTTCATATTGAGCAGGAAAAATCACTCAAAAAGGTGGTTCTGAATCCACAGATTTTAAAGCAAACTTGTCTAATTGAACTCATAAAAATCTAGTTTTCTTGTATTTTTGAGAACACATACAGTCTCAGGTTGTATGTGTTTTTTTATTGCCTATAAAAAATAAATCCATTTATTTCATTAGCTTGTAATTTATTTTCATAAAAGATTTGAAAAGCATCTTTTCAATAGAAAAGTTTTGTGTAGTATATGGATGTATATACAAGTTAATACATTGCTATACAGTAAAAGCAGATTAATTTGCTGGTTCAAACTCAATGGAAGGAGTCCGATTGTGACAACAACGACAACAAAATTTCGTGATGTAGAAATTCGCGCACCGCGTGGTACACAGCTCAATGCCAAAAGCTGGTTAACAGAAGCACCATTGCGTATGTTGATGAATAACCTAGATCCAGATGTCGCAGAAAATCCAAAAGAACTCGTTGTTTACGGTGGTATTGGTCGTGCTGCACGTAACTGGGAATGTTTCGACAAGATCGTTGAAACCCTAAAGAATTTAGAAACAGATGAAACTTTATTGGTTCAATCGGGTAAGCCAGTAGGTGTATTCAAAACTCATAAAGACGCACCACGTGTTTTGATTGCAAACTCGAATCTTGTACCACATTGGGGAACTTGGGAGCATTTCAATGAACTGGATGCCAAAGGTCTTGCAATGTATGGGCAAATGACGGCTGGTTCTTGGATCTATATCGGTAGCCAAGGCATTGTACAAGGTACTTATGAAACTTTCGTAGAAGCAGGTCGCCAACACTACAATGGTGATTTAACAGGTCGTTGGGTCTTAACGGCTGGTTTAGGCGGTATGGGCGGTGCACAACCTTTGGCTGCAACACTGGCAGGCGCATGTTCACTCAATATCGAATGCCAACAAACCAGTATCGATTTCCGCTTACGTACCCGTTACGTCGACGAGCAAGCAACTGATTTGGATGATGCATTAGCGCGTATTGAAAAATATACCAAAGAAGGCAAGGCTGTTTCGATTGCACTGCATGGCAATGCTGCTGAAATTTTACCTGAGTTGGTTCGCCGTGGCGTACATCCAGACATGGTGACTGACCAAACCAGCGCACATGATCCATTAAATGGTTATTTGCCAATTGGCTGGACATGGGAAGAATACCGTCAACGCGCGAAAACTGAGCCAGAAGTTGTAGTGAAAGCAGCGAAACAATCGATGGCGCAACATGTTCAAGCGATGTTGGATTTCCAGAAAATGGGTGTGCCAACTTTTGACTATGGCAACAACATCCGTCAAATGGCGCAAGATGAAGGCGTAGAAAATGCCTTTGATTTCCCAGGCTTCGTTCCTGCCTATATCCGTCCATTGTTCTGTCGCGGTGTTGGTCCATTCCGCTGGGCTGCACTTTCAGGTGATCCAGAAGATATCTATAAAACAGATGCCAAAGTAAAAGAACTCATTCCAGATGATGAACATTTACATCGCTGGTTAGATATGGCGCGTGAACGCATCAGCTTCCAAGGTTTACCAGCACGTATTTGCTGGGTCGGCTTAGGTTTACGTGCAAAACTTGGTTTGGCATTTAACGAAATGGTTCGTAGTGGTGAACTTTCAGCACCAATCGTGATTGGTCGTGACCATCTGGATTCAGGTTCAGTCTCTAGTCCAAACCGTGAAACCGAATCAATGAAAGATGGTTCAGATGCTGTATCGGACTGGCCATTATTGAATGCCTTGTTAAATACTGCTGGCGGTGCGACTTGGGTGTCATTGCATCACGGTGGTGGTGTAGGTATGGGCTTCTCTCAACATTCAGGCGTGGTGATTGTGTGTGATGGTACAGATGAAGCAGCAGCACGTATTGCACGTGTACTGACCAATGACCCTGCAACAGGGGTAATGCGTCATGCCGATGCGGGTTATGACATCGCAATTGACTGTGCCAAAGAGCAAGGCTTGAACTTGCCAATGATCACGCAATAAACAGACAAGGACATTACGATGCTTTTTGCAATTGTGTAAACAGCATCGTAAGAGAACAATAGAGTGCAAAACAGGACGCCAACAATGGAACTTCTAATTCAACCCGGCAAACTTACCTTAGCAGATCTCCGCCACGCTTATTTAAATCCAATCAAAGTGAAACTCGATGACAGCGCTTCTGCTGGCATTAATGCAAGTGTTGCTTGTGTCGAAAAAATCGTGAATGAAGGCCGTACAGCCTACGGTATCAATACAGGTTTTGGTTTACTTGCTTCAACTAAAATTGCACCAGAAGATCTAGAGCAATTACAGCGTTCATTGGTACTTTCCCACGCTGCTGGCGTAGGTGAGCCGCTTGATGATGCGATGGTGCGTCTGATTATGTTGCTCAAAGCAAACAGTTTGGCACGTGGTTTTTCTGGTATTCGCCGTAAGGTGATTGATGCCATTTTGGCATTGATTAATGCGGAAGTTTATCCACATATTCCATTAAAAGGTTCTGTGGGTGCTTCAGGTGATTTGGCACCACTTGCACATATGTCTTTGGTATTACTGGGCGAAAGTAAAGCACGCTATAAAGGTGAATGGTTACCAGCCGTTGAAGCACTTAAAATTGCAGGTTTAGAACCTATCTCTTTAGCGGCGAAAGAAGGCTTGGCACTGTTAAATGGTACGCAAGTTTCAACCGCTTATGCTTTACGTGGTTTGTTTGAAGCGGAAGATTTATTTGCTGCTGCAACCGTATGTGGCGGTCTAAGCGTTGAAGCAATGCTGGGTTCACGCGCGCCATTCGATGCCCGTATCCATGAAGTGCGTGGTCAACGTGGTCAAATTGATGTGGCTGCTGCTTATCGTGACTTATTGACTGAATCGAGTGAAATTTCACATTCACATGAAGATTGCAGCAAGGTTCAAGATCCGTACTCACTACGTTGCCAACCACAGGTCATGGGTGCTTGCTTGACTCAAATCCGTCAAGCGGCAGAAGTACTGGAAATCGAATCAAATGCAGTGTCAGATAACCCATTGGTATTTGCAGCAGAAGGCGATGTGATTTCGGGTGGTAACTTCCATGCGGAACCTGTTGCGATGGCAGCGGATAACTTGGCATTGGCGATTGCAGAAATTGGTTCACTGTCTGAACGCCGTATTTCAATGATGATGGACCGTCACATGTCACAGCTGCCACCGTTCTTGGTTGCCAATGGTGGGGTCAATTCAGGCTTCATGATTGCTCAAGTAACAGCCGCTGCGTTAGCAAGTGACAATAAAGCACTTGCACATCCTGCCAGTGTTGATAGTTTACCGACTTCTGCAAATCAGGAAGACCATGTTTCCATGGCGCCGAATGCTGGGAAACGCTTGTGGTATATGGCTGACAACGTTCGCGGCATCCTTGCAGTTGAATGGCTAGGTGCATGTCAGGGCCTTGATTTCCGTGAAGGATTGAAGAGTTCTCCCAAACTTGAGCGTGCGCGTAAAGTGTTGCGTGATCAAGTGCCTTACTACAGTGAAGATCGTTTCTTTGCGCCAGATATCGAGCAAGCAAGTGAATTGCTCGCGAGTGGCTGCCTGAACGAATTACTCATTCCGAAGCTATTACCGAGTTTGTCTGAAGTGTGATCAATAAATCGGTCACATGGAGTGGCCGAATCTAACTAAATTTCCTCAAGGATTGGAGATTATAATGTCACAGCACTCCACATTACAGCGGGGGCTAAACACCCGCCATATTCGTTTTTTGGCATTGGGTTCAGCCATTGGGACAGGACTCTTTTACGGTTCGGCTACTGCGATCAAAATGGCAGGCCCGTCCGTATTACTCGCATATATCGTTGCAGGGATTGCAATTTATATCGTGATGCGCGCACTCGGTGAAATGGCTGTACACAACCCAGTATCAGGTTCATTCAGCCATTATGCTTCTCAATATATTGGCCCGCTTGCAGGTTTTACCACAGGCTGGACCTATGTTTTCGAAATGATCATCGTTGCACTTGCGGATGTGACTGCATTCGGGATCTACATGGGATTCTGGTATCCCGATGTACCACGCTGGATCTGGATTTTGTCACTGATCATGTTCTTGGGTGCAATCAACCTGATTCATGTCAAGGTCTTTGGCGAGCTTGAGTTCTGGCTTTCAATCGTCAAAGTCACTGCCATTGTGGCGATGATTGTCGGTGGTTTGGGGCTAATGTTCTACGGTTTCCATGCTGACCATAGTGGTTTTACGACAGGCATTCAAAATCTATGGATTCATGAAGGCTTTATGCCAAACGGCATTGCAGGTTTGGTCGCATGTTTATCTGTGGTGGTATTTGCTTTTGGCGGTATTGAAATTATCGGGATCACTGCGGGTGAATCGCAAGATCCGAAAACTTCGATTCCAAAAGCGATTAATGCTGTGCCGGTACGTATTCTGTTGTTCTATGTTCTGACGATTTTTGTATTGATGTCGATTTTCCCGTGGAACCAGATTGGTAGTCAGGGCAGTCCATTCGTACAGATTTTTGAAAATCTGGGCATTGGATCAGCGGCAACCGTTTTGAATATTGTGGTCATTACAGCGGCTGTATCTGCCATCAATAGTGATGTGTTTGGTGCAGGACGTATGCTGTACGGAATGTCAAACCGTGGACAAGCGCCAAAAGTATTCCAGAAAATTTCTAAGAATGGTGTGCCTTGGATGACTGTGGTGGTGATGGCAGGCGTGTTGTTGATCGGTGTATTGCTGAACTATCTTATTCCAGAAAATGTATTCATCATTATTGCCTCAATCGCAACATTTGCGACCGTTTGGGTCTGGCTCATGATTTTGCTTTCTCAGGTTGCGATGCGTCGCAAGTTGTCTAAAGCTGAGATCAAAGCTCTGGATTTCCCTGTGATTGGCTGGCCGTATGCACCTGCCTTTGCCATTGCGTTCATGCTGTTTATTTTAGCCATGATGGGTTATTTCCCAGACTCACGACCTGCAATTTATGTCGGTGCAACTTGGTTAGTTTTACTGTGGATTGCCTATACCATTTGGGTGAAACCCAAGCAAAACACGGTAAAAGAAAACACGGCTTTGCAACAAAACATTGAGATGGAAAGCTAATAATCAAGCTGCTCAAGTGTTAACAGCACTTGAGCAGTGAGAGGAATTTTGAATGAAAAAGCTTTGGAAAAACTGTCATATCGCCACCATGCAAGCGGGTCAATATTCCAGTATTGAAAATGCTGCAATTGTAACGCTCGGACAGCAGATTCACTGGATTGGTACATTTAAAGACCTTCCTGCCGATGCTTATGCAGAAACCATTGATCTGAATGGGGCATGGGTGACACCGGGTTTGATTGATTGCCATACCCATAGTGTGTTTGGTGGCAACCGTAGCGTTGAGTTTGAAAAACGCTTGCAAGGCGTTAGCTATGCGGAGATTGCAGCGAGTGGTGGTGGTATTGCCAGTACGGTTCGTGCGACCCGCGAAGCGAGTGAAGAACAGTTACTTGCATCGGCACTAAAACGGATTCGTTGTCTGCTTAAAGATGGTGTCACTACCATTGAAATTAAGTCTGGTTATGGTCTGGACTATGCCAATGAACGCAAAATGTTGCGTGTAATTCGTCAGATTGCAGAAACATTGCCGATGACGGTTCGCAGTACTTGCTTGGCAGCGCATGCTTTGCCGCCTGAATATCAGGATCAAAGCGATGCGTATATTGAGCATATCTGTAATGACATGCTGCCAAAATTGCATCAGGAAGGTCTGGTTGATGCAGTCGATGCCTTTTGTGAATATCTGGCATTTTCTCCTGCTCAGGTTGAGCGCGTCTTTAAAACAGCCCAGTCTTTAAATCTACCCATCAAGTTGCATGCAGAGCAGCTTTCTTCGCTCGGTGGCTCAAGTTTGGCTGCGCGTTATCAGGCTTTGTCGGCAGATCATTTAGAGTTTATGACTGAAGATGATGTGAAAGCCATGGCTGCTGCGGGAACAGTTGCCGTGTTATTGCCAGGCGCATTTTATTTTCTGAGAGAAACCAAGTATCCGCCGTTGGAAAGTTTGCAGCAACATGGGGTACGGATTGCCTTGTCCAGTGACTTAAATCCGGGCACATCGCCAGCATTATCTTTACGTTTAATGATGAATATGGGTAGTACTTTATTCCGTTTAACGCCTGAACAGACCTTGGCCGCCGTGACCATTCATGCAGCACATGCATTGGGCTTGCAAGAAACGCATGGCAGTCTGGAGCAGGGCAAAGTTGCAGATTTTGTTGCATGGGACATCGAGCATCCATCGGAAATTGTTTACTGGTTAGGTGGTGATTTGCCAAAACGCATCATTCAGCATGGCAATGAAGTTTCGATCTAATCTCAAGACTCATTTTAAAGCGTGGTATTTATCATGAATCATTCATTTAAATGGCAAGGACGACATGATGGCGACGGTGAAGCGCACTTACGTCTTCATCAAGTGGTCAATACGCAACAGCACGCTTCATTTGCTTTCATCGGTTTTAGCTCCGATGAAGGCGTTAAACGCAATAAAGGGCGCTTGGGTGCAGCTGATGCACCTGACATGATTCGGGCGCAGTTGGCAAATTTACCAGTCCATCAACCTGTCACGATTGCAGATCTTGGCACGGTAGTGTGTGACAATGGCAAACTGGAACAGGCGCAAGCTGAACTGGCAGATCAGGTTGAACGCAGCTTAAAACAGGGAATGAAACCGATTGTTTTAGGCGGTGGTCATGAAGTCGCGTTTGGTAGCTTTTCAGGTTTGTTCCAATATCTACAGAATAATGAGCCAGATAAGACAATCGGGATCATTAATTTTGATGCCCATTTTGACTTGCGTGAAGCGGAACATGTCACCTCAGGCACACCTTTTTTAAATGCAGCAAGACTGTCTGAGCAGTATCAAAAGACGTTTCATTATCTTTGTATCGGGGTTGCAAAACACTCAAATACCAAAGTCCTTTTTGAAACGGCAGACCGACTAAATTGCAGTTACATCTACGACTTTGAATTACAACCGAAAAACGTTGAAATTTTACTCGAAAAAATCACAGCTTTTATCGGAAAAGTTGACTATTTGTATATTACAGTTGATCTTGATGTATTTAGTGCTAGCATTGCTCCAGGTGTAAGTGCACCTGCGGTAAAAGGGATTGATTTATCAGTCTTTGACCCATTACTAGAGGCCATTAAGGAAACCGGAAAGATTAAAGTTTTTGATGTGGCGGAATGTAATCCACGGTTCGATTTGGATAGTAGAACTGCCAAGTTAGCCGCTTATATAATTTTTAACTACATATTTTATTGATGGATCATGTGAATTCATCAAAAGGTTAAAACATGTCTAATTTATCTTATGTCTCTCAAAATGACGGTCCATGGGCAACTTACCTCGAGCAGATCGAGCGTGTTGCTCCGTATCTAGAAGGTCTAGAAGGTTATGTGGATACATTGAAGCGCCCAAAACGTGCTTTGATCGTTGACGTGCCAATTGTTATGGACGATGGCACAATTCGTCATTTTGAGGGTTATCGTGTACAACACAACTTGTCACGTGGTCCGGGTAAAGGCGGTATTCGCTATCACCCAGATGTAGATTTAAATGAAGTAATGGCTCTTTCAGCATGGATGACAATTAAGACTGCGGTGGTGAATCTACCATTTGGCGGTGCAAAAGGCGGTATCCGTGTTGATCCACGTCAACTTTCTCCACGTGAATTAGAACGCTTAACACGCCGTTATACCAGTGAAATCAGCCATATTATTGGCCCACAAAAAGATATCCCTGCACCAGACGTTGGTACCAATCCAAACGTAATGGGCTGGATCATGGATACTTATTCATCTGGTCAAGGTCATACCGTAACAGGTGTGGTAACGGGTAAACCAGTCCACCTTGGCGGTTCTTTAGGTCGTATTAAAGCAACAGGCCGTGGTGTATTTATCACAGGTCAGCAAGTTGCTGAAAAGATCAAATTACCTTTAGAAGGCGCTAAAATTGCGGTTCAAGGTTTTGGTAACGTCGGTAGCGAAGCTGCGTATCTATTCGGTGATTCAAAATCTAAAATCGTGACCATTCAAGACCATACGGGTACGATTTACAACCCTGAAGGTATTGATCTTGCTGCATTAAAAACACACATGCAAACTAACCAAGGTGTGGGCGGTTTTGCTGGTGCTCAAGTGATCAGCGATGAAGAGTTCTGGACAGTAGACATGGATATCTTGATCCCTGCTGCTTTAGAAAGCCAGATCACGGTTGAACGTGCGAAAAACTTATCAGCAAAACTGGTACTTGAAGGCGCGAACGGTCCAACTTATCCAGAAGCAGATGACATCCTCGTTGAACGTGGTATCACTGTTGTTCCAGACGTAATCTGTAATGCGGGTGGTGTAACCGTATCTTATTTCGAATGGGTTCAGGATATGTCGAGCTACTTCTGGTCTGAAGAAGAAATTAACGAAAGACTCGATAAGTTAATGATTCAAGCGATTAATGACGTATGGCACAAATCTAGTGAAAAAGAATGTACTTTACGTACAGCTGCTTTCATTTTAGGTTGTGAGCGTATCTTAAAAGCACGTAAAGAGCGTGGTATTTTCCCAGGTTAATACTGCGGAATATCATTGAAAACGACCTTAAGGTGAATACTTTAAGGTCGTTTTTTATGCTTTATTTAATCTAAGAAGAAATCTTTTTGCAGTTGGCGATTACCTGCAATACAAGCATATTGAGCAAAATCAGTGATACCCATACGCGCTAAAGCTTGTTCATCAGTCAGGCTTTGTCCAGTGAGTTCACCTTTGGCTGTGCTATAAATGGCAAAAGCTGCATCTGCCATGATTTCTGGTTTTCGGCTGAGCTGTTGTGTATTTTCTTCACCTAAATTTTTTGAGACAGCAGCTGTTGCAATGTAGGTTTCAGGCCATAGGGTATTACAGGAAATACCATATTGACGGAACTCTTCTGCCATACCTAAAGTCAAAATCGTCATCCCGTATTTAGACAGAGCATAAGGTGAGAGCATGCCTAACCATTTTGGGGACATATTCACAGGAGGGGATAAGCTTAAGATATGTGGATGTTCGGCCTGTTTCAAAAAAGGAAGAGCAGCTTGTGCACAGATAAAAGTAGAACGATGATTAATACTTTGAATCAGGTCATATTGTTTTAAGGATGTTGCTTCTACACCTGTTAGCGCAATGGCACCAGCATTGTTAATCAGCACATCAATACCACCAAAGTGCTGTGCTGATTGCTGGATGGCAGCATGGATTTGTTGGTCATCCCGTACATCAAGCAATAAGGGGAGTGCTTTGCCACCTACGGCTTCAATCTCTTGCGCCACGCTGTAAATCGTGCCTGTTAACTTAGCAGTTTCGATTTCAGTTTTAGCTGCAATAACGACATTTGCACCTGCATGTGCTGCTTTAATTGCAATTGCTCTACCTATTCCTCGACTGCCACCAGTAATAAAAATGGTTTTTCCGTGCATATTGTTCATGAGAATTTCCTATATTTAATTTTTATAAAAGTGGAGTTAAATCATAAAAGGATGTGCAAATTTTTCAGGATTGTACAGTTGACGCTGTTTCGCAATGTCGACGATACGATGGCGTAACTGACGTTTGATCACGGCATAGGTTAAGCGATGCTTTTGTGACATCTCTTCAGCAAATTTAAAAACTTCGGAATTTAACGATTCTACAGGATGAATTTGATGGACGACTTGCGTGTCTAAACATTCAATTCCTGTCATCGATTTGCCCGTCAATGACATTTCCCAGATCGTATGCTGATTGGGAAGTAATTGCACAATTTCTGCAATCACATCGGTGAAGGGAATGGTTAGTTTGACTTCGGGAAAGCAAAAGCGCCCTTTGTCTGCTCGCATAAATCGAAAATCACAAGCCGATGCTAAAATTGCTCCACCAGCATAGGCATTGCCATTAATTTCAGCGATGACAGGCAAGTTGAGCAAGGCTAAACGCAATAGCATATTTTCCAGTTGTAGGGTAAAAGCTTTTTTATCCTCTATGGATTGCTCCATCAGCCATGCTAAATCCAAGCCGTTACAAAACGTTTTTGGATGGTCACTTTGAATGACCAAACATGCATTTTGCTGATGACTTTCAATTTCATTAAATACTTCGATATATTCATTCAATACATCTTGATTTAAGACATTTTCCTGATCGCCATTGGTTAATGTAAGAACATAAATGGACTGCTGTCGATCAAGCTTCATGGTTGCCATTTAAGTACATCCTCATTGTGCCATTGTTTATTATTAAAGCTATTATTTCGAATAAAACACTCGCACAATAGGTGTGGCTATGCCATATTGATGATCATTTTAGGACAGGATGTCTGTCATGCGGGATCCATTCGGATTGTTTCAGGAAACGATTTCTGTATCTTATGCACATATCTTATTAGAAATTGTGTATGACTATGGTATTGATACTCAAAGTATTTTCAATGGTACTGGGCTTGATTCGAGCGAAATAAATAAGGCTGATGCCAAAATGAGTGCGCATCAATGGTCAAAACTAGTGGTCAATGCCTTACGCTTGACAGGCAATCCACGGCTTGGGATTGAATATGGTTTTAAATTACGTCCCACTTCGCATGGACCTTTAGGATTTGCATTTCTCAGTTGTACGGATGTGGAAACTGCGCTAAGCCTTTGCCAGCAGTATTTTTGTACGCGAATACAGAACTTCACGCCAGAATGGTGCATCAATGACAATTTTGTCTATGTTTATCTTGATGATGTGCATCCAGTAAAATTGGGGAATGAACAACAATCAGACCAATTAAGACATTTCCTAATAGAAAGTCTGTTGTTTGGTGCGATTCATTTTTTGACTTTGTTTTCTGGACGTATTGCTGAAAACTGTGAGGTATTTGTGGATTGGGCTGATGCTCCGAATTATAAAAAAATTAATTTATCCCAAATCAAGATTCAATTTAATCAAGCTCGTAATGGTTTACGTTTTCCAAAGAAATATCTGCATTGTAAAAATCCAAACGCAGATCAAGTCGCTTTTCAGCAAGCGGTACTTTATTGTGAAAATGATAAGCTCAAGTTAGTGAAAGAAGGGGCTCGTGATTTGCAAAAAAGTATTCGGTCTGAATTGTTATATCACTCAAGCAGTACTTACCCAACTTTGCCCGTTATTGCACAGCGCCTGAATATGTCGGAGCGAACCATTAAACGGCATTTACAGGCTCAAGGGACAAGTTTTTTACAGATTTTAGCTGAGGTTCGTTTTAATCAAGCGAAGAAATTACTGCAACAGCAGCAATACAACATTCAAGATATTGCGGGTCTAGTGGGTTATGAAGAAGCCACCAATTTTATTCGTGCTTTTAAAAAGAATTTTGGGGAAACACCGAGCCAGTATCGCAAAAGGTGTTTGACCCAAGTCGATTAATCTGAAACAGCATTTTGAACCGTTTGAATAAACAATTCCAACGAATGCTCAATATGCTCGCTCCATTCAAAAGAACAATTCATACGAATAAAATGTTGATGCGAGGGCAGCACATTAAATAATGTACTTGGCGCAACACCGATCTGTTGCTGAATTAGGTGCTCATAGATTTTCATACTGCTGACTTTGTCAGGCAGTTGAATCCAGAGAAAATAGCCGCTTGGATAATTGTAGACCTTACAACCTTTAGGCAAATGCTGTTTAAGATATTGAAAGAACTGCTTCTTATTTTTCTCCAAAGCACGTCTAAGCGTTCTCAAATGCTTTTCATAATGATGATGAGAGAGAAACTCAACCAGCGCATTCTGAATCAGTGCGTTGGCTGAAATGGTGCTCATCAATTGTAAATGCTGAATATGCTCGGAAAATTTACCTGCATAGACCCAACCCATACGGAAACCTGAACCTAGCGTTTTGGAAAAAGAAGAGCAGTGCAGCACCAGATTTTGCTGATCAAAATACTTCATCGGCAAAGGTTTATGATTGCCATAAAACAGTTCTTCATAGACATCATCTTCGATCAAATGGATCTGATGTTCGTGCAACAGTTTGGCGATTTTATATTTAATTTCGTCACTGACCGTGAAGCCAATCGGGTTATGTGCATTGAGCATAAACCAGCATACTTTGATTGGATAGTTTTTGATGACTTGCTCAAAGGCTTCAATATCGAATCCATGTTGTGGGTGCTCAGGAATGGTAATTACCTTTAAACCCAAACGCTCCGCAGCCTGCCATGCGCCATAGAAGATGGTTTGTTGCAATAAAATATAATCACCAGGTTGCGTGATCGCTTGCAGTGAAAGATTCAATGCTTCTAGGCCACCAGATGTAATGACAATGTCATCAGCATCGGTTGGAATGCCTTGCATACAATAGCGTTGAGCGATCAGCTTTCTGAGTGCCAAATTGCCTGGTGGCAGATTGGTGGTTTGATCATAACTATGCCGATTACGCGAAAGCTGTCCCATGATCTGAATCAGTTTGGGTGGGTAGAGCAACTGACTGTCAGGAAAAGCCGAGCCTAATGGACTGACTTGCTTGGATTGAATTGATTTAAGATATTTAAAAACCAGTGAGTTAATTTCAATTTTAGGATTTAAAGACACCACTGAGTAGGCTTGCGGAATCTGAATATGACTTTGCTCAGCCACAAAATAACCCGACTTTTCTTTGGAATAAATCAGGCCTTGTGCTTCAAGTTCCTGATAAGCATTCATGACCGTGATGAGGCTAAAGCCTGAGCGTTGTACCTGTTCACGCAAAGATGGCAGTTTGGTGTGCGGCTTCCATGTCCCATTTTCAATGAGAAGTTTCAGATTATGTGCTAACTGTTCTGATTTATACATAAAATAGGGGTAATCCGTGCGAAGGAACAGCCTTGATCAAAAGACTGTTCCATTCATCATTCTAATAAGCAAACATCAACAGCAATCTAAACAGACCTGCAATAATGGCGAGTGCAAAAAATCCAAGTAACCATAAGATTATAAACCATTGCGTTGAAGTTAAATGCTGAGATTTTATTTTCATGCAACGTTCCTCCTTAGTGATAACCTGCATCACCCACACGGACCTTATCTCTAAATACCCAGTATGAAAGGATCGTATAGGTAATGATAATCGGAATAAGAATTAGGGCACCGACCAGCGCAAATTTTTGGCTTGAAGCTGGTGCAGCAGCCTCCCAAATCGTCACTGATGGCGGAATAATATGAGGCCATAAACTAATTACAAAACCTGTGAAGGCTAAAAACACCAGCGCTAAAGTATAGATAAATGGCTTTAAATCCTGACGGTTTTTACATGCTTTCAAGATTAAAGCAGTAAATAACACGACTAAAACAGGCACAGGGCTAAAATAAAGCAGATTTGGCAAGGCAAACCAGCGTGCTGCAATTTCAGGATGTGTCAGAGGTGTATAAAGACTGACGCCGGCAAATACTACAAACAGTAGAATGATCAGCTTCGGCATTAATCGATACATTTGATCTTGTAGCTCATGATCTGTTTTCATAATCAACCAGCCACAACCCAGTGCTGCATACATGGCAAGCACCCCTAGACCTGTAAATAAGGCAAAAGGTGTCAACCAGTCCAGACCCGAGCCTGAGAAAATTCCATTAGTCGTTTGAATCCCTTGAATATAAGCCCCTAGAATCACACCTTGGAAGAAGCTGGATAAAATCGAGCCCCAAATAAAGGCTTGATCCCATAAGTGTTTGGTACGATTGGCCTTAAAGCGAAATTCGAAGGCAACACCTCGGAAAATCAATGCAATCACCATCAAGGTAATGGGCATATACAAAGCTGAAAGCACGGTTGAATAGACCAATGGAAAAGCTGCGAATAAGCCTGCACCACCGAGCACCATCCAGGTTTCATTACCATCCCAGACGGGCGCGACGGTATTCATCATTACATCGCGTTCTTCTCGGTTTTTAATGAAAGGAAACAGAATACCAATGCCGAGATCAAACCCGTCCAGAACCACATAGATCAGTACACCCAGACCAATAATACCAACCCAGATCAGAGATAAATCAATCATGGCGTTTCTCCTTACTTTGGTCTTGTCCATCAATGCTTTCATCGACTGCGCTGAGTGGACGCATTGGTGTTTTGAAATGACCAGGACCCGCAGGTTCAGGTTCAATAGCATCGATAAATTCAGGCCCTTTTTTCAGTAGTTTCAGCATGTAGTAAATACCGCTACCAAAAACGATGGTATAGACCACCACAAAGATAATTAAACTGATCCCGACCTGATCGGCTGTCACGCTATGCGACAGACCATCTTTGGTACGCATCACACCATAAATCACCCAAGGCTGACGACCAACTTCGGTGGTTACCCAGCCTGCAAGTAGAGCGATATAACCCGCAGGGCCCATCACAAAAGCGAACTTGTGAAACCATGAGGTACCATAAAGTTTGCCAGTTTTACGTAACCATAAAGCAACTAATGAAAGCAGTACCATCAGCATGCCTAGACCGACCATGACGCGGAAACTCCAGAACACAATGGTGGCATTTGGGCGATCTTCAGGGGCGAAGTCTTTCAAACCTGTCACTTTGCCATCAAGAGAATGGGTCAGGATCAGGCTACCAAGGTGGGGAATTCCGATTTCATACAGATTTTCTTCTTTATCCATATTCGGAATTGCGAAAAGCAGCAGAGGCATGGATTCGTTATGATTGGTTTCCCAATGTCCTTCAATCGCTGCGAGTTTGGCTGGCTGGTGCTTTAAGGTATTTAAACCATGATTATCACCAATGACCACTTGCAGACATGAGGTGACTAGCACCATCCAGAGTCCCATCGAAAATGATTTTTTGACCAATTCATCACGACGGCCTTTGATTAAATGCCATGCGGCAGTACCTACTACCAAAAGTGACGATACTAAAAATGCGGCAGCAGCCATATGCGCTAGGCGATAAGGAAAGGATGGATTGAAAACAATGGCCCACCAGTCGGTTGGGATCACAATACCATTTTCAATAATAAATCCTTGTGGTGTTTGCATCCAGCTATTGGAAGACAGAATCCAGAACATGGAAATACAGGTACCGATGGCAACCATCAGGGTGGCAAAGAAATGTGCTTTGGGACTGACCCGTCCCCAACCAAATAACATGATGCCAAGGAAGCCAGCTTCCAGAAAGAAGGCGCTCAATACTTCATAGGTGAGTAAGGGGCCTGTAACACCACCAGCGATTCGGGAAAATTCACTCCAGTTGGTACCAAACTGATAGCTCATCACGACGCCTGAAACCACGCCCATCCCAAAGGCAACAGCAAAGATTTTGATCCAGAACTTGAATAGATCTTTATAAATCGGGTTTTGAGTTCGAAGCCATTTCCATTCCAGCATTGCCAGAAAGCAAGCCAAGCCAATTGAGGTAGCTGGAAAGATAATGTGAAATGAAACAGTAAAGGCGAACTGTATTCGGGCTAATTCTAAAGCAGTGAGACCGAGATCCATATATCCTCTCCTATAACAGACGAGTAAAGCAGTCGCTAGGAAAATGTGAAAGAAGGGGCTTAAACGATTAAAAATAAACAGAACCTTAAAAATGTTCTCGGCTTATTTAAAATCTTTTAAGTTTTATTCATCATCCAGTCTTCTGCTGTATATGAGTAGGTACAATTTCTTCTTGTTTTTTTATAACAGATACGGAAACGCGAACTCATCTGTTATATTTTTTTAGCAAAATTCTGTAGCTATTCAGTTGTATGTTGCTCATTCAAAATAGCATAAGCAACGATACAATGTGTTAAATATTGATCAAGCATTGTAAGTCGTTTGCATGATAATACTTCTGACTGAATGGCGTTTAATTATGTTTGTCACCCCAGAGCTTTATGCGCTTACCCGACTTTTTCAAGGCAAGATACCGTCCCAATCAGTACAAGAACAGTTACATCTTGAATATGTCAATCTTGAAGCAACTTTATTAAGAGGTAAGGTGCTTAGAGATTTTTCTAAAGACAAAGTGACCTATATCGCGCAGGCGAAGATCGTGGAAAATAATCGTCATCTGGGCTATGTGTTTGCGCCATTGATTATTGCGAATCTAAATCAGCCCGTGATCTATACCACGCCTGCTTCAACGCCAGTTCTGTCAATTTTTAAACAATATTATCAGGCAGAGAAAAGTATTCAACTCAAGATCGAAGATGTCCTTGATAGTCTCAAGCTCTATATTGAACTGGTGAATGATTCAGGAAATGAGGAAGATTTTCTTTTTCGTAGTCTGGTAAAAGCGCTTTGCAGAACGGATCTTTCCCATCTTTTTCTGGTAACAGATCTGGCGATCGATATGCATAAGCTTAAGGTGTTGCAAGATTTCTTTAAGGTCAAAATCACGATTATTCATACCGATCAAGATGAACCTCAAGTGGATCATGCATTGATCAATATGCGCAAACTGTTATTTAAAAATAAAGATGATTTCCATAAAGAGATTTGTACGTTGTTCTCGCATCTGAATGCCCAATTGATTGCCAATATGGGCCAATTTTCCGAACAGCAGGCAGCGCACTTGATCGAAGATATGTTTTATTCCGAACACATTTTCGAGAAGTTATCGGTCTATGCGGAATATATGCAAACCCGTATTCAAAATGGCGCCAGTTTTAAGGTTTTATCGACGACGTAAACGAGGTTGAAAACTTCTTAATTTTTAAACAGGAGCAAATCGAATGTCTCAAGAGCAATCAAAATTTCCCTATTTAGCGGTGGGTATCAGTATTTTACTCGGCTGTTTGTTTCTGGTGTTTTTCTTTCTGGCAGTGAGTAATCAACCGGACTATATGCCTTCACAACAAAAGCAGAATTCAACTCAATCACAACATCCCAGTCATACTAATTCATAGTTGATGCCACGTTTATTTAGCTTATTACTAAGTATTGGTTAGCATTTTTTTGTTTTGATTTCTGGGTGAAATGGATGGTGATTTTAAGTTGTATGTGGATGGTATGAGACAAATCAGGAATAGAAAAATGCCCAGATTCATGATACTCCTAGTTGAGTAACAAATGAAAATAGCTCAGCTGAGGGCGACGCAATGGATAATTCAGAACAAACGGTTCATAAACAAGAAAATAATGGCTACGCGAGAATTGAGCCTTATACCCAGCCCGCAGGTGGATGGGGAGCATTGTTGAGCGTGGCTCGCAATCTTAAACGACAAGATATTCTTAAAAAAGGTTCGATTACTTTACTCAATATTAATCAGCCGACAGGTTTTGATTGTCCAGGTTGCGCTTGGCCTGAGAAAAAGGATGCCCATGCCTTTAACTTTTGTGAGAACGGTGCCAAAGCCGTTGCTTTTGAAGCCACCAGTAAGACCGTTACGCCAGAGTTTTTTGCCCAGCATACAGTGAGCTGGTTGGCAGAGCAGAGTGATTTCTATCTGGAAGATTTGGGGCGTTTAACCGACCCAATGCGCTATGATCCTGTTACCGATAAGTATGTGCCGATTTCTTGGGACGATGCATTTCAACTGATTGCCAAACATTTACAAGCTTTAGAGCATCCTGACCAAGCGGCTTTCTATACTTCTGGTCGTGCCAGCAATGAAGCAGCATTTTTATATCAACTCTTTGTCAGAAGCCTTGGAACCAATAATTTCCCAGACTGTTCTAATATGTGTCATGAAACCACCAGTGTCGGTTTAAAAGATGCGATTGGTTTAGGTAAAGGGACGGTGATTCTGGATGATTTTGATCAGGCCGATGCCATCTTTAGTTTCGGGCATAACCCGGGAACAAATCATCCACGTATGTTAGCTACCTTGAGAGAGGTCTCAAGACGTGGGGGTAACATTGTTGCGATTAACCCGATCAAAGAACGTGGTCTAGAGCGCTTTCAAGATCCGCAAGCACCTCTGGAAATGATGACCAATGGCAGTACACCAATTAGTCGCTATTACTTCCAGCCAAAAATTGGCGGTGACTACGCGCTGATGTTCGGGGTGATGAAGCATTTACTGGAGTGGGACAAAAAAGCCCTTGCCAAAGGCGAGCATAGCGTTTTCGACCGCAGTTTTATTGAAATGAATACCATCGGTTTTGATGAAATGCTGGCGGAGATTGACCGTACCGCATGGTCTGAAATCCACAAGCATACTGGACTTTCAGCCGAGCATTTAGAGTCGATTGCCAAGATGTATCTGGATGCGAAAACGGCTATTTTCTGTTGGGGAATGGGGATTACCCAGCATCGTCATGGTACTGCCAATATTCATATGCTGGCGAATCTGATGCTGGCGCGTGGACATATCGGACGGCCGGGTTCGGGGCTTTGTCCAGTCCGTGGGCATAGTAATGTGCAGGGCGACCGTACCATGGGTATCAATGAAAACCCAAGTGATAAGCTACTTGATAGTATTGATCGCGTATTTGGTATCAAGTCGCCGCGTAAACATGGTTTTGGCGTGGTCGATACCATCAAGGCAATGTACGAAGGTGATGTAAAAGTCTTTATTGGCCTAGGCGGTAACTTTGCCGTTGCAACGCCTGATACACCTTATACCCAAGAAGCTTTACGCCGTTGTAATTTAACCGTCAATATTACCACCAAGCTGAATCGTAGTCATCTGGTGTGTGGTCAGGATGCGTTGATGTTGCCTTGTCTAGGACGTACCGAAGTGGATATGCAGGTGCATGGACCTCAGGCGATTTCAGTAGAAGATTCGATGAGTAATGTGCATCTTTCAGCGGGACGTAATCCACCGATTTCTGAAAATATCTTGTCTGAACCCGATATTGTGGCACGTATGGCGGAAGCAGTATTGCCTGAGAGTCATGTGAAATGGCGCTGGTATATTGAAAGTTACGATCGTATTCGTGACTCGATTGCCGATGTTTTTGATGAGTTTCATGATTTCAATCAACGGGTTTATCAACCGAGTGGTTTCCATTTAGAGCATCCAGCCAATCAGCATGTCTGGAACACACCAAGCGGCAAAGCACAATTTTTGATTACGCCATTGGCCGAAGTGTATGAAGACAAAGAAAATCAGTATGCCGCAGCTTATAGTGAGCAACAAGTTTATACCTTGATGACCACGCGTTCGCATGACCAATACAACACGACCTTATATGGTCTGGATGACCGTTATCGCGGAGTATTCGGGCAGCGCCGTGTACTGTTTATGAATCAGGCGGATATTGATGCAGCAGGCTTTGAGGCTGATCAATGGGTCGATATCGAAAGTGTCTTCTCGGATGGGGTTAAACGGATTGTCCATAGTTTCCGTATCGTGCCTTATAACATTCCTCAAGGCAGTCTGGCAGCGTATTATCCTGAAACCAATCCATTGGTGGCCTTAGGCAGTCATGATAAATATGCCAAAATTCCAGCATCAAAAAGTATCCCTGTGATCTTGCATGCAGGTCAGGCGCCTGAGCATTTTAACTTAGCTGTTGCAGTCGATCCTGAACATGCCAATGAACGTGTGGGTGGCGTATAGTGGCGCGTCTAAGTAAAGAGGTCAATTGTGGATACCAAAACACGCGGCTATGAAACGGTGCAAGTGCATCGTTTCCATCAGGATCATTCTGAAGATGAAATGGATTATATCGTTCAGGAGTATCCTGTTGCGCTGATTTATAATGGAATTTCTCATGCGGTCATGATGGCAACGCCATCAGACCTTGAGGTGTTTGCCAAAGGTTTTAGTCTTTCGGAAGGGATATTACAAAGCTTAAACGAGTTGTATTCGCTTGAAATTCGTCACAATGCATTAGGCGTTGAGGTCGATATGACGATTTCATCGCGTGCATTTATGGCTCTCAAGGAACATCGCCGAATGATGGTGGGACGTACTGGTTGTGGTTTATGCGGGATCGAGAGCCTAAAGCAATTTTATGCCGATCTACCTTTGGTGAGCAGCAAGGTTTCGTCCTTGTGGCTCAAGCAAATCCCAAATGCCATTGCTCAACTAAAAGCCCGCCAAAAAATTACTGAACTCACTGGTGGTGCACATGCTGCGGCGTGGGTGGTACAAGGGCAAATCGTGGCACTGTTTGAAGATGTCGGCAGGCATAATGCTTTAGATAAATTACTTGGTCATCTGGCGGAGCAAAAACTGAATGTTGCCGAGGGCTTTGTGGTGATGACCAGTCGCGCCAGCTATGAGCTAATCCGCAAATGCGCACAATATAATATTGGACTCTTGGCCACCATTTCTGCACCCACCAGTATGGCGATTGAAATGGCAAAGCAATTAAATCTCACCTTAGCCAGTTTTTGCCGTGGTGATAGCTTTGTTTTGTATACGCAATAATAGTAAAAAATTGTGATTTGTTTGATCTCTAATGCATTGATTTGTGTAGGATATGAGCATTAAGTTTTTTTATTCCCAAATATTATGAATATACCTTTAAGACCTCAGCCTGTGATCAACAATCTTTCAGGTGAAAATGCTTTATTTATCGTGCTTGGCATCAACACCAACCCTGATCATTCAGGGGTGATTGATTTTCTCGCCAATTTTTCAGCCTTAGTCCGCAGCCTGACCAATCGTTTTCCAAACAGTAATTTCAGTGCTTCGGTGGGGGTCGGCTCAAATGCTTGGGATTTACTGTTCCCTGATCTAAATAAACCGAAAGAACTGGCACCATTTCAAGAGATCAAAGGGCCGAGACATACTGCGGTCGCAACAACTGGTGATTTATTCTTTCACATTCGTGCCAATCAAATGGCAATTTGCTATGAACTTGCCTCAATTTTGCATGAGCAATTAAAAGAAGATACTTACCCAATTAGCGAGACCAAAGGTTTTAGATACTTTGATGGTCGCGCGATTATTGGTTTTGTAGATGGGACTGAAAATCCTGAGCATGAAATTGCCAAAGAGATTGCTTATGTCGGTTCAGAAGATGCTGAGTTCCTCGGTGGCAGTTATGTATTTATTCAAAAGTATTTACATAATATGGAAATGTGGAAGGGCTTAAGTACTGAAGAACAGGAAAAAGTGATTGGTCGAAAGAAATATGACGATGTCGAGCTTGGCGATGATGTCAAACCACAAAGTGCACATAATGTCGCGAGTAAGGCACATGATGCGGACGGGAATGAACTTAAAATTTTAAGAGCGAATATGCCATTTTCCAATCCAACTGAAGGGGAGTATGGCACCTTCTTTATTGGCTATTCACGGTCTTTTAATATCACCAAAACCATGCTTGAGAATATGTTCTTGGGTAAAGAAACTGGACATGTTGACCGCTTACTCGATTTTAGTACACCTGTTTCAGGAAGCTTATTCTTCGTTCCGACCTTTGATTTTCTCGAAGATTTAGGCGAGTAATTCAGAACCGCTGAAATGAATGCGTTTATTTCAGCGGGAAATATTTATGGAGTGATCAGGTATTGTTGCAACTGGGTTCGGAATTGATCTGGGATACGACTTGATTTTTGTGTACTGAAATCGAAATACACCTGAACCGCTTTGCCACGCGCCACACAGTGATCATTTTGCCAAGCTTCATGGGCAACAACGAATGAAGAATTTCCAATCTGCTCAATCCATGTTTTGATTTCAATCTCAGCGCCGTAATAGATTTGGGCAACAAAATCGACTTCAACCCGTGCCAGAATCAAAGGCAGATTTTTGATCTCCATGCCAGGGTTAAATAGGCGGAAAACTGGTTCACGTGCAGTTTCAAACCAACCTGTGATGACAGTATTGTTGATATGTCCGAAAGCATCGGTTTCATAGAATCTAGGCGTAATCGAAAGTGTAAACATAGTTGAATGGTTATTGTCTTATTTAAACTCAAATACTATAAGGGCTGAATCTTTAAAAATCAGCCCGAATAATCGACTTAAGCGTTTACGAAGCCCGAGATAAGCCACCACCTAAAGCTTTATAGAGTTCGATCTGATTATTTAATTTGGTTTGTTCCAACAGCAGTAGACCTTGTTGAGCCGCATAAGCAGAACGTTGTGCATCCAACACGGTCAGATAACTGTCAATGCCTGCTCTAAAGCGAGCCGTAGATAATTTATAGGTGGTATCGGTTGCAGCAACCAAACGACGTTGTGCACTCAAACGATCCTCGATATGGGCACGGGCAGCAAGGGCATCATTGACTTCACGAAAAGCGGATTGAATGGCTTTTTCATAATCTGCAACAGCAATTTTTTGCTCTGTTTCAGAAATTTTAATATTGGCTTTACGCGTTCCCCAATCAAAAATTGGAAGATCAATACTTGGTCCAATTGACCAAGAGAAACCTCCTGATTTAAATAAATCTTTGAGATCTGTCGATGCATAGCCTGCTGAGCCTGTCAGGCTAATGGTCGGGAACATGCGTGCTTTCGCTGCACCAATATTTGCACCAGCAGCAAGTAGTTGATATTCAGCAGCTTTCAGGTCTGGACGATTATTGAGTAAATCACTGCTTAAGCCCATTGCAAAGCTGCGTTCAGCACTGATATTTTTCACATCTTGATTTGGCAGGAGATTTTGAGGAATCGCTTGACCAGCCAACAGATCCAGTAGGTTTTGTGCTTGTGACACTTGAGTTTTATAGGTTGCGACATCATTTCGGGCGGTTTCAACTGAAATCTGTGCTTGTCGTAACGGAACTTCACTATCAATCCCGACATCAAAACGTTTCTTGTTGAGGTTAAATGAATCGAGCTGTGCTTTTAAGGTCTGCTCAGCCAGATTTAAATTGGCCTTTGCATAGGCATAATTCAACCATGCTTGGCTGACCTGACTCACCAGACTAATTTGAGTGGCATCTCTAGCACTTTGGGTGGCAAGATAATTATTCAGCGCTGCATCTTTTAAACTTTGTACACGACCCCAAAAGTCTAACTCATAAGCAGTTACGCCAAGGCCGACTTGAAAGGTGGAATAAGGATTATTCGGATTTACAGTAGGGTTAACCTGTCTTACAGCGCTTCCAGTCGCACCAATAGTCGGTAATTGGTCATTTTTGCTGATTTGATATTGTTGCTGTGCACGTTGAATATTCAGTGTTGCAGTACGTAAATCACGGTTATGATTTAAACTGATTTCAATCACTTGTAATAAGCGCGGGTCAGAAAAAAATTGTTGATAACCTTGATTGGCAATCGAATTTCCAGCTGTGGTTTGAGAAAAATTTTGTGGAATATCCGATTGAATCACAGGTTTTGGTGCCTGCATATTCATACACGCGGTCAAGGCAATTGAGAGCGTAGAGACAAGCAGGCCACGAGATAAGACAGTCGCTTTAGACATGGTCTTCTCCAAATAAGATAAGAATAAATGCAGAGGAGGAGGCAGAGGAAATCCGTTGATTCCCTCTGCGCAATGTCATTTAAGATGGATTTTTTTGCTTCGAAGAAAACAGCTTTTCAACTGCACCCAGAATGAAAATGAAGAACACGGGTACAAAGAAGATTGCCAAAATTGTCGCTGAAATCATGCCACCAAATACACCTGTACCTAAGGCATGCTGTGTTTCTGAACTGGCACCAGAAGCGATCACCAGTGGAATCACACCACAGGTAAAGGCCAGCGAAGTCATCAAAATCGGGCGTAAACGAAGTTTAGCTGCGGCAACGGTGGCCTCGACTAAACTCATGCCTTCTTCTTTCAGCATCTTGGCAAATTCGACAATCAGGATCGCATTCTTGGCAGATAAACCAATAATGGTAATCAGGCCAATTTTAAAGAACACATCATTCATCAAGCCTCGAGACATAATCGCAACAATGGCACCAAAGATACCCAAAGGCACGACCAGCATCACTGAAAGCGGAATTGCCCAACTTTCATAAAGTGCAGCCAGAACAAGGAATACCACCAGCATGGAAAGGGCAAGCAAGAACGCCATCTGCGATTCAGATTGCTTTTCCTGTAAGGAAATACCCGTCCATTCATAGCCGATACCTTTTGGCAATTTGGCAATCAGGTTCTCCATTTCACGCATGGCATCGCCTGATGAAGTATCAAAGTTTGGGATACCTGCAATACTTAACGATGGGCGACCGTTATAGCGGTTATATTGCTGTGGCGCTTTATTCCATTGCGGTGTGACCACTTCAGATAAAGAGACCAATTGCCCATTTGAACCCATCACTTTCAGATTCAAAATATCTTTTAATTGCATTCGTGATTTGGCATCGACCTGAACAATGACTTGTTGCATACGTCCCTGATTTGGGAAGTCATTGATATACATCGAACCCATTGACGTTGAAATGATGTCAGAAACATCCGCGAACTTCACACCAAGAACATTCAATTTTGCACGGTCAATTTTTAAAGAAATATTGTCACCTTGCGGTAAACCTTCATTCCAAACCATATAGAACTTTTTATTCTTGGCTGCCATTTCCATTAACTGGTCTTGTGCAGCTAACAGCGCAGGCATACCCAGATTCGCACGGTCTTGTAAGCGTAAGCTGAAACCGGCAAATGTTCCAAGTTCATCAATGGCAGGTGGAAGCACCGCCATGGTTGCACCTTCTTTGCTATGAGCCATTGTTTCATTGACGCCGTTGGTCATTTCGCTGGCACTTGAGGTACGCTCTTTAAAATCTTTGAGCGTGGTAAAGGCAATACCTACGTTTTGACCCGCACCACTGAAGCCCCAGCCCATAATGGTGGTGTTACTTTTGACATTCGGATTGTCTTTTAAACTGTTTTCAAACTCATTGACGACGCCTCGCGTTCTTTCAGCAGTGGCGTCAGAAGGCAACTGGAACGAAGTCAGGAACCAGCCTTGGTCTTCTTCTGGCATAAAGGCGGTTGGCCAGTATTTCATGCCTGCAAAAGTAAGACCTGTAATGACCACAAAAATCGCCATCATTGGAACGCTATGCTTGATCACTTTCAGCAGAATCAATTCATACTTTTTAGTAACTTTATCGAAGCTACGGTCAAACCATGCAAAGAAACCTTTCTTTTGATGATGTCCATCAATCGGTTTAAGGATAGTGGCACATAACGCAGGGGTCAGGATCAATGCTAATAATGCAGAGAACAGAATCGACACTGACATGGTTAAGGTAAATTGTTGATAGATAATGCCGACAGAACCACTGGCAAATGCCATCGGTAAGAATACCGCTGCCAAGACCAAGGTAATACCAATAATCGGGCTAGTGATTTCCTTCATGGCTTTGGATGTCGCTTCTTTCGGTGGCAGACCTTCAGTTGCCATAATCCGTTCGACGTTTTCCACCACCACAATTGCATCGTCGACGATAATCCCGATGGCCAGCACCATACCAAACATGGTCAGTACGTTAATCGAGAAGCCTGCCATGAGCATAACTGCAAAAGTACCCAACAGCGCAATCGGTGCAACAATTGCGGGAATTAAGGTATAGCGGACATTGTGCAAGAATAAATACATGACAATGAACACCAGCACCATGGCTTCAAGTAAGGTATGAATTACTTTTTCGATTGAAATTTTAACGAAAGGCGCCGTATCGTAAGGAATGCTGAATTGCATGCCTTCTGGTAAATTGAGTTTTAGTTCTTCAATTTTTGCTCTGACACCTTCAGCCGTTTTCACAGCATTGGCACCCGGACTGAGCTGAATCGCAGCAGCCGTTGCAGGTTTACCATTTTCTAAAATTGCAAAGTTATAGGCTTGTGAACCCATCTCCACATTCGCAACGTCAGACAGTTTAATGACACTACCACTGGTCTTACTTTTGAGACTGATATTTTTAAATTGTTCAACATCGCCCAATTGACCTTCGGCTGATAAGGGGATTGTGATTAATTGACCTTTGGCTGCAGGTAGATCACCCAGTCGACCGGGTGCAATCTCGACGTTGTTTTCACGGATGGCATTGTTGACATCACTAATCGATAGACCGTAAGACACCAGTTTATTTGGGTCAACCCAGATACGCATGGCTTTTTCAGCACCGAAGGATTGAACTTTACCTACGCCTTCAACACGTTTCAGTTCTTCGACCACGTTACGGACCAGATAATCACTCACGTCAACTTCGGAATATTGTCCATTCGGTGAGTTAATCCCAACCAGCATCAGGAAGCCGGATGAAGAGGCCTCAACTTGTAAACCTTGTTGGCGAACCACTTGAGGTAAACGTGCTTCAACAGCCTTGATCTTGTTTTGTACATCGACCTGCGCCATTTCAACATCGGTACCCGGTTTAAACGTCGCCGAAATCTGGGCTGTGCCTGAGGTATCTGTAGTCGCGCTGTAGTAAAGTAGGTTTTTAACCCCAGATAATTCCCGTTCGATCAAAGTCACAACGCTGTCATTGATCGTTTTAGGAGTTGCACCTGGATATACCGCAGTAATGTTGACTTGAGGCGGTGCCACACTTGGAAAGCGGGCAATCGGTAATTTGGGAATACTAAGGACCCCAAATAAAATAATGAAAATCGCAATCACCCATGCAAACACAGGGCGGCGAATGAAGAATTGTGACATCATCATTGGGCTCCTTGTGTTGCAGGAATTTTCCAGTTGCTGATTTCAAGTTTTTGATTGGGCTGAATACGGTCAATACCTTCTACAACCACTTTATCGCCTGTTTTCAGGCCTTTGTTGGCGATATAGAACTGATCATATTGTTGTCCCAACTCAATTGGGCGAATCTCTGCTGCACCTTTGGCATTGATCACATAGACTTGCGGCTCGCCATTGATGTTGCGTTGTACTGCTTGAGCAGGAATCAATAAAGCTTGAGGGATCGAAGCACGGTCAATATTGACACGCACATACATACCCGGAAGTAATTTTCTTTCAGGATTATTCACTTCGATACGAATGGTGACATCGCCAGTTTCTGGATCAACATTGATGTCTTCAAATAGCATTTTGGCTGTGACGTTATAGGCTTGACCATGACTATTTGAAATACGTACCGTTTTTTCATTATTGGCAGACAACTCACCACTTTGTAGCGCGGCTTGTAAACGTTCGTATTCACCAATCGACTGTTTTACATCGACATACACCTTGTCAATTTGCTGTACGGTTGCCATGGTATTGGCATCACCTTGGCTGACCAAAGCACCTTCGGTCACAAATGACTGTCCAATACGACCCGAAATCGGTGCGCGCACGGTGGCATATTGTAAGTTCAGGTTTTGACGGGTGAGTAGCGCTTTCATCTGGGCAACATCGGCTAAGGCCTGACGATATTCAGCTTGAGCATTACTGACTTCCTGCTTACTGATTGCATTGCTTGGCAGTAATTGTTCATACCGTTCTAACTGAACTTTTAAGCGTGCCACTTCAGCTTCAGCCTTATTGAGTGAAGCTTTGTTGCTATTCACATCGGCCTGAAAAGTTTCTGCATTAATTCTATAAAGTGCTTGGCCTGCTTTAACTTCACTGCCTTGTTTAAAGAGCACTTTTTCAATAATACCACCGACCTGAGGACGGATCTCGGCGGTACGGAAGGCCTGTACACGTGCGGGCAAGTTTTCGCTAAAGTTGACTGCTTGTGGTTGAAGACTTAACACGCTCACTTTGGCAAGCGGTGTTTCAGCAGGTTTTGCCTCGTCAGAACCACAGCCTTGTAGCACAAGCCCGATGGATAAAAATAATGGAAGTAATAAACGCTTTTGCATTCTGTCCGACCTTGGGAGTTTTTGATGCTGACATTATTTTCCTGCTTTGTGTAACCAACATCAGGGAAGTGTGGAAAAAGTGTGGAGATCGACAGATAAATCAGCGTATCATGCAAAATGACCGTAGTTATTCGATGATTGATTCATGTTTGAAGCCTCGTTTTCTTTTGATTGCCGTGATAAGCAGATTCTCGTCGTAGAAGATGAGTACGATATTGGCGATATTATTGAGCACTACTTAAAACGTGAAGGCATGCAGGTGCTTCGAGCCATGAATGGTAAACAAGCAATTGAAATTCATGCCGCTCAGCCGATTGACCTGATTCTGCTGGATATTAAATTACCTGAATTAAACGGCTGGGAAGTGCTGAGCAAAATCCGCCAAAAAGCCCAAACTCCAGTGATTATGCTGACTGCACTGGATCAGGAAATTGATAAGGTCATGGCATTAAGAATTGGTGCGGATGACTTTGTGGTTAAGCCTTTCAATCCCAATGAAGTGGTCGCGCGGGTGCAGGCTGTTTTGAGAAGAGCACAACAAAATCAGCAAGCGCAAAATAAAAATCTGTTATATAAAAATATTGAAATTCACACGGCCATTCACAGTGTTTATGTTCATCAGCAAGATCGGAAAACCTTACTGAATTTAACTTTGACAGAATATAAAATCCTGATTCTGATGCTCGAGCACCCGCATAAAGTATTTACCCGAAGTGAGCTGATGAGTTACTGCTTACCCGATAGTGATGCTTTGGAGCGGACTGTAGATAGCCATGTCAGTAAATTAAGAAAAAAACTCGAGGAACAGGGACTAGAGCAGGTCTTAATTAATGTTCGTGGTGTGGGTTATCGTTTTGATCATCCGCAAACGTTTTAATTTTTAGTTTCAGATAATCGTACAAGTCGTTTGAGAAATAACATGAAAAATAAGTCAGGCATTAGTAAACAGCTCTTTATCGCTTTAAGTATTGTGAACTTGAGTGTGACGTTATTTTCTATTTTTCTGGGCTATTTCATCTATAACTACGCGATTGATGCGGGCTGGCTGACTTTAAGTTCATTGCAAGACGACTGGACTGAATTCCATTTTGTTGACTGGATCTGGTTAGGAACCGTAATTTTTTGTGGTGCGGTGATTTCTTTAATCATTGGGATGTTTCTTGCTCAGCGCTTTATTAAACCGATTAATTATCTGGCGGAAGCTGCACAAAAAATTAGTCAGGGAGATCTTTCAGCCAGAGCAGAGGATAGCCAGATTCATTCCGCTGAAATTTCTGAACTCATGCATAATTTTAATAATATGGCGAAAAAATTAGAAAGTTCAGTCGAAAATGCTCAGGTCTGGAATGCCGCAATCGCCCATGAATTAAGAACTCCCATCACCATTTTGCAAGGACGTCTACAAGGTGTTCTTGATGGTGTGTTTAAGCCTGATGAAGCTTTGTTTAAAAGCTTGTTAGGACAAGTGGAAGGATTATCGCATCTGGTGGAGGATTTGCGGACTTTAAGTCTGGTTGAGAATCAACAACTCAGGTTACATTACGAAGCTGTTGATCTAAAAGTCCTTGCAGACAACGTATTGAAACTGTTTGAACATCGTTTACAGCAAGCAGGATTAGAACCTGTACTTGAGATTTCTACGACCCCAGTAAATTGTGACCAGCGCCGTATTGAGCAAGTTCTTATGGCATTGATTGATAATGCCATTCGCTATGCCAATGCTGGAAAACTGAGCATTTCTTCAAAATTAGTTGCAGATCATTGGATCATTCAAATTGCTGATCAAGGGCCCGGTATTGCTTCTGAATATCAGCAAGATTTATTTGATCCTTTTTTCAGACTTGAACAGTCCCGTAATAAAGAATTCGGCGGAACAGGGTTGGGCTTAGCGGTTGTGCACGCAATTGTCGTCGCTCATAAAGGGACGATTGAATACAGCAATCCTGCCAATAATAGTGTGTTTACCATTAAGCTGCCTGCAACATCCTCTTCTGAATAGATCCAAATCATGGATGACGCCTGATGTAATTTAATGACACGTTTGGTGATAGGGAAGAATTGTTGATTTTCCAGCACCCACTCAACAGAATCATGCTGTTGCTGAAACATAGATAAAATGATTTTTTCCTAATGTTTTGATATTTATAAATAAAAAATATGGCACCTAATTTGTATTAATCACAGTGAAAGATGAATTGTGTTTAACAACAAATTTGGAGCAGAGCATGAGTAGAAAAATCCGATTAGGTGCGTTTATTCCAGCAACAGGACAACATGTCGCTGCATGGCGACATCCAGAATCGCAACCGACAAAAGCCGTTGATTTTGATTTTATTAAAGAACAGGTGCAGTTAGCTGAAAAAGGCTTATTTGATGCTTATTTCTTGGCTGATGGTTTGGCTGTGAACTTTGGACAAGCTGAACATACGGGTTACAGTGACAAAGTGGCAGGTTTTGAGCCCGTTACGCTATTTGCCGCTTTATCGACAGTGACCAAAAATATTGGATTTATTGCAACGGCATCGACTACCTACGAAGAACCGTATTTATTGGCGCGTAAATTTGCTTCCCTAGATCACCTCAGCCATGGCCGTGCAGGATGGAATGTGGTGACCTCTGCTTCGGAAGCTGCTGCCGCAAACTTTGGCTATGAACAGCAAATTCCACATGCAGAGCGTTACGAGCGTGCACAGGAATATGTTGATCTGATTAAAAAGCTTTGGGATAGCTGGGAGGATGATGCCTTTATCCATGATAAGGTATCAGGTATTTTCTATAATCCTGAGAAAGTTCATAACCCAAATCACAAAGGCAAATACTATGCGGTGAAAGGTGCGTTGAATGTACCACGTGCGCCACAAGGCTACCCAGTCATTGTGCAGGCGGGGCAGTCAGGGCCTGGGCGTGATCTGGCAGCGCGGTATGCTGAAGTTATTTTTACCGCCAATCAAAAACTGGAAGATGCACAAGAGTTCTATCGTGATGTAAAAAGCCGTTTAGCGAAATATGGACGCTCGGCGGATGAACTTTTAATCTTACCGGGTGTTTCTGCATTTGTGGGCCGTACAGAAGAAGAAGCGCGCGCTAAATACCAACAGCTCACGGACCTGATTCATCCAGAAGCAGGGCTTGCTTTACTGAGTGGTTTAAGTGGTGGCTTTGATTTTTCAGGCTATGATCTGGATGGTCCATTCCCTGAGTTGGGTGAAGGCCAAGGCATGGTGAGTCGTCCTGCTCTAATTGCAGATATTGCCAAGAAAAACAATTTCAGTATCCGCCAGCTCTATGAGTGGGTTGCTGGTGCACGTGGACATTGGCAACTGATTGGCACACCTGAACAGATTGTCGATCAATTACAACAATGGTTTGAAAATGAAGCAGCCGATGGCTTCAATATTTTGCCACCAAGCACGCCAGCAGGCTTGAATGATTTTGTTGAGTTGATTGTGCCAGAGTTACAGCGTCGTGGTTTATTCCGTACCGAATATGAAGGAACGACGTTGCGCGAAAACTTGGGGCTGGCACGTCCTGAAAATCAATATGTCCTTGCTCGACAGGCTGAAAAAAACAAAGCCAGTTAAATTCATGTTAAAACTGAAGCATAAATTAAAGAAACAAGGGCGACCATTAACAGTCGCTCTTGTATTATCACAATTAAATTGAGTAAAAAATGCAATATAGAAAATTAGGTCAAACTGATATTGATGTAAGTGTGATTGCCCTTGGTACGATGACTTGGGGTGAACAGAATTCTGAATCTGAAGCCCACGAGCAACTGGATTATGCAGTAGAGCAAGGCGTAAATCTAATCGATACTGCTGAAATGTATCCAGTACCACCGAAACCGGAGACACAGGGCTTAACTGAAAAATATATAGGGACATGGTTAAAGCAGTCACAGAAACGGGACCAAGTCCTGATTGCCAGCAAAGTGGTAGGCCGTTCAGGAAAACTCACCCAAGCTTCGCATTTCCGTTCAGGTCAAACCAAGCTAGATCGCGCTAATATTGAAACTGCACTTCATGATAGCCTGCAACGTTTGCAGACGGACTATATTGATATTTATCAACTTCATTGGCCAGACCGAAGTACCAATCATTTCGGTGAGTTGGGCTATAACCATGTTGAAGATGAAGATACCGTTCCAATTTTAGAAACGCTGACAGTTTTGTCTGATCTCATTCAAGCAGGCAAGATCCGACACATTGGTTTATCCAATGAAACCCCATGGGGCGTGAGTCAGTTTTTGAAGTATTCCGAAAAATTGGGCTTAGCACGGGTTGTGTCTATCCAAAATCCCTATAATTTATTGAATCGGAGTTTTGAAATCGGCAATGCTGAAATTGCAATCCGAGAACAGGTGGGTTTGCTGGCGTATTCGCCTTTGGCATTTGGTGCATTGACGGGTAAATACTTAGATGGTGCACAACCTGCAGGCGCACGTTTAACCTTATGGGAACGTTTTGCACGTTATAAAGGTCAAGCATCAGAAGAAGCAATCCGTCGTTATGTTGCATTGGCACAACAATATGATTTAGATCCTGCCCAGTTGGCTTTAGCCTATGTGAACAGTCGCCGTTTTGTAACCAGTAATATTATTGGAGCGACCAATTTAAATCAGCTCAAAACCAATATTGAGAGTATTCACCTACAACTATCCGATGAAGTCATTCAGGGTATTGAGCAAATTCATCAAGCTCATCCGAATCCCGCACCTTAAAAAATAGATCATATTCTCCAATTTCATTTCTTCTTTTATTCAAGACAACAGAGTCAATCTAGTTGTCTTTTTTTATTTTGAGATCAGCATACCGATATATTGGTCCTATATCTAAAAATAAGAAATAAAAACATTAAATTATGCTGTTTTTGTATAAGCAGGGTGTTGGAAAATCAGCATAGCTTCAACAGGGGAATAAGATAGGTTTCTATAAATATTAATATAAAACAATTATTTAATTTTTGGCACGCTGCTTGCAAATATCTCGGTATAGGAATCAAAGATTGATTTTATGCAGGCTGAGGAGCACAGGATGAAGATGTTGCGTTGTTGTATGGAAAGTTAATTTCTCTCTCATTTTTTAATTCATTTCGTTGGGATCTGTTTTCGGTGTGATTGCGTATTCAGTCACACACAGGATTTTTTTACTCAAATTTTATTGTTTTAGTTTTAGGGGCTTTATTGGTGAAAAAACATTATCTCTCTTTATCGATTGCTTTGAGCATTGCAACACTTTTGGGAAGTGGCACAGCTCAGGCAGCAGAAGATATTGACACAACATTAGCGCAGTTACAGGCGCAATTGACGGCTTTACAGCAACAGGTCAATGCGTTGAAGCAAAAGAAACAAGCTTCAGCTGAGGTGGGTGAGACAGCAGAACTCGCAGCCCAAGATCAAACATCAGCCGATGGTCAGGAAGAAAATACTGAACATAGTTTTGCGACTCAAAGTGAGTTAGCTGGTTTCCGGAGTGATTTAGAAAACTATAAGTATGATCAATCACGTCAATATGAGCGTACTTCGGTAAAATCAACTCGAGATACGACCTTGTATGGAACGGTACAAGTCCGTGCACAAACACAAAGCCGGGACACCTCTGCTGGGAACCCTGCACCTGTTACACCACGCCGCAATACCTTCGATATTCCTACGGCTTTATTTGGCGTACGTGGAAATTTATATCGAGATTATAAAGAAGGTAAAAACTTAGATTACCAATTGTCTTTTAGCTATGGCAAACGTACGGGTACAGCAGGTAGTGCTAGTGATTTGAATTTGGCTGATGCATTTTTACGCTATAACTTTACTTCAACCAATGGTGGTCCCGAAGTCCCACGTTTAAACGTGACGCTTGGACAGCAACTGATTCCATTTGGGTTAGACCCGCAATCTCCAGAGGATTTACGGCCAACCATCAATGTTGCGACAGGACTGGCACAATTGGGTCTATTCAATCGCCAGACAGGTCTGATTGTACGTGGCGATGTCAAACCATTTGTTGATTATTCATCAAACTATCGAGCGCCCTTATTTGAATATGCTTTGGGTGTGGTTAATGGAAATGGGACCAATAAAGTCGATGATAATGACAAGAAAGATTATATCGGACGCGTCGCTTTCACTTTGCCTGTTGATTATGCCAGTTGGTTCCGTGAGCTGAAATTTGGTGCTTCGTATCTCAAAGGCAGTAAAAACGTTATCGCAGGCAGTAATGTTCTCGATGGTAACGGTCGCAATGATCGTTTGGGTTTCGATATTTACTACAACCATGCACCGTTTGGCGTGACTTATGAATATGTCAAAGGACTCAGTGACTATGCAACGGCCACAGGTTCTACCTCAGAAGTAAAGTCTGAAGGGCATACCGCAACCCTGTTTTATACCTTTGGCGATCAATTTTATAACAGTGTGAAATCTGTTGCGAAGTTTGATGACTTCTGGCCGAAATCAATCCAGAGCTTCTATCGCTATGACAGTTATAACCCGAATAAAGGTGCAGATGTGATCGGTATTGCTGGGCATGGACTTGGCAAAGTCGATATTCATACCTTGGGCCTAAATTTCTTCTTTGCACAAACGACAAAATTCCAACTAGGGCTGAATCGCTGGAGCTATGACCACGAGACAGCTGCGCAAAAAGACTTCTCGGAAGTACAAGCGCAATTCCAATACACCTTTTAATTTTCCAATATGAGTAATGACACAATGAAATTTTTGACGAAACATTTATTTATTGGTGCAACGGCAGGTTTGCTGGTTGCCACCAGTTTCTCAGCTTTTGCTGAAACCAATCCCACAGAAATCCGACTGGGAGTTCCTGGTGCAGGCGTAGGTGGAAAACCAAAAGTCGGAGGGAGTGCTTATGCAAGTGCGAACTTACGGGGTATTTTGGAAAAAGAGTTTGCCAAAGACGGCATAAAGGTGAAATGGAGCTTTTTCCCTGGTGCAGGTCCAGCTTTAAATGAAGCATTAGCCAACAAAAAAGTTGATTTTGGTATCGGGCATGGTGATTTGCCTTCGATTGTCGGACGCTCGACAGGATTAAAGTCCAAGCTGCTATTTGTGACAGGACGTTTTGGACCTGTTTACTTTGCAGTGCCATCGGATTCAGGTGCGAAAAGCCTAGCGGATTTAAAAGGCAAAACCATTTCTGTATTTAAAGGCACCAACCAACAGCTGATTTTGGGGCGTTTACTGCGTAAGTATGGATTTACTGAAAAAGATTTCCGTGTGATTAGTCAGGACTTTTATTCAGCTCAAACCTCGCTGTCTACAGGTGATATTGATGGTTTGATTACCAGTCCGTGGACATTGGAAGCACGCGGTGTGGCAAAGCGTATTTTAGAAGTGCGTAAAGATCCAAACCTGAATGGTCCATTGGTGGCATGGGTCAGCGAAGATTTTGAGAAGAAATATCCAAAAATTGTACAGCGTGTGGTGACCACATTTATTAAAGATAACGTGTGGAGTTCCGATGAAAAGAATCGTGATACGCAGTACAAGTTATGGGCGCAAAGTGGTGTGCCTTACCTAGACTATAAAAAAGACTGGGATGATTACTCGCTGAAAGATCGTAACTCACCATACTTTGATGATTATGCAGTCAACTCTTTAAAGAAATCAGTTCAGCAGTCGATTGATTACAAGCTGATTCGCCGTCCAGTGGATGTGGATTCTTGGATTGAACCGAAGTATCTCAACACGGCGATTCAAGAACTGAAACTGGAAAACTTCTGGCCAAAATTTGATGTGAATGGCAACCGTAAAAAGTAATTGTGATCTGGATTGAGCTAAGGGCGTGTATGCCTTTGGCAAGCCAGTTTATTTGTTCACCATTTTAGGAATGACCTATGCGTCAGGAATCGGTTGCTCAGGCTGAATTGGGTCAGTGGCACTTTGTATTGGGCTTTATCGGCTTGGCATTCTGTGCAGGCTTGGGCATTGGTATTGCGAAAATCGTGACCTCTCTATATGCGGTGCAGTTAGCTGCGAATGAGTTTGAAATGGGATTGATTGCCGCAGTACAGAGTTTAGGTATTTTGCTGATTGGATTACCCATTGGTTTGTTAGTACAGCGACACGGGCCTAAGACAATGTTTGTGTTAGGAAGTTTTCTCGCAGCAGTGGTGTATGTCACGGTGCCGTTTTATCCAGCGGTTTGGTATCTGATCTTATGTACTTTCCTTGTTGGGCTATGTATGCCAATGCGGTTTGTTTCGCTCAATACGGTGTATATGCAGCATTTAAAAAGTATAGGCGCTGCTAGGGCGGGATGGTTTAGAGGCACGCATATGATGGGCTTCTTTCTGGTTGGTCCGTTATTGGCCGTGAGTTTAGTAAGTGGGGCTGGATTCTCAGATGCATTTTGGTGGATTGCTGGACTTTTTATTTTACCAATATTGTTTGCACCATTGGCCTTTGGATCAAACTCAATAGAGATCAGTCAAGCGCAACAGAACGAAGTCTTTAGCCTTACCGTAATTGCCAAGCAATTGGTTTTATTAAAACAAGATCAGGCTTTACGACGTACCAGTCTGATTGAGATGGCGAGCAATGCCGTGATGGCGTACTACGGTTTTTTCATCATTGTCATTGCAATCAAAGACTTTGGCTTGAGTGAAACGATTGCTGCCAGTTTGGTGACACTACAGGGCGCGGTGTTTGTTGTGGCCTTATTTACGACAGGTACTTTACTCGCACGCTGGGGGATAAAACGCTTTTATCAAACGGGTTTTGCCTGTGTTGCAGTAGCATCTGTGGCCTTGGGTATTCCCAAAGTTCCAGCGCTGTTGTGGATGGGTGCTGTGATTTTGGGTTTGGGGCTTGCAATGTTGCATATCGTTAATTTCACCATGTTTGCCAATGTGGGTGAACGCTTGGGAATGGCAAAGGTTTCTGGATTAACCGCAATGGCAGGACCTGCGGGGGCTTTGCTAGGAAGCATGGTAGGAGGTTGGCTAGGTCACTACTGGGGCTTACAGTCGATGTTTCTTATTTCAGCAGTTTTATTTGGCGGGCTGATCGGTTTTGCCCAGCAACTTACACAAGTTTTTACAGCACCGCCCGTAGAGATTGAAATGTATTCAGAAATAGAGGGTCAATAAAATGAGTAGCATCGAAACTCAATTAGAAAATGAACACACTTGGCAACGAATTAATTTAGCCCCTTATTTCAAGCAAATCGGTATATGGGCAGTTCGTATTTTATTGGCTTTGGTTTTACCTGCGATCGCTTTAGCGGTTTGGCATTATGCTTTTCAGAAGCAATGGTTACCTGAACAAATTTTGCCAAGTCCTGCCGTGGTTTGGCAAACCACCTTAGAACTGATCGACACGCATGAGTTACAGGATAATTTATGGATTAGCTTAAAACGGGTTGCTTGGAGTGTCTTGGTGGGCGGCAGCATCGGTTTGTTATTGGGTTTTCTGATCGGTTTATCACGTCTCGCACACAAGTTCATTTACCCAACTTTTAATCTGATTGCGCAATTTCCAGTGATTGGCTGGATTCCATTACTGATGATCTTTTTGGGTATTGATGAAAGCTTAAAAATTGCAGCGATTTCACTTGCTGTATTTGTACCTGTGTTGGTTGCGACTTATCGCAGTGTCCTGAATGTTCCTCCGCATTTATTAGAAGTCTCGCAGGTGTATAGCTTTAGTGCGTGGCAGCGATTTCGTCGTGTCATTTTGCCTTCTGCTTTGCCCAATATTGTCAGTGGTTTACGTCAAGGGATTATGCAGGCGTGGTTATCCCTAGTTTTTGTCGAACTATTAGCCAGTAGTGAAGGGATTGGTTACCTGATTGTGTGGGGAAGGCAATTGATTCAACCCGACATTATTTTTATGGCTGTCATTGTGATTGGGATGGTGGGTTTTGTTCTAGATCATATTTTGGGCTGGGTAGAGCGCTGGTTTAGCCATTGGCAACGCAGTGCATTTTAAGGGGATTGAATATGTCTATTACTTCTACATCCAAACCAAGATTTAATTTCAATTATTTAAACGTTTATGGTTTGGTCCTCCCAATTGTTTTCATTGTGTTGTGGGCGATCGCATCCAAGTTGAATTGGGTCAATCCTAAACTCATTCCAGCACCATTTGAGGTGGTGCAGATTGCAATTCATCAATTTCAGCAGCAAGAGTTTTGGACAGGTTTAGGCGCGAGCCTGTTCCGTGATCTGACCGGTTTTGTGATCGGCAGCATTCTGGCCATTATTTTTGGCATTGCCGTTGGCGTTTCACGTTGGGCCAATTATTTATTTTTACCCAGTTTTAATGTCTTGCGACAGATTTCTTTGTTTGCATGGTTACCGTTAATCACCACCTTTTTGGATTATGGCAATAGCGCGAAAATTTTATTCATTGTGCTCTCAGTTTTTTATCCCGTGGCTTTACATACCATTGATGGGGTCAGACAAATTCCACTGCATCAATACGAAGTTGCCAAAGTCTATCAATTCAATGCTTGGCAGACCTTGAGCAAACTGATTTTACCTGCGGCAGCCAGCCAAATTTTTTTAGGTTTACAACTGGGTTTGATTTTCGCTTGGGTAGCGACCATCGGGGCAGAGTTTCTGTTGGCAAACTATGGTGTCGGGCTGGGCAATATCGTGATTCGTGGACGGGCTGCTTTAGATGTTGGTCTGATTGTATTTGGTTTAATCGTGATTGGTTTTATCGGTGTGGCGTGGAAGAGCTTAGCTAACTTAACTGAGCGTCGTATTTTGGTTTGGCGACGTTAGGAGAATAATAAAATGAAACAACAGAATTTTCGGCAATCTTTCAAACGGCATTTTAAAGCGCTTGGGCAGATTAGCGTATTGAGTTTAATGGCAATCAGTCTCATTGCATGTAGTAAACAATCAGATATTCCACCCAAGCAGGTGCATGAGCTTCGTTATCAATCCTTGACCAGTGTGGTTTCATTACCAGAACTGGCTGAAGACTTGGGCTATTTAGGTGATCTAAAGCTGAAATATGTTGGCAGTGTGCAAGGTGGTCCTCAGGATTTACAGGCACTCACGACGGGCGACGTGGATGTTGCAACGGCTTTTGATGGCGCAATCATCAAGCTCGCAGCAGCAGGAATTAAGATCAAGGCCGTAGTTGCCTCTTATGGTAGTGATGACAAAAGTTGGGTCGGTTATTACGTTCCAAATAATAGTCAGATTCATTCTGCGCGTGATTTGATCGGCAAAAAAGTGGCTGTAAACACATTGGGTGCACATTACGAATTTGTTTTAAAAGACTATTTGGCACGTCAAGGTTTAAGCAATGACGAAATCAATCAAGTGGAATTTGTGGTATTGCCACCCACCAACACAGAACAAGCCTTACGTGCAGGGCAAGTGGATGCCGCAGCGCTGGTTTCTATTTTTCAAGACAAGGCCTTGGAACGTGGCGGTTTAAGAAAATTGGTCTCAGACACGGATCTGTACGGCAGTTTTACCGCAGGCAGCTATGTCTTTACCGAGAAATTCATCCAGCAGCATCCTGAAGTGGTCAAGCAATATGTAACAGGTGTTGCCAAAGCCGTGGAATGGACCAAGCAAACACCACGAGAACAGGTGCTCGCCCGTTTTAAAAGCATTATTGAAAAGAGAAAACGCAATGAAAGCGATGTGCTGATGCAGTACTGGCGCAGTTATGGAGTGGTCAGTCAAGGCGGATTGTTAAATGCAGCACAATATCAAGGTTGGATTGACCTATTTGAAAAACGTGGTGAGTTCAAACCCAATCAGGTTAAGGCAGATACTTTATTTACCAATCAATTTAATCCCTACGCAAGTGAAAACAAAAATGTAGCTGACGATCAGCACAGTAAGGAGCATACGCAATGAGCACAAAATTAAAAATTGAAAATGTTTATAAGTCTTTTGCTGCCAAAAAAGTCAAAGGGACAAAAGTTCAGGCCGAAGATTTTGTGGCAGTCGAAAATTTATCTTTAGAGGTTAAGGCAGGTGAGTTTGTTGCCATTGTTGGTCCGAGTGGATGCGGAAAATCAACCTTGCTCGATCTTTTGGCTGGTTTAACGAGACCCAGTTCAGGTCAAATCACCATTGATGGGCAAGCCATTAAGAAACCTGGTTTAGATCGCGGTATCGTCTTTCAGCAATATGCTTTATTTCCGTGGTTAACGGCTATAGAAAACATTGAGTTTGGATTGGACGCAAAAGGTGTTGATAAACAACAGCGTTATCAAACGGCAAAGTATTTCTTAAATCTGGTTGGGCTTTCGGAGTTCGAACATCATTATCCCAATGAACTTTCGGGTGGCATGAAGCAGCGGGTCGCAATTGCACGCAGTTTGGCCTATGACCCTGACATTTTATTGATGGATGAACCTTTTGCTGCACTCGATGCACAGACCCGCGAAACTTTACAGGCTGAATTGGTCAAAATTTGGCAACAGACCCAGAAGACCATCATTTTTATTACACATAGTATTGATGAAGCGATTTATTTGGGACAGCGCATTGCCATTATGACTTCACGTCCCGGACGCATCAAACAGGTGATTGAAGTACCAGCTGAGCTAAGAAGCGATCAGGAAGATGTTCGTTCTAGCCCCGAATTCAGCCAACTGCGTCATCAGATTTGGAGCTTGTTACGTGAAGAAGTATTGAAAGCTCAAGAGCAGGAAAAACAAAAGCAGTTGGTCGCTTAAACACAATATATTTTAAAAATTAACAAGAAGTAGAGGTGATTATGTCGAGCACAAAAGAGACATTAACGTTTCCAAAAACAATTCAGTCCAGTTCAATTTCTTCTCCACCTAAGATCAGTTCTTTGGGGGATGGTTTTAATCTAAGCTGGCTTTCCAGTGGTTTTAAGCGTTCTGCTGCAATCTTACTGTTTTTGGCCATTTGGGAAATCGTACCGCGGATTGGCTTGGTCGATTCCGCTTTCTTGCCAGCATTTTCCACCGTGTTGCTCAGTGGTTGGGGCTTGATTCAAAATGGACAGCTCTTGACGCATTTGCAAGCCAGTTTGATTCGTTCGATCAGTGGCTTTATTTTTGCGATCATTATTGCCATTCCTTTAGGTTTGGCGATTGGTTGGTACACCCGTTTTTCTGAATTTTTGAGTCCTTTATTGGAAGTCTTCCGAAATACGGCTGCTTTAGCTTTATTGCCTGTATTTATTCTTTTTCTTGGGATTGGTGAGAGTTCGAAAATCGCATTGGTCACTTATGCCTGCACTTGGCCCATCTTGCTGAATACCATCAGCGGTGTTCGTAATGTTGATCCATTGTTGATCAAGTCAGCACGAACCATGGGACTGAGTTCCATTCAGTTGTTCCGTAAAGTGATTTTACCTGCCGCGATTCCAACGATTTTCGTAGGTGTACGTTTGGCAGGTTCATTCTCAGTGTTGATGTTAATTGCCGCAGAAATGGTTGGGGCAAAAGCTGGTCTGGGTTATCTGATTAATTATGCGCAATATAACTTCCAGATCCCCGAAATGTTCTTTGGCATCATTAGTATTACCACGATTGGTTTATTGTTTAATTACAGTCTGCTTGCGATTGAAAAGCGTTTGACCGCGTGGAAAACTGAAAGGTAGTCAGGAGCACATCGACATGTTTAAGCAAGGCTGGGGAAAGCATCTATTTGATTTGAGTTGTATGGTGACAATGTCACTCATTTTGTTGGGATGTACAAAATCAGCATCTAAATTGACCACAGTCGATGGACTTGAATCTTTAGAATTTAAATATTTAGGTTCACCGGGCGTGGTTACACCATTGGAATTGGCTGAGGATTTAGGTTATCTCGCACCAATCAAATTAAGCTATCAAGGTGTTTCTACAGGAGGACCACAGGGCATTCAATCGGCTTTGTCAGGTGATAGTGATATAAGCAGTCCAAGTTTTGCGGGCTCAGCCGTTAAAATGGTGGCTAGTGGTGTACCGGGAACCGTCATCATTGCTGCCTACGGTACTTTTGATGATCCTTTTGCTGGTTATTATGTACTGGAAAGTAGCCCAATTCATTCAGCCAGAGACTTAATCGGTAAAAAAGTCGGAACTAATATTCTAGGCGCACAAGTGGAATATATGCTCAAAACCTATTTAAAAAAAGGAGGACTTAGCCCTGAAGAAATCAATCAAGTAACGCTAGTGGTCTTGCCACCAGGTTCTTCAGAGCAAGCCCTAAGAAATGGTCATGTGGATTTAGCGCCTTTGACAGGACCATCAATCGAACGGGGTGGGGTACGTCGCCTTTATCGGGATTATGATCTGGTCGGCGATTTGACGACTGGTACTTATGTCATGGCAAATCGTTATATTGCGGAACATCCGAATACTACCCGTAAAGTGGTAACGGGCATTGCCAAAGCAATTGAATGGTCTAGACAGCAACCGAGAGATCAGGTGATTGCACGCTTCGAGCAGATTCTAGCAAAGCGTAAACGTCCTGAAAATAATGCGATGCTAAAATATTGGACACAGTGGGGCATTCCAAGTACTGCTGGAGAGTTTAAAGACGATGATTTTAAAATATGGGTGGATAATTTAATTGAAGAAGATCAGTTAAAACAAAATCAGATTGATTATAAAAAGATATATAGCAATCAATATAATGCATATAGCCAAAATTAAATTATTTTTTTAGTCTAATTAATGGGTGTTTGTTTCTATTTTAATAAATGGAAATAACAAAGGTGAATTATTGATTTCTATTTAAGTAAATAGTCATGCAAGATAACTTCTCTTTTAGAATAATAGGGAAGTAAATGCATGTCATTCATTACTTATCCACAAAATCAGACTTTAACGCGAACTGAGCGTGCGACAGCCATGGTTTTTGAAGATCAAAAATCAAGAGATTTGCTGGATCGCATTGAACAGATTGCACCTAGTGAGGCTAGCGTTCTGATTATTGGCAATACCGGGACGGGTAAAGAACTGGTGGCACGTCAGGTACATATGATGAGTCAGCGTAGTCGTGGTCCTTTTGTGGCAGTAAATTGTGGTGCATTTACAGAATCATTGGCTGAAAGTGAGTTATTTGGACATGAAAAAGGCGCATTTACAGGCGCAATCAATAGCAAGGCGGGTTGGTTTGAAGCGGCTAATCACGGCACACTGTTCTTGGATGAAGTCGGTGATTTATCTCCAGCGATGCAGGTGAAATTATTACGGGTTCTGCAAGAGCGTGAAATTGTTCGTGTCGGTTCACTCAAGCCAATTAAGTTGAATGTCCGTGTGATTGCGGCTACCAATGTCCATTTAGATGAAGCAGTTCAAGCAGGCAAGTTTAGAGAAGATTTATTTTATCGACTGAATGTGGCACTGCTTAAAGTTTCACCTTTGGCAGAACGTCCTGGCGATATTTTACCATTAGCAAATTTTTTCATTGCCCAGTATTGCAAACGTTTGGGTTATCCAATAGCGACACTGAGTCCAAGTGCTGTTCAGAAACTCTTAACCTATGGCTATCCGGGTAATATTCGTGAACTGGAAAATGCCATTCATCACGCCTTACTGGTTTGCAAGAACCATCAAATTCAGCCGACTGATTTTTGCTTTGCATCCTTATCCAGTAGTTTGAATTTACGACAGATTTCTGATTTAGAGAAGAGTACGCAAACTATTCCAAGAACAGATGTATTGCCTAAACAAATGTTGCAGCATGCACTTCTGAATTTATTTGAGTCCTCTCATGCCTTGAAAAATGAAAATCTAGATCGCTTGATTGAAGAAGCAACGATTCGGATCGCTTATGAATATTGCCATCGCAATCAGGTCCAAACAGCTAAGCTGTTGGGGATTAGTCGGAACATTGTGCGTGCAAGATTGGTCAAATATGGGTTAGTGGGAAACGATAAAGTGGTCAATATTATGTTGGAAGAATTATTGGGTTAATTGAAATCAATAATCAGGTGATAGGGTTCACCTTTTTATTGGTTGAAAAATCACTTTTCTGAAAAAATAATAATCAATGATTAAAAATAAATATAACTTTTTAATCAAAAAATATTCAAAAATAATAGTTCTAAATATTCATGCTTTACCTAATATGGTGGTACATAATTTAATAAACAGATGCAAAGTGGTGAAAGATGAGTATTCCTCAAATTAATGTGCGTAATCAGTTTCGTGGTGTGGTTAAAGAGATTGTTGAAGGAAGTGTAGTTTCTGAGGTGGATGTAGAAACACCTGCGGGAGTTTTTACTTCAGTGATTACCACGCGATCAGTGAAAAATCTAAATTTAGAATTAGGGAGTGAAGTCATTGTTTTAATTAAGTCTACAGAAGTTGCTTTGGCAAAACTATAGAAAGGCATATCGAAAATATAGTGAAAATTATTTTTAGTATATTTTTGATTTCTATTTTAGGGGGCTAAAATGACATCATTAAATGTGGGCACAGTAAAAATTAATCACCTCAATAAATCATATGGGCAGTATCAAGAATATGCCTTAACTGTATTGGATGATATTTCTTTAGAGATTAAAGCAGGAGAATTTGTCAGTATTGTCGGTAGTAGTGGTTGTGGAAAATCTACTTTATTGCGTTTACTGGTCGGTTTGGATGATCAATTTGAAGGTAAGATTTTAGTCGATGGACAACCGATTCGAGGCACCAGTCTGGAGCGCGGTATCGTCTTTCAAGATCATCGATTATTTCCTTGGTTGAATGTACAAGATAACATTCGGGTTGCATTATTAAATAGTAAATTAACGCGTGCTGAACAGGATCAATTGATTGATGAACATATTGAATTAGTCGGCTTGAGCAAGTTTAAAGATGCTTATCCAGCACAGCTTTCAGGGGGAATGAGTCAACGTGTTGCGATTGCAAGAAGTCTGATTAATCGACCTAAAATTTTGTTGTTGGATGAACCTTTTGGCGCATTGGATGCACTCACACGTGCCAATCTACAAAAGGAATTACAACGGATCTGGCAAACTGAAAAAATTACCATGATTATCGTGACCCATGATGTCGAGGAAGCCGTTTTCCTTGGTGATCGTGTTGTGGTAATGCAACCCAATCCTGGTCGAATCAAGCGGATTGTTCCTGTTCATTTGCCGCATCCACGTGTTCGAGAAGACGTTCGACTTGCGGCGATTAGAAATGATATTTTGACAGATTTTAGTCATGCAACTAAAGATCATTTAATTATCCCGCCTATTAAAGATTTTAATCAATTCCAGTTTGCTTGGTAAGCCCAAGTAAGCTGATTTTTATAATCATAAAAACAAATAAATTAATATAAAAATATTGGTTCTTGTATTTTAAAATTTGCATATATTTAAATGGATCACTAATTTTTGTGATTGGGGGATTGTGAATAAAGCCCAGCGCTTTAAAAATATATAATGAATGATCTATAGGAAATAAAATGACCGTACTCACACAACTTTCAGCCGCAATTGAAAGTGCTCCACGTTGGCATGAATATAAGAAACATAGTTTAGATACTGTACAGATTACACCTATTGAAGGTGCATTGGGTGCAGTTGTGACTGGGCTAGATGCAAGTAAACCTCAAAGCGGGGAAGTGATCCTCAAGCTGAAAAAGGCATTGCACGAACATTTAATTCTGGTTTTCAAGGCACAAGATCTAGAAGACAATGACTTACTGGCCTTTGCAAGTTATTTTGGCGGGATTTTCCGTCCACCAACAGATGTTCCTGTATTGGCAACGCGGAATGATACCAATGCACCACCCGATATCGTGCCCGTATCCAATGCGGTTGGAGAGGGGGATTATACTGGTCATGGGGAACTTACCCCGCATAGTGATCATCACTGGACCCCACAGCCTTCTAGTGGATCTTTACTTTACGCAATTGAACTTCCAAAAGATGGCGGCGCAACCAGTTGGTATAACACTGTTCAGGCGTATGAAGACCTTGATCAGGAAACCAAAGACGAAATCGAAGGGCTGCAACTGATTACTTATAATCCATTCTTGCGATTAAAGGATAAAAGCCCGATTCCCAAATATCGCTTCTCTGATCAACCTGTAGTAGGCGCTGCATTTCCCCATCCATTGGTCCGTACGCATTCTGAGAGTGGTCGCCGTGGTATTTATCTGGATGCACAAACAGAAGTTGAAGTTGTCGGGTATGATGACAAAAAAGGTGCTGCATTGATTGAACGCTTAAGAGCGCACATTGTGCAACCTCAATATCGTTATGAACATCAGTGGGAAATTGGAGATATTGTTTATTGGGATAATCAGTTGACCTTGCATTCGCGGACCGCTTTTCCTGCCGAGCAACGTCGTTTACTGAAACGTGTCAGTTTGGCAGGTGCAAGACCATTCTAAAATGAAACTGAGCCAGTGAAAGCTGGCTTTTAATTTCCAGCTTTTGCCAATTCTGCTTCGATATAACTAATAATCATGGTACTTAGACCTTTGACCATTTCATCAAAGCTGATTTGTGGATTTGGCAAGATCAAGTGTCGAGCGACATTAAAGATACTACTATTAATGCTGATATAAGCAGTCACACTAAGATTATTCACCTTCAAATAACGAGGATGGCGAATCATATATTTCATTAATACTTCCATCAGCGCCATTTCGATCTGACCAATATATTTTTCGTACTTGAGTTCAGTCGCATAGCGAAGGCAAATCAGATAACGATCATCATCACGCGTCAGCAAGTCCCTAAAGGTATAGAAAATCATTTCGAATAAAGGTTCCAGCTCTTGCTCGATAATGATAGGCGTCAGCTCTTTCACCATATCCAGAACTTCTTTGACAAAGGTTTTTGCCATCGCATCATAGATTTCTTCTTTATTCTTGAAGTATTCATACAGCGAACCAACACTTACACCTGCAATATCAGCAATATGCCGTGTGGTGGTGCCGCTGGTACCGTTGGTTGCAACTGCAATAAAACCTGCTTCAATAATGGTGTCTACGGTCACTTTCGAACGCGACTGACGTGGTTTACGTGTAGCCATAAAGTATTATTATTAAAATCCGAACATAACTTCAGATTAACATGTGCAGCAATTGGTTGAAAGTGTCAGTCCAGTAATCCGAACAAATAAAATTACAAGTTTTTTAAATTTGTTTTTAATCCTGTAATAAATAAGTATACCTGAAATGAAAGCATTCAATTTTTAGAAAATATTAATTTTAAATTTTAATTTAATATATTGATAATTATATATAAAAATATTTTTACATCATAATGAAAGATATTTTTAGAGCAAATTTCCTTTAAATCTGTTTTGTAGAAAATTGAAGAAAAATCATAAAAATTACCCGAATTGAATCCGAACATAAGATCGGTTTACAGTTGCTTTATACGAGGATCAGGTTCAAGAAAATCTCCCGAATATTTTTTCGTACATTCCTGTCAGTTGGGACAGTCGAAAAGAGATGAACCAGACGAAAAGAATGTAAAAGGGCAAATGACGCTCAAGTGACTAGGTAGGTGTAGCCATGATTAGCAGCACATTAAGGAAAGGTTTAAGCTTATTTAAATCGAATCCAATAACTGAGCAAATCGATTTTGCGAGTAAAAAAAGTATTCCAATTCGTCATTTAGCAATCGGATTTGAAGGCAAGGAAGTTGATTTATCATTCTATATGAACAATCAATTCGCAACGATTTTTTTCGCTACGCTTTCTGTATTTTTAACTTATGGCGAAGATCTGGTGATTGAGACAGCACGTCATCATCGTGACTTACTCAAAGATCCTGTTTTAAAACAACGTGTCACTTCATTGATTGGACAAGAGGCGATTCATTCAAAATTACATAATGAATTTAATGATGCGATTGTTGAGCTAGATTACCCTGTAAAACTGTATCGCTTTCTGGGCGAGCAATTCTTTGAATATATTTTCTTAAAATTTCCGCAACCTCTAAAACTTTCTCTCATGGCGGGGATTGAGCATTTCACCGCAGTATTAGCTGAATACATGATGGAGCATGAACAGAACTTCTATTTCTCGGATGATGCCAAAACCCGTGCTTTATGGATGTGGCATATGCTGGAAGAGTCAGAGCACAAAGATGTTGCCTATGATGTCTATCAGACATTGAATGGTAATTATGCGTTACGTGTTTCAGGCTTCTTCTTGGCTTATTTCACGATTTTAGGTCTTATCCCGTTCTCAGCAACCTTGGTGCCTATTTTCCGTAAGCCACAAGAAATGCTCACTACAAAATTCTGGAAAGATGCACGCCGTGGAGTGAAGCTGATTTTCAGTCCGAAAGATGGCGTTTTTGGTAGTACCCAAGGTCGTATTTTTGATTATTTACGGACTGACTTTCATCCAAATGATCATGATGCTTCAGCTTATTTTGCCTACTATGAGAAGAAGCTTTTATCAGAGGGTGGTACCTTACATCCATTCTTTGTAAAAGAGTTCACACCTAAAGTACAGGCAGCTTAATCACAGGATTGATCAAGGGGCAGCAGAGCTTGCATTTGTATGGATATGTCGAGTTGGCAAAATCGCTCATGTGGATATGAGCAATTTGGTTCTAGTCATATTTGATCTGTGCACTATGCTGTCAGAAACTTACCTAATAAGTCGAGTACAAAAGGCTTATTAGGAGAAATGACGCAGCATTGACTTAAATTATTTAAGGATTGAATCAAGTAAAATTGCAGAAATAATCTTATAGACAATTTTATTTTCAATCGATGTGCTGTTGTTGGACTTTTATTCTCTCTGGGGATCAAGCCATGGTTGCTCAAATGATTCGAAATGTCTTTTCAGACAAATTAAGTACGAAATATCAGGGGATTATTCAGAACCTAGCAAATAAATCACCCATTCCAATTCGTCATTTTGACTTTAAGTTTAATCCGTCAGAACTAGATGAACGATTTTTCTTAAATAAAGAATTAGCAACCTCTTACTTTCATGCCTTATCCATTTTCTTGACCTTCGGTGAAGATGTGGTGATTGAAACGGCACGTCACCATCGTGATTTTATTGATGATCCGATTTTAAAACAAAGACTGACTTCTTTGATTGGACAGGAAGCCATTCATTCAAAAATACATAATCAGTTTAATGACGAAGTGCTGAAAGAAAATGGCTATCCAGTCGAGTTGCTACGTGCGATTGCTGGCAAGGTGTTTGATTATGGGATCTATAAACTTCCACAGTCTTTACAGCTTTCATTGATGGCCGGCATTGAACATTACACGGCTGTGCTTGCTGAATTTATGATGCAGCACGAAGAATATTTACTTGGCTCACAAGATGAAAGACAACGTGCCATGTGGATGTGGCATATGTTGGAAGAGTCAGAGCATAAAGATATTGCCTATGATGTGTTCCTTGAGTTGTCTGGTGATTATTGGCTCCGAATTACAGGTTTCCTGTTGGCCAGTTTGACGATTTTAGGGGGTGTTTCACTAGGTGGTTATCTGATGCCATTTGTACGGAAACCAAGCAATCTGATTAATCCTCGCTATATGAAAGATATTGTGGAGAGTACCGCGTTGTTATTCGGTAGTGAACGTGGCGTGTTCGGTAGCAGTTTCATGCATATTCTTGAGTATCTGCGTCCAAGTTTCCATCCCAATGACCATGATACGACAGCGTATATGGCGTACTACAAAGAGCGTTTACTGAATCCTGAAACAGGATTATTAAGCCCTTATTTCCTTAAAGAGTTTGTGCCACCTGTACGTGCAGCTTCTGCATAACTTGGTCCAAGTCAATATGATATTGCTGGGAAAACAATGATGAGATTATTTGCGAAGAAAACCAAGCCAAGCCAAAAAGCATTTGCTGTGGTGACGGGTGCAGGAAGCGGGATTGGTCGTAGTTTTGCGCTTGAATTGGCGAAACGTGGCGGCACTGTGGTGTGTTCAGATATCAATTTAGACGCAGCCAAAGAAACTGTAGCGCAGATTGAAGCGCTTGGTGCGAAAGCATTTGCGGTGAAATGTGATGTTGGCAATGCCAAGCAAGTGGAAAAGCTGGCAGAACAGGCTGAGCAATTGATGCAACATCCAACCACATTGGTCATCAATAATGCTGGTGTTGGTTTAGGCGGCAAGTTTGATGAAACTTCGCTGGAAGACTGGAAGTGGGTCTCTGATATCAATTTATGGGGCGTTATTCACGGCTGCCATTATTTCGTACCTAAGTTTAAACAGCTCGGTCGTGGTGCGATTATCAATGTTGCATCTGCGGCATCTTATACGGCTGCACCCGAAATGACAGCCTATAACGTGACTAAAGCGGGTGTACGTGCATTATCGGAGACGCTTTCTGCCGAGCTTCGTAAACATAACATCAAGGTAAATGTACTTTGTCCAACGCTGGTACCAACCAACATTATCAAGAATGGCAAAGTCCCACATAAAGGGATTCTGGACTATGCATTGACTAATCTGGCGTTTACCACCAGTGAAAAGGTCGCAAAGCTGACGCTAGACCGTCTGGATAAAAATGAGCTTTATACCATTCCACAGATTGATGCCAAGTTATTCTGGCTCATGAAACGTACGGCACCAAATTTATATGCAAAATTTTTGGGCACATCATATCGATTTATGAAATAACCCTGATTAAGCAACAGAACTGAAAGAGTGAAATAAAGAGAGAACCTGTTGGTAATCAACTATTTAAGCTACATGATACAAAGGACATTTTAAATGACAGCTCAAGCAAAAAAATTAAATTCAGCTGAAGGAAAGGCTTTACCCTCGCACATTTACGATACTTTCATCGTTGGTGCTGGTATTTCAGGTATTGCGACAGCAATTCGTCTGGATCAGGTGGGGTATAGCAACTACAAGATTATTGAAAAAGCGACGCGTGTCGGTGGCACATGGCGTGAAAATACCTACCCAGGTTGTGGCTGTGATGTACCCTCAGCTTTATATTCCTACTCATTTGCGCCAAGTGCAAAATGGAGTCACTTGTTTGCGCGTCAGCCTGAAATTCTGAACTACTTAGAAGAAGTGAGTGAAAATTTTGGGGTGAACTCAAAAATCGAGTTTGGTACGGAATTGCTCAATGCAGCATGGGATAACCAGCGTAATCTCTGGGTGATTGATACCAATAAAGGGCAGTACCTGTCTAAGACCGTGATTTTTGCAACAGGGCCGATTACCGAAGCACAAATTCCAAAACTTGATGGACTGGAAACTTTTAAAGGTGAAATGTTCCATTCAGCTAAATGGAATCATGATTATGATTTGACAGATAAACGTATTGCAGTGATTGGTACAGGTGCATCTGCCATTCAGTTCGTACCACAGATTCAGCCAAAAGCCAAAGAGCTGTATGTGTATCAACGTACTGCGCCATGGGTGGTACCAAAACCAGATACCGACTTGGGTGATGTCAGCAAAGCGCTGATTGAGAAGTTTCCATTGATTCAAAAGACTTGGCGTAAAACGGTTGCCCAGTCTCTAAATGCGATCAACTTTGGTTTACGTAATCCAGCTGTGTTAAAACCTGTGGGTGAATTGGCAAAACTGATTTTACGCTTCCAGATTGAAGATCCTGAACTCCGTAAAAATGTGACGCCGAACTTTACCATTGGCTGTAAACGTTTATTATTCGCCAACAACTATTATCCTGCTTTACAACAACCGAATACTAAACTAATTCCACATGGATTGGTAAAGGTCGAAGGCAATACCGTTGTTTCAGCCAATGGTGAGCGTCATGAAGTGGACGTGATTATTTGGGGAACAGGCTTTGAGGTCTCTCATCCACCGATTGGCAAACGTGTTTCAAATGAAAAAGGCGAATGCCTGAATGATTTATGGAAAAGCAGTTCACCAGAAGCCTATTTAGGTACAAGTATTGAAAATGTGCCGAATGCATTCTTGGTATTGGGGCCTAACGTACTGGTTTACGATTCATTCATTGGCTTGGCTGAAGCTCAGCTGGATTATATCGTAGATGGTCTACTTAAAATCAGAGACAAAGGCATTGCCAAACTCAACATTAAGCCTGAAGTGATTAAGCAGCATAATGAATTGGTACAGAAACATCTTAAAACCACCGTGTTTAATGCGGGTGGATGTAAGAGTTACTATTTAGATGCCAATGGTCGTAACTTTGCCGCTTGGCCTTGGTCATTGAAAAAGTTAAAGCAACGTTTAAAACGTATGGACTTGAATGATTATCAAGTGACTTATCAGACTGAAAAAACTAACTGATTCTAGATCAATCATCAAAGAGCAGTAAATTTTATCTAAGGATGGAATTTGCTGCTTATTTTTTGCAAGATAGAAAGAAATATGGGGGAAAATAATGAAAGAAGGACAATCAAGCCGAACGGCGGAAGCGGCTGCCGCATTGCGTGCCAATCATTTTCAGAATGCCGCAGATCCTGTCTTTGCAGATCCTTTTGCATTCGAGCTAACCAGTAAAGGCTGGAAGGCATTACTCAGCACGCCATTAACCGTCAAGCTAATGAATTCTTCCGTGTTTAACCGCACCTTGGGCTTATTAACAGGACAAGTGGTAGGACGTTCACGTTATGCAGAAGATCAGCTCTATGCAGCCATTGAACGTGGTGTCGAGCAATATGTCTTGGTGGGTGCGGGACTAGATTCATTTACCTTGAGGCAGGCACAACAATTTCCTCAGCTCAAGATTTACGAAGTGGATCATCCTGATACCCAAGCCGAAAAACAAAAGAAATTACGCCAATTGGGAGAGCTTCCAGCAAATGTGGAGTTTGTTGCAATCGATTTTGAAAAAGAATCTATTGCAGACGCTTTGGCACGTAGTTCGTTGAAGCAAGATCAAGCAGCTTTTTTCTCGTGGCTGGGCACAACGCATTATCTTGAACCAGAAACAACCCTCAATACCTTAGCCAGCATTGCAAAAATTGCTGCACAGGGAAGTGAAGTGGTTCTGGACTACTCAATCGATTATCGAGAGCTGGAAGGTGTTGAACGTTTCGGAAGCTTATTTGTCTCCCAATTTACCCGATTTTTAAAGGAACCCCTAAAAGGACAATTTAGACCGAAAGCATTGCATCAAGCTGTTGCTGAAATGGGATATAACGTGATTGAAGATTTATCAGGTGATGGGTTGAGTGAGCGTTATTTTCATGCTCGTCCAGATCATATCCGTCATACCATTGCAACGCATATGTTGCACTTACAGTTAGCTCAGCGTTGATGATTCAGAGGCAAGAATAAAAAAGCCCTTAAATGCACATAGGCACTTAAGGGCAGGTACTGCTAATGCTATGGATTAGCGGCGTTTATTATAAACAGCCATCGCTGCTGGCAAGTTTTTACGCATATCGCTGATACGTTGTGTATTTGATGGGTGAGTTGACAAGAATGAACTGCCACCAGCACCATCTAAGCGATTCATTTTTTCCCACAGGCTGATTGCTGCATTTGGGTTATAGCCTGCTTTTGCCATCAACATTAAACCGCCATAATCGGCACGGCTTTCAAGGTTGCGTGAGTAAGGTAGACCGATACCAACCTGACTGCCTAAATCAATTGCAGCGCCACCTAGATCACCAATGCTGTTGCCTGCATAAGATTTACCAATACCAATTGCAAGGTTGGTTAACGCTTGGGCACCGATTTTGCTCTTTGCATGCTCTTCTAAGGCATGCGTCATTTCATGGCCCATCACCGCTGCAATTTCGTCATTGGTCAGGTTGAGCTTATTAACAATACCTGTATAGAAGACCACTTTACCGCCTGGTGCAACATACGCATTGACCGTATCAGATTTTAATACCGCAAGTTGCCAATCAAAACGTTGACCTGTCTGATTCATTTGATCCGCATAAGGCTTTAAGCGGTTAAAAACAGTGTTAATACGTTGATATGTACTTGAGCTGCTATCCAACTGGTTTTTAGCACGCGCTTCCTGAGTCATTTTTGAGAAACTTTGTGCTGATTGCGCGTTTAAAGTTGCGCTGTCTGCACCAGCCATATCTGCGAACGATGCGCAGCCAGAAATTGTCATCACAGTTACAGCGCAAAGGCTTAAAGCTAATTTCTTCATACTTATTCTCTCCAAATCAGTATCTTATGAATATAGTCATGATCACGATGGATTATAAAAAATGTTTACACCAGTTAACATTCTGAATACCTCTATAATCATTGTAATTATGTAATCAGCAATCGTTATAATTTTTGATTTAAAACATAAAAGCCAGTGACATTGCACTGGCTTTATAGCGATTAATCTGATCTTAGATCAAATTAATCTTCGTCATCATACTCATCTTCAGGGAAAGCATTTTCTTCCAAAGAAGCATCAAAGATTAAGATGGCTTTACCGTCAGTTTGAATCATGCCTTGATCTTCAAGTGTCTTGAGGACACGTCCAACCATTTCACGAGAACAACCGACAATACGACCAATCTCTTGACGGGTAATACGAATCTGACGACCATTTGGCAGAATCATTGCCTCTGGTTGAGCAGATAAGTCAATTAAACAACGCGCGATACGACCAGACACATCAATAAATGCCAGATCGGTCACTTTACGTGTGGTGTTTTTAAGACGGCGAACCAGTTGAGCAAACACAGCATAGCTTAAGTCTGGATATTGTTTACTTAACTCGTGGAAATTGTCGTAAGTGATTTCTGCGATTTCGCAGACATCGCGTGTACGTACTTCTGCGGTACGTTGAGGGTTCTTTTCAAAAAGCCCCATTTCGCCAAAGAAGTCGCCTGGATTTAAGTAGGCAACTACGATTTCACGTTCGTCATCTTCACGTAAGATAATTGACACTGAACCTTTTAATATTAAATACAGTGATTTTGATTCCGTTCCAGCGTCAACAATCGTGGTGCGTTTAGGATATCTATTAATATGAGCACGTTTTAGCAGCGCTTTAACTGATTCAGGTAGTTGACCTGGTGATAAAGCATCAGTGCTAAGTTGTGAAAAATTTGAAGTCATGCTTAAAATTTCCGAATTTGGATAAAACCGATCGCACAGACCCTTGAAAGAGCCTTTTCTACACAGAAGAGATGAAATTCCTTATCAACTCATTTTATGTTAGTGTACAAGAACAGAGTAAATTTATAACGTTTTTCGGGTAGTTGCAATGCAAACAAGTGTACATTGGTTAGAGAATGTTGCTTTTGAAGCAAAATCAGAAAGTGGCCACAGTGTGGTGATGGATGGTTCTGCCGAATATGGGGGTGAAAACCGTGGTCCACGTCCTATGGAATTGATTTTAATGGGACTTGGTGGGTGTGCTTCGTTTGATATTGTGACTATTTTAAAGAAATCTCGTCAAGATGTGACCGATGTCGTATGTCAGCTTAAAGCAGAAAGAGCAGATAGCATTCCAGCGGTGTTTACCAAAATTCATTTGCACTTCGTTGTGACTGGCAAAGCTGTGAAATCTAAACAGGTGGAAAAGGCAGTCGAATTGTCTGCTGAGAAATATTGTTCAGCCAGCAAAATGCTGTCTGATGGTGGTGTCGAAATTACCCACGACTTCGAAATTATTGAAGCTGCGTAAAGCTTAAACTATTAAGTTTTGCTAAAAAGTGATCTGTTTTTGAACCGATCACTTTTTTATTTGTTGCTCTGTTTATTTTAAAAATAATTGTGGATCTACCCGAGCATTATTCAGGCTCATTCCCCAGTGTAAATGTGGGCCTGTTACGCGTCCTGTTTTACCGACCAGACCAAGTATCTCACCTTGCTGGATGTGCTGGCCTTTCTCTACATTAATTTTGCTGAGATGGCAGAACATACTGATCAGCCCCTGACCATGATCAATCAGTACCGTATTACCATTAAAGAAATAATTGCCTGTTCCTACAACAACGCCATCCGCAGGTGCAACGACTTTCTGTCCTACAGGGGCTGGAATGTCGAGGCCAGAATGTGGTGCGCGTTCTTCACCATTAAAAAAGCGTTTTCTGCCAAAAGAGTTGCTAAATTTACCTGCGGTAGGGCGGATGAAATTGGGAAAGCGATTCCAGTTACTTTGAGTAAATGAATTATAAATATCATTTTGCTCTTTTGCTTCACGTGCATAGCGGTCGAGTTGATCCTGATTAGGATTGACATAATCCTGATTCTTGACGTTTAAACGTTGTTCCGCATAACGGTATGGCGTTACTTCGATCTGAATCGGAGAAGCATTGGTGGTTAAGCTCAAACTGCCTAATGGCGCAGAAAGTGGAATACCAAACACGGCATATCGTTGTGCGCCTTCTTGTGTAATGAGTACAGGTTTTTGCTCATAAATGACTTGAGTGATGTTTGCTGTCAAGGGAATGACTGCAATCCCACCAGCGCGGCGAGAATCTTGTGGAAGTTGAGCAAATGCCGAATGAAGAGGAAGTAGGCAAGCTGCGCCAAGTAAAATTTTTTTTAAGTACATGAGCATCATTTTGAATCAACTAAAGTGTTAAGCTAAATCGTTCGGTCAAAAATCACAATAATGATTTTGTTCAGAATCGAATAGACAGAAAAATTATACAAAAGATACTTGAAATAGATTGTTTATACACCCATATTATTACTGAGTTTTATCTACATAATATTTTGTAAAATATTGAAAAATATATAAATTTTTATTTGAAATTTAGAAAAGCGTTCCCATCTAAGTGATAAGTTAGAAATTTGTTGTGAGGAATAACAAGAATGCGATTTGAAAAATTTACAAACCGCTTACAGCAAGCACTCTCAGATGCACAATCATTGGCAATGGGTAAAGACCATACCTCGATTGCAGGTATTCATATTCTTTCTACCTTATTGGAAGAACCAGCCAATTTGAGTTTGCTGCAACAAGCGGGTGCACGTTTACCAGAGTTAAAGCAGAAACTGGAACAAGCATTGCAAAATGCACCAACCTTGGCAAATCCTACGGGTGATATCAATCTCAATCCTGAAGCGGTAAAGGCGCTGAATTTAGCTGACCGTTATGCACAGAAAGCAGGTGATGAGTTTTTATCAACCGATTGGGTGTTACTCGGTCTGGCAGAAACAGGCGAAACCAAAACCATTTTAAATGGTGTGGGTGTTACGCCAGATAGTTTACGTAAAGTAATTGAAAATATTCGAGGAAATGACAAAGTCATGAGCAATAATCATGAAGATCAACGTGACTCACTTAATAAATACACCATTGATTTAACTGAACGTGCCTTAGCGGGCAAACTTGATCCCGTGATTGGTCGTGATGATGAGATTCGCCGTACCATTCAGGTGTTATCGCGCCGTACTAAAAACAACCCCGTGTTGATTGGTGAACCTGGGGTGGGTAAAACAGCGATTGTTGAAGGTTTGGCACAACGTATTATCAATGGCGAAGTCCCAGAGAGCTTAAAGAACAAGCGTGTGCTTTCACTTGACTTGGGCTCATTGCTTGCGGGCGCAAAATATCGTGGTGAGTTTGAGGAGCGTTTAAAAGCAGTCCTTAAAGATCTTGCGAAGCACGAAGGTGAGATCATCCTGTTTATTGACGAGCTGCATACGCTTGTTGGTGCTGGTAAGGGTGATGGCGCGATGGATGCAGGTAATATGCTAAAACCTGCTTTGGCGCGTGGAGAACTCCGTTGTGTGGGCGCGACTACTTTAGATGAGTACCGTCAATACATCGAGAAAGATGCTGCGCTTGAACGTCGTTTCCAGAAAGTGTTGGTCGATGAGCCGAGTGTAGAAGATACCATTGCGATCCTACGTGGTCTTAAAGAAAAATATGCAACCCATCACGGCGTGCAAATTCTCGACTCAGCCATTATTGCTGCGGCGAAGATGTCTCATCGTTATATTACTGATCGTCAGTTACCCGATAAGGCGATTGATCTGATTGATGAGGCTGCATCGCGGATTAAAATGGAAATTGATTCTAAGCCAGAAGCATTGGATAAACTTGATCGCCGTTTAATCCAGTTGAAAATGCAATTGGAAGCGGTGAAAAAAGATGAAGATGCGGGTAGTAAAGCCGAAGTAAATCATCTTGAGCAACAGATTGCTGAAAAGCAAAAAGAGTACAACGATCTTGAAGAGATCTGGAAAGCTGAAAAAACACTGGTTGAAGGTGATAAAAAGGCACAGGTTGAACTTGATCAGGCGCGTAGTGCTTTGGAAAAAGCCAAACGTGAAGGTGATTTGGCTGAAGCTGCACGCTTGCAATATGGTGTCATTCCAGAGTTGCAAAAACGTCTGGAGCAGGCCGAAGTTGCTGAGGAAAATGAAGAACCGAAGCTGATTCGTACCAAAGTCACTGAAAATGAAATTGCTGAAGTCGTGAGTGCGGCAACAGGTATTCCTGTGACCAAAATGCTGCAAGGTGAGCGTGAAAAACTTCTGAAGATGGAAGAGTTTTTACATAATCGTGTGGTGGGACAAGATGAAGCCGTGGTTGCTGTTTCCAATGCAGTACGTCGTTCACGTGCAGGTTTATCTGACCCGAACCGTCCAAGTGGATCATTCTTGTTCCTTGGTCCGACAGGTGTGGGTAAAACGGAGCTAACCAAAGCATTGGCCAACTTCTTGTTTGATAGCGACGATGCCATGATTCGTATTGATATGTCCGAATTCATGGAAAAACATTCTGTCAGCCGTCTAGTGGGTGCGCCTCCAGGCTATGTCGGTTATGAGGAAGGTGGTGTTTTAACGGAAGCCGTTCGTCGTAAGCCGTATAGCGTGGTGTTATTCGATGAGGTGGAAAAAGCACATCCAGATGTATTCAATATCTTATTACAAGTATTGGATGATGGGCGTTTAACGGATTCACAAGGCCGTGTGGTTGACTTTAAGAACACGGTTATTGTGATGACCTCTAATCTAGGTTCACAAGATGTGCGTGAACTTGGAGAAGGTGCAACCGATGATGAAGTACGGGCAGTGGTGATGAGTGCGGTAACGCAGCATTTCCGTCCAGAGTTTATCAACCGTATTGATGAGCTGGTCGTTTTCCATTCTCTGCAAAAAGCACAGATTCGTGGTATTGCAGACATTCAGTTAGATCGTTTACGTACACGTTTGAGTGAACGTGATATGGGCTTAACTGTGGATGATACTGCTTTTGATCTGTTGATTGATGCTGGTTTCGATCCTGTATATGGTGCGCGTCCATTGAAACGGGCGATTCAGCAACAGGTTGAAAATAGTCTAGCTCAGAAAATCCTGTCTGGTGAGTTCCAGCCTGGAGACAATATCCTGATCAAAGGTGAGAATGGTCATCTGGTATTTGATAAGTTAAAACTGAGCTAAGCGGAAGTTTTAATGTTTTACCCAAAAAGATGGTGATGAAAGTCACCATCTTTTTTTATGTTGGTGCATCTGGTCAGATTTTTACAGGAATATTACCAATGACATTGCCACGTCTATAAAAACTTGATAGCTTCAAAACAAATAAGAAAAAAATTCAGGATGAATTAAAATGCAAAATAACAGACATCATTGCACAGATATGTGTGTAATTTTGTTGTTGACCGCTTTATCTTCTATCGGACATGCTGCACAGCCATTGCCTGAGGGAACCTTGTCTTTGCAAACAGGTGCATTGAATAATGCCTTGCCAAGTATCATTATCAAAGCTCAACAAGATGCATTAAAGCCTGCGGAGGAACGCTGGCGTTCACAGCGTGTGTTGAGTGATCGGAATTTACGTGAAATTCGTGTCAGTATGCTTGCCGAAGGAGGTTTTTCGGCTTATGAAGAACAGAAAAAAACCACGGTGATGGATGTTCGTGAGAAAAGAAAAGCGACCATAAAACCCCATGCTGAGGCTCCTGATCGCTTTATGATTTATGAGTTTGACTCACCGAACGTAAAAAAAAGCAAAATTACCTTTCGGTGAGTATTCAAAACACTTAAATACTTGGGTGCTGAATTTTCCAGGCACGATGGATTTTTTGATTACGTTTGAAATCCAGTCCGATGGTTTCAGAAGTGATTTCTTCGACCTGATACATGGCTTCAATCTCTTCGTCTAGCTCAAAACCCCGATAGTTATTTGAGAAGTAGAGCGTACCATCGCTGGTTAAGCGGTTCATGGCACGTTTAAGCAATGAAACGTGGTCACGTTGCACGTCAAAAGTACCGTAGAACTTCTTCGAGTTAGAGAAGGTTGGTGGATCAATGAAGATGAGATCGTATTGCTCATGACCTTCTTTTAACCACTCAAAGCAGTCACTGGCGAAGAACATATGTTGTTCATCTGCATGATCTACTGTTAAACCATTCAGAACAAAGTTCTCTTTTGACCAGCTTAAATAGGTGTTCGATAAATCGACACTGGTGGTACTGGCTGCGCCACCTAAAGCGGCATGCAAGCTGGCAGTAGACGTATAGCTATATAGATTCAGGAAATGCTTGCCGCGTGCTTCTTTGGCAATGCGTAAACGCATCTGGCGGTGATCAAGGAACAAACCTGTATCCAGATAATCGGTCAGATTCACCAAGATACGTGCATCGCCTTCTTGTACGATAAAGCGTTTAGATGCAGTACTTTGTTTGGTGTACTGATTTGTACCTGCTTGACGAGCACGGGTTTTAATAAAGATAGCATCACGATTTAGACCCGTTACTGCACGGATTGCAGCAAGACCAAGATTAAAACGTTTTTTTGCTTTTTCTGGGTCAATTTTCTTTGGTGGTGCATATTCTTGTACATGCAATTTGTCACCGTACAAATCAACTGCAATATTAAAGTCTGGTAAATCTGCATCGTATAAGCGTAAGCAATAGATATTTTCCTTCACTGCCCACTTTTTCAAAGTTTGCATATTTTTTTGCAAACGGTTGGTAAAGTCTTCGGCACCTTCAATCGCTTCGAATTGTTGTGGTTGCCAATTCGCCAAGAAGGGTTGAGTGACAGTCGCAGGTTTTACCGTACCAAAACGGGTATAAATTGGTAATTTACCATTCATCAAACGCAAGGTTTGTGGATCGTTAAATGCCAGTACATCTGCCTGCTCAATTTGAGCCGCAATAATTGCTGCACGCTGATTTGGGAAATTCTTTTGAAGTAAGGCAGATAAGCCTAGATATAAAGAACGATTCGATGCTTTATCACCTAAACGCTCACCATACGGTGGGTTGGTGACGATAAAGGCTTTTTTACCTTCGGCATGGAAATCATCCCAGTCTGCCAAAGTACGTTCTTCAATCTGGATTTGATCAAGTAACTTTTCAAAACCCGCAGCGATAATGTTTTGGCGTGTCGCTTTTACTGCTTCCCAATCTGCATCATAAGCATAGAATTGTGGTAATGGCTGCTGTAAGGCTTTTTCATGACGCTCAGCGGCTTCGGCTTTGAGAGACATCCATAATTCATGGTCATGCCCATGCCAGCCATTAAAACCAAAACGGCGAACTAGACCTGGCGCACGATCAGTCAGGATTAAAAGTGATTCAATAATAAATGTACCTGAACCACACATTGGATCAAGAATAATATCGGGCTGATATTGCGCAAGTTGTGCTTTTTGTAAAATTGCTGCAGCCAAGTTTTCTTTAATCGGTGCATCGGTCATAAAACGGCGATAGCCGCGTTTATGTAAAGAATCACCAGATAAATCTAGGCAATAGGTATGTTCAGTTTTGCCCGCCAATACATAGAGCGTAATTTCTGGTTGCTTGATATCAATACTTGGGCGTTTGCCCACAGCTTCCATGAAGGAATCAACTACACCATCTTTTACACGGAGTGTCGCGAATTGAGTATTGACCTTAATTTCACGTTCAACGTGCAAGCGAATCGCAAAGGTACTTTGTGGTGCAAAAATCAAAGACCAGTCAAAGCTGATCGCACCTTCATAGAGTTCTTCAGCGACATCACGGGCGTCATGTGTATGTTCTAGTTCGTGTGTATGAATCGGTAAAAGTACGCGAGAGGCGAGACGCGACCACATACAAATGCGATATGCATTTTCGAGTGTGCCTTTAAAAACCAAACGTCCAGCGAAGCGTTGAATGTCTTGAATCCCTAACTGTTCGAGTTCTTGTTGTAATAAGGTTTCAAGTCCATCCGCACAGGTCACCCAATAGTTTGTCAGACGTTGTGTAGAATTCATGCACATTTCCAAAAAAGCAGTTCAGCAATCGGCTATTTTAACTGATTTTTGTTTGTTCTGTCGGTGCATATTTGTGTGATTGTCAGCTTTATCATCGTTTCGATGCAATTTTTTCATTGATAGGCCGTGATTAAGCATGATTTTTTTAAATTGATCGGGCGGTTTTAATCATGATTTGAATAATTGGTACAGCTTTTGCTTTTAGTATTCCATTCATTGGCAAATAATTTTACTTAAAGCGAATGAAATTTAAGCATTTAAATTTGAAGGCTGGGAGAATGTGATGAAGAACGAAGTTTTGGTCAATGCTGAGGCATTTACGATTGCCACTCAAATGTATGTCCGTTTAAGACGTGTTTGTGGGCGTGTAATTGATGTGATGTATCTGGTGAATAATAAGGATTATGCCAAACATGTGCTGGGCATTGCTCTCGATACTCAAGATCCGGAATTAGAACGCTTTGTGGCACGCTTGAGTCAATTGGTCGAGCTATATCCTGAGCCTGTTTCGATAGTAAAGGAGAACACGTCAGATCTTCAAAAAGAAGTCGCTTCAGATGCCTATTCAATAGAAGTAACCGAGGAAGAAATTTATCAGGCTCAGGTTCATCATCACTATATTGGTGCATTACGTTAAGTTATAAGTCACATAAGCTATAGATTATAAAAAGGATGTAAGGGGGGAATTACATCCTTTTTTTACTTAAGTGCTGAAAACTTCAACTACGCACCAAATCTAAAGTCTGTATAATGCGTTAACTTAACGTGTTAGGAATCTCTTATGCACTTGGCGGCATTGCATACTTTGAGTCAGATCCAGCTCAATCAACAAGGAAATCTAAAACACTTTTTAACAATTGAGGGTCTTTCTAAAGAAACCTTGACCAAGATTTTAGATACAGCGCAAAGCTTTTTAGATGAAAATAATAATTTGATCAACCGTCCGTTACTTGAAGGACTGACGGTAATGAATCTCTTCTTTGAAAACTCCACCCGTACTCGTACCACTTTTGAAGCAGCAGCAAAACGTTTGTCTGCCAATGTCTTGAACATCGATATTGCACGTTCAAGTACCTCGAAAGGCGAGACGCTACGCGATACATTGTGGAATCTTGAAGCCATGGCGGCGGATATTTTCGTGGTACGTCATTCTTCATCGGGCGCAGCACATTTCATTGCCAAAGATGTCTGTCCGAATGTCGCGATTATCAATGCAGGTGATGGTCGTCACGCACATCCAACTCAGGCCATGCTGGACATGTTGACCATTCGCCGTGAGACCAAGAAACCATTTGAAGAGCTGACAGTCGCCATTATTGGTGACATCAAACATTCACGTGTAGCACGTTCGAATGTAGCAGCGTTGCAAACATTGGGCTGTAAAGACATTCGTGTAATTGCACCAAATACTTTATTGCCAGTGGGTTTTAATGAATATGGTGAGCATGTTCGTCTGTTTAATAAAATGGATGAAGGTGTGAAAGATTGCGATGTGATTATTGCCTTACGTATCCAAAATGAACGTATTGATTCACCAGCCTTATCATCACAGGCCGAATTCTACAAAATGTATGGTTTAAACAAAGAGCGTCTGGCGCTGGCAAAACCTGATTGTATCGTGATGCATCCTGGCCCAATGAACCGTGGTGTTGAAATTGACTCGAGCGTGGCAGATGGGGATCAGTCTGTGATTTTAAAACAGGTCACCAACGGTATTGCGGTTCGTATGGCTGTACTGGCACTTGCGATGCAAGGGCAGTTACAAGAACAAGGTTTAATTGAAGCGATTGCACTGTAAGGGATAGATCACATGAGTATTGTAAAAATTGAAAATGTCCGTGTGCTCGATCCAATTCAACAGACTGATCAGGTGCAAACGGTTTATATCGAAAATGGTAAGCGTATTGATGCCGTTGATCAGGTGGATGAAACCATCAATGGTCAAGGCAAATGGTTAATGCCAACCATGGTGGACTTGTGCGCAAGAATGCGTGAGCCGGGTCAGCAACAGCATGGAACCTTAAAGTCGGAAGGAAAAGCTGCACGTGCCAATGGTATTTTGCATGTTATTACGCCACCAGACTCAAAGCCAATCGTGCAAGATAATGGTGCCTTGATCCACGGTCTGATTGAAAAAGCTCAACTGGATGGCGGAATTTATCTACATATTATTGGCGCACAAACGCAAGGTTTAAATGGTAAGCAACCTGCCAATATGGCAAGTTTAAAGAAGGGGGGCTGTACTGCTGTTTCAAATGCCAATGCTGCATTTGAAAATGATGATGTGGTGATCCGTACCCTTGAATATGCCGCAGGCTTGGGTTTAACCGTCGTGTTCTATGCAGAAGAACCGCAAATTGCCAAAGATGGTTGTGCGCATGAAGGCTTCATCGCTTCTCGCCAAGGCCTACCGATGATTCCTGCAATTGCGGAAACGGTTGCGATTGCTAAATATCTTTTGATGATTGAAGCAACCGGTGTGAAAGCACATTTTGGTTTATTGTCTTGCGGCGCATCGGTCGATTTGATCCGTGCAGCAAAGGCCAAAGGCTTACCTGTGACTGCAGATGTCGCGATGCATCAGTTACATCTCACCGAGCAATTGACCGATGGCTTTAATTCACTTGCACATGTGCGCCCGCCATTGCGTTCGGAACAGGATAAAGAATTATTACGTCAGGGCGTAAAAGAAGGCGTGATTGACGCGATTTGTACTCATCATGAGCCTTTGAGCAGCTCAGCCAAAATGGCACCTTTTGCGGAAACTCAACCGGGAATTACTGCATTTGATACTTATGTCGCTCTAGGCGTGCAACTGATTCAGGAAGGACTGTTTGAGCCGTTGGAATGGGTGGCAAAAGTCACTTCGACGCCAGCACAAGTTGCCAATATGACAGAACGCTGGATACAGGAAGCAGGCTGGGTATTGGTTGATCCAGAACTACAATGGACTGTGTCTAAAGAAAGCATTCTTTCACAAGGTAAGAATACACCACTTATTGGTCAGCAATTGACAGGTAAAGTTGTGACCACTTTCGCGTAAAGCAAAAGTTTGTTTATGCAGCGGAATAGGAGCTAAGTCTTATTCCGCTTTGTAAAATGTGATGTAGATATTGTATTTAAATTTTACAGAATAGATAAAAACAAGAAAAAATAGATTAAAGTAATTATATAAATGAGATATGCCTTACATAAAATTATAAAAAAGAGAAATAAGCCATTCTAATAATTGGAGCTTAATACGATGTCTATACATCCTATGGAATTACTTAAACAGAAAGTTTCATCTGTGATTGTAAATGATCAAACCAGCTTGGTGAATGAAAAAAATGATGTCTTATCAAGATTTTATCCTATCTTACTTTATCGTTTTCTAGAAAAGCCAGAGCTGGTCGATAAGTTAAGAGAAAAACTTACGCCTTCTATTTTTGATTTGCTGGAAGAAAATGAGCGTGTTAAGAATGCATTGTTGTTGAGACTGGCCGCAGGAAAGGTGTCCGTAGCTGAGGTGGAAATTACCTTAAATCGGGCTATTCCTAAAAGTCTGGCGGTTTTATCCAATGAAGTGGGCAATGATGCGATGGCGATCATTTATTATTTAAGAGATCATAAAGCATCGATTTATTCTTTATTGCCGAGCTGGACAACCGAAGTTTTGACACAATTAAATGAAACCTATATTAAAGAGCAGTTACTAGACGTTATTCCAGCTATTCCTATCGTGCCTCCTACAAAAAAGCAGAACAAGATTTTTCCACTTTTTACAGTGCTTTTTGGCTTTTCCCTGATTTTTTTATATCATTTAAGTAAATGATGCTTTCTGGTTTGAATGTATAGTCTAGAGTGAATTTTTTATTTTTATAAATCCATGATTTTAAATATAAAGATAGATGATTTTGAAGAATAGAAGGGAACTTTTAGATTTAATAATATTGTACCAATTGTTAAAAAAGATGCGCATTTCTTATTTTTCTTTGTAAATTGTGATGTAAGTATTGTATTTAAATTATATAAAAATGAATAAAAAAAATACAAAAGATTAGAATGAAAAAGCAGCAGTTCACTTGAGCTTCGCTTTTTTCTTGAGTGTTCTGAATATTATAAATTTAATGTGTTGGAGTGAATAACAATGTCAATAAACCCAATGGAACTGTTAAAGCAGAAAGTGACTTCGATGATCGTGAGTGATCAAGATGGTCTAGTGAATGAAAAAAGTGCTCTTTTATCTAGGTTCTATCCCATTTTACTTTCTATTTTAGCGGCAAAACCTGAACTCATTCAGAAATTAAAAGATTCTATTTCGCCCTCACTATCAGATTTATTAGGGCATAACGACCAAGTCAAAAATGCGCTTCTGACCAATTTAAGCAGCGGGCAACTTTCCAGTGCTGAAACAGAACAAACGTTAACTCAAGCGATTCCAAAAAGTCTGGCTGCTTTAACCAGTGAAGCTGGCAATGATACGCAAAGTATTGTGAACTATTTAAAACAACATATGGATTCGATCCGTTCTTTATTGCCAGCATGGGCAGTTGGTCTATTGGCACCACTCGGGTTGGTGTCGAGCGCATCTGCTGCTACTTCTAACTTTGCCAATACTTCGGCAGCGACGGCACCTAAATCTCGTGCATGGCTACCTATTGTGGCCTTGATTATTCTCGGTTTATTGGTGGCTTGGTTGTGGAAGTCTTGTCAAAACAAGCAGGCGACTGCACCTGTAACTCATGATACAAATTCAGCCTCAGAGGTTGCGGCAGATGCTGCACCAGCGACATTATCTCTAAGCACCGATGGTTCAGGCAATCTTGCCCAATGTCAGGTGGGTGTCGGGGATCAAGGATTTTTGGCGACTATACAGGCCAAAGTCAAAGAGGTTTTTTCTGCAAATCAGGAGTGTACCGTTGATACTACAACAAAACATGCTGGAACCTTTATGGATCAGGCGGGCCTTGCTGGCGTATTAGGTCTACTGAAAGGCGTACCGAATGTTTCTCTGGACTGGATTGGTGACAAGATCACCTTGAAAGGTGGAGATGCGAATCAACTTAACGATTTACTTGGCAAAATTAAAGCTTTAGTACCCAATACCGAAGTGATGGTTGAAGCACCAATGACTACCGCTGATTCTGTGAGTCATAGTTTAAATGCCGCACAAGATGCTTTGGCAAATATTGATGCCAATCAGGTTGATATTAATGATGTGATCAAGGCATTAAACCTACAGATTATTAATTTCTCTACAGGTTCAAACCAGATTCCAGATGAAAACAAAGCTATTCTGGATAAAGCTGCGGCATTAATGAAAAATACCAAAGATGCGAAATTGACTGTGGCGGGTTATACCGACTCAACAGGCAACGCGAACAGTAATAAAACGTTATCGCAAAAACGTGCCCAAGCGGTAGTGGATTATTTGGTGAGTCAGGGTGTTGCTGCTGACCAGCTAACAGCAGTTGGGCATGGTGCAGATAATCCAGTTGCAGATAATACAACGGAAGAAGGACGTTTTAAAAACCGTCGTATTGAGTTCTCCATCACACCTTAAATTAAGGAAAAAATCTAATCTGAACAGTTTAAATCAAGCTATTAAAAAAAGACCATTAATTTAATGGTCTTTTTTTAATTTAAATTTTGTTAAGAACTAATATTAAAAATATTTTATCTAATGCATTGTTTTTTTTGATTCATTTGTTATATTTTATTTGTAATATTGTAAATAAAATATAGGGGTGAAATAGTGATACTTAATAAGAAAGCTTTATATGTAACAACTTTATTATCTATTGGTTTAATAGGGTGTAAGAATCCAATTTCTAAGCATGTTGATTGTGATGACCCAAGCGCAATTAGCTTAGTACAGACAGTATTAAAAAATGATTTAGATAAACGGTTAGATAAAGAGTTAAAGAGTTTAATTGAGGGAAATGTAATTAAGGATTTAGATCCTGCGAAGTTAAAACTCTCTGGGAAAAATGTGCAATACAATATAGTGGATAGTAGGACGGACTTTATTGATCCTAATAGCACAAGAACGAAATGTGCTATAGATCTAACAGTGGTAATTCCTGATGATACTATTAAAAAATCTAATGAAGCACGTAAAAAAATAGAAGAGGATTCTATCGATAAACAAGCAACGAAATTAGATGTTGAATATGAAAGTAATAAAGTAAAATTAATTTTGCAATATGTTCTACAACCTACTGATAAGGGGGATAAAGTTTTAGCTGTTGTAGAAAATACTGGAAATGTACAAAAATTAGTTTCAGATATATTGGTTTATGCTTTTTTAAAGCCGCAAATCGAAAAAAATATTATTAAAAACAATGAGGCTGCTAGAGTTTATCAGCGCCAAGCTGAGCGTGCATATAATGAGGCACAAGAAGCTGCAGATGCGGCAGCACAAGAGGCTGTAGATGCCGCTGCAGAAGCTGAAAATTACTAATATAAATAAGTCTTGAGATTGGAAAATGAAATATAAGCCATTTATCATCATATGCAGTATTATTTTTTTGTCTGGATGTGAAAAGATGAAAGAGCTCTCTGGGAGCTCAATCAAATGTAATGATGAGATCGTAAAACAGCTTGTTGTTGAAAGTCTAAGTAAACAAATTAGTAATTTGTCAGTTGAAAAAGTGAAGGCACTTGTCACTGATGAAAATATCGTTATTGATATGGGAAAACTCAGAGGTGTGCTAAAGCAGGTTACTTTTAATGTTGATGATATTCGAACAAATAATTCGGATCCTAATAGCAATAAGGAATATTGTGTAGCAAACCTTACAGTAAAGTTACCAGATCAAGTAATTAGAGATGCTGATGCTGCTAGGAATGTTTATGGAGAAACAAACATTGCTCAGGCTGCGGTTCTTTCAAACTTGTCTCTAGAATTAAATCAGCTAAGAACAGAGCTAGAGTATTCTGCACAACCTACTGATGATCAGAAAAAAGTGTATGTAGCCTTGGAGAATGGTGATGCCTTATCAGTATTTATTCGAGATATAGCAGTTGATTCTCTACTTAAGAATGCAAGACAAAATGCAATGGAATTAGCAAAACAGGAAGAATTCAAAAGAGTCGAACAAGAAAAGGCTGATGCTCAGGAGTATCAGGCCGTTTTAATTGCAGAGGCTCAAGCAAATTTAGATAAAGCAAATGAAAATTTAAATCTGGTTTGGAATGCAACAACTAAAGATGTTAGAGGAAAGTTGTTAGATGAACAAAGATTGTGGTTAAAGAAGCGGGATCTGGAATGTAAGCTTGAAAGCTCAAATATTGAGGAAAATAATGAAGTATATAGACTGAATTGTGAAGCAAAAATAACTGTTCAAAGGGCTAGTGAGTTGAAACAAAAAATATATTATCTAGAAGAAAATTCTACTTCAGCAATGTGAATTAAATAAACAAGTAGAAAAGGACGAATTGATTCGTCCTTTTTTTATTGGCATGCTTAAGCAAATCACGTGCTTAGATAAAGTTTATGAAAATTACATTGATTGGTGCAGGGCGGGTTGCGACACATTTAGCTCGAGCTTTAAAACAGCAGCATCAGATTGTGCAAGTATTTAGCCGAGACTTACAGCATGCTGAGACCCTTGCAGATCAAGTAAATGCTCAAGCGATTAATCAGGTTAATCAACTTGATCCACATGTAGATTTGGTGATTATTGCGGTAAGTGATCAGGCCATTTTCAGCGTAATTGAATCGATTACATCATATTTACCAGACAATTTGATTGTGCATACCTCAGGCAGCACCAGTTTATCTGTTCTACAAAATTCTCATTATCGAGCTGGTGTGTTTTATCCCTTGCAAACCTTTAGTTTTGATAGGGAAGTTAATTGGGCAGAAACGCCTTTGTTTGTTGAGGCTGCCGAGCAGCAGGATTTAGCTTTTTTAACAGAATTAGCAAACAGTTTAAGCCATCGTGTCTATCAATATAGTTCTAAGCAAAGACAAACTTTACATTTGTCGGCTGTATTTGCTTGTAATTTCAGCAATTATTGCTATGACATGGCAAAACAAATTGTAGATGCCGAGCAGGTTGATTTTAGTTTGCTATATCCTTTAATTATGGAAACTGCGAATAAGGCAACCCAGAATGACCCTAAACAAATGCAGACAGGGCCTGCAATGCGTGGTGATCAGAATATATTAAAGATGCAGCGCCATTTATTAGCGGAGACACAACGTAACGATCTGGAAAATATCTATGCTTTGATGAGTGAAGGGATTTATAAACGCCATATAAATCAAGAGTAACGATAATGATACAAAATAGACAAATTTGTCTATTTTGTATAAAATGCGGAAAATTTGAGTAAATATTTTATAAAAAATATGTTGAGTAATATATTTCAAGCCTTGGACAGTTTAGGCCTCACAGCACAGAAACGTGCGATCCATATTCAGTTTTCAAATCAAAAATTAAATTCCCAAGTCTTCCTGCAACGTATTGATGGTCAGCATGAATTAAACGCTGGCTCTAAGGCAGAGCTGATCTGTTTATCGACCAATGCTGCCATTCCACTCAAACAATTTATTGGCAGCCAAGCCGCAATTGATACGGTCACGGATCAGGGCCAACTGAGCCGTGTCACGGGGATTATTACTCAAGCTTTACAAGGCCAATCTGACGGTAGCTTAACCCTCTATAAACTCACGCTCGAAGACTCAACTGCACTGTGGAAACAACGCCGTAACAGCCGCGTGTTTATGAATAAAAGCGTGCGTGATGTGGTGGAAATTGTCTTTAAAGAATGGCAACAAAAAAGCCCCTTATTTGCATCGAGCTTAACGCTTGATTTAAGCGGACTCAGCCAAGACTATGACGTCCGTCCATTTATCATGCAATCCAATGAAAGCGACTATGACTTTCTGACTCGTCTGATGCGCAGTGAAGGGATTAACTGGCTGGTTGATGAA
>NZ_BMDR01000011.1 GCF_014635885.1 Acinetobacter vivianii
TGACATTGGCACAGCAGATGGCGAAGAAAATCTACAGGTTGCGAAAGAAGGCAATGACATCAAGTACAGCCTGAACCGTGACCTAAAAGTGGATAGCGTGACTGCTGGCGATACGGTCATCAATAACGAAGGACTAACCATTGCGGGTGGTCCAAGTGTCACTAAGTCTGGTATCGATGCAGGCGGTAATAAAATTACCAATGTTGCAGAAGGAACTGAAGGCACAGATGCGGTTAATAAAGACCAGTTAGACCAAGTTGTCGCAGATAATGATGCTCGTAATAGTAAGTTAGGTGAAAGTACTGCGAATGCATTAGGTGGCGGCTCAACTTATGATCCAGAAACTGGCGCTATTTCAAATCCGAATTACAGCGTAAATGGCAATGATGTCAACAATGTAGGTGATGCCATTGCTGAACTGGATAAAGGTTGGACCTTACAGACCAATGGTGAAAATGCAGCAGCAGTCAAAGCTGGCGATACCGTTGATATTGGTACAGTCGACGGTGAAGAAAATCTACAAGTCGCGAAAGATGGTAATGACATTAAATACAGCCTGAACCGTGACTTGAAAGTGGATAGTGTGACTGCTGGCGATACTGTCATTAACAATGAAGGACTGACCATTGTAGGTGGTCCAAGTATCACCAAAGATGGCATTGATGCAGCTGGCAATAAAATTACCAATGTTGCGGCAGGAACAGAGGGCACAGATGCGGTTAATAAAGATCAGCTTGATCAGGTAGTCGCTGGTAATGATAACCGTACCAGTAAATTGGGCGAAAGTACGGCCAGCGGTTTAGGCGGAGGTTCAACCTATGATCCAGTTACTGGCGCCATTTCGAGTCCGACCTATACGGTGAATGGTAGTGATGTCAATAATGTGGGGGATGCGATCACCGCATTAGACAAAGGCTGGACATTACAAAGCAATGGTGAAAATGCTGGTGCAGTGAAAGCAGGAGATCCTGTTGACATTGGTACAGTAGATGGCGAAGAAAACTTACAAGTCGCGAAAGACGGTAATGATATTAAATACAGTCTGAACCGTGATTTGAAAGTAGATAGCGTCACTGCAGGCGATACCCGTCTGGATAATAGTGGTGTCGAGGTTAAAGATGCTGTTGGCAACTCAACCACAATGGTGGCTGGTGGAACCATTGTTAAAGATGCTCAAGGCAATAGCACGGCAACGACAGCTGCGGGTACGACTATCAAAGATGTTCAAGGCAATAGTACGATTCTGAATGGTACAGGTCTGGCATTTACAGATGCATCAGGTGCACCAGTTGGGCCAAGTGTGAGCCGTACAGGTATTGATGCGGGTGGTGAGAAAATTACCAATGTCGCTGAGGGCGAAGTCGCTGCCGACTCGAAAGAGGCGATCAACGGTAGTCAGTTACACGCGCAAGGCGAAGGTGTGAAAGACATTATCGGTGGTGACACTGCTTATGATCCAGAGACTGGTCGCTATACCAATCCAAACATTGGTGGCACAGGCAAAGATAACCTGAATGATGCCATCGGTGCGGTTGGCGAAGCTGCAACCAAGGCGAAAACTACAGTGACTGAAGGTGACAACATGGTTGTCACTGAATCAACCAATGCCGATGGCAGTACCAACTATGAAGTTGCAACTGCACGTGATGTGAACTTTGACTCGGTGCAAGTTGGTGACGTGAACATTGATGGTGCGACAGGTAAAATCAGTGGTGTGACTGCGGGTACGGTGAGTGCCGATTCAACTGAAGCGATCAACGGCAGTCAGCTCCATGCCCAAGGCGAAGGTGTGAAGAACATCATTGGTGGTGACACTGCCTATGATCCAGAAACTGGTCGCTATACCAATCCAAACATTGGTGGTACGGGCAAGGACAACCTGAATGATGCCATTGGCGCTGTTGGCGAAGCTGCAACCAAGGCAAAAACTACGGTGACTGAAGGTGACAATATTGTTGTGACTGAATCAACTAATGCTGATGGTAGTACCAACTATGAGGTTGCAACAGCACGTGATGTGAACTTTGACTCGGTGCAAGTTGGTGACGTGAACATTGATAGTGCAACAGGTAAAATCAGTGGTGTGACTGCGGGTACGGTGAGTTCAGATTCAACTGAAGCGATTAACGGTAGTCAGTTATACGCTCAAGGCGAAGGCGTGAAGAACATTATCGGTGGTGACACTGCCTATGATCCAGAAACTGGTCGTTATACCAACCCGAATATCGGTGGCACGGGCAAAGACAATCTGAATGATGCGATTGGTGCTGTTGGCGAAGCTGCGAAAGCTGCCAAAACCACAGTGACTGAAGGCGATAACATCGTTGTCAGCGAAACGAAGAATGCTGATGGCAGTACCAATTATGAAGTTGCGACTGCACGCGATGTGAACTTTGATTCGGTGAAAGTCGGTGGCGTGAGCATTGATGGCACAACAGGCAAAATCAGTGGTGTTGCAGCAGGTGATGTGAATCCTGATTCAACGGATGCCATCAATGGTAGCCAATTGGCAGGTACAGCACAAAGCGTATCAGATGCCTTGGGTGGTGGTTCAACTGTCAATCCAGACGGTACAGTTAGTGCGCCAAATTACAATGTGAATGGTAATAACGTCAATAATGTCGGTGATGCATTAGCTGAGCTGGATAAAGGTTGGACATTGCAAACCAATGGTGCCAATGCAGGTGCTGTGAAAGCGGGCGATACCGTTGATATCGGTACAGCAGATGGCGAAGAAAACTTACAGGTCAGCAAAGAAGGCAATGACATCAAGTACAGCCTGAACCGTGATCTGAAAGTAGACAGCGTCACTGCTGGTGATACGGTCATCAACAACGAAGGACTAACCATTGCGGGTGGTCCTAGTGTTACTCGGTCTGGTATTGATGCGGGTAATAACAAAATTACCAATGTTGCCGAAGGCACAGATGGTACAGATGCCGTTAATAAAGGTCAATTAGATCAAGTTGCTCAAGCATCTGATGATAAGTTGAATCATTTAGGTGAAAGCACAGCTGATGGTTTAGGGGGAGGTGCAACCTTCGATCCAAGAACTGGTGCAATTTCAAATCCGACTTATACCGTGAATGGCACTGATGTGAACAATGTCGGCGATGCGATTACCGCATTAGACAAAGGCTGGACACTACAAAGCAATGGTGAAAATGCAGCTGCGGTGAAAGCGGGTGACACCGTTGATATCGGTACAGCAGATGGCGAGGAAAACCTACAGGTCAGCAAAGAAGGCAATGACATCAAGTACAGCCTGAACCGTGACCTGAAAGTGGACAGCGTGACTGCGGGCGATACCGTCATCAACACAGATGGATTGACCATTGCAGGTGGTCCAAGCGTGACCAAAGAGGGCATTGATGCAGGCGGTAAAAAACTCACCAATGTTGCCCCAGGTACGGTGAGCCCAGACTCAACCGATGCCATCAACGGCAGCCAGCTTCATGCTCAAGGCGAAGGTGTGAAAAACATCATTGGTGGTAACACCACCTATGATCCGAACACCGGCAAATACACCAATCCAAATCTTGGTGGTACAGGCAAAGACAACATCAATGATGCCATTGGCGCAGTGGGCGATGCAGCGAAAGCGGCGAAAACCACAGTGACCGAAGGTGACAACATCGTTGTCAGCGAAACCAAAAATGCCGATGGCAGCACCAACTATGAAGTTGCTACTGCCAAAGACGTGAAGTTCGACAGCGTGACCTCAACCGATGACGAAGGCAACGAAACCGTACTCACTGCCAAAGGCACCCAAGTCAAAGATGGCGAAGGTAATGAAGCAGAATACGGAGCGAAAGGCATCACCCTGCAAGACAAAGACGGTAATGGTACTGTTCTGAACCAAGGTGGCCTCAGCTTCGTTGATCCAATGGGCAACAACATCGGACCAAGCATTACCGCAGGCGGCATTAATGCAGGCAATACCGTAATTGGTGGCGTCGCAGCAGGACGAGTTGCCGCGGATTCCCAAGACGCGATTAACGGTAGTCAGCTCAGAGGCGTATCGGACAGCGTTGCAAACTCAATTGGTGGCAATACCACAGTCAATGATGACGGTACGATCAACACCAGCAATGTGGGTAACACAGGCAAAGACAACGTCCATGATGCGATTGACTCAGTCCGCGATGCAGCAGAAAAAGCCAAATCAACGGTGAGTGAAGGCAAAAACATTGTGGTGAAAGAAAGCAAGAATGCGGATGGCAGTACGGACTACGAAGTATCAACCTCACCAGATATGGAAGTGGACAGTGTGACTGCTGGCGATACCCGAGTAGATGGAGATGGCTTACACATCGAAGGTGGCCCAAGTGTGACCAAAGACGGCATCGATGCAGGTGACAAGAAAATCACAGGTGTTGAAGACGGAACGATTGCAGAAGGCTCGAAAGATGCCATCAACGGCGGTCAGGTCAAAGACATCACGGATAGCGTTCGCGATGCGATTGGAGGCAACACCACCGTCAATGAAGACGGCACGATCAACACCAAAGATGTCGGTGGAACAGGTCATGACAACATCAACGATGCAATCGCTTCTGTTAAGAACGAGGCCAAAGGTGCGAAATCAACGGTGAGCAAAGGTGATGATAACGTCAAGGTGACAGCACGTAAGAACGATGATGGCAGCACAGACTACGAAGTTGGTTTAGAAGACAAGATCAAGGTGAAAGAAGTTGAAGCTGATCAAGTCAATGCTGGACAGGTTAATGTCAAAGGAGACAACGGTTCAACGACGATCACAGGAGACGGTGTGAGCGTTACAGGTCCGAACGGAGAAAAAGGCCCGAGCATGACAACCGATGGCATTAATGCTGGCGGTAAGAAAGTGAAAGGTGTTGCAGACGGACGGATTGAGAAAGGCTCACAAGAAGCGATCAATGGTGGCCAGTTACATCAATCCTATGAAGATGTTGGTGCTGCGTTGGGAGGTGGAGCAGGTTATGACCCAGAGAAAGGCTGGAAAGGACCGAGCTACAACGTTGCAGGTGGCAGTTATAACAATGTTGGTGATGCGTTGGGTGCGATTGATGACCGTGTGACGAACTTGAGTGATCAAATGCAACAGGCTTTCTACGATACCAACCAACGTATTGATGATGTTAAAAAGCATGCCAATGCTGGTATTGCGGCAGCAATGGCGTTGGAAGCAGCACCTTATCTTGCGGGTAAATATACCTATGCAGTGGGCGCGGCTTATCACGGTGGAGAAAATGCAGTTGGTGTCACGCTGCGTAAGACAGCCGATAATGGACGTTGGTCTCTTTCAGGTGGTGTTGCAGCCGCATCGCAAGGTGATCCAAGTTTCCGTGTTGGCTTAAGTGGTTCATTTGATTAATCCTAAATTTATCTATGAAGGAGAGCCGTCAGGTTCTCCTTTCTTCCCAACAATAAAGAAGTGAGAACAGATATGAATAAGATTCAAACTTTAATGATGATTGCACTTGCGGGCATTGCATTTAATAGTCAGGCAAATACGGAAGCTCAAGCAGGATTAGAACAATCTCAGGAAATCACTTTCCCAGAAATAAACAAGAGTTATCTGAAACAGGTAAAACGTTATGAATATAACGACGTTGCCCGTTTAGATGTCGGACTGAATAAGGATCAGCTTCGCCATCTGCTTGGAAATCCGCATTTTAATGAAGGATTGTTTGCTGTTAAAACATGGAATTACGTGCTGGATATTCGTGTACCGAATACACAGGATTATAAACGGTGTGAATTACGTATTGATTTTAATAAAGAATATATTGCTGAACGTCTATCTTGGAAAGAAGATGGGTGTCAGGGATTGATAAGTTAGAATTTTTAATTCAGTTGAATACATTGCTTATGGTTTATTGAAACAAGACAGGCCAATAAGATTGCGCTTTTATATCAATAAGCCATAAGTGTTGAGGATTTATTTTAATAAGAATCTGAATTATATAAATTAAATATATTTATCATCGTTTTGTTCTACATGAAAGTGAATGTACAGTTCATTATATTTTTATTTAATTTTCCTAAAATGTTTGTTCTGTTGTTCTAAACTGTTTAAGATCGATTTTAAAAGTCTGTTACGCTTTAGTAAGAGATGAAAATGAGATAAATAATATGTTTCATACTTTTTCACATAGTGAAAAAAATATAAAGCTGCATATTATTGAAATTGGAAATAAAGAGCTAAAACATGCAGTTATCTTTTTTCTGTTAGAGGTAGAGACCTTTTTTTCTATAATTAATAAATTATCTTTAGATTATTTTAGAGTGGTATTGATCTATCGATGTGATGTATTAAGTCGGGAGTTTTTACTTAAGGAATTTGAAAAAAGCATTAAATATTTACTTGATCATCTCAATATGGAAAGTACGCATTGTATTCTAGAGTCAGGTCTTGATGATATTTATAAAACTTCATTGTGCTCAAGGCAGATATTTGATTTTACTACGGTTTGTAAAACCTTTGATGAGTTCAGTATCGAGGATTTTTTTAGATTATATCCACGAGGACACAAAGACTCTGTTGGTTTTATTGAAAAGGTAAATGAACAAATCAATGAGACATTGTCAGAAGGAGAGCCTTATCTTTTCAAAGTTGCAAAAAAAATGAGATTAACACCACGAGTGTTATCTAAAAAAATAATCACTGAAGGCGAGGAATTTAAAGCGCTCGTCAAACAAAAAAGATATGAAAAAGCATTAATTTTACTGCAAGATAAAGATGTGAGCCTATCTGATATCGCGTATACGTTAGGTTACACAGAGCACAGCGCATTTACACGTGCTTTTAGGGGTTGGACAGGGTGCTCACCTGGCCAATTTAGAAAGTATTTCAGGTAACTATTGTGAGGTGTATAAATTTGGATATTAGGGATCTAAAAGCTTTTATATACGTTGTTGATAATCAATCAATAACGATTGCTTCAGAGAAGTTAGGCGTGAAGCAATCAACAGTCACCAAGCGCATTTATAATGTTGAAGGAAAAGTAAAAGGTGCGCTACTAAATAGAAAAACGCGCCCCCTGCAGTTGACACGGTTAGGGGAAAAAGTTTACTTCAAAGGATGCTTTATCTTAAAGCAATTAGAATTACTCAAAAGTTTTCACTATGAAAACAATGAAATTTTTGAAAAAGTAGTAAAGATTGGAATACCACAAACACTGATTGATGATTTATTGGATACCGTTATCTATGAATCGAAACAGGTGACTCATCTTTCTGAAATTGATATTTCGAGTGGTTGGGGACGTAGTCTGGTTCAACAAATTCACGAGGGTGAAATTGATCTGGCTGCATTGATGATTCCATCAAACCTCGAGCTTCCGGAAAATATAAATTTCTCAAAGATTGGAACACTTCCTTTTGTGATTGTGGGTAAAAAAGGAGAAGCTTATAAATATAATAGTTTGGAAAAATGTAGTAAAAAAGGTTGGATTTTACATCCAGAAGGATGTTGCTTCAGAGAAAGTTTGGCTAAAGTTTTATACGATAAGCAGTTAGGATTTTATATCAACAAAGAAATCTTTGGCGTTGAATTTCAATTACAAAGTATTTTGAAAGGTGAAGGCTTAGGTGTCTTTCCTAAACCTTTTTTCGATAAATTCTCATTAGAAAATAGTGATTTAGAAGTTATTGAGTTAGATGATTTTTCTCTACATTTAAATGTTGGTGTCGTGATCTCTCAGTATATAGGCATTGATCAAGCCGATTCTTTTATTAAAATCATTAAAAAACATTATTTTAATGATAATTAAGTAAACGGTATAAAAGTATACCTAAGAGACTGATTACGTTATCCATCGCTAAAACAAGCCATTATTCTGGAATAGCATCATCTTTTAAAGTTTACACAACATATTTAAAAAGCCCTTAATGTATAAGGGCTTTTTTAGAAAATAAATTTATATTTTATTGAAAAGATAATAAAAAACTCCTTATAGATCATTTTGATATTCATTAATCACTTCAAGTGCTGCTCTAAAGGCTTCCTGAGTTGCAGGTGCGCCGCAATATGGCAGGCTATGTAATAAGACTTCCTGAATTTCCTCTACACTGGCGCCATTGTTTAAAGCTCCACGAATATGTCCTTTGAGTTCAGTTGGACTTTTCAGTGCGGTTAAGAAAGCGATTGTCACTAGAGAGCGATATTTACGTGGTAATACACCTTCGCGTTGCCAAGTTGATCCCCAAGCATGTTCATTAATCCAGTCTTGTAACGGTTGTGTGAAAGGCACGGTATTGTCTTGTGCACGCTTTACAAATGATTCGCCCATAACTTCAGTACGAACTTTTAATCCATTTTCAAAATCTTGTTGTGACATATTTTTTACTCTTTTAAGAATGCAACAGAAGAGATGATGTTTCGAAACCTACTTCATCCTAACTGAATCAGGCAATAAGCTAAAGTCATCGCGTTTGACTGGCGGTTCTCAAGTTGGATGATAGATATTCTGCAAAGAAGATGATGAGCCATTGAAGATCAGCAGGGGTGCACTTGTGGATAAATGAAGACATATCCACATTAGGTGGAGTGCTAAACAGAAGATTTTAATTTAAGGCGGAAATAGGATTGATACAAAAGCTGAAGTTAAGCGATTTCCGTCAGCCCCACTTGATGATAAGCACGATTAAAATAAACCAGACTTTGATCATGATGGCTTTTCTTAATCGCCACAATACGACAAATAAAGATGGTATGGGTTCCGACTTCTTGAATCTGCTCGATTTCACAATCAAAATTGACCAGCGCATCTTCTAAGACTGGTGCACCTGTTTCTAATTCTGTCCAGATACCATGTTTGAATCTTTCTTCTGGGCTTAATCGGGATGAAAACGCTTTAGAAATATGTTCATGCTGAGCGCTTAACACATTTACGGTGAGGTTTTTATTTTCCACAAAATGTGTATGGGAACTCGATGCTTTATTCATGCAGACCAATAATGTCGGAGGCGTGTCGGTAACGCTACACACAGCAGAGGCCGTGAATCCATAACGACCAGACAGGCCAGCCGTGGTAATGACATTGACGGCACTGGTTAACAAAGACATTGCATTTCTAAAGTCTGTCGCTTCAATCATCACTTTATTCCCAAATTGAACCTGATCTTTTGAGGAGGTTAAGGGCTAGTTTATGTAACCCTTAACCCTCAAGAGATTGGTAAATATTAAGCTGATAGCTCTTTTCGAACGATTTCTGCACCAGTGCTTAAGGCATGCAGTTTACCTGTCGCGACGCGACGTGATAAAGGCGCCATACCACAGTTGGTTGACGGGTAAAGCTTGTCGGCATCAACAAACTGAAGTGCTTTACGGAGCGTATTGGCAACTTCTTCAGGTGTTTCAATCTGATTGGTTGCAACATCAATCGCACCGACCATTACTTTTTTGCCGCGAATTAGTTCAATCAGATCCATTGGCACACGCGAGTTCTGACACTCGAGTGAGATGATATCGATTTTAGATTGTTGTAACTTCGGAAAGGCTTCTTCGTATTGGCGCCATTCTGAACCGAGTGTTTTTTTCCAGTCGGTATTGGCTTTGATGCCGTAACCGTAGCAAATGTGTACGGCCGTTTCACATTTCAGCCCTTCCAGTGCACGCTCTAGAGTCGCTACACCCCAGTCATTTACTTCATCAAAGAATACATTAAATGCAGGCTCATCAAATTGAATAATATCGACGCCAGCAGCTTCTAGTTCTCTTGCTTCCTGATTCAGGATTTTGGCAAATTCCCAAGCCAGTTTTTCACGGCTTTTATAGTGACCATCATAAAGTGTATCAATCATGGTCATTGGGCCAGGCAGTGCCCATTTGATTGGTTGATTGGTTTGCTGGCGTAAAAACTTGGCATCTTCAACAAATACTGGTTTTTGGCGAGATACGGCACCGACGACCGAAGGCACGCTTGCATCATAGCGGTTACGGATTCGGACCGTTTCGCGTTTTTCAAAGTCGACCCCATCAAGATGTTCAATGAAGGTGGTGACAAAGTGTTGGCGGGTTTGCTCGCCATCGCTGACAATATCAATCCCTGCATGGCGTTGTTCTTGTAAGGACAGACGCAATGCATCCTGTTTGCCTTCAATTAATTGCTCATCTTGCAACTTCCAAGGTGACCAAAGTTTTTCTGGCTCTGCCAGCCAAGAAGGTTTCGGTAAGCTGCCAGCAGTTGAAGTTGGTAATAATATTTTCATAATCAATAATCTTGTTTATCTAGGTGAATAAAGTAATTAGTTTGCAGCCCATTGCTGAAGAATCGTTTGATAAGGCTTGATGAACTGTTCTTCAGTAAATTTGCCTTGTTTAATCGCCAACTGGCTGCGTTCTTCCCGGTCATAAACAATACGTGTTAATGAATAGTCCTGATGCTTTAAGCTTGGCTGGTAGGTTTTTCCTGCTGCCGAATTCGCGTTATAGATTTCTGGACGATAGATTTTCTGGAAAGTTTCCATCGTGCTAATGGTGCCGATCAGTTCAAGATCAGTGTAATCATCAAGTAGATCCCCGCGATGATAAAACGCTAACGGTGCAACGCTATTTGGCGGCATGAAATAGCGAACCTTCAAGCCCATTTTCTCGAAATATTGATCCGTTAAAGAATATTCATCTTGTTGATATTCAACCCCCAAGACCGGATGCTGATTTGCAGTTTGATGATAAGTCTTACTGCTCGAAACACTCAGGCAAATTACAGGAGATTTCTGGAAATTACTGCTATACGTTTTTGAGTCCAAGAATGATTTAAAGATTTTCCCATGTAGCTCGCCATAGTTTTCTGGAAGGCTAAATTTCGGTTTATCTTTATTATGTTCTAGCAGTAATACGCTAAAATCATAATCACGGACATATGAAGAAAAATTGTTTCCTACAATGCCATCAATGCGTTGATTGTTTTTATGATCAACAATATTTGTTTTCAGGATTTCAATGGTAGGGAAGGTTTCACCTTTGCCTTCAACATCAATATCAACTGAAATAATTTCAAGCTCAACAGAATAACGGTCTGCTGTCGGGTTATCCCAATGCGCCAGACTATTAAAACGATTGTTAATCATCTTTAAGGTATTGCGCAGATTCTCTTGACGACTTTCACCTCTCGCCAGATTGGCAAAGTTGGTGGTGATACGCGTATTGTCTGAGGGCTGATAGTTTTCATCGAAACTAATGCGCTTAATCGTAAATGTAAACTCTTTGCTCATGATGATCTGATACCCTAATTTCTGAGATAAAACCTTATTTCTGTGTTGCCCTTTCTGGATGTTCCAATTTTTTGGATCTTCCCAGTCAATCGGATTTCAGTCTGTTCTGATGTTTGCCGAAGCAGTTCCATCAGAATCAACCCTCAGATTGTCTCGTATGAAGAGCATGAGCTAATTTATACTTGAAACATGACATGAATAAAAATGATTTTGTTTCAATGGAAAGTGAGTAAAATTCATGTTTGTGTGTTTCATTAAGCGTAGCGGGCATTTCACGACGATAGCGTGCCTATAATTTGAAGCCACTGAACCTGAAATTATTCTGAGGTTTACTTTCAAAGCGTATCACTTATAATTTCAGGCCAGCAGTATTTGCCTGACTTCTTCCTTTTTAAATCTCTTTCATTATGTCTTTATTTTCTCAGTGTTTAGAGCAGAAACGATTCTGTATTCTGGTGGAATATCTTTGCTCTAAGCGTGATACCTTGGCTGTAACAAAAAGTCTGGCTGGCTTTCCGGCAATGATGACTTTGGCCGATCGCGTGCACAGTGACGAAGATCCAGCGCCATTAGAATTGGCACAAAGATATTCTTCTGAAATTGAAAAACTTCTACATTTTTCAGGTAAAGGGCGGGATATTAAAGAATTTGAACACTTTCTCGATCAGGCAGAGCAGCAGAGATATCACAATCTTCTTTTATTAACTGGAGATAAGCTGAAGAACCATAATTTTGGGCGGGAAATTCCTGCACAACGCTCTCGTTATTTAGAGTCTGTGAGTGCTGTGATGGCAGCTAAACAACGGAATGTGTTTAATATTGGAGTGGCTTTTAATCCATTTAAATATACTGAGGCTGAGCAGGATGCCCAATATCTAAAATTGCATAAAAAGATAAAAGCGGGTGCGGATTTTCTCATTACTCAGCTTGGATTTGATCTGGATTGTCTTCAGCACAGCCAATCCTTTATCTCTCAGAATTATAAACAATTTCCTTTAATTGCCTGCGTGATGCCACTAACCTTAAAACGCGCGCAATTTATGGTGAAAAATCAGATCGCTGGACTGGTGATTGCTCCACATATTGTGGATGTTCTTGAGCGTGAGTATGCGGCGGATCCTGTTCAGGCGGAAGCAAATGTCTACGCGCGTTGTGCATTGCAGATCCTGATCTGTAAACATCTCGGTTATGTTGGTGTGCATTTATCGGCTTGTCATAAGCCACAAGAGCAACAGAAACTGGAGCGGTTTTTAAATCAATTTGAAAATTGGTCTTTAGCGGCTTGTGAAAAAGCATGGAAAGACCTGTGGAAAATGGATTCAGGCCTTGAGCTTAAACCTGAGCTGTCCACTTTTTCAAAACCTGTTTCCCAGATTCAAATTCTTAAATATAAGAAAATGCATTTAATGCACCACATTTTTTTTGCTTCTCACGCTGCCTTAGGCGTTGGACGTTTTATTTTTAAAGCTAATTTCTGGAATAAACCGCGACCGCAGCATCTTTTATTGAAAATGGAACATTGGAGCAAACAACAGTTGGTGGGTTGCGAAAGCTGTGGTCACTGCCGACTGGATGATACGCTTTATATCTGCCCTGAAACCTGCCCCAAAGGTCTTGCCAATGGTCCATGTGGCGGCACAACCCTAGATCGATGTGAATTTGGGGATCGTGAATGTATCCATTCAGTCAAAGCCCGATTGGCAAAAAGCATAGATCAAACCGAGGTTTTAAGAAGCAAATTGATCCCAGCGATTTCAATTGAAACCCGCTATACCAGTTCATGGAAAAACTGGTTTAGAAATTCAGACCTCAATTGATTGGAGTCATTCGTACTTATTGGTTGATCCATTCTGAAATGATCTGAGCCAATTGTTCAGGCTGTTCAAGGGGGATCATATGTCCAGAATTTTCGATTACTGCTAATTTTGAATCACGAATTTTATGAGTAAGCTCCAGTGCTTCTTCTTTTGAGCGGAGTTGATCTTGGGCAGCGGAGATAATAAGTGTTGGGCAGCTTATTTTATTAATATCTCCACATTTTCTATTTAATAGAGATTGCCTTACGAAAGCCTCATAACCAAGGTTGATCCCCATTTTTTGAATGCGTTTAATGAGCAGCTTATTTTGTGCATCCGATGGATGGAGGGTTTTGGCGATAGAAATTGAACTCAAACCATGAAATTTTTCTTTGGTGCTGAGTCGAATCGCGGTGAGCTTTTGTTGTTTTTGTTCTTCTGTGTCAGGTCGTAAAGATGAGGCAATAAGAATTAAGCTAGAAACTTTCTCTGGAAATTGTTCAGTTAAAGATCGGGCAATATAACCGCCTAATGAAAACCCGACGAGTATAAATTCCTTAGGCGCATCTTTTGCAATGTTCTGAGCAATTTCAGCAATTGTCTCACCCTGTAATAAATTGGCTCTCCTGATATTCCATGTTTCTGGGAGCAGTGGAATAAGTTCATCCCAAAGTGATTCGTCTAACATAAAGCCGGGAATGAGCACAATGGATATGCTTTTTTGATTCATTGGATTGAGAGGTCTTACTCATTTTATTCAGTATTACCTAAATCAATAGAGTGGGCAAATTGGAGAATGTTAGCTCAGGATTGGGTTGATTAGATGCTCCGCTTGGAGCGGTAGGTATCGGGTTACTCGAGTTCCAGTTGATGATCGTCTTTGGTCACTTTAATTTTTAGTTTTTTATACTTACGTTTATTGGGATCAAGGGCTGAGTTTGTGATTTCATTTGCAAAACTTTGATCTTGCATCAGCTCTGTATAGGCTTTATAGCCAAGTAGGATTTGAGTCGGTTGAGAGCCATTTCTTATAAAATAATGGTCAATCATCGCATTTAGCTCAGCTAAAAGTACTGATTTACTCACTCTTATGTCCTTAACGATTTTTAGGCAAAGGGAGTATATGGCTAAAAAATTCTGCTGAATATAAAGTGAGCTTTTGATGATGAGATTGTCATAAAAGGTTAATAAATAAGGTGGATTTTAACTGTGATGTGGATAACTCAAGATCTACCAACAATCAATCAATATCTTCTCTAAATCTGCTACAATTGCGCCAATTTTGAATTACCACTTTTTCAGTTCAAGTACATATTTATAAATGTGTACATAACTGTGTACATATTGAAGATTTTCCCTATGTTTAAAGAGCAATTAGCTAAAGAAGTCGCAAGTCGCAGGACTTTTGCGATCATTTCCCACCCCGATGCTGGTAAGACCACCATGACAGAAAAACTGTTGTTATGGGGTAAGGCAATTCAGGTTGCTGGGATGGTAAAAAGCCGTAAGTCTGACCGTTCTGCCACATCTGACTGGATGGAAATGGAAAAAGAGCGTGGCATCTCGATTACCACGTCAGTGATGCAGTTTCCTTATAAAAAGCACACGATCAACTTGCTGGATACGCCGGGACATGAAGACTTCTCGGAAGATACATACCGTACCTTAACGGCGGTTGACTCTGCATTGATGGTGATCGACGGTGCAAAAGGTGTCGAAGAACGTACCATTAAATTGATGGAAGTGTGTCGTATGCGCGACACGCCAATCATTTCATTCGTGAACAAAATGGACCGTGAAATCCGTGAGCCATTAGAGTTACTGGATGAAATTGAAAATGTTCTAAACATCCGTTGTGTACCAATCACATGGCCTTTGGGTATGGGACGTGACTTTGCAGGTGTATATAACCTGCTTGAAGACAAGCTTTATGTCTATAAGGCTGGTTTTGGTTCAACCATTACCGATATCGATGTTCGTGATGGTTATGATCATCCAGATATCCGTGAAAAAGTGGGTGAGTTGGCATGGGCTTCTTTTGAAGAATCTCTTGAGCTGGTTCAAATGGCCAATGAACCACTAGATCGTGAATTATTCTTACAAGGCAAGCAAACGCCTGTGCTTTTTGGTACCGCATTGGGTAACTTCGCGGTTGACCATGTTTTGGATACCTTTATTAACTGGGCACCAGAACCTAAAGCGCATCCAACCCAAGAACGTGTAGTTGAAGCGAAAGAAGAAGGTTTCACAGGCTTTGTCTTTAAGATTCAGGCCAATATGGACCCGAAACACCGTGACCGTATTGCCTTCATGCGTATTTGCTCAGGTAAATATGAAAAAGGCTTGAAAATGAATCATGTACGTATCGGTAAAGACGTGCGTATTAGTGATGCATTGACCTTCCTTGCGGGTGAGCGTGAGCATCTGGAAGAAGCTTGGCCTGGTGATATCATTGGTTTGCACAACCACGGTACGATTCAGATTGGTGATACCTTTACCAGCGGTGAAAACTTACACTTTACCGGTATTCCACACTTCGCACCTGAAATGTTCCGCCGTGTACGTTTGAAAGATCCTTTGAAATCGAAGCAATTGCAAAAAGGTTTGAAAGAGTTATCTGAAGAAGGTGCAACACAGGTGTTTATGCCACAAATTAGTAATGACCTGATTGTTGGTGCAGTCGGTGTGTTACAGTTTGATGTGGTCGCATATCGCTTAAAAGAAGAATATAAAGTGGACTGTATTTATGAGCCTGTGAGTGTTCATACGGTACGCTGGATTCACTGTGATGATGACAAAATCCTGAATGAGTTTAAGAAAAAGGCGCATGATCAGCTTTCTGTTGATGGTGGCGGTCACTTAACTTATTTGGCGCCAAGCCGTGTAAACTTGCAGTTGATGCAAGAACGTTGGCCTGATATCCAGTTCCGTAACACACGAGAACACTAAATTGCATAAAAACAGCTTCTAATTAGAGGCTGTTTTTAATTGAACGATCTAAAAATAAAGGATGATGAGATGAATGCTTTAAAACCACTTTTTGCTGTCAGTGTCTTGATTGGAATGATGGCTTTAACCGCATGTGATCATCCAGATAAAAATAAAGCTGATACCGCCGAAAGAAAACAGGCTACGGCACCTGTCGAAAAAGCAGAAGTCCTGCCTTACTTAAATATGAAAGAGGCCAAGGCAGACTATGCTTTGCCATTTTGTGAAAAGAAAAACTGTATTGATGTCGATATCCAGACGGTAAAGACTCAGGATGAATGGCTAAATGCATGGATTGCAAAAAATCAGTCCAAAGTGATCCAGCAACAGATTGAACTGGATAAAAATCTGACCTTGCAACAAGCCATTAATGCCTATGTGAAAAAGTCAGATGAGTGGCAGGACAAGTATTCAAAAAATAAGGCCTATGAACTGCATCTGAATACCCGAATCGCTTCACAGCGCAATCAATATGTACTGTTACAAGTTGGAGTTAATGCCCAGCAAGAAGATATGGCAGTGAAAGATCGCTTCTATTTCTTTGTTGCTGATCGTAAGCTACAAAAGAGTCTCAGCGTACTGGATGTGATCCAGAAAGACCAGCAAAATGCATTAAACGAAATTGTTCAGGCGCATTATCAACAATGGATTGCAAAACAATCTGCAGAAGTAAAAAAACAGGTACCGAAAAAACTGTATTGGGGGCAAGCAGACTGGTTCTTTGACGGGGAAGGCATTGGCTTACATTATCGTGCCAATGAAATCAGTAAAGATGCCCCACAACTGGATATTTATTTAACCACTGAACAGACTCAAAAAATGCTGCAAGCTGAAATTTATCAACGCATGTTTTGATTCCGTTTAGAACAGCTTTTTTGAGTTTCGTATAGAAATTGCATGTGCTTCTAGCAGTTTTGCACTAACTTCGATAGCATTTAAAAATCTTGTGTAATAACAATGCTTATAGGTCTCAGATGAAAACATTTTATAAATATAGTGTTCTTGCATGTGCTGTTTTGCTTGCAGCATGCCAGCCGAAATCAGAGCCAAAAGAATCACAGGATAAGCCGCAAAATCCACCTGCGGTACAGCAACAGGCTGAACCTGTTTTACAAGGGGAAACGGTTAAGATTCAGGTGAAATTACCTGAATGCAAAGGCAATACCTGCCCAGACTTTACTGTTGAACGCTTGCAAAGTAATTTCCCATTTATCGATCAATTACTGGATCAACAAATTCTTAACCAGCTTGGTCGGATGCTAGAGGTAGTTGATGCAGATACACCTGCGGCTTCAACACCCAAAAACACTGAATCTAAATCAGATCTGGACAGTCAGGCGCAGTTATATGCAGATTCATTTGTCAAAATTGATGAAGAGCTGAAAGCCTTAAGTAGTAGCCATCAAATCAGCTTAATGATCAAGCCGAAGATCCTACAGCCGAAAGGTAAGCTAGCAACAGTGGTGCTCAATAGCAGCAGTTATTTAGGCGGAGCGCATGGCGCAACCTCACAACGTTATTACAACTTTGATTTGGCAAATCAGAAACAGGTTCAGTTGCATGATCTGTTATTGCCAAAACAAAAAGCGACTTTAGAGAAGCTGGCACATGAAGCATTTAAAACATGGATTGTGGATTCAAAGCTAGCTACTGATCCTAAAGAATATGAGCAGGCTTGGCCATTTCAGCTGACAGATAATTTCTTATTGGGCGAACAGGGCTTGATCCTGCAATATGGTGAATATGACATTGGCCCTTATGTGGTGGGTTTACCGCGTTTGGTGATTCCATTTAGTGAATTACAAGGAGTATTAAAACCTGAATATTTACCAAAAGTGGACGCGCCAGCTGCATCTACACCTGTCGCAAATGAGAAAAAGTAAGCCCTAATGCAACTGTTCGATACCCATACCCATTTTGATGTTGCCGATTTCGATCATGATCGGCAACATCTGGCTGAGCAGGCCAAGCGGGTTGGGGTCGATGCATTGGTATTAATCGGATTTCTACAATCAAGATTTAATGACCTGATCCAGACGCATCAGCAATTACAAAGCTGGGAGAATGTGCCGCAGTCTTATCTTGCGCCTGGATTACATCCATTTTATATCGAACAACATCAGCCAGAACATTTACAAGATTTAGAACAGATTTTGCAGCAGCATGATTGTGTGGCGGTGGGTGAAATTGGTCTGGATACTTTTTTAAAAGAACATAAACAGCCAGAATTATTTAGCAAACAACAGCATTATTTTATTGAGCAATTGCAACTCGCCAAGCAATATCAGAAACCGGTGTTATTACATATCCGTAAAGCGCATGCTGATACGATTGCAATTTTAAAAACTCAAAAATTCAAATTGGGTGGGATTGCGCATGCCTTCAGCGGCGGTGTTGAAGAAGCCAAAGCCATGATCAAGCTGGGTTTTAAAATCGGCATCACAGGGCAAATTACCAATCCAAATGCCAAAAAACTACATCAGGTGGTTCATGCCATTGGTTCGGAACATCTGGTCATTGAAACCGATTGTCCAGATATGACGCCGTTGTGCTGCCAGACTTCAACTGAACATCGAACCCGCAATACACCTGTTAATTTACCTTATGTTTTAGACAGTCTGGCGCAAATACTTGAGCGACCTCAAGCACAACTTGCCCAGCAACTTTGGCAAAACTCATGTGCCGCCTTACATCTCGGATCACAATAATAATCCCGTTAAAAATAAGGTAACTAAAAGGGAACACATCCTTTTTCAAACAGGGGTACATTAAAGAAAGAACTTCATAATAAACAATCAGCCAATACTGGGAGGGTAACCTTATGGCCAGATATAGCAAAATCAATAGTTTCAATGCATTACAAACACTAACAGTCGGTTCGAAATCCTATCAAATTTTTAACCTCACCCGAGCCGCGCAGACACTGGGTAACATTGACCGTTTACCCAAATCACTCAAGGTTTTGCTAGAAAATTTACTGCGCTTTGAAGATGGAAAAAGTGTAAAAGTTGAGCATATTCAGGCGCTGGTAGACTGGCAGAAAAGCAAACGCTCCGATCAGGAAATTCAATATCGTCCTGCCCGTGTATTGATGCAGGATTTCACTGGTGTTCCCGCCGTCGTTGATCTGGCTGCCATGCGTGCAGCAATGGCGCAAGCAGGAGGGGATCCGAACCGTATTAACCCACTTTCGCCAGTGGATCTGGTCATTGACCATTCGGTGATGGTGGATTATTTCGCCAATGATCAGGCCTTTGCCGAGAACGTTGAAATTGAAATGCAGCGTAATGGTGAGCGCTATCAATTCCTGCGTTGGGGACAGTCTGCATTTAATAACTTTAGTGTTGTTCCCCCAGGTACAGGGATTTGCCATCAGGTCAATCTGGAGTATCTGGCGCAAGCGGTGTGGCTGGGAGAAGATGAAGGGCAAAACTTTGCTTTTCCAGATACTTTGGTCGGCACAGACTCACATACCACCATGATTAATGGATTGGGTGTACTTGGTTGGGGTGTGGGTGGGATTGAAGCTGAAGCGGCAATGCTGGGACAGCCTGTATCGATGTTGATTCCAGAAGTGATTGGTTTCAAATTGACGGGTAAATTGAATGAAGGCATTACTGCAACCGATCTGGTATTGACCATTACCCAGATGCTACGTCAAAAAGGTGTAGTGGGTAAATTTGTTGAATTCTATGGCGATGGTCTGGCTGATTTACCGTTGGCAGACCGTGCCACGATTGCCAATATGGCACCAGAGTATGGTGCGACCTGTGGTTTCTTCCCAATCGATGAAGTCACACTCGGTTATTTAGCTCTGACAGGCCGCCAGCAAGAACGTATTGATTTGGTGGAAGCATATAGTAAAGCTCAGGGGCTGTGGCGTAATGCAGGCGATGAGCCTGTTTTTACCGACACTTTGAGTCTGGATATGGGCACGGTGCAAGCCAGTCTGGCAGGGCCGAAACGTCCCCAAGATCGGGTGTTGTTGTCTGATGTACCAAAAACCTTTAATGCCTTAATGGAGCTGAACCTGAAACCTGCCAAAGAAGCCAAAGAGCGTTTGGAAAATGAAGGTGGTGGCGGTACGGCAGTAGAGGCCAAGAAAGCCAATCTTGCGCATGAAGAACCATCTTGTACCATTGATGGAAAATCTTATCCTTTAAACGATGGTGATGTCGTCATTTCTGCGATCACCTCTTGTACCAATACCTCAAACCCAAGTGTGATGCTGGCTGCGGGTCTACTGGCTAAAAAAGCGATTGAAAAAGGCTTGCAGCGTAAACCTTGGGTCAAAAGCTCACTTGCGCCGGGCTCTAAAGTGGTGACGGATTATCTGGCAGCAGCAGGTTTAACGCCTTATCTGGATCAATTGGGCTATAACTTAGTGGGATATGGGTGTACAACCTGTATCGGCAACTCGGGGCCGCTACCTGAACCGATTGAAGCAGCTATTCAATGTCATGACTTAAATGTGGCATCGGTACTTTCAGGAAACCGTAACTTTGAAGGACGTGTGCATCCATTGGTGAAAACCAACTGGTTAGCATCACCACCATTAGTCGTTGCTTATGGCCTAACAGGCAATATCCGTACCGATTTAACCACGCAACCAATTGGACAAGGCAAAGATGGGAAAGATGTTTATCTAAAAGATATTTGGCCGAGTCAGTCTGAAATTGATGCCGTATTACAGAAAGTGAATACCGACATGTTCCATAAGGAATATGCCGCGGTTTTTGACGGAGATGCGACATGGCAAGCGATCCAGATTCCAGAGAGCCAGACTTACGCTTGGCAAAACAACTCAACCTATATCCGCCATCCTCCATTTTTTGAGGAAATTAACCAGCCACCGAAAGCCATCCGCAATATTGAACAGGCGAATATTCTGGCTGTGCTGGGAGATTCGGTTACAACGGACCATATCTCACCTGCGGGTAATATCAAGAAAGATAGTCCTGCTGGACGTTATTTACAGGATCAGGGCGTTGAGCCGAAAGACTTTAACTCTTATGGATCGCGACGTGGTAACCATGAAGTGATGATGCGCGGTACCTTTGCCAATATCCGGATTAAAAATGAGATGCTCGGGGGTGAAGAGGGCGGTAATACGCTTTATATCCCAACAGGCGAAAAGATGGCGATTTATGATGCCGCCATGCGTTATCAGCAGCAGCAAACACCATTGATCATTATTGCCGGTAAGGAATATGGTACAGGTTCTTCACGGGACTGGGCTGCCAAAGGAACCAACTTACTTGGCGTTAAAGCCGTTATCGCAGAAAGTTTTGAACGAATCCACCGCTCGAATCTGGTGGGAATGGGCGTGTTGCCATTGCAATTTGTAGATGGACAAACTCGTCAATCCTTGAACTTAACTGGGCATGAAGTCATTTCTATTCATGGCTTGTCCGATGATATCCAACCGCATCAGACACTCGATGTTGAAGTGGTTCGGGAAGATGGCAGTCAGGCCAAATTTAAAGTGCTCTGTCGAATAGACACCTTGAATGAGGTAGAATACTTTAAGGCAGGCGGTATCTTACATTATGTATTACGCAATTTGATTGCTGCTTAGTTTGATAAGGCCCTGTAAATTTACAGGGCTTTTTTTTCACATCAAAATTTAGCTAAATCTGAATAACTTCTTCAAGCTAAAGTTCTGCTTCAATGACCAAACACCCCATCGATTAAAATACAGTGATTCCTTCTCGAAGAAATCACTCGATTCTTTTCTGTGAAGTTTTAATACTTCAGCGCCTTCTTCTACAGAAAAAGTTTGTTTCTCTAAAAGTGTTGGGTTTTCTATAAGGAGATAGAGTAAAAACTGATTCAAAATATATGAGGCATGTTCTACTTTTAAATCTATACATCCATCAGATTTCCCAAATTGATGCATGCCACAAGAATAAAGGGAGTCCTGATCATAAACAGTTGCAATAAATGCCTTATATAAATCAAATAGATTCTCTGCATCGAACTTTAGCCAATCAGATCGAGGATGAGTCATTCCAGATGTTTCAATTTTAATGGCTAAGCCACCCGCTTTGAGTAGAGCCTGACCCAATAATAAAGCTTGTTGTGCTAACGCTATTGATCCAGCTTCGCAAATCACATAAATGACCATATGATGTTGTTCGATTTCTTGTAATTCTCGCTCTGAAAAACGATTCATACTCTGTTGCCTAAATACCTGACTGACGTTAGGATCATTTTTATATTCTTCAATTTCAGCAAAATAATCACTGGTTAAAGATTTAATAATTACGCCTGCGTAAATATATCCTGTGTCATGAGTAAGGAGAGCATGTAATAAGTCTTGATGATTTTTCCAGATACCAGGAATACATAGGATAATATTTTGTTGATCTTGTTTATTCATAATCATATTTTCGAATGAATTATTTTTTTAATCATACAATAATACTTGCTAGTTTCTTTTTTATTTACGATGCAATGGATTCTAATAACTTGAGTTAGGTTGTTGGGCTAGTTACTTTTTTAATAAAATCTCTTTTGTATTAAGTTCTTATACCAAGATATAGCTAGGAGAGGATTAATCTCTAAAATAAGAGTTAAAAAATGAAAGGTTAATTTCCTTATTTTTTTGTTTAAATTTTAGTGGTTCAGAGTTAAGGTGTTTTTAATTAATCATTAAGGATGATGGCTTTGAATCAGCTGCCACGATATGTTTATTATTTATTGGTTGCACAAGCATTTAATTTAATTGCAGCAGTATTATCGGTAACGGTTTCCGCAATTGTGGGGTTAAAACTTGCACCCACGCAGGCCTTGGCGACAGTGCCCTATGGTTTACAGTTTTTAGCGATATTAATGACCACCTTTATCTTTTCATTTTTAATGAAAAAGCTAGGGCGATATCTGGTGTTCCAGTTGGGATGCATTTGTCTGTTTCTGGCAGGTGTGTTTGGTTATCTTGCCTTACAGACTGAACAGTTTTATTTATTGTGTCTCAGTCACTTTTCACTCGGTTTATTCATTTCTACAGCTAACTTTTACCGCTTTGCTGCTTCGGATCGTCTGGCATCGGATTTAATCCCGAAAGCGACGGCGATGGTCATTTCTGGTGGTGTTGTTGCTGCTGTGATTGCACCGATGTTAGCGATTCAGTTTCAACAGGTACAAGGCTTACCTGATTTTACTGCGATCTATTTAATTTTCAGTGTACTGGCTGTGTTGTTATCGCCAATTTTGTATTTATGGAATCAGAAATTTAAATTACAGCAGGCACAGCACGTTGTGGCAGATACCATACAGCGTGCTAAATTGCCAATTAATCTGATTGTCGCGGCTGTGATCAGTGGGGCATTTGCCTATTATGTGATGAATGTCATGATGATTATGTCCTCCTTGCATTTAAAGGAGCATCATTCATTTCATTACGCTTCGATCTCTATCCAGCTCCATGTCTTGGCCATGTTTATTCCTTCTTTCTTTGTGTCTAAGCTGATTCAACGTTGGGGAACGCATCGTACGATTTATGCGGGTTTTATTTTACTGATGCTATCCTCTTTGATTCCAATGCTTGGACAAGAGGGGCTTTATATTAATGCGGCCCTGATTGTGTTGGGTGTGGGCTGGAACTTTGCATATTCTGGTGCCTCTACCTTACTGGCTGGATTAAATGAACAGCAAAAGCATCGTGTACAAGGTATGAATGAAACAATCATTGCCTTATGCGCAACTTTAGGTGCTTTCCTGCCAGCACCGATTTTGACTCAGTTGGGCTGGGTGAATGCCAATCTACTGGCGCTATTGTTGAGTGCTGCTATTTTTGTAGTTTTGCTGATGTTAAGCCGACGCCACCAATTCACGGGCAAAGTCTCATCTTCCTAACCCAAACAGCGTGAAACACGTTAAAATAGTGCTTTGCTGAATTGTATAGATCACCATTGTTATGACCGATGTACCTGTAAATGATGAATATGACCGCCGTTTTGCTGGTGTTGCCAAAATTTATGGAGAAAGTGCATTTGCTCATTATGAGCAAAGCCATGTCATGGTCATCGGAATTGGTGGTGTAGGAAGTTGGGCCGTCGAAGCACTGGCACGTACGGGAATTGGCGAGCTCACTTTGGTGGATATGGATGTCGTGGCAGCATCGAATATTAACCGTCAATTACCAGCAATGAGTTCAACACTGGGACAAGAGAAAATTGAGGTGATGGCAGAGCGTTGCCGTCAGATTAATCCACGCATGAAAGTGAATGTGATTGATGACTATCTCACACCAGAAAATGTCAAAGAAATATTAGATCCAGTTCCGACGATCATTTTAGATTGTATTGATGACGTCAAAGCCAAGCTTGCCTTGATGTTGCATTGTCGCTTTAACAAGATTCCCTTGATTGTTTCGGGCGGTGCAGGCGGTAAGCTGGATCCACTGAAAATTCGTGTCGCAGATTTGTCGAAGACCGAGCAAGATCCGATGTTGGCAAAGTTGCGTACTCAACTTCGTTCAATGGGGATTTGTAAAAAGCCAAAAGAGAAATTTGGTATCACTTGCGTTTATTCGATCGATAATCCATTTTCGAGCGCAGAGGTGTGCCCAAGTGCGGGTCTACGTTGTGGAGGCTATGGTTCTGCAGTGGTGGTAACATCAAGCTTTGCGATGGTTGCCGTTGCGGAAGTCCTGAAAAAACTGGATAAACTCAGGACTTAAATCTTCTGAACGATTAAGCTTGTGGGTATTGCGGTGCTAAGCGGTAATAGCTGTAAGTGACATTTGGATCTTTATAAACATCATAGCTGCGTTGCTTATAGTCAGACACCCATTGTGAACCTGTGAAGCCTGCAATATGGCCGTAACGATGTTTTTTGGTGCGGTGAATAATATAAATATCACCTGGCTGAGGGTTATTAAAATCAGGCGTAATTTGTTGATAGCCGATTTGTTTTAAGGTACCACCCCAGTCTGAAGCTGCGACAGGGTGTTGTACGATTTTAGCCCCTGCGGATTGTAAAGCGATTCTGACGAATTTGGCACATTGAGATGAGCTGCGATACGATGCTCTTTTAGCGAGCTTTTGAGAGAATTTATCTACATCAATCCCTGCTACTGATGGAGGCTTCGGCATTTCTCGATAAGGAATAACCACCTGTTGCGAGGGTGGGTGAATCATACTGTGATCAACTGAAGGTACATCATAAATCATTGTGAATCTCTACCGCATTTTCAAAACAACTGAACGTGTGCCAGAATCTATTACGCGGCACATAGTAAGCGATAAAATTCAAAAAAACCAAAATGTAATGTAATAATATAACAATTTTTGCGATTTATAATGAAATCTTAATGAAGATTTTTTGAAGATTACCTTAATTATAAGGAAGTTAAGGTCGACCCTGGAAAAAATTTCAGATTTGTAAAATCATATTTCACAGTGTGATTAAGTTGGCATTTTTTGAAGCATCAATCAGGATTGATGCTCTTTTAGGTAGTCTTCGGTACGTTGCATGGCGGCCTGAATATTTTGAATGGCATTTTCAATATCACTTATGGTTTTTGCATTACCGCCACTGAGCGCCTGACGCCATTTTCTTGCACCAGGCAAGTTCTGGAATAGACCTAAAATATGGCGTGTGATAATGGATAATGGTGCACCCTCTGCAACACGTTGATGAATATACGGCATCATCTGTTGCATGATTTCGAAACGATCAGGCGCTTCCAGATTCCAGAGTTGTCCCATTTCTGCAAGCAGGTAAGGGTTGTGATAGGCTTCACGGCCAATCATTACCCCATCAACATGCTGTAAATGTTGCTGGGTTTCGTCAAAGGTTTTAATGCCACCATTGATTTCAATGGTCAGGTGAGGACGTTCCAGTTTCAGGCGATACACATCTTCATAACGTAAAGGGGGTACATCACGGTTTTCTTTCGGTGAGAGACCCTGCAAAATCGCAATACGCGCATGCACGATAAAATGGCGACAACCCGTTGCCGCTACAGTATCGACAAAATGCAGCATTTCTTCATAAGACTGCATATCATCAATCCCGATACGATGTTTGACCGTCACAGGAATTGATACTGCTTTTTGCATGCTATGAATACATTCGGCGACCAGATTAGGTTCCGCCATTAAGCATGCACCAATTTTATTATTCTGAACGCGATCACTTGGACAGCCGACATTTAAGTTGACTTCATCATAACCCCAGTCCTCTGCCATTTTGGTACAGGTTGCGAGTTCTTGTGGATTTGAGCCACCCAGCTGTAACACGATCGGGTGTTCTTCTTTGTTGAAGTCAAGATGACGATTGGCACCGCCGTAAATAATCGCACCCGTTGTCACCATTTCGGTATAGAGCACTACATTGGGATTAAACAGGCGTGCAAAGAAACGATAGTCTTTAGTTGTCCAATCCATCATCGGTGCTACGGAAATACGTGGCTTTAATGATTCTAGTGATTGCATAAAGGGCTCTCGGATGTGGACAAGAAAAGAAAGGGCAGCATTATACGAGTTTTAAGAAAATTTCACCAATGCTCATCCCGATCACTTCAATTTTTAAGTATCAATATGCAAATTCAAGACGCTACAATCTTGTTTTGCTTGGTCGCAAGATAATCTATAAAACTAAATAGCATGCAGGCAAAGACCAGACTGAAGCCTGCCAGACAGGTTGCACTCCAGCCGCCATGATTCCATGCAAAAATCCCTAATGCTGAACCGCCAGCACCGCCAGTGAAGTAGGCCGTCATATAAATGGCATTAATCCGTGATTTGGCATCGGGTCGTAAACGGAAAATAATACTCTGGTTACTGGTATGGACTAATGCTAAAGCTAACTGGATCAATGCAAAACCAAGAATATAGCTCACTAAAGCCGTTTGACCGAAATAGAAAAATATCCAGCTGAGAATGAATAAGGCACAACCGATCCAAGTCAGTCGGCTGGTATAGCCCTGATCTGCATATTTACCAATATATTGGGTAGAAAGCGCCCCAAAAATACCGACCAGCGGCACCATACCAATCAGCAGATCTTGTAGATGATGGGCTGACGTCAATAATAGGGCGATGGTTGAATATAAAATACTGACTGCTGCAAAGGCAAAACCACCCGCAAGTGCGCGTAACACCAAGCGCTTTTCCTGTTTAAGCAGTTGTGCCATGGAGACAAAAACTTGACCATAATTCAGCTTCATACGCATGACATACGGCAGACGGCTTTTTAAGGCATAGGCCAGAATCAGCATTAAAATGCCACTCACCACATAGATGACTTTCCAGTGAAACAGGTTGGAAAACAAGCCTGCGAGACTGGTTGAAAGCAAGATGCCGACCAGTAAACCACTCATTAAAAAGCCAATCACTTCTCCTGTTTTTTCAGGTTTTACCGTCATGGTCGCAAGTGGAATCAGCACTTGAGCTGCTACTGAAAATAGCCCAGCCATCACGGTGCCAAGCCATAACATTGGTAAGTTTACTGAAAATGCACTGATGAATAAGCCAACAGCACATAACCCCATGAGTAAAGGAATAAATCGGGTTTTATTGACCACATCGCCCATTGGAACAATGAACAAAAGACCGAGTGCATACGACACTTGAGCAAATGTTACGGTCAGGGCAGCTTGACCTTCGGTAACAGAAAAGTATTGCTGAATCGAATGAATTAAAGGCTGACTATAATAGTTGGCACCCGCACATAAACCGCACGCTGCCGCCATAAACCAAAGTAAAGTTTTATTTTGACTGATATCTTCTTGAGGGATAGACATAGGATTCTCTATTCTGATTTATGCGGTATAAGCGGTGGCTTCGATTTCGACTTGCATGTTTTCTAGGGCTAGCGCAGGTACAGGAATCAGGGTGCAGGCAGGAAATGCTTGATCTCTCCATAAGCTTTGCATGATAGCTACCAGCGCCTGAAGCTTATCAGCATCATGATCGACGACCAGAATACGTAGCACGGCAATATCTGACAGTTGCGCTTGGGCTGAAGCTAATGCCTGCTGAATATTATAGAAGACTTGTTGTACCTGTTGGTCAAAATATTCAGAAAGCTCGCCATTTTTATTTTCGCCACCCTGACCTGCAATATGAATAATACGCATATTGGGTTTTACAATCGCAACATGACTATAGCCATTGCTACGCGGGTCATAGAGCGCATCGGGATTGATCAGTTGAAATGCATCTGTATGGAGCTGATTCATGGCTAAAACTCATTCTGGTTGCTGTGGTATGTTAGTATCAAAGCTCAAGTTAACTAGAGGTCAAGCAAATTTTGAAAGAACAATTACAGACTTGGCTGAGTATTGGCGAACTGGCGAAAAGAAGTGGCGTTTCAGTGCCAACCATTCGTTTTTATGAAGAAAAAGAATTGATATGGGGCACGCGAACAGCAGGCAATCAACGCCGTTATCAACGGGCCATGTTGAGAAGGATTGCAATTATTAAAGCAGCCCAGCAAGTCGGGATTAGTTTGCAACAAATTAAAGAGACCTTTGCGACCTTACCTAAGCAGCAAGTTGCCACAAAAAAAGATTGGCAAATCATGTCACAACAATGGCAGGGACAACTCGATCAGCAAATTATGATGTTGCTACAGCTACGTCAACAACTGGATCAATGTATTGGCTGTGGCTGCCTGTCTTTGGAGCAATGTCCGTTACGAAACCCAGAAGATTGTCTCGCAGAAGAGGCGATGGGGGCACATTTTCAGGAAATTTTACTGTTGCTAAACCAGAATGATGAAGTAGATCATTTAACTGTTTAATTTTTGCACCAATACTGTGCAAAAATGCGGCTTTTGCTAGACAAAACGATACAAATATCACTTGAAAAAATGCCTACTCAAGTTTTTACATTTCTTTTTGGTTTTTCTTAGGGTTCATATCAATTCAATTCAGATTTATTGATAAAGGAATTTGTCATTTCATCATAAGTCATCCAGCAAGTATTGTTGATACATTCATAAAGAAGTCGCCGAAACGACCAATAGAAAACGGAGATAAGCCAATCCCACTCTCTACCGGCATGTCTATGATGCTGATTCAATCCATTATTTTTGAACAACTAGAATAAAGAGCAAAGCGCTATAAACGGAACTTGGTTCAAGGCTGTTCAAGATAAGGATGATGTGTGGATTTGTTGAATAAATACAGCGTAGACATACCTTTTAATAGGGAATACTGCGCTTAAAACTGAACAGATGATGATTAATACTGATCAAAATTTCATATTGAGAATATATGAATGGAGAGGTTTGCTTTACAAAAAGTCAAACATGCTGAGCATACAAGTTTTCAATATAAATGTGAATCATCAGTTCAAAATATGGGTATTTATTAAATAAATATTGGGTGGAAATTTAAAAAACTTCCATTAGAATCCAAATTTCTACAAAGAATACTCCTGGGGGAAACATTGCAATTTGCGATGTTTACTTAAGAAAAACTAGCTTGAGGGACGCTCATGCAGATCGGAATCCCAACCGAAACTGTCGCTGGTGAAAGTCGTGTAGCGGCTACACCGGAAACAGTAAAGAAGTTGATTAACGCAGGTCATAGCGTTGTCATTGAACGTGGTGCTGGTGTTAAAGCTGCGTATATTGACAGTGCTTATGAACAAGTTGGCGCAACCATTACGGACGATGCATATACAGGCAGCCAAATTATTTTGAAGGTACGTGCCCCTAAAGGCGATGAAATTCAAAAACTTGCGGCGAATACGACTGTGGTTGCAATGTTTGACCCTTACCGCAATCCAGAATTAGACCAGTTTGCTACTCAGCAAGTGTCTGCTTTTGCTTTAGAACTGCTTCCACGTACGCTGTCACGCGCACAAAACATGGATGTACTTTCTTCTCAGGCAAACTTGGCAGGCTATAAGTCTGTATTGTTAGCAGCGGCTGAATATCAACGTATGTTCCCAATGTTAATGACGGCAGCAGGTACAGTAAAACCTGCACGTGTTGTGATTATGGGTGTTGGTGTTGCTGGTCTTCAGGCGATTGCAACTGCGAAACGTTTGGGTGCTGTTGTGGAAGCAACAGACTTACGTCCGACCGCAAAAGAGCAAGTTGAATCTTTAGGCGGCAAATGGCTAGACGTGCCAATGTCCGATGAAGAAAAACAACGTGCTGCTGAAGCTGCGAAAAGCGGTTATGGTTGGCAGCCGGGTGAGCAATACATCAAAGATCAAGCTGCGATTGTAGATAAAGCGGTATCAAATGCTGACATCGTAATCACCACTGCATTGATTCCAGGTCGTAATGCTCCGCGTTTAATTAAAGCTGAAACCGTTGCCAAAATGAAACCGGGTTCTGTCATTTTAGATATGGCAGTTGAGACGGGTGGTAACGTTGAAGGTTCTAAAGAAGGCGAAACTGTAACAACTGAAAATGGCGTGAAAATTTTGGGTATTCCAAACATTCCTGGCACGGTTGCAACAGAAGCATCGGCATTGTATGCGCGTAACGTTTTTAACTTCCTTGAGACATTATTCGACAAAGAGAAAGGCTTTGCGATTAATCAGGAAGATGAAATCCAGAAAGCGTTACTTGTGGCACATGGCGGTCAAGTACTGCTCAAGCGCGGTTAAGGAGAGTTCTCATGGTTGAAACGATTACAATTTTCGTCCTTGCCATCTTCGTAGGTTATTACGTGGTGTGGGGCGTAACACCTGCATTGCATACCCCTTTAATGGCGGTAACCAACGCGTTGTCTTCAATTATTGTAGTTGGCGCGATGATCCAGACAGTGGGTATGCCTGCGATTGGTGTTGATGCAAATGTTGCATTCCAAAGTGTCAATGTGGTGAGTGTGCTTGGTGCGATTGCTGTGTTCTTGGCGAGCATTAACATCTTCGGTGGCTTTGCTGTAACTGCTCGTATGCTTGAAATGTTCAAGCCGAAGCAAAAGAAAAAAGAGGGCTAAGCGATGGAATTCATTCGAGACTATGCGGATTGGTTCTACCTGATTGGTGCTGTCCTCTTTATCTTAACCTTACGTGGTTTGTCTGGCCCTAAGACTGCAATTGCGGGTAACCGTTACGGTATGATCGCAATGGCGATTGCTGTTGTGACGACTTTCTTTGTTGCTGAACATCCAGTGGTTTGGATGATTGGCGGTGCAATGGTGTTAGGTGCTGTTGTTGGTATCGCACGTGCGAAAACTGTTCCAATGACACAAATGCCTGAAACTGTAGCATTGATGCACTCTTTGGTCGGTTTGGCTGCGGTATTGATTGCGATTGCTGCGATCTTGCATAACAATCAGCTCACTGCATTGTTTGCACAAAATGAAGCTGCTTTAACGACTGCGGGTGTTCAACATGCACATATGAGTTCAGTTCATTTGTTTGAATTGTTCGTCGGCTGCTTCGTTGGTGCGATTACATTTACTGCATCTGTATTTGCTTACGGTAAATTGGCTGCAAAGAAATGGGCAAAAACAATCTCTGGTGCATGGGTTAAACCTGTTCAGGCCATCATCTTTATTGCAATGCTGGCGTGTGGTTTCTACTTCTTTACCACAGGAAACATGACTGCGTTCTGGGCAATGACAGCACTTGCACTTGCATTTGGCTGGGTATGGATTGCACCAGTGGGCGGTGGTGATATGCCAGTTGTGGTATCACTGTTGAACTCATTCTCTGGTTGGGCTGCGGCAGGTATTGGTTTCACACTTGAAAACAATATGTTGATCGTTGCAGGTTCACTGGTTGGTTCTTCTGGTGCGATTCTTTCTTACATCATGTGTAAGGCGATGAACCGTTCAATCATCAACGTATTGTTTGGTGGTGCAATGGGTGGTGCAGCAGTTGCGTCAGCAGACAAAGGTGAGCAAGTTCAACGTAACCACCGTTCTGGCTCAGCAGATGATGCAGGCTTCCTGATGTCAAATGCAGACAGCGTTGTGATTGTACCGGGTTACGGTATGGCACAAGGTCGTGCACAGAATGCAGTTAAAGAATTATGTGAAATCTTGAAAGAGCAGGGTGTAAAAGTTCGCTTTGCGATTCACCCAGTTGCGGGCCGTATGCCTGGTCACATGAACGTATTGTTGGCAGAAGCAGATGTTGCGTATGAAGACATCTTGGAAATGGATGAGATCAACTCAGACTTCCCTGCAACAGACGTGGTACTTGTGATTGGAGCGAACGACGTTGTTAACCCAGCAGCGAAAGATGATCCAAGTTCACCAATTTATGGTATGCCGATCCTTGAAGCGCATAAAGCACGTACCATCATGGTGATCAAACGCTCTATGGCGACAGGTTATGCTGGCCTAGACAATGACTTGTTCTACAATGAAAAAACCATGATGATCTTTGGTGATGCCAAGAAAGTTGTGGAAGATATGACGAAAGCAATTAATGGTGGCGGGCACTAATCCGCTTCACTCAAGATTGTAAAAGCCACCTTAGGGTGGCTTTTTTATTTGAAGTTATTTTTGTTTAAATAAACTTTTCAACAAGATTCATGGACTGTTGATAGAGGTCACATGCCAGTTGCTGATTTTTGGCATGTGAAGATTTCCAGTCAGGCATATGCGCACTGACATATTCTCCATTGCGTTTTGCCCATTCATCTCCAATCGCCATTTGAGTAATCAGTTTTGCAGGAACAGAGGCGGGTACTAAGCCGAGTTTCATTGCAGCATAAACAGGTTTAGGTAGGTCGCGATAAATATTGGAAGCGACACCCCCGGGGTGTAGCGCATTATTGGTGATTGAGCTATCTGCCAGTTGTTCTGCGAGGGCATTACTCAGCAGTAAATTCGCGAGTTTGGATTGTCCATAATAAAACAAGGGGTTGTAAAAACCTTCTGCGCGGAATTTATTCGGTTTGATTGAGCCTGCCCAATGTGCAATCGAGGCTAAGTGGACAATCCGTGCTTGAGGAGATTGTTTTAAAACAGGAAGCAGTTTTTGCGTCAATAAAAAATGACCCAGATAGTTGACGCCAAATTGTTGCTCGAAGCCATCGGCTGTCAGCTGTTTAGTCTTGGCAAATAAGCCCGCATTATTGATCAACACATCCAGCTTGCCGTAACGATCTGCGATTTCATCGGCTGCTTTTCTGGTAAGTTCAAGGCTGTTGAGGTCGAGGGGGATAAGATCGACTTGTCCTTGGTCGAGTGCGCGTAACTTGCTTTGTGCTTCTTGCGCCTTTTGTGGGTTTCTGCATGCGAGAATCACGTGTTGCCCTTGTTTAACCAACTGTTCTGCCGTGGCAAAACCAATGCCAGTATTGGCGCCTGTAATCAGTATTTTCACTTCCTGTACTCCAGTTATGCTATTTCTTAGTGGGATTGCAAGAATCTGTATAGTGCTAGAATTTTGACAATTTGTCATGTCAAAATTAGTTGTGGGTGATAACTGGTATTTGCTGGTCCTTAAGATGGCAAAGATATTGTTTTTTGGGATTATATTTTTTGATGAGTTTCAGAATTGAACGTTAATCGAAATAAGTGCTCTCAGGTAGTTCTTGTAGTAACTCAAAAAATTGGTGGATTTGTGTTTCTGTAACACGAGCTGTCGAAATAGGAGGTAATTCATTTCTACCAAAGAATCCAACTTCAGATGTTTCAATACTTGGTTTTAACTCACCTCCAATGAGTTCACACCAAAAGAAAGCCTTATACACATGTAAAAACATGGCTGGATGAGGATGTTTTCTTCGATCTGTGAGTGCCAGTAATCTAGTTGCTTTTACTTCTAAACCAGTTTCTTCTAAGACTTCTTTTTCAGCATTCTCGGCTGCTGAATAGCCAATATCAGCCCAGCCGCCTGGAATAGACCATAAGCCATCTTGTGTTTCTTTGGCTAATAAGAGTTTATTGTCTTTAAATACAACTGCACGTACATCTATTTTAGGTGTTGCATATCCGACATCTTGAAGCACATCTGCAATAAAGTCTTGAGTGTCAATTTCTTTTAAATCAATTAACGTGCAGACATAACTGATAATTTGGTCATAACGTTCTTTGTCATAGACATCTTTTGAGTAGTACAAACCTGTTTGTGCGAGTCCAGTAATTTTGTTGAGTGTTTCAATCCATTCAGTTGAATCTTTCATATTGTTTTAGATTTAATGGGTGATGGGTGTATTTATACTAGCATTGTTGTGTTGATTGGCAATCAGAAGAAAGATTTGTGAAGCTGGAGAAGGGAATAATAAAGACTGTGTGAAAGAGATTCTCGTGGGGGATCTAAATATAAAAAAAGCGACCGATTCGGTCGCTTTTTTGGAGAGCTTTACGCTACAGATCTGGGTGCGCGCCATAAGCTTTCTAGGCCAGAAGCTAAACATGATTATTACTATGCGGGTTAAAATTGATGAAATTCGTTTTCATTAACTTTCTATTTATTTATAAAACAGCTTTAATATCTTGCAGTGATAATTTTATAAAATGTTTTGAATATAATGACTCCAGATAAGTTACAGAAGTATATTAACCAGCTTTATTGGTATGATGGATACGAGCGTGAAGCTGCCTTGAAACACTTAAAGGGGTGTTTTGAACCAATCTTATTTCCGCATTTGTTGCGCAAATTAAGCGATTATGTACCTATTAACCGAAAACTAGCAGCTCAACATTTATTGAGATGGGTTGACCGGCCTGAATGTATAGATCTTTGTCTTGATTACTTTCTTGATATTTATGCGATTCAAAAAAGAATTCGTATCGTGGGTGAGATTGAAGATATATTGATGAGGAAAATATCCCAGAATTTGGATAAGGTAAAACCTGTATTACGTTTTAAGCAAGGAAAACTCAGTCGAACGCTTTATCACTATCTTTTAGATAAAAAATTACTTTCGGAGCTTGAGCTGGTAGAGATAGCACAATTCGCCAATGATCAAGGAATTCGTAAATACTGGATTTCTTTTGTTGTGAAGCAAGATGTTGCATTCATAAAGCAGCAGCTAATAAAAACGCAATACGCTGATGTTAAAAAAGCAATTTTATATGAATTGCAACAACGGGGTGAGTTGGATGAAGTTATTCTACTTCAAGCACTGAATAGTCAGTATTTATCAATCATCGATATTGCTATTTTTGAGTTAAAACAACGGAATTTTGATTTTTCTAAATACTTTGAAAAGTTCTTAATCCCTTCTTCTTTAACTGAACAAAAAGTTAGACTCGGGTTGATGCAAATGTTGTTATTAAAATGGGATAAGCAGGACTTTTATTCTTTGATTAAGTTTTTAAATCAACCTTCTGTTTTATTTGTTGTTTTATATAAGACGATGAAGTTGGAATATTTTGATTTAAATGAAGTTGTGAAAGTGCTGGAAGAAAAACAACTAAGATTACCTTTTTATTTGTTGAGAAAATTTATTTTACTTGAACGTATTCAACCTAGACAGCTTGATAATCTTTATCAATTCAGTAATGAGCAGCTTGGTATAGCTCAACGTTTAGAGGCTTACGATCATTTTTCTTTTTGGAATAAGTTTGATTGGCTTATCTGCCTATGGAAATATGGTCATACCAACAGAGAAAAACAGATTCTAGTAGAAAAGGTTAAGGAATTATTAAGTGAGGTCCAGTATCAGTACTATAAGCCAATTTGGACGAATGAAGAGAAATCGGAGCGGGCTGCTTTATTTGCTACCTTTTGTCAGGTTTTTAATCTCACAGAACAATATCAAGTGGAATGTGAAAAAGTTCAGGAGTTACTTACTTAAATATAAAAAAGCGACCGATTCGGTCGCTTTTTTGGAGAGCTTTACGCTACAGATTCGGGTGCACGCCATAAGCTTTCTAGGTCATAGAACTTACGCGCGGTTGGTAACATCACATGTACCACAACGAAACCGAGATCGATTAAGATCCATTCAGCATCGCGTTCACCTTCGACACCGATTGGGCGGAAACCTGCTTTACGTGCTTCATCAGCAACATTATCTGCAAGGGCTTTAACATGACGAGTCGATGTACCGCTTGCAATTACAATTGCATCGGCAACATTGCTGATCGTACTTACGTCAAGTTCAAGAATATCTTTGGCTTTTACATCAGTGAGAGCTTCATGTACAACTTTAAGGCAAGCCTGTACATCTTTGTTCGCTGTTTTGATTTTTAGGTCGTGAGAATTAGAAGCGCTGGGCGATGGTTCTAAATTCATAGAGGGTATATTTTCCTGACAATTGCTCATTGTCAAATATACCGTTTTTCTCTAAAAAGTTCAAATTTTAGCAGTAACAGTTTATGTATTCACATCATTGGAAAAGTACTTCTTTTTCCATGCAAAAGATTGATCTGACTGGGTTTTTGGTCGATATTCTGCCGCAATGAGACCTCGATAGTCACTTTGTAGCAACCAATCAAAGATCTGTTTATACGGGATATTTCCTGTATCTGGCTCATGGCGGCCAGGGCAGTCGGCAAATTGGATATGTCCAATCTGGTGTAGATTTTCTTGTAGCCCAGCTAAAACATCTTCACCCATCATCGCCATATGGTAGCAGTCATATTGCATTTTTAAGGCAGGGTGGTGGACGGCCTCCAGCATTTCCTGACCTTGTGCAATGTTCTGGATCAAAAAGCGTGGCATATCGGTACCATTAATCATCTCAAAAACAGGCTCAATTCCTTGCTCGGTCAGCATGTGGCAAGCAAGCTTCAAGTTGCTGGCCAGTGTATTCAGGCAAGGCAACAGATCTGCATCCAGCGGTTGTTTTCCTGCCAGAATATTGACCCGCGGGACATTGAGTGCATTGGCATAACGAATTGCCAGTTCAAGTGCTTGATGGAATTCAATTTCACGGCCGGGAATCCCAGCTAGACCATTACCGCCTTGCATCAGGTCGCCAGCAGGAACATTGATCAGGCATAAAGAAAGATTATATTGTTCGAGTTGGGTGCGGATATCAATAATGTCTAATTCATAAGGAAATTGAATTTCAACCTGTTGAAATCCGTGTGCATGGGCTAAAGCAAAACGCTCAATTAAAGGGACTTCCGTAAAAATCATTGATAAATTGACTGCGAGATGGCTCATATTCTGACTCCCTGAATCAATAGACCCTGTTTATTGTTCTATAACTTTGATAATAGTAGCTAAATCCTTCTCGGCAAAGCCATTTTCTTGGTGGGCTTGTAACTGTAGTAGAGCTTTTTGTGCCACAGGTATCTTTAAGTTAAAACTTTGTGCGAGTTGTAGTGCATTGTTGAGGTCTTTTGACAAAGTTTGCACTTTCCATTGCACAGGTTCAAAGGTATCAGTCGCCATACGAGGGGCAAGAATCTGGAACGGTTTTGAGTCGGCAAAGCCGCCTGCAAGGGCGGGCGCCAGTAGGGTGGTATCTACACCTGCCTGATCTGCCAGTGCCACCGCTTCAGCAATTAAAGTGCTGTTGGCAGCCACAATCAGTTGATTGCAAATCTTGGTGGCCTGACCTGTACCAGATTCACCCATACGGGTCACCCGCTGAGAAAGAACTTGATAAATTGGAGCAAGTTGCTGGATGGTTGCTGCATCTCCCCCTGCAAAAATGACTAAGCTTCCTTGTTCAGCGCCCATGGTTCCGCCTGATACGGGAGAGTCAATCCATGTCACTCCCTGTTGCTGTGCTGCTTGTGCGAGGTTTAGCGTAGCGGCAACGGACAAACTGGAAAAATCAACAATGATTTGCTGCGCTTTTAAGTTAGGTTGAATCTGAGAAAAGACATTTTGAACTGCCTGATCATCTGCCAGACAAGTCAAAATGACGGGATAATTTTCAATTTCTTTCAATTCTAGACTTTGAGCACCTTGTTGGATCAGTGCTTCACATGCATGTGGGCTACGGTTCCAGACTGCCACGCGATAACCTGCTTGCAGCAGCCTGCTCGCCATACGTGTCCCCATTAAACCCATACCTAGAAATGCGATTGGTGTTTGTTGATTAACATGCATGTGAATGTACTCTGGTTGTGCTTATTTATATTGACGAGGCAGGAACTCAACCTCTGGATTTTTGTCTTTCTTACGCGCAAGACTGCTATTTTTACCTAATAGTAGTTTAAGTTGCCAAAGCTTTTCTAGGCGTAATGCTTTTTCTGGCTGGTGTTCCATTGCATCCAGAACGCGTTTTGCTGCCATAATGGCATCTGGTGAACGCTGTAAAATCTCTTCTGCAATGAGATTTGCCTTTGCCAATGGATCATTGTCTAAATGTGTCACTAGACCAATTTCCTTGGCGTATTCAGCATCAAAGATACGCGCAGTCAAGGTAAGTTCTTTGGCAAGATCAACGCCAATCAGACCTTTGAGCGAACGGGTCAGTCCCATATCTGGGACGAGGCCCCAGCGACTTTCCATAATCGACATTTGAGTGGTTGGTGTTGCAATGCGAATGTCCGCTGCAAGTGCCAGTTGCATGCCCGCGCCAAAGCAATAGCCTTCAATAGCTGCAATCACAGGGATCGGCAGGTTCTGCCAGATTAAAAATGCTTTTTGAAACAGGCTTTGTCCTGGCTTGATCAATTCCCATGCTGCAAATGCTGTATTCTTCGGATTATTTAGATCAGACAGGTCGATGCCAGCACTAAATACATTGGCTTCACCCGTTAAGATGACACAACGGATTGAACGGTCTTTTTCAATTTTTTTTGCGGTTGCGACCAGTTCTTTTAGCAGGGCAAAGCTCATTGCATTGCGTTTGTCTGGTCGGTTTAAAGAAACGGTCGCAATTCCATTGTTCTTTTCAACGCGTAAAAGTGCCATCTGTCTTACTCTTATTGTGTTCGATGAGGCAGCATAGCATGAGTGTCAGAGTTGAAACATGACACCCCAGTCACGTTAACTGTCGTGTGCATGCAAGATTAAATTTGCTGCCTGTCTGACTTGTTCAATTGCAGTATTTAGCTCACTGAAACGATGATTGGTTTCACGGATAAATTGATCATCTGCTTTGCGACGCTCTTTACGTAAGGTTGAGACAAACTGTTCAAATTCACCTGAAACCTGTTGCAGGTTTGGCGTGCCGACATAACGTGTTGCGCCATATAAACGATGCAGCACATGCTCAAGTTGTGGAAAGTCTTCCATTTCAATCAATTGCTGCATTTCAGCAAGTTCAGTGTCAAAACTATCGACCAGCATGCCTAACAGGTCTTGCGCCAGATCTTCTTTATTGGCAGCCAGCTGAATACTTTGTTGCCAGTTAAGGATGTTTGGATCAATCGATTCGATTGGGCGTTTTTGTTCAATATTGACTGGCTGGGCACTAAAGTTATTCTTGGTCCAATGTGTCAGGATTTGAATGATCTGTTCCATCTGAATCGGTTTGGTTACGTAATCGTTCATGCCGACTTTGAGTAACTTCTGCTTTTCGTCTGCCAGTGCATGTGCGGTGAGGGCAATGATTGGCAGTTGCATGCCATTATCTAGAGTTGATTCTAAAGAGCGAATCGCACGGGTGGTATCAATACCTGACATCACAGGCATTTGAATATCCATAAACACCAGATCAAATGGTGGTGATTTTTGTTCAATACGTTCCTGAATAATGTCGATGGCTTTTTGCCCACTTAATGCTTTGGTGGTGGTGACATTGAGTTCACCCAGTAAAGCTTCAAGCACAATCAGGTTGGGTAGATGATCATCAACCGCTAGGACGTGTAGACCTTGACCATTAAAGTCTTCAGGTTCCTGTTCAAAAATAGGCTGGTTGCCGAGTAACTGAACCAGTTCGCGACGACTGAGCGGTTGATAGAGTGGACGTGCGCGATATTCATTAAGCATATTCGGATCAAGGCTCATCTGGTAGCCATAAACCGCAAGATTGCCGTGATAACGCTGACGGATTTCTTTTAGTAATGCTTCGGTATCGCCGCTGTGATCAACAATCAGCCAAGTGCTTTCTTGTTGATTGAGATGATTTAAACGACTGAACAGATCCAGAATAGATTGGGTTTCGATATGTGAAACACGATAATTTTCCAGATATGAGCGCAGAACGCTGGCTGTTGCAGGATGGGCCAGATAAGACACTACTTGCAAATAGTCAAAATGAGGATGTTCCACAAACTCATTTTGTTCTTCCACTTTAAAGGATGCTGTAAACCAGAAGGTCGAGCCTTTTTCTGTTGGCGCGCGTTCCTGATTATCCTCAAAGCCAATCTGACCATGCATCAAATGTACAAGCTGCTTGGAAATAGCCAGACCGAGTCCAGTACCGCCAAATTGACGGGTAACCGAGGCATCCCCTTGAGAAAAGGATTCAAATAATTTTTTACGATCAGTACCGCTTAAGCCAATACCACTGTCCTGTACGCTGAAATGCAATAGACATTGTCCAATCTCATCATCTTCCATACGCACCCGTACGATAATTTCACCATCAGGGGTAAATTTGATCGCATTGGAAATTAGGTTGGTCAGAATCTGTTTAAAGCGTAGCGCATCACCGACTACATGCTGTGGAATATTTTCAGCATAATAGAAGGCCATATTGATATGCTTTTGTGCCGCCAGCGGCGAGAGCATATCCATTACATCGAAGATAGCTTCTTCAAGGTCAAACGGGGCGGTTTCGAGTTCTAATTTGCCCGCATCAATTTTAGAAAAGTCCAGTACATCATTAATCAGTGCCAATAGGTGCGCAGAGGATTTTCGAATGGTTTGCAGATAGAGATTTTGTTCATTGCTCAGGTTTTGCTGACGCAGCAACAAATGAATAAAGCCATCAATACTGTTCAGTGGTGTTCTGAGCTCATGACTGATATTGGCCAAGAAAACAGACTTGGACTGATTCGATGAAATCGCTTGGTCACGCGCCTGACGATAGGTAATGTTCTGAACTTCTAAGGTATCTAAGGTTCTGCGTAAATCTTCTTCTGTCTGTTCGGTATGTTCTTTTAATTCGAGAAAGCTAAAGTGCAAGCGTTTCACCACGTTGGCAATGTCACGCTGGAGTAAACGCAGTTCACCAGTACTGTTTACGACAATGTGCTGATCAAGCGTATCCGCGTTGAGACGTTGCATCTGCATACGAATCTCATAGATGGGTGCGAGCCAGCGGCGGGAGAACACATTCAGGCAGAACAGTAAAATCAGAATGGTCAATAAGCCTGTGACCACCAATGAAAGTAAAACTTTATAGCGAGCTAGTTCCAGTGGTTGATTATCCAGCTCAATCATCAGCCAGACAGAGTCAGGATTACCGCTCTCCAGTTTTGCGCCATAAATATTGTTGTGATTATGCGAAATAGGGCCAAAAAAATTACTGTTATTGGGGAAGTTAGGCCAGAAGCGGTTGTTTTGATAACCGACACTTAAATAGGTCTGTCCTTTGTTATCAATCAGCACCGCACGTTGTAAATTCTTTTCATCAAACATTTTTTGCATGATGTTTTGCGCACGATCATATTGATCTGGTTGCTCTTGAACCAGCTTTAATAAATCATTCGCCGTTTGATGATAGCGTGCCAAAATCGCAGAAGCATCTGAGCGCTGTTGTTGCTTGGCTGAGTTGGTCGTTTCGGCTAAAACCCAAAGAATTCCTACACTTGTCAAAATCGCAATTGGCACAAGAATAAGTGCAATCAACTGCCCATAAGCATGATTGAGGCGTAAACGTTTCGATATGGTCTTATTGAAATTTGACATAGTTCGGTCAGATTTATCATTCTGCGCAATATCTTAGCATGCTTTCTGATAAGCGCAGACATCTGCTTGCCAATAAAAAGCAGAGTGAAATGGTGCAGTATTTCTGTTTTTTTCATACAATAGTCGCCACCTTAATATCGGTGTCGATCATGACGAATACGCAAACTGATTTTTTAGCAGATGAATTTTTACTTGATTATTATGTCGGTAAAACCCCTTTAGTACGTTTGCAGCGTTTAGCGTGTCATACCCAGGCCACGGTATTAGCCAAATTAGAAGGTAACAATCCAGCAGGTTCAGTCAAGGATCGTCCTGCTTATAACATGATTGTACAGGCAGAAAAACGTGGGCAGATTCAGCCAGGTGATACCTTGATTGAAGCCACTAGTGGCAATACAGGTATTGCTTTGGCAATGGTTGCGGCAATGCGCGGTTATAAAATGAAGCTGATCATGCCGAACAACATGAGTCAGGAACGTAAAGATGCCATGCTGGCCTATGGTGCAGAGTTGATTGAAGTGACTCAGCAGCAAGGGATGGAAGGCGCACGTGACCTCGCTATGCAAATGCAGGCAGAAGGTAAGGGCTTTGTTCTGAACCAGTTTGGTAACCCTGATAATGTTGAAGCGCATTACCTGACTACAGGGCCTGAAATCTGGAAGCAAACAGGTGGCAAAATTACCCATTTTGTCAGCTCGATGGGCACCACAGGCACTATCATGGGTGTTTCTAAATATTTGAAAGAACAAAACCCTGATATTCAAATTGTTGGTTTACAACCTTCAGATGGTTCAAGCATCGCGGGGATTCGCCGCTGGCCTGAAGAATATCTGCCAACTATTTTTGACCGTCGTCGTGTCGACCGTATTATTGATATTCCCCAGATTGAAGCTGAAAAAACCATGCGTAAACTGGCGCGTACTGAAGGCATCAGTGCAGGTACATCTTCAGGTGGTGCAGTTTGGGCATCGATTAAAATTGCCGAAGAAACACCTGATGCCGTGATTGTCTGCATTATCTGTGACCGCGGTGACCGTTATTTATCAACAGGTTTATTTTCAGTCCAAGATGAAGACTAATCTCCCGTCGGGCGCTGTTATAATGACAGCTCACCCTTGGTTCAAGGGAGCTGTTTCGCTCCGTAAGGGAATTCTGAAATGAATTTACGCTTTCCGATTTTAGTTTTTGATATTGAAACGCTGACCGATATAAAGGCAGGGGCTCATCTCTATGATCTGGACTTGCCAGAAGCGGATGTGGAACAGGCACTGACCAAGATTCGCCGTCAAGAATCAGGTGTAGATTTTCAACGTCTACCGTTGCATGAGATTGTCTGTATTTCTGGTTTATGGATTGATGAAAAAGGTTTCCGCTTGTTTTCATTCAGTCAGGAACAGAACAGCGAAGCAGAAATGCTGGCTAAGTTCTTGTCTATTTTTGATAAGAAACAGCCGACACTGGTGAGCTGGAATGGTTCGCAATTTGACTTGCCAGTGATTTTGTTTCGCGCCATGTATCATGGGCTTTCTGCGCCAAGCCTGTTTGATCAGGGTGAAATTGATCAGCAGAAGCGTTACAACAATTATCAGAACCGTTATCACCATCGTCATGTTGACCTGATGGATGTGATGGCTATGTTTAATGGTCGTAATTTCCAGAAGCTGGATGATATTGCCTGTTTGCTGGGTTTCCCAGGTAAACGTGGTGAGACGGGCTATCATGTACCAGACTATGTACGCACTGAACAATGGTTAAAATTGACCAGTTATTGTGAAGGCGATGTGCTGAATACATGGCTGGTCTATATCCGCTGGTTGCTGCTAAAAGGTCAGTTGAATCAAAAAGATCATCAACAGTTGATTCAAGCGACGATTGATTATTTACAAACTCAAACGCAACAAACAGAATTTTTACAGGTATGGCAACAAACATCGCAATATACTGTATTTACCGCACCCACTTTTGCGCCAAAAAATTAGGTTCATCTTTTGAAACACAAAGCGAAACATCGCCCAGCCCAATATCCAACATATACCTTTCAAATCGAAGCATTTTCTCATGAAGGGCGCGGCATCGCGCATTATGGAACGCATCCTGACCATCCTAAAGAAAAGCATGGCAAGAAGGTATTTATTCGCTATGGCCTCGTTGGTGAAACGGTGCAGGCAAAGATTACCAACCAGACTTCTCGTCTTGAAGAAGCTGACATGATCAAGCTGGAAGGCGAGGCAGCTGAAGGTCGTGTTGATCCGATCTGCCCTCATTTTGGGGTATGTGGTGGCTGTAGCCTGCAACATATTCATCCTGACGAACAGATTTTGTTGAAACAGAATGTGTTGAAGTCACATTTACAACATTTTGCGGGTTTAGCGCCTGAGCAATGGTTGGCACCGATCCGTTCGGTCAAAACAGATTATCGTCGTCGTGCCCGTATCGGTGTGCGCTACATTGCCAAGCAGAACCGTTTGGTGATGGGTTTCCGTGAGCATCATAGTAATCATCTCACTGCAATCCAGCAGTGCAATGTATTGGATCAAACTTTATCCGCAACCTTGCCTGAACTTAAGAAGTTACTCGAAAGTCTTACAGGCAAAGCCCATATTGGTCATATAGAATTGGCCATGGGCGATACCGAGGTAGCATTGCTGATTCGTCATCTGGATGAATTAAATGCGTCGGATGTCAACCAATTACGTCAGTTTACGTTACTCAAAGGATGGCAGTTGTATTTGCAGCCCAAAGGGGGCGATAGTTTACATCGCGTGGATGATTCACAGGCACCGATGCGTTTGCATTACAGTCTGGATGATTTTGCAGTCAAATTTGCATTTTCACCTTTAGACTTTACCCAAGTGAATAGTGGTGTAAATGCACAAATGATTCACTTGGCATGTGAATTGCTTCAATTACAGGAAGGGGAAAGAGTGCTTGACCTATTCTGTGGATTAGGCAATTTCTCTCTCCCGATTGCACGTCGTGTGGGTGAGACTGGTCAGGTGGTCGGTGTTGAAGCGAGTGATGAGATGGTGCAAAGGGCAACTGAAAATGCGAAAGCAAATCAATTGTCACAGGCAGCATTCTTTTCACAAGATTTAACAAAAGACTTTTCGCATCATTCTTGGGCGAAACAGGGATTTGATGCATTATTAATTGATCCTCCACGATCAGGTGCGTTTGAGGTTATGCAATATGTACCTAATTTTGGAGCGAAAAGAATCGTTTATGTATCATGTAACCCATCAACACTGGCAAGGGATGCAGGTGTACTGGCACAATATGGCTATCAGTTGAAAAAAGCTGCGGTGATGGACATGTTTACGCATACTGAACATGTTGAATCGATTGCCCTGTTTGAAAAGATTGAGAAGCTTGAAAAAATCGAAGAGATAAACGATTAAAAAATGAGTTACATATCCAGAGGAGAAAGGTATGGTCACAGTACGTGAACAGTTACCTGGACGACTCCAAGAGTTGTCTGAGGAAGCGACTGTAGAACATGCCGCTGAAGCGCAAAGTAGTCTAGTCTCTTGGCTAGATCGAGTGCGTGGTATTTTGGATGGGGCTGAGCTAAAACAACTTCAGAAAGTTGCCGAGCTTACCTTAGCAAAAGAGTTACAAGCGACGGATCATCGTATCAATACCTTTAGTACAGGGATTGGTATGGCAGATATTTTGGCCCATTTGCATGTCGACGAAGACACGCTTTCAGCGGCAGTGTTATATCGTAGTGTACGTGAAGGTCTGATTACTTTAGAGGACATTCAACAACAGTTTGGCGAGCAGGTTCTAGCTTTGGTTCAAGGCACCCTTGCAATGGGTAAACTGTCGGAGTTGATTGAAAAGAATAAGCGTTTAGAAGACCATTTTAATAATAATCAACGCGAGCATCTAAATGGCATTTATAAAATGCTGATTTCAGTGACGGAAGATGTTCGGGTTGTACTGATCAAGCTGGCAGAACGTACTTATGCCTTGCGTGAACTGGCAACGGCAAGTAAAGAACGTCAAGAGCGTGTGGCACGTGAAATTCTCACCATTTACTCGCCGTTGGCACATCGTCTCGGTATTGCGCAGCTCAAGTGGGAACTGGAAGATCTTGCCTTTCGTTATTTGGCTCCAGAGCGTTATAAAGAAATTGCGTCTTTATTGAATGAAAAGCGTCTGGAGCGAGAGCAGTATATTCAGTTTGTGATTGATAAACTGAAAACTGAATTGGCTGCATATGATATCCATGCGGAAATTACTGGGCGTGTGAAGCACATTTATTCGATTTATCGAAAAATGAAAAGCAAGAACCTTAGTTTTGATCAGCTTTATGACATCCGTGCAGTGCGTGTGTTAGTGAAAAATGTGCCTGATTGCTACCATGCTTTGGGCATTGTTCATCAAATCTGGCGTCATATTCCGAACCAGTTCGATGACTATGTCACCAATCCAAAAGCCAACGGCTATCGTTCATTGCATACAGCGGTGATTGCAGAGAACAAATCACTGGAAGTACAAATTCGTACTTTTGAAATGCATAACGAAGCTGAGCTTGGGGTGTGTTCGCACTTTAACTACAAAGAAGGCGCCAAGAACACCGATCATTCCTTTAATGATCGTTTGCATTCTTTACGTGCGGTACTTGAACACTATCAGGAACGTACCGAAACCACGCCACATGGTGAAGATGAAGAATCGAATGGCATTGATCAGATTCAGGATTTTGAAAATTTTGAAAAGATCTATGTGTTTAGTCGTGATGGTGACATCAAAGAGTTACCTCGTGGTTCAACCGTTCTGGATTTTGCTTACCATGTGCATACCGAGGTCGGGAACAAGTGCTATGCCGCACGTGTAAACCAGCGTTATGTGCCTTTAACCTATATGTTAAAGACGGGTGAGCAGGTTGAGATTTTAACCAAAAAAGATCGTGAACCGAACCGTGACTGGTTGGTGAATTCGCTTGGTTATATCAAGACTGCACGTGCGCGTGATAAGTTACGCCACTGGTTTAGACAGCAAGATCGTAGTAAGAATGTCGAAGTTGGACGCGAGTTACTCAATAAAGAGCTGGCGCGTTTAGCGATCCATCCAAAGAGTATCGACCTTAAGGATTATTCATCGCATTTCAATCTGAAGGCAGGTGATGATATCTTGGTTGCATTGGTGAGTGGCGATATCAGTCTGCATGCCTTGATGAATCAGGTGAATCGTCAAATGCATCTGGATCAGGATGAGCCTGAACTGGTGTTGAAACCTGCATTGAATCCGCGTGCTAGTCATACTTTATCTGCACACGGTATCCTGATTGATGGTCTGGATAACGTTGAGCTGCATATTGCACAGTGTTGTCAGCCTGTACATGGTGAATCGATTGGTGGTTATATCACGTTGAATCGTGGTGTGAGTATTCATAAAGTTGCATGTCCAGACTATATCCGCATGACGACACAAGAACCTGAACGTGCTGTTGAAGCCGATTGGGAAATGCAGCCAACACGTGGTCAGAGTGTTCAGATCGTGGTGGAAGCCTATGATCGCCGTGGTCTGCTCAAAGATCTGACACAGGTTATTTTCTCGGATCAAATTAATATTCGTCAGGTCAATACAATTTCTGAGGCAGATGGTATTGCCAATATGAAGTTGTTGATTGAAGTAAAAGGATTGGCTCAATTATCTCGTTTGCTGGCACGTTTAGAGCAGCAGCCCGGAATTATTAGCGCAAGACGTTTAGTTCAAGGAAGTTAATTGATCTAAGTTGAGAAATAAAACCTGCAATATTGCAGGTTTTATTTTTTATTATTAAAACGTATGTTGGGTTTTAATAATAATGTCTAATTTAGAAATTACATTTTGCACTTCTTACTTTTTTGATAAACAGTCATGTTATCAATATTGGTTTGTGCCTTTGTTTTAATCGCTTGTTGTAAGGTTAAATTAGTCGCATCAGAAGTATCTTCTTCACCCGCAAGATTATTGGCAATTTGACCTACTTTAGCCGCTTTCTCCGAATTTCCAGCAAAAGCACTAATAGCACCACTTGCAAGACCAGCCCATTTACTCACTGCTTTACCCGGCGCTTGTGCATTTGCATTGATGTTTGCAATGTTCTTGTCTGCTTCAGCAAGTTCGCGTTTGGCATTTGCTTGTTCAACAGAAAAATCAGCACAGCTCATTGCTTTTAATTCAGTGGTTGAAAATGGTTTATCTGTATTTTCGCTTGCAGCAAACGCTGAAAATGAAAATGTTGCCGCTAAAGTTAAAACTAGTAATTTTTTCATTATTAAATCCCTCGAAAAGAAGGGTCGCATAATAATAAAAAAATACGATTAAGTTTTACCATTAAAAACCTTAATAATTGACAATCTGAATGTTTTTTAAGTTTTTTGGCGTTTTGTTGTGATTTTTAGGTGTTTTCTTGTTTTAAATGTGTGTTTAAAGTTAGATTTTAATGTTGGCCCGTTTATTTTAGTGTTTTTAAAAATGCCTTTGATGTTTTTATAATATCAAAGGCGTTAAAAATTATTTTTTTCTTGATAATAATATATTGGTTATTCGATTTAAAAATTGTGGACTCAAATGAGAGAGCTGATACATGAGTTTAGTTTTCATCCCTACAGGGGTATGGGTTGCAAGCAGGGCATGATCTTTTTGTTGTGCCAGTTGCAAGACCTGTTGAGCAACATCTGAAGCTGTGAGGTTTACACCCATATGTTGAATACTACCCGCATCCATGTCTTTCACCATATTGGTTTGCACAAAGAGTGGCATGACATCTAGAACACGAATCTTGTATTTTTTCCACTCCACATCTAAGGCTTCAGTTAAACCTCGTACAGCAAACTTACTGGCAGAATAGGAAGCTAAATCCGCCTGCCCATAAATCGCAGAGGCCGAAGATAAATTAATGACACGGGCAAAATGGGCCTGTTGTAGATGTGCTAAAGCGGCATGGCAGCCATTGAGTACACCTTTGACATTAATATCAATGATGCGATGGTGTGATTGGATCTCGGTGTTTTCGAATGCGCCCGAGTAAAGAATGCCTGCATTGTTAACCAGAATATTCAGTTGGCCAGCCCAAAGCGTAAATTCCTGTAGCGCAGTTTGCCATTGCTGATAGTCGCAGACATCCAGATAACCCGCTTTGGCATTCACACCCAGTTGTTGTGCCAAATGTTGAGCCTGTTCGGTATTGATGTCGTAGATTCCAACTTTAAAACCATGTTGGTAGAAGAGGCGAGCGATTTCAGCACCAATCCCTTGTGCAGCCCCGCTAATAAAAACACTATTTTGCATTGCTTTCCCTTGCTTTATATTGATATTTTGCGTGCCTGTATATTACGCATAAGCGTGTTTAAGCTGCAACAATTTGGCTGCATCTGGTTTGGAGATCATCATGGAAAAATTATTGGCAATCATGCAAGAGTTAAGAAAAAAATGTCCGTGGGATCAACAACAAACACCTGATAGTTTAACCCGTTATGCCATTGAAGAAGCGTATGAAGTTGAGGATGCAATTCGTTCGGGTGATATCGATGAGATTCGTAATGAACTCGGTGATTTATTGCTGCAAGTGGTTTTTCAATCGCAAATGTTTGATGAAAAAGGATTATTTAATTTTCAGGATGTTGTGAATGCGATCAGTGAGAAGTTAGTTCGCCGTCATCCGCATGTTTTTGAGGCAGAAAAATATCAAAATTTAACGCCTGAGCAAGTGAGTGAGTTATGGAAACAAATCAAACTGCAAGAAAAACAAGGTAAAGTACAATCGCGTCTTGATGAGGTGAAGCATGCACCTGCTTTAGTACAAGCGCATGAAATTCAAAAAAAAGCGGCACAACTGGGTTTCGATTTTGAAACGGTAGACGATGCTTATGCGAAGCTGGACGAAGAATTAGGGGAGTTACAGTACGCAATCAAGCATCAAAGCGCGGATGAGATTGAGGAAGAGTTTGGGGATTGTCTATTTTCATTAATTAATGTGGGACGAAAGCTGGGGGTATCGAGTGAAGCATCGCTATTGGCGACCATTCATAAGTTTAGAAGCCGCTTTGCTTATATAGAACAACAGGCGCAACAACAACACAAAGACTTGCAAAAAATGAGTTTGGCAGAAATGGATGAACTCTGGGAGCAAGCCAAAATTCAATTAAAATCTGGGGAGGGGAACCATGATTTTTCGACAAGCGAGCAGCAAACATAGACTTTTTTTATTGATGATCTTGTGCGTGGGATGTATTTCACATCTCAACGCCCAACAGTTTGATCAGTCCTATCAACAATGGAAAGCTCAGCAGCAAGCACGTGACCAGCAGTTGGCGAATCAGGCAAACAATAATTATTATTTATCCCGACCCGCTTCCCAACAAAATATAAAACAGGTTTCATCTTCTCTTAATATTCAAGGCGATAAAATCAGTTTAAATCAGGCAAATTTACAGCAATTGCAGACGCTGAATGGTGTTGGCGAGAAAAAAGCCCAGACGATTATGGAATATCGTCAAAAGAATGGTGGTTTTAAAAGTATAGATGAGCTGATGAATATCAAGGGAATCGGGCCAAAATTGTTTGAAAAAAACAAAGCAAGGCTGATGTTATAAGCTCAGAATTGTAATAATGTGATGGAATAGGCAGACTGATCTGTTGAAACTTCCAACAGAATAAATTGCCCTTTGTGTGTGTTAGAGCTATGATTAGCGACAAATTGTTATTTACGTCCTGACGTAGGAGACAGTGTCTTTTGCAAACTTTGCGTGCGTCAAAATGTGGTTTGTCCACAACTCAACTTCCTTCCTCAATTCTAGATGTGATTGATAGTCTGACTAAAGCAGGCTACGAGGCATATATTGTGGGCGGTGGTGTTCGAGATATGATGTTAGGTCTTAATCCAAAGGATTTTGACGCGGTTACTAATGCTACACCAGCTCAGGTGAAAGAAGTTTTTGGTCGACGTTGCCGAATTATCGGACGACGTTTTGAGTTAGCACATGTGTATTCTGGTCGTGAACTGATTGAAGTCGCGACATTCCGTGCCCCGCCGAAAAAAGCCGTCACCAGTGCCTCTGGTATGATTCTTCGTGATAATAACTGGGGAACGATTGAGCAAGACTTTGCTCGTCGAGATTTTTCCATCAATACCTTGTATTACCAGCCACGGAAAGGCATCGTACTTGATTTCTGCCATGCGGTAGATGACATCAAGACGCGCACTTTACGTTTTCTTGGTGAGCCTGCACAGCGTTTTGAAGAAGATCCTGTACGTATGTTACGTGCATTGCGTTTTGCTGCAAAATTAAACTTCCAGATTGATCAATCCATTCTCGATGTTTTTAGTGCTGAAATGACGCAATTATTGCGTGATGTTTCGCCACATCGTTTATATGATGAATCACAAAAACTGTTCACCATGGGGCATTTGACGCGTGTCTTGCCAATGTTGATCGAGTTTGGTGTATGGAAACAGCTTTTCGCCGAAATCCCGCCGAATATTACCGCTTTTATTGAGCGTGCCGCACGAAATACCGATCAGCGTATTCAAGTGGGTAAAACCATCAATCCTGCATTTTTCTATGCGGTATTGTTATGGAAACCATTTTTAGAACGTTGTGACTACTATTTGAATAAAGGTGTTGTACCTGCAGAAGCGCGTGCACAAGCTGGACTTGATGTGTTGAAACGTCAGGCCACTCGTACCATTATTCCTCGTTTTGCTGAAACCTTTATTCGTGAAGTTTGGGAAATGCAGACTCGCTTGCTGAATCCAAAACCACAACAGATTGAGGCTTTGGCAGGCCATGCCCGTTTCCGTGCAGGCTTTGACTTCTTGCTGTTACGTGAAAAATCAGGCGACAGTAGTACAGAAGGCATGGGTACTTGGTGGGAAACCTATCAGGAAATGACCACTGACCAAAAAGAAGCGGCAATTCGTCAGTACAATCGTCAGCGCAGCAAGACACGTCGTAAGGCGGTTGAAGCAGATGAGCCGAAAACGACTGAAATTGAGCCTTTGGTCAATGTACCTGAGCCAAGAAGTCGTCGCGGTAAAAAAGAACGTGTCAGAGCTGATGAGTCAGCGAGTCGTTTTATTGAAAAAGCGGCTGGCAATTCAGGACAGGTTCATGCGGATCATCCGATTCTTAAGCGTAAACGTGTACAACGTGACTTAAGCCAAGTGGTTTTTGGGCCAACACAATGACGATTTGTACCTATATCGGTCTTGGCAGTAATCTAGGCGATTCGCAGCAGATTCTGAGTGAAGCTGTTGCGAAGCTGGCAACGCTCGGCGCTGTACAGGTTTCTCGACTTTATCAAAGTCCACCGATGGGGCCACAAGATCAGCCCAATTATCTCAATGCAGTTGTTCAACTGGATACCGACCTTGCACCGCTTGCTCTGTTAGATCAATTACAACAATTTGAGCAAGAAGCAGGACGTATCCGTTTACGACGCTGGGGTGAGCGAACGCTTGATCTGGATTTGCTGATCTATGGTCAGGAACAGATCCAAAATGAACGTTTAACGGTGCCACACATTGGTATTTTAGAGCGTGATTTCGTCGTTATTCCCTTATTAGATTTAGATGCTCATTTACAATTAAATGGTCATTCTTTAAAAGATTTAGAACTGGTACAGCAAGCAAACTTGACTGTAATAGCAGACCAGTCTTGGGCAACCGTCTAAGACTGTTTCGTTCTGGAAACGCCTGTAGAGGACATCATCATGATTAGTCTAAGTGACTTAAGAAAGTTTAAAGCCGAAGGACGCAAGTTCTCATGTCTTACTTGTTACGATGCAAGTATGGCTAAAGGGATGGAGTTGGCTGAAATTGATACGATTTTAATCGGTGACTCTCTTGGAATGGCGATTCAAGGCAGAGATTCTACACTTCCTGTCACAGTGGAAGACATGGCTTACCATACTGCTGCTGTACGTCGTGGTAATGCACATGCCCTCATTATGACGGATCTGCCATTTATGAGCTATGCAACGCTTGAAGATGGTTTGAAAAATGCAAAAACTGTCATGCAAGCTGGCGCACAAATGGTCAAGATCGAAGGCGGTGCTTGGCTTAGCGAACTGGTTACTGTATTGACTCGTAATGGTATTCCTGTGTGTGTACATTTAGGCTTAACGCCACAATCTGTACATGTATTAGGTGGCTATAAGTTGCAAGCAAAAACACGCGAAGCAGCGGATCAGTTGATTGCAGATTGTCAGGCCGTGGTTGATGCGGGTGCAGCGGTGTTATTACTTGAATGTGTTCCTGCACAATTGGGTAAAGAAATTGCAGAATTGTTCCCGAATACACCAGTGATCGGGATTGGTGCGGGTAATGAAACGGATGGTCAGGTGCTGGTCGTTCAGGACATGCTTGGCCTGACCTTTGGCCGTGTTGCGCGTTTCGTACGTAACTTCATGAAAGAGCAAGCGGGTGAAACTGCAATCGTAGATGCATTTAAATCGTATCATGCTGCCGTTCAGGATCAGTCTTTCCCAGCCAAAGAACATACTTTTCAGGTTGAGCTTTAATTCATGAAAACTGAAACAACGATACAAGGCTTAACTGCGTCACTTTCTCCTGCACGTAGTTCAAAAAAATTGATTGGTTTTGTACCGACCATGGGCAATCTGCATGAAGGTCATTTGACTTTGGTGCGTGCTGCCAAAAAAATCTGTGATGTGGTGGTGGTGAGTATTTTCGTTAATCCGATCCAATTTGGTGCTGGTGAAGATTTCGAAAGTTATCCGCGTACGCTGGAACAAGATAGTCGTTTATTGGCAGATGCGGATTGCGACATTATTTTTGCGCCTACAGTAGAGCAAATGTATGGCACTCATCCACGTCTGACCAATATCAGTGTGGGCGAGATTACCGATGATCTATGTGGAAAATCACGTCCGGGTCATTTCGACGGTGTCGCAGTTGTGGTGACCAAGCTGTTCAATATTGTACAGCCTGATTTCGCATTCTTTGGTCAAAAGGACTACCAGCAATTGGCGGTGATTCGCCAGTTAGTCCAAGACTTGAATATGCCACTTGAAGTGATTGGCGTGCCGATTGTACGGGCCGAAGATGGTTTGGCTTTAAGTTCTCGTAATGGTTATTTAACTGAAGAGCAACGGGCAATTGCACCAACCATTTATCAATCGCTCAAACAGGCTGAACAGCAGTTGCATGAAGGGCAGACGCTTAACCAAGTGTTAGCAAATATCTCTGCTCAATTGACACAAGCTGGTTTTGTTGTGGATTATGTGGAAGCTCGTCAGACCAACCTGCAACCGATTGCGCAATTTGATCAGAATCTTGTTCTTTTTGTTGCTGCAAAACTGGGTGCAACCCGTTTGATTGATAACCTACAAGTTGATTTTAAAACATAAAAAATGAAGGGCAAAATGCCATGAAGCGTATTCTTATCGTGACAGGACAATCAGGCTCAGGCAAATCATCTGCATTACAAGTGCTTGAAGACTTGGGCTATTATTGTATAGATAACTTACCTTTGGCATTATTGCCTGAAATTGTGGCAAAACTGGATCATGAGAATAATCTTGAACAGTTGGCACTGGGTGTAGACATCCGTAGTACCCGTGCTGATATGCAAGAGTTTGATCATGTGTTTGAGCAATTACAACGCCATGGTTCGGTTGATATTATTTATCTGACCACGCAGGATCAGGATTTGATTGCACGTTTTAGTGCATCACGTCGTCCACATCCGTTGGCCAGTCGCTTCAATAGCCTGTTGCAATGTATTCAGGAAGAGAAACAATTACTCATCCCGATCCAGTTCCGTTCCACAGTGCATATTGATACCACGGATAAAAGTGTCCATGATTTAAAACATATCCTATTGTCTAAACTGGGACAGTCGGATAACTTAATTGTAATTTTACAGTCTTTTGGCTATAAGCACGGTATTCCACTCGATGCGGATTATGTATTTGACGTACGACATTTACCAAATCCACATTGGGACTTAGAATTACGCCGTTTTTCAGGTTTAGATGAACCTGTGCGCCGCTTTTTGGAAGGCAGTCAACAAACCAATGAAATGTTTGAAGATATTTATGGCTTTCTAAATAAGTGGTTACCTGCTTTTGCCGAAGGACATCGCCATTACATGACCATTTCTGTGGGATGTACGGGCGGGCAGCATCGTTCGGTTTATATCGTGGATAGACTCAAACAGGCCCTTGAGGCAAAATGGGCTGTCCAAATCTTACATAGAGAAATGAAGCACTGGTCATGATAGACACAACAATTGATGTAATTAATAAACTCGGCTTACACGCTCGCGCATCTGGTAAACTGATTGAAGTGACGACAAAATTTCGTTCTTCTATTCAGATTGGTAAGGGCGATAAGTTAGTTGATGCAAAAAATATTATGTCATTGTTGATGTTGGGTGCAGGTAAAGGCACCACATTAAGACTGGTGATTGATGGTGCTGATGAAGAAAAGGCACTGGAAGAAATTCAAACGCTGTTCGCAGCAAAATTTTACGAGGCAGAGTAATAGTGGCACGTGGTCCCCAACGTTATACAGATGAAGATTTTGAGTCATTAGAAGGGCGTGCGAGTCGAACTGAGCAAAAAAAAGCAGTCCAGCGCATGGCCGCTTTGGGTGAGCAGTTGGCTCAACTCAATCCAAAGCAGATTCAAAAACTTCCTGTCGATGAGCGTTTAATTGATGCTTTGCTTGAAGTGCAGAGAATTAGCTCATTTGAAGCGCGTCGTCGTCAGTTCCAACGCGTTGGTAAGTTATTGCGTAATGAAGATGAGAGCACGATTTTATCTTATCTCACACCGCAACAAGGCGCTAAAAAACAAATGCAGTTGATGCGTTGGGTTGATCGTATGATTGATCAAGGCGACCCAATCATTAATGAGTTTAGTAAAGTATTTAACGCTTCTGAACGCCATACTTTGCGTCAGCATGTATTACGTATTCATCGTGATATGAAGCAGCAAGTGAGTGAGGAAGAGCTGGAAGCCTCGAAACGTAAGTTCGTCAATTATGTTCAGCAGGTTGCGCTGTTATCTGAGCAATAAGGCTTAAAAATAAAAAAAGAAGTTTCCTCGGAAACTTCTTTTTTTATCTCTTGTATTAATTTCCGAACTCGCCATTGGCTCTTTGTTTTGCCCATTCTCTTAAAATAAATTTCTGTAATTTTCCTGTCGAGGTTTTTGGAATCTCTGCGATCACCACATCTTTCGGAACTTTAAAACGCGCCAGTTCTTGCTGACAATGCGCAATGATGTCTTCCGGTGAGGCAGTTGCTCCTTGTTTAAGTTCAATAAATGCACAAGGAACTTCTTGCCAGCGTTGATCTGGTTTCGCCACAACCGCGGCAGTCAGGACAGCAGGATGACGATACAGTACATCTTCAACTTCTAGGGATGAAATATTTTCGCCCCCTGAAATAATAATATCTTTTGAACGATCTGTAATCTTCGCATAACCGTCGGGATGGCTTACCGCCAAATCGCCTGTATGGAACCAGCCACCTTTAAATGCTTCCTGAGTCGCTTCGGGATTTTTTAAATAACCTTTCATGACAATGTTGCCACGGAACATGATCTCGCCCATGGTTTGTCCATCATTGGGTACAGGTTGCATGGTTTCTGGATCAAGTACTCGCATACTGTCCTGTAAGGGATAAGGTACGCCTTGTCGTGAATGCAATTGTGCTTGTTCCTGAATGGATAAATCACTCCAGCCTGCTTGTGAAGCACATAGTGCAGAGGGCCCATAGGTTTCAGTCAGGCCATAAACGTGATTTACATTGATGCTGATATGATGCATGCCTTCAATAATTGCAACTGGCGGAGCAGCACCCGCAACCATGACTTCGACATGATGATCAAATGAAGTTCGCTGTTCCGTTGGGGCATTGATCAGCATGGACAGCACAATCGGTGCGCCACAGAAGTAATCCACCTTATATTCTGCAATATATTTAAAAACCAGTTTGGGATCGACGCGACGCAAGCAAATATTGGTACCGCCACTGGCCGCAATAGACCATGCAAAACACCAGCCATTGCAATGGAACAGCGGAAGTGTCCAGAGATAAACCGCCCGTGGTTTCATTCCGCATGCCAGAATATTGCTGGCTGCATTGAGATAAGCACCACGGTGGTGGTAGACCACGCCTTTAGGATTGCCAGTCGTACCAGAAGTATAGTTGAGACTAATCGCATCCCATTCATCTTGTGGGAGTAACCATTCAAACTCTGGATGACCTTGAGCAATCCATGACTCATATTCATATTGCCCAATGGCAATCTGTTCACCTTCAAACTCGGAATCAAATACGTCAATGATCACGATCTCTTGAGGTACTAGTTTGAGTGCTTCTACTGCGACCTCACGGAATTCGGGATCAACCAGCAGTACTTTGGATTCAGCATGTTCCAGCATAAAAGCAATGGTTTTGGCATCAAGACGCGTATTTAAGGTGTTGAGTACCGCACCTGCCATTGGTACCGCAAAATGTGCTTCGATCATGGCTGGAATATTGGGTAGTAACACTGAAACGGTATCGTTTTTTTGAATACCCAGATTTGTCAGTTGATGAGCGAACTGACGGCAGCGTTGATAGGTTTGTTGCCATGTGATTTGACGTTCGCCATGGATAATTGCAGCTTGATGGGGGTAAATATAAGCTGCACGCTCTAAATAACGTAGCGGGGACAAGGCAACAAAATTTGCGGGTGTTCTTGGTAATTCGTCGTATGCACTCACCATGTGTATTGCTCCATTTCTGTTCTTTTCATTCATTACTAAACTATTCTGTCGTCGAGTCTAAATCATTTAGGCTTTAGTCGGAGGTGAATCGTAAGAGATATCGGGTTTTTCTGGTTCAGAGGTTTCATCCACAGCTAAACCCGTGTAAAATCTTGGATACTTTTTTATCCGCCGTTTTTTATCTTTTGAGGCCTCGCCTCAATACATAATCTCGCGGTGATATGCTCCTTCGTATAGGGCATCACTCCTTAAGGATTTTTTTATATGCCAATCATTACTTTACCAAATGGTGATCAGAAACAGTTTGATCAGCCAATTTCCGTGATGGAACTTGCTCAAAGCATTGGTCCGGGTCTTGCAAAAAATACAGTTGCTGGCCGTATCAATGATCGCTTGGTGGATGCTTGTGATTTAATCACAGAAGATGCGACAGTTCAGATTATTACCCCGAAAGATGAAGAAGGTTTAGAAATCATTCGTCACTCATGTGCGCACTTGGTAGGACATGCGGTTAAGCAATTGTTCCCAGAAGCGAAAATGGTGATCGGTCCTGTGATCGAAGAAGGTTTCTACTACGACATCTGGATGCCACGTCCATTTACGCTGGACGATATGGCTGCGATCGAAGAACGCATGAAAAAGCTCATCGATCAGGATTATGATGTCATTAAAAAGATGACACCTCGTGAAGATGTGATTGCAGAATTCACAGCACGTGGCGAAGAATACAAGTTACGCTTGATTGCAGACATGCCGAATGAAACACAAATGGGCTTGTACTACCATCAAGATTATTTAGATATGTGTCGCGGTCCACACGTACCTAATACTAAATTCTTAAAATCATTCAAGCTCACTAAAATCTCTGGTGCATACTGGCGTGGTGATGCGAAAAATGAACAATTACAACGTATTTATGGTACGGCTTGGGCTGACAAAAAACAGTTAGCGGCTTATATCAAACGTATTGAAGAAGCTGAAAAGCGTGATCACCGTAAAATTGGTAAAGCGCTAGACTTGTTCCACATGCAAGAAGAAGCACCAGGTATGGTGTTCTGGCATCCGAACGGCTGGACGATTTATCAAGTGCTTGAACAATACATGCGTAAAGTTCAGCAAGAGAATGGTTATCAGGAAATCAAGACGCCACAAATCGTAGACTTTACGCTTTGGGAAAAGTCTGGTCATGCGGCAAACTACGCTGAAAACATGTTTACGACCCATTCTGAAAGTCGTAACTATGCAGTGAAGCCGATGAACTGCCCATGTCACGTACAGGTCTTTAACCAAGGTTTGAAATCTTACCGTGACTTACCAATCCGTTTAGCTGAGTTTGGTTCTTGTCACCGTAACGAGCCATCAGGTTCTTTACACGGTATTATGCGTGTTCGTGGCTTTACTCAAGATGACGCACATATTTTCTGTACCAAAGAACAGATTGGTAAAGAAGTTGCAGATTTCATTAAGCTGACTTTAGACGTTTATAAAGACTTTGGTTTTGAAGACGTACAAATGAAGCTCTCTACACGTCCAGAAAAACGTGTGGGTGATGATGCACTTTGGGATCTGGCTGAAAAATCTTTGGCAGATGCGCTTGATGATGCTGGCTTGGCATGGGACTTGCAACCTGGTGAAGGTGCGTTCTATGGTCCGAAAATTGAATTTTCATTGAAAGACTGCTTAGGCCGTATCTGGCAGTGCGGTACCATTCAATGTGACTTCAACTTGCCAATCCGTTTAGATGCTTCTTATGTTACAGAAGACAATGAGCGTGACCAACCTGTTATGCTTCATCGTGCAATTCTTGGCAGTTTTGAGCGTTTTATTGGTATACTAATTGAACACTATGCGGGTTTCATGCCACCTTGGCTTACACCAATTCAAGCGTGCGTCATGAACATTACTGATTCACAAGCAGAAGCAAGTGAACAAGTGGTCGCAAAACTCAAAGAAAATGGCCTTCGTGCTATTTCTGACTTGAGAAATGAAAAAATCGGATTTAAGATTCGTGAGCGTACCCTAGAGCGTATTCCTTACCTTCTAGTTCTCGGTGACCGAGAAGTTGAAGAAGGTACAGTTAATGTGCGTACTCGCTCAGGAAAAAATTTAGGTACTATGTCAGTAGATGCATTTATTGACTTAGTGAAATCTGCCGTTGCCGAACGTGGCCGGTACATTGTGGAGTAATAAAGATTAAACAGCCTGACCGTAACCAACAACAAGGTGCTAAAAGTAACCGTCCTGCAATCAACGATGAGATCCGTGCGAAAGAAGTACGCCTCGTCGCTGCAGATGGGGAGCAAAAAGGTGTTGTTTCATTAAATGAAGCATTACGTGCTGCAGAAGAAGCCAATCTTGACCTTGTTGAGATTGTTGCTAATGCAGAACCGCCTGTTTGTAAAATCATGGACTACAACAAGCACTTATTTGACTTGAAACAAAAGCAAAAAGATGCGAAGAAAAAACAGCATCAAGTGCAAGTGAAAGAAATCAAGTTACGTCCTGCGACGGATGTAGGTGATTATCAGGTAAAATTGCGTGCAATTTTACGTTTCCTTGAAGAAGGGAACAAAGTGAAAATTACCTTGCGTTTCCGTGGTCGTGAGATGGCACATCAACAGCTAGGTCTTGCTCAATTACAAAAAATTGAAGCTGACGTTGCTGAGTTTGGTGTTGTTGAACAAGCTCCGAAGATGGAAGGCCGTCAGATGGGCATGTTACTTGGTCCGAAAAAGAAAAAGTAATTTTTTCTTGATAAAAAAGCACCGCAACAGGCGGTGCTTTTTTATGTCTAAATCAGGCAATGGTTTGTTAAAAATGTGCTAAATCTAATGTCTAAGAATAAAAACAGGCTATGATAAGATTACTTGATAATTACACAATTTAAAAACTGGAAAAATTCATGTCTACAATTAAAGGTACTCAAGAACTCTCTGAAATTAATCAAAAAGTTGTGCAAGAAGGAGAGGTTCTACCACAAGTTAAACTGAAAGATGGCAGTCGTGTACAAACAGGTACCGTTGCGACCATGCTACACAATATTAATCTTTATAATGCTGGAGTGCGTGGGGCTGTTGAAGAAGAATTAGCCTTAGCTGTCCCAACGTTATTTAAGGTGGGCATGTTCGATTTATTCTCTGTAGAAGAGTGGATTAATGGCACGAATGCTGGGCGTAAATTTGTCGGTGAAAAAGCTAGAGAATTTCAACAAAAGCACAAATAATTTTCTAGATATTTAGTTTAAAAACATGGTGCTATTGTATCTTTTCGTGCCTATTTGCTGATCAATATAGGCGAAGTGTGCTATAACGCAACAACAGTCAAGATAACGATCAACAGGACAACATAAATGATTGACTTATACTACTGGGGCACACCCAATGGACATAAAATAACAATTGCTTTAGAAGAAATGCAACTTGAGTATCAAATTTTCCCTATCAATATTCTTGAAAATGACCAGTTCCAGCCTGACTTTTTGAGAATCTCCCCTAATAATAAAATTCCTGCGATTGTTGATCAGAATGGGCCAAGAGGTGAACCGATTTCAGTGTTTGAGTCGGGTGCGATCCTGCAATATTTAGGTAGAAAAACGGGACTGTTCTACCCAACTGATGAACAGGAACGGGTTGAGGTTGAGCAGTGGCTGATGTGGCAGATGGGCGGTTTCGGGCCAATGTTGGGACAAAACCACCATTTCAATAAATTTGCTGCCGAACGTATTCCTTACGCGATTGATCGTTATGTTAATGAAACCAAACGTCTCTATGGTGTCTTAAACAAACAGTTGATTGGCCAGAAGTTTGTGGCAGGCGAATATTCAATTGCAGATATGGCGATCTTACCGTGGGCATTGCGTTATGAATGGCAGGGCATTCAGCTTGAAGATTACCCATACGTAAAAGATTATATTGAACGTCTCACGGCCCGTCCTGCGATACAGAAAGCCTTGTCGATCAAGGTTGGATAAGGCTATTGGCTGAGCAGCAGTACTATTTAAAACATTGGATAATTGCGATGGGATTGTTGCTGTTGACAGCAATCCTTTGCGCTCAGCTGCAAACGCTCTATTCAGAAAGTCATTTAGCAGGTCTAGTTTTTGTTTTCATTACCATTCTAGGACTTTTCTTTTCTACACTTTTTTCTTGGTTACAGCGAGAAACCAAAAACTCATATTTGAGCACGTGGTTTTTTACTGGCTTTTTAAGCCTCTCATTAGTTTTATGTAGTTATCTTGACCATAAGGTATCCATAGATTTAGCGGCAGTTTCAAATGAAGAAATTCAATTAAGCCTGTATCAAAAAAATGTAAGTTCTGATTTTACATTCTGGATATTATTCCTTTTTCCATTTCTTTTTTCAGTTTTACATTTTTCTATTCGATCTAAAAAATTGAAAACGAAATATAAATCATTGGTGTAATTTCCCTGTTAGCCGTATAAGCGAAGCTATTTTATAATTGTGTAATTTTTCATCTTGTCTTGGCATGATCAGGTTAGGATGATTTAAGCTCATCAAAAATAAAGATCATGCAATCAACAATTTCAACGGACTATTTAAACAAACTTGGCTTTGAAGATGGTTTCTCACCTACTTTGGCTCATCTAAAAACCTTATTAAGTCTTCATGTTCAGGCGATTCCTTTTGGCAATTTCTCTTCTTTCTTGGGAAGGGAGGTCTCATTAGCATCGGACCAACTTGCTCAAAAGTTATTAAGAAACGATCAAGGGGGGTATTGTTTAGAGCATAGTACCTTAACCAGAATTGCGTTAACTGAACTGGGGTACGATGCTTATAATGTGCTGGGACGGGTGTATTATCAGGGTGCACCTGTAACCACCCCTGTAATGAGTCATTTATTGACACTGGTTCGTATTGATCAGCAACTCTTTTTATATGATCCCGGTTTTGGCGGGATGACACCGACGAGTATCTTGTCGATGAATCGCATTGGTGAGGCTCAAACCACCTCATTAGAATCCTTTAGGTTTGTGGAAGTCGCACAAAGTGGTTTAAGTGGTGAGGTGCTTACAGGAATGAAATATATGTTGCAGGTCTGTATCCATAATGAATGGATAAATGTCTATGCCATTGATCCAGAGCAACAGATTGCACATGCCGATGCACAGGTCGCAAACTGGTTTATTTCGACTTCTTCGGAATCTTTATTTACCCAGCACTTAATGTTATCTACTGCCAATAGCGAAATGCGGATTACATTAAAAGATCGGGTCTTAAGAACGCATGGCAAAGGGGGATCTAATAAAAAAGAGTTAACCAATTTTGATGAGTTTGAGCGTACCATTAAGACCGTTTTTCAAATGAATATCTGTGATGGACAATTACAGGCTGCTTGGGAAAAACTGGTACGAACTCAATAATTTCAAGTTATATTGCTGTAGGTTGATATACTTTGATCGATATTGAGTAATCCCTTTAAATTGATGTCTTATTTTTTATTATTTCTCTCGGCTTTTGGCGCAGCGACGTTATTACCTTTACAATCTGAAGCGGTATTAATGACCTTGCTGGTACAAGGTTTATCCAATCCTTTTTATCTAATTTTGGTTGCGACCATTGGTAATGTCTTGGGTTCCTGTGTGAATTGGTGGCTTGGCCTGAAAATTGAACATTTTAAAGATAAAAAATGGTTTCCTGTTTCTGAGCAACGCTTACAACAAGCCCAGCAGATTTATCATAAATATGGCTTTTATTCACTGTTATTGAGTTGGACACCTGTGATTGGTGATCCGATTACCCTGATTGCAGGCTTGATGAAGGAGAACTTTTGGCGATTCTTAGTGATTGTCACAATCGCCAAAGGTGGGCGTTATTTAACCTTATATGCTGTATATCTTGGCATCTTTTAAAAATAAAGAGGAAGGACAAATTCTTCCTCTCTGGTCTATTGATCTGAACCTTTGGTAATATCGACCTTGAATAAGTCACTGGTTTTAAACCAGCAATAACTCACTACGGCAAGGGTCATACAACCTCCGAAAATGGTGGCTGTGATAGTTCCGAGATATTTGGCTGCCAGACCTGATTCAAATGCGCCCAATTCATTACTTGAAGACACGAACATTCCATTTACCGCAGCCACTCGGCCACGCATATTTTCAGGTGGGAAAATTTGCAGCACAGTTTGACGGACGACAACCGAAACACTGTCACAGGCACCTGTCATTGCGAGGGCAAACAGGGAAAGCCACATATGGTTTGAGAAGGCGAACAGAATAGTGAAAATACCAAAACCTGCCACAGCCAACAGCATATTACGCCAAGCATGATGCATTGGTGGGAACTTGGTCAGGACAATCATGGTGATCAAGGCACCAATAGAAGGGGCAGCACGTAGATAACCTAAGCCTTCGGGGCCGACTTTTAAGATTTCCTCGGCAAAAATCGGCAATAGTGCAATTACACCGCCAAACAGTACAGAAACCAGATCGAGTGAAATCGCCCATAACACAATCTTGGTTTTCCAGATAAAGCGGAAGCCATCGGTCAGGCTTTGCAGTACATTTTCGGTTTCCATTTTCGGAAAAGTTCGCTTCTCTAGACAGTTAATCAAAACGAAGCAAACGGCCAGTAATGCAGATACTGCAAAGAGACTGGTTTCACGCCCCAAAAATGCCAGCATAAAACCACCGAGCATGGGGCCAATGATGACACCACTTTGCCAGCCAATCGTGGTCCATGTTGCGCCATTGGCATATAGTTCTCGAGGAATCAAAAAAGGCTTGAGCGATGTTGCGGAAGGATTGTAAAAGCCTCGAATCGTACCTAAGGCAAAAATGACCGCATAAATGCCCCAAGAGAGGGTTGTTATGCCAATTTTTTCTAAACCATGTAAATGGAATAATCCCCAAAGCACTAAAGGTAATGGAATAGAAAAGAATAAACAGACTTTCATGATGCTTTGTTTATTCAGCTTATCTGCAAAATAACCGCCCCATAAAGACAAGGTAATAAAAGGTATCGCCTCTGCCAGTCCAATAAAGCCGAGTGTGAGTGGATCACGGGTAATTTGATACAGTGAATAGGCAACGATAATTTCCTGAATCAGGATTGCCAGTGTTAAGCAGAACTGATTAACAGTCACGATAGAGAAATCCCGATACCGCAAGGCAGCAAAAGCATCATTCTGTATATTCATATGGATGGGTATTTAAGAATTTGACTCTATTATAGGCGCTGATTTTGTGTATGTTTCTCATAATTTGAGAATTAATTATGGAAAATAACGTTTGGGGAAAACACGTCTATTTCTATCAAAAAATGAGCATTTTACTTTTGTTTTAGCGATAGATGCTATATCATACTGCCTTCCTTACCTGCAGGTCGATTTGCAATAGTGCAAACGTGCCGAACAGGTGCCCAAAAGAGGTTACTATGGCTAAGTTAAAAACTCGCCGTGGTGCAGCTAAACGCTTTAAAGCGACTGCAAACGGTTTCAAGCGCAAACAAGCATTCAAGCGCCACATTTTGACCAAAAAATCTGCTAAGCGTATCCGTCAATTGCGCGGTTGTGTAATGGTTCACGTAAGTGACGTTGCATCAGTTCGTGCTATGTGCCCATACATCTAAGGAGATTATAAATGGCTCGTGTAAAACGTGGTGTAGTGGCTCATCGTCGTCACAAAAAAATTCTTGCTCGCGCTAAAGGTTACTATGGTGCTCGTTCACGCGTTTATCGCGTAGCGTTCCAAGCGGTAATCAAAGCTGGTCAATACGCATACCGTGACCGCCGTCAAAAGAAACGTCAATTCCGTGCTTTATGGATTGCGCGTATCAATGCTGGTGCTCGTCAAAACGGTTTATCATACAGCCGTATGATCGATGGCTTGAAAAAAGCTCAAGTGATCATCGACCGTCGCGTATTAGCTGACATCGCTATGCATGATGCAATTGCATTTGCTGCTTTAGCTGAGAAAGCTAAAGGCGCATTAGCTGCATAAGCTTAGAGATTCAAAGAAGGCCGCTTTTTAGCGGTCTTTTTTATTTCCTTCCTATAATTATAAGTACAGACAAGATTGTGGTAATAATTAATAAAAACTTAGCAAATTCATATTTCTGAACCAATAAAAATAGACCATATAATATTATTAGGAGTATTGCTAAGACGATAAGTAGAGTGGTTAGTGCTCGCCAACCAGAAATAGTTTCAGGTTCTGGCGAAGTGGTATTTTCGATAACTGATGAATCTTGCAAACCAGATTCTTTTTTACTTAATATTATTTCTTTTTCTAACTCATTTTGAGTTTTTACCGAGATATAAGATGCTTGATAACTATTAGCAGTATGGCAAATAAGTTGGACAAACTGTTGACCAATTGATTCCTCATAGAGATTAAATTTATTAATTTCTTCCAAATCAAAGTTGTGATATTTAGACATTTCATTACGTGGATGTTTTAAACCTCGAAGATGAATTTTTAAAGTTTCGAACTGTTGAAGCAGGGTGAATGCAAGATTATTTTGTGAAGAGGGATTCTCTAGCAATGGAAAAGTACATCCTTCTTCTTCGTGGGGGTAAAGATGTAAGTTGTTTGTGAATGAAATATCATAGGTTCCATAAAATTGATAAGGTGCAGAACGAATAAGCTCTTGAGTTTCTTTATAGAAATTTTCCCAATTCAGATCGTTATTAAATATTCTAATTTTTTTGTTTTGTTCTAAATTTAGAGGAATAAGAGTAAACAACATATAGTTCCACTCGTCTTGGGTGGATAGAGTGCCCCAAAACTCTCTAGGATCGCCTATAGGTTGGATATCTTTTACAATCTCTCTTTCTATTTTTATTAATGCGATATTGGTATGTCTTAGATTGAAGACTAATACTGGATAATTATTTATTTCAAATAAAAATTTAGATTGAATTTTTTCAAATTCAGGAAAAAGTAGAGCAAAAGGATAAAGTGAACAATCGTAGGCACCTTGATGGAATAGATCAAATATTAAAGCATCAATAGAGTCATAAATAAGTGAGTAATCATCTAAATCTCTCACCATAAAAATATCGTGATTACGAATGCTCCAATGGTGACGAACAGCATGATAAGAAATGAGGCCTTTAAAAAACTGCTGAGCATTATGTTGTAAACCTAATATAAACTTCCAGTAATTCTCGGTCATGGTTTTATAAATACTATTATTGATGAGAAGTTAAGTTGATAATCATAGCTGAAATTATCTATGGATTAAAACGTGCGCAGACAATATCACTTTAGACAAGTGGGTCAAGATACTCATATCTGGGATGTACATCATCTGGTTGAGCTAACCAAAACTTTTGTGATTAAGAAAGTGGAACTTGCTGATATTCGAGAACTCAACGAAGCTTATTGGTTTCCAAATCTATCTCCGACGACACAGCAAATCATTGAACATTTTCAATTGGTTGAAGCTGCTGATCTGAGTTATCCCATTATTTTGTGTGCGGAAGGTCGGGTAATGGATGGTATGCATCGTGTTGCCAAAGCAAGTTTATTGGGACATGGTGATATTCTTGCTGTGCAATTTGCACAAACGCCAGAACCAGATTTTATCAATGTGGATGAAGATGAACTGGATTATGATGAATAAACCAATCTTTTGATTTAATTAGAGATTACATAACCCAAACATGTTGCAATAGACTTTTCTTCCTGAATCTTTTTACAGTAAAGAAAACAAGATTGGGATAAAAATATGCGAGTGAGTGTAGAAGGTTTAGAACAAGGCGCGATTGAAACAGAATTAAGTATCTTGCCAAGAAAGGGCGAAACCATTCGGATCTTTTATGGCCCCGATGCGGAAGTGGAGGGTGAAATTGAAAATATCCATCACATTGTCAATCAGCATGATGGTGGTCATAAAATCATTATCAAAATCAGGCCGACTTTTTAGATTAAACAGAAAACCTAGATGACGTGATCTAGGTTTTTTATTTAGCCCGTTGTTATAAACCAAAATAATATGCACAAACACAGATGATAATGGTGAGGAGAATTAATTTAATCACGCCTGAAGCGCCAACTTTGTGGTGCTGTTGGGTTGGGTTGTGTTGTTGTGGAACTTCCATGGTTCGATCAACGATTTCTGGTTCTTCTGCCGTTAGTTGCGCCGTTTGGTAATGATTGGCGGTTTTCACGATCAGCTTGGCAAATAGGTCATCCGCTTTTTGCAAAAAGTTACGTAGGTTAATCTGCTCCTCAGGACTGAGTAATTCGCCGGTAGCTGTGTAAGGATGCTTCTTTTGCTGTTCTAAATAATTCACTAATGCTTGGGTGCGATGTAATAAGCGGTGTGCACAGTCAGCTGGATAGTCGGTTGGGATCAAGGCCTGTTGCTGACTGGAGAGGTCTTCTGGATCGACTTCATAACCATAGAAAGGAAAATCCTGCTGTTCAGGTTCTATAAAGTTGTCCGCATATTTGCTGTCAAACAGTTCTCTTTCCAGAAAAATAGCAACTTCATTCCAATTCACTTTTTTTAGATCGGCATCGATTTTCTTGGCGAATTTATCATTTAACTCGTAACGCCAAAGATCTTCCTGACGTAGTGCTGATTGCTGAGAAGTAGGGGCTTGAAACTCACTATCACTATTGTCCCATTCGGCAAGCTCATGTCCACAGATCCAGGCTGTTTTTTTGTTGGCTTGATGGCTTACGATAAAATGTGCAAAGGGAAGCAGTTCAACATTGGCATTCGGATTCTGCTCATCATTGAGTACGCTGGACAAATGTAGACTCAGCTTTTTGACGCCTTGTTTTTTTAAACCTTCAAGCCAGATCTGGAAGTGCTGAGCCAGTAGGTGCTGCGAAAGTAAATCTCTGAAGATTAGACGATTCTGATCAAAAACTGGATGGTCGATCCAGCGACTAAAATTAAGATTCCCTGCAAGGTATTCATTGCCATAGGTGACAAGGCTAAGCTGCTGTTTCCAGATTTGATCAAGCGCCATCGTTGTTATTTCTCATTGACGATATCGGTATCTTATCCATTTTATTCAATTATTGATCATTTTTTTCAAAAAATTAATGGATCTCTTTCATTCTTCTATTGTTTTACTCCCAAGTTTATGCAGAAAAACTAGATGATTTAAAGCTTGGTTTTGCTTCATAAAATAGGTAAAAAGCTGATAAACTATAGCGTTTTCTTATATTTCTATATTTTGTTGCTTTGAGAGTTACTATGTCACTGGAAGCCCTGACCACTGAAGCGCTTGCTGCCATTGCAGCGGCTCAAGACCTTGCTGCACTCGATCAAGTACGTGTGCAATTTACAGGGAAAAAAAGCCAGCTTGCAGAGCAGTCGAAAGCACTTGGAAAAATGGATCCTGAAGAACGAAAAGTACAAGGTGCTGCCATCCATGCTGTTCGTGAAGCAATCAATGCAGCTTTGACCGAGCGTCAACAGTCATTACAACAAGCTGAACTTGCGAAGAAACTGGCAAGTGAAACCATTGATATTACTTTGCCAGGTCGCGGTCAGCGCATGGGAAGTATTCATCCTGTTACTCAAGTACAAGAACGTATTTGCCAATTTTTTACCAAGGCGGGATTTCAGGTTGCGCATGGTCCTGAGGTTGAAGATGACTATCACAACTTCGAAGCCTTAAATATTCCGGGACATCACCCGGCGCGTGCCATGCACGATACCTTCTATTTTGATGCGACACATTTATTGCGTACGCATACTTCGGGTGTCCAAATCCGTACTATGGAAACCAGCCAGCCACCGATTCGTATTGTGTGCCCAGGCCGTGTTTATCGTTGTGACTCGGATCAAACGCATTCACCGATGTTCCATCAGATCGAAGGTTTATATGTGGCGGAGAACACCAGCTTTGCCGAGTTAAAAGGGTTATTGATTAACTTGCTCAATGAATTCTTTGAAAAAGATTTGAAAGTACGTTTCCGTCCGTCTTACTTCCCATTCACAGAGCCAAGTGCCGAAGTGGATATCATGGATGAACGCGGTCGTTGGTTAGAGGTTTTAGGTTGTGGCATGGTGCATCCAAATGTACTTCGTGCTGCAGGTATTGATCCTGATAAATACAAAGGCTTTGCTTTTGGTTTAGGGGTAGAGCGTTTTGCAATGTTGCGTTATGGCATCAATGATTTGCGTATGTTCTATCAAAATGATGTGCGTTTCTTACGCCAGTTTGCCTAAGCATTTTTTCAGGATTAGATAAGGTTTATACAAATGAAAATTAGTGAAAATTGGTTACGCACGTGGGTGAACCCAGCCATTGATAGCGATACATTGTCTGATCAATTAACCATGCTCGGTTTGGAAGTTGATGATTTGGCGCCTGTGGCGAAACCATTTACCGGTGTGGTTGTGGGTGAAGTACTCACCGTTGAACAGCACCCAGATGCGGATCGTTTACGTGTGACCACGGTGAATATTGGTTCGGGTGAGCCATTACAAATCGTTTGTGGTGCACCAAATGTACGTGTTGGTATGAAAGCGCCTGTTGCAACCGTAGGTGCGGTATTGCCTGGTGATTTTAAAATTAAAAAAGGCAAACTGCGTGGTGTTGAATCACATGGCATGTTATGCGGTGCTTCTGAAATTGATTTAGAAGACAAGATTGACGGTTTATTGGAATTACCCGCTGATGCGCCAGTTGGGATCAATATCCGTGAATATTTAAAACTTGATGACAACGTGATTGATATCAGTATTACGCCAAACCGCGGTGACTGTTTCAGTATCCGTGGTATTGCACGTGAAATTGCAGTGATCAATCAGTTAACGATGAATGAGCCTGAGATTCAGTCTGTTCCTGCAACCATCGCTGATGAAAAAGCAGTGACCATCACGACTGAAGGTACGCCACGCTACTTGGGTCGTATTGTTAAAAATGTAAATGTTAAAGCAGCAACACCAGACTGGATGGAGCAAGCATTAGCACGTTCAGGTATCCGTACCCATAGCATTCTGGTTGATATTACTAACTATGTATTACTTGAGTTAGGTCAACCTATGCATGCTTTTGATTTGGCGAAAATCGAAGGTTCAATTCACGTCCGTCAAGCGCAACCTAAAGAAAAATTAGTGTTGCTTAATGATCAGGAAGTTGAGTTACAAGATGACATGATGGTAATTGCTGATGATCAAAAAGCATTAGCCATTGCAGGTATCATGGGCGGTTTGGCATCATCTGTTACCGATGATACGCAAGATATTTTCCTTGAAAGTGCATTCTTTGCGCCTTTAGCCATTGCTGGTCGTGCGCGTCGTTTTGGTTTACATACGGATTCATCTCAACGTTATGAACGTGGTGTCGATTTTGAATTGCCAATGATCGCAATGCATCGTGCTTCTGAATTGATTCAAGCATTTGCTGGTGGTGAGTTTGGCCCAATCACAGTGGCTGAACAAACGACTTTATTGCCAAAACGTGAAGCGATTGTATTGAAACAGGCGCAAGTTGATCAGTTACTTGGATATCAAGTAGCGAGTGATTTTATTGCTGATGCATTAACACGCCTTGGTTGTATGGTTACCGCAATCGCTGAAGGCGAGTGGAGTGTTGTTCCTCCTTCGTATCGTTATGATATGGCGATTTATCAAGATTTGATTGAAGAAGTTGTACGTATCGACGGTTATGACAATATTCAAATCAGTTTGCCAAAAATTGATGTGAAATTAGAAAAATATCAAGACCGCTTTGAGGTTGCACAATTACGTCAAACGATTGCAACATTAGGTTATCAAGAAGCCATCAGCTTTAGCTTTGCTGATGCAAAACTTGAAAAGCAGTTGAATCCAGCAGTACAGCCATTGATGTTGGCGAATCCAATTTCAAGTGACTTGGCTGCGATGCGTAGTACCTTGTTATCAAGCTTGATTCCTTGCGTACAGTACAACTTAAACCGTCAACAGCAACGTGTACGTTTCTTTGAACTCGGTTTACGTTTTGATTATCAGAATGCACAAAGTATTCATGACCTTAAACAGATCCCAACCCTGGCATTGATTGCTGTCGGTTCACGTACACCTGAATCTTGGCATGCAAAACCTCAGGCTATGGATTTCTTTGACTTTAAAGGTGAGGTTGAAGAGATTCTGGCAGCAGGTCGTATTGGGGTTGAATTTGTCCGTACCGAGCGTGCATGGTTACATCCAGGTCAATCTGCGGAAATTTTGTTAGATGGACAGTCGATTGGTTATCTCGGTCGTTTACATCCATCTTTGGAAAATGAACTAGATTTGGGCACAACTTGGGTCGCAGAGCTGGATCAGCAGGCTGTTTTGCAATCTTATGTATCTAATTTTACAGAATTATCACGTTTTCCATCAGTTAGACGTGATATTGCGCTTTTAATCTCTGATAATATTGAGGTAAGAGATATTCAGCGGTTAATTGAGCAAACTGGTGGAGAGTTACTAGACTCGACATGGTTGTTCGATGTGTATACGGGGCAAGGAGTTGAACAAGGCAAACGCTCTCTCGCTTTTGCAGTGTTATGGCAACATCCAACTCGTACGCTTGAAGATGCTGAAATTAAATCTGGTATGGATAACATTATTCAAGTGTTGGAAGACACTTACCAAGCGACATTGAGGGCCTCATGACAGCATTAACAAAAGCAGATATGGCGGACCATTTAAGTGAGCTTACTAGCTTAAATCGCCGCGAAGCAAAACAAATGGTCGAGTTGTTTTTTGACGAAATCAGCCAAGCACTGATTGCGGGTGAGCAAGTCAAACTTTCTGGGTTCGGTAATTTTGAGTTGCGTGACAAACGTGAACGTCCAGGACGTAATCCTAAGACTGGTGAAGAGATTCCAATCTCTGCCCGTCGCGTGGTAACGTTCCGAGCGGGTCAGAAATTTAGACAGCGTGTTGGAAATGAGCAGATCGATTGATCTGCTTTTTTATATTTTATTTTGATTGAATTCTAAATAATTAGGGCATAAAAAAAAGAGAACCGTAAGGTTCTCTTTTTTCGATAATCTAAAAACTAGATTATTTAGCGGCAGAAGCTGGTGCAGCTGGAGCAGAAGCTGGAGCAGCAACTTCAGAAGCAGCAGCAACTGGAGCAGCAGCAGCGGCAGCAGTAGCAGCAGAAGCAGCAGTAGTAGCTTCAGAAGCAGCAACTACAGCTTCAGAAGCAGCAGCTTTAGCGTCAGCAGCTGGCGCTTCTTCTTTCTTAGAGCAACCAACGAAAGCTAAAGTAGTAGCAATAGCAGCAACAACAGCGAATTTTTTGAATAACATGGCATCACTCTCATAAAATTGTGAGATTAAAAAAAACCTTAAGTTAGTCTGTTTGTGCTTTTATTATTCCTAAACGCTTTAGGTAACAACGCAGGGAGCAGCCTAACTGGTCTGACGCTATCGTATCAAAGCAATTCGTGAATTACTACTGTTCTGTCCAACAAAACGACAAAAATGGGCAAAATTCGGCTGTTTTTTGATAGAAAATAACTATAGATTATAAAATCTAAATCGGTAAGTTGCGGAAATTAAATAAGTTATTTTATAAATATATAAATAAATCAATGAAATAGTGTTTTTGGTAACTTTTTTAAAAAAATGTAAATATTATGTAAGTATGTCAACCAAATAAAAAAAGCTACCATTAAGGTAGCTTTTTTTATCCGACTTTAGGTTGAGGCTTTTCTTTTCATTTGATCAAAGAAATCATCGTTAGTCTTGGTTTCTTTCATACGATCCAATAAGAATTCCATTGCCGCAAGCTCATCCATTGGATGAAGAAGCTTACGAAGAATCCAGACTTTACGTAGATTTTCTTCGCTCATGAGGCGTTCTTCGCGGCGAGTACCCGATTTCTTGATATTCATTGCCGGGAATACACGTTTCTCAGCGATACGACGATCAAGAGTAATCTCTTGGTTACCTGTACCTTTGAATTCTTCGTAGATCACGTCATCCATCTTACTGCCTGTTTCAATCAAAGCAGTTGAGATAATGGTGAGTGAACCACCTTCTTCAATGTTACGTGCTGCACCGAAGAAACGTTTTGGACGTTCTAAAGCATGCGCATCCACACCACCTGTCAATACTTTACCTGATGAAGGAATAACAGTGTTGTAAGCACGCGCAAGACGGGTAATCGAATCCAGCAGAATCACAACATCTTTTTTGTGTTCAACAAGACGTTTGGCTTTTTCAATGACCATTTCAGCCACTTGAACATGGCGGGCAGGTGCTTCATCGAATGTTGATGCAACAACTTCACCACGAACAGTACGTTCCATCTCGGTTACTTCTTCTGGACGTTCGTCAATAAGAAGGACGATCAGGAACACTTCAGGGTTGTTGCGGACAATGGATTGCGCGATATTTTGCAATAACATTGTTTTACCCGCTTTCGGCGGTGCAACAATGATTGAACGTTGACCTTTACCAATCGGTGCAACAAGATCAACAACACGTGCTGTTAAATCTTCAGTTGTACCATTCCCGAGTTCCATAATCAGCTGTTCTGTCGGGAAGAGTGGAGTTAAGTTTTCAAATAAAATTTTATTACGTGAGTTTTCAGGGGTGTCGTAGTTAATTTGGTTAACTTTTAATAGGGCAAAATAACGCTCACCTTCTTTAGGTGGACGAATTGTACCTGTAATGGTGTCACCCGTACGTAAGTTAAAACGGCGAATCTGTGATGGACTGACATAGATGTCATCTGGTCCAGCTAAATATGAACCAGCCGCAGAGCGTAGGAAGCCAAAACCATCAGAAAGAATTTCGAGAACACCATCACCAAAGATTTCTTCGCCATTCATGGCATGGCGCTTTAAAATGGCAAAAATAATATCTTGTTTACGGTTACGTGCCATGCCTTCAAGGCCCATAAACTCCGCAATTTTAATGAGTTCGCCAATGGGTTTTTTCTTGAGTTCAGTTAAGTTCATAAGTGGTCAGACAGAATGGAATAAGTGGAGGACTACGTTAGGGAAAGAATAAAAATCGACCGCATACATACATGCTGATGTAATTGTATTTACACAACCACAATTCAGTAGTCTGGTTCATTGTTTCAGAGAGAAATGTGAAAACAATTGTTTATTGCCGAGCGGCGATCTTATGTTTTGTGTCTTGTAAGAAGCGCAATGAAGTAGATTCCATTCAAAGCTTCTTGATCCAGAAATATAGATGAAATCAGGGGATTTGTCAATTTTTAACTAGAAATACACTATTCATTTAATAGCGTATTTCTAGCACTGACAATTCAACAGTCGTATTAGATGTTTTGGTCAATAAATGCTGCAAGTTTTGAACGTGGCGCTGCACCAACTTGTTGAGCAACAACTTCACCATCTTTAAACATCAATAATGCTGGAATATTACGGATGTTGTATTTCACAGCAGTGTCTTCGCATGAAGTAACGTCAACTTTAACGATTTTAACTTTACCTGCGTATTCGTTTGAAAGTTCTTCAAGTACAGGTGCAATTGCTTTACATGGTGCACACCAGCCAGCCCAGAAGTCAACAAGTACAGGCGTTTCAGCATCTAAAACATCTGCTTGGAAGTTTTCATCAGTTGTATTAACAATAGTCGCAGACATAAGGTTGCTCCAAATTTAAGAAATAAAGTGCGAATTAGTTCATCATCACGATGAATATTACATTGCTACTTTACTCAATGTAAGGGTTTGTTCCGATTATTCAAGTTTGAAAATGAAAAGTCTAATGGATGCTCACGATGTTGATCATCGACTTCTACAATGATTTATGCATTAAAAGCAGAAATAGGTAACTTTTATTGATTAAAATGACTTTAAAATTGTAAGCATGTGAATTACTCTAATGCGTGAATTGAGCATGGGTTTATATGAATAATGTCTGATTTTCTGATTGATGAAGAGTTACTTGCTGCGATTGATATGGGATCGAACAGTTTCCATCTTGCAATTGCACGTGTTGATCACGGTGAGGTTAAGAAAGTCGCTTCAATGTCAGAAAAGGTACAGTTAGCAGCTGGGCTTGATGAAAATAAGAATTTAACAGAAGCAGCACAACAGCGTGGACTGGCATGTTTAGCCCGTTTTGTGGGACGTTTAAGTTCGGTACAACCGAATCGTTTAAGAATTGTGGCGACCAACGCATTAAGACAAGCGAAAAATGGTCACGAGTTTATTCAAAAAGCTGCGGAAATTTTACCAAAACCGATTGAAATTATTGCAGGTCGTGAAGAAGCACGCCTGATTTACTTGGGGGTTTCCCATACCATGGCCAATGGCGGTCGTCGTCTAGTCGTTGATATTGGTGGTGGATCAACAGAATTTATTATTGGTGAAGAGTTTGAGCCGCTGCATACCGAATCTTTACAGATGGGTTGTGTGGCTTATAGCAAAACTTTTTTTTCGGATGGCGAGATTACCAGCAAAGCATTTGATAAAGCTGTAGTAGCAGCCCGTAAAGAAATGTCAGGTATTGCCAATACCTATAAATCAGTGGGTTGGGATACCGTTGTCGGTTCAAGTGGAACCATCAAAGCCTGTCGTCAGATTGCGGTCAATCTTGGCTTAAGTGATGAACAGGAAAATCTGACCCGTGATGGCTTATATAAGTTAAAAGATCGTTTACTTAAATTTAAACATATCTCAGAAATTGATTTTGAAGGTCTACGTGAAGACCGTCGAGCAGTTTTGCCAGCTGGCGTTGCAATTTTATTTGCCATTTTTGAAGTTTTAGATATCGATAAATTGGCATATTCTGATGGTGCGTTACGTGAAGGCGTCATGTATGACCTGCTTGGACGTTTCAAGCATGAAGATATTCGTGACCGTAGTGTGCAAGCCTTAATGGGTCGCTACAATGCGGATCCGAAACAGGCAGAACGTGTGGTCAGCACTGCTCAGCAATTGTTTGACGGAGTGGCTGAAAGTCTGAATTTAACCACTGAAGACAGTGACTTACTGCGTCGTGCAGCTTATTTACATGAAATTGGTCTGGCGATTAGTCATGCTGGTTATCATCGTCATGGCGCGTATTTATTGCAGCATTCGGATATTCCTGGTTTCTCACAAATTGATCAAAACCATTTGTCACATCTGGTTTCACATCACCGTCGCAAGTTGCGTGCAGATGCAAAAAATGACGTTTTAAAGGTCGGTGGTAGCCATTTACTTTATCTTTGTTTATTGCTTCGTCTGGCTGTTTTGCTGAACCATAGTCGTAGTGATCAGATGCTTCCTGCCATTGAACTCAGTGTTGTAAATGATCAACAATGGCAACTAAGCGTATCTGGCGATGCTAAACAATGGCCTTTATTAGTTGCTGACCTGCATGATGAACAATTGCAGTTTAAGCATTGGGACATTGAGTTAAATATTCAGTCAGACAAATTTGTTGATTAACCATATTATTATGGATCATTCTTGACTTATGAAAAATAAAGCGACTCAGTCCAAGGCTTGGGCTACGGTTCAAATTGCACGACATCCTGAACGTCCGCAATTTCTAGATTATGTCAGTGAAATCTTTACTGAATTTGATGCACTTCATGGTGACCGTTTATTTGGTGATGACGGTGCCATGATTGGTGGTCTGGCACGTTTTGATGGGCAACCTGTGATGGTTGTCGGTCAGCACCGTGGCCGCAGTACCCGTGAAAAGTTACAGCATAACTTTGGAATGTGTAACCCGGAAGGTTACCGTAAATCACAGCGCTTACTTGATATGGCTGAGCGCTTCAATTTACCAGTATTTACGTTTGTTGATACCATGGGGGCTTACCCTGGTGTAGGTGCAGAAGAGCGTGGTCAGGCTGAAGCGATTGCAACCAGCTTGGCGCAACTTTCAAGTTTGAAGGTTCCAGTGATTGCGACTGTACTTGGCGAAGGTGGTTCTGGTGGTGCTTTAGGTATTGGTGTAGCAGATCGTGTGATTATGCTCTCGCATAGTATCTATTCAGTGATTTCACCTGAAGGCTGTGCTTCTATTTTATGGAAAACCGCAGAAAAAGCAGCACAAGCAAGTGAAGCGCTGGCATTAACTGCCGATAAACTCCAAGCTTTAGGCATCGTTGAATATGTCGTGGATGAAGGTGAAGGTGCACATTTGCAACCTGAAAAAGTCATGCATGATTTGAAAGATGTGTTAAAGCAAGCTTTAGATGAATTGCAACCGATGGATGCCCAAGAACGATGCGACGCACGTTATCAACGTTTAATGAAGTTTGGCAGCAGCAATTTAGGCATCGCGTCTTAGGACAAACACAGCATTTTTCTGAACAAACTCAATTCTTGATTGGGTGTAGCGGCGGCATGGATTCCATGCTGTTGCTGTATCTGATGTCTGAACTTTTCCCAAATCGAATTCGTGCCATTTATGTCGATCACCAGCTGCAAACGCTGAGTGCTGGCTGGGGATTGTTCGTCCAACAGCAAGCTGAAGCACTCAATATTCCTGTTATTCTGCAAAAAGTCACTGTTGAAACTGGTAATCTGGAGCAGCAAGCGCGACAAGCCCGTTACCAAGCTTATCAGCAACAATTACAATCCAATGAAATTCTTGTCTTAGCACATCATCAGCAAGATCAGGCTGAAACGTTCTTATTACGTCTATTTTCTGGGGCGGGAGTCAATGGACTCGCTGCCATGCAACAGCTTGATATCCGTGAGGATATGACCATCTGGCGACCATTTTTAGATTTGAGTCGGGAACAGATTGAACAGTGGTCACAACAACTGGCTTTGAACTATGTCACCGATCCGACCAATCACGATACACATTATGATCGGGCATGGTGCCGAGAACAATTATGGCCGCTGCTAGAAAACCGTTTCCCTAAAATGCAGTCGGCTGTGGCACGAAGCAGTTATCTGATGCAAGATGCAGCGGAAATCTTAAATGATGTGTTGAAACAGGACTGGCAGCATTGTGCAACGGATCGTGAGCTGGATTTAACAAAATTAGCTGAGCTTTCAACAGCGCGGCAACGACAACTGTTATCCGTCTGGATTAAAGGTAAAGATCAATATCGGCCAAGTTACGATATGGTGCAGCGCCTACAGAATGAAGTCATTTGGGCGAAACCTGATGCGCAGGCAAGTTTGCATATTCATCAGTATTACTATGCGCGTTATCAGAAAAAATTATACCGTTTAAGCCATGATGAATTGTATGCGGAACAGCAAACAAGCTTTCCAAATATTATTTCTCAACAGTATGAAATGGGACAAGTGATTCAGGTTGCTGCTGGACAATTTAAGATTGAATCGCAAGCCATGGGCCTTTCTGCACAACTGTTAGGGCGTGAGTTGACATTAATCAAACGTCAGGGCGGAGAAAAAATTCATCTTTATGGTCGTGTTGGACATTGGCCTCTCAAAAAAGCCATTCAAGAAGCACAGATTTTGCCTTGGTTACGTCATACAATTCAAATATTAGTCGTGGATAATGTTATGCTTGGGGTTTTTAGCCCAAAAGGTTTTTGGTTGGCGCAATCTGAGTATTTAGAGCAGGGTGGTTGGCAACCAAGTTTAATTTCTGACTGTACTTTTCAGCAGTCTTTTTGATATGACGAGTAGGACATGGCGACAGCATTGAATAAAAATATTTGTTTTATTGGCGGCGGTAATATGGCGCAAGCCTTGATTGGCGGCTTACTTTCTCGTGGTTTACCGACGACACGTATTACCGTTTCTGACCCAGTAGAGCAAATTCGTCACGTATTAGAAGAAAAAGGGATTCAGACCACCACAGATAATGTGGAAGCAATCAAAAATACAGATGTCGTCGTATTGGCAGTAAAACCACAAGTGTTGGCAACGGTATTACAACCATTAAATGGTTTGTTGTCAGATAAACTTTTGATCTCGATTATTGCGGGTGCTGAGATTCAGACCATTTCAGATTTGATTGGTGGCAGTCAGCGTATTGTCCGTGTTATGCCAAATACGCCAGCCTTGGTTCAAACAGGTGCGCATGGTATTTATGCCTCTGAAGCTGTTGATGCACAAGACCGTGAATTAACCAGTCAGATTCTTGCAGCGACAGGTTTAACCATCTGGGTAGAAAATGAAGCACAAATTGATGCAGTAACTGCAGTATCGGGTTCTGGTCCTGCATATTTCTTCTATTTGATGGAAAGTATGATTCGTGCAGGTAAAAACTTGGGGTTGGATGAAAAAGTTGCAACTGCATTGACCTTGCAAACTGCATTAGGTGCGGCGCAAATGGCAATTACCAGCTCAAATTCTCCAGCAGAATTACGTAAGAATGTGACCTCTCCAAATGGCACTACGCAAGCAGCTTTAGAGGTGTTTGATCGTGCGCAGATTTCACAAAATATTCAAGCAGCGCTTGCAGCAGCTCAGAAGCGTAGCCAAGAGCTTGCGCAAGAGCTGAGTGACAAGACTAAATCGGTTTAAGTAGGATAAGACAATTATGGGTGCAAGTTCTGCGCTAATTTTTGGTGTTTTGATCAATGTTGCAATTTTATTGGTCTTTTTCCGTTTTTTAATGCAATTGGCGGCAGTGAGTCCATACAATCCAGTGGTACTTTCGACAGTGAAAGCAACCAAGATTGTAGATATTTTTAGTCGTATTTTCCCAACAGTCGGCAAGGGGCGTGTCAATTTAGCGGCAGTGGCTTTGTTGGTGGTGCTTTATTTACTGAAAATGTTCGGTTTGATGTATTTATCTGGACAGATGCCGCACAGCGCTGTGTATCTGGTGATCACAACATTTGTGACCATGATTCAGGACTTGATCCGTTTCTGTCGTTATTTGATTTTTGCGACCATCATTTTAAGTTGGGTGGTGATGTTTACACAGACACGTTCACCGTATATTGAAGTGATTCAGGAGCTGGCTGAACCATTGCTTGCACCTTTCCGTCGTATCATGCCGAATATGGGAATGATTGATCTTTCTCCAATTTTGGCGTTCTTGGCATTATATGTTGCTGAGATCTTGATGAATGAAGCAGCTAAAGTACTGTTAACAGGTCTTTAAGCAAGTTTGATTCAATAAAAAATGGGCGTAATGCCCATTTTTTATTTCTTGATCATGCGTTGTCTTATGCTTTGGTTGAGTGGATTAGAAAAGTAGCGTGCAATCCACCCCCCTAGGACAATTGCCAGAATAAAGTAAATCAACAATAACAAGAGCTTAATATTACCTTCAGTCAAGGCTGGTGTATAAAACAATTTAAAGAAACCCAGAATGATGAGATGAAATAGATAAATCTCATAACTATTCTTACCGATATTTCTAACCCAATCAAAATGTGAAGATGTTGAATTTTCTCGTTCATTGGCGACATTTGCCAGAATCACGATCACGGTAGAAAATGCAAATAAGCTGATTCCCCAGATGCAATTTTCTTTAATCGATCCTGAAAAGTAGATGAACAGCATAACTGCAATTGCAATCATTTTCAGTGCCGACCAGACTTTAGGCTGAATGATCAGCTTCGGGGCAAGCAGAGCAGCCAGACAGCCAAAAGCAATGCCATCAAAGCTGGAAAAGTAATGGTATAAATAAGCCCCACTTTCTTCACCGTAATGTAAGAATCTAAAATATGGCGCGAATAGAATCAGACCGATACAGACTAAGACAAATAAACTTTGTTTTCTGAAGAACAATGCAGCTAGTGGGAAGCTTAAATAAAAGACTTCTTCAACCGATAACGACCATAAGACACCCAAGACATAGTTGACCCAGCCATTTTCAATAATCAGGATATTCATCCAAAAGGTGAGGGCCGCCAGATTGACAGTGGATTGCGCAACGACAATCTCATTAGGCGCTTGGGTCATAAAGGGTTTTAGCTCAAACGCACCGAGAAGATTCACCAGACAGATGAGTAAAATCATGGTGGGCATAATGCGAGAGAATCTTGAAATATAGAAATCCCGAATATTGATCTGGGCTAGAGATCCCCAACGTTTAAGGCTATGTGAGGTGATCAGGTAGCCTGAGATGACAAAGAACATGGTGACACCATAATTTCCATTCCGGGCCAAAAGCGTGGTGATATTCTCTCCAAAAATTTGAAAATTGATGGAAGTATCAAACAATTTATAAGGAATATTAAAGTGATGGAGTAATACCAGAAAGATGGAAATAAAGCGTAATGAATCAATGGAATGGTAACGGTTAAATTGAACTTGATTAAAGGACATATTGCATTCCTTTCTCCTATGCGGATTAATTTTTATCGGGTATTCTTTATTATTCGTGTTCTTGTAGCGCAGGGGAGTTGATCCCCTGTCTGCAAGAAACATTATGTTTTTATGAGCTGGGGGCTGGCTTAGTGCGCAGCGTCCCAGTTTAGTCCTTGACCGACTTCAACCACAAATGGCACAGAAATTTGCAATACAGATTGCATTACTTCCGCAATTTGTTTTGAAAGTTCATCTGCAATTGCTGCATCCGCTTCAAACACAAGTTCATCGTGTACCTGTAATAACAGCTTGGCTTGATCTTTCGGCAACATTTTATCGACTGCAATCATCGCAAGCTTGATAATGTCTGCTGCACTGCCTTGTAACGGCGCATTAATTGCTGCACGTTCGGCTGCCTGCTTAATCATTTTATTGGTTGCCATAATGTCTGGTGTATACAAACGACGGCCGAGAATCGTCTCGACAAAGCCTTGTTCGCGAGCGATCTGGCGGGTACGTTCCATATAGTCCAGTACGCCCGGATAACGTTGGAAGTAACGTGCGATATAGCTACGAGATTCTTCACGGGTAAAGCCAAGCTGACGGGTTAAACCAAATTCAGACATCCCGTACAGCAGACCAAAGTTGACCGCCTTGGCTTGGCGACGTTGGTCATTGGTGACATCTTCAATATCAATACCCAATACCTCGGAAGCAGTACGACGGTGCACGTCCTGACCTTGCTGGAAGGCATGAACTAAAGCATCATCTTGAGAGAAATGTGCCATTAAACGCAATTCGATTTGCGAGTAATCGGCTGCCAATAATACGCGACCTTCAGGTGCGATAAAGGCTTTGCGAATCTGACGGCCAATCGGGGTGCGAATTGGAATGTTTTGCAGGTTTGGATCGGTTGAAGACAAACGACCTGTCGCCGTTAAGGCTTGATGATAGCTGGTATGCACACGATGGGTGGTATCATTCGATTGTACAATCAGGCGGTCCGTATAGGTGTTTTTGAGTTTCGCCAAACCGCGATGTTCCAAAATCACTTCTGCTAAAGGATGCTCAATTTTCTCAAGGATACTTTCGCTGGTGCTGTATTGACCTGTGGCTGTTTTCTTACCACCTTTGAGTCCAAGCTTTTCAAACAGGACTTCACCAACCTGTTTAGGTGACGCCACATTAAAAGCTTCGCCCGCCAGTTCTGCTGCCTGAGCTTCAAGCGTTTGAATCGTTTCTGAAAACTCAACACTGAGTTGATCGAGGAATTGATGATCCAGCTTAATACCATCTTCTTCCATGCCTGTGAGCACACGAGCAACTGGCATCTCAATGTTATGCAGGATATTCACCAGTTCAGGATGTGCTTTCAGTTTTGCTGCGAGCACTTCATATAAACGATAGGTAACATGCGCATCTTCAGCGGCATAATGGGCTGCCACTTCAAGTTCGATCTGATTAAAGGTTTTTTGTTTAGCACCTTTACCTGCGATTTGCTCAAAAGTCGTGGTCAAATGGCTGAGATAAAGACGGGCAACATCATCCATGCCATGTCGCGTCGCAGCAGCATTTAATACATATGAAGCAAGCATGGTATCGAAATACCAGCCTTGAATGGTGATACCGTGATTGGCAAAGATGTGAGCATCATATTTTAAATGATGACCAATTTTCTTCACTTGTTCATTTTCAAGGATCGGTTTGATCTGAGCCAGAACCTGTTCACGATTCAGTTGTTCTGGTGCACCTTCATAATCATGTGCAACAGGAACATAGTAAGCATCATTGGCATCAAATGCGACCGAGAAACCGACCAGCTCAGCAAAGCGATAATCCAGATTGGTGGTTTCTGTATCAATCGCAAAATGATCCGCTTGCTGCATACTTTGCAATAACGCATCCCAGTCCTGTTGACTAAGCACTGTATGATAGGTGGCTGTGCCCAGTTGATCATCCTGACTAGACAGACTGGCATGATCTTCAACAACCACTTGCTCAGTTTTTTGCTCAGCTTTGGCAATACTTTGTGATGTCTGTTGATAAGCTGAACTGTTTGGATTATTTGGATGATCCAGTGATTGTAACTGGTTACGGAATTCGAGCTCAGTATAGAGATTACGTAACTGATCTACATTTGGATTGGTGAGTTTAAGGTCATGCCAATCTAAAGCCAGATCAAGATCACAAACAATACTTGCCAATTGATGGTCAATCTTGATGTTCTCTACATTATCTTTAATGTTCTGGCTAATTTTGCCTTTCAACTGATCGGCATTGGCAATGATATTGCTCAATGTACCGTATTCATTTAATAGTTTCGCCGCTGTTTTCGCGCCGACCCCTGGAACGCCCATGATACCGTCAGAAGCATCGCCCATCAGCGTGAGATAATCGATGATCTGATTTGGATGTACTCCGAATTTCTCAAAAACACCCGCTTCATCTAAAACACGTTCTTTAAAACTATCTTCCAGTTTGACGTGCTCATTGACCAGCTGTGCCATGTCTTTGTCACCTGTCGAAATCAGGACGTGATGACCTTCTGCCAAAGCGCGTTTGGTTAATGTTCCAATAATGTCATCTGCTTCCGCACCGGGAAGACTATACAACGGAATACCTTGTGCTCTGATCAAAGCATGTAAGTAAGGAATTTGTTGAGACAATTCCTCAGGCATACTTGGACGATCACCTTTATAGATCGGTGATAACTTATGGCGGAAAGTTGGCTCTGGTGTATCGAAAATGACAGCCATGTGAGTCGGTTGGGTACGACGCATCAATTTCTGGATTGCTGAAATTGCACCACGTATTGCATTGGTATGTAAGCCAGTAGACGTCGTTAATGGCGGTAAAGCGTGAAAAGCACGAAATAAGAAATAAGACCCGTCAACCAAGACAAAAGGTGGCATTGCGCAAATCCTAATTATAAATTAGTCGGTATTTTACGTGAAAAAGCCGTGGCTGTCTTATCTGAACGCGGATGAGTACGGCTGGATTTGTCGTTTAAGATTTGCAGTATTTTGTATGTGAAAATACCTGCTTATGCAGTGATCAAGTAAGATAGCTGCAATGAAGCTGTCATAATTGATATAAGTCTATGTATAAAAAAGACAAACAGGGAATGGTTTTTGTCCTGATTGCTTTGACGGTGCTGCTTGCTTGTGCGGTTGCATTTAAATGGCATGCGACTGTTATCGCAGCGACGATTGGGCTGACCGTTGTTATTGTGCACATTCTGTCTGAGATTCATCAGCGCTTGCTGCAACTTGAACAGGCAATGCCGAATAATTTTGCACAGACAGCGGGTATTGGCGTACAAAAAGTTGTGATATATGGTGCGGCGCTCGTCGCGCTATTTGCCTATGCCAATACTTGGATGTGGCTGGCTGGCGGCGCTTTATTGGTATTGCTGTTGTGCCTGATTCAAACGATCAGTGCCTTTCAAACCCGGTTGTTACATTTGGAGCATGACGTTATTCAACGACATCAGGTTGGAGTGGGGAGCTTCGATCACTCACAGCAGAGCCATCCTGATCAGAAGATTGAAACGATTCCCACAACGACAGCTTCCTCAAATTCGACTCAACCCGAGCAGCATCCCGAGTGGATGCATCAAGAGACTTCATCAGATCAAGCAACATTGGGACAGACCCAGACTTCAGTTACTCAAGCCGTTGAGCCTAAAACACCGAGTTGGTGGCAGCCTGCATTGGACTGGATGATGCACGGCAATCCAATTCTTCGTGTTGCTGTCGCCGTACTCATGGTTGGTGTGGTTTTATTATTACGTTTTGCCAGTGAACATTGGCAACTCAGTCTTGGTGTGAAGCTGGGTTTTATTGCCAGTGCGGGGGCAGTGACGACGGTTGCAGGTTATTTACTGCAAAAGAAAAATCAATTATTTGCAGTTGCGTTACAAGGTGTCGGGCTAGCCGTCATTTTCTTGACACTGATTTTCTCTCATCATTTTGCCGTAATTGCCAGCTTAACGACTGCCAGTATTTTATTTGTAATTTTATTATTAGTCACAGTTTATCTGAGTTTAAAGCAACAAGCCCTGTATTTAGCCATGTTGGCATTGACCCTGGCTTATCTTGCACCTTTGGTGATTCCACAAAACCATCCTGATGTGATTTTCCTGTTTGGCTATTACTTTGTCATTAACTTGGCTGTGGCAGCGCTGAACTTTATTCAACCTTGGAAAATCCTGCATCAAATTGCGTTCTTTGCCACCATGTTTATTGGTGGTTCGACCATCGGAATTTATGCAAATTCAGCGCAGTTTAATATCTTGGATATGATCCTGTGGTTGCATATGGCTTTATTCATCTGGCTCAGTATTCGTTATAGCCAATTGATGCTACGTGCTCAAAACCAGCAGCAACAAACAGATCCGACATCTGAGCGCTTACAGCCGATTTTGGATGTCGGTCTGATCTTTAGTGTGCCTGTCTTGGGCTTTTCCTTACATGCCTATTTAATGCATAACTCTACCTCAGCACTCACTTGGGGGGCTGTTGCACTTGCTGCGACTTATATTGCTTTAAATCTCTGGATTAAACGTCAGCATCCACAATTATCAATCTTGGCCAAAAGTTTCTTTATCCTTGCGGTGGTGTTTGTTGCATTGATTTTCCCATTGGCTAAAGGAGCACATTGGACTTCAACGGGCTGGGTGATTCAAGGCACGGCATTAATCGTTTGGGGCGTCACTGAGCGATACCGTTTAAGTCGTTATGTGGGTGTCGCACTGGTCTTGCTCAGTTCGGTAGCATTACTGTTTCAGGTCTGGTCAAATGATCATTTCCCGATTTTAAGCACCGCAATTTTTGCTTTAGCGCAATTTATTTCGGCTTTTTACTTGTTGCATTATCAGGAAGTCGAAAAGTACTTTAGTGCGCGGATGCTGAGCGGCGTGTTTCTGGCACTTGGTTTATATTCTGGAGCAATTGCGGCTGTTGAATTCATGCAATGGCAACAACATGGCCTGAGTCCTTATCTTGCGATTGCGGCAATATTACTGGCACTGTTTAGTCTGGCGGTACATGTTAAATCAAGATTGCAGTGGGGCAATGTACAACTGATCTTATTGGCCGGCTTATTAGCTTTGCTCTACACGGAAAGTTTTGCTCAAAATGTGTATGCCGTTTGGCACTGGTCGAGTAGCTTAAATCAGATAAGCTTTGCTGTGGCTTCGATTGCGATGACGTTAATACTGACCAGCTTGAGTACTCACACATCTAAAGCGTCGCTTATGTTGTGGTCAGCTTTGCTCTGGCTCAGTCTTGCCAGTATAGGATTAGCTATTTTCCCAATCATGCCACTTGTTGCGCTTGCGATTGTCCCTGCGATTTATAGTATCTGGCGATTTATATCGAATAAAACCCAGTTACTCCATCAGGTTCCGATCTGGTGCCTAACGTTATTCTGGCTGGTATTGATCAGTCTAGATCTATATTCTGCACAGCAATATTATGTGCTACCGCTGCTTAATCTGACAGATATCCTGTCTGTATTGATGTTCTTCGGTCTGATCTGGGTAATTTATCATCATGACTTTAGTGCAGAGCGTTCGATAGAATGGGGCTTTAAAGTGACCACGATTTTGATTGGTCTATTGGTACTGAGTAGTGTGGTTGTACGTGCCATGCATCATTATCTAGGCACACCATTCTGGGGGACAGCAATCTGGTCAAATGGCGATGTGCAACTCAGTTTGACATTGCTATGGGTGATCTTAGCCTTCATTCTCATGACTTTTTCCAGTCGCCGCCACATCCGCCAAATCTGGTTTGTCGGTGCGGCTTTATTGGGAATAGTGGTCATGAAACTGTTGTTATTGGACTTATCGCAAAGTGGCACTTTAACCCGCGTGATTTCGTTTATTGGTTCGGGAGCGGTGATGCTGGTGATTGCTTATTTGGCACCGTTGCCACCTGCGCTAAGTGAGACCAAGAAAGAAAGCTAATTATCTTTCTTTCTCGTCTTTTTTCAGTTCTTTCTGATTGGCATATTGATCGATTTCATCATTCTCCAAAGGTAGAGGTCGATCAATCAGACCCATCTTCGGTACTGGAATTTCGATCTCATTTTCCAGAAAGCCATTACGAATCCGTTCCTGCATTTCATCGCGGACTTTGAGTGAATTTTCCTGACGGCACCACACCGCAAATAACAACTCAATTGAAGATTCCCTAAATGCCGTAACAGTGACCGTTGCTTTCGGGTCATCCATCACCAATGGGTATTTCGCTGCCACATCTAACAAGACTTGGCGCACTTTGATGATATCTTCATGGAAATTAATCGCGAGTGTAATCGGAATACGCCGTATCGGATATTTGGATAAGTTCATCACGGGCGTTCGAATCAGTTGTTCGTTCGGCAAGCGAATATAAACATTATCCAGCGTCAAAAGTTTGACTGAAAGTAAGTCAATTGAAATGACTTCACCCTCAATGGTTTGACCTCGAATCAAGGTAATTTGAATGGTATCACCGACTTCAAAGGAACCTTCACCAATCAGGAACAAGCCACTGATCAAGTTGGTTGCAGAAGTCTGAGAGGCGAAACCCAAAGCGACCGTCAAGATCCCCGCTGCACCGAGAAAGACACTCAGTTTAAAACCAGCTTCCCTTAAACTGGTCATGATGAACAGCAAGAAAATAAAGTAAAAAATGCCTCGACGCCATAATAGGCGTTGATGTGCATTAAAACGGCTACCAATGGTGCGGATAAAGGCATTGGAGACCAGTCGCGCTATCAGGAAGCCGATAAAACATAAAATAATGGCAACCACGATTTCGCTGAGGCGCTCAAAATTAATGTTGGTAAAAACACTGGTCAGGCTGCCAGCAACATCTTTTGGAATATTTGAATTCGGCATGGCAACCCCTTAGAAGAATGAATCAAACATATTGAATAAGGTGCTACCGGGGGCTCGAGGGGGATGTACATAGGTGACTTCACCTGCCTGAGTCGGGGTTTTGTTTTCAATGCGAATTCTTGCAGGATGATCTGTGCCTTCGTAATAGACTTTGATTTGCGAGGTCCATAAGCGTCCTGTACTTTCACTATAAAATAATGGCAGGGCAGGCACAGGCACATTCATACGGTCAAAGCGCAATTGATGATGACTGGTGTTGTGAAACTCAATTGGAGTGACCGCTCGGAAAGCACGTGGTTTAAGTAGGTTCAAATCGATACGCCCGTCGACTGAAGTGGCGTAGCAAATCTCACCATTTTGTGGGTCTTTACCAAACCATGTGTCTTTCGGTTGAATGACTGGGATATCAAAAAGCGGTTCAGAAAGCCCATCCACCAGACCTGCGATCCACAACGGTGTGCTGATATATAAGGTTCCGCGCTGACCCGCTGGAATATAAATCGGATCTACAGGTCGAATCACCACTGAACGATCAGCCAGACGCGGCATTAAATGAAACGTACTATTGGTTTTATGAAACATGTAGCGTTCAATTTTTGCTGGAGGCGGCATGGCAAATTCAATATCGTTCAATATTCGCCACTGTTGTTCGTAGTCATACTGAAATTGAGGGCGATGATATTCTAGACGCCATTCTTTAATGCCGCGAGTCAGACGAAAGAGCAATGAACCGAATTGCCAAGCTTTGGCCTGTTGAAGTTCGAATTGTTGTTCACCCCACCATTTCAACGTATTGGAAGGTGGTACTTCAAATTGATTATTTTGAGACAAGATGCAAAATTCCTTTGTGAGTATGCTAAACAGACTTCACGCTGTAATCTGCTTAGAGTACACTCAATACTTTCTCTTATCATTATTTGTGTGATGCAAATACTTAAACAAATACAAATTCCTTATAGTTTTGCGAAGCGACATGGCGTTTTATTGCGCTATGAAGGTGATCAAATTTTTATTGTACGACGTAAGGACACTGCGCGTATTGCGTTGCAGGAAGCGCGTCGAATTCTGGGGAAATCTGCTCACGATCAATTGTGTAGTGATCAGGAGTTTCATGCCTTATTAAGTTCCAGTTATGCGGGCGATACAGGCGAATCGCAGCAAGTTGCAGCAGGACTGGAAGATCATCCCGATTTACTGAGTCTGGCCGATCAGGTGCCTGAAGCTGAAGACTTGATGGATCAGGAAGATGATGCACCGATTGTTCGTTTAATTAATGCCTTATTATCGGAAGCGATTCGCGTCAGTGCCTCAGATATTCATATTGAAGCCTTTGAGAAAAAACTGTCAGTACGTTTGCGTGTTGATGGTCAATTGCGTGAGATCGTGCAGCCACGTCGTGAGCTGGCACCGCTCTTGGTATCTCGTATCAAGGTCATGGCGAAACTGGATATTGCCGAAAAGCGAATTCCACAAGATGGTCGTATTTCATTACGCCTTGCTGGACGAGAAGTGGATGTACGTGTTTCGACTTTGCCTTCTTCGCATGGTGAGCGTGTGGTCATGCGTTTGTTGGACAAGCAGGCAGGGCGTTTAAACATGACCCATTTGGGCTTGATGAAAAATGACTACGAGCGCTTAACCCAACTGGTCCATCGCCCACATGGCATTATTCTGGTGACTGGCCCAACAGGTTCGGGTAAAACCACCACCTTGTATGCCGCATTGTCTGATCTGAATGACAATACCCGTAATATTCTGACAGCCGAAGATCCAATTGAATATCAACTGGAAGGGATTGGACAAACTCAGGTCAATACCAAAGTTGATATGACCTTTGCGCGTGCGTTGAAGGCGATGTTGCGTCAAGATCCTGATGTGGTCATGGTCGGTGAGATTCGTGACTTGGAAACTGCTGAAATTGCGGTTCAAGCTTCGTTAACGGGTCACTTGGTACTTTCCACACTGCATACCAATACTGCAATTGGTGCGGTAACGCGTTTAAAAGATATGGGAATCGAGCCTTTCTTATTGGCGAGTTCCTTGATTGGTATGATTGCACAGCGTCTGGTTCGTACTTTATGTCCGCATTGTGTGACATGGCGTCAGGCGGATGATTTTGAGCGTCAGGTTTTCCAGCATCTGAAAGTGGATGAATATATGCAGCTACCTGAACCACAGGGCTGTGAAAAATGTTCACATGTAGGCTTTAGCGGTCGAACTGCAATTTATGAAATCGTGCCAGTCGATGAGTCGATGCGCCGTTTGATTCATGGCAATGCGGCTGAGTATGAATTGGAAAATCATGCGCGCCGTCATGCAGCTTCAATTCGAGATGATGGTTTATTGAAAGTTTTAGCTGGCAAAACGACATTGGAAGAAGTACTTCGTGTCACCAATGAAGCTGCGGAAGAATAAATTTAAGCCTTGAAATAAAAAACAGCATGCAGATCGCATGCTGTTTTTTTATGGTTGCTAAAATTATTCAGCAGTCACAATATTAAAATTCACATCAATATTGTTGCGGGTCGCATTTGAATAAGGGCAAACAATATGTGCAGCAGCAACCAATTGTTCTGCTTCAGCTTGTTCCATTCCGATCAGATAAATATTTAAAGTGACTTCAATACCAAAACCCGTTGGAATAGGACCAATTCCGACTTCACCTTCTACATAGGCATCTTTGCTGATATTGAACTTATCGCGGTTTGCAACAAACTTCATTGCACCCAAGAAGCATGCAGAATAGCCAGCAGCAAAGAGTTGTTCTGGGTTGGTCACTTCACCGCCAGCACCACCCATTTCTTTAGGTACACCAAGTTTTACATCTAAAACGCCGTCAGAAGAGGTTGCACGGCCATCTCGACCGCCTGTTGCTTTTGCTTTTGCACGATAAACCACTTTTTCTAATGACATGATTATTCTTCCTGAAGATTATTGAATGCAATTTGATCGTACTGGATCTAAATTAAAATACAAGTCAGCAAACGTTATAGATCCTGCCATCTTTGGTCGTGATATGTGTAGGGGAGTTTCTATGTTTTGTAGGTGTTTTATTTATGAGTATAGGATGTGATTAGTTGTGCCAATTCACATTGATAAAGGATGTAAGTGCGAATCGCTTGAATCATAAAGATTGGATATTGGGAAGGTAATAAATTAATCTGGCGGCTCTCATTTTTATTGTGTGCCCAAAACAAAAAAGCATAAGTGATAAGACTTATGCCAATGCTAGATAATAAATTTGATGTGTCTGTTACCAGAGATCGGCAATTTTTTTCATGAGACGAGCACGATAACGCGCTGTCGGGTTGCCAAGGTTATTTTCTGCTTCAAGTTCAAAATGCTTCTGCCAAGCCTGAATCATGTCTAGGGTGGTGCCTTTTTGCTTAATCACGGCAACATCTTCACGTCGAATATTATCGAGACGTTGTCTGGCACCTTCTGGGCCTGTTCCCCAGCCAATAATCCATTGACCAAAAGCATTCAGAGATAAATTTTGTGGTGTAGATAACACTGTTGTTGAAGCAGCCGATTCATCCGTATTTGCATCAACGGTTGTGGCATGAAGTGGTACGGTGGTCCCCAAAAAAAACAAAGCAGCGATAAATCTAAACATGAACAAAGCTTAATAAGAATGAGTTGATGATGTTACATCATGCATATCCCAAAATCATTCGACTTTGCTCTATGATGATCAATAAATTGTATTAAATCATGAATCTAGAAATGGTACATTGGTAAAAATTGACCAAGACGGTCAGAATATATTCTATTGCTGGTATTTTGTGCAAAATTGCGATTAAAAAAGCTGATCGCGTTTCATTTTTAATAATTGATGAGCTTGCGATGTTGCATCAGTGGCATAGAGGCACGAATTGTATTTTGCTCTTCAAGATCAAATGCACTGGTGATTAGACCATGACCCTCAGTTTCGATCATTTGAAGCAGCTGTCCACGACTATCCGTGATTCCTGCATGTCCCCAAGTTTGACGTTTTTCACCATGCCAGCCTTGCTGGGCAGCACCTAAAACATAACATTGGCTATCCATGGCACGTGCTTGCAGCAGCAACTGCCAATGAAGCTGTCCTGTTGTATAGGTAAATGCGGCAGGGGCCGTTAAAATATTGGCACCTTGCTGACGTAAGGTTAAAGCCAGTTCTGGAAAGCGTAAGTCATAGCAGACCATCAGACCGATGTTACCAAAAGGTGTTTTGGCAACAACGACCTGATCACCAGGTTCAAAGAATTTAGACTCCTGATAACCGCCGACTGCATCACTGACTTGCACATCAAATAAATGAATTTTGTCGTAGCGAGCTTCTGTACCTTCAGGACTAATACATAAACTGACGGTTCGAACCCGACCATCCTGAATGATTGAACCATCTGGACGGAAAGGGCATGGGAGCGTGCCCGCAATTATCCAGATTTGATAGCGATGCGCCAGTTGCTCTAATCGTTTTTGAATACTCTCGAATTGAGCTGCGGTTTCACGTTGTTTACCCGCAGCAAAGCAGACAAAGTTTTCAGGTAAGACGATGAGCTCAGCAGCCTGAGCTTTACTCTGTTGAATTAATGATTCAATGACATCGAAATTTGCTTCGATATCATTTTGGGAGTTCATTTGTGCAACAGAAAGTAAAGTCATATAGGCGCCGCGATATCAGGTTGAGTGATCAAGCGTTTTGTTTATGTGCATCGAGATTGAGGCAATCTTGTTCTTTTTGCAATTGTTTAACCAGAGGTTCAAACATATTCTGGTTATTTTCATTTAAACGCATCAACGTTTTATGTGCATCGAGCACAGTATTGAGCATGGCACTATGAGTGACATGTTCATCGGTAAGTTCCAAAGTACATACACTCGGATCACCACAGTAATTTAAAATCACAAATACCTGTCCTAGCCCCATACTGTTGGCTAAGGTTGTAATATCTGGATTTGTTGACAGCATGACTGCTTGGATCTGATGAACTTGCTTTAGCTTTAAACCTAGTTTTGCCAGAATGCCTAAAACGGTACTGTCAATAAACGTGGTTTCAGTTAAGTCAACGATTGCACCAACAACATTTTGCTGTTGTTCAATTCGGTTGAGCAGTTTGTCTAGACTTATACAAGAGTGAGCACGCACTTCGCCAATAAGCTTGAAAATATGCGTTCCGTTCAAACTTGCATATTCAACATGACCTGTTGACATATAAATGCCATTTTCAGAGAAAGGATATAAAATTATCCCATAGTGATATTCCAGACACAAGTGGTCGGAGGTCTAGATTTAATTAAGTTTTTGATATTTAAATTAATTCATTCGGCGGAGGCTTAGAATTGCAATGTCATCAGCCACGTGATCTGGGGCTTTAAAGGAATCATTTTGCAAGTGTTCCACCAGTTGATTGAATTGATCATTCAGGCCACCATCGAAGGGTTCAAGCGCCCCATCTGAACAAACAATAAACCGCGCATGGCGACTTAATACACAACGATGTTCTTCAACTTCCAGTTCTTCTGTGAGTCCTAAAGGAAAGCTACTTGTAGTTAAAATCTGTGGAGGCTGGTTCGGTTCAAAAATGATTGGAGGCGGGTAATGTCCTGCACTAGACCAACGCACTTCATGTGTCGCCAGATTTAAAATACCAGCCACCATGGTGATGTGCTTTTCAATATTCTCTTGCACCAACATTGCATTCAGTTTTTGAATTAATTGACTAGGTGTTTTTGAGCGACCATGAAAAGCCGCCATCCACGATGTGAGTAGGCTACTGGTGACACCATGTCCTGACACATCCGCAAGATAGAATAAAACCTCTTCATCATTTAAACGCCAATAGTCATACCAGTCGCCCGACAAATAAGCCGAGGGTTGAAAGAAAGATTCAAACTGATAGTTGGGGAGCTCAATCGGATTCGGCAACAAACGCTTTTGTAATTCGGCCGCAGATGGCAAATCGCGACTATCTTGATTACGTTTATATTGCGCATCGATTTTGAATAAAGAATGAATTGGATTTTTTGGCAAGCTATCCCAAATCCAGCCCGCTAAAGCGCCTAATTCCCATGCCTGAGCCAAAGCTGCGCCTTCGTGCTCAAATGCAAGCACAACAGTCGGCAGTTTCCATTGATATTTTAAGAAATCTTGTACATCGGCAATTGCAATAATTGTTTGATCATACAAATCCAGATCATCAACTTGAATGATCTGCAAACTTGGTAACTCAGTTAAAGCTTGATCTAAACAGGGTATGGAGCGTGTGGGTTGAATGAAATACATAGATGAATAGTCAATCCTTTGTACGATCATTTTTGATTCATCGTAGATGAAAGATGATCTATAACATAGTATTGCCAGAGTTTAAATTCTCTGACAATACATAAGTTTGTAAAACATTATTTTAATGTGATCACTTTTCATCAGAAGATGAGTCGTCAACATCATCTTCATCACCAACAAAAGAAACATCATCAGAGTCGCCACGCTTCTCTGCGATCTGGAAAGCCTTACGCTGTAAATAGAAGTCACGGATCATTGAATATTTATCACCTTTTAGACTTTCTTCAATATCCAGAATTTGTGAACGTGCATCAACTGCTTGCAAGACATTGGTTGACCAGTAAATACCTTCCTGATCATCCAGTAAATATTTCTGTGGACGCCCAAAACTATCTGCCGCTAAACCAAAACCATCACGGAAAGTACTTGGACCAAAGAATGGCAACATTACATAAGGGCCAGAAGGTACACCGTAATAACCCAGTGTCACACCAAAGCTTTCTTCTTCAGTTGATAATCCTAAACGACGTGCAGGATCTGCAAAACCTAAAGTTGTAAGGGTATTTAAAGTAAAACGTCCTAACGTTTGAGCAGCACGTGCTGGACGACCTTGAATCAGCTGGTTAACTGCATTCCATGGCTCACCAAGGTTCTTGCGGAACTGACGGTAAGGGCTACGAACAGGTTCAGGAACTTTTGCGACATATTGAATTGCAACTGGCTTTAATAAGTTACGATCTAACATGTCATTAAATGCATAAATCTGGCGATTCAATGGCTGTAAAGGATCTTTAACTGCATCAGGTTGTGCAGCATTAGCATTTACTTTTAAATCATTCTTGGTGAGATGCTTTAAATCTTTTATTGCTTGAATCGTTGAAACCTTTTGCTCAGCCGAAACTTGTGGTTGCGACGTAGCAGATTGAGCGGCAGACTCATTTGGAGTCTCTTGAGCGAATACTGATGAACAAGCTCCAGCAGTTAACAACCCAAGCAAGATAAAATTCGAGTAATGCATATAAGTCCTTAATCGCTGTGAGAGCGAAATACAGTCATTAAAATGATTGCGTCACTTAACGCAAAACATAGATATCAAGAGTACAGTTTAATTGTTCTTATCGTATTAAAACAAATTCGGTCGAAAAAGATAAGAAAAAATGTAATTTTGCTCTAAAAATAAACACTCGATAAGATAATTCCAATAAATTTAAAAAAGGGTGTTGCATTGGATTGGGAATGCTGTAGAATGCACATCCATCGGCGGTGATGTAGATAAAAACTTGTTGAGAAACAAGGATTTGGCTAAATAGGTTGGATTCTTGGGTTGGTTGATAAGTTTTAAAAATATCGAAATTACCTGTTGACTTTGAAGAAA
>NZ_BMDR01000012.1 GCF_014635885.1 Acinetobacter vivianii
AGCTTCACCGCCGTAAGTTTTTGCACAGATCGTTGCAATCGCAGCAGTTAAAGTTGTTTTACCATGGTCAACGTGACCAATTGTACCCACGTTTACGTGTGGTTTGTTACGTTCAAACTTAGCCTTAGCCATTTTGATTTTCCTCGTTTACGTCGACACCAGTTTAGAGAAAAACAACCCTGAAAAACCTTCTTTATCGACAATCGCCTAAAAAACTAGACACCTAATACTTGAAAAGCAGACTATAATAGCCTGCTTCTTTAAAATCTTGTGGATAAACCACTAAACTGTATATCTGGAGCTCTTATCGAGATTTGAACTCGAGACCTCTCCCTTACCAAGGGAGTGCTCTACCACTGAGCTATAAGAGCGACATCTTCGATGGAGCGGGAGACGAGGATCGAACTCGCGACATGCAGCTTGGAAGGCTGCCACTCTACCAACTGAGTTACTCCCGCATGTTGGTACTACTTCTATCGAAGTTAGATGGTGGTGAGAGAAGGATTCGAACCTTCGAAACTTTCGTAGCAGAGTTACAGTCTGCCCCCTTTGACCGCTCGGGAATCTCACCATATCACACTTACACAGTGCTGTTCTTTACTTTATACTATCACACTTTTAAGATGGTGCCGGCACACGGATTCGAACTGTGGACCTACTGATTACAAGTCAGTTGCTCTACCAACTGAGCTATGCCGGCTCTTTCTTAGTGTTTCGTACGTTTCGTATCGGAACGGTGTGCAGTTTAGCAAAACTTAGAATCGATGCAAGTGCTTTTTTAAAAAAAACCGTTAAAAACTCATAAAATCAATCCGTTTGACGATAATTCAACCGCTTTGATCACTGCGCGAGCTTTTATTTGGGTTTCATTCCACTCAGATTCAGGATTTGAGTCTGCAACAAGCCCTGCTCCAGCCTGCACATATACCTTTTTATCGCGAATAACACAGGTTCGGATAGCAATCGACATGTCCATTTCCCCATGCCAGCCTAAATAACCAACAGCACCACCAAATACACCACGTTTTACTGGCTCAACTTCGTCAATAATTTCCATGGCACGTATTTTTGGTGCACCTGAAAGGGTTCCTGCTGGGAAAGTGGCTTTAAACACATCTAAGGCATCAATATCATCACGCACCTCACCCTGCACATTGGACACAATATGCATAACATGCGAATAACGCTCGATCACCATACGGTCTGTCACTTGCACTTTACCAATCTTGGATACACGCCCCACATCATTACGCCCAAGATCAATCAACATCAGATGCTCAGCAATCTCTTTTTCATCTGCCAATAAATCTTGTTCTAATGCCAGATCTTCTTCTTTGGTTTTACCGCGTGGTCGTGTCCCCGCCAAAGGACGTACTGTTGCAATCCCATTTTCAAGACGAGATAAAATCTCTGGTGATGAACCAACAATATGAAAAGGCTTTTGATCTGTCAGCGTCTGACCTTGTACCAGAAATAAATAAGGCGATGGATTCAAATGGCGCAATGCACGGTAAACCTGTAAAGCTTCACCATCAAAGTCAGACACCATACGCTGACCAGGCACCACCTGCATTACATCCCCAGCACGGATGTATTCCTTCACCTTATCCACGGTTTCCAGAAACTTTTCCTTGCCAGTAATCGATTCAAAATGTGGTGCGGTATGTGGTTTTGCTTGCAAACTTACTGGTGTTGCCAGTAATTGTTCTAGCTGATCCAGCTTAGCTTGTGCTTTGTTATAGGCATCTGGCTCATTCACATCAGCATGATGGATCAAGAACAAAGTATCTTTCAAATTATCAAAAACAATGACTGTTTGAGACAGCATCAACCATAGATCAGGTAAGGTCACTGGATCAGCAGTAGGTACATTCTTCAGTTTTGGCTCAATATAACGAACGGCGTCATAACCCAAGTACCCCACCAGACCACCGGTAAAACTTGGTAGATCAGGTAACTCAGCTTTGCTTGGGACTTTAAATTGACTTTGAAAATCACGAATATATTGAAACGGATCTGCACAATCTTGCTGAGTCACCGTACCATCTGCCTGCTGAATGGTTAACACACCCGCATTGCATGAAAAAACGGTAGACTCACCTAGCCCAATCATGGAATAGCGTGCCCAGTTCTCGCCACCCTCTACCGATTCAAATAGATAGGCTTGTTTCTGCTCCTTAAAACGTGCAAAAACAGATAACGGGGTTTCAGTATCAGCCAAGCGTTGACGATAAACTGGAATGGTGTTGTAGCCCGCTGCTTTTAATTGTTCAAACTGGATTGATGTTGTCATGAGTTATCTCTTATGGTTTCGATTTATCTGCGTTTCCCTGTTTTAATGCTGCTTTAATCCCGCCATCGAAAAACCATCATCATCCTCACACCTCTTTCCCTATCTGATTTTCTTAAACTAGCTCTGCCAGACGATCAACCACTTGCTGTGGCTGGCAGTCATAAATGCTTTCCCCATGATTATAGCCATAGCTGACTACAATACAATCAATACCTGCACGTCTTGCAGCTTCTACATCATTGCTTGAATCCCCAATCATCAGGGTTTCAGCTGTAGAGATTCCTTCTTGTTGCACACAATGCAAAAGCGGTAACGGATGTGGTTTACGCTCAGCCAGACTATCTCCGCCAACCACCATTTTAAAATAAGGTGCAAGCGCTAAAACATCCAGAATCCCTCGCGCCAGATGTTCTGGCTTATTGGTAACACAGGCCATTGCAATATTATTGGCCTGACAATAATCCAGAAATGGTAGAACACCCTCATAGACTCGTGTATCAACACATAGCTCTTGCGCATACACCTGCATAAAGGTGTTTAACAGCTGCTCTTGTTGTTGATCATCGACCCGTCCAAATAAATGTGTCAGGACAGCTTCACATAATTTTGCTGCGCCCTTACCCACCCAGACTCGAACCTGAGCTTCAGTCACCAGAGGTAGACCCAGTTTTGTCAGACTCAGATTCATGGCACGATATAAGTCAGCAGCCGAATCCACCAGCGTTCCATCCAGATCAAACAACACCAGATGACGACGTTGCAACTGTGCAATAGACATGACATTTCACCCTAAAAATAAAAAAGGCATACCAACGTGGGCATGCCTTGATTGTAGAAGCTTCGCCCGATTATTTAAAGAACAGCCAGGCAATCACAGCTAAAATGATCAATACAATAATTGAAATGAGTCCAACTGAAGCATTCTTCTGTTGCTCTTTCTCTTCAGCCACACGTGAAACAGGCTCTTCAAGCGCAACAGGTTGTGGTTCAGGCACAGCCTGTACCTGCACACCTTCAGGAATTGGTGCTGGTTTTGGAATCGCGACCTGTTGTGGCATCCCATCACGTGTGATTGGTGTTTCGACCGCACGTTCCGCAATACTCGGCATACCTTGATCATGCGTATTTGCAGTCACAGGCTCTGCTTCAATTTCAGGTAATTCCGTTTCCACTGCTGGAGCAAGCACCGAGAACACAAAGCTGGCAAATTGCAGAATATCGCCATCATGCAATTCAGTTTCCTGTTCAATGCGTGCATCATTAATAAATGTGCCATTGGACGAGTTTAAATCTTGCACCCAAAGCTGTTGATCTTTGAGCAACAGCGCGGCATGACGACGTGAAATATCGGCTGATTGCAACAAAATATCGGCATCCTGATGTCGGCCAACCAACATATCACGCTCAATATTCAGTTCCTGCCCCGTAAATTCACCTGTAATGGCTTGTAATTTCCAAGTCATAGATGCATATCCTTTATAGTTTCCCGCAATCGTAACATTGTGACATAAGCGTTTCTGTGCAGCTACTGTGAAGACGCAGGACGAATCGTGGTTGTCGTTACCGTGTTTTTACTACGTTCGGTTTCTTTCACAGGGAGTTGCACGGTTTTCTGCTGCACTTGCGGTTGTTCCACCGCAACAGGTGTCGTCACCACAACTGTTTTTTGAGCTTGCGTCGCAGTCGGCACTTTTTGATAAGGTGAATTTGCCGCAGGCTGCTGGCTATAAATATCTGCAACATTTTCAGGTAATTTGGCAAAATTACCATTCTTGTCCATTGCTAACTGCAAGCTATAAAGCTGATTGTAGCGTTGTTGTGAGATACGTCGAACATCATCAGAATCCCCAACAATAGTCGGATGGATAAAGACAAGCAGGTTACGCTTTTCATTACTGCGATTATCCGAACGGAACAGTCGGCCCAAGTACGGAATATCACTTAATATAGGTAAGCCTTGACGTCCCAAAGTTGTGTTGTCTGAGACTAAGCCTCCCAACACAACGGTTTGTCCATGATCTGCCAATACCGAAGTTTTAATTGCACGCTTACTGGTGACCAAATCGGCCGCCTGACCTTTGCTGTTCTGAACGTTAGAGACTTCTTGCTCGACTTCCAAACGGACAGAACCACCCTCACCGATATGCGGAATGACTTTTAAGGTCACCCCGACATCTTTACGCTCAACCGTCGTATAAGGATTAACGCCTGTACTATTTGTGGTGACCGAACCTGTTACAAAAGGAACGTTCTGACCAACCACAATATAGGCTTCTTCATTATCCATGGTCACGATAGAAGGGGTTGAAAGAAGGTTAGACTTGGTATTTTCTTTTAATGCCTGAATCAATGCGCCGTATAACTGACGAGAGCCATTGCTGCCCTCTTTATACTTCCCGATACCAATCGATGCACCATCACCTAAAGCACCTGCCGCACCCGCTGCACCACCGGTTAAATAACCCGCCGCGATTTTTGATAGTCCAGAACCCAAATTGGAAAAGTTAATTAATCCTACGCCACTATTCAAGTCACCCAGTGCCCATTGCACGCCCAACTGATCAGCATCAGTTCCAACCACTTCAATAATCGCTGCTTCAATCATGACTTGCTGACGGCGCGTATCCAGTTGCTGAACCGCAGCATCAATTTCACGCATCAATTGTGGTTCAGCCTTCACCACCAAAGCATTTTGCGCAGGGTCCGCAATAATACTAACGCCACCCTGATTAAAACTGGTAATGCCAGCATTTTGACTATTGCTAGAATTACTATTTAAATTAATCGAAGGCGTCGAAACAGAAGATGATCCCGATGATGAGCCTGAATTCTGATTATTTGAAATCAGGTTATTGATCGAATTTGAACTACTGTTGCTATTTGATGACGACGAAGATGAAGAAGAAACCGATTGCCCTGTGACCAGACCTTGTAAAATTTCAGCCAGATTTTTAGCACTTGCATATTTCAGGCGGAAAACTTTTAAACCACCCAAGCGAGCTGCTGAAGGCACATCCAGCATTTCAATCATTTGACGTAAACGCTTACGTGAGTCTGGATCACCCTTAATCAAAATACGATTGGTACGATTATCTGCAACCACACGAACACGCGATCCTATAAAGTCCTTTGATGCGCCTGTCGCACTCATCGTCTCTAGCAAACCAATAATTTCTTCGGCTTGGCTCGACTGCAAACTGATTGCTTCAATATCATTTTGTCCAGTTCCATCCAGATTACGGACAATATTTTCAAGCTGGTAAATATTGGTAGCACGATCAGAAACAATTAAGGCATTGGTTCCAGCCACGGCAGCAAGATGTGCAAACTGCGGCATTAATGGACGTAATGCAGGAATAAGATCATTAGGATTGGTATTTTGTAGCCAGATCACACGCGTTACGATCTGGTCACCACCTGCACGATTACGCGCATCGTACGGAATGCCCGAGTTCTTGGCATTGCTGTCTGGTACCAGTTTGATCGTATTTCCCGAAGGAAGTGCTACCACACCATTGACGTTGAGCACACCCAAGAACAGGTCGTAAACCTCATCCTTATTCAGCGGCTTGTTGGAAATAACCGTCACATTGCCACGTACACGCGGATCAACAGCAAAGTTCTTACCTGTAATATCAGCAACTTCATTAATAAATGCTGTTAAGTCCGCATCACGTAGATTGATCTTCCATGTTTGTGCTTGCGCATGGGTACTGATTGTCGCCACCAAAGGTGCTGCGGCAAGTAATGCCCAAAGTGGACGTTGATGATTCAAGAAAGCCATAACCTGCACTTATTCCTAACTGATGTGTGACGTGTGATCACTAAAAACTTTGTTGTATGGTCATCACCTGATCACCACGTTTTATTTCTATTTTGGCATGCCCTTCACGACGTACTTGCTCTAATAATTGCACTTCGTTGAGTCCTTGCCCGACGGTTTGTCCATTGATCGATAAAATACGATCACCCGAACGTAAACCTAAGGTATTTTTTAAATTCGACGGCGTCTTGTCCGATATTTCATAGCCATCCCCGCCATTGCTTACGCCCATATTTTTCAGATATTGCTCTCGGTTATCCTGCATTTGCTGGATTGCCTGTCCAAGTGCAGATTGAGGTGAGTTCTGGGTAGGCGCAGGCGCTGCTGCTGGCGGGACACTCGATCCATTATTTAAAACAGGTGCTGCCGGTTGATATAAACCATTGTCCAATCCTTTGAATTTGACTTCTCGTGTTGCGCCATTACCTTGTCGCAAAATCACATGATCCCAATACACTTCGGAGAGTTGATACGAGGTTGAGCCCACCGTTTCACCTACTCGATAGCGTTCAGCTGTATCATTCATTTTAATGACCGCAGAAGACAAGTGATTTGGGTGACCAAGCAATACACCTTGCAACTCCAGATTGACATTGTCATCTGCCGAAGCTGCCGCTGGCTCATTAAATAAAGCAAATGAGCTGATGTTAGGAACCTGGGCCTGCTGCGAACCCAGTTCCACCCGATCAAACTGCATCGGTTGTGGCGGTGCAACCACCCACCAGAACAATGAAGCTAACTTCCAGCACAACCATAAAATCAGTAAAGCCAGAATCAGACCACTTAACTTATCAAGCTTCTGCCAACGCAATTGTTGCATTTTTTGAGTAATTGCTTTCATCAGAAACCACCCTGCAACAACGGCTGACGCGAACTAATTACATAGGTATCTAGTCCAGCTTTACCTTGATAAGATGGAATATTCAACAGCATCCGTTGCGTCAATTGCACATCTAACATCAAGTTGGCATCTAGGCTGAGATTTCCCATTTTCTGGCTACGCTGATCACGAATATCAATCTGGAGTTGGCCGTTCTCATCTTTTATCTCAGCCACCAATGACGGCATATTCATACGGTCTTGACGCTGACCAAAGGTATAGCTCAATGCCCCGCCACCCCAGTTCAATTGACCTTGCTCAGCACTAAACCCTTTTTCTTTTTGATAATTAAATTGTACGTCTTTCAATTGAATAGAATTTTCAGGCCATTGCCAATTGGCAAAATACTTTAATGTTTCAGGAGAAATAGCGCCTTGAAGATCCTTGATCATGATTTTTTGACCTAAACCATAACCGAATACCCCACTGAATTGCGTATTACCGCTATGGATATCAAGATTTGCGCCCAGACGTAACAATAACAAATCTAAAGGGCGGGTTTTCCAATGAACTGAACCTCGCAGCTGGCCACGTTGCCAATCTGCCTGCCCCTGCCAGATATTGCCGCTGACATTATGTAATATTTGATTATCTTTTGAGAATTTTGCAATTAACCATGTCGCTGGAATTTGTAAAATAATAAAAATTAAAAATGCAAAAATGGCGAAAAGCCACCATCTCCATTGCTTGGTTTTTTTCTTCATTCAACCCTTACCAACATGCAAAATATCATCCTTTTCGAGACACTCGCCCCTGAATGACATTATGCATACTTTTTCAACATCGCCAATTCTCTCATATAAAAAAACCAAGCTTTTTAAGCCTGGCTTTTGAATTAGGATAAAGTCATCGTATGACAAAACGATGACTTTAAAACTTGCTTAGATCAAGAAATCTTCAAGTTTTGCACCTTTTTCTAACTCAGCAACTAACCAACGTGGTTGTTTACCACGGCCAGTCCAAGTTTCTTCAGTATTGCTCTTGTTGCGGTAGCGTGGCTCTACAGCTTTACGTGTTGTTTTCTTACGCTTTTGCTCGCCCACTTCCAACAACTCTTCAACGCTAAAGCCAATGCCTTCAGCAATTGCAACAATTTGATTATAAGCATCTTCAATTGCTTGATCTTTTTTGCTTGCAATCAAAGCTTCTGCTTCTGCTTGTAAACGCTTTAAATCTTCTACCGATAATTCGCTAATATCTGGTTTCATTCGAACCACTCCAACTTAATAAGAAAAAAAATATATCACTCAAAATAAAAAAATGAATTTAGAATTCTATTCAATATTAATTTATAAGCGATTAAATAATCAATATAAGAATAGCCCACTTAATCGCATATCAACAATAAAATGGCTTTTTATTTACAATAAAACAAAAAAAGTAGAGTTTTGATATAAAAAATAGATTTTATTAAATTAAATAAAGGGCCACACCAAACAACAATTATATTAACGTATTCTTAAATTTCACTAAAAAATTTCTGATTTGCTCATTTATAGGATGGTGCTTTTGAAGTAGCTGTTCTGCGATACTCTCAAAAACACCACATTATGAAATTTCTTATATATTCAAATAAAATAGACATAATTGTCTTTATAATTATTTGTTTGTTATTAATTGATGTTCTACATTTTCTTCTAGCTGAATAATCTTCTGTCTAATCGAATCGGGGATATTGAGTTTGCCTGATGTTACTTTATCTACACAAACCATCACTGCCTCACCTGTGGCAATAATCTGATTCTGGCTTTCACTCCATAATACATAATGCATACGAAAAGCACTATTTCTCAGCTCTTCAATACGCGCACCAATATGTAACACATCGGGATAAAATACGGGTTTTAAATATTTACATTGACTTGAAGCAACTACTGTCAATATCTCCTGATCGAAGATATTTAATGCCATTAAATAGGCAATACGGGCGCTTTCCATATAACGATAATACTGCACATTATTGACATGCCCAAAAGCATCCATATCGCCCCAAGCCACAGCCTGCCGATGAATAACAGGATAGACAGACAGTTCTTTCATATTTACACTCATATCTTGAAATTAAGAAAATTTACATCATTTTCAAATATTAAATTTAACTGCTTGATTAAGTCCTGATTATCACCCAGTGTCGACTTAATCCTTAAATAACTCATTAATATATTATCAGGATATAAAGTTAATAACTGCTCTGCCTCTGCCTGACGCTGTGTTGCGGTATAAATATGCCACTTTGCAAAGGCCAGCATTGGAACGCTGGTATAACGCTGTTCCAGTTGAATAATACGTTGTTCAACATAGGCATAATCTGGAATCTGCTTGAGCAATTGCTGCTGAAACCACAAATAAAACACTTCTGGATCGAACTGATCTTGTAGTAGATGCAGCGCTAGATCTTCATGTTGCACGCTCATCTCAGGCATGCGCGCCAACAATTTCAACCAAAGCACTTTACTGCTATAGGGACGCGTTTCAATCTCGTCCTGCAACACCAAATAACGCTGTTGTAATGCAGTAAGATCATCCACGGATGCCTGATCAAAATGAATTAATAATTGCTGCAACCATAAATCACGATGTTCTGCATCCAACAAACCATACTGGGTAGTTTGCAAAAATAACCACGGTTCTTGTAGCGCCAATTTGCCCCACAATGCAGTAATACGTTGTTGATACGCCGTTTCTATTTCAACCAGCCATGGAGAAAGCTGATGCTGCGCCAAAAATTCTAAATGTGTCAGCGCTTTCTCGGTTTCTTTTTGCTCAAGGAAAATATCAATGCGTTGCAATTCAGCCAATTCAAAAGCCATCGGTGCGGATTTATCCAGACTTTGCAAAGCAGCTGCATAATCGCCATTTTGATAATCAAATTGTGCATCAATAATATTGCTGAGCAAACCAGACTGGGTAAATACCCGCTCAATAAAAACCTGCTGATCTTTTGAAGCGTCTAACAACCAGACAATGCCGAGCTGCTCATAAGGATGTAATTCCTTAAAGTGCAGAATCGTTTCTTTTTTTCTTTGCTCACGGGTGAAATACCGTTTAGCGACTAACCAGCACAATTGTGAGAACAGACTAATTGCAATAAATAGTGCAATCAGCCCCCAAACACTACTCTGGAACTGCCATTCTCGCCAGTAGATATAAACATAGCCATTTCCATAGCCATAACTCAACACAGAAAATAATGCGAAAAGCACCAAAGCCGAGAGAAAATAAATCAACATTAATTGCTTCATGACAGATTATCCCAACAAACCTAAGCTTGTTAATTTCGGTGTTGGCACTGCTTGCTGGTTTAAGATTTTCTCTAAGCGCAGTTTCATTTTCTGGCTATTTTGATCAGGTAACTCGGCAAGTAACTGGATCACTTCCTGAACCGATTTCTGATATTCAGTAAATTGACCTTCATGTAATGCTTGAGATGCCAGCAATAAACGTAACTGTGCTTCTTTCAAAGTAATATTGCGGCTCATTAAATCAGGCGATGAGCGTTGAACTTTTTCCAGTTTAAACCAGTGCCACCATGTCGCACTTTCACCTTTCTCAATGGATACTTTCGGATTTTGAAGATCTTGCGCAATCTTTTGATCTAGTTGCTGCAATAATTGATCAAGTTGCTGCTGTTGCTGGGTTTGATTTAAAACAAATTGCTGGATCGCCTGTTTATCCTGCTCTATCGATTTGATCAGGCTATCTTGTAACGCGGGTGAAACCGCATATTGCACCACGTGTTGCTGTGCCTGATTCAGTTGTTCCAACGCATAAATAAACTGCTGCTGATCCAACGCAAACTGCACCAGTAGCATTTGCTGCTTAATCAGGATAATCGGTGAGATGCCCTCAACCGTCATCGGAATTGAACTATTATCGGTAGGCTCAACCACACGATTATTCTGCAACTGACGTTGGACCGCGACAAATTGATCATTCAATAATGCATAACGCTGTTCAGTCTGGGTAAGCTGCTGTTGAAGCTGGGGAACCGTTTGAGAATATTGTGCAACATCGTAACTGAGTTTAGCCAACCACAATAAACTCAGCCCTAATATTAAATAACCAATTTTTCTCATACATGTCCTTGCCAGTCTCTCATGCGTTGAATGATCTCTGATGCAGATAAATTTTCAAGCTGAATAATGTTAAATGCTTTGTTTGTCTGTGTTCTGGTTTTTTCTAATAGTTGTGCCAGCCTTTCCCCCAGTACTAAATAAATCCATGCTCGGGGCGACTGTTGTTCACACATCTGCTGCCAGTAATTCCAGCTTGCTTCGCTACTGATCAATACCGTAACAGGCTGTTGAGGATTTATCTGGTTTAGAATCTCAGGAAATAGCACAAAACTTTGTTGGGGACATTGACGGCGATAAAGGACAAAATTGAGTACTTCAATCCCCTGCTGCTGCAATTGCTGCATCATGAATTGTCGTCCGCCTAGCCCCCTCCAGAACGCAATTTTCTTTAAATTTTTCTGCTGTTTTAAAATAGGTAAATCCAGCATGCCTTCCGAGTTTTCGACCTGAGGCACATCACTTTGAATATTAAATCGTGCAAGCGCCTGTGCAGTGGTTTGACCCACTGCGATCCATCGAACATGTTGCAACTGCTCAAGTGTGACACCTGCTTGCTGCAAATATTGCATTCCCACTTTAACAGCGGTTGGACTGACCACCACAATTGCCTGAACCTGATCAAGCTGCTGATAGAGCTGCTGCAAGCCTTCCGAAAAAGGCTCCTCAACCAGTTCAAGTAAAGGTAAACCCACAACCTGATAACCCGCCTCGGACAATGCCTGTGTTAAAGCACCCGCACGGTCTTCAGGACGTGTATTGATAAACAGCATTTAATACAACGCTTTTAGCAACTCACCCGCACCTTGCGCCAATAAGCGTTGTGCCAGTTGCTCACCCAGTTGCTCAGCCTCGGCTGGCGCGCCAACCAGTTGTTCTTTTAATAAAGTATGTCCGTCGACACTCCCCACGCGCCCTTCAATCTGAAGCTGATCATTGGCTAAAGTGGCATAGCCTGCGATAGGAACCTGACAGCCACCTTCAAGATAAGCATTGAAAGCACGTTCTGCACGAACACAAATCGAGGTTTCTTCATGTTGTAAGGGCTGGATCAGTTTTAACAATGCGTCATCATTTGCACGGCATTCCAATCCCAGCGCACCTTGTCCAACTGCTGGCAGACTAAGTACAGGTGCCAGACAATGACGAATACGTTCTGACAAACCTAAACGTTTCAGACCCGCACTCGCCAAGATGATTGCATCATACAAACCATCATCCAGTTTGGATAAACGGGTACCGACATTGCCACGTAGATCAATAATTTCCAGATCGGGACGTTGCTGTAAAATCTGGCATTTACGACGTAGGCTCGAAGTACCGACTTTTGCACCTTGCGGTAACTCATCAAAATGCTGGTATTGATTCGAAACGAATGCATCCAGCGGATCTTCACGCTCACAAATTACCGCTAAGGTTAGGCCTTCAGGCAAATGCATCGGTACATCTTTCATGGAATGGACGGCTAAATCTGCGCGACCATCAAGCAATGCAGCTTCCAGTTCTTTAACAAACAACCCTTTACCACCAATTTTTGCCAGTGGTGTATCAAGAATTTTGTCACCCTGCGTCACAAACTTGACCAGCTCAACCGTTAAATCTGGATAAAGCGCATTTAAACGAGAACGGATATGCTCGGCCTGCCAAAGTGCAAGCGGGCTTTGTCGGGTCGCAATTTTTAAGGTTTTCATAAATTCAAGTGAAGTATTGATCAAAGCAATTGCTCCCAACTTAACTTGATCACCCGAAATTGCAAGTAAAAAATCATAAAGTGATCATTCATTCAGCTGAAAAGTCGCATTTACAATTGATGCATACACTCTCTTAAACTTGGCAAATGACGGCGGCTCACCGATAAACGCTCATCCAGCTCACGTAACCGAACCTGATATTGTCCTGCTGCAACCAGTTCCAGACCTTCAAGATAGTCTAAAGACACCAGTGCATTACGGTGAATACGGATAAAGCGGTCTGCGAACTCCAACTCCAGATCCTTGAGTGTTTCATCAATCAGTACGCTGCCATTTTTATGGCGAACCGTGACATATTTTTGATCCGCTAAAAAATAATATACATTTTCTAATGGAATCAGCTCTACCCCGCGATAAGTCTTCGCAGCAATTTGTTGGCGTTGGGTTTTAGTATCGTACATATCATCTTGTTGTTGTAAGCCAGTCATCTGTGCTTGTGTAAGTTGAGTTAAATGATTGAACACCTGCTGTAGATCTTGTTGTGCAACAGGTTTAAGTAAATATCCTTGTGCTTGAAATTTAAATGCTTCCAATGCATGTTGATCGTATGCTGTACAGAAAATAATGGCCGGACGAGGATTGAGCTGGCTGAGCTGTTCAGCACATTCCAGACCATTCATCCCGGGCATTTGAATATCCAGTAAAACAACATCTGGTGAGTCATTTTCAATATGATTTAACACATCCTGTCCATGATGCGCTGTCGCAATGACTTCATGCCCCATTTGAGTCACTAAACGTGACAAACGCTCTACAGCAAGGGGTTCATCATCAGCAATCAGAACTCTCATCCTTTTCTCCTTGTCATCGTTAACTTCATATCCATCATTTTTATGGTTAACTCGACTTATTATTTTACTTGATCGTGGTAATTTACCACCGTCGTATATAACGACGCTCCCCCGTAAATCTGAAACTTCACCGTTTGCCCATAATAAGCTTTCAGGCGCTGCTTCACATTTTCAATCGCTATACCATTTCCTTTTCTCGATTTTATTGTATCGTGAGAATAAGGGTTAGTAATGACTATAGTGACTTGATTTTGCAATATTTCAACCAATACGCTGATGGTTGAGGGCTGCAAAACTTTTTCTACCCCATGAAAAATACTATTCTCCAGCAAAGGTTGCAACGTTAATAACGGGATGGTGACCCGTTTTAATTCAGTTGGTGTTGCCTGTATGTTCCATTCTACATTTAAACGCTCACCCAAACGCATCTTTTCAATACTTAAATAGTGCTGGCATAAGTCAATTTCTTCCGCCAGACTCACCAGCTTCAGCTCCTGAAAACTGGCACGGAATAATCTGGACAAATTAATCAGCATATTTTCCGCTTTGTCAGGATCAATCGCGATCAGACTCACCACACTATTCAGACTATTAAATAAGAAATGTGGATGAATGCGTGCCTGCATGGCCTGAATACGAGCATTCAATTCACTGTATTGCTGATTCATCCATTGTTCACGCATGTATAAATAGCGCATGCAGAAAGCGCCCAGCAATACCCCATAACCTAAGTGCAAGCTGGTTCCATGAAATAGAATCTCTTCGGAAAATGGCCCAGAACGTGTAGCCCAATATTGCAGAACATTCACAACACAGGTGGTCAACAGGACAATCATTTGCAGCAGGATAAAGCCCAAAACCAGAGCAACCTTTTGACTAAATTTGGCAAAAAAATCCTGAAAATAATCCACCAGCGCCGAAAAAGACAAAATTACCCAGTTAATAAAAAACATATATTGCAGGACACGAATGCCCTCCAAAGCCTGCCATGACCGAGCTTCAGCCAAAGCCAGCACCATCGCCAGCACATTACTTGCTACAATTAATTCTAATAAGTGTTGCCATTGCCCAATTTTCGTAAAAAAATAGGAGCCTGATGGATTTCCCCCCTGACGAGTTTGCGATAACTTCTTACGTCGAGTTTCGGCAACTGTGTTTGGATTTGCTATACTCTTTTTTATTTTACTGAGCCGCCATGACCACATCTTCTCAATCCTCTTCTTCAGCCAGCCCGAATCAAACCTCTGGAATGTGGGGCGGTCGCTTCTCTGAAGCAACTGATGCTTTTGTTGCAGAATTTACCGCATCTGTGCAATTTGACCAACGTTTTTATAAACAAGATATCGCAGGTTCAATTGCGCATGCCACCATGCTTGCAAAAGTAGGTGTACTGACTGAAGCTGAACGTGACGACATTATCCAAGGTTTAAGCACAATTAAAGCTGAAATTGAAGCAGGTAACTTTGAATGGCGTATTGATTTAGAAGATGTTCACATGAACATTGAGTCTCGTTTGACTCAACGTATCGGCATTACCGGTAAAAAACTCCATACAGGCCGTAGTCGCAATGATCAGGTCGCAACTGACATCCGTTTATATTTGCGTGATGAAATCGATGACATCTTAGGCTTATTACTTCGTTTACAAAAAGGCCTCCTCAGTCTGGCAAGTCAAAATACCCATACCATCATGCCTGGCTTTACACATCTACAAACTGCTCAACCAGTGACATTTGGCCATCACTTACTGGCATGGTTTGAAATGCTGGTACGTGACACAGAGCGTCTGCAAGACTGCCGTAAGCGTGTCAATCGTATGCCATTAGGTTCTGCTGCCTTGGCAGGTACGACCTATCCAATTGACCGTGCTTATACTGCTGAATTACTTGGTTTCGAAGCTGTTTCAGAAAACTCTTTAGATGCGGTTTCTGATCGTGATTTTGCCATTGAATTTAATGCTGCGGCATCGTTAATCATGATGCATTTGTCACGTATGTCAGAAGAGCTGATTTTATGGACTTCTGCACAATTCAAGTTTGTGAATATTCCTGATCGCTTCTGCACAGGCTCCTCAATCATGCCGCAGAAGAAGAACCCAGATGTACCTGAATTGGTCCGTGGCAAATCAGGTCGTGTATTTGGTGACTTGATCAGCTTATTGACTCTGATGAAAGGTCAGCCATTGGCATATAACAAAGACAACCAAGAAGATAAAGAGCCATTATTTGATGCGATTGATACCGTGCGCGGTTCACTCATGGCTTTCGCAGACATGGTTCCAGCGCTTGTTCCAAATATCGAAATTATGCGTGAAGCAGCACTTCGTGGCTTCTCTACCGCAACCGATCTTGCTGACTACCTTGTGAAAAAAGGCGTAGCATTTCGCGATGCACATGAAATCGTCGGTAAAGCAGTGGCTTTAGGTGTTGCAGAAGAAAAAGATTTATCCGAATTGACGCTTGAACAGTTACAACAATTCTCTGATTTGATCACCGCAGATGTATTTGATAAAGCATTGACTTTAGAAGCTTCTGTGAATGCTCGTGACCATATTGGTGGAACTTCACCAAAACAGGTTGAAGCTGCGATTGCGCGTGCGCACACTCGCCTAGAACAGTTATATTAATCTCCCTATATCCCTCTTTTACAAAGAGGGGCTTTCACTGGATGCCATAATGACTAGACAAGTATTTTGCCGCAAATATAAACAAGAGCTTGAAGGCTTGGACTTCGCACCGTTTCCAGGTGCGAAAGGTCAGGAATTCTTTGAAACTGTTTCAAAGCAGGCATGGCAGGAATGGTTAAAACACCAAACCACGCTTATTAATGAAAAGCGTTTGAATGTGTTTGAACCTGATGCAAAGAAGTTTCTTGAAGAACAGCGTGAAAAGTTCTTCAACAACGATGAAAGTGTAGAAAAAGCAGAGGGTTGGACTGAGCAAAAGTAAGTCATTTTGCCTTATCCTGCGATAAAAAGAGAGCTGTTTTCAGCTCTCTTTTTACGTGACATTTACATAAGTAATAAAGCCTTACAGAGTATACACAGTTGTCTACATGACACCTCAGACGCCTCCGCTTATAGTTGTATTCAGAAGGACAAAGAGATACGTTGATATCTCACGTAACGCATGATATTTCTCTCCCAGACTTTTCCCCCGAAGTCTGGGATTTTTTTATTTATACAACCTGAAAATTAAAAAACCGCTCATGATCGAGCGGTTTAAAGTTATTTCATTTTTACACTTATTTCTGATGTACTTTCTGTTCGATTTCTTCAATGCTGGTATGACGCACATCCATACCTTTTGCCATGTAAATTACCTGTTCTGAAATATTACGCGCGTGATCGCCAATACGCTCTAATGAACGCAATACCCACATCACATTAATTACACGTGAAATATGACGCGGATCTTCAATCATATAGGTCATTAAAGTACGTGTCGCAGATTGATATTCACGGTCAATGTCGACATCAGCCATCACTACTTTCAAGGCCTGCTCCACATCTAAACGAGCAAATGCATCCAGAGCATCATGAATCATGACACGCACCTGATTACCAATATGACGTGTTTCCATATAACCACGTGGTGACTCACCTTCTTCACACAAGTTTTGTGCAATACGGGCAATCTTTGCAGCTTCATCACCAATACGCTCTAAATCGGTATTGGCCTTACTCATGGCAATCACCATACGCAAGTCGATCGCAGCGGGATGACGGCGAGCAAGAATCAGGGTTAAACCTTCATCAATATCACGTTCAAACTGGTTAACGGCATTGTCTTTGAATTGCACATCAATGGCTAAATTCGCATCTGTATCCAATAAAGCATGAATTGAGTTAGCAACTTGTTGCTCCACCAATCCGCCCATGGTCATAAACTTGGTATGCACATCTTGCAAGTCTTCATTAAATTGTGAAGAAATATGATGACTTAACACAGGATTGCTTGGGCTCACAGTATGCCTCCACTAGACACATGGAAAAATTGATTGGTGATTAGAACATAGAAATGATGAAAGTTTTATGACAATAGCATGGATTTACGCATTGTAAATTGGTGTGAATTGATACAACAAAAATTTTAAAATCTGTTACGCTAAACGCGTCGCTTGACGGAGCGCAGTTAACAAACTGCTGAGATTGTCTTAATCACAGAATTTAAAGGCAAGTACCGTTGAACCTGATCAGGTTAACACCTGCGTAGGAATCAAGCCCAGCAAAAACTTAGCCTTTATTTATCATAGAGATAAATCCGCCATTGTTTTTGGTCGTGCTTGATTCGTTAATGCCATACATAAGGATCATGCCATGAACCAGTTAACGAATCTTTCCCCTGCTGATATTTCTGCTCAACATGAGCAAGACGCTAAAGATTTAACCCGTATCCTACCTGCTTCAAGAAAAGTGTATGTCGAAGGCTCTCGCCCAGACATCCAAGTGCCTTTCCGTGAAATCAGCTTAACAGAAACACCGACAGGTTTAGGCGGTGAACACAACCCACCAGTGATGGTCTATGACACCTCTGGCGTGTATACCGATCCCAATGTAAAAATCGATTTGAATAAAGGTTTGCCACTGGTTCGCCAAGCGTGGATTGATGAACGTCAAGATAGTGACATTCTTTCAGGCCTCAGCTCAGCATTCGGTCAGGCCCGTTTAAAAGATATTCGTACTGCCGACATCCGCTTCGCCCATATTCAAAACCCACGTCGTGCCCAAGCAGGGAAAAATGTCACGCAAATGCACTATGCCAAGCAAGGCATAATTACCCCTGAAATGGAATATATCGCCATTCGTGAAAACCAGCGTCAACGTGAAGGCGTCGATATACGTCAGCATGCTGGACAAAACTTTGGTGCGCAAAATTTAAAAGAGATTACGCCCGAGTTTGTACGTCAGGAAGTCGCAGCGGGTCGTGCCATTATCCCAGCCAATATTAATCACCCAGAATGCGAACCGATGATTATTGGTCGTAACTTTTTGGTGAAAATTAATGCCAATATTGGTAACTCGGCCCTCGGCTCATCCATTGATGAAGAAGTGGCGAAAATGACATGGGCAACCCGTTGGGGTGCCGACACGATCATGGACTTATCGACAGGTAAGAACATCCATGAAACCCGTGAATGGATTATCCGCAATTCACCTGTGCCTATCGGTACTGTACCCATCTATCAGGCACTGGAAAAAGTCGATGGTGTGGCTGAAGATTTAACTTGGGAAATCTTTAAAGACACCCTGATTGAACAAGCTGAGCAAGGCGTGGACTATTTCACCATTCATGCAGGTGTATTATTGCGCTACGTACCAATGACAGCGAATCGCCTGACAGGTATCGTGTCTCGTGGTGGTTCAATCATGGCGCAATGGTGCTTGGCGCACCATGAAGAAAACTTCTTATATACGCATTTCGACGAAATTTGCGAAATCATGAAAGCCTATGACGTTTCATTTAGCTTAGGCGATGGTCTACGTCCAGGTTGCGTGCAGGATGCCAATGATGAAGCTCAATTTAGCGAACTTAAAACTTTGGGTGAACTGACCCATCGTGCTTGGGAACATGATGTACAAGTGATGATTGAAGGGCCTGGTCACGTGCCAATGCACATGATTAAAGAAAATATGGATCTACAGCTTGAGGTCTGTAAAGAAGCGCCATTCTATACGCTTGGGCCACTCACAACAGATATCGCGCCAGGCTATGACCATATTACCTCTGCGATTGGTGCAGCGATGATTGGCTGGTATGGAACCGCAATGCTGTGCTATGTGACGCCAAAAGAACACTTGGGCTTACCGAACAAAAAAGACGTTAAAGACGGCATCATTACCTATAAGATTGCAGCCCATGCGGCGGATCTGGCCAAAGGTCATCCAGGTGCTCAAGTTCGTGATAATGCATTATCAAAAGCGCGTTTTGAATTCCGTTGGGATGATCAGTTCAATTTAAGTCTGGACCCTGATACCGCGCGCAGTATGCATGATGAAACACTTCCAAAAGAAGCGCATAAATCAGCCCACTTCTGCTCAATGTGTGGTCCAAAATTCTGTTCGATGAAAATCACCCAAAATGTGCGAGATTATGCGCAAAATCAACACAATGCCAAGCAGTCAAATGATGCGGAAACAGAAGTTGAAGCAGGTCTCAATGCCATGAAAACCGCTTATCAGGAACATGGTCAAAAATTGTACCACAAAGTGTAAATCGACTAAAAAAAGATTTGCCTGCGAATCATTCTCGGTTAGGATGAGATATGTACAATCTCATCCTGATTGAAGATGAATATTCTTGACCACGCCAGCTATTCAGCCACCGACGTTACGATAGAATCTCGAACACCATTGTTTCGAGGGTTCATTCAAGTTGAGAAAGTGAGCTTAAAACATCGGTTATTTCACCGAAAAGATTACTCGTCCTTGATTCAACGTGAATTGGTTCATCGTCCTGAAGCAGCTGGCGTTTTGCTTTATAGCGACCAGCAACAACGCTTTGCATTGATTGAACAGTTCCGTGTAGGGGCCGTCAATGATCCTGTTTCACCTTGGCAACTCGAAGTTATTGCAGGTGTACTTGATGGAGATGAGTCTCCAGAAAGCTGCATCCGTCGTGAAAGCTTAGAAGAGTCTGGGTGCGAGATCACTGAATTAAAACATTTATTTAGCTTCTACCCTTCTGCTGGTGCCTGCTCCGAATTTTTCCATTTATATGTTGCAGACGTTCATCTTCCAGAAGATGGGGGTATTTTTGGGATGCCAGATGAAGGTGAAAACATTCAACTTCATCTGTTTGATTATTCCCAATTAGAAGCATTATTTCATAACGGGCGGTTGAGAAACGCACCTGTGATCATGGCATTACAGTGGCTGGCTCAACACATACAACAAAGATAAGAATCTGAAGGGGCTAACGACGGTGACTTTCAAGGTCTCATCATTATCACAGCAAGATTTTGTGATGATACAGATTACCGATACACATTTATTAGAGTATCCCCACCTCGAATTTGTCGGCATGCAACCCGAGCAAAGTTTTCATGCAGTTATCGACTTGATGCGCCAGCAACATCCTCATATCGATCTGATCATACACACAGGTGATCTGGCCCAGTCGCCAACACCTTTAACGTATAAACGCTATGTACAACACATGCAAACGCTGGGAATTCCTTTTTTTCATACCCCAGGCAATCATGATGATGTCACGCATTTTCCATTTCATGAGGAAGATCAAACCCAACCGACCGTTGTCGAGTTAGGACAATGGAGCATTATCTTATTGAATAGTGCCCAGCCTCAGCGTATTGATGGAAAAATCAGCGATGTACAGTTACAACGTTTAACCACCTTACTCCACCAATTGCATGATCGTCACGTGATTATTGCCTGCCACCATCACCCTTTTGCAATGCAATCGGCATGGATTGATCAGCACAAATTGAAGAATTCATCTGACCTGCTGGAAACCATTCAGCCCTTCTCCAATATAAAGGCGATCATCTGTGGGCATGTGCATCAGGATTCAATCAATACCTGGCAAGGCATTGAATTTTTATCTACCCCATCGACCTGTATTCAGTTCAAACCTAAAAGCGAGAAATTCGCACTCGATGAGGAGCATCCAGGCTATCGTTTAATCCGCCTGAAAGCCAATGGAGAACTGGAAACTCAGGTCTATCGACTTCCCACTTCGCAGCGAATGAGTAGTTCTGAAGTGCTGGGATATGATTAGGAAACTTGACAAGGGAATCGCCATTGTCTGCATTTCATGCCTTGTTTATGTCGTTTTAGCCTATAACACAATGCATGGCTGAAATAGCAGCAGTTCCTAAAACTTTTGATTACAAATTACATTGACGAATTCACACAAAATCTGGACGGGAATGACTACCATCTTGTCCAAAAACTCTATATGATGTCGACCCTTGATGGAAAAAACCATCTTAGGTTTCTATAAAAACACTTGCATATCACCATATTTTTTGCGTATAGATAGTACGTGTAAGATGAGGAATGCCCTATATGGCGAATGACAACCAAAATCAAGTCTTGGACGAACAGACAGAAGTGATCGACGATCAAAAATCGGCGAAGCGCGTACGTAAAACCAAACCGAAAGCTTCAGAAGGTGGTACAACTGCGAGCTTATTTGGTATTGCGCCGTATCAGCCGAAGAAAAATGAAGAATATATGTCTGAAGGACAACTTGTGCATTTCCGCCAAATTTTGAACGCATGGAAAGCAGAGTTAATGTCTGAAGTTGATCGTACCTTGAACACCATGCAAGACGAATCAAGTGCACTTCCTGACGTAAATGACCGAGCAACTCAAGAAGAAGAGTTTGCGATTGAACTACGCACACGTGACCGTGAACGCAAACTCATTCGTAAAATTGAACAGTCTATTGAAGCCATTCAGAACGAAGACTATGGTTTCTGTGAAACCTGTGGTATCGAAATTGGCTTACGTCGTCTAGAAGCTCGCCCAACTGCGACTCTCTGTATCGATTGCAAAACTTTGGCTGAAATCAAAGAAAAGCAAAACAACGGTTAAACCATGCTTGAACATACTGCGGAACAGCAAGCAGCTGTTTCGCCAGAATGCTTCCAACAGCAACCAGATTGTTGTAGCTACGTGGGTCGGTTTGCGCCATCGCCAACCGGCCCATTGCATTTTGGCTCACTGCTCACCGCAGTTGCCAGTTATTGTGATGCCAAAGCCAATCAAGGCAAATGGCTAGTCCGTATTGAAGATACCGACATTCCCCGCATTTATCCCAATAGCGAAACACATATCCTCTCCTGTATCGATGCATTTCAATTTGAACCAGATGCGGAGATTATTTTCCAAAAAGACCGTTTAGATATTTATGAGCAAGTGCTTGAACAGCTCAAGCAATCACAAGACATTTACGCTTGCCAATGCACACGGAAAATGTTGGGCTCCAATCACATCTATGCAGGTACCTGTCGCAATCTGAATCTGGATTTTGCCAATCAGGCGATTCGTCTAAAAGTCGCAGATCAATTGATTTGTTTTCAAGACCGTTTACAAGGCCAACAATGTTCTAACTTGCAAAATGAGTTAGGTGATTTTGTCTTGAAGCGTCGTGATGGCATTATCAGCTATCAATTGGCGGTGGTGGTCGATGATTATCTACAAGGCATTACCCATGTGGTGCGTGGTGCAGATCTACTCGACAATACGGCTCGACAAATCTGGCTAGGGTCTTTACTCAATTATCCCGCCCTAAGTTATATGCATCTCCCTCTGGCCATGAATGATCAGGGCCAAAAGCTGTCTAAACAGAATCTGGCACAAGCCCTTGATATCAGCCAAGCACCCGAACTTCTGCATCAGGCTATTTTAGCTTTGGGACAAGCATCTGTTGAACTGGATCAGCCACGTATCATGCTACAACAGGCCGTACAGCAGTGGGATGTAAATTTGATTCCGCAAGGTATTCATTTAACTGGTACCTATTTATAAGCAATAAAAAGCCCTGCATCATGACAGGGCTTTTTATTTGTTTCAATATCCTAGAAATTCGACTCTTCTTTCACAGGGTTCAGCTCTTGTGTCGATGCATCAATTTTCAGGATTAAACTGATCATCGCAGCACACATCATCAATGATGTCCCCCCATAACTAATGAAGGGTAAGGTCAAGCCTTTGGTTGGCATTAGCCCCATGTTCATGCCCGCATTTACCAGAATCTGCATCAGGAAAATGATGCTAATCCCGTAGGCCAAATAGCCCGCACGCAAATAATTGTGCTGCAAGGCACGATGACCAATACGAATACAACACGCCAGCATGGTAAATGACAGGATCATCACCACGGACACACCAAAGAAGCCGAACTCTTCTCCTAATACCGCCAACATAAAGTCCGTATGCGCTTCAGGTAAATAAGATAGCTTCTGGACACTGTGCCCTAGACCCGTACCAAACCATTCACCACGACCAAAGGCCATTAAGGCATTCGAGAGCTGATAACCGACACCCAATGGATCTGCCCAAGGGTTGGTAAATGAGATCAGACGCTGGAAACGGAATGGCTCGAAGATAATCAGCGCACTGACACCCGCAAAAATCGCACCCAGCATGATCAGGAACTGGGTCGCTGGTGCACCTGCCAAGAAGAACACGCCCACCATCATCAGGACAATAACAACGGTTGCCCCCAAATCAGGCTCAGCGACGATAAAGCCCACGGTTAAAGCCATCACACCACTTAAACGTAGCAAGCCTTTCCAGTGTGTACGGACTTCCTTGGCACGGCGTACCACATAATCCGCAGTGAAGATCGCCATGACAATTTTGGCAATCTCGGTTGGCTGTAAGGTAAAGCCACCAACTTTAATCCAGCGATGCGCACCGTTGACTTCAGACCCCACTACCAATACTGCCAAGAGCAGAACAATAGTAATGAGCCATAAAGGGAAAGCATTTTTAAACCAGAGATTCAATGAAACCCGATAGGTTAAAAATGCCACCACCGCAGCAACCACAATCGAAATACCATGACGAATCAAAAAGTAAAAAGGACTCTCATGGATATATTCCGCATATGGCATTGACGCCGATGCAACCATGATTGAACCGAAACATAGCAACGAAATCACACAAAAAATCAGGATATTTCGTGCCGTCATTTCTGCGGGTAGCTTAGGTAAACGATTCAGCAATTGCGAAATCTTCTGTACCGTATTTTGGGCTAAGTCAGCCATAGTTCTGTTCCTAGTTCTTATTTTTCATTCAAGGCATTTACACATGCCACGAATTGATGTCCACGATCATTGTAGCTTTTAAACATATCAAAGCTCGCACAAGCAGGTGAAAGTAATACCACATCTTCCGCCTGAGTCACTTTTTGTGCCATTGCAACGGCGTCCTTCAGGCTAGCTGCATGCTGGATCACTGTTGTACCTTGAATTGCCTGCTCAATCACCGCAGCATCTTCACCAATGAGAATCACTGATTTCACATATTTTTGAATCGCATCACGTAATGGTTTGAAGTCCTGACCTTTACCTTGACCACCAAGGATCAAAGCCAGTTTGCCATTATTCACTTCAATTGCAGCACCCAGACCATCAATCGCAGCCAGTGTTGCACCGACATTGGTTCCTTTCGAATCATTATAATAACGAACACCATCAATGGATTGAACGTACTCACAACGATGTTCAAGACCTTTAAAATGCTTTAACGTCTCCAGCATCGATGCCATAGGTAAACCAACGGCTTCACCCAACGCCAAACACGCCAACGCATTGGCAACGTTATGCATGCCCTGAATGTACATCTCGGAAGTTTTCAGCAAACGCTCTCTGCCACGTGCCAGCCACATGCTGCCATCTGCATCACGTAACACACCGTATTGATTCAAATCAGGTGCATTCAAGCCAAAGCTCTGCATCGGTGTCACATCAGGCACTAGAGGACGGCTCAGATTATCATCACGGTTATAAACGACTTTTTTCACGCCTTGGAAAATGCGATGTTTGGCCTTGTGATAACCTAGCATATCACCATGACGATCTAGATGATCTTCGCTCATATTCAACACCACAGCAACTTCAGCATTCAAGTGTGATGTCGTTTCAAGCTGGAAGCTCGACAGTTCTAAAATAATTAATTCAGGTTGATCTTTTAATAAATCCAATGCGGGACGGCCCAGATTGCCACCTACAGCAACTTTTTTGCCTGCATCCTCTGCCATCAATCCAATTAAGGTCGTGACTGTACTTTTCGCATTTGATCCTGTAATCGCAACAATCGGCACTTCTGTGGCACGGCGCAATAACTGAATATCACCGACGACTGGAATGCCTTTTTCAATCGCTTGTTGAATTTCTGGAAGTTGAGGTGCCAGCCCTGGACTGAGAATAATTTCTTCTGCTTGTAATAAAAGATCCGTGTCCAGTTGACCAAAACTGGTACGCACACCTGCTGGAATCTGGTCATGTCCTGGCGGGGTTGCGCGCGAGTCTGTTACTGCAACTTGGTAGCCCTGTTCATGTAAAAAATTGACCGCGGATACACCGGAAATTCCCAAGCCAGCTACAACTTTTAATCCACCGCGCTGTATTAACATTTTTGCCCCATTTTTTGCAGATCACAGAATGGCAAAAATGTTAGCACTTTACTGTTTTAAATGCTTTTTCAGTTTTGGTTTTATTCAATCTTTTTTGTGTCAGTGCGTAAAAGCTTAAACCGGTATAAAAAGACTAATCCCCAATAAAGTTAAGATCACAGCACCTAGCCAATCTATAGATTTAAATGCCTATTGCTTAAATTTAAGTTCAATTAATTCGGGTCTTAGCCATAGGTAAATCAAGATTAAACATGAAATAAGCCAAGAGAAGGTTTCTTTATAAATATTCAGACCTTTAGACAAAGCCGAAAGATAAAGGAAGGTCATCACTAGGATAAAGCCCAATAAAATCAATTTATGTTTAGAGCTTAATGATTGTTTTTTATTAATCTGAGTCTGATTCATTTTTCTTGTTCCAAAAAAATACCCATCTTACGATGGGCATTTTGAGTTTTATCAACGCCATTTCACAGTTTGGACGGATTCTGTTTTTTTGCTTTCAGCCTCATCGGTTGAACAGCCACAGCTTCCACCACAACCAGCAACCATTTTAGGTTTTAACCATACCGCCAAACGCTGCCAACCCAAACGCTGACATGCATTGGATAAGGCTAAAAATGCTGAACCCGCTGTTTGAGGAAATACCTTCTTAAAGACCACAACAGCACTCCACAGCACCAATACAGCAACAATCAAGTACTCAAACATAAGCGTCTCTCCAGTGATTCCCTCCCTTTTTCAAGGGAGGTTGAGTAGGATTTCTTAACCCCAGATGCGCGATGCAATCTGGTAGGTAAAGAAAGACATTAAATACGCCAGACCAAACAGGTAGGCAGTCATTATCGATACATGTTTCCATGAACCCGTTTCACGGCGTACAGTTGCCAAGGTCGCTAAACAATGTGGGGCATAAATGAACCACACCAATAAAGACAACCCTGTTGCCAATGACCAGCCAGAACCATCAGCACTGATTAAATGCGAAAGACCTTGTGCAATTGCATCATCATCCGCACCTGATAAAGCATAAACCGTACCCAAAGCCGCAACTACGACTTCACGCGCAGCCATTGCAGGTATTAACGCAACCACGATTTGCCAGTTAAAACCAACAGGTGCAAAGATTGGCTGGAGCAAATGACCCAACATCCCTGCAAAACTATAATCGATGTCAGGTAAAGTTGCCCCGTCTGGCGCTTGCGGGAAAGTACATAAGAACCAAAGTAAAATCGATAGGGCAAAGATAATGCCACCTACACGTTTTAAAAATATCTTACCGCGATCCAGCAAGCCAATCCCAACACTTCTAATATCCGGAATACGGTAGCTTGGCAATTCAAGTAAAAGCGCATGTTGTGATTTATCTTTCTGCAAAAATTTCATCACGATTGCCACACAGAGCGCACTGACAATACCAGACATGTACAAACCGAATAATACGAGGCCTTGCAGGTTGAAAATGCCCCATACCGTTTGACTTGGAATAAAAGCTGCAATCAATAAAGCATAGACAGGCAAACGTGCAGAACAGGTCATCAATGGTGCAACCATAATCGTGGTAAAGCGATCACGTGGATCACTGATACTACGGGTGGCCATGATGCCGGGTACCGCACAGGCAAAGCTTGAAAGTAATGGAATAAAGGCACGACCACTTAGGCCTGCTTTAAACATCAATTTATCAAGTAAAAACGCTGCACGAGGTAAATAACCAGATTCTTCTAAAACCAAAATAAAGAAGAATAAAATCAAGATTTGTGGCAAGAACACAACCACACTACCCGCACCCGCAATAATCCCGTCAACCACCAAACTATGTAGCAAAGGCTGAGAGATATGCTCGCCTAATGCTTCACCGAACCATGCAAAGAACTCTTCAATTCCATCCATAAACGGTGCCGCCCAAGCAAACACTGCCTGGAAGACGATAAACATCATGATTGCAAGGCTAAGTAACCCGAGAACAGGATGTAAGAAAATTTTATCGAGGAAATCAGTACGTTTGTCTTCCTGATCAGCAAAGTTCACCACATCTTTGAAAATAACTTCAATTTTTTGATGGTGATTACCGGTCAAACCACTTAGCTCAGTCTTCGGAACAGCATATTTTTCCTGATCCAAGGCATGTAACAGGTTTTCGATACCTGAGTTACGCACCGCGACGGTTTCAACAACAGGAACACCTAAACGCTCAGAAAGCTTTTGTGTATTGATCTGGATACCACGACGACGCGCTTCATCCATCATGTTTAACACAACGAGGATCGGACGACCCAACTCAATCACTTCAAGCACGAGACCCAAATGTAGTTTTAAGTTCGTCGCATCCACCACACACAAGAAAGCATCTTGCTGACCTTCTTCAGCAATTTTGCCCTGACAAACATCACGGGTAATTTCTTCATCTGGACTCGTAGCTTGTAAGCTATAGGTCCCAGGCAAATCCAGCACACGCACGGATTTTCCAGAAGGAAGCTGAAAATGTCCAACTTTACGTTCAACTGTCACACCCGCATAGTTGGCAACTTTTTGGCGTGTTCCAGTTAAATGGTTAAATAAAGATGTCTTACCGCAGTTTGGATTTCCCACAAGGGCAACACGTAACGCATCACTCATGCAGGTGCTCCTTCAAGTTGAATTTCAATTTTATCAGCTTCCGCTTTTCGTAACGCAAAACGCGTAAAACCGAGCTGGATTAGAATCGGATCACCACCAAAAATACCTTTGGTAATCACTTGCACTTGTGTACCAGGCACAAAGCCTAAACTTTCTAAACGAACCGCAACTAAATCTGGCTGTTCTGTCTCATCGACCAAGCGATTCACTTTCGTGATCACCGCTACTTGCTTGACTTTTAATGCTGACAATCGCACCGCTCTAACCCTTTACTCTCTTTATTATAGTATACAAGCAAATGAGAATAATTACCAAAAACAATCTCAATGGCATTTACGCTTTTGACAGATCGACAACAATTCATTTTTCTTTTACAGTGCAAACAAGAAAGTTCAGTAACTCCATTATGTTAAATAAAAAACCGCGAATTCCTACAGCCGTTAATATTCCAGAACATCTCGGATTTTTACAGGGCTTTCGTGATTATTTAGTTGCTCAAACGGTGAGCCCACATACCCGTAATGCTTATTTATCTGACCTGATCCAATGTAGTGAATTACATCAAAAAACAGCCTTACCAGAATGGTCCAGTGACGATATAGCAGATGTACTGATTGCCCTGACCAAAGCTGGTAAAAGTCCCCGCTCCATTGCACGCTGCCTTTCTGCCTTAAGACAATTTTATAAATTTTTACGAGAACAAAAACTCAGGGACGATAATCCCGTTGCGACATATCATTCTCCTAAAATTGGTCGGGCCTTACCCAAAGATTTGTCTGAGCAAGATGTTGAAGCATTAATTAATGCTCCTGATACCAACACTGCACTCGGTCTACGCGATCGTGCCATGTTCGAAGTGCTGTATGCCTGTGGATTACGCGTATCAGAATTACTTAACCTGAAACTTGAACTGATCAATTTAAAACAAGGCTACTTACGGATTACAGGTAAAGGGAATAAAGAACGTCTGGTTCCTCTGGGTCAATTTGCCTGTGACTGGATTGAAAAATATTTGATGGAATCGCGCCCGCAACTGTATAAAAGCAGTACCGATTATTTATTTCTGACTCAGCACGGCGGCATCATGAGTCGTCAGAATTTCTGGTACGCAATTAAACGTTATGCCTTACAGGCCAATATTCAAGCCGAGTTATCACCACACACCTTACGCCATGCCTTTGCAACTCATTTACTCAATCATGGGGCAGATTTACGTGTGGTACAGATGTTACTGGGTCATAGCGATCTTTCCACCACGCAAATTTATACCCATGTGGCGCAGCACCGTATGCAAGAGTTACATGGTAAATACCATCCACGGGGTTAAAACGACCTTCTGTCTTGGATCAGGCTAAAACTTGATTCCGTTCACACAGCATCAGCAAGATTTAACGAAGTGATTCATTTTTTTTGTTATGCTAAAGCCCTTAAATACGTACAAAAAGGTCCTATATGTTGTTTACTCGGTCTCAGCTTGTAATTGCTTGTACATTAGCATCAACATTATTAGTCAGTGCTTGCTCAAAAGAAAATTCAGCACAAAAACAAGATGCACTCACAGCAAGTGCACCTGCGACAGGTGAAGCTTCAACCTTAAATGAACGCAATGCACAGCAGCGTTTAGTGTCTACATTAGAAAAACATTTCAAGACAGCCAACATCAATGCCAAAATTCTTGCCGTCAAAAAAACTGAAGTACCTAACCTGTTCTGGGTAAGTCTGGAAGGGATGGGCTCAGTCTATGCAACTGCTGATGGCCAGTACATTATTCAAGGTGATGTGGTGCGTTTAGGTGACAAACAACTGCATAATGTGAGCGATGCATTACAAGCAACCGAAAATAAAAAGCATTTAGCTTCACTCAAAACTGAAGACTTGATCGTTTACCCGGCACAAGGGGGTAAAGCCAAGCACGTGATTTATGTGTTCACCGATTCAAGCTGTCCGTATTGCCATAAACTGCATGAACACTTGGCTGAAATTAATGCCAAAGGAATTGAAGTGCGTTATATCGCATGGCCACGTGGCGAACAATTCATGCCAACCATGCAGGCAATCTGGTGTAGCAAAGATCGTAAGGCGGCATTTGAGCAAGCAACTCAAGGTGTAGCTGTAAATGCAGCAGAATGTAAGAATCCAGTTCGTGATCAATACCAATTGGGTCTAAACATGGGCGTAAATGGCACACCAGCGATTTATAACGTTGAAGGTGAATATTTAGGTGGCTATATGACACCTGAAGAAATTGTTCAACGCTTAAACAAATAAGCTAAAAATCCTTTTCAAAATCACAAAGACTCGGGTGACAGATTAAAGATGATCTTAGCCCTAGTGTCTCTGCATTTTTTTAGCTATGATCAAGCTTCATTAAAATGATTGAATATAATGGAGTGTGACGTGAAACCAGTTCGTCTGGCGATACTCGGTCTTGGTACTGTAGGTGGTGGAGCCCTTAAATTACTACAAGAAAATGCTGCGGAAATTAAACGCCGTACCGGTCGAGAAATTCAAATTACACACGTAGGCACACGCCGTCCACGTCCAGATTTACAACTCGAAGGGATCAAACAAAGTGATGACTTGATGGAGATCGTACGTCAACCTGATGTTGATGTAGTGGTCGAAGTCATGGGTGGTATTCATCCTGCTTATGAAGTCATCATGGAAGCCATTAAACATGGCAAACAGGTTGTGACTGCTAACAAAGCGTTACTTGCTGAACATGGTAATGAGCTATTTAAGGCAGCAGAAGACAACGCTGTGCAGATTGCTTATGAAGCAGCAGTTGCTGGTGGTATCCCTATCATTAAAGTCATCCGTGAAGGTCTTGCAGCCAACCATATCGAATGGCTTGCTGGCATCATTAACGGTACAGGCAACTTCATTCTGACTGAAATGCGTGAAAAAGGTCGTGCCTTTGAAGATGTGTTAAAAGAAGCGCAAGAACTTGGTTATGCTGAAGCTGATCCTACCTTTGATGTTGAAGGCATTGATGCTGCACACAAACTCACCATTTTGGCTTCATGTGCATTTGGTATTCCTTTACAGTTCAATAAGGTCTATACCGAAGGCATCAGCAAAATCACAGCTCAAGATGTAAAATATGCAGAAGAACTTGGTTTCCGTATCAAGCACTTAGGTATTGCACGTCGCGCTGACAAAGGCATTGAGCTACGTGTACACCCAACCCTGATTCCTGCGGAAGAATTGATTGCCAATGTCAATGGCGTTAAGAATGCCGTCTTGGTTCAAGCCAATGCCGTTGGCCCAACGCTATACTACGGCGCAGGTGCAGGTGCAGGCCCAACCGCCTCTGCTGTCGTTGCTGACGTGATTGATATCGTACGTGATATTTCGTATACCGAAGATGGCGCAGGAACAATTCCTCAACTTGCCTTTGAAGCACTCACCAATGTGCCAATCCTCAGCCGCGAAGAAATGACCACGGGTTATTACATTCGCCTTAATGCTGAAGACCAAACAGGTGTATTGGCAGATGTAACTACTATTCTTAGCCGTGCAGGCATCAGTATTGATGCCATCATGCAGCAATCACGCTTAAAAGACCTGATTCCAATCGTGATTTTAACAGATCCGATCGTTGAATCTAAAATGGACGAAGCGCTTGCACAAATTCAAGCATTACCTGCAATTCGTGGCGAAATCGTGAGAATTCGTTTAGAATCGCTCGATAGTTAATCAGTTTAAATCCTCTCACCCTTCTTCATTCAAGAATGGAACTGCTCTCTTTTGAAAGGGAGCTTGTTGAGCGGGATTTTTTCTCTACCTTATATTGGAACACCATCATGTCGAATGCCAATCGTTATACTGGTCTTGTAGATCGTTATCGTGACCGTTTACCTGTGTCTGCAACTACACGCGCAATTTCTTTAGGTGAAGGTAATACTCCACTGATTAAACTAGAGAACATTCCACGTATTATTGGCAAAAACGTCGAAATCTATGTGAAATACGAAGGTCTGAACCCAACCGGTTCTTTTAAAGACCGTGGTATGACCATGGCGGTGACCAAAGCAGTTGAAGAAGGCTCTAAAGCGATTATCTGTGCATCTACAGGCAATACTTCAGCAGCCGCGGCAGCCTATGCAGCTCGTGCAGGTATCAAAGCATTCGTCTTGATCCCTGAAGGCAAAATTGCGATGGGTAAAATGGCGCAGGCAATGATGTACGGCGCGATCACCATGCAAATCCGTGGTAACTTCGACGATGGTATGCGTTTGGTCAAAGAAGTTGCTGATCAGGCACCTGTCACGATTGTAAACTCGATCAACCCGTATCGTTTGCAAGGTCAAAAAACCATTGCTTATGAAATCGTAGAAGCATTGGGTCGTGCACCTGATTACCACTGCTTGCCTGTCGGTAACGCGGGTAACATCACCGCACACTGGATGGGTTATACCGAAGCTGTAGCAAACCAACCTGCGGATCAGTTCGAACAAGTCATTTATGATGCGGCTACAGATCAGTTCACAGGTCCTAAACCAGAAGGCCTACCAACCATGGTTGGTTACCAAGCTTCTGGCGCTGCACCATTCTTACGTGGTGCACCTGTTGAAAATCCTGAAACAGTTGCAACTGCAATCCGTATCGGTAATCCACAGAGCTGGAACCATGCTAAAGCAGTAGTACGTGACTCTAAAGGCTGGTTCGATGAGCTTCAAGACAGCGAAATCTTGGAAGCACAGCGCTTACTTTCAATGTACGAAGGCGTATTTGTAGAACCTGCTTCTGCCGCTTCAATTGGCGGTGCAATCCGTGACATCAAGGCAGGTAAAATTGCTGAAGGTTCTGTGATTGTATGTACCGTGACAGGTAACGGCTTAAAAGATCCAGATACTGCAATCAAGCAATGTGCCGATGCAGTGATGTTGTCAATTGATGCAACAATGGATCAGGTTAAAGACTCGATTCTTTCAAATATGTAAGAATAAATTCTGAAATAAAAAAACCAGTTGCCTGCAACTGGTTTTTTTATGCGTTCACTCAAGATCACTAATTTTTAACGATAAAAAAACGCTTCATCATGAAGCGTTTTTACATCAAGCGGGATTAAACACGTTTTGGCAAAGTGCTTAACCAGCTTAATAAATTGGTTGCGTCACTATTACGTGCTTGCGAACTTGGCGCACCCAATAACACCACAACCGCTGGACGTGAATTCACAGTCGTATGCATTACGACACAACGACCAGCTTCATTGATATAACCTGTTTTTGACAGGTTAATGTTCCAGCCGCCGTTACGGACTAAAGCATTGGTATTGTTTGACTTGAGTACACGGTAGCCTAGATTAAAGTCATAGGTTGGTGTGGTTGAGAATTGACGGATAAGACCGTATTGTGAAGCAGTACTAACTAAAATTCCTAAGTCACGTGCAGAAGAGACATTATGTGGATCAAGTCCTGTTGACTCAGCATAACGTGTCGAAGTCATGCCCAATTGCCTCGCTTTGGCATTCATCGCTGCAATAAATGCAGGACGACCACCTGGATAAGTACGCGCCAATGCAGCTGCCGCTGGATTTTCAGACTTCATCAAGGCAAATAACAATGCTTCTGCGCGATTCATCTTATCGCCAGCACGTAAAGTTGAGCTTGAGTTTTTACCACCCGCACCCGCAAAATCAATTGACTCAAGGGTAATTTCTTCTGACATGTTTAAGCGCGCATCAGCAGTCACTACGGCCGTCATCAATTTGGTAATTGAAGCAATCGGAACCGACATGTTACTGTTTTTGCTGTACAACACCTCACCTGTTTGTGCATCCATGACCAGAGCAGCACGTGCATTCACTGACGGCTGGCTGCTATAGCCAAACGTATCGCGAATCTGTGTCGACTGCTGAGGTGCACTTGATGTAATGGATGCTGAACCACTGTTACGCACTGTTGTGGTCACAGAGGTTGAACCTTGAGGGCCAATCTCTAAGGGTTCATCATCTTCCATTAACTGGCTCGCATCACTTGCAGACCAGTTTAATGTTGCTGAACCACTCGCACGCGAAGAAGCTGGATTGTTATTCACAACCAGTTCAGCAAAACTTGTTGAACTCCACGCCAACAAGATAGACATGCTTAGAACATGCATGATAGATTTTTTAGAATTTTTCACGACACAATACTCAACTCAGGACGCTGCACATTTGCGCTTACCACCATTATGCCTTACATTTGAACAAATCGGGTAAAGCTTTTGTAGACACAATTGTGTACAACTATTCGCTAGAAACGAAGAATAGGATTGCTAATTTTGTCGTTTCATTGCAAGCTAATTTTGCTTTATGTAACAAAAAACCAGTGTTTTTGAAAAAAGGAGGTCTTCTTGATCACTGTTCTCGTTGTTGATGATCATGAACTCGTGCGCACAGGGATTTGCCGTATGCTGGAAGACCACCCCGATGTTGAGGTGATCGGACAAGCTGAGTCTGGAGAAGAAGCGATTGCGCTGGTTCGCCAGAAACATCCCCAAGTGGTATTGCTAGACGTGAATATGCCTGGCATTGGTGGAGTTGAGACAACGCGACGTTTATTGCAGAGTGCACCTGAAACCAAGGTCATTGCTGTCAGCGGTCTGGCGGAAGAGCCCTACCCATCCCTTTTACTCAAAGCAGGTGCAAAAGGCTATATCACCAAAGGTGCGCCAATTTCCGAAATGGTTCGTGCGATTAATAAAGTCATGCAAGGCGGCAAGTATTTCAGTGCAGATATTGCCGAGCAACTGGCCAGCTCCTATCTTTCTGATACTCAGCAATCCCCTTTTGATGCATTGTCAGAACGTGAAATGCAGGTGGCAATGATGGTGGTCAACTGTATCAGCGCACAGGAAATCGCAGATAAGTTATTTGTCAGCGTGAAGACGGTTAATACTTATCGCTATCGTATTTTTGAAAAACTGGCGATTGATAGTGATGTCAAACTGACGCATCTTGCGATACGCTATGGACTGATTAAACCTTAAAATTCTTAAAATAATAGTCAACGCCTATGTTAGGGAAAATTGCATCATCGGTCTCTCAGACCGTCTATCGACTGGGCGTTTGGTATAGCGGCTATCGGCTGATTATTGCCGTTAGTCTGCTGCTGATTTATTTATTGACCGCTGAGCAATTAAGCGCCAATTACATTTATCCAGCTTTATATTTTTATACCCTGATCGCGTATATCACACTAAATATCATTCAGCTTTTTATCTTACACTTAGTCCCTGTACAAGTGTCCAGACAGCTGATTATTATCTTCCTGATTGATGTCATCTGCTTGAGTTTAATCACATTTTCATCCGGTGGACCAAACCTGCAACTCAGCTTGCTGTATGTCATCATTATTTTCTCCTCAGCCATTTTATTAAATTCACAGCTATCGCTGATCATTACCCTGTTTGCCGTCATCATGGTGGTATACCAGCGATTTTTAGGTGATTTTTTTGATGTAATCAACTTAACTCATCTCGGCAACAGTGTCTTTCTGGCCTTTTTATTTTTTGTTGTGCATGCCATTGGCCGAATTGCAGTCCAACGTTTTAAAATTTTAGAAACGCTCACTTTCCATCAATCGATTGAAATTCATCAACTGCAAAATATTAATCGTTATATTCTCGAGCAAATTGAAGACGGTTATTTGGTACTGGATGAAAGTAATCATATTGTCTTGACCAATCCGGCAGCAAATACATTACTGGGTATTTATCTACCCGTTTCTCTTGAAAAAACACCATTGATCAAGTTGCAGCCAGATCTATTTGAACTGATTAAGTTTAGTGATTTAAAGGACGGCGAAGAGTTTAGTTTTGAATCGCAACAAAGCCCGTATACTGTTCATGTTCGAGTCAAACATTTGATTGTGCCCGAGCAGGCACTGGTCTTGTTGATCTTAAAAGACGCACAAAAATTAACCCAGCAGGTACAGCAGCTCAAGCTAGCGGCATTGGGACAACTTTCTGCCAGTATTGCCCATGAAATTCGCAATCCATTGGCCGCAATTGTACAGGCCAATGAACTCCTAAAAGACAGTGATGCACATCAGCAAGAAATGCTGTCACGGATGATTAGCAAGCAAGCCAAACGCATTGATAGCATTGTCCAAGATACTTTGGCGATGGCTCGCAATAGGCCAACAGAAGCACAACCCATCCAGCTCACCCCGTTCTTTGAAAGTTTATTGAATGAAGATCTGGCTGACGCAAAACAGATGATCCAGCTAAAACTAGCAGAACAGACTGTGATCGTATTTGATGAAAAACAATTACGTCAGGTACTGATTAATCTAATCCGTAATGCGTTACGCCATAACGCAACAGATGCCCCTTTTATCGAAGTGGATGTGCATGAAAAAGAAGGTCGAATCTGCATTGATGTCATCGATTTTGGGATGGGTGTCTCAAAACGGGATATTTCTCAGTTATTCAAACCATTTTTTAGTACCGAAATTAAAGGAACTGGTTTAGGATTGTACTTGTCTCACACATTTTGTGAGGCGAATCATGCAAAGCTCACCTATATAGAGCGACAACAAGGAGCATGTTTCAGGATGGAATGCTCAAAATTCATAGATTAGATTAGGTTTTTCGGGGAAATGGCAACAAAACAACCACTCGTCTTGCTCGTAGACGATGAAGAGGACTTATGTCTTTTAATGCAGATGACGCTTGCGCGCATGGGCATCAAGACACATATCGCTTATCGTGTCGAACAGGCAAAAAAATTCTTTACTGAGTTCCAGTATGATGCATGCTTAACAGATTTAAACCTGCCAGATGGTAACGGTTTAGATCTGGTCAAACATGTGACCCAAAACTATCCCAACACGCCGATTGCCGTTCTAACGGCCTATGGCAACATGGACATTGCAATCGCAGCACTCAAAGCAGGTGCGTTTGATTTTGTCAGCAAACCCGTGAATCAAATGCATTTGGATCAGTTGATCCAGAAAGCTTTGAATCGACCACAGCCTGAACAGGAAGCTGCTGAAACGGCTTTAGAAAATAAGCTTCTGATTGGACGTTCAGCACCAATCCAGCAACTTCGTATTGCGTTAAAGAAGATTGCGCGCTCACAGGCGCCTGTATTCATTACAGGTGAATCAGGCACAGGTAAAGAAGTGGTTGCCAATCTGGTGCATCGTTTAAGTAACCGTAGCGAAGGGCCTTTTATTGCCATTAACTGCGGTGCGATTCCAACTGAATTGATGGAAAGCGAGTTATTTGGACACAAGAAAGGCAGCTTCACTGGTGCAACACAGGATAAGCAAGGCTTAATTCTTTCTGCGCACGGCGGTAGTTTATTTCTAGATGAAATTGCTGAATTGCCTTTAAATATGCAGGTCAAATTACTACGTGCTGTACAGGAAAAGAAAATTCGCCCTGTCGGTTCAGATCAGGAAATTGATGTCGATTTCCGTGTGATTAGTGCCAGCCATCAAGATCTTGAAATGCTCGTCCAACAAGGCCGATTCCGACAAGATCTGTTCTTCCGTATTCATGTCATGGATCTGGTCTTGCCGCCATTACGTGAGCGCGGTCAGGATATTCTGCTACTGGCCAATCATTTTATTCAAAAGATTAGTCAGGAATGGGAAGTCTCGGTTAAAACGCTTTCCTCTCGTGCAGAGCAGTTCTTATTGCAGCAATATTTCCCGGGAAATGTGCGTGAACTGCGCAATATCATCGAACGTGCAATGACACTAAGCGATGATGAATCGATTGATCTGGCCCATTTGCAAACGGCTCCATTACGCAGCTCAATTGCACATCCAGCACCTTCATTTGCCAATACGACCCCAGAAGAAGTGGAAACTCCACAACATTCTGCTAGCCCAACAATGAGTTCGAAGAAGCTTCCACCTGAAGGTTTAGAACGCTATTTAGAAAATATCGAAAAAGAAATTCTTCTAAATGCGCTGAATCTGACGCATTGGAATCGCACTTTAGCGGCGAAAAAGTTGGGAATGACCTTCCGTTCTTTACGCTATCGCCTGAAAAAGTTTGGTTTAGATACCGAAGATGATGAATAATCTTTAAAAATAAAGCTCCTTAAAAAAGGAGCTTTATTTTTTAGTATCGGCTTTTTAACACCAGATCAGTGACATGTTCAAGATAAGTATCTTCTTTCATTTCAGCTGCTAAAGGTGAAATCTGATTCGGCTGAATCCCTTGCCCTTCAATCATGTTGCCATTAGGTGTGTAGTAATGCGATACCGTCATTTGCAAGGCAGCGCCGCTCGGTAAAGGAAACAGTTTCTGCACCACGCCTTTACCATAACTATTTTCACCCACAACCCAAGCTCGCTTATGTTCTTTCAAAGCTGCGGTAAAAACCTCGGCTGCTGAGGCTGAGCGTTTATTAATTAAAATACCGAGTTTCAGGTTTTGAAATTCAAAAGAAGGTAAAGCCTGAAATTGTTGATCGCCTTCCGAACGGCTTTTCGTAGTCACAATCAGTCCCTGATTCAGGAACAAATCCGCTGACTCAACTGCAGCAGACAATAGACCACCAGGATTATTACGTAAATCGAGAACAACAGCCTTAAGCTTGGCTGAACTATATTCTTCGATCAAACGCTTAATTTCATTGGCGGTGTCTTGCTGGAAAACTCTAATTTTAAGTACAAGTACCTGATTATGCATTAAAACAGGTTCAATATCGGTTTCTACTTTCTTGTTTCTGACTAGAATGGTGGTACTGTTATTATTCTCTGGCTGGATCTGTACGGTACTGCCAATTGAACCATACAGCAGGCCTTGCACCTGATCTTTGTTGAGATTTTTTAATTCCTGATTGTCCACCTTAACAATGGCTTGTCCATTACGTAAACCTAGCTTACTCGAGTCAGAACCTGCTTTTAGGTCCTGAATCTGCCAAGATTTAGAATGCGCATCATAATTTAAATTAAAATCGACAGAGGCCAAATCCCCTTCAGTATATTGAATCAGTTGACGATATTCTTCTGCCGAGAGATAACGGGAATAACGGTCTAAACCACTGACCAACCCTTTGATTGACTGCTGAAATAATGCATCGTCCGACTTCTTATCGACATAGTTATCTTTAACAATACCGTAGATCTGGACAAATTGTTGAATCGATTCAATCGGGACTTCAGCCGTCGGAGGCGCATCTTCCGTCCATCCCGATGAATGCGTAATCGGTGCCGCATAAATACTATGCCCCCAACACATCAACAAACTTGCACATAAGGCTCGGTAAATGTTGTTGTGCTGGGTCATTGCTTCACCTTATTTTAAAGTAATTAAGTTCTTACCCTGCATTTCTGGCGGTACAGGAATGTGCATTAAATGCAGTAATGTTGGTGCCACATCAGCCAATACACCACCTTCCGCAATCGTTGCCTGAGTTGGGCCAACATAAATAAATGGCACCAGTTCAGTGGTGTGTTGGGTATGAACCTGTCCACTGTCATAGTCTTGCATTTGCTCTACATTACCATGATCCGCAGTAATTAACATGTGTCCTTTGTTTGCCATCACGGCATCATAAACACGACCCAAACAGGTATCCACTGTTTCAACCGCTTTTACCGCTGCATCAAACACACCTGTATGTCCGACCATATCGCCGTTGGCATAGTTCACCACCAACAGGTCAAACTCACCTGAATTAATGGCATTGACTAACTCATCAGTGACTTCATAAGCGCTCATTTCAGGCTTTAAGTCATAAGTTGCAACATTCGGTGATGGAATCAAGATACGCTTTTCACCAGGATATTCATCTTCACGACCGCCGCTGAAGAAGAAAGTCACATGCGCATATTTCTCAGTTTCAGCAATACGCAATTGGGTTTTGCCCAAATCAGATAAGTATTCACCAATCGAGTTTTTAAGGCCTTCTGGCATATACGCAACGGGTGCATCAATGCTGGCCTGATAACGCGTCAACATGACAAATTTAGATAAATTCAGCACCACTTTACGTTCAAAACCAGCAAAATCTTTTTCCACAAAAGCGCGGGTGATTTCGCGAGCACGATCGGCACGGAAGTTCATGAAAACAATGCTATCGCCATCTTGAACTTTGACAATGTCACCAATACGTGTTGCTTTCACAAACTCGTCATTTTCATTGGCTGCATAGGCTTGCTCTAAACCTTCAACTGCTGAATTGGCGACACGTACGGCTTCGCCTTCCGTCATTAAACGATACGCTTGTTCAACGCGATCCCAACGATTGTCACGATCCATCGCGAAATAACGGCCAATCATCGACACAATACGACCTTGATTTGGATATTGTGCAAATAAGGCATCCAGTTTTTCTAATGAAGGTTGAGCACTACGTGGCGGTGTATCACGACCATCAAGGAAAGCATGTAAATAAACTTTTGCACCGCGTTTTAACGCCAGTTCGCACATTGCGACAATGTGATCTTCATGCGAGTGAACACCGCCTTCTGATAACAAGCCCATCACGTGCACGGCGCCATTCGCTGCTTTAGCCTTTTCAACCGCATCCACCAGAACTTCATGCTCAAAAAAAGCACCCGTACGAATGTCTTTGGTAATACGAGTGAAGTCCTGATACAACACACGACCTGCACCCAGATTCATATGCCCGACTTCAGAGTTGCCCATTTGACCATCAGGCAGGCCCACATCTTCACCTGAGCCAGAAATTAAACTATTCGGATGCTTTGCTTTCATTGCCGTGAGGTTGGGTGTTTTTGCTGCCAGAAAGGCATTGTCATCAACTGCTTCACGATGTCCTACGCCATCCATGATTACGAGAACGTGAGGAATTTTGCCAGCATTTGCATCCGTCATAATGGACTCTCTATTTGTCGATCATTTGATCGGTATATTTTACCGAAGTTTAAGGTATTTCTCTATGACCTCACTCATGGCTTTCATCAATACCGATGATAGAGCCCATGAATGAAAGATCCATTATCTTGCACGATAGAGTAGGTAACTTCCCACCATAAAGATGAGAACTACAGGCATCAGCACAAACCATGCTGGAGATGGTGCATAGACCAAACTTGCATAGCCGAGGAAATCTTGTAAGTAGAAGAAGCCAAGTCCCGTAAATAAGGCAATCACTAGACGGAAGCCCATCGACTGTTGACGTAGTGGTCCAAAAATGAACGAGCAGGCAATTAAAACCAGTGTAATCAAGGCAAACGGCGAGGTCACTTTTTGCCAGAACGCCAGTTCATAGGTTTTCGGTACCTGACTATATTCATCCATATAGCGCATAAAACTAATCAACTGGCTTGGTGATAAATCTTCAGGATCTAAAGTCACCATATGCACATATTTCGGCTGTAATGCCAAGCCCAATGCCTGTTGATCATGATCGGTTTTAATGGCATTACCTTGTGCCAATAAATCAACCTGATGTGATTGCTCTAAAGTCCATTGACCATCTTTAACAAACTGGCCCTTTTCAGCATTCACAAAAGACTGCAAACGGTAGTCCTGATCAAAATCAATTGACTGGATATTACGTAACTGGCCTTTTGAGTTGGCGTAATCAATATAAATAAAACGCTGCCCTTCACGGGTCCAGTAGCCTTTGACTTCACCCAACGCCGCTACACTACGTTGCTTCTTGATACTTTGTGCCTGTTCGTTGGTATAAGGAATCACCCATTCACTGAGAACAAAAGACAATACAATCAATAACAGTGCCGAACGCATCACCCAGCCGACGATTCGCCATAAGCTAATCCCGACAGAACGCATCACAATCAATTCACTGTTTGAGGCCAATGCCCCAAGTCCCAGTACGGAACCAATCAAGGCCGCAACAGGAAGGATTTCATATAGATAATGCGGCGCACCCCACATCACATACAGGAAAGCTTGCCACGCATTATAGTCGGGCTTGAGCGCGCCTAATTCACCTAAGTAGGTAAACAGAACCTGCAAGAAAGATAACACCAGCGTAGTTCCCAGCATGGCCAGGATCGTGGTTTTTGTCACATGTTTGGCGACTATTCGACGTGCTAACATCACAACCCCACTCGCTGAATACTTCTCTTAAATTTTGGTGCCAGTTTTTGTTTACGCGCAAAAACTGCTGCGGCAATGGCATAAACAAGAAGAACCACTGGATAAGCCCAGATATCAAGCTCTTCCTTACTGATTCGGGTCTTAATCGCAATCAATAATACGATCAAGCTGGCAAAGATAAAGATCGCGGGAATCAAACGATAGTAACGACCTTGACGAGGACTCACCTCAGACAATGCGACCGCCAGCATTAAAGCCACGATAATCACAAATGGGCCAAACACACGCCAGCCCAGTTCACTACGCACGACAGGATCATCACGTTTTTCCCATAGCTTGGACATGGATAATGCTTCAACATCACCACTCTCAAATTTTACGTCTTTGTCATTTTCTAAACGTAAGCGATAAGACTGGAATTCTGCCTGCGTGTAACGTGGTTGATTTGGATAAATCTCGTAACGACGACCTTGGACGAGATCCACTACATTGGCAGTATCATTGGCAACTTCAACTCGTGTTGCTTCTTTTGCCAGAATCATGACATCAGGTTTATCGGGCTGATTGCCTTTTTGATAGAAGAAAATATCTTTTAAGTTCTTACGGTCTTCTGAAAGCGAGCCTGCATAAATGGTATAAGGCCCCGAAGAAATAAACTCTTTCGGACGCACCAGATCAAATCCGGTCCGCACCGCTTGGGTACTGGTTAGTTTTTCAAACTCACGTAAGCCCCACGGCCCCATCCAGACCATTAAACAAGTCTGTACCACCAAATACACCACAGTCATTGGCAACAATAAACGGGCCAACTGATTCCGACTGACGCCACTGCCATTTAAAACTGCCATTTCATGGTCGACATACAGACGCCCGAATACCAGCATTAATGCAATAAAGAAACCCAAAGGCAGAATCAACGTTAAAAATTCAGGTAAGCGATAGCCGATAATGCTAAATAAGATACCAGCATCCAAACGACCTTGAGCTGCTACGCCAAAATACTTGATCAAACGACCACCCATCATGATCATGGTTAATAAACCAATGACGACGAGAGATGTCGAAACCACCTGTTTGACGAGATAACGCCGAATAATCAAAGTAATACTTCCAAAAGACCAATCGAAGGTAACGCTAGTTTACCCGAATGTTAAAAATATAAAACCTATCGCTTGTTGCGGATTGCAACCTCATATCTGAAAGTGTTTAATGGACTTATCTTTCTTTTTTGCTCATTAGGTTCTATACAAACAATGAAATTTACACTTCAAAACGCATTCCCAGCTCAGGCGTCTAGCGAATCTTTGTGGATTTTGGTTGATTCAGAACAATTACAACAGAACTTAAATACTTATCAAATCAACCATCTAGATGACGTCCTTAACGCAACCCAATACAAAGCAGGTTTTAACGATAACTTGGCCTTGCTTGCCAATGTCTCCGTTCAAGCCAACACACAATTATTAGGGCTTGGAAAAAGTGACGAGCTAAAAGCGACAAAATTAGCAAAACTCGCACAAAGCATTATCAAATCATCACAAAATAAATTTAAACAAATTAGTCTCGATCTTTCAGCTCTGCCTGCTGATTTACACGCACTATTTGTCTTGAGCCTCACGCAAGCGGCTTATGGCTATGACGAGTTTAAGTCGAAAAAGAATGAATTCGTGCTAGAAACCATTCATCTGATTGCCAGCCAGACCACGTTAGATGAAGCACAGTTAAAGCTGATTCATGCGGTTCAGTCGGGTCAAAACTTTGCGCGTGATCTGGGTAACCGTCCTGGAAATATTTGTTTCCCTGAATATCTCGCAGATCAAGCACTTGCGCTTGCTAAACAATATCCAGACTTACTGAAAGTCACTGTACTGGATGAGCAGCAAATGGCTGATTTGGGTATGTATGCCTTCCTTGCCGTAAGTAAAGGCTCGGATCGTCCGGGTCGTATTGTTACCCTTGAATACAACGCCCAAATTGACCAAGCGCCTGTGGTGCTGGTGGGTAAAGGTGTGACTTTTGATACTGGCGGTATTTCATTAAAACCAGGCTTAGGCATGGATGAAATGAAATTTGATATGTGCGGCGCAGCTTCAGTTCTTGGAACCATTCAGGCACTCTGTGAAGCACAATTGCCAATTCATGTGGTGGGTGCAATTGCCGCAGCAGAAAATATGCCATCTGCTCATGCGACGCGTCCCGGTGACATCGTAACGACTATGAGCGGGCAAACTGTAGAAATTCTAAATACTGATGCAGAAGGTCGTCTAGTCCTGTGTGATACCTTAACCTATATCAAACGCTTTAACCCAGCCCTTGTGATTGATATTGCAACACTTACAGGTGCATGTGTGGTTGCACTGGGTAAAGTGGTCAGTGGTTTATTTACGCCAGATGACGAACTTGCACAAGACTTGCAACAGGCAGGTGAACAGTCGCTTGACCGTGTATGGCGCATGCCCGTGATGGAAGAGTATCAAGAATTACTCGATTCACCTTTTGCCGATATTGCCAATATTGGTGGCCCATACGGCGGTGCAATCACAGCGGCCTGCTTCCTCGAACGTTTCACTCGCGACTACCGTTGGGCGCATCTTGATGTGGCAGGTACGGCGTGGTTATCTGGCGCCACTAAAGGTGCTACGGGTCGTCCAGTGCCGTTATTGATGCAATTTTTGGCAAATCGTGTTCAAACGAATGGCTAAAATTAGTTTTTATCTCTTTGAAAACAGTCAGGAACGGCAAGTCGAAAGTGCTTGCCGTTTGTGCCGCAAGATTCTGAATCAGCATCCCCACATCTGGTGGTACTGTGCTGATCCAGACTTGCAAAATGAACTGGATGAGCTGCTCTGGAGCTTCGATCCAAAAAGTTTCATTGCGCATGGGATTGACCAGCCGCATAGTCCAGTGTGTATTTCAAAAGATTTACCACCATCCAATGATTGGATCGTGTTTAATTTTAACAATCATGCACTTGAACAAACTCAAGATTTTCGCCACATTATCGAAATTATTGAAAATAATGAAACTGCGAAACAGATTGGGCGGGAAAAATTTAAAATGTATCGACGTTTGGGCATAGAACCTCGTACATTTAAATTATAAATTGGCAATAAAAAACATCACTTTAGGAGTGTCTTGTGGCATTAAATGTAGGTCAGGATTTTAAAAAACGTTGGTTAAATGCACCTGAGGCAGTTCGTCAGACCTATCAGGAAGATTTATCACGTATCTGTGATCTGCTATTACCACAAACCTCAATTCAAACGTGGACACAGAATGAGGAGAGCGCTCAACAGCGTTCTCAACAGCGCATTGATCAAGCCTATGCAGATTTAAAAGCTGAATTGCTAGAACAGGCACGTATTCGCAAACAACTGGCATTAGAAAAAGCGCTGGAAGAAAAACGTGCAGCTGAGGCAGCTTATGCCGCACAACTGCAGGCGGATGAAGCACGTCAGTTTGAACAACAAACCGAGAATTTACTTGCGTTACGTGGTCATATCGATCAGGAAATTGCGCAACAGACCGAGCGTTACCAGACCAATCCAGAACAGCCAAGTATTGATTATGCACGCGGTCAGCGCATCGCGATTGATGATCAGCAAATTCTGTCTGAGCTGGAAAGTGTCCGTGTCCGACTTGAACTTGAAGCCGAAGGCCTGATTGAGCAAGCAGTGACAGTATTCCGTGCCAAGCTGCATGCACTGGCACAAGATGAAATTGAATATATTTTGAAGAACAGTGAGTTCTCCGACGAGAAATAATAAAAAGCCCAGTTTAAACTGGGCTTTTTTATACTTTATCTTCTATTTTAAAAAACCGTTTTCAGCTAAAAAAGCCATGCTGATATTCGATTCAGTTTTCTGCTCAGCCGCCTTATCACCCAGCAATAAACGCTCGATATAACGTGCCAATACGTCAACTTCTAAATTCACTTTGCTTCCCACCTGCCAAGTGCCAATATTGGTACGTTCAGCGGTATGCGGAATCAAATTCAGGCTCAGAATATTGCCACGTAAATGGTTAATGGTGAGGCTAATGCCATCGACCGTAACAGAACCTTTTTCAGCCAGATATTTTGCCAGCTCAACCGGAGCAGTCACTTCAAAATATAAAGAGCGTGCGTCTTCGCGAACCAGCGTAATCTCACCCAGCCCATCAACGTGACCACTAACAATGTGTCCACCAAAACGTGTGGTTGGCAACATCGCTTTTTCAACATTCACCGCCTGTCCGACTTTCCATTGCCCGAGCGTAGTACGGTTCAAGCTTTCACGGGAAACATCTGCTGCATACCAGTTCTCGCCCCACTCAATCACAGTCAGGCAAATCCCATTGGTGGCAATCGAATCACCCAAATGCACATCAGACATGTCCAAGTCAGTCTGGATACGTAGACGAACATCACCGCCTACACTTTGTAGGCTCTCAACCTTACCTAAACTTTCAATAATGCCTGTAAACATGGGAGTTTCAACCTATCTTTATTGCAGTGTCTGCCACAGTGAATCAGATACCTTAAAGCAAAGAACCCGAGATAACAAGGCATCCCCAAAGCAAATAAAAAGGGCGGTCATCTGACCACCCTCTTTCTACACATGATTGAATCATGCATTTATTGCATTTCAGAGACTTGCTGTTCTGCTGTGTCTTTGGTTGCAACCTGATTCTTGATCAGGAAATGGCTAAAGAATAATTTATAGCCCAGCACACCTAAGCATGCACCTACGATCGGTGCAATGATGGGTACGATGAAATAAGGAATATCACGGCCACCTGTAAACGCAACTGGTCCCCAGCCTGAGAAATAAGCCACGATTTTCGGGCCAAAATCACGTGCAGGATTCATGGCAAAGCCAGTCAATGGGCCAAAAGAAGCACCAATCACGGCAACCAGCAAACCGACCAGAATCGGTGCCAAAGCACCACGCGGCAAACCGTTGCTGTCATCACCAATTGCCATAATCAGCCACAGCAATAACATGGTAATAAACATCTCGACCATGAAAGCCTGACCCAGCGACAATAGATGATGCGGATAAGTTGAGAAGATTCCCGCCAATTCCAGACTTTCTACACTGCCACGTACCATGTGATGCGTCTGTTCATAATCTACAAATAAATTGCTATATAGCCCATATACCAGCAGTGCACCTGTCGCAGCACCTGCGACTTGGGCAATGATATAGAACGGGACTTTACGCTTATCAAAACCAGCAAATAGAGCCAAAGCGATGGTCACGGCAGGATTGAGATGTGCCCCAGAAATACCAGCAGACAAATAGACAGCCAATGCAACTGCCAAGCCCCATACAATGCTGATTTCCCACAGACCTAAACTTGCTCCTGCAAGCTTAAGTGCAGCTACCACACCAATACCAAATGATAAAAAAATTGCGGTAGCAAAAAATTCGGCTACACATTGCCCCAATAAGGTGGGTTCCGAGCGACTCATAACAACCTCTCTTGGTCATCGCTGCAAATAGGCAAGACCCTAAATTAAGCTCGGCAAACTATATTTATTTTTGAAACTGGTCAATATTATTTGGTAAATTTTTAAACGATTGATCAAAAGATTTTTCTCTAAAATCAGTGCGTAAAAACAACTAAAATGGGTATAAAAATAGAATTCAATTAATTGTTTTTATTTATCTTTTTTAATTTTCATTATTTTTAATAGCAGATTTAACCAAACTGACCAACGCCATAGAAACGACTAAAAAATGCAAGATATTTACTATAAAAACAGACACTTATTACATAAATCGATTTTATTTATCTAATTATCCGATTTAACAAAAAAACTGAATACAAAAACACCACTTTTTAAAAGTGGTGTTCTGTTTTACCAAAGTGCCAGTTGGGTACTATTCCCTGTAGTATCAACCCCGCCCAGTTCAGCGAAGTGATACAACTGCCCTAACAACTGCCGTAACGGCGGTCCAGACTTGGCGTGCGTATCGGTAATCACAATAAATTCCAGTACACGTGCCCGTTCAGACTGACGCTGTTTACTCACCCGATAACGCGGCACGTCTTGGGTCAATAAAGTGACTTTACCGCGCTTTAAATTGGCGGTCAGTAAGTCTTTGGGCTCGATATTTCCGTCGGTCGAGTAGCTAGTCAAAATATAACGCGCATTAATCGTTTCCAATAACTTTTCATAAGCCTCTTTGGCATATTTAGAAGAGTTATAAGGACTTGGACGTTCTTTACGCCAAGCACGATCAATACCGCTTTTAAAACCTTTGGTATCAGGTGAAGGTAAATCGACTTGATCCCATAAGGTCAGCGCATTTAACACATGATAATTACTGCTATACGCATGTTGGTTATACGGCGGATCCAGATAAGCCACATCCACTTCAAAACCACTCATCTGATTGGCAAGATGCTGTGCATCGACACACCACATTTCTGCCGCAGGACGTTTAGGATCACCGATCTCACAGAAACGGCTTGGTGTCAGCCACAACAATGACTCGATCCGTTCCAGTGCCGTTTGAGTACGTCCGCCCCAGCCCTGATGGAAACTTTTGAAAACGCCACTGGTATTACTAACAAAACTGGCTGAATATAGTAATGGTGCCAATAAAGCACTCATTTCTACATCATTAATTGCACCCTGTGCCTGCCAAGTTGCAATCTGCTGACGAATCGCATCAATACGCATGCCGTTACGGCGTTTGAAGAATAGGCGGTCACGTGCAGGGTCGTACACATCATCATTGCGCGGACATAGATTATGTGTGACCCAGCCTTTGACTTCAGGCAAACGGTTCAGATAATCAATGGCTTTTTGATAGCCACCCAATTCTTTAAATGCAGGTGCATCAACACAAGCCAAAATCGCATGATTCAGCGCATGACTATACGGCTCCCAGTCATTGGCAATCACACGATAACCATTTTGACGGGCTAAACGAGAAACCACCCCACTGCCTGCAAAAAAATCCGCAAAAATCGGTGGATTCTTTTTCTTGCTATTCAGCGTTCCTGTAATCTCAAGCGCTTCTAAAATCAAATGTAGAAGTCGACGCTTATTCCCAAGATAAGGAACTAACTGATGAAAAAGATATTCGTCAGTCGTACGGGCCGCATGACGACGTTTGTGATAAACCGATGGTTCTGGATTCATATCAACTCTTGGATAGGGAGCAATCTCAGGCGAATGTCTTGCCCAAGTTGGGTTACATCGACCAACTCGAATCGTCGTTGTTCTGCCATTTTACTAAATTCAGCATTGAACATAGCGCGGGCAGATTGACCAAGTAAAGTTGGTGCAACATAACTAATCATTTCATCAACCAAACCTTGCTGTAAAAAGGCGGTGGATAAAGTTGCACCTGCCTCAACCAATACATCATAAATTTGATACTGTTGAGATAAGGTCTGCAATAATTGATTTAAAGGTTGCGGCGTCAATTGTATCACGCCTAAATCGGCAAGTTCTTGACGAAATGGTGTCATCACCATCACTGTTTCAGGATTTTGTAACATCTTGGCTGACAATGGCAGTTGCCCTTGGCGATCTAACACGATTCGTTTCGGCTGTACCACCGTTGAAACATCAACATCAGTCAAAACACGAACATTTAACTCGCAATCATCTGCCAGCACCGTTTGAATACCTGTGATCACGGCGCCTGATATTGCACGCCAATGCTGTACATCTTGACGCGCTTCAGTCCCTGTAATCCACTTGGACTCACCCGAGGCCATAGCAGTACGCCCATCAAGACTCGAGGCCACTTTTAAACGGACATAAGGCAAACCGGTCGACATGGCTTTTAAAAAGCCAAAATTAAGCGTTTTTGCCTCATCAACACAAATCCCCGTTTCAACTTCAATACCGGCATTCTGCAAGATCTGAACGCCCTTGCCAGCCACTAACGGATTGGGATCCGAGCATGCCACCACAACTTTCTTGACCTGTGCTTTCACCAAAGCTTCGGCGCAGGGCGGTGTTCGACCATAATGGGCACACGGTTCCAATGTCACATAAGCGGTTGCATCTTTGGCATGGTCACCTGCCTGACGCAGGGCAAATACCTCTGCATGGGGCTGACCTGCTTTGGGATGATAGCCTTCCCCGATCAGTTGTCCATCTTTGACAATGACACAACCCACATTTGGATTTGGTTTCGTCGAATATTGTCCAAGTCGCGCCAGTTCAATGGCACGTTGCATCCAGTACTGCTGTTCGGATAAATGATCTTGGGTTAACTCAGACATGATTTCTCTAATTTAGTTGTCATTTTCGCGTTGTTGCATTTGTTCAATTTGATGACGAAAAGCATCGACATCCTGAAAATCCTGATACACAGAAGCAAATCGTACATATGCTACATGATCGAGCGCAAAAAGCGCCTGCATAACGATTTCACCAATCGTTCTGGACTTCACATCCCGTTCACCCAAACGGCGAATATGCGACTGGATATCGCTGAGTACGGTTTCAATCTGTTCTTGGGTTACAGGACGTTTCTGTAAAGCATGCATCAATGAGCGACGTAATTTTGCTTCATCAAATGGCTCATTTTTACCATCCGATTTGATAACACGTGGCATCACCACATCATAACTTTCAAATGTTGTAAAACGCTCACCACAAATGACACACTCACGACGACGACGAATCTGGCACCCTTCGGCGGCCAAACGGGAGTCGATAACTTTACTATCAGCAGCGTTACAAAATGGACAATGCATAGTTGCGCGATTATTTAATCTCTTTGCCTAAGTGTAGCAAAGTTTCTTCAATTGCAGAACCAGCACCCTATAGGCATAAAAAAACAGCCCCATGAGGCTGTTTTTAAATCACATCTTGTCTGTATTATTCAATACGTTCGCCATGTTGACTCAAGTCAAGACCCATACGCTCATCATCAGCGCTAACACGGATCCCAATCACCAAATCAATCACTTTAAGAATAATGAAGGTCACGATTGCACTGTAAGCCATGGTTGCCAATACACCCTCGATTTGCACCCACAATTGGCCTGCAAAAGTTGGGGCGAGTGCAACGTTCGCTGCTTTGATGATTTCATCGCTATAGAAGATGCCTGTAAGAATCGCACCAACAATACCACCCACCGCATGTAGACCGAATGCATCCAAGGCATCATCCGCTTTAAGCAGGCGTTTCAATGCTGTAATTCCCCAGAAACACACTACACCACCGATAAGACCCATAATCAATGCGCCACCTACACCAACGAAACCAGCAGCAGGTGTAATCACAACCAAACCAGCAACAGCACCTGATGCGCCACCCAGTACGGAAGCTTTACCACGAATCACACGTTCAACAATGAGCCAAGAGAATGCAGCAGCTGCGGCAGCAACTTGTGTTACTAGAATCGCCATACCTGCACGTGCACCAGCACCTAAAGCACTACCACCATTGAAGCCAAACCAGCCAACCCAGATCAAGCTTGCACCAATGACGGTTAAGGTCAGGTTATGTGGCGCCATAGACTCACGGCCTAGACCAGTACGTTTGCCTAACATATACGCTGCAACCAGACCCGCAACACCCGCATTGATATGGACAACGGTACCACCCGCGAAATCTAACGCACCTGCTTTAAATAACCAGCCATCTGCTGCCCAAACCCAGTGTGTAATCGGCGCATAAACCAGAATCACCCAAACTGCGATAAAGGCCATAAATGCAGAATACTTCATACGGTCAGCGATTGAACCACTGATAATTGCAACCGTAATGATGGCAAAGGTCATTTGGAAAATAACGAATAGACTTTCAGGAATGGTGCCTGTCAAGGCATCGAAGGCAACGCCATTCAGCATGGCTTTCGCGAGATCACCAACATAAGCACCTGAACCAGAGAACGCCAGAGAATAACCCACTGTTACCCAGATCAAACTTACAAGAATTGCCGCTGAAAGGCTGAACATCATGGTACTCAGTACGTTTTTCTTACGAACCATACCACCGTAGAATAAAGCTAAGCCTGGAATCGTCATCAACAGCACCAACGCAGTTGAAACAAGAACCCATGCTGTATCACCTGTATCGACCTTTGCTTCCGCAGCAGGTGCTGGTGTTGCTTCCACAGGAGCTGGCGCTTCTGCTGCAACAATTTCTGTTGAGGCAGTTGTAGTGTCAACTGCTACAGCGTGTTCAGTAACAGGCGTTGAAGCAGCATCTTCTGCCCAAACCACCGCTGAACCACCTAAGAGTGCGCCAGATAGACTGAGCGCCATAAGCATTTTTTTCATTCGTGTCCCCCAACCTGATTTCGCGAGCTATTGCTATATTTAATAGCTCAGCAAAGTTTGTGCCAACTTAGACAGCATCTGGCCCAGTCTCGCCCGTACGGATACGGATCACTTGCTCTAAATTGGTCACAAAAATTTTGCCATCACCAATTTTGCCTGTGCTTGCGACACGAGTAATAGACTCAATGACGGCATCAACCATTTCATCGCTAATTGCAATTTCAATCTTTACTTTTGGTAAGAAATCAACCACATACTCTGCACCACGGTACAATTCTGTGTGACCTTTTTGACGTCCGAAACCTTTGACTTCAGTTACGGTAATCCCTTGAACACCAATCTCAGAAAGTGCTTCACGCACATCATCCAATTTGAATGGTTTTACAATTGCAGTTACAAGCTTCATGTTTGTTTTCCTTCGGCTTATTTTCACCAGTAAGGTTTTATGTTCAATTTTCATGCCAATATTTAAAGGTTGGGGGTTTTTAAATATCGGACATAAGCTTTCTTTATAACCTATTTAGCCTTGAAGATGTAGATAGTCCATCGAAAATAAGTATCATTTGCTCCTGTTTCACTGGATTTATAAGTCACTCCTCGTTCTGGCCTTAACTGTGCTAGAGGATTGACACAAGCAGTGATACACTGAGCAGCAAATATACATAACTTATTGAGTACTTTATGATTGAAACTCTTTTACAAGCGATTTTGCAGCAAGTTGACCAGCCGAAAAAAGATTTAGAAAAAAATCTGCGTGCTTTATTAAACGAGAGTATCGAAAAACTGGATTTAGTTTCAAAACAAGAACTTGACCGCCAAAGAACAGCGCTTGAGTTAGCCAACCAACGTTTGACTGAACTTCAGCAACAAATGAAAACACTTGAAGAAGTGATTCAGAACAAAAAATAAGCACTAACTTGGTGCATTTCGCACCTCAGAATGATTAAAAATAAAGCACCACAATGGAACAATAACAAGATGTCTTTTGCCAAGATATATACGAGAGGGCTATTGGGGTTACATGCTCCTCAGATTGAAGTTGAAGTCCACATTAGTTCAGGCCTTCCTTCTTTAACAATTGTTGGCTTAGCTGAAGCCGCTGTACGTGAAAGTAAAGATCGTGTGCGTTCTGCCATCATCAATAGCGGTTTTCAGTTTCCAACCAAACGCTTAACCATCAATTTAGCACCAGCCGATTTACCCAAAGATGGTTCTCGACTGGACTTACCGATTGCCTTGGGGATTCTGATTGCTTCTGGACAATTACCAGAACACAGTACAGAAGGCTTTGAATTTATAGGGGAACTGGCGCTTGATGGACACTTACGTCCTGTTTCAGGGGCATTAACCATCGCAATGGCCTGCCAACAAGCCAAACATTGCCTTCTACTGCCCACTGAAAATCTGGATGAAGCAAGCCAACTTCCCAATTTTGAAGTCTATGCAGCGCAGCACTTACAAGAAGTTTGTGCACATTTTTCGGGCAATGCCCAGCTGGCAGCTGCACCACAACGACCAAACTCAGCCGCATCTGCCTATCAATTTGATCTTGCCGATGTTAAAGGTCAATTACGTCCACGCCGAGCGCTAGAAATTGCCGCTGCGGGCGGACATTCTTTATTATTTAAAGGCCCACCCGGCACAGGTAAAACCTTATTGGCTTCTCGCCTGCCATCGATTTTACCGCCGCTCAATGCGCAGGAAAATCTAGAAGTCGCCAGTATTTATTCGGTGGCCAATGCACCGCACAGTTTTGGCCAGCGTCCCTTCAGAGCACCACACCATACAGCTTCAGCAATTGCGTTAGTTGGTGGGGGCTCTCAGCCCAAGCCTGGTGAAATCACTTTGGCTCATTTAGGCGTCCTGTTTCTGGATGAATTGCCAGAATTTGATCGCAAGGTACTGGAAGTGTTACGTCAACCTTTGGAATCCAAAGAAATTGTGATTTCTCGTGCTGCACGACAAATGACCTTTCCTGCAAATTTCCAGTTTATTGCCGCAATGAACCCTTGCCCATGTGGTTATGCCTTTAATCAGGACAGCCGTTGCCAATGTTCCCCTGAGAGTATTCAACGCTACCAAAATCGTATCTCTGGCCCATTGCTGGATCGTATTGATTTACATATTGATGTGCCACCGTTACAGGCTCAGGAACTACAAGATCGTACGCCAACCGAGAATTCTGCCAGCGTGCGGCAACGTGTGATCAATGCCTACGAAAAACAGATCCAAAGACAGCAGTGCTTAAATCAGGCTTTATCACCGAAGTTACTAGAACAGCATGTTCTGCTAGATGACAGTTCGACAAAAATTATTGAGATGGCCCTGCAACGTCTCAACTTGTCTGCACGTGCCTACCATCGTGTATTGCGTGTTGCACGCACGATTGCCGATTTAGCAGAAAGTGATCTGATCTCAAGTAGTCATTTAACCGAAGCACTATCCTATCGCGGCAACCAAACCTAAAATTTTTATCGAGATTTTTCAACAAAAGAATCCGTCGTAGTACGGATTCTTTTATTAACCAAAATTTGAAAAAAAGTATATAAAAATAATGTCTTAACTTTATTTCTCGAACATGCAATTTAAAGGTCGGCACAATTCAATTGAGTTTCATAAGGCAACAAGTTATGTTGAAAACAGACACCGTTCATTTGTGTTTATACAGTTTTTGATTTCAAAAATAGAAGAATGCTCATTTTTATGGGCAAAAAATAAATGACGTAAGCTGAATTCATCATGAATAAGCTGGATAAATATTCCAAACAAATGACCTAGCTCTTCCAGCCAAATCAACTTTCCCAAAGGTTGGCGATTATGACCTATGACACCGCACTAATCATGTTAGGATTTTTTGCGTTCTGTGGTGGCCTGATTGATGCCGCAGTAGGTGGTGGCGGTTTAGTTCAAATACCTGCGCTATTACATGCTTTGCCACAGCACAGTATTACCACTGTTTTAGGTACCAATAAACTAGCCGTGTGGGCAGGTACCGTTTCCTCTATTTTTAGATATGTAAATAAAATTAAATTTGTCTGGAAGTTGCTCATCCCGACCATGCTTTCAGCATTCATATTTGCCTTTATTGGTGCCATGACAGTTGCGCATATTCCCAAGCAATTCATGACCTATCTTGTTTTCTTTTTGCTCATCGTGATGGCGATTTATACCTTTCTCAAGAAGGATTTAGGCGCACATAGCACTTATGTCAAATGTGGGCATAAAGAAATTGTTCTGGGGATCTTTTTTGGCGGTTTGATTGGATTCTATGACGGTGTGTTTGGGCCGGGTAGTGGAAGCTTTCTGCTATTCTTATTTGTGAAAGTGTTTGGCTTTGATTTTCTCAACGCATCTGCATCAGCGAAAATTGTGAATATTGGTACTTTTAGCTCTGCACTTTTATTCTTTATCCCGACAGGTCATGTGCTGTGGGAAATTGGCTTAATGATCGCCGTCTGTAATGTCATGGGTGCTCTAGTCGGCGTATTTCTGGCACTACGATATGGTAGTCAGTTTATCCGCATATTTTTTCTGTTCCTTTTAGTCTTTCTTATTATCAGAATGGGATTATCTATATTCTGAATCCATCGCAAGACATGATTAGATTTGAACGACGCCCCTCAAGCGAATATCTTTCAATATAAAAAAGCCAGCAATAGAGCTGGCTTTTTGTTTATCCAACCAAGCCTAGAATGCTTTGGTCAAGGTAAATACTGCGCCTGTTTCTGTGCCACGTTTATACGGTTGGAAATCTGCATCAATATTGGTTCCTACAGCAGCAAGTTCAGCCGTTAAACCAGATACTGATTTTACACTATATGTCACACCGACTTTCCAGTCGACATAATTATCGTCTTCGCCACCTGTATCACTAAAGTCATAGTTATCCACTTTAGTGTAACCGACACTTGCTACGCCACCAAAGCCCGTATCTGCAAACGGAATGTTATAGGTTGCGTTCACATACCAGCCATTCTCATCTGTACCAGCAAAGTCATTGGTGTAGTTCAAACTACCTAATAGGCTATCACCTGATGCTAATACATTTTTAAAGCCTAGTTTTGCGTAAAGTTCTAACCAGTTCAGGTCAGATGCACTTGGATAACCGTAGTACCATAAACCGACATCTAAAGTCGGCTTACCTGCAAATGGTAGCTCAGTCGCATAGCCCACATAAGGATCTAGCTCAAGATGAGGATCAGCCCCACCAAAGTTAACGTTTGAACCCCATACCCCAGCATAAAGACCTGATGAATGTGTTAATGCAAAACCACCTTGTACCGCAGGATCAGATTGAGTTTGTGTGATACCACGATAACGATAATCAGTCGTTAACGCAGCCGTTCCTGAAAAACTCAGGCCGTATTGAGATAATGTATTTGTTTCTTCTGCCATCGCAAAAGTTGAAGTCACTGCACAAATACTCAACGCTATTGCTTTACATGCAAATTTCATCATCTTGATCTCCCCCATGATGGATATTCGACTGATTTAAATTTTTAAATTGCATCGCAAAGTAATTAGCAATTGCTGTGCCAACTTCAGCTAAACCATATTTCATCGTGGTCTTAATGAGTAAATTCGTCTTACTCAAATTTTTAATGGTTCTTAATTAAAGCCAATCTAGCATCCTTATATTTTTTTGAGCGATTTAGACGCACCAACCTATTCAAGATTATTTTTTGCACAAAAAAGAGGCATTTCATCGAGGTAAAGAAAGTGCAAAATGCTTTCAAAATAAGCTTAATTCAGCAGAAAACAGAAATGTTCCATAAAAGTGCACAGCAAAAAAACTTAAAATGCGCTTAAAAAACATTCTTTTTAGGACAATCCCTTTCGTCATTCATCGGGATGTTCTTTTTGCAGCAAACAATTGAACACTTTTCACACAAGGAAAAAATAAATATTTAAAATAAAAGAAAAAATACCTCAATAAATCACATAGTTTTATTCGAACAAAACAAAAAACAACCTGTTTACTTTACATCCAAAATAAACAACATTATGACTAATAATCAAACACTTGATCTTAAGGTGTATACTTTTTAAACGAGAAACAAATCATAAAATTTTATAAGTATTTTATTTAAAAATAATTAAAAAATTTTAATAAAAATCTATCTTTTTTATGCATAACTTATACAATTGATCAAAATTTCGGTTTTATCCCAAATTTATTATTTCTAATGAGGCGAGCTATGCCAAAGGCAAAGAAACTTACTTTAGCGGTTTTGATTAATGCCGCGTTAATTACCTCAACATATGCAAGCGAACAAAGCGAAGCAAAAGGACTTGTTGAAGATGCCAAAGGGGATATTTTATTCCGTACTGGTTATTTAAATCGTGACAAAAAGAATGGTGTCGAAGACACTAGCTCATATGCTCAGACGGCAATGGTGAAACTGGAAACTGGTTTCACTCAAGGTTTAGTTGGCTTTGGCGCTGGTGTGATCGGCGATGGCTCTTTTAAATTAGGCTCAAACAATAATGCTGGTAACGGCATGATCCCACGCGAACGCCTAAATGGTGTAGATGGTAAAGGTGACACATATGATCACTGGGCACGTGGCGGCGGTTTTGTAAAAGCACGTATCTCGAATACAACTGTAACTTATGGTACACAAGTTCTCGATATTCCTGTTTTAGCAAGTAACACAGCGCGTTTAGTACCTGAATATTTTGAAGGTGTATTGGCAACTAGCCGTGAAATTGATGGCTTAGAGTTAACTGCCGGTAAATTCACTAAAGATCAGTACTCTGACCAAATCAATACTGATGGGCGCAAACTTGATCGTGCTGTTGTTTGGGGCGCAAAATACAAATTTGATGACAACTTAAATGCAGCGTACTTTGGCTTGGATAGCAAAGATAAGCTAGATCGTCATTATATCAATGTGAACTATAAGCAGCCATTAGATAAAGACAGTGGTTTAACATATGACTTAAGTGCTTACCACACTAAATGGGATGAAAAGGCAAGTACGTATTCAAGTACAACTGACGACTTGTCTAATCGTAAAAATACCATTTGGGCACTTTCTACGACTTATAACACAGGTCCACATAGCGTGATGCTGGCTTACCAACAAAATAATGGTAATACAGGTTATGACTACGGCGAGAACGCTGATGGCGCTCAAAGTATCTATTTGCCAAACTCTTACCTATCTGACTTTATTGGTAACAGTGAAAAATCTGCACAGTTGCAATATAACGTCGACTTTGGTGGCTATGGCGTACCAGGCTTAAGCTGGACCACTGCCTATGTCTATGGTTGGGATATCAAAGTCAAGAATTTGACTGATAATGCACATGAACGTGAATTCTTTAACCAAGTGAAATACACGGTTCAATCTGGTTTTGCCAAAGATGCGAGCTTACGTTTACGTCACTCGTATTACCGTGCAAGTGATGAATATCAAACAAATGCCTACATTGGCGATACCAACGAATGGCGTATCTGGCTTGATATTCCTGTGAAATTATTCTAATTCACAGCTGATCAAGCAATAAAAAAACTCCATTCAAATGAATGGAGTTTTTTTATGACCAGATTTTAAAAATTTAAAACCTGGCCCAGCATTTCAAAGTTACTTTTTAGCCGCTTCGATTGCTTTAAGTACTTCAGCTTTCGCAACGTCAGCACCTTCCCAACCACTGATTTTTACCCATTTACCAGGCTCTAAATCTTTATAGTGTGCAAAGAAGTGCTCAACTTGACTGATCAATAATGGCGGAAGATCCGTATATTCTTGAACATCTTTATAAAGTGGAGATAATTTTTCGTGTGGAACAGCGATCAGTTTCGCATCGATACCACCATCATCTTCCATTTTTAATTTGCCCACTGGACGGCAACGAATCACAGAACCAGCAGCAACAGGATGTGGAGTTACAACAAGTACATCTAATGGATCACCATCTTCAGACAATGTATTTGGAACATAGCCGTAGTTTGCTGGGTAGAACATTGCTGTACCCATGAAACGGTCTACAAATAACGCATCTGAATCTTTGTCGATTTCGTATTTGATTGGGGCTGCATTTGCAGGAATTTCGATAATGACATAGATGTCATTTGGTGCGTCTTTACCCGCAGGAATATTGCTATAACTCATATCAACACTCGTTTATATTGTGAAGTAGATGTAAATCGGACAGATTATAACGTGAATACAGCGAAAATGATGCTAGATATGTAGCGAGCTGGCGAATTTTATAGCCAGCTGGTCATCAGGTCATTTTGACCGTAATCACGAACAGTAAAATTGGACAAAGTAGAGAGAAAAACCAAATGATAGAACGTAACGTGGCGAGATTGGCCAGATAGCAGATGCCGTAAATGACGCGAAATACGATATAAGCCCAGCCCAAAGTCAAAATGAAATACTCTGGCACCACCATATACTCTGCCATCAACATCGCAGCAATAAATAAAGGTAAGCTCTCAAAACTGTTTTGTTGCACAGCATTTGCCCGTGCAGATAGTCCTGTTGTTTTGGCTAAAAAGTCACGAGGATTCTGATTATCTTTTGCTTGAAAACCACCTTTTGATTTTGCAATCAAGGTAAATACATAAGGCAACAAACATGCGACTATAATAATCAATATAATGCCGCTAATACCTTGCATGCTGACATCCATCATTTGAAGTTCTTCTGATCATGCTATCATAACTTATAATTTATTGAACTTTCATGTGTGCTTGTTCAACAAGCGTTTCTTTTACACACATTGTTTGTGTAAAAGTTGTGTTCTTTCATACTGTTTTAAGGTCAGCCTATGCCGCAACCAGATCAAAAAGAAATGTTTGAGGTGCTCGCTCAACAACGCCAGCATCAAATTTTAGTTGATCGAGTACTTAAAGTTGTACTCCCGATCATGGCATTTCTACTCAGTGTGATTTGTGCAAATCTAAACTGGCAATCGACACTTGGCACTTTTGTGATTCTGACAGTGGCCTTTTATGCAGTCGGTATTTATCGCCTGACACTCTGGCACTGGCTGACGGTCATTGTGCTCTATGCCGTTGCCGATAATTATTTTAGTTTTAATGGAATTGATCCGACACGATTACGTTTCCAACTCGCGACCATGGTCGTTTTTGTGGGCATCGTTGGGATTGGCCGACCTTATATTGACCGCTGGTTAATGAAATCAAAAGGTTCAAAATGAACCCAATAAAAAAACGCCGCTATTGCGGCGTTTTTTTATGCTTCCTTATTTGAGAAGCCTAAAAACTTTAAGCTGGTTTACGTAAATCTTTACGTAAGATCTTACCCACGTTTGATTTCGGTAATTCTTCCATAAACTCAACATAACGTGGGCACTTATAGCCAGTTAAGTTTTGTTTTGCATAAGCAATAACTTCTTCTGTAGTTAAAGAAGGGTCTTTTTTCACGATGAATAACTTCGGCACTTCACCTGATTTTTCATCTGGAACACCAATCGCAGCCACTTCTAATACTTTAGGATGCTTCGCAATGACTTCTTCAATTTCACTTGGGTAAACGTTAAAACCTGACACCAAGATCATGTCTTTTTTACGGTCAACGATCTTCACATAACCACGTGAATCCATCACACCGATATCACCGGTACGGAAGAAGTTATCAGCCGTCATTACCTTTGCAGTTTCGTCTGGACGGTTCCAGTAACCTTTCATGACTTGTGGGCCACGGATCGAAATCTCACCTTGTTCACCAAGCGCAACTTCTTTACCGTCATCATCCAGAATCGCAACTTCAGTTAATGGCAATGGAATACCAATCGTGCCGCTGAATTCAGTTGTAGCAGGAGGATTCGCAGTTGCAACAGGTGAAGTTTCTGATAAACCATAACCTTCGATAATGGTGGTACCTGTAATTTTCTTCCATGCTGCTGCTGTTGATGGCAACACTGCCATACCACCGCCCATTGCCATCTTAAGATTGCTATGGTCAAGTTGTTTGAATTCTTCGTTATTCACCAACGCATTAAATAAAGTATTTACTGCTGGGAAGAATGAAGGTTGATATTTACGTAATTCACCTACCACCGCAGGCAAGTCACGTGGATTTGGAATCAGGATATTGGCCTGACCTTTATACATTCCGTAAAGTGCACACACCATGAATGCAAAGATGTGATACAGCGGTAATGCACATACGATGCGATCACCTTTAGCACTATCAGAACCGCCAAACTTACTTGAGAAAATTGCTTCACACTGGAGTAAGTTTGCAACAAGATTACGATGCGTTAATTCAGCGCCTTTAGAAACACCTGTTGTACCACCTGTATATTGTAGTACTGCGGTATCGCTTAAGGTCAAGCTTGGACGCTTATAATTGCTTGGGTTGGCTTTGTTTAAGGCCGCATTGAATTTAGTATGGCCTGGAATATTCCACGCTGGAATTTGCTTACGTACTTTACGTAAAACAAAATTCACAATAGTACCTTTCAACGTACCTAACATATCACCCACAGAAGCCACCACAACATGCTTCACAGGTGTTTTACCAATAATGTTTTGATAAACATTGGCAAAGTTTTCAATAATCACTAAGACTTCAGCACCAGAGTCATTCAATTGATGCTCAAGTTCACGTGCTGTATATAATGGATTGACGTTTACAAGCACCAGACCTGCACGAAAAACCCCTAACGCAACAACTGGATATTGGAAAACGTTCGGCATCATCACCGCAACGCGCGAGCCTTTTGCTAAACCTAAAGTTTGTAAATAAGCTGCAAATTTACGGCTAGCGACTTCTAATTCATTAAACGTTAAAACTTTATCCATAAAGATAAAGGCATCACGTGAACCAAATTTTTGGAAATTGCGTTCAAAAATATCAACAAGTGAGGTGTTTTCAGCAGGCAGTTCAACTGTTTCTGGAATTCCTGTCTTTTGGTATTCAGCAAACCAAATCTTTTCCATAATGCCCTTATCTCCGAGTGGTAATCCTTAAAAATGTAACAACGTTACTTTCCATGGCAAAACATTTTTTTTAACTTTTTGAATTGCCCTGTCAATCTATCCAAATAATCTGAATACATTGTCATATATAACGTATTTGTATCACAGAATACTAGCCTTATCTCTGAATGAAGAGTCTATTTGCTTTTTGATATCCACGTGGTAAAAGTTGCCCCTTTGTTGCTCTTTTTCCTAGATATTTTTGAAGATCATCCCCTTTCAATTTCAGATGCTGTTGTCCTGCATCGATTTGGATTATTTCATCTAACGTCAGGGTTGTCATGGATAAAATTTGCTCTTTTTCATCAAGTTGTATCAACTTGTTACCCTTACCTTTATTGAGAACTGGCAGGTCAGTTAAATCAATAATCAGTAAACGTCCTGATGAACTCAGAATGGCAACGTGAGTAGCTTGCTGAATTGGCAATAGCGGTAAAGCCGTTGCCTTGTCTGCAACAGTCAGGAAGGCTTTCCCTGCTTTTGCATTGGTGTCCAGTTGAGCCGCCTGACTCTTAAAGCCGTAACCATTTGAACTGGTTGCAATCAGCTCGCTGCTCTCCTCATCAATAAAGACCTGAATAAATGACACACCACTGGCTGGTGAAAGTTTTGAACTGAGCGGTTCACCTAAGCCACGTGCCGAAGGCAGACTGCTGATCGGCAAGGCATAACTACGTCCTGTCTCATCAAGAAAATAGACACGCTGGTTGGTTTTACCCACTGCATGACTGAGATACTGGTCACCCGCACGATAATTCAGATTTGCTGCATCGACTTCTGCCCCTTTGGCAGCGCGCACCCAACCTGCCTCGGACAATACGACAGTCACAGGCTCAGCAGGCATTAAATCTTGTTCTTTAATCTGGACGGCATCCGCGCGCGCAACGATTGGTGAACGACGGTCATCACCAAACTTTTTCGCGTCTTCTTTTAATTCATTAATGATCAGGTTTTTTAATGATTCTGGATTTGCCAATTGCTCACGAATAATGGCAGCTTTCGCTTCCAACTCTTCTTGCTCACGGCGAATTTCCATTTCTTCAAGCTTGGCCAAATGACGAAGTTTGAGTTCGAGGATCGCTTCAGCCTGAATGTCATCAATACCAAAATGCTGTATCAATACAGGTTTTGGCTGATCTTCTTCACGGATAATCCGAATCACGGTATCAATATCCAAGTAAGCAATTAAAAGACCTGCCAGGATATGCAAACGTTTTTCGATTTTATTCAAATGGTATTGCAAACGACGGGTCACGGTTTGCTTACGAATCTCGATCCATTCCAATAAAATACGACGAATCGATTTCACCTGTGGACGACCATCCGCGCCAATCATATTCAGATTGACACGATAGCTTGACTCTAGATCCGTGGTGGCAAATAAGTGACTCATCACCGTTTCTGCATCGACGCGATTCGAACGCAATACAATCACCAAACGGGTTGGATTGGCGTGATCCGATTCATCACGTACATCGCTGACCAATGGCAATTTTTTGGCAATCATCTGATCTGCGATCTGGGTAATAACTTTCGAACCCGAAACCTGATAAGGCAGTTCAGTAATCACAATCTCATTTTTATCGACCGCATATACCGCACGCATACGATAACTACCACGACCTGTGGTTTGAATTTTCAGTAATTCTTCAGGTGGGGTAATGATTTCAGCTTTGGTTGGTAAATCTGGCGCAGGAATATATTCTGCCAGTTTCGAATCTGAGGTTTCAGGATTACGAATTAATGCGATTGTTCCCTTCACCACTTCACGTAAGTTATGTGGCGGGATATCTGTTGCCATCCCCACCGCGATACCCGTGGTACCATTTAACAAAATATTCGGAACGCGTGCAGGCAAAGTGATTGGCTCTTTCATTGAACCATCAAAGTTGTCTTGCCATTCACTGGTGCCTTGGCCCAGTTCGCTCAGTAATAATTCACTATAAGCAGAAAGTTTGGCTTCGGTATAACGCATCGCCGCAAATGATTTCGGGTCATCTGGTGACCCCCAGTTGCCCTGACCTTCAACCAGTGGATAACGATAGCTAAATGGCTGTGCCATCAACACCATCGCTTCATAACAGGCTGAGTCACCATGCGGATGATATTTACCCAGTACATCACCGACGGTACGTGCCGATTTTTTCGGCTTCCCCGTCGATTTCAGGCCAAGCTCGCTCATCGCATAAACAATACGGCGCTGTACAGGTTTTAAACCATCACTGATATGGGGCAATGCACGATCCATAATCACGTACATGGCATAGTTCAGGTAAGCCTGCTCAGTGAATTCGGCTACGGAACGGTTTTCTGTTGCATGATGTGCAAGGCTGGTCATTTCAGCGAGTCATCCAAAATCATTTATTATCGTCAATGCTTTGTATGCTATGTGGATGAAAGCGTTGTGACAAGCCCTTGTTGTTGTTTAAACGTCAAATGGTGTCTTGTTCGAAGAATTTGTAATTGGATAAGGTTCTAAACAGAAGATTTTTACTTATCTAATCTGAGACTTTCTCTAAGTAACGCCATTTTATTTTTATCAATATTTAAAATTTGCAAAGAAACAAATTCATCATGATCATTAAAGCCCAAACTAAAATGGTGCCCTTGAAAAGATTCAATTGTATTCTCTTTAATAGATAAAAATGCCAGTTCAATGTAATCCAGTCCAATCAGCAATTGAAAATCTGTGTCAAATGCATCTTTAAACTGACTGGAAAAATCGTTCATATCTATCACCCAAGACGAAACATCAAAGACAGGGAGCAATGTTTTTTTCAAAGCTACAGATGTCGGTGATTTTATCGTTTGAATAATCATCTGTGGATCATAAGTAATAAGTTTGATCGTTGATAATTCACCTGTTTTTAAAAGCCCTATTTCAATTAAAGATGTAGAACCATTACCAGCTCTCCAATACAAATCTGGAGATTTCTCATTCAAATAAATAGCAAAGGGGATATAACCATCAATCTCAATTGAATGACAAGAAAAGGAACTTATATCAATTCTTTTTAACATCTGCTTATCTATATAATTTTTATCAATGCTCGTCTGTTGAGGAGGCAGATTCGGCATCATCTTCTTGATAAATAAATTTCGGCATTTCCAGACCAAAATAAATCGCGATCAAACGTAAGGTAAAACCAAATACCAAAGTAAAAATTACAGTGAGATCGTGCGGCAGGCCAACTTCCAGACACACCCAATAACAAATCACGGCAACAAAGGAAATACTGGCATACAACTCACGGCGGAACACTAAAGGTACGTCATTACACAGAATATCGCGCAGAATACCACCCGACACGCCTGTTAATACGCCTGCCACCGCAGACACCACAAAACCATGCCCCATCGATAAGGCAATCTGACAACCAATGATGGTAAATCCAATTAGACCTAGAGCATCCAGTACCAGGAAGATATTGCGTAGATGACGCATCCATTTGGCAATAATGATGGTGACAAAAGCCGCAGCGCAGGTCAGCACTAAATATTCAGGATGTTTGACCCAAGTTAAAGGATAATGCCCGAGTAGCACATCACGCACTGAGCCCCCCCCCAATGCCGTTACGCAGGCAATCAGTACCACACCAAACCAGTCCATACTACGTCGACCCGCTGACAACGCACCCGTCATCGCTTCCGCAGTAATGGCAATAATATAAATTACGGTGAGTAACATCTGCCTACATCCCTAAATCAGGCGTAAAAGTGTGCGCTATTCTAAGACAAAGTTAGATGAATTGCGCACAACATTGTTTAAATTTTTTCCCCGAGCCACAAATGCAGGGTTGTTTCATGGTGATTTGCATGTCCAACGTGGGATCAAGGAAATACCATTGCTGTTGATGCAAGACAAAATGTGAAATTTCATGATGAACATGCGCTTGTTTACCATCATGATAATGTGCCTTGAACTCAACTAGTGCATGGGTTTTATCCAGCTTGGGCTGATGTTGTACAACTTCTAGTTTCAACCATTGATTGGATTGACTCCAGTCGGCAATCGCGGCACGATCCAAAGCGGACTGCTGCCCTAAAGTCGTTGTTTCCAGAATATAATCAATCTGTTGCAAAGCAAAAGCGCTATAACGCGAGCGCATGAGTTGCTCTGCACTTTGAGCTGTCTGTTGTTTCAAATGCAAGGGCTGACAACATTCAGCATAAGGTCCATGTCCACAAGGACAATTCTTTGACAAAATCATTTTGAATTCTCAAATAAAAATAGCCCGAGTAAAACCATTGCATCACAACAGTCAAACTCAAGGCTATTCAGAATAATACAGCTTAATTATTTCTCGACAGGCTTCTCTTTGGCAATAATGCGCACTTTTTCAATTTTGTGCCCATCCATTGTTACCACTTCAAAGCGATAGCCATCAACTTCAACCGTGTCACCATTTTCAGGTAAACGACCGAGATGGAACAAGATATAACCGGACAAAGTTGAATATTCTTCACTTTCATCCACTAAGTCTTTGCCCAATAACAAAGACACATGGCGAATGTCAGTTGAACCTTCCAGCAACATCGAACCATCATCAAGACTTTCTGCCGCTGCTTCTAGCTCATCTTCATCAGGGAATTCACCAGCAATCGCCTCTAATACATCAATCGGCGTTGCAATCCCTTCGATTGAACCATATTCGTTCAGGACAATTGCCATTTGCAACGGTGCCTGACGTAACTGTTCCATGACCATCAATACTTGCGCATTTTCATGCACAATCACAGGTTCACGTAGATGTTTACTGAAATCAATAGCGCCCGTTTCAATGTATTCATTCAACACTTTATGGGTGAGTACAATACCTTCAATATTGTCCAGTTCACCACGTGCAACAATCAAACGTGAATGAGTCATTGCCATTAAACGTTCTTTTAGCTCAGCCGGATCATCATCCAGATCTAACCATTCCAACTCTGGACGTGGTGTCATCACCGACTTGACTGGACGCTCAGATAAACCAAGCACACCTTGTACCAAGACACTGTGATACACGCCATTGTCTTCATCAAAAACTTCTTTTGCGTAGGCTTGCGTCGCTAATACATCTTCAGCTTCATTGCTCTGGCTTTCATTGCCATTGCCTTTATTGCCTAACATACGCAATACGGCGGAAGCGGTGCGGTAACGCAAATCTGTCGTTGTGACCAGTTTTTCCTGATTACGGCGCATGGTCTGATTGACCATTTCAACCAATACAGAGAAACCAATCGCTGCGTATAAGTAACCTTTTGGAATATGGAAACCAAAACCTTCCACTACCAATGAGAAACCAATCATCATCAGGAAGCCGAGACACAGGATCACCACCGTTGGATGCTTGTTTACAAAGTCCATCAATGGGCGTGAAGCCAGCAACATGATACCAATCGCAATCGTCACTGCGATCATCATGATCGAAAGCTCTTTCACCATACCGACAGCCGTGATCACACTATCCAGCGAGAACACCGCATCGAGTACCACGATCTGAACCACGACCATCCAGAAGGCCGCATGCACTGGATTTTCTTCTTTCAGCGCTTGCTTACCTTCAATCCGCTCATGCAGTTCCATCGTTCCTTTAAACAATAAGAACACACCACCAAACAACAGAATCAGGTCACGACCAGAGAAAGGATGATCAAAAATATGGAATAGAGGTTCGGTTAAGGTTACCACCCATGCGATCGAGGCCAGTAGCACCAGACGCATTAACAGGGCGAGAATCAAACCAATTCTACGAGCAGCATTACGTTGTTCAGGCGGTAGTTTTTCTGCCAAAATTGCAATAAAAACAAGGTTATCGATACCTAATACAATTTCGAGCACCACCAATGTTGCTAAACCAACCCATGCAGCGGGGTCAGACATCCATTCCAGAATCATTGACGTGACTCCTCTGCAAAATCAGCAATATTGTTATGAAGTTGAATTTTTAAAAGGTCGGCACGATGAGCCAAAACATTTTTTGTAGGAAATAAGAACAATGCGGAGCGACAACAACCACTACTCATAGAGGGACATAAATTAATAAAAGGATTTTCAGTATAGGCAAGATTTAACTGAAATTCATCTTTTTTATGTTGATGTTGTTTGCAAATTCTTTCTAAGCGTTACAAAACAGCTTTGTATGTAAAATGTGCATAAAACTGTCATAAACCTCAATTAGCCTAGACAAGCACAACGAAAATGATAAGGTGAAAATAAACGAATGAATAGTGTTCTAATAATGACTGAAAAGAAAAGCATTACCCCTACTCCCATAAAAACCACTCAATCTCTCGTTGCCCTTTATTGCGGCTCACGTACTGGCAACAAACCCATCTATCGTGATAAGGCCATTGAACTGGCCCAGCATATTGCCACTCAAGGTTTTGGTATTGTTTATGGCGGTGCCAGCATTGGTCTGATGGGACAAGTCGCCGATACAGTCCTTGAACATAGCGGTGAAGTCGTTGGTGTCATTCCTGAGTTCATGCTGGACTATGAGATTGCCCATCATCGATTGACTGAGCTACATATTGTTCAGACCATGCATGAGCGTAAGGCGCTTATGGCTGAACGTGCCAGCGCATTTATTGCTTTACCTGGTGGTTTAGGCACTTTTGAAGAGATTCTGGAAATTGCGACATGGGGACAACTCAACCAGCACCAGAAACCCATGATTATTTATAACGTTAACCGTTTTTACGATGCACTGATTGCCCAACTAGATCATGCCGTTGAAGAAGGCTTTTTACCGCCTCAGCATCGTGCCAAAGTGATTGTTTGTGAAACGCTTGAACACATCTCGAGTGTCATTAAAAACTTGAATGCACCAAGCCATATTGAAGTTTAAGAGTTAAATATAAAAAAGCGGATCGATTTGATCCGCTTTTTTTGGGTTAGCGTTTAGTGCACATTGACTTGATACACTGCGGTGGAACCACTCACTTCATTCCCCACCACAAGCAATGGCTTACCATTTGGTGAATCTTTTGCCGCAATAAAGATCAGACCTTCTGGCCCTAAATCGCCCTGTTTTGCAGTCTCGGTTTCAGTAAAATTACGCGTGGTAAAATATTCAATAAATTTCGGTTTATTTGGCGTGCTAATGTCATAGATCATAATGCCACTCATTCGCTCTAACCCGATAAAGGCAAAGGTTTTTTGACCAATGCTACCAACAGTAATCCCTTCTGGTTCAGGCCCTTTATTATCACTACGATCATCAAACGCAACTGCTTCATGGTCGCTATTAAAATAATCAGGGAACAACTCAGCCGTTTTCTTTTCAAACTCGCTACCCGAATCCCAGACCAATTGACCTTGGGTATTCCAGATACTGAATGAACGTGCGCCATATGCATAAAGCTTGTCATAAGTCAGCAGACCATTGGCATCCAGTTTCGGAGAACCATCCGTATTGGTCTGATAACCCATATTCCATGCAATATTCAGGCGACCTAATTGCGCATCATCACGGCATCCACCTGCACCTGTTTCTGTTGCACCACAATAGGCAAAAGTGACTGGATTGAGTTTGGCACCTTTCACGCCGACTGCCAGCTTTTGCAGATGCGCAGGATAGTCGCCTCCTGTATTGAAGCCCTTACTGTTAAATAAATGCTTCATCCGAATATTTTCAACAAAACCTTGACGGGTATCACCCGCATAATATGCTTTGGAATCTTTTAGCCATTCACGACTATCGCCTTCATTGGCAGTCACTAAATAGGTTTGACCATTGGCTTGATAATTGGCAATCGAGTCAGGTTGATACATCCCCACTAAGCCAGCCCATGTTTTGATATCAATTTTCTTGTCCTTATCACTGACATCCAGCTCATTCCCCACAACGCCGTGGTCTTTATAGCCCAATGGATAAATATCAGTGACCTTCTGCTGAGCAATATCAATACGTGCAATGGCATTATTTTCTTGTAAGGTGACCCATGCAGTTTTGCTGTCCGCCGAAATCGTAATATATTCAGGCTCCAGGTCTTGAGCGACACTCGCATTTGGCCCAAAAATACGTACCCCTTTCACCAGTAGATCAGCTTTTTGTGTGTTCCATACTTTGAAGTCTGCCACATTAGCTTTGGGTTGCTTGATATTACTAATATCGATAATGCTGACAGAGCCCTCTGGATCAACTGAATAATCATCATTCGGCTCACCTTCGTTAGCCACCAAAACGGTTTTACCATCAGGGCTAAAGGTCAGCATATCGGGTAAAGCCCCCACACTGACTTTGCTGATAAAGCTTAAATCTTTGGCATTAAAAAATACCACGATTCCCGTATCCGTTTTCTGCTCAGCCTGAACTGCAAGTGCAACAATGCCATTTTTCACCGCAACACTATTCACTTCCGAATTGGCTAGATAAGTGCGTGCAGATAGCTCGGCAATATGTATTGGTTTTTCAGGTTTAGATGCATCTAGTACATCAACTAGACCCTTTTGTGCGTTGACAACAAATAGACGTTTGGTTTCAGCATCATAGGCTGGAATTTCAGCCGCACTTTGGGCAAAAATATTGGTTTCGTAGCGCCCCAACAAGCTCAGCTTAATTGTTTCCGGTGTCGGTTCAACGATTTCTGGTGTTGGCGTTGTGTTGTCGTTATCATCATTACACGCCACTAACCCCACTGACAGTAACGCTGTCAATAAAACTGAAATTTTAAATTTCATGATCAAATTCCATACAATTTATTTTGTATGGCTAATCTAGTATCAGGTGATGCAAATTCGATGACATTTTAATGTCAGTTTCATGACCGCTATTTGACAATTTTTGTCTTTATTTCACGCCTATTTGCATTAAACTAAAGCTGAATTTTTACTCATCAAGGCTCATGACAACCACAACACATCAAGCAGTCCAGCCTGAATTTCGATTATTGGTCCTTCTGGTTTCCATTGGCTTTTTTATGCAGGCACTGGACACCACGATCGTCAATACTGCGATTCCAGCAATGGCTGTTCAGCTCAATGAAAATCCCTTGCAAATGCACGGCGTTATTGTGGCCTATGTGTTGTCCGTTGCAGCCTGTATTCCCTTGAGTGGCTGGCTGGCAGACCGCTTTGGTATCCGTAATATTTATCTCAGTTCCATGATCATTTTCAGCTTGGCATCGCTCGGCTGTGGCTTATCCCAGAACTTAGAACAACTGTTATTTTTCCGTGTGATTCAAGGCATCGGCGGCGCACTGCTCATGCCTGTAGGGCGCTTGGCCCTGTTAAAGCTGATTCCACGTTCACAATTCCTTTCTGCGATGAGCCTGATGAGTCTTGCTGGATTGGTGGGTCCTTTAATGGGCCCGACTTTAGGGGGCTGGCTAGTCGAAGTCACCACGTGGCACTGGATTTTCCTGATTAATATTCCGATGGGTATTTTGGGTATGATCATGACCCTTAAAGTCATGCCTAACCAGAAAGAACCGACGGTAAAATCGTTTGATTTGAGCGGTTTTATCTTATTGATGGTGGCAATGGTCGGATTTGCTTTGGGAATCGAAAATATCGCAGCACCACAATATCCACGTTTGGTGAGTCTCGGTTTATTAACAACTGGAATGATTGCTGCGGTGGGATATGCCTATCATGCCCATAACCATCAGAACGCGCTATTTCATGGGCGATTATTTCGCTACAAGATTTTCTCAATCGGAGTTCTGGGTAATTTCTTTGCCCGCTTGGGTAGTAATGCGATTCCATTTATTTTACCGCTCATGCTACAGGTCGCATTTGGTTTTGAACCCTTCATCACGGGCTTGATGATGATTCCAATGGTACTGGGTTCGTTATTTTCCAAGCCCATTGTACGTCCCTTGATTCAACGGGTCGGATATCGCCATTTCCTGCTGACCAATACCGTTTTAGTCGGTCTATGTATCGCCAGTTTTTCCCTAATGACGGCGGCAACACCCCTGTGGCTAAAAATCTTGCATCTATTTATTTTTGGTACACTGAATTCACTCCAGTTTGTTGGTATGAATACCTTAACTTTAAAAGACTTGCCTCAACAGGATGCCAGCAGCGGTAACAGCTTCTTATCGATGATTATGATGCTTTCCATGAGTATTGGTGTGGCGTTGGCAGGTACCTTGATCAATGTCTTTGGGCAATATTTCTCGACCGCATCTATTAGCACTGCCTTCCATGCCACCTTGATTGCTTTGGGTTGTATCAATATCCTGACCGCATGGGTGTTTTGGCAGATTCCCAAAGAAACCACCGAATAAAGGCTTTGTGATTAAAGCCAATTAAAAATAATAAGGAAAATATTCAATGATTATTCCCCAGTACTGGGCTGAAGCCAAAATAAAAACCAGCATTGCAGGACGTCCTTACACCCTTAAGCGTTTTGGCTGGTCTAATCAAAGCGTAGCGGAAGCACATGTCCATGCGGAACAACGTGTTGCCGAGGCAATTGAGAAAATCAAGACTGGCGAACATATTCGTCGAATTGAGCACAAAGTCCCTTATAACGGTGCCGAAGGTCTGCCCATTCGTGAAGAAATTATTGCTCAGCATGATGATATAATTATTACGCGTAATGGCTATGGTGCCTTGTGTTTAAATACCCCTGATGTGCTTTTTGCTGATATCGACTTTGCAGAGTCCTCTCAATTGACTGTTCATTTTGCTGCTTTTTTGTTGCTGCTGTTACTTTCAATCGCTGTCGCTGCTTATTTCATGTCATGGATGGTCTTGGTCATTGGACTGATTATTTCATTGCTATTCACCCGTATTTTTGCCAAAAGCTTATCCAGACTGCAACAACGTTTTACAACGACACCTGAACAGCGCTCACTCGCCTTGATCCGAAATTTTTCTCAACAGCATCCTCACTGGCATTTGCGTGTTTACCGCACGCCTAAGGGTTACCGTATTCTGGCAATGCATCAGACTTTTGAAGCCAATGGAAAGGATGCTCAATTACTGTTTAATGCCATTCAGGCTGATCCTAACTATGTACGAATGTGTAAAAACCAGAACTGTTTTCGGGCCCGAATTAGTCCAAAACCGTGGCGTATTGGAATGAACAGACTGCGTCTCGGGGTATGGCCTGTGGATCCTCAAGGTTTGGCAATCAGAGAAGCTTGGGTGCGTGATTATCAGCAACGTGCAGAACCTTATGCTTCCTGTAGATTTGTGGAACAATTTGGTAGTCAGATGGTCAATGCCAAAGCGAAACGGGTACAATCACTACATGATCAATACTGCAAATCTGGCACTCATCTCGACCTCGCATAATCACTGATAATATGGCAAAGAAACCCGTAGCTTCTTCCTTCTCTCAACACTATCCGACCTATGCAAGTATCGGTTTAGCTGTCATGCTGGGTGTGGTGAGTTATTTCGGACTGTTCTACCAACAGAAAGCTGCTGCGCAAGACTATGCTATTCGTGGTTTTGACGTTTCACATCATCAAGGTGAGATTAACTGGAAAAAAATCTCTCCGATGCAGTATCAATTCGTCTATCTCAAAGCCACCGAAGGTGGTGATTTTCGTGATAGTAATTTCCAGCAAAACTGGCTCAAGGCTCGTGAACAAGGCCTGCATGTCGGTGCCTATCATTTCTATCGTTTGTGTCGTGATGGTAAGGTACAAGCTGAAAACTTTATCGCGACCGTACCTAAAAAAGCGGATGCCCTACCGCCTGCCATTGATCTTGAGTATGATAGTAATTGCATTAACACCTATACCAAAGAACAATTACTGAAAGAAATTCAGGTCATGCATGACCAATTGCACAAGCATTATGGCAAGCAGCCCATCTTTTATATCTCGAAAAGCTTCTACCATATTGTATTGATGGGGAATTTCACTGAAACGCCACTTTGGGTCAGAGATTATGACGGCAAACCTGAGCTCAAAGATGGTCGCCAATGGACGTTTTGGCAACATAGCAGTCAGGGAAAAATTGCAGGTATTCCCAAAGCTGTAGATTTAAATGTTTATGCCGAATCGCCTAAACAATGGCGGATTTTTCTGAAACAGCAAGGCATTCAAGATGCCAAATGAGTTACGAAAAATCATCCATATCGACATGGATGCCTTTTATGCATCAGTCGAGCTGAGAGAACGTCCTGATCTCAAAGATTTACCTGTCGTGGTATCTTCACACCATCCGCGTGCCGTTATTGCTGCCGCCTCCTATCCTGCCCGTGTCTTTGGGCTTCGCTCTGCCATGTCAATGGGACAAGCCAGAAAACTCTGCCCACAAGTGGTAGTGATTGAACCAAACTTTGAAAAATATCGTGAAGTTTCAGCCCAAATCCATCATATTTTTCAGCAATATACACCTTTGATTGAACCTTTATCTTTAGATGAAGCCTATCTGGATGTGACTGAAAATCTAAAGAATACTCCGAGTGCAACCGAAGTGGCAGCGCAAATCCGTGCCGATATTTTTGCAACTACAGGACTGACGGCTTCTGCGGGTGTGGCACCCAACAAGTTTCTGGCAAAAATCGCATCGGACTGGAATAAACCCAATGGCTTATTTGTGATTAAACCACATCAAGTATTGAAATTTATTCAGGATTTAGCCTTAAACAAAATTCCCGGTGTCGGTAAAGTCACTCAGGAAAGATTAAGCCAGCTCAATTTACATACACTGGGTGATCTGCAAAAAATCGAAGAGAATGTCCTGATCCATCATTTTGGGAAATACGGCAAACAGCTCTATTTATATGCGCAGGGAATTGACCATCGACCTGTGAAAGCGGAACGCGAACGCCAGCAAATTTCCAAGGAAATTACCTTTGATGATGACTATACACTCGAACAATGTCGCCATGCATGGCAACCTCTTGCTGAGCAAGTTTGGCGGAGTCTGAATAAAAAACAACTGACCGCACGCGGGGTCAATGTAAAACTTAAACTCAAGAATTTTCAGGTTTTGCAGCACAGTAAAAGCTTTAAACAGGCCTTACAATCACAACAGGATTTAGGGCAAGTAGTTTTACAGTTACTCAATGAAATGCATATCGATCCAGCGTTTCAATTCCGTCTGGTCGGGGTAGGTGTTTACCAGCTTCAAACGGCACAAGACGAATCACAGCTTTCTTTATGGTAATGCTGTTTTTTTATACAAAAGCGTGATTCTTGCTCAAATTTATGTTTGCTTTTTATGCAATTTTCAGTACTCTAAACAACGCAGTAACATTATCCATGTTATGTGCCTTGCTAAAGAAAACCTCGCTTTTAGCATCTGCTCCTGTGGTTGGCGTGACGATCAAATCCGAAGATTACAGGGCACTTCCGATGTTCTTTAGTTGCTTATTTTTTCAATCAAAATTCCTCATCTTCAGCTCTCCATTTCTTCTTCACCTACTGATAATTTAATGGAAATAGAAACTTTTTTAGCCTGATTTATACAAAATTACACTGCTGTTCAATCGCATCAAGTACAATCCTGTCAGTATATAATTGATTAAGGAATAGCTATGTCTGTGCAACGACTTCATGTCACTTCACGTTTTTGCGAAGTCGCAATTTCAGGAAATCTTGTTCATCTCGCAGGCCAATTGGCAGATGACACCAGTGTCGACGTAAGTGCACAAACACAGCAAACTTTAGATAATATTGATCGTTTTCTGGCAGATGCGGGTACAGACAAGACTCATATTTTATCGATTACGATCTTTTTAAAAGATATCGAACGAGATTATGCAGCCATGAATGCCGTATGGGATGCGTGGATTGCTGAGGGACATCCCCCAGCACGTACCTGTGTAGAATCTAAACTCTATGCACCTGATGTTTTGGTTGAAATGACAGTAACCGCTGTTCGCCCCGATTAATACGATTTCACGGCGAATTCATTGTATTTCATCATCCGCTCCATCTTAGGCATTGAGGTTGATGTCACTGTGGTTGGAATTGTCATCGGTTCAAACAAATCTGGCACCAGATCTTCTCTCAATTCCTGCTCGGTCGGAATGCTGCTATAGCGCAGTACGCGATAGCCTGCTAACTCAAGCAAACTGTCCTGATAATGTTTCTGATGCAGACGATTCACATAAGACTCGTCTGCAATCTCAATAATCGCGAGTACTTGATGTTGCTGGTCTAGCACCACAAAATCAGCCACCAAACCTTGATACTTACGGCGCGTATGCGCAAATTTAGTTGTTAATAAAGCGTCAAAAGACACATGTGCCAATACGGTATGACGCGGTAAAACGGCTTGTAAACGCATTAAGGTAATCTGCTCGGCAATATTTAAAATACCGCGGCGTTTTAATGGACTATCTTGGCGCCTGTTTTGTTGTAGGCGGCGAAGTGCGAGTGCTGTGATCAACAGCAACCCAACTATTGTTATGAAATAATACATTACTAACCAATCCCTTTAGATTTTTTATAATCATTTTTGGCTTTAAGCCAATTTTTTTAATCAATAACAGCGATAGCAAATTCATTTTGCAGTGCAAACTTAAGTTTTTTAATCGTGTTTTCCCAGACGACCAAAGTCGTAACTGCCCTCTGCTCTTTATTTATAATCATTACGCTTTGATTATTCAAGTCGTTATTGTCAGTTTATGTTTCGAATACAGCGCGTTTTGTGGTCAAATTATAAACATTTACCCAATATGTAAATAAAAAAGGCATGAAATATCATGCCTTTTTTGCCATCAAATTAACGATGGGCTTTTGCTTTAGACTTTGGCTTTCCCGAAAAAGGTCTCTTCTCACCTGTTTCACGCGGTGGTAAACCATTGTGCTGGGTTAATACCTGACCTTTTTGCGGATGTTTCTGACCCGACTGTGAACGAGATTGTCCTTGGCCGCGTTTTGCAGAATCTCCTGCAACACTCGAATTCTTTTTACGGGCAGACTTATATTCACCTTCAGCCGTACCTTGTGGCTGATAAGTCGGAATCAAATGCTGTTTTGAATTTCCGATTAAATCTACACGCCCCATATCTTTCAAGGCTTCACGTAATAAAGGCCAGTTATTTGGATCATGGTAACGCAAGAATGCTTTGTGTAAGCGGCGACGCTTTTCACCTTTAACAATATCCACATTTTCCGTATAACGCGCCACTTTAGACAATGGATTTTTGCCCGAGTAATACATTGTGGTCGCGGTTGCCATTGGTGATGGATAGAAGGTCTGCACCTGATCGGCACGGAAACCATTCTTCTTCAACCAGATCGCCAGATTCATCATGTCGTAATCGGTGGTACCCGGATGTGCAGCAATAAAGTACGGAATTAAATATTGTTCCTTACCTGCTTCCTTACTGAAACGCTCAAACATCTGTTTAAAGCGGTCATAGGTGCCGATACCAGGCTTCATCATCTTCGATAATGGGCCATTTTCAGTATGCTCAGGCGCAATTTTCAGATAACCGCCGACATGGTGCTGAACCAATTCTTTAACATATTCAGGGTTTAATACTGCAAGGTCATAACGCAGACCTGAACCAATCAGAATCTTCTTCACACCCTTGATGTCACGCGCCTTACGATAAAGCTGAACCAAAGGTGCATGATCGGTATGCAGGTTTTGACACACCCCAGGGTAAACACAAGAGGGTTTACGACAATTCTTTTCAATCTCAGGATCATTACAGTGCAAACGGTACATGTTTGCCGTTGGGCCGCCCAAGTCTGAAATAATGCCGGTAAAATTTGGTGCAGTATCACGGATTTTTTCAATTTCACGCAGAATTGAATCTTCCGAACGGTTTTGAATAATACGACCTTCATGTTCTGTAATCGAACAGAAAGTACAACCGCCGAAGCAGCCACGCATGATATTCACAGAGAATTTGATCATATCAAATGCAGGGAAACGCGCATTGCCATAAGCAGGATGTGGTAAACGTGCATAAGGTAAATCAAAAACGTAGTCCATTTCCTCAGTAGTTAAAGGAATTGGTGGTGGGTTGATCCAGACATCACGTTCGCCATGACGTTGTACCAAGGCACGGGCATTACCCGGATTGGTTTCAAGATGCAAAATACGGTTGGCATGTGCATACAGAACCTGATCATTGGCGACTTCTTCATAAGAAGGCAAACGGATCACAGCAAGTTCACGTGGCGGTAATTTATGTTTTATCGCTTTTGAAGGTGCTGGTTTAAGCTGTACGATCTGGGTATCTGGATCTAAATTGTCGCCTTCACGGACAATTGGGTTGGCAACGAATTCTTTCTGGAAGTTCTGGTATTGAGCCAGTGAGTTGCCTTTTTCTTTTTCAACTTCACAGCCATCAATATCTTCAGTCATCACATAAGGGTTGATGATCTGATCAACACGGCCAATCGTATCGACATCGTTACTTGCGATCTCAACGAATTTAGCTTTCGATTGTTTGTTATGTTTATTGATAATAAATGCGGTACCGCGAACATCGGTAATTTCGTGAACTTTTTCACCTTTGGCTAAACGATGCATCACGTCAATAATGGCACGCTCACCATTCCCATACATTAATAAATCAGCCTTCGAATCCATCAAGATAGAACGACGGACTTTATCTGACCAGTAATCGTAATGTGCGATACGACGTAAGCTGCCTTCAATCCCACCTAGCAAGACCGGCACATCAGGGAAAGCTTCTCGACAACGCTGGCAATACACTGTTGCTGCACGGTCTGGACGCTTGTTCGGTTCATTATTTGGTGAATACGCATCATCAGAACGGATTTTACGATCTGCCGTATAACGGTTAATCATCGAATCCATATTTCCAGCGGTCACACCCCACGCAATGGTCGGTTTGCCTAAAACACGGAAACTCTCGACATTGGTCCAGTCTGGCTGAGCAATGATGCCGACACGAAAGCCTTGTGCTTCAAGCACACGCCCAATTACACCCGATACAAATGAAGGATGGTCAATATAGGCATCCCCACACACCAAGATAAAGTCACATGCATCCCAGCCGAGCAGATCCATTTCTTCTCGTGACATCGGCAAAAATGGTGCGGGTTCAAAACACGACGCCCAATATTTGTCGTAATCAAACAGCGCTTTTGGCGCAGTCTGCGTGGTATAGGCAGTAGACATAGCTTGCGAATCTCGGCTAGCAGATGGAGGAGAGACATCTAAAGATGAAAGCCGATCATTTTAACATGAATTTCATTCATTTTCCCTGTTTATAAAATATTCAAGAACAAGGAGATAACAAATTATTTGTATAAAGTTTAAACAAAATATAAATATTCCCAAGAAATTTTATAATACCTACACAAAATTCATAGAGGGCTGAAAATACCACCCCTCTATGATTCAAACGATTTTAAAACTTAGCGCGGAGGGTTAACTTCATGTTCCGTGGCTCGCCATAACGATTCGAGTCTGTTGTTAAATATGAATAATATTTTTTATCCAAGACATTATTGGCATTAACAGCAATCGTAATATTTTCACTCAATGGATAGCTTGCCATCAAGTTAACCAGTGCATAGCCTTCCTGTTTTGCAGGTTTAGAGCCATAACGTCCGACTAACCACTCACTTTGATAATTTACTCCACCACCCACAGTTAAGTTGTTGGGTAACTTATACGTCGCAAATAAACGAGCAATATGTTCAGGTGTAGTTTCATTGAAAGTTTGGCCCTGCTTGGCGATATCTTTTTTATATTCTGTTGTATTGTAGGTATAACCTGCTGAAAGATTTAAATTTGGTAATACTTCTCCACGTATTTCGGTTTCAATCCCTTCACTGATCACCTCGCCAGCAGAGGTATTACAATATCCTTCTCCACCATTAAAGGCACACTGCCCTTTACTACTCTGATCCTGAATAGCTCGATTAATTTGATTTGTTCTAAAAGCTGCAATTGATGCGATCAGTTTATCGTCATTAAAGCTTCCTTTCACCCCAATTTCGTAGACATTACCCTGAACTGGATCAAGCAATTTTTCATTACGATCTTTGACATTCTGCACAACGAAGGTATCAGTGAAACTCGCATAACCCGTATATGTATCATTAAAATCATAAGTTAAGCCGACATAAGGTGTCCAAATATTATCTTTTTTATAATGAACAGCACGACTGTCGACAAATTTACCCGTCACATTACTTTGATATTCTGAATCATATTTAAAATTACTTTCTCGGACACCCGTAATCAACTTGAGTGAATCAGCCAAGTTCCAACGTGTCGTCAGATAAAGGCCCGTTTGCTCAGTTTGTACATACGAACGGCCGCCATCTTGATCATAACGTGGCGCGGCATAAGGTAGTCCATAAGGATCAAAGTCAAACACATTCACTTGCATTTGCTCAACACCAACGGGTTTGGTATTGGCTTGGCGATCCCACAATGAACCATCCGCCATCATGGTATCCCAGCTGGTCCATTGTCCAGGTATATCGCTTTTCTGATGATTGATCCCCGCGACTAGTTCATGTTCACGGCCTAACAAGTTAAATGCACCTTTAGTAAAGAAATCAAACACATCAAGTTGCTGATTATAACGATAGCCATATTTGTTGATCGTCGCCTTTGGATTACTCTTATCAATCGCACCTGTGCTAGCAAAGGCAAGGCTGGTAAAGGCCATGTCCATATCAATATCAGCTCTTAAATAACTCCCCTTTACCATCCATCCATTTTCGAACTGGTGGGTCAAATCAATAAAGGCCTGGCTATTTTTCTTATCCCAAAAGTCTCGGTAATCACAACCACAGTTATCTCGATCCAGTCCAATATCAGATCCATCTGAATAACGAGGCAAACTGTTCACTGGCACCGCATGTTCTTTCTGTTGGGAATAGCCAAAATTAAGTAAAGTGTTTTTTGTCAGGTCCGCGCTGATAATTCCGTAAAGTAAATTACTGTCGCGCGTAACGGCTTTCATCCATGAATCACCATCTTGATAAGCTAAAACCAGTCGCCCTCTTACTGTTCCTGATTCATTTAAACGGTTGGAAACATCGACTTCCCCACGGACTGTATTCCATGATCCATAACTCACTGCACCGCTAGCATGAAAATCAGCCGTTGGCTTTTTACGAATCAGATTCACCGTGCCTGCGGGTTCTCCTGAACCTTGCAACAAGCCCGCTGCCCCACGTAAAACTTCAACGCTTTCCAACATAGCCATATCGGGTTTTGACGAAGCGACATTGGTTGCATTGACGGCTACTCCGTCGTACTGCATCAAATTAGAGTTCCAGCCATCCCCCATGTTGAACCCACGTATCGAGAAGTTGGTTCGTTCAGTATTGTCCCCCGTTAGAATAATCCCTGTAGTATTTAATAAAGCTTCCCCTAGATTCGTTGCCCCCATATCTTCCATTTGTTTTTGTGTAATCACCGAGACCGACTGAGGGGTTTCCTTAACGCTTAAATTGAGCTTGGTCGAAGTACTGGCATTTTTCTTGGTGTAATTATTTTCCAATGAATCATCTGCTGTAACTACAATTGTAGGCAAAATATTGGTCTGTGCTGTTGCCGCCTCCGTGGCAGCATAGGCTGTTCCAACCCAACACGTATAAAGTGCCAGATAAATTGCACTTTTTGGAAAAATTCGATATTGAGAGATAGGACGATGCATAAGATTCTCCATCTAAAATGAGAATCATTATCTTTATATTTTACACTTACACAACGATTATGTTCATATTTTATGCATTATTTTCTGCTTTACCTTATCAATACTTTCAATAAAGGAAGTATCAACTTTTGTTCAGACATCACGATCACAGTTAAAAACCTTGAATCAATAATAAAATCGGCACTTCCCTTGTTATTCTGAAACAGCCCTAGACTTCAATCTTAATGCCAGCAAAAGACCAAAGATTAAAAACACCGCAACCATAAAAGTGATGCCCGTCCAGCCAAAATTTTCCCAGACCAACCCACCGCTACTGCCCAATAAACTTGAACCGATGTAATAGCAGAGTAAATACAGCGAGGACGCTACTGCACGGTATTGCACAGCCTGCACCGAGACCCAGCTACTTGCGGTGGAATGCGCGGCAAAAAATGAAAAAGTAAAAATAATCAGTCCGAGCAGAATCGTCCAAAGAGAAGGAATTAAAGTAATCAGTAACCCTAGCATCATTGTCAATAACAAGACTGGCAATACCTTATCGCGACCATATTTAAAACCCCATTGCGCGGCTTTAGGTGAACTGTAAATTCCTGCCAGATAAGCAATCGAAATCAGGCCAATCCATGTTTGTGAAAGATTGAAAGGTGCTTCCAGCAAGTGATAACTAATATAGTTAAATACAGTCACCAGACAGCCCATCAAGATAAATCCTTGGGCAAATAAAATACGTAATTTTGGATCTTTTAAATTCTGCTCAAAAGCTGCCTTAAAACGGGAAAAGCGGAATGGATAGGGTTTGAAATGCTGTGATTTTGGTAATAACAAATAAAATAAACAGGCGATAATGAAATTGATAAAACCAATCGCATAGGTCGCTGCTTGCCAAGAGATAAAATCAACCAGCACCCCTGCAATCAAACGCCCGCCCATGCCCCCAATCGCAGTGCCTGAAATATATAGCCCCATCGCAAAACCAATATCTTTTTGCGCAATTTCTTCACCGATATAAGTCATCGCTACAGCAGCAACGCCGCTAACAGCCAAACCAATAAAAACACGGGTGGTCAGGAAAATTTCCCAAACCGGAAAAGAAGCGCTCACCAGCAATAAAATTGAGACCAAAAATAAGGCAAAGACCATGATCGGCTTACGGCCAAAACGATCAGAAATAAAACCGGTGAATAGCAGGCCAATCGCAAGCGCAACGGTTGAAAAGGATAATGGGAAACTACTGTGAGTGGGTGTCACATGAAAGAATTCTGCAAAGATCGGCATCATTGGCTGGACACAGTACAACGATGAAAATGACGCAAAACCGGCAAAGAACAAGGACCATAAAATCGCAGTAAACGATTTTGAACCATACTCGATATGGGTTGGGCGCAACACTGATTCAGACATGAGGACTCCTTATGCCCAATCAGTATACGCCTTCAGCCGAAATGCGGAATGATCATTTCGGCGATTTTTACCTATTGTTTAAAATAATGCTTTGGGTAAACGAATCTGGATAATTTCATTATCATCAGCTTCTTTGGCATTGCGTCCCGATGAACCAGGGAAATTATTGTCATTCAATACGGTCAGGGTCGTACCATTTTCAATAATCACATCTTCAATGGTCTCAAACGGGAAAGCAAAAACTTTACCTGTACCAATATCCCCTGCTCGCGCTGTGCCGTATAGCGCATCTGGATTGGCAATTTTCATCAAGTCGACCAGATCTTCACGCTCTACCGTTTGTTTCGGTTCATTGAACTTAATCCGAATCAGCTTTTTATGTCCGCCGAGATTATTTTGGCTGGCATCACGCTCAATGATAATGCCTTCTTTATCATTAAAGAGTTGAAAATCACCAATGTTGGTGGCTTTACTGTCCAGCTCAAACCAATAATAAAGACCTGTATAAGCTTTTTTCTGAATATCAAATTGGGAAATTAACAAGCGTCCAGTTGAGTCATTGAGCAATGGCTTTTCCAGTAATGGATATAAATACTTGCCATCTGGTGAAATTGCCATCCCCTCGAAACCACTACTCCGTCCAACCAATGGCTCAACATAATTGATATTGGCTTTGTTGAGCTGGTTTTGTGGTGAACGTAATTCTTGTGTCGGATTCAATGGATTTGGCAATCCAATCGGCGCATCTAGCAACACACCGTCTGCTGAGAAATGCAGCAAATAAGGGCCAAACTCATCGCCAATCCAGTAACTTCCATCTGCGGCACGTTGCATAGATTCTGGATCAAAATCCGCCCCAGTCAATAAACGGTCCGTGGTATTACCATTGATGATTTCAAAAGGAATCAATTTATTCGGATCACGTAACTGAATAAAATCTTGCACAGTCACCTGCCCTGTACCTTTACTCTTGGTTTTAAAGTCTGCTTTGATTTTATAAATACGCAATAAGAAATCGGCTGAATTGTCTTGTGTGCCAAAACCATTGTCTGCCATCGCCATATAACTGCCATCATCATTTTTTAAAGCAGCGGAAAACCCTTGTACGGGTTGCCCTTTAAATGGCGGATAAATCCCATTGGCACCGCTCACAGCTTTACCCGAGTCTGGGCCAGCCGCATAAGTGGCTACAGGAAGTTTGGCAAAAGAGACTAAAGTAGGCTCGGTCACTTTTTCTGTAGGTGTGGTCTGATCTTGCTTATTATCATCATTACAGGCAACCAGCCCAAAAGCTGTGCAGCACATCACAGCCAATAAGGTTTTCTTGTTCATCATTTTATTCGTTTGGTAAAAAAATCATGCAAATTTAAGCAAGCTTTGATGACGTTTTTACTGCAATAGCATGAATTCTTTATGGCGGAAAGATGACAACTCATCCAAAACAAGCGCCAACCGAAAACTAATGTAAGTTAAAACGTACAATACTTGGAGTGATTGGCGAATATACACATTATGCACTATCCACTAATATTTGAAGCATAGAGAGACAGGATGTCTCATTCAGAAGAACAAGAACACAGGATGTGGTCGTTGACAGGAGTTGGCGGCAAGAAACCAAATATGAAAAGCCTCGACAGGATGTCGGGGCTTTTTTATTGAACTAGCATTTTTCTTAAGACATAAAACTAAACGATTTAACTTACTATTCTGCATTGACTCTCAACGCCTTGCTACCTACTATCCGCATGTTTTATATATGATGGTCAGTCTTTTTTTACGATGATAATTTACAACAAATTTTGCTTTTCTCGGTTTCAAATTACTTTTGTCAAATTGAGTATCATCCTTTTCAGTACCTATTTAACCGTTGCGTGTACCAGTACTCAAGGCCCTTCGGTACGCCAATCTCAACAGTTTGCAACGGGCATTCAGAACGCTTATTCCGTTCCGTCGACCACCGCGAATCGCGTTGCCCCCATCATTCTAAAAACAGCGGAAAAACATAATATTTCACCCCATTTATTGGCTGCACTGATTCGCCAGGAATCTAGCTATAGAACTTTTGCACGATCTTCTGCTGATGCGGTTGGTTTAACTCAGGTTCGTCCAAAATTCTGGCAACAATTTTGCCCAGGCGATTTGTATGATGAACACGTCAATATTAATTGTGGTGCCTATATTTTAGCGAATTACTATCAATCGACTGGAGACTGGGCAAAAGCCTTGGGTTATTACAATGTTGGACCGACAGGCTATCGAAGAAGCCCATATATGCGCCAACAAGCTGAACGTTATGCCAGCTCAGTCAAACGACATGAACAATCATTAAAAGAAGCTTTATAAAATTTGTCAGTAAAAACCTACATCGGTTGGGGTGATTGGCGAATATCCAGTTCGTTTTCCATTCATTAATATATGAATTATACAGAGACAGGATGTCTCATTCAGAAGAATAAGAACACAGGATGTGGTCGTTGACAGGAGTTGGCGGCAAGAAACCAAATATGAAAAGCCTCAACAGGACGTTGGGGCTTTTTTATATGACTTTTAAAAGAATAAATACAGTAAAACAACTGCTATTGACTCACCTAAAGCGAGTGCATACCATCCTAATAATTTTATTTTGTCTCGGGTCTTGGTTTTGCAAATCGTCTCTACATCATCGAATCAAGGTATTGCTTCTAACGCACTCGGCTCAATATTTTTAAAGCTTAGTCTTATCGTCATCGCGGTGAGCCTTTCTGCGTGTAGTAGCTTAAGTGGATCATTTGCAAATCGCTCAAATCAGCTCTCGTCTGGTTTACAAAATGCCTATTCTGTTTCCCCAAACACGGCAAATCGTTTATCACCCATGATTATTCAGAGTGCTGAACGTTACGATGTTTCGCCAACTTTACTGGCTGCCCTGATTCGTCAGGAATCCAATTACAATAGCGCTGCCCGCTCACCAACAGGTGCAATTGGGTTAACACAAATCATTTCTAGTCATTGGCGCCAGTCTTGCCCAGGCGATCTTTATGATGAAAATGTCAATATTAACTGTGGCGCACATGTCCTCTCAACCTACTATCGATCAGCGGGTAGCTGGTCTAAAGCTGTAGCTTATTACAATGTCGGCCCTACAGGATATCAACGTAGTTTCTGGACGCGCCATAAAGGGAAAAAGTACGCTCGCTCGGTTAAACATCACGAAAAAACGTTAAAGAAAGCACTTTAAAAACAATCAAAAATAAAAAAACCATGCGTGTATAGCATGGTTTTTTTATTGGCTAAATAATGGAATTAAGCTTCGTCAAATAAACCTTCAAATAAAACTGAAGATAAATAACGCTCTCCACTATCAGGCAAGATTACCACAATGGTTTTGCCTGCATTTTCAGGACGCTCTGCAATCTGCGCTGCTGCAGCCAATGCAGCGCCACTCGAAATACCGACTAAGATCCCTTCTTGAGTTGCACATTTTCTTGCCCACTCAATTGCATCGGTACTATTCACTGGTAACACTTCATCCACCAAATCCAAGTCCAGATTCTTAGGAATAAAGTTTGCGCCAATGCCCTGAATTTTGTGCGGTGCAGGTGTAATGCTCTCGCCACGTTTGGTTTGGGTAATAATTGGTGATTCAGCAGGTTCAACTGCAACTGAATACAGTGGCTTATTTTGAACTTGCTCAAAATAACGTGAAATCCCAGTAATGGTCCCGCCCGTACCAACACCTGCTACTAGAATATCCACTTGACCATTGGTTGCCTGCCAGATTTCAGGGCCAGTAGTGTCTGTATGAATTTGTGGATTCGCTGGATTTTCAAATTGTTGTGGCAAGAAATATTGTTCAGGATTTTCAGTAGCTAAACGAACAGCCTCATCCACCGCACCTTTCATTCCTTTGGCAGGATCAGTGAGGACCAGATTTGCACCTAATGCTTTTAATACTTTTCGACGTTCCAAACTCATACTTGCAGGCATGGTCAGGGTAATAGGATAACCTTTTGCCGCTGCCACAAATGCTAAGGCAATCCCTGTATTACCACTTGTCGGTTCAACAATATGCATGCCAGCTTTCAGTACACCGCGTTTTTCCGCATCCGCAATCAAAGCAGCACCAATACGACATTTCACTGAAAATGCCGGATTACGGCTTTCAACTTTTGCTAAGACAGTTGCACCTGTTTTAATAAGACGGTTGATACGCACTAAAGGTGTATTACCAATCGCTTCGGCATTATTTGAGTAAACCGCGATACCTAAGTTAGCAGGTGCTGGAAATTGCTGATCAGTTGACATGTTATTTCCTTATTAGATTTAAAATGATTCTCAATCATTATAGGCTTGTGAGCCAAGGAGGAAAGTAGAAAACGTTAAGATTTATGAAAAGTTTTTCCCATATTTATAGCTTTCTTCACCGATTATACGCCCGTAAACCATGAGAAAAATACATACTCATCGGACGTTTCATAAAATATCTCTACCTCATTCCAATCTGCTGTTAATCCTAATGCTAATTTTAGATGTGAAGAAATAGGTAAAGTAAAACTTTCAACTGGAGTAACCTCCGCACCATTATGATAAATTCCCCAACGATCAGAATATTTTAGATTTTTCGCATTCTGATTTTTCTTTATTAATTTTTGAATAGAATATACTATCCATTGTGTTTGTTCTTGGACTTCTAATTCAGTTAGTGTTTTAAAATTAGCTTTCTCTAATATAGGTAATAACCAAATATCAAAAATATTTTTTAAATCTGCTGTAGTTGTTTCAAGAATATCCCATTCTTCATAAAAATGAAGTTCATGAATAAGCAGTGTTATAAATGCTTCTAATGAATTCAAACCTTGTGATTTTCTACAAATAAAATAGACAGCATCACACATCCCTTCATCAAAAGTCCTATATTCAATTCGATCAATGTGTACGCGAGTAGAATTAGATAGTATATTTTCTAATTGTTTAAGATTTAATTTAAATTTTTCTAATGAGATTTCATCCATAACATCTTCTTAATCAATCACAACCATATAATTAAAATAAATATAGCACAAAAAAAACACCCCCTCTGCGTTAGCGGAGGGGGTGTTTCTAATTTAAAAGCTGGCGATGACTTACTCTCACATGGCAAGTGCCACACTACCATCAGCGCTAAGAGG
>NZ_BMDR01000013.1 GCF_014635885.1 Acinetobacter vivianii
CTCCATACAAACTAGCGTTCGTACTTCAAAGCCTCCCACCTATCCTACACAAGTAAGGTCAAAGTTCAATGTCAAGCTGCAGTAAAGGTTCACGGGGTCTTTCCGTCTAGCCGCGGGTACACTGCATCTTCACAGCGATTTCGATTTCACTGAGCCTCTGCTGGAGACAGCGCCGCCATCATTATGCCATTCGTGCAGGTCGGAACTTACCCGACAAGGAATTTCGCTACCTTAGGACCGTTATAGTTACGGCCGCCGTTTACTGGGGCTTCGATCAAGAGCTTCGCTTACGCTAACCCCATCAATTAACCTTCCAGCACCGGGCAGGCATCACACCCTATACGTCCACTTTCGTGTTTGCAGAGTGCTATGTTTTTAATAAACAGTTGCAGCGGCCTGGTTTCTGTGGCTGCCAATAGCTCAGGGAGCAAGTCCCATCACCGTCAGCAGCGTACCTTCTCCCGAAGTTACGGTACCATTTTGCCTAGTTCCTTCAGCAGAGTTCTCTCAAGCGCTTTGGTCTACTCGACCTGACCACCTGTGTCGGTTTCGGGTACGATTCCTGTGTAACTGAAGCTTAGAGACTTTTCCTGGAAGCATGGTATCAGCCACTTCACTGTACAAGTACAGCTTGCTATCAACTCTCAGCATAGAGCACCCCGGATTTGCCTAAGATGCATGCCTACTGTCTTCCACCTGGACAACCAACGCCAGGCTGACTTAACCTTCTCCGTCCTCTCATCGCATTACACAGAAGTATTGGAATATTAACCAATTTCCCATCGACTACGCCTCTCGGCCTCGCCTTAGGGGTCGACTCACCCAGCCCCGATTAACGTTGGACTGGAACCCTTGGTCTTTCAGCGAACGGGTTTTTCACCCGTTTTGTCGTTACTCACGTCAGCATTCGCACTTCTGATACCTCCAGCATACTTCTCAATACACCTTCATCGGCTTACAGAACGCTCCCCTACCACGTATACATAAGTATACATCCGCAGCTTCGGCACATAGTTTTAGCCCCGTTACATCTTCCGCGCAGGCCGACTCGACTAGTGAGCTATTACGCTTTCTTTAAAGGGTGGCTGCTTCTAAGCCAACCTCCTAGCTGTCTATGCCTTCCCACATCGTTTCCCACTTAACTATGATTTTGGGGCCTTAGCTGGCGGTCTGGATTGTTTTCCTCTTGACTACGGACGTTAGCACCCGCAGTCTGTCTCCCGGATAGTACTCATTGGTATTCGGAGTTTGCATCGGTTTGGTAAGTCGGGATGACCCCCTAGCCGAAACAGTGCTCTACCCCCAATGGTATTCGTCCGAGGCGCTACCTAAATAGCTTTCGGGGAGAACCAGCTATCACCAGGCTTGATTAGCCTTTCACCCCTATCCACAAGTCATCCCCTGGCTTTTCAACGACAGTGGGTTCGGTCCTCCAGTTAGTGTTACCCAACCTTCAACCTGCTCATGGATAGATCGCCTGGTTTCGGGTCTATACCCAGCAACTAAACGCCCTATTAAGACTCGATTTCTCTACGGCTCCCCTATTCGGTTAACCTTGCTACTGAATATAAGTCGCTGACCCATTATACAAAAGGTACGCAGTCACACCACGAAGGTGCTCCCACTGCTTGTATGCATGCGGTTTCAGGATCTATTTCACTCCCCTCACAGGGGTTCTTTTCGCCTTTCCCTCACGGTACTGGTTCACTATCGGTCAGTCAGGAGTATTTAGCCTTGGAGGATGGTCCCCCCATATTCAGACAAGGTTTCACGTGCCTCGCCCTACTCGTCATCATTATGTGTGCCCTTTCGTGTACGGGAATATCACCCTCTACGTTCGCACTTCCCAGAGCGTTCCACTAGAACACACATAACTTAATGGGCTGATCCCCGTTCGCTCGCCGCTACTAAGGGAATCTCAATTGATTTCTTTTCCTAAGGGTACTGAGATGTTTCACTTCCCCTCGTTCGCTTCATAAGCCTATGTATTCAGCTTATGATACCCGCCTTATAGCGGGTGGGTTCCCCCATTCAGAAATCTCCGGATCAAAGGATATTTGCCGCCTCCCCGGAGCTTTTCGCAGGCTATCACGTCTTTCATCGCCTCTGACTGCCAAGGCATCCACCACATGCACTTAATTACTTGACTATACAACCCCAAACAGTCGTTAACACATACAAGTGAGTGTTAGCGTTGCAAACTTAATTGCTACTATTCGTTGTCTGTGAACTTAATCACCATACAGCTTCAATCTAAATTCATATACCAAAACGCTTGATTCAGTGTTTTTGCTAGTTCTCATTTCATTCAACTTAAACATTAAAATGTTTAAATCAAAGAATGAGTGAACAATTTATTTCAGACTCAATTCTACTAATCTGTTAATGATTAACTACCACCTCGTCGGTGCGTAGTAAACTGTGATAAATCACAGAGATTAATAAACCAGTCAATTTAGACCGTATTCACTAAACTCTATAATCTATTTAGCTCAGAATTAAATGTTTCATTTAATTCATGGTGGAGACTAGGAGAGTCGAACTCCTGACCTCCTGCGTGCAAAGCAGGCGCTCTACCAACTAAGCTAAGTCCCCAGCTTACAATCATAATGAACGATATATCTTCTCATCTAGCAGCTTGTGATTATTCATCACTTCGTCAGTAGTGGTGGGTCTGACAAGACTTGAACTTGTGACCCCACGCTTATCAAGCGTGTGCTCTAACCAACTGAGCTACAGACCCTCAGATACATCTTCGAAGAACAACTTGTTGTGGATTCTTACCGGTCACCAATCTTTCGTTAAGGAGGTGATCCAGCCGCAGGTTCCCCTACGGCTACCTTGTTACGACTTCACCCCAGTCATCGGCCACACCGTGGTAACCGCCCTCTTTGCAGTTAGGCTAGCTACTTCTGGTGCAACAAACTCCCATGGTGTGACGGGCGGTGTGTACAAGGCCCGGGAACGTATTCACCGCGGCATTCTGATCCGCGATTACTAGCGATTCCGACTTCATGGAGTCGAGTTGCAGACTCCAATCCGGACTACGATCGGCTTTTTGAGATTAGCATCCTATCGCTAGGTAGCAACCCTTTGTACCGACCATTGTAGCACGTGTGTAGCCCTGGCCGTAAGGGCCATGATGACTTGACGTCGTCCCCGCCTTCCTCCAGTTTGTCACTGGCAGTATCCTTAAAGTTCCCATCCGAAATGCTGGCAAGTAAGGAAAAGGGTTGCGCTCGTTGCGGGACTTAACCCAACATCTCACGACACGAGCTGACGACAGCCATGCAGCACCTGTATCTAGATTCCCGAAGGCACCAATCCATCTCTGGAAAGTTTCTAGTATGTCAAGGCCAGGTAAGGTTCTTCGCGTTGCATCGAATTAAACCACATGCTCCACCGCTTGTGCGGGCCCCCGTCAATTCATTTGAGTTTTAGTCTTGCGACCGTACTCCCCAGGCGGTCTACTTATCGCGTTAGCTGCGCCACTAAAGCCTCAAAGGCCCCAACGGCTAGTAGACATCGTTTACGGCATGGACTACCAGGGTATCTAATCCTGTTTGCTCCCCATGCTTTCGTACCTCAGCGTCAGTATTAGGCCAGATGGCTGCCTTCGCCATCGGTATTCCTCCAGATCTCTACGCATTTCACCGCTACACCTGGAATTCTACCATCCTCTCCCATACTCTAGCTTCCCAGTATCGAATGCAATTCCCAAGTTAAGCTCGGGGATTTCACATCCGACTTAAAAAGCCGCCTACGCACGCTTTACGCCCAGTAAATCCGATTAACGCTCGCACCCTCTGTATTACCGCGGCTGCTGGCACAGAGTTAGCCGGTGCTTATTCTGCGAGTAACGTCCACTATCCTAGAGTATTAATCTAAGTAGCCTCCTCCTCGCTTAAAGTGCTTTACAACCATAAGGCCTTCTTCACACACGCGGCATGGCTGGATCAGGCTTCCGCCCATTGTCCAATATTCCCCACTGCTGCCTCCCGTAGGAGTCTGGGCCGTGTCTCAGTCCCAGTGTGGCGGATCATCCTCTCAGACCCGCTACAGATCGTCGCCTTGGTAGGCCTTTACCCCACCAACTAGCTAATCCGACTTAGGCTCATCATTTAGCGCAAGGTCCGAAGATCCCCTGCTTTCTCCCGTAGGACGTATGCGGTATTAGCATTCCTTTCGGAATGTTGTCCCCCACTAAATGGCAGATTCCTAAGCATTACTCACCCGTCCGCCGCTAGGTCAGTTACCGAAGCAACCTCCCCCGCTCGACTTGCATGTGTTAAGCCTGCCGCCAGCGTTCAATCTGAGCCATGATCAAACTCTTCAGTTTAAAATCATTAGTAGCTTATGGCTACAAATCTTGGCTCATCAATTTTCTGACTAAAAATTCGCTCAAATAAACTTCGAGAAATTTTTACCATTCAATCAATGAAATATTTTCGATTGATCAACCAGTAAAAATCCACACAAGTTGTTCTTCTATTCTCTTAATGATCTCTTTATCGCCTCGTCAGCGATAAATAAAACGCAATAAATATTTAACAACTTAACCGTTAAAGCTAAGTTATTTTTGCTTCATTGCGTCGGGATGTGTGCATTATAGGAGATTTTTTTTAGTGTGCAAGCTTTTTTAAGCCCTTGTTTTATTGAGTGTTCTTTTTTTACACACAAATATGTGCACTATTCAAACAAATTCGTTGTAACCATATAAATTTAAAGCAGAAATATTTTATTCATATTTCTGCTTTGCTTTTTACTTCTTGTTCTTTATCTGAACACTAAGTATTTTAACTGGCTGTTTAGGGACATTTTGATGCATTCCATAGTTACCTGTAGGAACACTCACAATCTTGTCAACGATATCCATGCCCTTTGTGACCTTACCAAAAACGGCGTAGCCCGCATCCATCGGTGATTTGTTTAAAAAGTTATTATCCGCCACATTAATAAAGAATTGACTGCTTGCCGAGTTTGGATCACTGGTACGTGCCATTGCCAAAGTACCACGGGTATTCTTTAAACCATTACTTGCTTCATTCACAATCGGCGCTTTCGTGCTTTTCTCAATCATGTTTGCTTCTAGGCCGCCACCTTGCACCATGAAACCAGGTATCACGCGATGAAAAATCGTACCTGTATAGAAGTTACTTTTTACGTAGCTTTCAAAGTTCTTTGCTGAAACTGGTGCTTTATCATCAAACAGCTCGATTTCAATATTCCCCATACTGGTTTTCATATCAACCATCGTATTTGCAAATAAATGACCGCTTGCCAAAATTAAACTTGTTGTAATGAACAACTTTTTCATCATTGCTTTTCTCAGCTTGGAAATAGACGTGTTGTGGATCTTCATCTTAATTTTGCAAATCTGTTTTTGCTATTTCTATTTGTTACCTAAAACAAAGAACCGATGTTTCACGTGAAACATCGGTTCTTTGTCATTAACTATGTTTATCCCAGAACTTTCTGAAGTTCTTCGCCACTTCAATGGTATTGCGTTTTGCTTTGCTTGAGACGGGCGTTATATTGATAAAACCATGCGTTTGGTCTGGATAATCGACGTATTGCACTTTGACGCCATTTTGTCTGAGTTTATGACTATAGATTGCACCTTCATCATGAAGTAGATCATGACCAGCCGTAATCACATATGCAGGTGCCAACTTTTTAAGGCTGCCATAGGTCGGTGAAATTAATGGATCGTCTAAAGCCACATTTTGCTGGGTCGCATAATAATCTGTCACATAGTCCACATCTTTACTGGTTAACACCAGTCCCTCGCCATAGGCATAGAATGATGGATGTCTGCTTTTAAAGTCGACCACAGGATAAATCAGTAACTGTGCTTGTGGTGCATAAGATTTCCCAACAGCATGTTGCGCGACTACCGTACTGATATTTCCACCCGCACTGTCTCCACCAACCGCAATACGGTTTTTATAGATTTTCAATTGACGGCGGTTTTGATAAACCCATGCCAATGCATCTTCACACGATTTAATCAGCAACTGAGGTGATGCTTCAGGTGCCAGTGGATAGTCAATACTTAAAACCTGAACTTTGGCATGCTTGGCAATCAGTCGACAGGCTTCATCATGCGTATCTAAACCACCCACTACAAAACCACCACCGTGGTAAAACACCAGCATAGGCAATTTTTTATTTAGCGCTGGATGATAATGTCTTGCGAACACTGTTCCACTTTGTAGCGGTAAACGGATATCTTCAACGGATTCAATCGAAGTCGGTTTATTCAGAATCGCCAACATTTGCGCATCAAACTGACGACGGGAATCAATGGGATCATCACCGATAAAACCAATGCGACCTTGCTTGATCTGAACAGCCATCAAACATTTAGTAAATGCATCCAGATCCGGATATTGATGAGGGTAGCCTAAAAGCTTGGCCAGAGATTCTTGTACAATTTTGGGCAGCTTATCGAGCGCTCGTGCAGCAGGACCTTGTCCTTTGTCTAAAAGTGTTTGTATTTTTGGAGGTAATGCTGTCACTTTTGTCCCCTTCTCTCGCTCTGTCCATAATTCTTGTTGTCTTCGACTATATGCTTTTATAAAGTCTTAGATCAAGTTCAAGATTTGAAATAAGTCGTACGCTAAAGGGCTATTGCTAAAAAGTCATTAACCATAGTGCTTATTCACAGCTACTTTTTATGTCAATTAAACGCTGTTTTAACTGTTTATTTTCAAAACTATAAAACTAGAACTAACCGGTTAGTTCTAGTTTTATATCACTTTAAAAGTGTCATTTTCATGAATAAGTCAACTTCGCGTTATGTATAGCAGTACATAGATAAGATTAAATGCGGCATCTGTTGATCAATCTTATGCGAAGCCAACTTAACAATAAAAAATTATTGAGCGCCAGCGCCTGCTGAACCTGATACAGAACCTGAAACGTCAGCTGAAGCACCACCTGGTTGAACATCAACTGATGAACCTGCGTCTACACCAACGCCACCTTGTACACCAGCTGGGCTTGCGCTTGTTTGAGCCGAACCAGAAGCTTCTAAACCACCTTGAGACGAGCAACCTACTGCCGTTAATGCAACACCAGCTACAACTGCAGAAATCAATGCTAACTTTTTCATTTGGTATTTCCTTTCATTATGACGAAAAGCAAAGTTGTCTTTGCGATGCCTATAATTCACAATTTTTTCCACGGACGTGATGAGGATTAGTTGCAGTTTGTTATGGAAGCCGCATTGTTTTGCAATTTTTCTTAAATCATCTATTTGCTTAATTCACATATTCCCCAATCCCGAATAAAACGCTAAGCATTTATCAACACAGCATTTTCATCGCGTTTTATCGACTTAGAAAATTAAAAAAGCAATTATCTTATTTTTTTATAATTCATAGAAACACAGCACAACCGTCCTAAAAGATTACAATTAAGTATTTTTGATTAAAAATAAATGTAGCAGACATAAAAAAACCGTGCATTTTCATCACGGTTTTGATTGCTTAGCCCATAATTAAGGCCATTTCATCTCGCCTTTTACAACTTTGGCACCAAGTTCAAGACTACTCGACTCACCCAATGCTGGATATTGCTTTTGCATCATTTTCACCAGTTCAGCTGAATTCTTTGTGCTTTTCACCGCTTTCTCATATTGCTTTAAATAGTCAATCGAGAAATTCACCGCATCCAGACCTTCAGCCGCCCCTACTTTCATATGTGCAGGTACAACCACTTTAGGATTAAGTGCTTTAATACTTTCTAAGGTTTGTACCACTTCAGCACGATCTTTGACTGTTGGGGTATCTGCTGTCCACAAATGAATACCCGAAGATACAGGAATACCGCCGACAACTGCTTTAGCACTTGGAATCCATAAATAAGTCAGTTCTTTTTTACCTTTAATTTCGATATTTTCATTTTCGAGTTTTAAAGTTTTTGAGGTATAGGCTTGTGGCACAATAATTTTACTTGGTGCATTGGCGCCCATTTTGGGTCCCCAATATGCAACTTTCAAGGCTTGTGTATCCTGAATATGTTTCACCGTTTCTGGCGTCGCAATGATCTGAACATTCGGGAAGTACTGTTTAAATACATCTAAACCAAAATAGAAATCTGGATCGCCATAGCTGACAAAAATAGTTTTTAAGGTCTTACCGCTATCCAAGATGTCGGCAGCAATACGTAATGCTTCTGATTTAGAAAATTGTGCATTGACCAGTAAGACTTCTTTATCCCCTTCAATTAAAGTTGAAGTCACGCCAAAATGGTCAGGCTGAGCCAAAAAATTCTGGATTTTTAAGTCTTGTGCAAATGCAGCAGAACTTGCTGCGAAGGCAGATAAAGCAAGGACATAAGCTTTGGTATTCATGTTATCGTCTCCAATTTGATAACAACTACTTTAAATTGCAATTCTTGCTGAAGAAACACACTAAACTAAGATAAAATGTTGCATATCTTGCAACAATGATAATAAACATGGATACCTTAAAAGCCATTCAAGTCTTTGTTTGTATTGCTCACCAAGGCAATCTGAGCAAAGCCGCAGAACATCTGGATTATTCCAAAGCAATGGTGTCTCGCTATTTAGACCACCTCGAGCAAACCTTTTCGACCCGATTATTTCAACGCAATACCCGTAAAGTATCGCTCACCCCAGCAGGTGAGAAAGCGCTGGTCTATTGTGAAAATATTTTACAGCAGCAACAGCTGTTAGAAGGTTTGGCCGCACCCGAACAACATAACGGGACGATTCGTTTTACTTGTGGTCTGTTTTTATTCCAGCTAGGCGTGAATGAATGTATTAAGCAATTTAAAAAGCGCTATCCACAGATTCATTTTGATGTGTATTTAACTGAAAATACCGTAGATCTGATCGATGCTCAGGTTGACCTTGCATTACGCATTACCCAGAAAGTTGCGGATGGATTGATTGCACGGCCTGTCTGCCAAATTGAATCGACCTTTTGCGCGCATCCCCATTATTTACAGGATCACACTCCCCTGTCGCATCCCAGTCAACTGATTCAACATGAATGTATTGCACACCACACCCACAACCAGTACTGGACCTTGTTTGATACAGATCAGCAACCTCAGAACTATCCATTAAATGTTACGTTTAAAAGCAATGATGTGATTGCGCTTTATCAGATGTGTCTAAAAGCTGAAGGCATTGCGATGCTACCCACTTTACTGGTGCGCAAAGACATCGCTGAGCAGCGTTTGCAACAGGTATTTACAGATTTTTCTGCACCTGATCTGACCTTGTCGTTAGTCTATGCTTCAAGGCAACATTTACCGAAAATTACCCAAGAATTTATTGCTTTTGTGATTGAAAACCTAAATTTTTACTTAAATCAGCAAAATTAAAAGATTTAAATTGACCTGAACGCTTGAATTTTGTCGGCTAGCCCATACTTCATCCCTATCAATGAATGACCAAGATGTGGCAGTTCGGGTTTAACCCTAAGAGCATTCACGCCAAAAGGACTGTACATGTTTAAGAACTTTTTTCAACGGAGATCATCAATGGCTAATGAGCACAATGAGCAAGCTCAAGACATTCAAAATGAGCAACAGACTGAACAAACTCAAGCTGAAGGTGTAGAGCAAGCAAACGAGCTTAGCGTTGAAGATTTACAAGCGCAAATCACCAAGCTTGAAGAAAGCCTGAAATTAGAAAAAGCACGTACTGCCAATGCGGTTTATGAAGCGCAGAAAAGTGTAGAACGTATCCAACGCGAATCTGAAAAGCACAAAGATACGGTGCTTGAAAAGTTTGCCAAAGAATTACTCGATTCTGTCGATAATCTCGAACGTGCGATTCAGGCTGCTGGCGAAGAAGAAACGCCAGTACTTGAAGGCGTTAAGCTGACTTTGAAATCGCTACTCACCACGCTTGAGAAGTTTGGTGTAGTCGAAGCAGATACTCAAAATGGTTTCAATGCAGATTTACACCAAGCTGTAGGTATTGATCCAAATGCGCAAGCGAATCAAATCGGTACGGTTTTACAGAAAGGCTATACCTTAAATGGTCGCCTACTCCGCCCAGCAATGGTGATGGTGGGTCAATAACCCCGACCAGCAGAGCATTTATTTGCTCAAAAATGTAGAAATTTGAGAGTTTTTTGATTTTTTTTCATAAAAATGCTTGAAAAAAACCGATTGACTCTCATATCGAATAACAAGCAAAAACATTGCAACAAAATTTTAGAGGAACACAATCAATGGCAAAAATTATTGGTATTGACTTAGGTACTACCAACTCATGTGTTGCTGTACTTGAAGGCGATAAAGTAAAAGTAATCGAAAACGCTGAAGGCGCACGTACAACTCCATCTATCATTGCATATAAAGATGGCGAGATCCTTGTTGGTCAAAGCGCAAAACGTCAAGCGGTAACCAACCCGAAAAATACATTATTCGCAATCAAGCGTTTGATTGGTCGTCGTTATGAAGATCAAGCAGTACAGAAAGACATCGGTCTTGTACCTTACAAAATCATCAAAGCAGACAATGGCGATGCTTGGGTTGAAGTAAACGATAAAAAATTAGCACCTCAACAGATCTCTGCTGAAATCTTGAAAAAGATGAAGAAAACTGCAGAAGACTATTTAGGTGAAACAGTTACTGAAGCAGTGATTACTGTTCCTGCTTACTTTAACGATGCGCAACGTCAAGCAACTAAAGATGCGGGTAAAATCGCTGGTTTAGACGTTAAACGTATCATTAACGAACCAACTGCTGCGGCACTTGCGTTCGGTATGGACAAAAAAGAAGGCGACCGTAAAGTTGCAGTTTACGACTTAGGTGGTGGTACTTTTGACGTATCAATCATTGAAATCGCAGACCTTGATGGCGACCAGCAAATCGAAGTGTTATCAACAAATGGTGATACTTTCCTTGGTGGTGAAGACTTTGATAACGCGTTAATTGAATTCCTTGTTGAAGAATTCAAGAAAGAACAAAGTGTGAACCTGAAAAATGATCCACTTGCGTTACAACGTTTGAAAGAAGCTGCTGAAAAAGCAAAAATCGAGCTTTCTTCATCGAATGCAACTGAAATCAACCTTCCGTATATCACTGCCGATGCAACTGGTCCTAAACACTTAGTGATCAATGTAACGCGTGCAAAACTTGAAGGTTTGGTTGCTGATTTAGTTGCTCGTACAATTGAGCCTTGCCGTATCGCGCTTAAAGATGCTGGTCTTTCGACTTCTGACATCTCTGACGTAATCTTGGTGGGTGGTCAGTCTCGTATGCCACTTGTACAACAAAAAGTACAAGAATTCTTCGGTAAAGAGCCACGTAAAGACGTGAACCCTGACGAAGCGGTTGCGATTGGTGCTGCGATTCAAGGTGCAGTATTGTCTGGTGACAAAACTGACGTACTTTTATTAGACGTAACACCATTAACTTTAGGTATCGAAACAATGGGCGGCGTATTAACTCCGATCATTGAGAAAAACACCACGATTCCTGCGAAGAAATCACAAGTGTTCTCTACAGCTGCTGACAACCAGCCTGCAGTAGACATTTCGGTTTACCAAGGTGAACGTAAAATGGCTCAACAAAACAAATTGTTGGGTAACTTCCAGTTAGGCGATATCCCACCTGCTCCACGTGGCGTACCGCAAATTGAAGTATCGTTCGACATCAACGCTGACGGTATCTTGAAAGTATCGGCTAAAGATAAGAGCACTGGTAAAGAGCAATCTATCCAGATTAAAGCAAACTCAGGTTTGTCTGATGCTGAAATCGAAGCAATGATCAAAGATGCTGAAGCGAATGCTGAAGAAGACCGTAAGTTTGAAGAGTTAGCGAAAGCGCGTAACGAAGCAGATGCGCTTGTTTCTAGCTCAACTAAAGCAGTAAAAGATCTTGGTGACAAAGTGACTGAAGATGAAAAAACTGCGATCACGACTGCGGTTTCTGAGCTTGAAGCAGCAACTAAAGAAAATGATGTTGAAGACATCAAAGCGAAGACTGAAGCTTTACAAAACATCTTGATGCCAATTACACAACGTGCTTATGAACAAGCACAAGGTGCAGCTGGCGGCGCAGAAGGTTTTGATCCAAATGCATTCCAAGGTGGCGATGCGGGTCAACAACAAAAAGCGGACGATGGCGTTGTAGATGCTGAGTTCACAGAAGTAAAAGATGACAAAAAATAATTTGTCTCTTTAAAAAAAGACCGCGCGTAAGCGCGGTTTTTTTATACTCTAAATGCTGTGAGATGCTCAAAATAACCTGTGCCTAATTCAGTGTATTCTATTATTTACTGAATCGTAGATGCTTGGGACTTTCTTAAACGGATAGAACCATTTAAGAAACTGAATCCTTTTTATGTATAATTCAAACAATTAGAAAATCCATTATTGTTAAAAAATGAAAAAAGATCCCGTCCTGACCAAATCCAAATTTAGACTGTTATTAATTGCTTCACTGCTTTGTATTTTTATCAGTGCAATTTTGGATGTCTATAATGAACGATCTATAGCTGTCAGCGAATTACTGGCAACCGAACCACAAAACTGGGAAATCCTTCTGACAGGACTGGCATCAATCATTGCTGTGATCATGTTAGCTGGTTTATTTTTCTTTAAAGCTTGGGCAAGAACGTTATATCTCTATAGCTATTTCCCGCTTTTACTGCTTTATCTATTACCCAGTTTTTCCTGGACATTCATATCTGGTCTAGGCGCTATTTTTTATGAAATGGGAAATATTTTCGCGACACTAATCTGGGGGATATTACTACTCCCTAGCCTATATCAACCTTTATTCTCAACGAATAGCGAATGAAGAATCTCCTTCTTCTGGCATTGGTAATGTTTCTGTTCTGGTCAGGTTATCAGACCTATCAACACCCACAACTTAAATTTAACTCACTGACCGATCGAATCAGCAAGCCCTTTGATACACGGCTTCGCTACCGCATTGCAGAGGTTGATCCACGTTTTAAGCTCAGCCTAGAGCAAGTGAAAGCGATTAGTGAGCAAGCTGTGCAAATCTGGAAAGATGGCACAGGACAGGATTACTTTGTTTATGATCCAAACGCCCAACTGGCGATTCATCTTATCTATGATGAGCGTCAAATCGAAAGTGAACAACGTCGGGAACATTTGAGCCAACTTGAATCAAACCAGCAACGCTGGCAAGAGAAAAAGAAATCCTTAGATCAGATTGAACAGGAGATTCTTCAGAACCGGCAATTTCTAGGTTTAAAACAGCAACAATTGAATCAGCAAATCCAAGCTTACAACCAAGAACAGCAACGGGCGCGACAAAACCCAGCGGCATTCGCCAATCCTGATTATTTTCAGCGGCGACAACAAGCTTTGCAGCAAAATGCACAGTCTCTTAAGCAGGAAATTAACCAGTACAACCAAAAGATTCAGCAGCTGAATCAACAAGTGGATGAGCTTAATTCACTAGACCAGCAACTTAATGCTTCTGTCGACCAATATAAGCAACGGTTTAAGCCACATTTATTTCATAAAGGTCTATTTAATGGCAAACAGATTCTAATCTATGAATTTGAATCCGAAGATGATCTGCGTTTAACACTGGCGCATGAATTCGGTCACGCCTTAGGATTACAACATGCCGATGATCCACAGGCGCTTATGCATCCCATTATGAAAGATCAAGATAGAGCGCATTTCCGTTTAACCGAGGCAGATCGAAATCTGTTAAACACCCGATAAACAGAGAAAAAATAATATGCATATAGAATGAGTAACAATTCACATTTTGCTCAAAAATCCCCCAGACATTAAGTGTCACAAAGCAGCAATTTTTTATAAAAAATTCAAAAAAATTACCACTTTATCGATATTTTACAAAAGTTAACAATAGGGACTTTTATTGCTGCTTAATGAGAAGTTTTTTAGCTCAATAAATTTAATCGCTTGATTCACTTATTATTATGAATAAAAAAACACGCAAAAGACTACATTTATGATTCTGCAAATTATTCGATTCATTTTTTTATTTATTAGAAAAAAATCACAGTTTTTAGTTTTATTTATTAAATAGATAGCGTTTTGACCTGAATCAAATACTGCTCAAAAATAAGCCTTATTTAGGGGGAGTTTGGCTGATGCATTATCTTGGTTTTGCAATGATTGCTGCATGCTTATGTATGGCATCCCCTCACCTCACCCATGCCCAGAACAATATCAATCTGATTGATCCGCATCAGCATCAAACATTCAAAAAAACGCTGCATTATCGTATTGCCGATATCGATCCGCGCTTTCATTTAAGTCAGCAACAAGTGCTCGAACTGACCCAGCAAGCAGCCAAAATCTGGGAACATGAAACGGGCCAGCAAAATTTTATTTACGATCCAGAGGCCGAATTTAGTATCAATCTGGTTTTTGATGAACGCCAACAACGAAGCACAGACCGTGTGCAAAGCCTGCAACAACTGCAACAAGACCAGCAACAATGGAAAGATCAGAATCAACAATTACAGCACATGAAGGCCGAAATCCAGCAAACCTCGGCTCTGATTGCCCATAAACAAGCCCAACTCAATTCGCAATTTCAGCAATATAATCAGGATGTGCAGCGTTTTAATCAGCAACGTTCTTCTTCAAAAGCTTTAGCTGATCAATTCACACAACGACAAGCCGCCTTACAGCAACAATCTTTAGCTCTGCAACAGGAGATTCAACAGCATAATCAACGGACTCGACAGCTCAATCAGGATATCCAGTCACTTAATCAGAACAATCAACAACTGGTTGCATCGGCGAATCAGTTTAATCAGATCTTCCAGCCACGCCTATTCCACAAAGGGCATTTTAATGGCAAGCACATCATGATTTATGAGTTTTCCTCTACCAATGACCTGCGCTTAACACTGGCGCATGAGTTTGGACATGCTTTAGGCTTAGCGCATACCGATGATCCAAGCTCTTTGATGTACCCGATTATTCAACAACAGAACCTGCAAAAGTTTGCATTAACCGATTCAGACAAGGATCTAGTTAAAGCGATGTATTAAGTTTGAACCCGATATGATTGATCCTTCAGATCGAGTAGAATTAAAGTCTATTTTTCAAACAGTTAAATTCTGATTTTTATGTGAATAATATAATAATTTTTGGTGCATTATTTTATGTTCAGATGCTTTTGGATACGTAGCTGAATTTAAATAAACGAGATAAGAATAAAAAATAAGCAGTTGTTCTGATTTTATTTTTAATTGTTTTTAGCTGCAAACTCACTATATTTACCCCCATTTTTCTTGCTTTTTTCTACATTTGTATTTTTATTCATTTTCTAGAAATATTTCTTTAAACCATCAAACATCACTCAGCTCATCAATTTGACTACATGTTTAAATTGATTAAAATGCGACCTTTTTCAAGCTTTATCTCCCTTTATGCGTTCGTTTTCTCTCCTGTTGGCTGCATGCTTTTTCATGCTGGCCCCAGCGTCAGCTTTTGCTCAAATTTCCTCAAATGCTTCCCAGACACAAATCCGCTATAGCACCGAACACCCTTTGCGTTACCGAATTGCCGATCTTGATCCACGTCTCAATATCACACAACAGCAAATGATTGAGTTAAGTCAACAAGCTGCTGCAATCTGGGCAAAAGATACGGGACAAAATTATTTTGTCTATGATCCTGAAGCAAGCTTTGTCATTCATTTGGTTTTTGATCAACGCCAAGTGCGCAGCATGAAGCGCTCAGAAAATCTGAACCAGCTCGAGCAGGAACAACAGCATTGGTTAGACCAAAATCAGCAATTACAGCATTTAAAACAAAGCGTTGCCCGCTCAGAGACTCAACTTGAATTACAAAAGATTGATTACCAAAATAATCAGCAAAAATATCAGCAGGCCGTGCAAAATCTAAAAGTCTCAACCAAAAATCAAAAGCAAATCGCACGACTCGAGCAGCAACAACACACACTGCAACAGCAATCTGTAGATTTAGAGGCAAAAATTGCTGAACACAATCAACTGGTTCAACAATTCAACCGACAAACAGAGCAGTCTAAACAGTTGCATCAACAATTGACTGAATCTGTAGCTGCATTTAACCAGACCTTTAAGCCTCAAATCCTTCATAAAGGTCAATTTCACGGCCAACAGATTTTTATTTATGAATTTTCATCAATGGATGATTTACGTTTAACGCTGGCGCATGAATTTGGACATGCCTTAGGCCTAAAGCATACTCAAGATCCAAAATCCTTGATGTATCCGCGCATCAAAGAGCAGAATGCAAAAGATTTTCAGCTGACGGATACAGATCTGGAATTATTAGGTTTTTCTCGGGAGCTTTAATCCTTATAAAATATAGGTGTTTTATCGATTATCACTTTCTTAGTAACAAGAATGGGTCGATTCTTTGGATTTATTCATGTTATTGTGGATGAAAACATCATATTTATCTTAATGGAGATCGGCATGAGTTATTATCATATCTTAATTGAAGTGAACGACCACATCAGTACGATTGAGCAGACTCGTGATATCGAATTCTTGAATATTGAAGATATTAGCCCCTTTCTCCATTCTATTTTAATTCCTTATTTCAACGAGCAAGAAGTTGAATTGGAAGATGAAAATGTCGCGTATGATGAGATTTTACATCTGGAAGTCAAACAGACCTTGTTACCCATCGAACATCTGATTGAAGAAGAACAAAAGCAACTTCCAAGTGACACCGATGTCACCATTACCGCTTATGAGATTTTTAATGACCGTGATTTAAGTCAGGATGTGACTGCGGTCATTTTTGATATTTTAGAAGCTGTTAAATTAGATCCAGCACCTTAAAATAAAAAAGGTCTGCACGAGGCAGACCTTTTTTAATGAATCATTTATTGCATCATTTGTTTGGCTTGTTCCTGACGGAAAGCTCGTAAAATCTGCTGCCCCGCACGTCCTGTTGGATTTAAGCCTAAACGAGTTTGCTCCTGACGAATGGCCTGACGACTTTTATCCCCAATCAATCCGTCAACTGCACCAATATCATAGCCACGTTGCACTAAAAACTGTTGAATTTCACGACGTTCCGCACGTGATGTACCAGGATCATCCGTTGGCCATGAAGTTAAAAATGGTGTACCACCACGTAAACGATCTGATAAATGTGCAATCGCTAAACCATAGCTTTCAGCCGCGTTATAGCTATAAATTGCATCAAAGTTTTTAAAGACCAAGAACACTGGACCATTTGCACCCGCTGGCGAAATCAGTCCTGCTGGCGTACTGCCAGATAAATTACCTTGAATCAATGCTGTACCATCAACTCGGGTGACCCCTTGTGCAATCCAGCTATTTAATGGCTTTTTATTACGGCGGCTTTCACCAGAAATCGACATACCTTGCGGAATTTTTACCTCAAAACCCCACGGCATGCCTGTTTGCCACCCTGCCCGTTTTAAGAAATTTGCTGTTGAAGCCAAGGCATCTGTGGTACTAGAAACCAGATCACGACGGCCATCACCATCAAAATCGACCGCTAAACGTTCATAAGTCGACGGCATAAACTGGGTATGACCAAAAGCACCTGCCCATGAGCCATAAAGTTGATCCTGAGTTAAGTCACCACGCTGTAAAATACGCATGGTGGCAAAAAACTCACCACGGAAATAACTTTGACGGCGACCTTCACAACTTAAAGTCCCTAGAGCTTGTAATAAAGGATATTTACCCGAAATATCGCCATAATTGCTTTCGACGCCCCACACTGCCACAACCGTTTCAGCAGGTACACCATACGCCTGCTCAACACGGTTCAATACAGCACGATGTTGGTTTAATTTTTGTTGTCCTGCCTGAACGCGCTCGTTATCCACAAGGCCAGACAAATAATCCCAGATCGGTGTCGAAAATTCAGGCTGATAATTTAATTTATCAATCACAGAATAATCAGGCGTTAAATTTTGCGTATAACGATCATAAGTCGCGCCAGAAACGCCCGATGAAATTGCTTGCGAACGCAAATTGGCAATACAGCCCTGAAAATTAGAATTTGGCGTATAATTACTGGCAACAGGTGCTGTAGTGGCTGGTGTAGAAACGGTTGCACCATTAATGACCAGCTCGGCATGCGCCTGATTGAAAATAGTAAATAAGGCAGTGCCTAGAAAAAAAGAAAAATGACGTTTCATGACTGAACCAAAACTTTTGAATTTAAATTTCCTCTCCACCTTAACACGCTATATGAAGATGTATAGTTTGGAAACGTAACTTTGAATTCATTTCTCGGTTTTTAAATTTAAAACACTACTTTTAAATTCATAATTCAGGCTTTATTTTAAATTTAAAAGTTATCAACAAGCCCAATTTAAATTCAAAAACACAATAATGGATAACTCGATCATTTAAATTTAAAAAACTTATCCACTTTTAAATTCATTTCTTCGAGTTAAACGGTGAGTGATACAAATAAAACACCAAGAGAACGATAAACTTTTATTTTTTATATCATTATTTTAGGAAAAATAGATATCCACAGCCCATGATTTAAATTTAAAAAGCTAGTATTGCCTTAATTTTTAAATTTAAAAAAAGATCTCAATTTTGAATTTAAACCGTAAAACAACTTATCCACTTTTATTTAAATTCAAATAAACGACGCAATTTTAAATTCAAAATACCGAAAACAATTTATCCACAGCACCCTCATGTTTATTTTTTAAATTTAAAAATGGCATAGAATGAAAAAAGCGATCCGAAGATCGCTTTTTTTAGCTATTGTGGATAAGTTCAGAGCTTCATATCTGCGCTTAATGCCAGTGGTACAGGTAAAATTTGAGCCAATTGACGGCATAAACCGGTTAAATCATCCGAATTATTCGGCATCAAGGTAATATGTCCCAGCTTACGACCTGTACGCTCAGACTTATTATAGAGATGTAAATGCGCACCGTTCAGCGCCAAAACATCTTCAGATTTTGGATGTTGGCCAATAATATTGATCATCACCGTTGGACGAATAACGTCTGTTGAGCCCAAAGGTAAACCAGCAACAGCACGGATATGATTCTCAAATTGCGAGCAAATCGCACCTTCAATCGACCAGTGACCTGAATTATGCACACGACATGCCATTTCATTGGCATAGAGGCCTTGTTCAGTCACAAACAGTTCAAGCGTGAGCACACCCACATAATTTAAGTGGTTCAACAAACGAGTAATATAGTCTTGTGCAACAGGCTGTAAATCAACACTATTCGGTGCCGGCACAATTGAATGTGACAAGATGCCGTTATGATGATGATTTTCTGCCAGTGCCCAAGTTTTCACATCACCGTTTTGTCCACGTACCGCAATAATTGAGACTTCACGGCTAAATTTAACAAAGCTTTCAGCGATCAGGCTTTTTGCAGGGCCAAGTTCAGCCCAAGCCGTGTCAATTTGATCTTCAGTGCGTAATACGAACTGACCTTTGCCATCATATCCACCTGTCACGGTTTTTAAGACAATCGGTAAACCAAGGTCAGCAACCGCCTGTTTTAAGCTCTCTAAACTATCCACAGCACGATACGGCGCAACAGGAATGTTTAACTCATCAAACAAACTTTTCTCAGCCAAGCGGTTTTGTGCAGTTGCTAATGCAAGGCGAGGAGGGTGCAGGGTTTTGCTTTGAGTTAAAACATCCACATCCGCAACAGGCGTATTTTCGAATTCAAGACTAAATACATCTGCGCTGGCAATGAAATCCTGTAACCCCTGTGCAGACTGACTCGAGAAAACAGGGCCCAGAATCGCAGCAGGGCAATCCGTTTCCGCTTCAAAGAAGGTGCATTGAATATTAAGTGGCAATGCCGCTTGCGCCATCATACGGCCAAGCTGTCCACCACCAAAAATGCCAATGGTTTTATTCATATCTATAACTCTTTTGCTCGGGCAAAGCCTTAAAACAACATTCTTACTCGTCTTCTTACGGAGCTTATGCTCCTCAGGGCAAAGCCTTAAAGCAATGCTTTAAGTTTGCTTATCCTCTTACTCGGACAAAGTCCTTGTCTTGCATTCGGGCAAAGCGTTGCTTTGCTTATCCTCATTCATGACCAGGAATGTTATTGCTCGATACTTTTTCTGTTTGTGCAGTACGGAAGTCAGCCACATTTTTAGCGATGTCTGGACGAGTCAAACCTAAAATCTGTGCTGCCATAATCGCTGCATTGGTTGCGCCAGCCTGACCAATCGCCAAAGTACCGACCGCAATACCTGCTGGCATTTGTACGATTGAAAGCAATGAATCTACACCATTTAAAATCGATGATTTAACCGGTACACCCAATACTGGTAAATCAGTTTTAGCCGCACACATCCCCGGTAAATGCGCAGCACCACCAGCACCCGCAATAATCACCTGAATACCACGATCACGTGCCGTTTCAGCATATTCAAACAGACGATCTGGGGTACGATGCGCAGAAACCACTTCAGCTTCAAAAGGAACACCCAATTGTTTGAGCATGTTAGCGGTATGTTCAAGGGTTGCCCAATCTGATTGAGAACCCATGATAATTCCGACTAAAGGTTGGCTATCTGTTGCGACCGCATTCATTGGCTTTTCCAAAACATGATAAAAATAGAGAAGTATCTCGACTTACGCCAAGCACGAAGGAATAAATTGGCAAATATTATAGCGGTTTTTTCAAGCATCCCCAACAAAAGAACGCGTGAACTAATTCACGAAAAATTAGCTTTGATTTCGAAATACAAAATAGACACAGCCCATTAAACAGAGCATTGCCCAGATGTAGTCCAGCTTAAAAGGCTGTTTAAACACAAAAATCATAAAGGGCACAAACACCATTAATGTCACAACTTCCTGAGTAATTTTCATTTCACCCAGACTCCAGCCATGCTGGTTGAGCAACTTGGTAGCAGGAATCATAAAACTATATTCCAGCAGGGCAATACACCAGCTAAACAGGATCGCTTGCCAGATCGGTGCATCATGCAGGATTTTCAGATGCCCATACCATGCCAGTGTCATAAAACAGTTGGAAATAATCAACAAACATAACGCTAAAAGAGTAGGGCTCAACATAATGTGCTTGTATCCAGATCAAGGGTGAATAGCAGAGAAGATATGCTTGCAAAAACCCTGAAATTTTAGCATTCATCTGTGCAATTAGAACTAAACAACAACAACGAATTTTGACTATCTTTTCCATGCAAGCCTTGATATCGTTGCGTTTGATTTTTATTGATAACGACAATCATACATACGATATCAGTGCTGTATGAAAAGCAGTGGAGAAGGCGCGTTATGCATCTGCATATTTTGGGTATTTGTGGCACATTTATGGGGTCTTTGGCTCTATTAGCACGAGATTTAGGACATAAAGTCACAGGTTCAGATGCCAATGTTTATCCACCTATGTCAACTCAACTCGAAAATGCGGGTATTGAGCTTATGCAGGGCTACGACCGTAGCCATTTACAGCCACATCCTGATCTTGTGATCGTCGGCAATGCCATGAAACGTGGCATTGATGCGATTGAATACATGCTGAATGAAGGTCTCCCTTATATTTCTGGCCCACAATTTCTGGCAGACCATGTACTCCAAGGCAAACATGTACTGGGTGTCGCAGGTACACATGGTAAAACCACCACCACAACCATGTTGGCTTGGGTGCTGGATCAGGCGGGTTTAAATCCAGGTTTCTTGATCGGTGGCGTACCACTTGGTTTTAGCGAAAGCGCACGTTTAGGTGGTGGTCAATATTTCTGTGTCGAAGCTGATGAATATGATTCGGCATTCTTCGATAAACGTTCTAAATTCGTTCATTATCATCCTAAAACCGCGATTTTAAACAATCTTGAATTTGACCACGCTGACATTTTCGATGATCTTGCTGCGATTCAAAAGCAGTTCCATCATTTAGTCCGTACCATTCCAAGTGAAGGTCGTATTATTGCGCCAATTACTGAAACCAATATTGATGAAGTGTTGGAGCAGGGCTGCTGGACACCAGTGATTCGTACCAGCCTAGAGCCAAATGCGCAAGCCGCGTTATCTGCCGAATTGATCAGTGCGGATGGTAGCCACTTTAAAGTGCTTGAACAGGGCAACGTGGTCGGTGAAGTGAAATGGAACATGACAGGGCAGCACAGCGTTGCCAATGCCTTAGCGACCATTGCTGCTGCACAGCACGTGGGTGTTAGCCTTGAACAGGCGTGTGAAGCACTCTCCAACTTCGGTGGGGTAAAACGCCGTATGGAGCTGTTAGGTACGGTTCGTGGCATCGAAGTTTATGATGACTTTGCCCATCATCCAACTGCCATTGAAACCACACTGGACGGTGCTCGTAAACGCTTAGGTGAACGTAAACTTTGGGCGATCATTGAACCCCGCTCAAATACCATGCGTATGGGCAGCCATAAAGATGGTTTGGCACATTCAGCCCGTTTAGCGGATGAAGTGATCTGGTATCAACCTGAAGGTCTGGATTGGGATTTACAACCTATCATTGCAGCGTCATCAAACAAGGCAGAAGTCAGCCGCTCTTTAGATGACATCATTGCCCGTGTGGTGAATGAAGCAGGTGAGGGGGATGCTGTGGTGATCATGTCGAATGGTGGTTTTGGTGGTTTACACCAAAAGTTGATTACGGCTTTGTCGTAATTAAAGTCAAAACTTTCTGAAAAACTATTGTCTTAACGGAGTCTTGCAAGTTCTTATCTAATTTCTGGATCAGCCTGCGGCTCGCCCTACTTTTCTTTCGGGAAAAGTAGGCAAAACCTGAGGGACGAATAGCAAAGATTAATAATCTTTGCCGTACCGTAAGGTGAAAGCTATGCTTGAGCAACAAACTACGCACTTTGTTTGTCTTACGCTAACTCAAAGCTTTAAACGCTTTAGTTAGCTCAGGTTGTGGATGACGTTTACGCGTATCATCTTTCTTGTCGAACTCAGATTAAATTAATTTCTTGCTGATATTTACTATTGTGACGGCGGCATGGATGCCGCCCGTTGGACTGTGGTATAGGGATATACCATCAGTCCAACAAAAGATTTTTGTTACTTTTCATCTTTGAAAAGTAAGGAAACGCCTATACCCAAACAACTCGACTATTCAGCCTATATAAGGCTGTGAAAACTTGCGAAATAGAGATATCTCCGATTTATTTTAATGGCAATCAACTCAGTTTATTCACCCATTTTAACGGCAAAATCTTCATTGCAATGCCCATTGGCAACCACGGCCACTGCGGCACATACGCCTTCACAGGCTCTTTCTCAATTGCCTTCACCAAGGCCTTACTTCCTGTTTTCTCATCCACTTCAAACGGCAGTTTCTTTGCACCCTCATTCAATTCAGTACGAATATAACCAGGGAAAATCGTTGAAACTTTAATTGGTGTACCCAGCAATTCCGCACGGATGCCTTCAGCTAGATGCGCCACCGCCGCTTTACTGGCTGCATAAGTCGACAAATGCTTCGGTAAACCACGCATCGCACTCATCGATGAAATCACCACCAAATGCCCTTTGTTTTGTGCTCTAAAAATTTCAACTGCTGCTTCACATTGCGCCAAGGCAGAAATAAAATTGGTTTCCGCCGTAGCCCGATTCACCTCAAAATGCCCTTTACCAATACGGCGGCCATCACCGACACCTGCATTGACAATAATTCGGTCAATGCTGCCGAATTCTTGCTGAAAAGCTTTAAATACGGTAAACACGTCATCGTAATGGGTCACATCAAGGGTCTTGATTTTGACCTGAACTGAAAACTGGCTTTGCAACTCCTGTTGTAACGCTTCCAGACGCTCTAAACGTCGTGCACAAAGCGCCAGATTGTAGCCTTTGGCTGCAAATTCACGCGCCATACCTGCGCCTAAACCCGAACTTGCACCTGTAATTAAAATTGTTCTTGCCATTTCCGCCACCTATTCTTGTTTAAATCCATGTGAGAAGTTCTGCATCATGTGCTTTTAAATAATGATGTTCATTAAAACTCAGTAATTGCAAACGCCCATCTACCCAACGCAGCGTACTAATACTGGCATTGGCAATCGACCAGTTCAGCGCAAAGATCTGTTTCGCATCTAAACCCAGTACCTTGCCGACCGCCACCGAAATGACACCACCTGAGCTGAATACAACCGCCTGACGCTGTTGTGTCGCATCAAGCTGCTGACACAGGCCGTGCAATGCGCTTTCTACACGGCTTTGGAAACCTAACCATGTTTCATGATATTCATGGTCATATTGCTCTCCAATCCAGCGCTCAATCGCTCCATCAAAGATTTTTGCCAGATAGGCACGCGGGTTTGCAACTTGTGCGACATCCTGCTTGAGTAATTCAGGCTGATTAAAGCGTGGTTCATATTGAGAAAACACATGTTGATGATCAAACTCATTCCAGCTGGATTCAGTTTGAATCGATACATCTGCAAAACCTTGCGCTAAAGCGAGTTGCGCCGTTTGTTGATGACGCTGCATTGAACCCGCCACCACCAAGGGTGAAGATTTCAAAGTTTTATTAAGAAACTCACCCGCCGCTTGTGCCTGTTGCTCTCCTTTTGCAGAGAGCAGGTCATAACTGGCTGCCCCAAAGGAGGCCTGCCCATGTCGCACCAGATAAATTGTGCTCATCCTTTTAAAATTTCCTTCAGTTTTGCGCCATATTCAGGAATTAATTGCTGGGCTTGTGTATCTCCTTGTGCAATCAATTTTAAGGCACGAATATGCAGGGCATGAATCAATATCCAAAAGTCTTTAAAGGCTGGATTATCGGTTTGCTGATGGTAATAACGGTAATAGATTTGCTGTGCAATCACGGCTAGGCGGAACAGGCCAAATACTTCATAAAATGCCCAGTTATCAGGCTTTAAACCTGTTTTTTCCAGATAATAATCCACCACTTGCTGACGTGTCAGCATGCCTTTCAGATTGGTTGGTTGACGGCGGCTGGATTTCATCAATGCATCGTCATCTTCCTGAATCCAGTAGGCGAGGGCACTGCCCAAATCCATTAATGGGTCGCCCAAGGTCGCCATTTCCCAGTCCAGTACCCCAATCACTTGAGTGGGTTGTTGTGGATCTAAAATGACATTATCAAAACGCCAGTCATTATGAATCACACAGGTTTTTGAATCCGCAGGAATATGTTGTTGCAACCATTCACGCACAAACGCGAAATCAGGTACATTCGGTGTCAAAGCCTTGCTATAACGTGCATCCCAACCTTCGACCTGACGGCGGCAATAGCCTTCACCTTTACCCAGTTTTTCCAGCTCTGTACCTTGATAAGGCACTTGATGCAGCTCAATCAATTTATCTAAGACATTCAGGCAAAGTTGCTGTACTTGCTGCTCATCCAGCTGTAATTCCTTGGGTAGATTCGCACGTGGAATAATGCCCTCAATCCGCTTCATCACATAGAAATCACAACCAATCACACTGTCATCTTGGCACAGCGCAATCATTTCAGGCATTACAGGGTAGAAAGGTGCCAAATACTTCTGCACATTGTATTCACGTGCCATATCGTGCGCTGATTTGGCTTTGGTGCCTTTCGGTGGACGGCGTAGGATCAGATCAGCATTGTCATACGCTAAACGGTAAGTCCAGTTGGATGCGCCACCTGAATATTGGGTGACTTTTGCCTGTCCTTGCAAATTCACACCCTGATTTTTTAACCATGTTTCAACCGCTGCAATGTCCAGTTCCTCACCGTGACGAACCTGACCACCAATATCAATTACTGCCATTTGCTTTTATCCTTATCCACGACCATAGCCACGTTTTTTGAGTTCTAATTTAGCAATCATGCCTTTATGAACCTCATCAGGTCCATCGGCCAAACGTAAACTTCGCGCCTGAGTAAAGAAAGCCGTTAACGGTGTATCACGGGAAACCCCTTCGCCGCCGTGGATCTGAATCGCCATATCCACCACATTTTGCAAGACGGTTGGCGCAACCACTTTAATGGCTGAAATTTCAGTTAACGCCGCCATATTGCCTTGCGTATCCATCTTATAGGCAGCGTATAAGGTCAATAAACGCGCCTGATCGATCTGCACACGCGCATCGGCAACGCGTTCCAGATTCCCGCCTAGCTTGAGCAGTTCTTTGCCAAATGCCTTGCGCGACATGCCACGGTCAATCATCAGTTCCAACGCTTTCTCTGCCGCGCCAACACAGCGCATACAATGATGAATACGCCCAGGGCCCAAGCGGCCTTGAGCAATTTCAAAACCTTGTCCTGCACCACCAATGAAGTTGCTGACAGGCACGCGAACATTGTCAAAACTGACCTGTCCATGCCCATGTGGTGCATCGTAATCGCCAAACACCGGCAGCATACGTTCAATGGTTACACCTGCGGTATTGACCGGTACCAGCACCATAGAATGCTGGTGATGACGGTCTTTGCTTGGGTCAGGCGTATAGGCCATAAAAATAATGATTTTGGCATTTGGATCACCTAAACCTGATGACCACCATTTACGTCCATTCAAGACAATTTCATCACCCTCTACCACCGCAGTCGCCTGCATATTGGTTGCATCGCTGGATGCTACCGCAGGCTCAGTCATACAGAAAACTGAACGAATCTCACCCTTGAGTAGAGGTTGTAGCCATTGCTGTTTTTGCGCATCGCTACCATAGCGCCACAACACTTCCATATTGCCGCTATCGGGCGCATTACAGTTAAATACCGTTGGAGCAAGCAGGCTACGTCCAGTCAGTTCAGCAATGTGTGCATATTCCTGAACCGATAAACCCGCACCTAACTCAGCATCAGGTAAGAACATGTTCCATAAGCCCGCTGCTTTTGCCTTATCTTTCAATTGTTGTAATTGTTCAGGCCATTGCCATTTGGTCCAGTCACCATCGACATTGAGGCGATGTACCTCATCCCAGAATGCTTTTTCAACGGGTTCAATTTCTTGTTGGATAAACGCTTGCGTTCGTGCAATAAAATCCTGCGCACGCGCTGATAATGCAAACATCCTTTTCTCCCTCAATATAAAATTTGGCGAAAGCTGATTCGCTGCTTTACATCACCATAAGCGAAAATTTATTATGAATGAAATGATTTTATTTTATTCAAAACTATGAATCAGATTCATAATACTAACCCGCTGGAAGTGGGACATTTTCATCGTATTGATATTAATTTATATCCGCTTTTTATTGCGATTTTTGAACAGAAGAGCATTTCTAAAGCGGCACAATTGCTCTGTATCAGCCAGTCTGCAGTGAGTCATGCCTTACAACGCTTGCGTAGTCAGCTTGGTGATGAGTTATTCGTGCGCAGCGGCCAAAAAATGCTGCCTACACCGTATGCCGAGCAAATTTACCAGCCGATTCAAACCGCATTATTAACCATTCAAAGTATTGCCGTGCCGCAACAGGACTTTGTGCCTGACATGTTGCAGAGCTTAAAGATCGCCATTCATGACGAAATTGAGCCGATTATTTTTCCGCAGTTGGTGCATCATTTTGCGCAACTGAATCTGGACATCCAGTTCCTGAGCTCCAAATTGGATCGTAAAAACATGCTGGCGGATCTTTCTGCCCAACAGATTGATTTTGTCATTGATCTGGTGCAACCGTATCAGGCCAGCTTACAGTTTGAAAATCTGATTGAAGACCATTTTGTGGTGTGCACCCAGCAGGCGAATATGGATTTATCGTTGTATTTGTCTTCACCGCATATTGGGGTGTCTTCACGGCGTACTGGGATTCTGCTCGAGGATATTTATCTTAATCGGCAGCAATTATCTCGCCAGATTTTCCTACGCTGCCAGCACTATGCAACAGCGTTACAGATATTGAATCATTATCCCAACGCCATTCTCACCATTCCGCAAAGCATCCTCAAACATTTGCATTATTCCAAAGTCTTACATATCCATCCTTTGCCAATCGAGCTGCCTCAAATCAATATGGGCATGTATTGGCATGAAAATGTGAAACATAACCCACGCCATCAATTTTTACGGACGGAAATCCTGAAAATTTTTTAGATCATCGTTGCTGATGAATATTTGCACATTATTTAAAAGTATGTAATTCTATGCGCATATTTGGATATGAATATCCATACAGAATATGTTGACAAGGGGAGTAGCCTCCTCCAAACCTAAGCGCTGAATGCCTTAGGTGTCAGAGCTTCGTCATTACACTTTGCAAAAAGTCGGACTCTGAGCATCACAATCCATCGTGGTGTAGGCAAGACCTTGATCATGTTGAAACAGATGTATTAATTCATCTGGCAACTGGTCGAGGTTTTTTTATGTCCATTTGCCAGATAGGGAGTTGTGATGGAAACTATCGGTAATTTATGGCTCTATGTCGCATTCTTCGGTCTCGTTACCGTGATGCTACTGGTCGACTTTTTAGGCTTTAAACAAAAACAAAATCAGGACGTGCCAATCAGACAGGCAGCCTACTGGAGTATTGCCTGGGTCAGTGTTGCAGTGATTTTTGGTGGCGGATTATGGTTTTATCTACAGCAAACCGTGGGTGCAACCATTGCAAACCAGAAAACCATGGAATACTTCGCAGGTTATCTACTGGAAAAATCGCTGGCAATTGATAACGTCTTTGTCTGGCTGATGATTTTCGCAGCTTTTGCGATTCCACCTGCATATCAACGTAAAATCCTGCTTTACGGCGTACTCGGCGCAATCGTGCTTAGAACCATTTTTATCTTTATTGGTGCGTGGTTTGTGCAAGAGTTCTCCTGGGTGCTGTATATCTTCGGTGCCTTCCTAGTCTACACAGGCTTTAAATTCCTGAAAGGTCAGGATGAAGAAGACACCAATATTGAAGATATCAAGTTACTGAAATGGTTACGCAAACATATGCGTATCACGCCACAGCTTGAAGGCAACAATTTCTTCGTTCGCCAGAATGGTGTGTTATGGGCAACGCCTTTATTTTTAGTTTTGATTTTGGTTGAAGCATCTGACGTGATCTTCGCGGTGGATTCCATTCCTGCAATTTTCGCCGTGACCAGTGACCCGTTCATTGTTTTAACCGCAAACTTAATGGCAATTTTGGGTTTACGTGCGATGTTCTTCTTATTGGCAGGTGCTGCATCGAAAATGCATTACTTACCGTATGGCTTGGGCATCATCTTATTGTTCATTGGTGCAAAAATGTTATTGCTCGATGTGTTCCACATGCCAATCTGGATCTCGTTAGGCTTTATTGTTCTGGTATTAAGCATCACCGCTTATCTATCGTTACGTCACAATAAGCGTCAAGCTCAATAATAGCTTGAACATAAAAAGGGCCTGCATTGCAGGCCTTTTTTTATTAGGAAAATAAATCAATCGTGCAGCAAGGGGGAGTCATTCATGGTCCTGTTTAATCACGGTTCCAATCTCTTATTTTTACACTTCACCTATGCCATGACCCCACCCGCAAAAATGAGAACGTTCGGTGAATAAGTCACATTTATATACCTTTTAAGCACGTTAATTAGCCGAATAATCCAGTAAATTTGGCAAAATCAGGTACAATCAACCGAAAAAAGTAAAATTGTAGGTTGTTATGACTTTGGCTACCCCAACCACGGTGATTCGTGGTCACTTCTTAGATATTCAAAAGACCGTTTCTCAAGCCACTGAAATTGCCGATCAAGTCCGTTATATCGAAGACGGCGTAATGATCACTGAACAAGGTAAAATTCGCTGGTTTGGCACGTGGAACGACGCTCAAGCCCATCTTCCTGCAAACGTTGAAATTCAGCATTATCCAGAACAATTGATCATCCCGGGCATGATCGATACACATATCCATTTCCCACAAACGGAAATGGTCGGTGCTTACGGCGAACAATTATTAAGCTGGCTTAACACCTATACGTTCCCGACTGAAATTCAGTTTAAAGACAAAGCTTATGCCCAAGACATAGCCAAGTTTTTTGTCAATGAATTGCTTAAAAACGGTACCACCACTGCATTGGTGTTCTGTACGGTACATCCTGAATCAGTAGATGCTTTATTTGAAGCCGCAGCACAGCACCAGATGCGTTTAATCGCAGGTAAGGTGATGATGGATCGTCATGCGCCAGAAGCGCTGTGTGATACCGCAGAAAGCGCCTATGATGATTCTAAAGCCTTGATTGAGAAATGGCATGGGCAGGGACGTGCTTTATACGCGATTACCCCACGTTTTGCGCCAACATCTACACCAGAACAACTGGAAAAAGCTGGACAACTCAAAGCGCAATATCCAGATGTTTATGTGCATACGCATTTAAGTGAAAACAAAGATGAAATCGCATGGGTAAAAGATCTATACCCTGAGCAGGACGGTTATTTGGATGTTTATCATCATTATGGCTTAACTGGTCAACGTTCTGTATTTGCGCATTGCGTACATTTGGAAGACGCAGAATGGAAATGTATGCATGAAACCAACTCTGCCATTGCCTTCTGTCCGACTTCAAACCTGTTCTTGGGCAGTGGTTTATTCCCATTGAAAAAGACATGGGAACAGCAAGTAAAAGTCGGTTTAGGCACTGACGTTGGGGCAGGGACTTCATTTAGCCTGTTGCAAACCGTGAATGAAGCGTACAAGGTTCAACAGTTACAAGGCGATAAACTTTCTGCTTTTGAATCACTGTATCACGCGACACTCGGTGGTGCGAAAGCACTGGATCTGGATGAGAAACTCGGTAACTTTAACATCGGTAAAGAAGCTGATTTTGTGGTCTTGAATACTCAGCCAACCGCATTACAACAATTGCGTCAATCACGTTCAAAATCGGTTGAAGATAGCTTATTTGCTTTATTCACCATGGGCGATGACCGAAATATTGAGGCGACTTACATCTATGGACAAAAAGCCTATAGCCAAAACTAAATTTTTAAACAAACAAAGACTTGGGTGGCTATGTATCGCGATTGCATGTGCTGTTCTACTTAAACGTGACAGCTCATCTGCTCAAAATGAAACACTTTCTTCGTCATCAAAAGGTGCATGAAAAGTGATTTTGTTTTAAAATTGCCAGATTAGCTCAAGATTTCGAGGTGTTGCAGGTCAACACCTTTTTTATTTTCCCGTTTTTAAGTTTTTAAGTTTTTAGGAATCTACCGATGACCATTGCAATGCGCATTATGATTTCAAGTGAAGAGATTCAAGCCAAAGTTAAAGAACTTGGCGACAAAATCAATGCACACTATGCTCAAAGTGATAAAGAACTGGTACTGATCGGCTTATTACGTGGTTCAGTCATTTTTATGGCGGATTTATGCCGTGCAATCGACAAACCACATGAACTCGATTTTATGACCGTGTCTAGTTATGGTGGTGGAACCGTTTCCTCTCGTGATGTCAAAATTTTAAAAGACCTTGATGGCGAAATTCACGGTAAAGATGTACTTGTGGTCGAAGATATTATCGACTCAGGTAATACGCTAAGCAAAGTAGTTGAAATGCTTAAAACCCGTAATCCAAACTCAATTGAATTATGTACTTTAGTGAGCAAGCCTTCACGCCGTGAAATTCCTTTAGATGTAAAATTTCTGGGCTTTGAAGTCGAAGACCGCTTTATAGTGGGCTATGGCCTCGACTTTGATCAAAAATATCGTCACTTACCCTTCATTGGTGAAATCGGTATCTAATCAAATCTTGCTATTCACACCTCAAAACAGGTGAATAGCATAGATCCATGTTTATCTTGCGCTCGGATAAAGTATTCATTTGCTTTATCTTGGCTCGAGTGTGAAAAGCAGCTTTTTTATTGATACTTTAATCAAATCCTCCCAAAGCTTGCACAAAAATACGACATAACTCAGTAATCCACTACAGACAAAGTCTGCTCGAATCAAGCAGGATAGAAAGAAATATCACTTTTAAAACAAGGAGAAAGACAATGTGGTCTCTAATTGTGGCAATCGTCGTTGGTTTTTTTGCTGGTTTAATCGCACGTGCTTTACATCCTGGTGAAGATAAAGCAGGCTTCATCGTAACGACCTTATTAGGTATCGCGGGTTCATTATTGGCAACCTATGGTGGTCGCTTACTCGGCTTATATGGTGAAAATTCGGCGGCTGGTTTCATTGCCTCTGTGGTTGGTGCCATCATTATTTTATTTATCTACAATCTGGTCACCAAAAAAAGCTAAAACGTATTCAATTAAAACGCCCAATTCATTTATCGCAATGGATTGGGCATTTTTATTTATAGACCGAGTTCTTTCCAGATCATTTGAATTTCTTCAGCGCTTCTAGCACCGACCATTTTAAATCCATTTCCAAAAATCAGGGTCGGGGTTCCATCTACACCTAATTTTCGACCAAGCTGCAAATTACGCTCAATCGGATTCGCACAGGTTTTTGCTTGCGGCTGTACATTCTTCTGGATCAGGTTTTTCCATGCATAAGCCTGATTGGCATCACACCAGACTGATTTAGATACAGCAACCGACTGCGCTTTTAGTGGATAAATGAAGGTATAAATCGTTACATCATTCAGCTTATCCATCTCTGCTTCTAACTTCTTGCAATAAGAACAGTTTGGATCTGAGAATACTGCCAATTGACGCTTACCATTGCCTTTGACGGTTTTAATGGCATCTTTGAAAGGCAATTGTTTCCAGTCTACCGTGTTTTGCTGGATCACAAGATCCTTGGTCAAATTTTTCTGGTCTTTTAAGCGAACCATTGACCCGATAAACATGTGTTGGGCACTTTCATCCAGATATATGATCTGATTATCCAGACTGGCACTGTATAAACCATTCATTGCAGTCGGTTGAATGTTGGTGACCTGAATATTGGGATATTGTTGACTCAAATTGCTTTTTAACGTCTCTACATTGGCAAAGCTCATGGCAGAAACACAACTGAATAATGAGAAAATCCCAATTTTTTTTAACATGTCCAACACTCGAATACAAAAATCAGCGGCTATTGTAATGACTAATGCAGCAGCAAACAGCTCAGCTTACTCAGCAACAACCAAAATTCAACCGATACGCGCGATGTTTCACGTGGAACATGCCTGATATGAGAAAAACGAGATTTACACGGCTCGCGAGCTGCATTTTTAGTAAGAAATTGACATTTTTTTTCACATCACATTGAAATAGCAGCATTAAATTAAAAACCTGCTAGATCAATCGAGCCATGTTTGAAATAATTCCTAAGCAAGAGATGAAATGTGGAAATTATTGAGCAAACATTTGGGGTGTTTTTTAGGCTTAATGGTCTTGGCTTATATTTAAAAAACCACATAGATCATTATTTTAATTGCAATTTTTAAATCAAATCGCAACAAACCATCTTATTATTCAGATTCAGGTAGATTGATGTATAGCGCAGAATTACTCGAAGAAGCCAAAACATTTATGTTTCATATGCTGACCAAAGTAGTGGAATACGGCGGTTCAGATTTATTTATCACCGCAGATTTTCCACCCAGTATTAAATTACAAGGACTTATGCGTCCACTCGGGCAACAGGAACTCACTGCCGATAAAACAAAACTCTTCGCGTATAGCTTAATGAATGAAAAACAGCGCCAAGAGTTTGAAAATGAATGGGAATGTAATTTTGCAATCAATGTTCCCAATGTTTCACGTTTTCGTGTCAATGTATTTAAACAACAGCTACAGATTGGCATGGTAATTCGTACCATTACCTCGGAAATTCCAACCTTTCAGAAGCTAAAGCTGCCTGAATCGCTTAAACATGTGATTATGGAAAAACGTGGTCTGGTTCTGGTTGTCGGTGGTACAGGCTCAGGCAAATCAACTTCTTTGGCGGCCATGATTGATCACCGCAATGAAAACTCAGCGGGGCATATCATTACCGTTGAAGATCCGGTTGAGTACGTGCATAAACATAAAAAATCCATGATCACTCATCGTGAAGTCGGTGTTGATTGTCATTCATGGCAGCATGCCTTGAAAAATACCTTACGTCAGGCGCCCGATGTGATTCTGATTGGGGAAATCCGTGATACAGAGACCATGGAACATGCGATTGCTTTTGCGGAAACAGGACATCTTTGTCTAGGGACCTTACATGCCAACAATGCCAATCAGGCACTCGACCGGATTATCAACTTCTTTCCGGAAGAACGTCGTAACCAGTTACTCATGGATCTTTCATCCAATATGAAAGGCATTATTTCTCAACGTTTGATACGAACGCAGGATGGCAAAGGTCGTCGGGCAGCGATTGAAATTTTGCTCAATACGCCATTGATTTCAGATAATATTTTAAAAGGCCAGTTCCACGCACTCAAAGAGATTATGAGCAAATCGCGAGAGCTAGGGATGCAAACCTTCGATCAGGCTTTATTCGATCTCTATAACGAAGGTGCCATCAGCTATGATGAAGCCTTACGTAACGCCGATTCAGTCAATGAATTACGTTTACAGATCAAGCTCAAAGCCACACGTCAGGAAGGTGCACCGGTTGCCATGATGACTGCATTAAACGTCGTAGCAGAACCAAAAGCTGAGGAAGAGCAAACCGCTGAAGAGAAGGAATAAAAAAATGGCTTGAATTGCACTACAATTCAAGCCATGAGTATTTGATTTAATTGATTACTTCCCAATACAGAATGAACCAAAAATCTTCCCAAGAAGATCATCAGCACTAAAATCACCTGTGATTTCACCCAATGCATTTTGTGCCAGACGCAATGATTCTGCCACCAGTTCACCTGCGTTAAACACAACAAGTTGCTCACGTGCCTCTGCAAGATAGCGCTGAGTGCGCTTCATTGCGTCTAAATGGCGTGTTCTGGCAATAAAGGTGTCTTCCTCAGGCTGGAAGCCTGCATGGGCTGTAATCGCATCTATGAGCGCCTGAACACCCATATCCTGTTTGGCAGAGACACTGATATGACGGAAGCCCTGATAATCACTTAAAGTCGCGTCCTGACCGGTTAAATCGCATTTATTGCCAATCAGCAGTAAACGTTTCGGTTCAAGATGATCGGCAAAATATTCACGCGCCAGCTGTAACGGTTCATCGCCTTGGTTTAAATCGTAGACCAGCAGTAATAAATCGGCCTGTTCAATTTCTTTAATCGCACGACGAATCCCTTCCTGCTCGACGATATCGCCTGTTTCACGTAAACCAGCAGTATCGGTTAAGGTAATCGGCAAGCCATTCAAACTGATCTTTTCATGCAATACATCGCGGGTCGTTCCCGCAATATCAGTCACAATGGCCCGTTCGTGGCCCGCCAGCGCGTTTAACAGGCTCGATTTGCCCGCATTAGGCTTACCCGCGATCACCACCTGCAAACCTTCACGTAACAGCTGTCCTTGGCGTGCTGATTGCTGTACGGCTTTAACCGAATTCTGTACGTCATCCAGCAAAGCTAAAATCTTGCCATCGGCAAGGAAATCAATTTCTTCTTCTGGAAAATCAATGGCGGCTTCAACATGCAAACGTAAGTGAATCAGCTTTTCTAAAACAGTATTAATTTTGGTTGAAAAGGCACCCTGTAATGAACGAACCGCTGAACGTGCTGCGGCCTGTGAGGTGGCATCAATCAAATCGGCGATCGCTTCGGCTTGCACCAGATCCATCTTGCCATTTTCAAAGGCACGCATGGAAAATTCACCCGCCTTTGCAGCTGTCGCACCCAGATCAAGTAAACGGGCTAATAACGCATTCTGAATGACTGGACCACCATGCCCCTGTAATTCCACCACATCCTCACCTGTAAACGAATGAGGATTTGGAAAACACAGCACAATGCCTTCATCCATCACGGAACCATCCGCATCATAGAACTGACGAAAGCCTGCCATGCGGGCAGCAGGAAGACTTTTCTGGGTCAACTGTTCAGCAATGGCATAAGCTTTAGGGCCAGAAAGTCGAATCACGCCCACACCACCACGACCTAATGGGGTAGCAATCGCAGCAATTGTGGTTTGATGTTGCATCTTAAATTCACCTAAAAAACACGAGGGTTATGAAACAGGAACCCTAAATACAGACAAAGAAAAATCCGCTTAAGATTACCATCTTAAGCGGATTTATTCAGTAAAAGTTCGAACTTAAGAACTCGATTCAACCTTGTTGAGACGGTCTTTTTCGACACCTTTGTTAATAAACCATTGTTGCAAAATGGTAATACTGTTGTTGACGATCCAGTAAAGCACCAAACCAGCAGGGAAGAACAACATGAATACCGTAAACATGATTGGCATGATACGGAAAACTTTTGCCTGCATAGGATCAGTTGGTTGTGGATTCAACATTTGCTGAACGAACATGGTCACACCCATGATCAACGGCAAGATAAACCATGGATCCATTGCTGATAAGTCTTGAATCCAGCCTAACCATGGCGCATGACGAAGTTCAACCGATTCCATCAATACCCAGTACAAGGCCAAGAAAATCGGCATTTGTAACAATAACGGCAAGCAACCAGACAATGGATTGACTTGTTCACGCTTGTATAACGCCATCATTTCTTGAGAGAAACGCATACGGTCTTCACCAAATTCTTCTTTCATACGTTGCATTTCTGGTGCAATCACACGCATTTTCGCCATTGAGCGATAACTTTTTGAAGAAAGTGGCCATAAAATCAATTTTACCAAGATCGTCAATAAGATAATTGACCAACCCCAGTTCCCAATGATGTTATGGAAGAACTGTAAGCCCAAGAACAATAATTTCGCAATTGGCCATAACCAACCATAATCTACAGTTTGGTTTAAACCAGCAGCTAAATCTTTGAGTTCAGACTGAATTTTTGGACCAGAATAAAGTTGTGCATCCACTTCCATTGACGTACCAGCAGGTACATTGATCACTGGAGAGGTAAAGCCCATGATATTCATGTGATCAGCAGACTGGCGCGATTCCAGTTTAGCTACATACGGTTGACCATCAGCTTGGGTAAGTTTTAAATTCCCAGGAATCCACGCACTGACGAAATAATGCTGAACCATGGCAACCCAGCCGCCTTTGGCTTCAACATTCAATTTTTCATCATTAAAATTGCTGAATTTCAACTTGTTATAATGCGCGTCTGGCGTACCCCATGCGCCACCCAGATAAGTTCCAAGGGTAAAGATACCTTGAGAAGATTTACCTGGATCATCAGAATTATCACGCTTTAACTGACCAAACATTTGGCCTTGCCAGTTTTGCTGACTGCGGTTAACAACCTGATGTTTCACTGTAATTGGGTAATCACCTTGCGTGAAGGTGAACGACTTGATCACTTCCACACCTTCAGGTGTTTTAAATACCAATGGCACAGTCAACACTTGATGTGTCTTACCATCTTTTGCTGCAACGCTCTTCGCATCTGCCAACGTATATGTTGTTTTTTCAACATCATACATCGGGCGTCCGCTACGGCTGCTATCTGGTCCATTTAAACCAATTAAACCAGATTGAGCGACGTAAGTACGTTTCGCATCACTTTCCAGCATGACAAACGGCTTATCGCTGTCTTTGCTTTCATCATGGCTTAACAATTCAATACGAACAATATCACCACCTTTAGGATTGATCCAAAGATGATAAAGATCAGTTTGTACTGAAATCAGTTGCTGACTCACAGATGGTGTTTCTGTGGTTTGTGATGCAGTCACATTTGCTTGTGGCAAGTCTGAAGCCGCTGTTGCATTTTGAGCATTTGGCAAATCTGCAGATACATCATGTGCAGTGACAACCGCCGCTTGTTGTTGCGGTGCTGGTGCAGCATGACCATAGTCTTTTTGCCAAGCCAAAATAAGCAAATATGCGGTAACAAACATGGCTCCAAGAATTGCAAATCTGGCCCATTGTTGCATATCTATTATCCCAAATGATTAGAGAGATTTTGCTTGAATAAACGATCACGAAAGGGTACAGCAACGTGATGCATTTGAGAATCTATTTGATGAAACGAAATAAAACGAAGTGCTTTGCGGGGGACTGGATCATAGCCTGAACCACCCCAAGGATGACAACGGCAAATTCGCTTAGTCGATAGCCATACACCTTTGACCGCCCCATGCGTTTGTAAAGCTTCAATTGCATATTGCGAGCAAGTGGGAATATAGCGACAACGAGGACCCAATAATGGACTAATTGCAATTTGGTAACATCTTATCAACCAATGAAGTAAACGTACCATTGGAGATCTCTAATTTTGGAGGGATGTCACAACGACTTTGGAATGCTTCTTTGCTAAGCGTTGTAATTTTTGCCAAGCAAAATCTAATTGTTGATGTAATTCTTCATTTGAGATTGCTTCTATACCTATTTTAGGCATCACCACAATATCGATATCAGCATTAAATTGCGCTTGATGTAAACGGAAGCTCTCCCGAGCAAGACGTTTTATTCGATTTCGTTCATGAGCACGACGTACCTTTTTTTTAGCAACGACAATACCCAAACGGCTGTTAGGCTGTTCGGTTAATTTTGCTAAAAAAAGGAAATGGGGCTGATGCACTTTAAAAAGCGCACCATCAAATACACTTTTATAATCAGCAGCACAACGAATACGAGATTCAGTACTGAAACTGTAAAGTGTCATCACCCAAGTCTGGTCAGCTTAACAGTATTAAACAGTTAAGCTATGACGACCTTTTGCACGACGACGAGCTAAAACTTGACGACCTGCTTTAGTAGCCATACGAGCGCGGAAACCATGAACGCGTTTACGCTTTAATTCAGATGGTTGGAAAGTACGTTTCATTTCGAAACTCCAAAATGATCTTTCTATAAAGGTCCGCGATTTTATTGTGCAATGTTTACGCTGTCAATGAAAAATCAAAAACTTTACATTTTGTTTGTTCTGTTTTGAAGCAATACGCCTACGCGTAGAGAAGTACTTTTATTGAAAACAAAAAATATACACAAGCTATCTCTTTATATTATATCAACATTCAGCTATATTCACAGCTTAATACCACAGTTATCAACAATTCTATTTCTAATTTAAATTTAATTCTTGGATTTTGAATTTAAATTTCGATATGCTCGTTTATCCACAATTTGGTCGAACCCTATAAGTAAATTCAAATTTTAAAATTTAAATTTATTCTTATTAGGGTGGATTTATTCTGTGGAAAGTGACGTTTTTCTATAAATAAACAAATAGTTACTTTGTGGATAACCATGTTTTTATCAATTTTATAGATTGTGGATAACTTGATGGTTAAAATTATCCACAGCTTGTGCAAAAAGTTATACACAAGTGGTTTTGAATTTAAATTTATAAACGACTGCTTTCTTTTTCAGCAAAAGTCCCATAAATTGGCCTGACAGATGTGGATAACTTGGTTAGAATGGCGACCCCTTCGAAAGATGGGGCTGGTGATTTTTATTTTTTGAATTTAAAAATGGATATATAGGGGATGCACATGCTCTGGACAGACTGCTTAACTCGCTTGCGACAAGAGCTATCTGATAACGTCTTTGCGATGTGGATTCGTCCTTTAGTTGCCGAAGAGGTTGATGGTGTGATGCGTTTATACGCACCGAACCCTTATTGGACACGTTATATTCAAGATAACCATTTAGAATTGATTTCAATTCTTGCTGAACAACTGTCTGAAGGCCGCGTACGTCAGGTTGAGATTTTGGTCGACTCTCGTCCAGGTACCATTTTGTCTTCTAACGAACAACCAGCAACCACAACTGCAGCTTTAAGTAGTGCACCGACAGTGACCGCCGTGCCTGTTAAAGCCAAAAAAGAATCTGATTTGGTTCAACCCAGTCAAAATGTCACTAAAATACCGAAGAAAAGACAACTCAATCCGTTATTTACATTTTCTTTGTTTGTTGAAGGCCGTTCTAACCAGATGGCTGCTGAGACTTGTCGTAAGGTATTAACCCAATTAGGCGCATCTCAGCACAATCCTTTATTTTTGTATGGCCCAACAGGCTTGGGTAAAACACATTTAATGCAAGCGGTAGGGAATGCGCTGTTACAAGCCAAACCCAATGCACGTGTGATGTACATGACCTCGGAAAGTTTTGTACAAGACTTTGTCAGTTCATTACAGAAAGGTAAGGTTGAAGAGTTTAAGAAAAATTGTCGTTCTTTAGATTTACTCTTGGTCGATGATATTCATTTACTTGCTGGTAAAGAAGCAAGTCTTGTTGAATTCTTTTATACTTTCAATGCTTTACTAGATGAATCTAAGCAAATTATTTTAACTTCAGACCGTTATCCAAAAGAACTTACCGAACTAGATCCACGTCTGGTTTCTCGATTCTCTTGGGGACTATCAGTTGGTGTTGAGCCACCAGACATTGAAACCCGTATCGAAATTTTGCTGAAAAAAGCCGAAAATAGTGGTGTAGATTTACCTCGCAACTGTGCTTTGTTTATTGCGCAACAAGTGGTCGCAAACGTTCGTGAGCTTGAAGGTGCATTGAACAAAGTTGTGGCAATTTCACGATTTAAAGGTACAGCCATTGATCTGGATGTGGTGAGAGAGTCATTAAAAGACGTTCTGGCGATCCGTGCCCGTACCATTAGTGTGGAAAACATCCAGCGTGTGGTGAGTGAATACTTCCGAATTCCGTTAAAAGAACTGATTGGGCCAAAACGTACCCGTATTTACGCAAGACCACGTCAATTGGCGATGGGATTGGCGCGTGAATTAACAGGAGATAGTTTTCCCGAAATCGGAATGGCCTTTGGTGGGCGAGATCACAGTACCGTGATGCATGCCTGCGAAAAGGTGGTCAGCTTGCGTGAAGAAGATCCGATTTTTAATGAAGATTATAAAAACTTACTTCGTTTATTACAAAGTTAGGTCTGAGCATAATCTCGGCTGACTCTATTTTCATGGTTGCAAACTGCTTTTAAGTGCAGCATAGTACACTGCTAACATTCATATCGGCTTCTGTTGTAAGAGGAATAAAATCGTGCGTTTGAAAATCGCTAAAGAAAGTTTACTCAATGTTTTATCACATGTAGTCGGGGCTGTAGAGCGTCGTCATACTTTGAATATTCTTTCAAATGTTAAAATTCAAACCACTCAACAGGCCTTAACTATTACGGGTTCTGATTTAGAAGTTGAACTGGTTGCAAGCACAACGTTAGCTGAAGGTGCTTGTCTGGAAGCAGGGGAGACCACCGTTCCTGCACGTAAATTAGTCGAAATTTGTAAATCTCTTCCTACAGCAGCCTTGATTGACTTACAAATTACAGAAGATCAGCGTTGTATTTTGAAATCGGGTAACAGCCGCTTTGTGTTGGGTACGCTTCCAGCTGATGATTATCCTTTACTCACCACTGAAAATAGTCAGGGCACACAAGTTCAGGTGACTCAGCGCGAATTAAAACGTTTATTTGAAAAAACTGCCTTTGCAATGGCGGTACAGGATGTACGTTTCTATTTGACAGGTACATTGCTGGAAATTGATCAAAATCAATTACGTACCGTAACAACAGACGGTCACCGTTTAGCATTATGCGAAGTATTGGCGTCATCAACTGCTGCTGCACCGATTCAGGCAATTGTGCCTCGTAAAGCAGTGGGTGAATTGCAGCGTTTGTTGAGCATTGAAGATGAGCAACTTACCTTGTTAATTGGTCGTGAATTGTTGAATGTCACGATTAATACGCCAAGCCGTGATAAAGAGCAGGGTGATATTACTGTTCGTTTCACCACCAAATTGATTGACGGTAAATTCCCTGATTATCGCCGTGTTATCCCGAAAGGTGGTGATAAGCATGTCTTTATTGCGCATGATGTATTTAAACAGTCTTTACAACGTGTCGCGATTTTAAGTAATGAAAAATTACGTGGCGTGTTCCTGAATTTTAATCAGGATTCGTTGCAACTCCGTGCTAATAACCCAGAGCAAGATGAAGCGGTTGAAGATATTGCAATTCAATATCAGGATGCCCCACTAGAAATGTCATTCAATGCGCAATATATCCTTGATGTATTGAGTGTGTTGGATGGTGATGATGTGAGAATGAGCATGACTGAAGCAAACCAGTCGGTACTTGTCCAAGATCCAGCGCATCCAGACCAGACTTACGTTGTTATGCCGATGCGTGTGTAATTGGCATTGATGATTTGAGTTTTTAAGCATGCAAATCACGCGTTTAAATATCGAACGTGTACGTAATCTAAAGGCGGTTGCACTCAATGAGTTGCAACCGTTTAATATTTTTTACGGGTCTAATGGTTCTGGAAAGACATCGATTCTGGAATCCATTCATTTATTGGCCACAGGTCGCTCATTTCGCACCCATATTCCAAAACATTACATCCAGTACGAGGCGGATGATGCGATTGTATTCGCACAGTCGGCGAGTGAACGGATTGGTATGCAAAAGCTGGCTTCGGGTGAGCAACTGATCAAGGTCAATGGAGATACCATTGCCACTCAAGGGCAACTGGCAAAACTTTTGCCCTTACAGCATATTGATCCGCAAAGTACCGATATTATTGATCATGGCGCCAAACCAAGACGACAATTGCTGGACTGGTTGATGTTCCACGTGGAACCTGAGTTCTATTTTGCTTGGCAGTACTATTCTCGCGCATTAAAACAGCGTAATAGCTTATTAAAAACACGGCGTAACCTGAGTCTGGCGGATTTAGAGCCGTGGAACAAAATGCTGAGCGATTATGGCGAAATTTTGCACTCGCAACGGGTCGGTATCGTGGAGCAATGGAACCAGTTTTTTCAGGAAGACTTGCAGCAACTTTTGCCAAATCTTGAAATTGAACTGGAATATCATGCCGGTTTTCATACCGAACAAGGTCTGTTGCAAGACCTGATTCAACAGCATCAAAGGGACCAGGAACGGCGTTATACCGAGTATGGTCCACATCGTGCAGATTTACGCTTGAAAACCCCGTACGGCAACGCAGATGACGTGTTATCGCGTGGGCAAAAAAAGTTGTTAATCATGGCATTAAAACTGTCACAAATTGCAATGCTGCATGCGAGTAACAAGGAAACTGTGGTATTATTAGATGATCTGACAGCAGAGTTAGATTTAGCTGCACAACAACGTTTAATTGAGCGATTGAGTCAGTTAGGAAGTCAGGTTTTTATGACGACCTTAGACCATACGTCGGTATTAAAACACTTACATGATTTGTCGATTTCCTTTCAATTGTTTCACGTTGTCCAAGGCCAAGTCAGTCTTGCTGCGCCATAATTTTATTTCCTCATCTTTGGATAGATTAGATATTTACTAGGGAGTAACCATGAGTTCAGAGTCTCAATCAGTCTCTCAAACAGAACAAACAAATGAAAAGGCTTATGATTCCTCTAGTATTAAAGTATTACGTGGATTAGACGCGGTTCGTAAACGTCCTGGCATGTATATCGGTGACACCGATGACGGTACAGGTTTGCACCACATGGTGTTTGAGGTGGTGGATAATGCCATCGATGAAGCTTTAGCGGGTCATTGTGACGAGATTTTAGTGACGATTCATGAAGATGAGTCAGTCAGTGTGTCTGATAATGGTCGTGGTATTCCAACCGATATTCACCCTGAAGAAGGGGTTTCTGCAGCAGAAGTTATTCTGACCATTCTACATGCGGGCGGTAAGTTCGATGACAACAGCTATAAAGTATCGGGCGGTTTACACGGTGTAGGTGTTTCGGTTGTAAATGCGCTTTCTAAGAAATTGCATTTGACCATTCAACGTGCAGGTAAAATCCATGAGCAGGAATATGCACATGGTGATCCTCAATATCCATTGAAAGTTGTGGGCGAAACTGACCAATCAGGTACAACAGTTCGTTTCTGGCCAAGTGAATTGACCTTTAGCCAAACCATTTTCAGTGTTGATATCTTGGCACGTCGTTTAAGAGAACTTTCATTCCTGAATGCGGGTGTACGTATCGTATTGCGTGATGAGCGCGTTAATCTTGAGCACGTTTACGATTATGAAGGTGGTTTATCCGAGTTCGTTAAATATATTAATGAAGGTAAAACCCATCTCAACGATATTTTCCATTTCACCACAGATGCAGACAACGGCATTGGCGTTGAAGTGGCATTGCAGTGGAATGACAGCTATCAAGAGAATGTTCGTTGCTTTACCAACAATATTCCGCAAAAAGATGGCGGTACTCACCTTGCAGGTTTCCGTGCAGCATTGACCCGTGGCTTAAACAGCTACATGGAAAATGAAAGTTTACTGAAAAAAGAAAAAGTTGCCGTGACTGGTGATGATGCGCGTGAAGGCTTAACTGCCATCATTTCAGTGAAAGTGCCTGATCCAAAATTCTCTTCACAAACCAAAGAAAAACTGGTGTCGAGTGAAGTGAAACCTGCGGTCGAGCAGGCGATGAACAAAGAGTTCTCGGCTTATTTGCTTGAAAACCCGCAAGCTGCGAAATCGATCGCTGGCAAGATTATTGATGCAGCACGTGCGCGTGATGCTGCTCGTAAAGCACGTGAAATGACACGTCGTAAGAGCGCTTTAGACATCGCTGGTTTACCAGGTAAATTGGCAGACTGTCAGGAAAAAGATCCAGCATTGTCTGAACTTTATCTGGTCGAGGGTGACTCTGCGGGCGGTAGTGCGAAACAAGGTCGTAACCGTAAGATGCAGGCTATTTTACCGTTGAAAGGTAAGATTCTGAACGTTGAACGTGCGCGCTTTGACAAGATGATTTCCAGTCAGGAAGTGGGAACTTTAATTACCGCTTTGGGCTGTGGTATCGGACGTGAAGAATACAACCCAGACAAATTACGTTATCACAAAATCATTATCATGACCGATGCGGACGTGGATGGTTCACATATTCGTACTTTGTTATTGACCTTCTTCTTCCGTCAAATGCCAGAATTGGTTGAACGTGGATATATTTATATTGCACAGCCACCATTGTATAAGTTGAAGAAAGGCAAGCAAGAACAGTACATCAAAGATAATGATGCACTTGAAACTTACCTGATCTCAAACGCGATTGATGAACTTGCATTACATGTGAGCGCTGAAGCACCTGCGATTAATGGTTCTGCATTGGCAAGTGTGATTGCTGATTATCAGGTATCGCAAAAGAGTTTACAGCGCTTAACGCAACGTTATCCAGCAAGTTTACTGGATGGCTTACTTGAGCTGGATGCATTCAAAGCAGATCATAACCATGAACGTGACTATGTTGAATCATGGGCTGAGCAATTACGTGTTGCAATTGAAAAGTTACAACCTAGCTTGCGTCCTGAAATTAGCTTGGAAGCGTTTGAGCGTGAAAATGCGCAAGGTGAGAAATCAGCGCATTATTGGCCACGTGTAACGGTCTATGTGCATAACTTACCGCATTCGTATTTACTCGATGCTGGTCTGTTAAATTCTGCTGAATATGCACGTTTGCTGAAAAACTCGAAGAGCTGGTTCAGCTTGCTTGAGGATGGCGCTTATCTACAAAAAGGTGATCGCCGTATTCAAGTCAACAGCTTCCACCAAGTGTGGCAGCACATTTTACAAGACTCGCGCCGCGGTATGATGATCCAACGCTATAAAGGTCTGGGTGAGATGAACGCTGAGCAGCTTTGGGAAACCACGATGGACCCTGAAAACCGTAATATGTTACAGGTGACCATTGATGATGCGATCGAAGCAGATCGTATGTTCTCATGCTTGATGGGCGATGATGTCGAACCACGTCGTGCCTTCATTGAAGAAAATGCATTAAATGCAGATATTGATGCTTAATTAATTTAGGCATCAATAGCATGTAAAAAGAGCTTATCTTTTGCGTTGCTGTAAAAGATAAGCTCTCCATCCTGCGACTAAAACTGGAAGCAGGGTGATCATTAGAAAAATAATATCTGCAATACCGTCCATCAGCAGCATTCCAATAATCCCTAAAATACTGCATAAAGCCATTAGCCATAAGAAACCTGTCTTATTCCACAGTTGCATTGTTGGCTCCTTTTAAACTTTTTTGCTGACGTTTTGCCCACCATAGCCAAGCGCCATTCAGGGTAATAAATAAACTTAAAAGCGTACATAAGCTCCATAAAATCTTTAATGGCATACCGCCGTAATTACCGAAATGTAGAGGCTGAGAGAGCAAGATGGCTTTCAGATAGGTAGGGAGTTCTTCAACAGTATCGACTTGTCCTGTGGCTGCATTGACCAAGGCAACCTTCAGCATTTTTTCGTTTAGACCCTCATCGCCTTGCAGCAATACCATGTAATGTCCCTGAGTCGAATATTCAGTTTTAGGATAGAACACAGTGGTAGGGTGCCAGCCGACTTCACCTTTTTGTGCAGCAGCATAGATATCATCTATGCTTAGTGTCGGGCTAATTGGGCTGACATGATGATATTTGTCTTGAAGAGCTTTCAGTTCAGTCATTTGCCAGAAACCAATGGCAACCGTACCAAAACCGAGTAAAAAGCCTGTTAAGGTCACCACCAACGCCCAACCGAGTATGGCTGAACCGATTAAGTTATGTAAATCGAGTTGTAATAAACGCTGACCTTTGCCTGTTCGAATAATCCCAAAAAAGAATTTTTTCACATAAGGGGCGTAAACCACCAGCCCTGAAATTAGTGATAAGAACACTAGAAAGGCAATCAAGGCACCAATCAATTGTCCAATAAAACCTAAAAACCAGTTGGCATGCAGTTCCAGTAAGAAACCCGTTAAAGTATCCCGTTCACTTGGTTGCTGAATCAGCGTTGCAGAACCAATATCTGCAAATAGCCAACGCGCTTGCTCAAAACTCTGTTCTGGTTTTGCCATTCCGATCAGCAGTACACCCGGATGATGCTCAGGATCGTAGCCTGTACTGATAATGTGTTCATCAGGATAGGCATTTTGTGCTGTAGCTAATGAATCTGCCAGTGGGCGCTGTTGTTGTAAAGAGGAGTGAAGCGCCGTCGGTTCCACACCAAGCGCATGATCGATTTCTTCATGAAAGATCAAAATGATTCCCGTGATTGATAAAATCGTAAAGGGGAGCACAATCAATAAGCTGATCCAGCGGTGAATCCATAAATTGATGCGGAACCAGCGTGAATTGGTTTTCTTAGCTGAAGTGATTGCTTGCTTCATAACTGATTATTCCATGCTGAATGGATCATGGCTTCCCTGGATAATTTATATTTTACAAGCCGATTCTATTTTTATTGATAATTATTTTCATTATTATTTACTATTGTTTTTTACGTTCCACGTGAAACCTGACATAGAATAAATGGATTAAAAAAAAGCAGGAAAGACGAACTTTCCTGCTAGATCATACAATATGGTACTGAAAGGGGATTAACTTTCTACAAAATCACTGACCTGAATTAAGGCATGGCCAAACAGGTAACCTGCTGTCACCAGTACGCTGATCCAGAGTAAAGCTCCTAGAATGTTATACACAACAAAATGCGTGTAATTCATATTGCTCGAACCTGCTGCCAACGGTGCAAAAGAACGTGCAAAAGGAATAAAACGCGCCAATAAAATGGTTTTTCCACCATGTTTTAGGAAAAACACATTGGTTTTTTGTAGATATTCCTGCTTGATGAAGCGTGATTTCACATTAAAAATGCGGTCACCAAAATGACGGCCAATATGATAGTTCACCATATAGCCCAATGCCGCAGCAAAGAACAGCAAGCTGATCATATAGCCAAGATGCATTATTTCAACGACAGAACACAATGCACCTACCGTCAGCAATAAGCTATCACCGGGTAAGAAGAACATGAAAACAAAGGCTGTTTCTGAAAAAATAATTAAGAAGAGGATAAAATAGATCCATAAACCATATTCTTGAACCAAAATCGGCAGAATATGTTCAAAATTAAAAATAAAATCTAAAGAATTCATTCAGTTTGTATGATCCAAAATAGAGTACTCACCAAATTAAAGTACAAAAAAATGTGAAATGAATTTAACCCTCAGGATTCATTCGTCAGTTATAACATTACAACAATGGGAGCTGAGTATATCGAGCCTGAACCCAAAGCTCAATTTTCTACGAAAATTCCAGTTTTACCTTATCTTAAATTATCGACAGATTCATGACATTTTTCATGATATTCATAGTGTTTTTAGGTATCTGATCAATATTTTTACGTTTAATAAAAATCGTTTTTTATATTGAGAGAAGTGGCCTTAAAAGATGAGATCCATACCTGTTTTTGTTACAGATATGGATCACTCATGTTATTCAGCAAATGAGCTTTCGAGTTCTTCCAGCTCCATCATCAGCTCTAAAAGCTGTTCCTCAAATTGTTCCAGTTTCGCTTTTAGCTCATTTTGTTCATTCATGAGCTTCATCAAGTCATCTTTGCGGCTTGCTTCATACAATGTGCTATCTGCCAGCGCCTGTTCGATTTCTGCCAGACGAGGTTGCAGCTTTTCGATTTGAGCTTCAACTTTTTCAATATTTTTACGAATAGGGCGTGTCATTTCACGGCGGCGTGCTGCTTCTTTACGTTGAGCTTCTTTGTCGATCTTCACAGCTGGAGCTTGAGTGGACACGCTTTGTTGTTGCCCAGCGTTTTGTGCATTGATCTGTTGTTGACGTGCTTCACGCAACCATTTGGCATAATCTTGCAGATCACCTTCAAACTCGGTGCATTTACCTGCATGCACGAGCAGTAGATCATCACAGACACTGGCAATTAATTGACGTTCATGCGACACCAGTACCACAGCGCCTTCAAAATCTTGTAGTGCCATGGTCAAGGCATGGCGCATATCCAAATCTAAATGGTTGGTCGGTTCATCCAGAATCAGCACGTTTGGACGCTGCCATACGATTAAGGCCAATGCGAGACGCGCGCGTTCTCCACCAGAGAAGCTTTCACATGGGGTGTCCATACGTTCACCACTAAAGCCAAATCCACCTAGAAAGGCGCGTAAAGCAGCTTCACTGATCTTTTTGTCCGCAATACGGGCCAATTGCAGCATTGGGCTGGCATTGGCATCCAATGCGTCCATTTGGTGCTGGGCAAAATAACCAATATTGAGTAGTTCAGAAGCTTTACGTTCACCAGCAAGTAGAGGCAAATCCCCGACCAAAGTTTTGATCAGTGTTGATTTACCTGCGCCGTTCATTCCCAGTAAACCAATACGAGAACTTGGGGTGATTTGCAGGCGAATTTTTTCGGCAATCATTTTATCGCCGTAACCAATAGTTGCAGCATCTAAACTAAGCAATGGTGAACTCATTTTGGTGGGTTCACGGAAACTAAAGGTAAATGGTGTATCGACATGCGCAGGAGCAAGCTGTTGCATGCGTTCAAGTTGCTTGATACGGCTCTGTGCCTGACGGGCTTTGGTCGCTTTGGCCTTAAAGCGATCAATAAACTTTTGTAGATGGGCACGCGTTTCTTGCTGTTTCTCAAATGCTTGTTGTTGTTGCGCTAAACGTTCGCTACGGGTGGTTTCAAAGGTTGAATAGTTGCCCGTATATAGCGTCAGTTCCTGATTTTCGATATGCAGAATATGATCGGTAATTGCATCAAGGAAATCACGGTCATGCGAAATTAGAACCAGTGTACCTTCATACGCTTTCAGCCAGTCTTCTAACCACAAGATCGCATCTAAATCCAAGTGGTTGGTCGGTTCGTCCAGTAATAACAAGTCTGAACGACTCATTAAAGTACGTGCCAGGTTTAAGCGCATACGCCAGCCACCAGAGAAACTGGCAACGTTTAAACGGATTTGATGATCCAGAAAGCCTAAGCCAGCCATCAATTGTGCCGCTTTGGCTGGGGCTGCATAGCCGTGGATTTCATCAAAACGGCCATGAAGACGCGCTAACTCATCATTGCTGAGTTGATCAGGATGGGCTAATTTTTCTTGAATATCCCAATATTCCTCATCTCCAGAGAGGACAAAATCAATGGCAGGCATGTCCAGCGCTTTAATTTCTTGCGCCATGTGTGCCACTGTCCACACTGCTGGACGACTTAAATTGCCTTCATCTGCGCCCAATTCACCTAAAAATGCTGCAAATAAAGTTGATTTACCTGCTCCATTGACGCCAGTCAGACCAATTTTCCAGCCAGGATGAAGCTGCATTGAGGCTTTTTGGAACAGGACGCGCCCACCACGGCGTAATGAAACTTGGTCAAATTGGATCATGAGCATGCAAAATAGCGAATAGATAGCTGCATTTTAAGGTGATCACCCATGAATGCAAATTTTATATTGAAGATTAGACCAGACTTCACCATTTCACCCGCTTATCACAAAGTAGAGTAAATACTCTATTTTTGTGATGAAAATCAGATTATGATTTAAAATCTAGGAAAAACAACACATCACATGAAAAAGAATCAACTAGGACGGGGCAATGAAGAAGGGAATTCTGGCATTGGGGGCAATGCTGATACTGGCTGTAAATACACAGGCCAGTGCTGCAACTAAAATTTGTGTTTTTGATCTGATGGGAAAATCAGGCGAAGCGTACAAGGCCATGGAAGAATGGGCCTTAGCCGCGAGAGCTTGGCACGGCGAAATCAATCTGGTCAGCTATCAAAACGAGGCGATGGCTGAACATGATTTTGAACAAGGTCGCTGCGAGGGTGTGTATATGACCTCAATGCGTGCACGTGCCTATAACAAGTTTGCAGGCTCGGTAGATGCGATTGGCGCTGTGCCAAGCTATGCCATAGCACAAAAAGCGATTAGTTTTGCTTTGGATAAGCGTAATCAGCGCCGTTTAATCAGTCGGGTCGCAAATCAAAACTATGAAGTGGCGGGTATCTCGCAAATTGGTCTGGCCTATATCTTTGTCAAAGACAAAAGAATGAACACCATTGAACAAATCAGGGGCAAGAAATTTGCAGTCTTGGGCTATGACGAAGCCCAAAAAATTGTGGTGAGGAGTCTTGGTGGACAAGCTGTACTTTCTGATATTTCGGATATTGCCAAGAAATTTAATCAAGGGCAGGCCGATATTATGGCAGCGCCAGCCTATGCGTATAAACCACTGGAAATCTATAAAGGTTTAGGTAATGACGGTGCAATCATTACTTTTCCTGCGGTTAACATGACCATGGATCTGATTATTCGGCCTGAAAAGTTCACGACCAATTTTGGGCAAAACTCAAGACAGTGGTTTCTCAATCGTCTTAATACCAATTTTGCTTTAATCCAGCGAATCGAAGCGGAATTACCAGCCAAATACAAAATCAATCTGAGTCAGGAAGATAAAACACGTTATCAGCAAATTTTGCGTGAAGCACGGATCGATCTGACTAAACGTGGAATTTACGACGCCACCATGATGAACGTACTCAAACGGGCACGCTGTACAGTCGATCGTACTAATTTTGAATGTACCTTAGGCGGAGAATAACCAGAATCCATCATCTTGTGATGAACGAAGGGGTTTAATAGCCCCTTTGAAAGGATTTGGCTTAAATTGTCAAACTGTGATCAATAGTGTTAAAAGTGATGAAAACCCGACGTATGTATATAAAAGCACTATGCTTTTAGCCGAAAGCTGACTATATTGATCAGGCACTGATGGAAAATTGTGCAATATCGCGTAGAAAGGGAAAACAAGATGAAAAAAGGACTTTGGGCATTGGGTGCTACGGCTCTATTTGTCATGGCGACGCCTGCACAGGCAAAACAGGACATTTGCGTATTTGATTTATTGGGTAAGGCTGGGGAATCTTATAAGCTGGTCGAAGAATGGAAGCTTGCTGCCAAAACCTGGCAAGGTGACATTGAATTAATCCCTTATCAAGATGAAGAAAAAGCGGAAAAAGATTTTGATGCGGGCAAATGTGATGGCGTTTATATGACCTCCATGCGGGCCCGTAAATATAATAAATTTGCTGGTTCTGTTGACGCCGTCGGGGCAGTCACCAGTAATGCCATTGCACAGAAAGCAATTAGTTATGTGCTGGATAAACGTAATCAGCATCGTCTGACTGCGACAATGGATGGGGAAAAATTCGAAGTTGCTGGCATTATTCAGGTCGGTCTGGCCTACATTTTTGTGCGTGATAAAAAGATTGACACCATTGAAAAAGCCAAAGGCAAGAAATTCGCTTATTTACATTATGATCAGGCGCAAAAAGCGATTGTTGAAAGTATCGACTTGGTCGCTGTGCCCTCAGATATTTCAGACTTTGTGAAAAAGTTTAATAGTGGGCAAGTCGATGTCATTGCTGCACCTGCCTATGCCTATAAACCTTTGGAAATCAGTAAGGGACTGGTCAATGGCGCGCTATTTAATTTTCCGGTGGTCAATATTACTGGTGACCTGATTATTCGCCCAGAAAAATTCCCAGCAGGCTTCGGTCCCCAATCACGAAAATGGTTCGTCAATAAATTGCCGAGTAACTTTGCCATGGTGCAACGTTTAGAGGCGGGCATGAATGCGAAAAAAATTACGTTGACCAATGAAGATAAAACCCGTTATCAAAAAATGCTGCGTGATGGGCGTATGAATTTAACCAAGCAAGGCGTATATGACGCGAGTATGATGAATGTACTTAAACGTGCTCGCTGTACCGTTGAGCGGACTAACTTTGAGTGTACTTTGAGTGGTGAATAATAAGGAGTGCAGCAACTCAGAAACATAAATAGACAAATAATGATCAGCAGATATAATAAATTTGTCTATGAAAATAAGCAAAATGGATAAAATAGGACAAAAACTAAACAATATGGGTATAAAAATAGAGTAGAAGCTCTATTTTTTTTCAAAAAACATGATTAATATTTGCTTCGAACAAGGAGACAAACATAAAGTTTGTGAAAGGATGAAAACTATGAAAAAAATGGCACTTGCTCTTGCAGCAACTTCGATCCTAGGTGTATCTGCTTCTACTCAAGCAGCAATTGACGTATGTGTATTTGACTTACTAGGAAAGTCAGGCGAATCATACAAAATGATGCAAGATTGGGCGCTCGCAGCGAAAGGCTGGGGTGCAGATGTAAACCTTCTCGCGATCACGGATGAACAGGTTGCGGATAATAACTTTAAAGCGGGTAAATGTGCTGCTGTAGCAATGACAGCAATGCGTGCTCGTCCATATAACAAATTTGCGGGTTCTGTTGACTCGCTCGGTGGTGCACCAAGCAATGCAGTTGCACAACGTGCAATTACCTATGTTCTTGATGCACGTAATGCTGCAAAAATGACAACCAATTTAGGTGGTAACAAATACGAAGTCGCGGGTATCTCTCCGCTCGGTGCTGCTTACATTTTCGTACGTGACAAGAGCATTAACTCAATTGAAAAAGCAGCGGGTAAAAAATTCGCAGTATTGGGTTATGACGATGCGCAAAAAATCATGGTACAACGCGTAGGCGCGCAAGCGGTCCTTTCTGATATTTCTAACTTTGCTGCGAAATTCAACAATGGTCAGGTCGATATGGTTGGTGCGCCTGCTTATGCCTACAAACCATTAGAATTAAGCAAAGGTTTGGGCGCGAATGGTGCAATGTTTAACTTCCCAGTTCTACAAGTGACTGCGGATCTTGTGATTCGTCCAGAAAAATTCCCTGCTGGTTTTGGTCAAAAATCTCGTGACTACTTCGTGAAACAATTGCCAAAAGCATTTGCCATGATCAAGCGTTACGAGTCAGAGATTCCAGCAAAATACAAAATGAACTTAAGTGCTGAAGACAACTTAAAATACCAAAAACTGTTACGTGACGGTCGTATGGACTTAACCAAACGTGGTATTTACGATGCGGGCATGATGTCTGTATTGAAGAAAGCACGTTGTTCAGTAGATAAAGCAAACTTTGAATGTGCATTACCAGGTGAATAATCCTTAATTGCCATAAAGTGTACTTAAAGCCTAGATTATTCTAGGCTTTTTGTTTTTTTATCACTGTCATTTGAGTCATTGTGTTTAGATTGAAAGATCGTAATGATAGAAAGATATAAAAACCAAATGGAATCTTGAGAAATTGAAAATATGTTTTAATCAGGACGATTAAACATGACTGAATAAAAACATAGATTCATTTGAAAACCTGAATCAGGGTGTAGTGTGATTTTAAATTTTGGGTGTGGTGCAACAACAATCAGCATAGATGCAAAGGAAGAATAAAATGCAGTGGTTTAAAACATTAATACTTGCAACAGGTATCGCTGCGGTATCTGCCGGGACTCAAGCGAAACAAACAATTTGTGTATTCGACATCGTCGGGAAAAGCGGTGATGTCTATGCCTTAATGAAAGACTATCAACTGGCTGCAAAAAACTGGGGCGCAGATATTGAGCTTAAAGTGGGCACCAATGAGGCGGTCATTGCGGAAGACTTTAAAGCAGGTAAGTGTGATGGTGTCAGTATCACAGGCATGCGGGGACGTCAGTTTAACCAGTTTACAGGTTCATTGGATGCAATTGGAGCGATTACAGACCTTAAACTCGCTGTGAAAGTGATGCAGGGCTTGGCAAGTCCAACCTTTGCCAAAGCGATGGTGAATGGCAAATATGAAGTGGTTGGGGTGATTCCTGTCGGCGATGCCTACTTATTGGTAAATGACCGTAATATCAATACTGTTGCCAAAGCAGCAGGCAAGAAAATCGCTGTACTGGATTATGATGAAGCCCAAAAAATCATGGCTTCACAAGTCGGCGCACAAGCGGTCAGTTCAGATATTACCAACTTCGGTGCCAAATTTAATAATGGACAGGTCGATATCATTGGTGCGCCAGCGGCTGCATTTAAACCGTTGGAACTCTATAAGGGTTTAGGAACCAAAGGTGCGATTGTGAATTATCCAATCTTGCAAGTGACAGGTAACCTGATTATTCATCCTGATAAATTCCCGACAGGGTTTGGGCAGAAATCTCGTGAGTGGGTGAAGGCGCAACTGCCACGTGCTTTTGGCATTCTAGGGAAAATGAAAGCAGATATTCCTCAAAAATACTGGATGGAAGTGCCTGCTGCGGACAAGCCTGGCTATCAAAAACTGATGCGTGAAGCACGTATCAACCTGACTGCAAAAGGGATTTATGACAAGCGTATGATGAAATTATTATGGCAATTCCGTTGTCGTGAAGATGCCAAGAATTTTGAATGTGGCTTACAAGACGAGAACTATAAATAATCTTGTAAACGCACTTTAAAACTTCAAATACAGACCCGATATTGAGTATGCTATACTGAATATCGGGTCTTTTATTTATTAAAGACGTATTGAAGTCTGAGGAATATCCATCATGAACGCCCAAGCTCTAGAATTGTCAGATAATGCTGCCAACAAAGTTCGCCAACTACGCGAAAGTGAAGGGAATAACGACCTTATGTTACGCGTATATGTAACGGGTGGCGGATGTTCAGGTTTCTCTTACGGCTTTAACTTTGCTGAAAGCGTGAATGAAGATGATGCTGAATTCATGAATGGTGATGTTAAAATGCTTGTGGACTCACTGAGCTATCAATATCTGGTCGGCTCGGTTGTTGACTATCTTGAAGGACTGGAAGGTTCACGTTTTGTGGTGCAAAATCCAAATGCGACCACGACCTGTGGCTGTGGTTCATCTTTCTCGATTTAATAGATTCTTGTCATAAAAAAAGCTTCTCCAGTTGAGAAGCTTTTTTTATTGTTTATACCGCGGTGATAGTCCCTAAAATACGATCACCTGATGCACCTGTGACCGCAGGCAAGTTTCCACTCAACTGTTCCACGAATCGCATCGCGAGCCATGCAAACGCTGTTGCTTCTACCCACGTCGGTGCTAAGCCTAGTGCATCTGTGGTTTGCACAGACCAGTTATGTTTACGCAAGCGCCAGCGTAATTGTTCAAGTAAATGTGAATTATACGCACCACCACCACAGACATAGATTTCACCTGTCGGCATCGACTCTTTACTGCGATAAATGGCTTTTTTAATGGCGCGCGTGGTCAGCTTCATTAAGGTTGCCTGAACATTTTCGGGTGTGTCTTCTAGCTCGTCATAGCCTAGATCATTACGCCAGTCACTGAGCTGTTCATCTAGCCATTCCAGATTAAAGTCTTCACGACCCGTACTCTTAGGGGGTTCTTTGGCAAAAAACTCATGGCTTTGCAAACGATCTAGCAATGAGCGAATCGGATTACCATAGGCCGCCCAGTCGCCATTTTCATCATAAGGATGACCGGTATGGCGATGACACCAGCCATCCATCAAGATATTGGCAGGGCCTGTATCAAAGCCATAAACGCCGTCTGCATTGTTTGCAGGCAGCATACTGATATTGGCAATCCCACCTAAATTCAGGATCACACGATGAATACTGTCATGCTGAAATAAGGCTTGATGGAAAGCAGGAACTAAAGGTGCACCTTGTCCTCCTGCGGCCATATCGCGACGACGGAAATCAGACACTACAGGGAGTTGAGTGATTTCAGTGATGATATTCGGGTCACCAATTTGCAAAGTAAAACCATGTTCAGGACGATGGCGGATAGTTTGCCCATGTGAACCAATGGCTTTAATTTGCGTGCGGTCTAAATTATTTTTCTCGATCAATTCGTTGATGCCGCGCCCAATCATTTGTGCCAAAGCGACATCAGCTTTACCCATACGGTCAATTTCATTGTCATCAGGCAGTGTCAAAGCCATTAACTCATCACGTAATTCTGGCTCAAAAGGCACGGTTAGCGTGGCATGCAGCGTTAAAGGGTCGAATGAAGTTGCAACAATATCAACACCATCCATGCTCGTGCCTGTCATTACACCAATATAGATTGCGCTCATATACAACTTATCCTGCAAGATGCTGAAAAAATGTTAGTATATCGCACAAATTGAATAACTGATGTGTTTAGGTTTTGTGATGTCAAATTTCTTGCCAGCCGAAGAACAGCTTGCTCTCATTCAACGAGGCACGCACGAGATTATCTCTGAAGAAGATTTACTTAAAAAACTCAAAGAAAATCGTCCACTCCGTGTAAAAGCAGGCTTTGACCCTACGGCTCCTGATTTACACTTGGGACATACTGTTCTGATCAATAAATTAAAAACCTTTCAGGATTTGGGACATGAAGTTACTTTCCTGATTGGTGACTATACTGCAATGATTGGTGACCCAACAGGTAAGAGCGCGACGCGTCCGCCGTTGTCACAAGAGCAGGTCATTGCCAATGCAAAAACCTACCAAGAACAAGTTTTTAAAATTCTAGACCCAAATAAAACTAAAGTTCGTTTTAACTCAGAATGGTTTAGCCAAAAAACTGCTGCTGATTTAATTCAGTTGGCAAGCCAGCAAACTGTATCGCGTATGTTAGAACGTGATGACTTTACCAAGCGCTATAACAACCATCAGCCGATTGCGATTCATGAGTTCCTCTATCCATTGGTACAAGGCTATGACTCGATTGCGCTTGAAGCAGACGTCGAGTTAGGCGGAACAGACCAGACTTTTAACTTGTTGATGGGTCGTACCTTACAAGGTCGTTATGGTCAAGAATCACAAGTGTGTATCACTGTGCCAATTCTTGAAGGTTTAGATGGCGTCAATAAGATGTCTAAATCTTTAGGCAACTATATTGGCGTATTTGATACACCAGGTGCGATGTACCAAAAAATTCTGTCGATGCCAGATAGTCTGATTGAGCGCTACTTCGATCTACTCAGCTTTAAGTCACTCGATGAAATCAAGGTACTACTTGATGAGATGGCTGCGGGTCGAAATCCACAAGAGATCAAACGTATTTTAGCACTTGAGCTGGTTGAGCGTTTCCATGATGCAGAAGCAGCAGAAAATGCACATAAGAGTGCAGGGAACCGCGTAACTGAAGGTGAAGTGCCAGAAGATACACCTGAAGTAACGATTTCTCGTGGTGAGTTTGGTGGCGAGTTGTTTATTGCAACCATTCTTCGTGTTGCGGGTTTAAACCCGAATGCCGCTGCTGCAAAAGACGCCGTGGGTCGCGGTGCGGTTAAAGTCGACTGGAATGTGGTTGATATGAGCTACTCTGTAAAAGAAAACGTCACTTTAATCATTCAGTCAGGCAAAAAAGCGATTGCACGTGTGACTTTCACAGACTAAATCGAAATAAAAATAATAAAAAGCAGGCCCAGAGCCTGCTTTTTATACGTAAATAGATGATAAAAACAACGAAAACATCAGTTTTGTAGAAAAAAGAAACATGCAAAAGAAAATAATAAAAAACAGGGTTGCATCGGATCTGAAATGCTGTAGAATGCACATCCATCGGCGGTGATGCAGATAAAAACTTGTTGAGAAACAAGGATTTGGCTAAATAGGTTGGATTCTTGGGTTGGTTGATAAG
>NZ_BMDR01000014.1 GCF_014635885.1 Acinetobacter vivianii
GGGATTGACCGTTGAACCACCACCCAAGGCATCCGATACGCTTTGTGCTGTACCTGCCAATTGACTACCGTTGATCGCATCGGTTGAATCAGGATTGACATCACCTGCAGTCACGCCAGTGATTTTTCCTGTTGCACCATCGATGCTCACGTCACCCACTTTAACTGAATTGAACTCAACATCATCCGCTGTCGCAACGGTATAAATGGTTTGTCCATTTGCACCCGTTTCGCTTNTTCAGTTTTTGCTGCCGTTGTTGCACTGTCTAACTGGTCTTTATTAACTGCATCTGTACCTTCTGTACCTTCTGCAACATTGGTAATTTTATTACCTGCGGCATCGATACCAGACTTGGTCACACTTGGACCACCTGCAATCGTCATACCATCTGTATTAAGAACAGTATCGCCTGCAGTCACGCTATCCACTTTCAGGTCACGGTTCAGGCTGTACTTAATGTTGTTGCCTTCTTTCTCAACCTGTAAGTTTTCTTCTCCATCTGCCGTACCGATATCAACGGTATCGCCAGCTTTCACTGCGCCAGCATTTTCACCATTGGTCTGTAATGTCCAGCCTTTGTCGAGTTCAGCTAAAGCATCACCGACATTATTCATGTCGTTGCCATTAATATTATAAGTTGGATTTGAAACGGCCCCTGCTTCAGGGTCATAAGTAGAACCGCCACCTAACGCATTGGCTGTGCTTTCGCCTTGCTCATCCACCACACCTTTAACGTGTTTTAATTGACGCACATTCACAGCATCAGTGTCTTCTGCACCATCAGAAAGATGTTGAATACGACGTTCATTGCCTGCCGATCCAACAGAAACTACGGAAGCAGGTGCTGCTATTCCAGTTAAGAAACTGTCACCTGTTGCTGTAGAAGTAATGCTACCAGCACCTAAAGCAACATCATCTGCATTGGTCGCTACTGCATTTGAACCTAAAGCAATGCCTCGTGCTGCTTGTGCATTTGCTGAGTCACCTAATGCAATCGCACCTGCTTCTGCTGCTGTAGATGCGTTACCCAATGCAACTGAACCTTGACCAATCGCCTTGTTTTCATTACCAATTGCAATCGCGCCATTTGCAGCTTCTGTGGCATCATCATTGCCCGCGGCAGTATTATTTCGGCCGAGTGCAACTGCACCATTACCATTGGCATTATTTGGGTCACCAATCGCAACTGCACCATCGCCACGTGCCACCTGATCACGACCAATTGCAACGGCACCACCTTCTGAAGAAGCAGCATTGGCACTGGTTGCGCCAGAGCCCATCGCAACGTTCTGACCTGTGTCGCCTGTAGTTACACCATGACCAATCGCGATATTGTCAGTTGTGCCACTTGACGTTGCAGCATCACGGCCGATTGCAATGTCATTCTCGCCTTGTGCATTTGAATTTTCTCCAATAGCAACAGAAGAGTCACCTTCAGACTGAGCACCAGTACCAAGTGCTGTAGATTTTTCCCCCGTAGCTTTTACAAGTGCACCATAGCCAGTTGATAGCTGCCCACTCGCAATTGAGTTTGAACCAGCTACGGTCGCACCTACTGCGGAAGCATTTGCCTGATTACCTATTGCTGTTGTAAAGTCAGCAGTCGCTTTAGAACCATCACCTAAAGCACTAGCATATTGGGCAGTTGCTTCTGATAACGCCCCGAAGGCAGATGCTCCAAATGCTGTAGCCTTACTCTGTTGTCCGATGGCTGTGGTATTCTTGCCTTCAGCTCTAGCACCCTCACCCATTGCAGTGGCTGTATAAATGCGTCCGTTTTCTGTTACACCTTGGGCGTATGCTCCTTTTCCTATAGCAATATCCTGATCACCTTTTGCCTTAGACTCTGTACCAATCGCAATTGAATCAGCACCCTCCGCATTAGCAGCAGTCGCATCGTAGCTTGCACCACCCGTCCCACTACCAATCGCAATACCACGCACACCTTTGGTGGTCGCAGCATTACCCATCGCAATCCCCCCCGTAGCACCTGCTGCTACAGTTGCGGTATTTCCTTGTGCAATCGCAAAATCTGCATCAGCCCATGTACCTCGACCTATTGCAATGGCTGTGTTGCTGCGCGCTCGGTTATCCACTCCGATGACGACATTAGAGTTTCCAGCACTAGCATCATTACCAATTCCTAGCGCAGTGTTATAACCAGCTCCACCTGTGCGGTTTCCTTGTCCAATTGCAACATTATGAAAATTACCACCATCAGAAATGTTTGCATTTCCGACAACTGTAGCCCCACCCACACCTGTAATTCGATTACTTTTACCTATTGCTGTAGAAGCACCTGTAATACTAGTTGCTCCAGTAGGATAGTTATTACTTACATTTCCACCACGTCGGTTATTTAAACTTTGAGCAAAAGTCTCATCTGTCCCACTAATATTGTTACCACAGCCTACGGCTACTCCACTATTACCATTTACAGTAGCCTGCCCAACATTTCCACATTGCTGTCCAGTCGGAGAAATAGCCATGCTATTTCCACTACCATTATTACTCACACCTCCACCACCAGTATTTACAGCAGCAAAGGTTCCAGTACTCAAGAAAATCGAGCTAATGGTGAGTGCAATCAAGTTTGGTTTAAGATTTAAGAGTTTATTATTGTGTTGAAGAGATGAGGGCGAGAGCGCTGCAACTGTTTGAATTGTAGTTACATTACGTTTTTTTGTGACACCTCGTGCATTTTCAGAAACAACGGTCCATAAACTTAGACTCTTATTCCAGACTAAACGATATATTTTATTCATGATTATGTGCCTTAAAAGGGATCAAGCACATATAAATCTACTGAAATAAAACCTATACACATTTAACAATTAATACATTGTTTTAACAATTACGACATTTTTTTATCATTTTTTGCCCATTATTCCTCAAAGGAATATTAATAAACATTAAAAACTATCATAATTAACAAAATAGGACTTTGTTTCGTGAAAATATAAAAAATATAATAACCTAATGTATAAGGACGTTCAGGTTAGCATTTTATTTTTGCCATGAAAAAACAGTCACTTAATGTTCATAATGATTACCTAAAAATCCTTGTTGATACAGCCTGTAAGTTTGGGCTAACTAAAGGAGAAATCATCAGATATTGTCAAATTCCTTTGTCTTTGCTAACTGACGTCAATCAGAATGAACGTATCAATTTCAACCAGTGGATTGATATTGTGATTCGTCTGTTAGAACTCCTGCCAGAAAAAGGCTTAGGCTATCAGTTTGGTTTGAATTGCAAGCTTACCACCCATGGCGCACTGGGCTTTGCATTACTTACAAATAATACTATTGGTAAAATGCTTATTGATTTGCAAAAATATTATAATATGCGCCTACATAAAATGGATTTATCCATTTTAAACAAAAACAATAGAGTTATTATCCGCCTCAACCCACTTTACCAACTACCCAGCTACCTAAATGAAAGCAAAAAAAATATTATTAATAAGTTTTTTTTTGAAAGTGCATTAATTGATATTGTGAATAACCTTCAACTCATTACCAACTATAATTTAACTGGCATAAATATCAATGTAAATTGGGGACCTGTTAACTATCATAAAATTTATGAAAAGCGTTTACCGATTATTCATTTTAATGAAGAATATAACCAGATCAGCTTTGATACCAAGTGTTTGGATTTACCTCTAACGTTTAGCTCACCTACTGCTTATATGATTGCAATGGAACTGGTCAATAAAGAATACCTTTTCTATCAAGACCAAGATAACAAGATTATTTTAAAGGTAAATCAACAACTTAAATTCACACCCGGTTTTGGTTTTCCGAGCTTAACGGATGTCGCGACAAAGTTAAAAATTTCTGAAAGAACGTTAAAGCGAGAACTATCAAGCGCCAATACAACATTCTCATCCTTGCTACAATCCAAAAAATTTGAGTTAGCTAAAAAGTTAATTAACTCGAACCGAAATATTCAGGAAATATCAGATTTATTGGGTTATAGCCATATTAGTGCTTTTTCAAGAGCATTTATTGGCTGGACAGGTAAAAAACCAAGTGATTATATTCGTGAGCAAAGAGTCTCTTTTAAAGACTACTACTTAAAGCAATCTAAAAAAATCTCTTGATTAAAACCTTAAAGCAGAAGCAAAATTTAAGAAAAAAATTAAAAACAATTTTGCTTCTAAAAATAGACACATTATGCTTTTATAACCCAAAACCCTTTAATTAAAAAATAAATAGCAATATAATTATGATGCAACCTCCTTTTCACCTCAGCATTTTTCGTTAGCTGAGGTTTTTTTATGGCTAAAGTATTTGTATGAAATTCATACATGCTAGATAAAAATTTTAAACAATCTCAATATTCATCAATCAAATTAAGAAATCTATTTTATTCTTCTTTTTTCAGCTCTTATTTTCACACCATGATTTTAGATCTTTTATTCTATTACTCAATTAATGAAAAAAATTAAATTATCTCCCACAATCTGTCTAACTCAACAGCACTAAATAAGATCGACAGAACCAAAAACAACAGAGAAAATCTTATTAATATTTTACAATCGTTTAATTTAACCATTTGGTAAAATAAAAACCAAGACTACAAAACAGGCAGATTATTCCCATTTCGGTTTATCAAACTTTAAATTCGATAAAAAATGATAAGCCCAATTTTAACAATCTATATATTTGCGATTTAAAATCAATAAGTATGATTTGCTTTGAAACGTATTGCCCCCTCAATATAATCTTTTAAATATTTACCAATCAATCGATGATCTTTCACATTGGTTGGCCAGAAATGTTCAAGCCCAATGTCACTAATAATATTTAAGATTGTATTGAAGGTGAACAACACTTTGAGCGATAGCGCATCCTGCTCTGCTTCAGGTAAAGCAAGCATTAAAAGTTCAACTGCTTTATTTGAAATGGGTACCAGTGTCTTGGCAACAATCATTCGCCCCTCATCTCCTGCACTTATTGTCTTGGAGAAGAATTTCAAATAATGAATACCATTTTCCTGTAAGAGGATGTTGACCATAGGCTTCATGAGCGCATCGACAACATCTGAGACTTGTGCCTGTTCTGGCTGTATTGCATTGAGCAAAGCCAAGCTATCATTGACGTAAGGTTGCATCACATGTGCCAATGCAGCTTCGACCAATCCCCACTTATTTTTGAAGTGATAGTAAAGTGCAGATTTATTTGCAACCCCAGCAGTTTCATTTATTTTCTGAACAGAAAGCGTTTCAACATTGTTCTGCGAAAAAAGAACAATAGCTGCTTCGATCAGCTTCTCTTTCGTTTGATTGGTCATGCTATTTCACAGGGAAAGATTTGAATCGATTACTTTTATATCATAAGGCATCAAAATTAAACCAATCTTTCAACAAGATTGGTTTAATGCGTGAGATAGATGTAACAGCTTAAACACAGCCTTTGTCTTCAAAAGCAGCTTTAGAGGTATAGCGAATATCTGGTAAGTAATCCCCCATCACTGTTTTTTCATCACCCCATGCTTTAACATTTTGCACGGCGTGCTTAAATTCAGGATCAGGTAATAAATTACGCATGATCAATAGACCAAAGTCAGGATGTCCAAATGCTTTTCCATCTTCCGCAGTATAGCCTGAACCTCTCGGACTGAGCTCAAGGAAATATACACCACATTCTTCACGTGCATTTGCAGGTCTGTCTTCGGCTAAAGATGCGACAATGGTGTAGAACCCATCTTTATCAACTTTCTGAATATTTTCATCATATAGGCAATAATTGGTTGCTGTGGTAATCACTTCATTGGTACAAATCGACCAATAACGTACATCCGTTTTTTTCACAAACTGATCATTATTAAAGGTTTTTTCTGTAGTTGGCATTTTAGCTCGTAGCTCAATTACTTTACCCAGTCTACGACTGGTTGCTGCAAACACGTATTCATTGTCTGGTGTCGCCCAATAGTTAAGTTTCGGCGTAACCGTTAAACCTTCACACTTTTCTAAAGGTTGCTTGGTCACTGGATCAAACTTATAAGTACATTTAAAATTATCTAAACCACTAAAAGCCTTGTACCACTTCGGTTCCTGTTGTGCAGGAAAACCTTCATAACGATTTTGATTGAATGCAGCTAAAGTCGCTTGTAAAGGCAATGTTGTCGTACGATCAATCGGCCCTTGCTTGACCTGTAAGATATTACAAACCTCTTTGCCCTTTTTCACTTCACCATTGGCAAGCTGAACTTTAAAACGTGGAAAACTTACATTGCCTTTCTCATTCATATTTTTGTTAGGAACATAGACACGATATAAAATGGCAACTTTATTATCGGCTGTTTTAGGCGCATAAAGGGTGTTTTTGGCTGGTGTAGCAGGTAAGTCTGCCAGTTGTAATTGTGCTGAATATGCTCGGTCTTTTCCTAATCGATTATTTCCTTCTACAAAAGGATTGGTCGCCCCTTGATTTGGTTCAATCGCCCGATCAAGCAACGAATTGACCCGCTCTCCTTTTGCGGTATAGCTAACCAGAGAAAAATGACGAGAATAAGGATAATCTCCATCAATCATCACTTTGGCACCTTCTGGTACCGTAAACTCAGATGACCAGTAATTTACATTGGTATCTGGAAATGCAAAATTAAGTGGATCTTCACCAGTATGTGATTTACTGGTAACCGAGTTTTGCCACATACAATCAGTGAGTTCAGTAACTGGAGGTGGCGGATTGCTGGCCGAACTTGAATGATCATTGTCATTGCATGCAGTTAGCCCAGCAGAACCCATCACCGTTAAAAAAATTGCCGTTTTTACTTTATTGCGTTTTTCCATAAATTTTTCCTTTTTAATCAATTTCTAATGAACCTATCCACTGGTTTCATACTTATGATTTTGGATTTTTTTCACTTAAGATCTAATCCATCTAGATTAAAATAATAATCCAAATGGATTAAATTTCAAGCGATTTACAATTTATGTCAAAAATAAAATTTAGCTGATTGAATTTTTTAACTTTTTTTAATATTTCTTTTAGGCGCTTGATTGAGGAAATAATCTCTTTCTTAACCACAAAGACACACTGACCAACGCAATCAACACAGGAACTTCAACCAATGGGCCAATCACCGTTGTAAAAGCCACTGGTGAAGCCAAGCCAAATGTTGCAATCGCAACGGCAAGGGCCAGTTCGAAATTATTCCCCGCAGCGGTAAAAGATATTGCTGTTGTTTTGGGATAATCATTCCCCATCCATTTGCTCATAAAAAAGCTAATGAAGAACATTACAACAAAGTAAATTGTCAGCGGAATAGCAATACGGATCACATCTAAAGGCAGGCTAATCACCTCACCACCTTTCAGGCTAAACATAGCGACAATCGTGAACAGCAAAGCCAATAAACTAAATGGACTAATCTTGGGAATAAAATGATGCTGATACCATTCCAGCCCTTTAGTTTTCACCAAAACCAAACGAGTCATAAATCCAAGAAAAAATGGAATCCCTAAATAAACCAGTACGGCATGGGTAATTGTCCAGAAATCGACATGGATCACTTGTCCTGCAATACCAAAATACGGCGGTAAGACACTCAGAAATAACCAGGCATAGGTACTAAAAAATAGAATCTGAAACACGCTATTAAAGGCTACAAGAGCAGCGACATACTGGTTGTCACCACAGGCCAAATCATTCCAGACCAAAACCATCGCAATACAACGCGCCAAACCAATAAGAATGAGTCCCGTCATATATTCAGGATAATGATGCAAAAAAATAATCGCCAGACCAAACATCAAACTTGGTGCAATCAGCCAGTTCTGTATCAAAGATAAGCTCAGCGTCTTTTTATCTTTAAATACCTCGGGCAGGCTTGCATAGTCCACTTTTGCCAAAGGAGGATACATCATCAAAATCAGTCCGATTGCAATCGGAATATTGACCGAATCAACATGCATCCGATCCAAAGCAATAGAGGCTTGTGGGAAAAATACGCCTATTGCAACGCCTAAGCCCATTGCAAGAAAAATCCACACGGTCAGATGACGATCTAAAAAGGATAACTTTTTCATAGGTTTTATTCGCAACAGCTTTTGCGATCTAAGCGTTGTAATTGAGGGAAAATTGTTGTGTGCTGTAACTTCAAAACGTCAAAGATTTCGTTACACCAACTTGGTAAATGGGCCGCAATACTGTAGTACACCCATTGTCCCTGACGGCGATCTTGTAATATTCCACTTGCACGTAATAAAGCTAAATGGCGAGAGATCTTTGGCTGGCTTAATTGTAATTTTTCAGTTAAATCACAGACGCATAATTCTTTATGCTCCGCAACGAGCATCACAATACTCAGCCTTGTTTCATCCGATAAGCATTTAAAAAAATTGACGGCATCCATCTCTATCTCCGACTTAAATTATTCATTTCATTTATCAGGGTTTACTGGATACGCTGTCCATTTTCATCAATGATCTGCTCGCCATCTTCTTTATAAAAAGCACCTTTTTGGGCAAGCGCTAAAATGTCGAGTACAACTTCTGACGGACGACAAAGGCGGGTTCCCGTTGGGGTCACTACAAAAGGACGATTGATCAGAATTGGATGCTCAAGCATAAACTGGATCAGTTGTTCATCCGTCCAGTCATCACGATCCAAGTTCAGCGCATGATAGGGCTCGACATTTTTTCGAATCGCATCTCGTACAGTTAACTGCGCATCCTGAATCAGTTGTACCAATTCATTTTGTGTCGGGGGATGAATTAAATATTCAATGATGATGGGTTCAATTCCAGTATTTCGAATCAACGCCAAGGTATTACGAGAAGTTCCACAAGCAGGATTGTGATAAATCTTGATTTCTGCCATGAGAAAGACATCCAAAGAATAATATAATCTTTATATATGACTATCCATATATATGCAACTACATATATATTAAATTCTATTATTTCTAATCAAATCAATCCTCCTCACCTTTTTGGGCCAGACGCTTTATAGAAAATTGATCATTTTGGAATATAAGTTAAGCAATTGAGTCACTGAGCTGCCGCACTTTTTCTTCTAATATGCCGCTACTGAATAGTAATAGCTTAACGTTTTAGGTTCACAATGACTCAATTGCCAAAAGCGAAACGTACTTTGTTGAGTACACAAACGGCGAAAAGAATTTTGCATAGCCGTAAAAGCCACCAAGCACGTCATATCTTTGCAAATGCCGTAGATCGTGTCTTTCGTGGACAACAGCTTGCCCTTTCAGGCAAGACACCTTTTGACATCGTCTATCAACGTGAAATTATCAGCTTGCGTCACTACACCACGGATCATACGACAGCAAAACATCGAATTCCTCTAGTCATTGTGCCTCCCCTTGCAGCCAACATGCTGATCTATGATTTATTTCCAAATCGTAGTTTAGTCCGTTATTTTCTTGCACAAGGTTTTGATGTTTATTTAATTGATTGGGGTACACCGAGTCTGCGACAGGCAAAATATAATCTCGGTACTTATGTCAAAACCTTTATGCCAGATTTTATTGAACAGATCCGCCAGCATAGCGGTCAACAACAACTTTCACTCTATGGGTGGAGTTTAGGTGGCGCACTTTCTCTTTGCTACACCTCTCTCTTTAAAGATAAAAATATTCAAAATATCGTGATTCTGGCATCACCCATTAATACGCATAAATCAGGTTATATGGGCAAGTTTTATCAAAAACTGACTGCACCCGCGCAATGGATTCGTAGCAATACCAAGTTCCGTATCTATCAGGTACCCAGTCGCGTCTTCCATATCCACGGCTGGCAAAATACCTTGGGATTTAAACTGACCGATCCGATTGGAAACTTTAAGAATTACTGGGAACTGGTTAAGAATCTGAATGACCGTCAGTTTGTGATTAATCACGCGACTTCCAGCTCTTTTGTCGACAATATGCTGGCTTACCCTGGCGGTGTCATGCGCGATATCATTTTACGTTTCTGGATTGATAATGAACTTTCCACTGGAACGGTTAAATTCGGCGAGCAAACCGCGAATCTAAAAGATATTGATTGTTCAGTACTGGCAGTAGGTGGAAGCACCGATATTATTGTAACTGCTGAGGCGGTACGTCCGCTGATGGATTTAATTAGCAGTACCGATAAACAATTTGAAATCGTCCCTGGCGGACATATGGGACTGGTCTCAGGTAATCAGGCACCCCTTTCCGTTTGGCCCGTAGTCACCAAGTGGTTGGCACAACGTTCTGATTAATTATTTCAGCAAGATCAGGCTGTAAGGTTTAAATAACCGAGCAGCCTATATAAATAACTCAGGCAAAATGCTGCTGGCGATGTAGCACCAGACTTTCAACATTTACGGGTGTTCCCAACAAATAGCCTTGTAACTGATTGCAGCCTAAACTAGTCAAGATATCGGCTTGTTGTTGCGTTTCTACGCCTTCTGCGGTCACAGTCAAACCCAGCTTTGCTGCTAAATGGATAATGCTTTCCAAAATCGCTTCTTCTTTTGAATTCGGCTGCAAGTCAATCAAAAAGCCCCGATCAATTTTAAGCTCATCCACAGGTAAATCTTTTAAATACAGGAAACTCGAATAACCTGTCCCAAAATCATCAATGGCGATACGAATCCCCAGCTTACGCAAGCGTTCCAGCGTACGGATACTGGAATCAATATGATGCATCGCAGTTGATTCGGTAATTTCAAGGATCAAATGATGTGGCTGGATTTGATACTGCTCGAGCAGTTGTTCCAGTACGCTAAATAACTTTTTATTTTCAAACTGAAGAGCCGACAGATTAACTGCTATCGGGTAAAATGCACTGTTATTTCGTTCCCATTTCTGGATCTGCTGACAGGCTTGCTCGAGTGCCCAGTATCCCATTGGAATAATCAAACCGGTTTTTTCTGCCCCTTCGATAAACATTTGCGGCGTTAACAATCCTAAACTTGGATGTTTCCAGCGAATCAAGGCTTCGACACCACAGACTTCGTAGTTGGCCGTAAATTTAGGCTGGTAAAATAAAACAAATTGCTGCTCATCGACCGCTTTATATAAATCATTAATCAATTTGGACTGACTGCGGACATCGTGCTGGTCAGACATTGAATGGAACATGGTATAGGTATTACGGCCCTGCTCTTTGGAGATCAGCATCGCTACATCAGCATTAATTAAAATGTCCTGCACATTTGTGGCATGTTCAGGATACATGGCAATCCCGACACTGGCAGAGATATTGATATCTTTGGTCGCAATTAAATAGGTTTCCTGAATGTAATGCAGAATATTTTCTGCAAGCTGCATCGCTTCATTGATATCCGTATTTTCAGCGATTAAAACAAACTCATCACCACCAATCCGAAACAGCTTATGGCGGCTATTGTCTAATTTATTATGCAAACGGTTCGCCATCTGAATCAGAAGCTGATCACCGATATGATGCCCGAAAGCATCATTCACCGACTTGAAACGGTCTAGATCGATATATAAAAAAGCCGCTTTTTGTTCATGCAGACGATGGTGACTAAATACGACTTCAGCATAATCAGTCAGAAATAAACGATTGGGTAATTTTGTCAGTGCATCGTGTAAGGACTGTGTAGCCAACTCTTTATTAATTTTTGTGAGCTGTTCATTGCGTTCTTCCAGACGTGCTTCCAACACAGCAACTGCAAAACCTGCAACAAAAACCAGACTGGTAATAAAAATAATGGTAAAGAGTAAAACGCTTTGTTCGGTCTGATCCGAGGTCAGGATTTGAGCCAGACTTTCATCAAAATAGGTGGCTGCCATGCCCGTATAATGCATGCCAACAATACTAAATGCCATCAGGACAGCGATGATTGCTTTAAGTAAAGTTCGATATTTGACAGCGCTTTTATATTTGAAAATGAAAAAGAAACTTAAACCAGAACCACTAATCGCAATGAGTACCGAACAAATCACCAACAGTGGATCATAATGCATGCGGTGGTGTTCAACCGTTAACGCCAGCATGCCGGTGTAATGCATACCCGATATTCCAAGGCCCATAAAAACGGCACCGAGAATCAAACGGGGCAATGGTAACGTGGGTCGTGAGGTTAACCATACTGCAAAAATGGAAGCCACCGCACCCACCAGATAAGACAGTACGGTTAAATTAACATCAAAATGATACCCTTCTGGCAAATGGCTAGCCAGCATTCCCACAAAGTGCATTGACCATATCGCTAATCCCAAGATTAACCCACTCGCCACTAAAATGCTTTTTTCAAATTTTTTATAAGCAACTTTAAAAACGAGTTCTTCCATTGAAACTGCAGCATAGCATGTCGCTATTGCAACCAAAATGGAAACGATGACCAATGTGCTATCGTAATCAACGTGAACCATAAAGGACTTCCATGATTATTCAGTACTTTTTTTTATTTGATGAGCAAAAATGCTCGAAATCCGAACGACCTTCCACACCCCAAAAAGCAATGAATCTGTGATTCATAAACTTTCCTTAACAATAGCATCATCTCACATAAGGTCAAGTCCTTTTCACTTTATAAATCAATAGAATAAAAGCAAATGTTAAATTCAAGCCGATGAAAAACCTTATTTTTTTATTTCAACTATTTCCTAGAGACCCATTTATCTTTATCAGCGTTTATTTAATTTTCACTTTATTGATTTTTATTTTTTTTCAATCGTATCTCTATGCAAAAATCATAGCGCATTGTTATTCTCAATCAGTGATCAATCTCTCATAAAAAATACTTAAAACTCAAACAATACTAATCTGATTTTTTGCCCATATTGTTATAACTCTGTTATTAATCGCCTCTTATATATTTCTAATCTCAGAAATGTATAACGGCTTTTGCTTTGTACAATAGACTTCTATACCAAATTTTGTAATTAATGCTACTAATGAAGGCACTATCATAGAAATTCCAAAACCTATCTCACTTAAGCAACTCACAACAGCAGTAACAATATATTTTTTGTCTAGTACCACTTGTAAACCATTATTAAACCAAGCTTTATATATTTCACTTTCAGGATTACATAATGAATTATATAAAACACGTTTTACCGACTCAAAGACGGTTAAACCCACTTCTTTATCTTTAATTTTCTGATCTGGGCTTGGCAAGGCTAATCTTTCTGTGAATGTTAATTGTTTCGTTGAATAGTCATGAACTATATAAATTAGGTCTTTAGTTGATTGTGGAGAAACTTTCCCAATCTGACTAAAAATCTCATCTTCAGATAAAGTTCGAATAATTTTAATAGCTTCTTTTTCAATTTCTTCAGGATTTAAATAGAACTCGTCAAATCCAGTTAAAGTTGCTAAAGCAACTTCTTCATTAAACCTATTTATAATTTCAAAGTGAAAAATTTCTCTAGTTCTTTCTGTTTTTATAACAGTATGATTCACTAAGACTTCTTTAATATATTTTTTTGCACCATCGACATCTTTCATTCTTAGATGGCAAATTGCCAATAATGAAATAGTCTCTAAATAGAGTCTAGTATTTTTATTGATAACTAAAATATTTGAATTCAATAGTGATAGAGCAGACTTAGTATCGTTCAATTCAATTGCTAATTCACATAATTTATTCTTAGCTTGTACTAATCTAACAAAATGTTTTGTTGGTCTTAATAAGCCTTGAATCTCGATTACTACTTCTTTCGCAAATTTATAATTCTGTTCATTTATCGCTCGGTTTAATCTTGGCTCCAAAACCTTTAATCTGTTTTTTTGTAGATCTGTTAACGGTAAACTCATTATCCACCCAAAACTAATTATTTAATCTTAAATATATAAAACCCTGCTAAGGCAGGGTTTTATAACACAAAATCATTTAATTAGAAAAATTAATTTTTCTCTTTATCTACGATTTTGTTTGCTTGAATCCAAGGCATCATCGCACGTAATTTAGCACCAGTTACTTCGATGCCATGTGCTGCGTTTTGACGACGACGAGCAGTCATTGATGGATAGTTCAATGCACCTTCCTGAATGAACATCTTCGCATATTCACCAGACTGGATACGTTTCAATGCATTACGCATTGCTTCACGAGACTGTTCATTGATGACTTCAACGCCAGTTACGTATTCGCCATATTCAGCATTGTTCGATACTGAATAGTTCATGTCAGCGATACCGCCTTCGAACATCAAGTCAACGATTAACTTAAGTTCGTGTAAGCATTCGAAGTAAGCCATTTCTGGTGCATAACCAGCTTCAACCAAAGTTTCGAAGCCCATTTTAACCAATTCAACAGCACCACCACAAAGAACTGCTTGCTCACCGAATAAGTCAGTTTCAGTTTCTTCTTTGAATGAAGTCTGGATAATACCGGTACGACCACCACCTACGCCAGAAGCATAAGAAAGCGCCACGTTACGTGCATTACCAGAAGCATCTTGATGGATTGCGATAAGATCAGGAACACCTGAACCACGTTGGTATTCTGAACGAACTGTATGACCTGGTGCTTTCGGTGCAACCATGATCACATCTAGATCTTTACGTGGAACAACTTGGTTATAAAGAATAGAGAAACCATGAGCAAATGCTAAAGTTGCACCTTCTTTGATGTTCGGTTCAATAACGTCACGATAAAGTTGAGATTGGAATTCGTCTGGAGTCAAGATCATGACTAAGTCAGCTTGCGCTACAGCAGCTGGAACTTCAGATACTTTAAGACCAGAATTTTCAGCTTTTTTCCAAGATGCTGAACCAGCACGTAAACCAACAGTTACGTCTACGCCAGAGTCTTTCAAGTTAAGTGCGTGTGCATGACCTTGTGAACCATAACCAATGATTGCAACTTTCTTGCCTTGGATGATAGATAAGTCACAGTCTTTATCGTAAAAAATTTGCATCTGTTTACTCCGCTAAAATTGTTGTCATTTCCCTTGTTCTGCAAGGACAGATCTTTTGTTGGCTCCCCCAGGATTACCGTTCTGGATGATCCCCCCTCTTTACAAAGAGGGGTTGGGGGAGATTTTTAAATTGTTAAAACTTTTTCGCCGCGTGCGATACCTGATACACCAGAGCGAACCACTTCAAGAATGGTATTTTCTGCGAGCGCATCAATAAAACCATCAATCTTTTCAGTCGTACCCGCAATCTGAATCGTATAGGTCGTCGGTGTAACATCTACGATTTGCGCACGGAAGATGTCAGCTGTACGTTTGATTTCCGCACGCGCTGCACCCAATGCCTTGACCTTAATCAGCATCAATTCACGTTCAATGTGTGAACCTTCTGACAGGTCAACCACTTTTACAACTTCAACCAGTTTGTTGAGCTGTTTGGTGATTTGCTCGATTTTATGATCGTCACCATAAGTGGTTAAAGTCAGACGAGATAAAGTTTCATCTTCAGTTGGCGCAACATTGAGGGTTTCAATGTTGTAGCCACGTTGGCTGAAAAGACCAACAAGACGAGAAAGCGCACCAGCCTCGTTTTCAACGAGTACAGAAATAATATGTCTCATTATGTACGCTCCCCTTTACCTAACCACATATCCTTCATGGACTGACCAGCAACCAGCATTGGGTATACATGTTCAGTACGGTCTACCATGACATTAATGAATACACATTTATCATTAATTGCCATCGCTTCAGCTAATTTAGATTCCAGCTCATCTGCGTGGTTAATCTGAATGCCAACGTGACCATAAGCTTCCATTAACTTGGCAAAGTCAGGTAATGAATCTACATAAGAACTTGAATGACGTCCTTCATAGTTCATGTCCTGCCACTGTTTCACCATGCCCAGCGCTTGGTTATTCAAGCAGAGAATTTTCACATTCAAGCCATATTGCTTACATGTTGATAATTCTTGAATACACATCTGGATTGATGCTTCACCTGTAATACAAACCACTTGCTGGTCAGGGAATGCAAGCTTTGCAGCCATCGCATACGGTAAACCAACACCCATGGTGCCCAAGCCGCCAGAGTTGATCCATTGGCGTGGACGTTTGTATTTGTAGTAATTGGCACCGAACATTTGATGCTGGCCTACGTCAGAAGTAATAATCGCTTCACCATTGGTCACACGATCAAGTGCTTCAACCACTTGCTGCGGCTTCATCACACCATTCTGGCCTGCTTCATAACGTAAACCATGTACTTTGCGCCACTCATTAATCTGAGACCACCATTCCGCAATTGCTTCAGGGTTTGGCTTCGATACATTCATCTGTTTCAGCTGCGCTAACATTTCTTGAAGCACTGGCTCTACTGCACCCACGATCGGGATGTGCGCCATAATGGTTTTCGAAATTGCTGCTGGGTCTACATCAATATGAATGACTTTTGCATTGGTACAGAATTTTGCAGGGTTATTGGTTACACGGTCATCGAAACGTGCGCCAATTGCCAGAATTACATCTGCATTATGCATCGCCATATTGGCTTCATAGGTACCATGCATCCCTAACATACCCACGAACTGTGGATCATCGCCTGGGAAAGCACCTAAGCCCATTAAGGTATTTGTTACTGGATAGCCAAGTAAATGTGCCAGCTCAGTCAATAAGCCAGAAGCATTGCCCTGAACAACACCACCACCGGTATAAATGATCGGGCGTTTTGCAGAAATCAGTTCATCAATCGCTTTGCGAATTTGACCTGAATGACCACGTGAAGGCGGCTGATATGAGCGCATCTTCACTTTTTCAGGATATTCGTAGGCAAATTTTTCTGCTGGATTGGTTGCATCCTTTGGAATATCAACCACAACTGGACCTGGACGGCCAGATGCAGCAATATAGAATGCTTTCTTGATAATTGCAGGAATTTCGCTAGCGTGACGCACCTGGAAACTATGTTTTACGATTGGACGAGAAATACCAACCATATCTGTTTCTTGGAACGCATCTTCACCAATCAGATGGCTTGCAACCTGGCCAGACAAAATCACCATTGGGATTGAGTCCATGTAGGCTGTAGCAATTGGAGTGACGGTATTGGTCGCGCCTGGTCCTGAGGTGACCAGTACTACACCAGTTTTACCCGTTACGCGTGAGTATGCATCTGCCATATGACCAGCAGCTTGCTCATGACGCACGAGGTAATGGTTAATTTTGTCTTGTTGAAATAGCGCATCGTAAATATGTAATACAGCGCCGCCTGGATACCCAAAAACATGCTCTACGCCTTCGTCCGCGAGGGCACGAACGAGCATTTCACCACCAGATAAAAGTTCCAACGTGATTCACCCTAGTGTTAGCACAATTTATGGGAGACATAAATTGTGTGTTATTCATTAACTTTTGCACTTCTTATAAGTGTGCGTATTCTACTCGTTTTTGCTGTAATAGGAAAAATTTTCTGAGACTCATCAGCCGTATAAACTTGATGACATCTCGAATCAAAATATGCTGGGATAAGCAAATTTCAAAAAATCATTCTCTCGGCTAGAAAGAATGTCCATTACAAGCCATGACATTTATTCGAAGGGTGATCAAATAAGCGCATATAAAACTTAAGAATGCATTCTTGTTTCTTTCATAAGCAAAGTCAAGAACAAAGAAAAGGTTTTTAACGAATATTTTTTAGCTGTTGTTTTTTTAAACACATTTCACGGAATAATTTGGTCTTTTTAAACGTCCTTTTGTCAAAAAACTGTTTTCTTTTTAAGTAAAAATAGGCATTGTAAACGACTCAATTCAGCATTTTGATCGAATATAAACAGCATTCTCTTGGGGAGATCAAATATGAAATCATCTTATTTAAAATCAAGCTTATACACATTCGCAACAACAGCAATATTATTGTGTTCAAGCCAGAACCATGCACAGCAATATTATAAATGGATGGATGCCAATGGCTCGACCCATTACACCACAACACCGCCACCGAAAGGTGCCAAAAGACTGGATAAAGTTTCAACTTATGGCAGCAGTCATCAAGTGAAACAAAATCCTTCTCAGCAGGATAATGCAACGACTAACCCGAATACTGCATCCCCAGTACCTCAAGTTGAACCTCAAGTGCCAGCAAATACTGTCAAACCACAAACTCCACCTGCAAACACACCACAATCTGTTCATTAAACCGTGTACTGATCTGCAAGCGACTTTTAAGACAGGTGAGCTTGCAGATAAAATCCCGATCTAAAAACTGACATTTCCTACAATTTTGCGCTATGCTGTGCAGCAATCTTAACTTTACTTTTTTGTTGTATCGCATATCCCTATGACGACTTCTCACATTGACTCCGAATATCAAGCAAGTGCCATTGAGCCTCAAGTTCAACAAGACTGGGACAATCGCAAAGTTTTTAAAGTTGCAGACACTGTAGAGGGTAAACATCGCTATATCCTGTCGATGTTCCCTTACCCAAGTGGCAAGCTGCACATGGGGCATGTGCGTAACTATACAATTGGCGACGTCATCAGCCGCTTTTATCGTTTAAAAGGCGAGACAGTCCTACAGCCAATGGGTTGGGATGCTTTCGGTTTACCTGCTGAAAATGCAGCGATTGCGCATCAGGTTGCACCTGCCAAATGGACATTTGAAAACATCGCTTATATGCGTGACCAATTAAAAAAATTGGGCTTGTCTGTCGATTGGGATCGTGAATTTGCAACCTGTACACCAGAGTATTATCACTGGGAACAATGGTTATTCGTACAGCTTTATAAAAAAGGCTTGATCTATCGTAAGCTTTCAACAGTGAACTGGGATCCTGTAGACCAGACTGTTTTAGCCAATGAACAAGTTGAAAATGGTCGTGGCTGGCGTTCAGGTGCATTGGTCGAAAAACGTGATATTCCAATGTACTACTTCCGCATCACGGACTATGCACAAGAATTATTAGATGACCTAGATACCTTGCAAGATGGCTGGCCTCAACAAGTGTTGACCATGCAACGTAACTGGATCGGTCGTTCAACAGGCATGGAAATCACCTTCCCTTCTGCCAATCCTGCAATCTATGCTGACGGCTTAACGGTTTATACAACGCGTGCTGACACACTTATGGGTGTGACATACGTTGCGGTTGCAGCAGAACACCCGCTAGCGCTTAAAGCTGCTGCCCTCCAATCAGAAGCAGGCAACCCTGAATTGGCTGCATTTATTGAAGAATGCCGCATGGGTTCGGTAGCAGAAGCGGATTTAGCCACTGCTGAAAAGAAAGGCATGGCAACAGGTTTGTTCGTAAAACACCCTGTAACGGGTGAAGAGCTTCCAGTCTGGATCGCAAACTACGTATTAATGTCTTATGGTTCTGGCGCTGTAATGGCGGTTCCAGCACATGATGAACGTGACTTTGAATTTGCAAATAAGTTCAATTTGCCAATCAAGCAAGTGATTGATGCCAAAGGTGCTGACGATGCAGATTATTCTGCAACTGAATGGCAAGAATGGTATGGCTCGAAAGAAGGTAAATTGGTCAATTCTGGTGAGTTTGACGGTTTAGCATTCCAAGCTGCTTTCGATGCATTCCTCGCAAAATTAGAACCACAAGCTTTGGCAAACGCTAAAGTTCAATTCCGTTTACGTGACTGGGGTGTCTCTCGTCAACGTTACTGGGGTTGTCCAATCCCGATGATCAACTGTAACAGTTGTGGTCAGGTGCCAGTTCCAGAAGATCAATTACCAGTGGTATTACCGACAGATGTCGTTCCAGATGGTTCTGGCAACCCATTGAATAAAATGCCTGAGTTCTATGAAACCAAATGTCCAAGCTGTGGCAGCGATGCACGTCGTGAAACAGATACATTGGATACTTTCGTAGAATCATCTTGGTACTATGCACGCTATGCATCTCCAGACTTTACTGGCGGTATGGTCAAACCTGAAGCTGCACAAAACTGGCTTCCTGTGAACCAATATATCGGTGGTGTAGAGCACGCAATTCTACACTTACTTTATGCACGTTTCTTCCATAAATTGATGCGTGATGAAGGCGTAGTACAAGGTAACGAACCATTTACTAACTTGTTAACACAAGGCATGGTTTTGGCCGACACCTTCTACCGTGAAGCTGAGAATGGCAAGAAAACCTGGTTCAACCCTGCTGACATCGAATTAGAACGTGACGAAAAAGGTCGTATCCTGTCTGCAAAATATTCAGGTGATGGTCAGGAAGTTGTGATCGGCGGACAAGAAAAAATGTCTAAGTCGAAAAACAATGGTATTGATCCACAAGCGATTATTGATCAATACGGGGCAGATACAGCACGTGTCTTCATGATGTTTGCTGCACCGCCAGATCAATCATTGGAATGGTCAGATGCAGGTGTAGAAGGCGCAAACCGTTTCTTGAAACGTGTATGGCGTTTAGCGGCAGGCTTCCTTGAAAAAGGCAATCAAGCGACTGCGATTGATACCGCAAATCTTTCTAAAGATGCGCAAGATTTACGTCGTAAAACGCATGAAACCATTCAGAAAGTGGGTGATGACATCGAGCGTCGTCATGCCTTCAACACCGCCATTGCAGCATTGATGGAATTACTCAATGCCAGCAACAAGTTTGAAGCAAAAGATGATAATGATGCGGCTGTCGCACGTGAAGCGATCACAACGCTTCTTACCTTGCTTGCACCATTTGCACCACATTTAAGTCAAACTTTATTGACTCAGTTTGGTCTGGAACTCACCACAGTTGAATTCCCGCAAGTCGATGAGTCTGCATTAACACGTAATACACAAACGATTGTTGTACAAGTGAATGGTAAACTTCGTGGTAAGTTAGACGTCGCAGTTGATATGTCTAAAGATGACTTATTGGCTCTGGCAAAAGCTTTACCAGAAGTTCAACAATTCTTGACTGGCCCGACCAAGAAAGAAATTGTGGTACCAAATAAACTCGTTAATTTAGTTGTTTGATAGTCCCTTTCAACCTCTCTTTCACTAAAAAAGAGAGGTTCCCTCAATTGAACAAAGAGGGCTTGGGGAAGATGAATAAATAGAGGAATAAATATGCACTTAGCGCAACGTGCAGCTGCTATCGTTCTCACTTTAGGCCTAAGTGCAGGCTTAGTCGGCTGCGGCTTTCATTTGAAAGGAAGTAACCCAACAGCAGCACCATTGGTGTATAACAAGCTGTCTTTAGCCTTGCCTAGCAACACGGGCGAGCTTGAAAACCGACTCAGCATTTACCTCAGCGCAACGGGCGTACAACTCAGCAATGCCAATGATGCCTATGTCCTTCGCATTCTGGATTACACCCCTCGCCGTCAGCTCCTCAACGGTAAATTAACCGAAGTATTATTACGCTTAACCGTGACGTTCCAGATCGAAGATCGTCAAGGCCGCAAAATTACTGAACCGCGTACACTTACCGCTTCTCGTACTTACCAATACGATGTGGCAACGGTAAACACCGATAACCAGCAAGAAGCGTATCTGAACCGTATTGTGATTGATGATGTGGCACAACAGATCACACGTCAAATTGCTGCCAACCGTTTACCTAAAGCTCAGCCATAATCACGTATTATGAAACTGGATTATGTTCAAGCCTTAAAACGTGTCAATGAAGCTCGTGGTGCATGGATCATGCATGGACAAGAGCCTCTGCTTGAACAAAACTTGCTTGATGCATTTCGTAAAAGCTGGCAACAACAAGAAGTTGAACGCCAGCGCTACGATATTAGTAGCGTAAATGACTGGAAAAATGTCTTTAATGCGCTGAATAGCCTGTCCTTGTTTTCTCAACAACTTGCGATTGAAGTACATGGCAATATCAAGCCTGATGCCAATGGCTTGAAACAACTCAAAAGTTATATTCAACATAATGAACATAACCTGCTATTGATCGTTCTGCCGAAACAAGACAGTAGCAGTTTAAAGTCAGCTTTTTTTCAGGTGGTTGAAGCCAACGGCGTGGTTGTGCCACTTACCGCAACCTATCCGCAAGATCGACAGCGTATCCTCGCTATCGAAGCAGAAAAGTTAAATATCCAGCTCAATAATGATGCCTGGCAATGGCTCATGCAGCATCATGAACATAACTTGCTGGCTGCCAAAAACAGCTTGATGCGAGTCGCAGATACGTTCCCAGACATTCAACAGATTCAGATTGAACAGCTTTATGCCTGCTTACAAGATCAGTCCCGCTATACCACTTATGATTTAAGTGATGCGGTACTTACAGGAAATCTGGCCCAATCCGTGAAGATTTATCAGTACCTGATTGCTGCGGGTGAACCTGACAGCCTGATTTTGTGGACACTGAGCAAAGAAATGCGTTTATTGATGCAATTGTTTGAGCAACCACACAATGCGATTCAGCTCGGCATCTGGAAAACCAAAGTTTCGCAATATCAACAGGCCTTACGCCGCTTGAATCCAAGACAGTTCTTAAACTGGCCTGATTTATTATTGCGAATTGATGCGTCGATTAAAGGTATGTCGAAAGAGAATGCTGAACATTTGATGTTACAGGCGTTGAGTGAATTGTGTGGAACCACGCTATTTGCCCAACCCGCTTAAAACCAGATAATTCATCTCATCATAATCACAACAGGCATTTACATGTCTTTCCATCTAGATCCCCATCAAACTGAACAAATAAAAAATCTGTTTAAATCAGCAGATAGCCTGATCATCAGCGCTGGTGCAGGCATGGGTGTCGATTCAGGTCTACCCGACTTTCGCGGTAATCAGGGCATGTGGCAAGCGTATCCTGAACTCGGCAAACAGCGCCTTGATTTTACCGAAATCGCAAATCCAGCCGCATTTAAGCAACAACCAGATCTGGCTTGGGGATTTTATGGACATCGCTTGGCATTGTATCGGCAGACTATTCCACATACTGGATTTCATGCACTAAGGCAATTAGCTGAACGCTTGAAACTGCCCTATTTTGTATTTACGTCCAATGTAGATGGACAATTTCAAAAAGCAGGCTTTGATCCACAATACATTTATGAATGTCATGGTTCTATTCACCATCTACAATGTCTTACAGCCTGTGAATCCGATATCTGGCCAGCAGATGAATTAACACCAGAAATTGATCATCAGCATTGCCAATGGCAAGGACAACTTCCACGATGTCCTCACTGCGGCAATCTTGCTCGCCCAAATATCTTGATGTTTGATGATTATACGTGGCTCAGTCAGCGTCAAAAACAACAGATGCATCGTCTCACTACTTTTTTAGAAGACCATCATCAGCCTGTTGTCATCGAATTGGGTGCAGGTACGGCGATACCAACCGTGCGTTATTTTAGCGAGCGTTTTGCCCCTAATCTGATTCGAATTAACCCGCGAGAATTTGCACTTCCATCAAAAGGTGGCATTGCCCTTCCCACCTGTGCTGAACAAGGCGCACGCAGTATTTATCAGATTTTTATAGAATAACTGAGCAGGAAAATAGAAAATAATTCTCATTCTAGATTAAAAATATTCACGCTTTATCCTTATTTCAATTTTATACTACGTTCAGTTTCTCACTTTTGACCTGCTGCCATGCCAAAAACAACCACTAAAAAAATCCAACCTCGCAAACTCATCATGATTGCTCTCGGTGTGCTTATCATCGCAGCGCTCGGATGGATGTTCTTTAAGCCTAAAGCCCAAGCACCGCAATATATCAGTGCTGAAGTTTCTCGCGGAGATATTGAAGACTCGGTATTGGCAACAGGTGTACTGGAAGCCACCAAAATGGTGAGTGTGGGTGCGCAGGTATCAGGTCAGGTGAAAAAGATGTATGTTCAGTTGGGTGACCAGGTTAAACAAGGTCAACTGATTGCACAGATTGATTCGATTCGTCAGGAAAACGAAAAGAAAACGGCCGATGCCAATATTAAAAACCAACAGGCGCAATTGGCAGTACAGCAAGCCAATCTAGCCAAAGTCGAAGCTGAATATAAGCGTCAGCAGGCCATGTACAGCCAAGATGCAACCTCTCGTGCTGAACTGGAAGCGGCTTTGGCAAACTTTAAAACGGCGCAAGCTCAAATTGCATCGATCAATGCACAGATTGAACAATCTCGCTTAACGCTTGCAACAGCTAAAGAAGATTTAGGCTACACCCGTATTGTTGCGCCAATGGACGGTACCATCGTCGCAATCGTGACCGAAGAAGGCCAGACTGTAAACGCCAATCAAACAGCACCAACCATTGTGAAACTGGCAAAGCTCGATACCATGACCATCAAGGCACAGATTTCTGAAGCCGATGTCATGAAGGTGGAAAAAGGCCAAACCGTTTATTTCACTACTCTAGGTAACAGCGACAAGAAACATTACGCGAAATTGCGTCAGGTTGAACCTGCGCCAAACTCAATCAATACCGAAACCACCAGCAGTAACAGTTCATCGACGTCGAATGCAGCGGTGTACTACAACGCATTATTTGATGTCCCGAATGAAGATGGCAAACTTCGTATTGATATGACGGCACAGGTTTACATCGTACTTGCTGATGCCAAAAATGCATTAACCATTCCAGCAGCAGCAATCCAGACTCAACGCGGTAATCGTAGTGCCAAGGGCGGTCAAGGTAATCGATCAGCAGAACAAGCGAAAAAATCGGATAGTGACAAAGCGCAACGTCCAAAACGTCTAGAGCTGAGTGAAGAAGAAAAAGCGCTTGTTGCACAAGGTAAAGCCTCTACAGGTATGGTACGTGTCTTACAGGCTGATGGTTCAGCACAACCACAACCTGTATTAATTGGTTTAAACAACCGTGTTACTGCACAAGTACTTAAAGGCTTGAAACAAGGTGATCAAGTGGTGATTGCCGATGCCTCTGACAGCTCAAATGAAGCTGCAAAACGTAGCAACCAACGTGCAATGAGAATGTAATATGACTCAACATCAAACACATTCATCACAGCCATTGCTTGAGGTCAGTAACCTCACCCGTGAGTTTCCTGCGGGAGAAGGTACTGTCCAGATCCTGAAAGGAATCGACCTCAAGATTTATGCGGGTGAACTGGTTGCGATCGTCGGGCAGTCTGGTTCTGGTAAGTCAACCCTGATGAATATTCTGGGCTGTCTCGACAAACCTACTGCGGGCAGCTATCAGGTCAATGGTCGTGAAACACGTCAGCTAGAGCCTGATGAACTGGCCCAATTACGCCGTGAATATTTTGGTTTTATTTTCCAGCGCTATCATTTACTTGGGGATTTAAGTGCCTCAGGTAACGTTGAAGTTCCTGCGATTTATGCGGGTGTCGACAGTCATCTACGTCAGGAACGTTCTGCTAAATTATTATCAGAACTCGGACTGGAAGAACGTTTACATCATCGCCCAAGCCAGCTTTCAGGTGGTCAGCAACAACGTGTATCCATCGCCCGTGCCTTAATGAACGGTGGTGATGTCATCCTTGCCGATGAACCGACAGGTGCACTAGATAAGAATAGTGGTATTGAAGTGATGCGCATTTTGCGTGAGCTGAATGCCAAAGGCCATACCATTATTCTGGTCACACACGATCTGAATGTTGCGAAAAATGCGACCCGTATTATCGAAATCAGTGACGGTAATATTATTTCAGACCGTGCCAATGTGCCTGAAAATGAAGATCATGATTTAGAACATCAAACGCTGCAACGGACTCCACAGAAAAAAACCTCCGCTTGGCGTTCTTTCTTTGATCGCCTTGGTGAAGCATTCCGTATGGCCTTGCTAGCGATGAATGCGCATCGAATGCGAACCTTCCTGACCATGCTCGGAATCATTATCGGGATCGCCTCAGTGGTCTCGGTCGTGGCGCTGGGGAATGGTTCACAAAAGCAGATTCTGGAAAATATCAGTAGTCTGGGAACCAATACCATTACCGTCTATCAAGGGCGTGGTTTTGGTGATAACTCACGTACCTCACAAGCCAAGACGCTGATCCCTGCTGATGCCGAAGCATTGGCAGAACAGCCTTATGTGGATGGGGTCAGTCCTTCAGCCAATACCAGTCTTACGCTGCGTTATAAAGATACTGAAGCCGCAGCGACTGTAAATGGCGTCAGCTCAGATTTCTTCTATGTGCGCGGTATGACCTTTAAGTCAGGCCAGCCTTTTGATAAGGCCAGTGTGACTCAACGTGCCCAAGATGTGGTGATTGATACCAACACAGAAAAGACCTTCTTTGCTGATGGTACCAATCCTGTCGGTCAGGTGCTGTTATTAGGTAGTGTGCCGAGCCGTATTATTGGTGTGATTGATGCACAGCAAGGCTTTATGGGAAGTTCTGACAGCCTGAATGTTTATCTGCCCTACTCAACCGTGATGAGCCGTATGTTGGGTCAGTCCAATGTTCGCAGCATCATTGTGCGTATTAAAGACGAATATCCAAGTAGTGCTGCTGAAAATGCGATTCTGACCTTATTGGAACAGCGTCACGGCGCACAGGATGTATTTACCCAGAACTCTGACAGTATTCGTGAAACCATTCAACAGACTACGGCCACCATGACCTTGCTGATTTCTGCAATTGCCGTGATTTCGCTCGTGGTTGGCGGGATTGGGGTAATGAATATTATGCTGGTTTCTGTGACCGAACGTACTCAGGAAATTGGGGTGCGTATGGCAGTGGGCGCTCGTCAAAGTGATATTTTGCAGCAATTCCTGATCGAGGCCATTCTGGTCTGTTTATTGGGTGGTGTGCTGGGCGTGCTGCTGTCTTTAGGGATTGGGCAGATTATTGGTCACTTCGCCAAAGGTGTGATTGAAATGAGTTATTCAACCACCTCGATTGTGGCAGCTTTTGTCTGCTCAAGTCTGATTGGTATTGTATTTGGCTTCTTGCCAGCAAGAAATGCGGCACAACTCGACCCAGTTGCTGCTTTAGCGAGAGAGTAAGGAATTTGAGTATGTCTTTTCAATTCACAAAATTAGGACTTGCACTGGTACTCACTGGCTCCTTGGCTGGCTGTTCTGCAGTCGTCAAAACACCCTACAACGCCCCTGCTGTACAAGTACCACAACAGTTCCAGTACGATGCACAAAAAAATAGAAATGTTAATCTGACCGATCAATGGTGGACCCTGTTTAATGATGCCCAGTTGAATCAACTAGTCGATCAGGTACTGGCAAAAAATAGTGATTTAAGCGTCGCAGGCATCACCCTGAAACAAGCCCGCTTACAAGCGGATTTGACTGAAAATAAACAAGGCCTGCGTACCAGCTCTACGGTTTCCACTGGTCATAGTTATGACCTACGTTCAGGTAATGGCTCTGATCGTGGTTTAACCACCAGCGCGGGGGTCAGCTATGAGCTTGATCTATTTGGCAAGCTAGCCAGCCAAACAGAAGCCAGCCGTTGGGAAGCTTTAGCAAGTGAACAAGACTTGCAAGCCACTGCGCAAAGTCTAGTTGGCACAACAGCGAAACTGTATTGGCAGCTGGGTTATCTGAATGAGCGTTATCAAACTGTTCAACAGAACTTGGCTTCGACTCAAAAAACCTATTCTCTAGTGAAGTCACAATACAAAGCAGGTGCTGTTTCTGGTCTGGATCTCACTCAAGCAGAGCAATCGGTACAAAGCCAGAAAGCCAGTCTCAGTCAAATCGAACAACAACGTGTTGAAACCCGTACCGCCCTTGCCGTTTTACTGCATGAGCCAGTGCAGCAATTAAATATCAAGGAACCAGCACAATTACCACGCAATGCTTTGCCAAATATCGCTACAGGCTTACCTGCTGATATTTTATCGCGCCGTCCAGACTTGCAGGCTTCAGAATTACGCTTACGTAAAACCTTAGCCACGAAAGATGCGACTAAAGCCAGCTACTATCCATCAATTAATCTGACTGGAAGTCTCGGCTCTACAAGTACATCATTAACTCAGTTATTGAAGAACCCTGCTCTAACCTTGGGTGCGAGCTTAAGCCTACCTTTCCTGCAATATAATGATATGAAGAAAGATATTGCAATCAGTGATCTTGAGTATGAAAAAGCCATTACTCAATATCGTCAAACGCTCTATCAGGCCTTTGCTGATGTGGAAAATGCCTTATCTAATCGCACTCAACTGAATCAGCAAGTTCAATTACAACAACGTAATGTCGAGCTAGCAGATAAAACTGAACGCTTAACCCAAGTGCGTTATCGCAATGGTGCAATTGCCTTAAAGAATTTACTGGATGCACAGGAAACTACACGTAATGCCCGACTCAGTTTGGTTGAAACCAAGCAGAATCAATACAATGCGTATGTGACCTTGATGCAAGCACTTGGTGGAAGTCCTTTAAAAGAACTACCGAAACAATAGCCCTAGCGCTATTGTTTGGCACGCTTATTCTTTCACCAGATCTGGATTATTCTGGATCTGTTGAATACGTTTAATCTTGTCCTGATCATCAAAAACAACTTCATACGAGAGTTTCTGACCATTAAAATACATCTCGGTCGGTGAGCCAATCACTTCCCATAGACCAATGGTGGCAATATCCGCAGTCGTGTGCCATAGCGTACGGCTGATTCTGGCTGCTTTTGAGTAGCCTTGCTGGAAGGTATAAATCTCTTTACGTTCGCCATTCACTGTTTCTGAAGTGACGGGTGCACCCAATTCAGAAATCACATAATTTCGATGCTTCCCCACTTCTAAAACCGTCATATTCTTTTTATGCGGTTGGTTACTTGCCATGACTGCAGCACAACCTTGAAGTGAAAGAAGAGTGACTAATCCTAAAACAACAGCTATTTTCTTCACGTTTTTTGACCTACCCCGAAAGCTAAAAAATAATATATTTATCGACATTCTCTTTAGAATTTTCGATTAAACAAAAACCAGCATTAATTAGCATATAAAGGATAGGATGACAAATAGATAATTATACTTATTGATATATTTTCAATAGATCGTTTATTGTTGTGTTAAAAATTATGAAATAAGGCTTACTAGTTTTTTTTATTGACGTAAATATTGCTGTTTTATATGCTGATCAAAATATAATTATGTTGGATAAGCACAAAATTAGTTATATGGCATTTTCATTTTGATTATTCGGAAAATTTGCTATGTAACTGTAGCTAGGTAATTATGAATCTTGGTCGAGAACTTCAAGTGTTAGATCAGTGGATAGAGGACTTTCCAAAGATTGGTATGGAAACGCTCGGTGGAGAAGGCGGGCCTATGTATATCTTGGACATCGTAGTTATTGGCGTCACTAAACGATCTTTAAGTCTAGCCACTGGTTTGCGCGATTTGGTCAATGCTAAAAACATGACTTGCTCGCGGGCGATAGTTCGAATGCAGTTGGATACGGTAAGTCGCTTCTTGGCATATACGTATGTAGATGACCCTTCGGGAATGGCATTGGCCGTCATTGGTGGTAAGCCTTTGCACAAGTTCAAGTGTCGTGATGGAAAACAACTCAGGGACGGATACCTGATAGAGCGGATGAGCGAAAAGCACCCTTGGGTTAAAAATACATACAAATACACCTCGGGATATGTTCATTTCTCTGAAAAGCAGGTTTTCGATTCAATTCAATCCTTTGGGAATGATGAGGAGCGAACGGTTCAATTCCAAGTAAGCTCGGAGGACCATAAATTTCCAGAGGCTAGTTGGGTAGAAATTGTGCAATGCTTTAACGAAATGTTATCCATAGTCGCCCAGCTGTTTGCGACTTATAAAAATGAGCTAAAGTGGGCTGGAAGATGAAATCGCCTAACGCAGGCGTTATTTCCACAGTTTTGAAAAAACAAAGCCGCTATAAAAGCGGCTTTATCAAATAATTTAGATCAATCTAACTATTCATCATCCATCATGCTTTGGCTCATACCAACCGTATTAAAGCCGCCATCAACATACATGATTTCACCCGTAATACCCGAAGCCCACGGTGAGCAAAGGAATAATGCAGCATTGCCCACTTCTTCAATCGTCACATTACGTTTTAGTGGAGAGATTTTTTCATTGGCATCTAACATCTTACGGAAAGACTTAATGCCTGATGCTGCTAAAGTACGGATTGGACCAGCAGAAATTGCATTCACGCGAATACCATCTACACCCAAACTTGACGCTAAATAACGAACGCCTGCTTCTAACGATGCTTTCGCCATACCCATCACGTTATAGTTCGGCATCACACGCTCAGAACCCTGATAAGTCAAAGTCAATAAACAACCTTGGCGCGCTTGTAATAATGGTTTAGCCGCACGAGCCATCGCGATAAAGCTATATGCACTAATGTCATGTGCAATTTTAAAACCGTCACGATCGGTCACGTCAGTAAAGTCACCATCAAGCGTATGCGCTGGCGCAAAACCAATTGAATGCACCACACCATCCAAACCATCCCAGTGTTTTGCCAACTCGACAAAGGCATTGTCAATTTCTTGATCAACAGCAACATCACAAGGGAAAACCAAAGTTGAACCAAACTGTGCTGCAAAATCATCAACACGTTTTTTCAGCTTTTCATTTGGATAAGTAAACGCGAGCTCTGCACCTTCACGGTGTAACGCTGCGGCAATACCGTAAGCAATTGATAATTTACTTGCAATACCGGCAATTAAAAAACGTTTACCAGCTAAAAGTCCTTGTGACATCTTATTCTCACTCGAAAAATTTTCAACACATGATGCCAAGATTCCAGCGCTTGCGGAATTGCATAATCCACCTTTTTTACAATCTTGCATAAAAAAATCGCCTTCACAGGAAGACGATTTGTATTTTTAATTGAATCAGAACTTAATCATCGCCACGAAGCAGACTCAATAAACGCAGGAATGAGTAATACATCCACACCAAAGTTGCCAATAAGGCAATGGCACAGATCCATTCAAATGCTTTTGGAGCACGTTGAGCAGCGGCATTTTCGATCAGATCAAAGTCCAGAATCAGGTTTAATGAGGCAATCACAGCCACAAAAGCAGCAAAGCCGATACCCAACCAGTTACTTTCAAAGATATAAGGGATGCTCGAACCAAAAGCTAAACGCAAAATAATCTGCACCACAAATACCAGTGCAATTGCGATGGAAGCAGAAATGACAATTGCCTTAAATTTTTCAGTGGCACGAATGATCTGAAATTTATATAAGGCAAATAGCACCAAAGTGGTCACGAATGTTGCCAATAATGCCTGTAAAGGTACGCCTGGATATTTCAACTGGAAAATAAACGAGACGCCACCTAAAAAAGCCCCTTCAAATAAAGCATAAGGAATAGCTAAAGCTGGTGCGGTATTCGATTTAAATGTGGTAATGAGTGCAAGAATAAGACCACCGACTGCACCAATAATCGTTGCAGCATAAGCAATCGACAGATTCGCTGTCATCGCACAGTAGAAAAATAAGGCCATGCCTAAAACAGCAGCAATCACCGTTAAAAGTACAGATTTTTGAATCGCACCCTGAATGGTCATTGGCTCAGCCAAATCTTGATAGGTTTCTACCCGCGTTAAAATGGGGTTAGTACTTTGCATGTACGCTCTCTTTTTTATAGTTTGCAATTAAAATCCGAGTTTAAGCGATTTTTTGATCAATCCCAACTATTTTTAGCGCATTAAAAAAGGAGCCAAAGCTCCTTTTATGTATGACTCAGAAAACGATTACTTATCGTTATTCATGATAAAAAAGTATTCACGATAGTATTTTAATTCTGCGATCGAATCACGGATGTCATCCATTGCCAAATGCGATGCATTTTTCTTTAAACCGCTCATAATTTCTGGTCTCCAGCGTTTAGCCAGCTCTTTTACAGAAGACACATCCAGATTGCGATAATGGAAGAATTGTTCCAGTTCAGGCATCAAACGATGCAAGAAACGGCGGTCTTGGCAAATTGAGTTACCGCACATCGGAGAAGATTTTGGATTGACCCATTTTTTCAAAAATTCGAGAGTTTGCTGTTCCGCATCTTGTGCAGTGAGTTTACTACGGCGAACACGCTCGATCAGGCCAGACTGACCATGTTGCTTGGTATTCCACTCATCCATTGCATTTAGAATCAAATCAGATTGATGTACCGCTAAAACAGGCCCTTCAGCCAAGATATTTAAATGATCATCTGTAATAATTGTTGCAATTTCAATGATCTTGTCGTTATCGGTATCAAGTCCGGTCATTTCCAGATCGATCCAAATTAATCGTGTATCAGGGGTGCTGCTCATGGATGGCAATTCTAAAGTGCTTAAAAACATCAATAGTAGCAAATTAATTACATCTTGGCTGTAATTCTATAGCGGCTTCATGCTATTTTTGCGGTCTTCAAAGTGTGGATTTTTTGGGATATGAATGGCTTTAATTCGTAAGCGTCGTTTAACCGAACAACAGCAGCGTCGTATTGAGAAACAGCATAAATCGCGTCAAGACGACATTGACACGTCACAAGATTTAGATGGACTGGTTGTTCAGCATTATGGTCGTCAACTCGAAGTACAAGCCTTGTCTGTGCCTGAACAGCATCCTGAAAAACCACAAGTAGCCGATGGTGAACCAGAACCATTCTGGAAACCGATTGAATTGGACAGTATTTGGCGTTGCCATACCCGTACCAACCTCGAATTACTGGTCACAGGCGATCGGGTGAAATGGCAAGCTGATCCGATTACTGGCTTAGGCATTATCACCGCGATTTATCCAAGACAATCGCTCCTGACCCGCCCCGACCGCTATCACAAGGTTAAACCTGTCGCAGCCAACATCAGTCTCATCGTCATCGTGTTTGCGCCTTTACCAGAGCCCGCGCCGACATTGATCGACCGCTATCTGGTGGCCTGTGCCGATGCCAATATTCCAGCGCTGTTAGTGTTGAATAAATCCGACTTGCTGACTGAAAATGATCCGATTCTGACCCTGCTCAGTGAATATGAAGCATTAGGCTATGAAACCCTGATTTGCCATTCACGTGGTGATCTCTCTGAACTGTCAGCACGTTTGGACAATGAAACTGTCGCTTTCGTTGGACAGTCTGGTGTCGGTAAAAGCTCGCTGATTAATACCATTGTTCCAGATGCGGCACAGAAAACCAATGTGATTTCAGAAAACTCGGCACTCGGGCAACACACCACGACCTCGACCAGATTGATCAAATTTGGAACAAACGGTGCGCTCATTGATTCTCCGGGAATCCGTGAATTCGGGCTATGGCATCTCAGTCTGGAAAAGGTACGTACTGGTTTTCCCGAGATAGAAACACATCTAGGGCTTTGCCAGTTCCGTAATTGCACTCATACCCATGAGAAAAATTGCGCACTGAAACAAGCGGTTGAGGCTGGTGAAATTTTGCCAAGACGTTTGGACAGTTATCTGCGTTTAATGGATGAAATTCAGGAAGCCCAGCAAAAAAGTTAATTTTGTTGGACTTTACCCCTTGAACTAACATTTTTGATCACCATAGAGATAAGTTATACTCAGGATCAATTTTGTATTTTAATTTTTAGGTGACTTGTGGAACGCTGGTTAGAGTTTATGGGGAATCACCCCTTCTTATTTGGTACGCTCGGCGTGTTAATCGTGTTGTTCTTTATTTTAGAAGGACAGCGCAATGGTCGTAAAATTTCACCACAATCACTCGGTATCTTGATCAAGGCAAAAAATGCCATCTTGATCGACTTACGTGATGGAAAAGATTTCCGTGATGGTCACATTAGCGGTAGCCGTAACATTCCATATAGCCAGATCACCAGTCATGTTGATGAATTAAAAGCAAGTGATCGTCCATTGGTCTTCATTTGTAACTTAGGGCAAGTTGCAGGCTCAGCACTACAAAAAGTAGGTCATGCTGACAGCTACCGTCTAGACGGTGGTATTAGCAACTGGAAAGCGCAAGGCTTACCTTTAGTTAAAAGCAAAACCAAAGCTTAAGGAGAGATAACATGACAACGCCAAACGTCACCATCTATTCAACCCTTTCTTGCCCGTACTGTGTGCGTGCAAAACAATTACTTGAGCGTAAAGGTGTTGCTTTTAAAGAAATTAATCTTTCCAATGAAGCGCCAGAAGTTCGTATTGAATTGATGCAACGTACCAATCACCGTACAGTGCCACAAATTTTTATTAAAGATCAGTTTATCGGTGGTTTTGATCAACTTTATGCTTTAGAGCGTGAAGGTAAACTCGACCAATTATTAGCTTAACAACACATCCGAGATTTAAGGAAAAACAATGAGCGAAGAACAAGTTCAACCACAACTCGCGTTAGAACGTATTTATACCAAAGACATCTCTTTTGAAGTTCCTGGTGCACAAGTATTTACTAAACAATGGCAACCAGAACTCAACATCAATTTATCTTCTGCTGCAGAAAAAATTGATCCAACACACTATGAAGTGTCTTTGAAAGTTGTGGTTCAAGCGAACAACGAAAATGAAACTGCGTTCATCGTTGATGTCACTCAATCAGGTATCTTCTTGGTTGATGGTGTAGAAGAAGATCGTCTTCCATACATCTTAGGCGCATACTGCCCAAATATCCTATTCCCGTTCTTGCGTGAAGCAGTAAATGATCTAGTAACAAAGGGTAGCTTCCCTCAATTGTTACTTACACCGATTAACTTCGATGCTGAATTCGAAGCAAACATGCAACGCCTTCAAGCGGATGCAGATGCACAAGGTCAAGCATAAGACTTTTGTGAATGAATCAAAAAAACCACAGCACTTGCTGTGGTTTTTTTATAATAATAAGAAGCATGTTATGAGTAAAACGAGAATAAGACATGACCACAGCGCTCTATCCACTTTGCCAACAGGTCTTTCCTGAACTGACACAAGTTCCATACCCCCTTCATCCACACGAGTTTCATCAATTTATCAATTGGGCCAATACCCTGCACTCAAACATCCAGTATGTAGAATTAAAAGAATATTATGACAATGGCGCTGACCAGTGTTATCAACTGCAACAAACCCAAGTCGATATTGAGCAACTGAATAACCGTATTGAAAGTGAAGTCGAACAGCTTTTCGCTGAATATGCTGATGCAACACAGGATGAGCAGAACGAGATTGATTTTGCAGAACATATCTACGCGATTTTATTTGACTATCTTTATGCGGTTGCGGAACAGCATGATTTAGCACTATTACTGATCTCGAATGAAAATCCTTACTGGATGCTGGTTCCAGATCAGGCCGAACAGATTAAACATCTCATTGAAGCATTTAATAGCACATTTTCTGATGTGGAGCTTTATCACTATGTCTAAGCGAGGATCGAGTTATTCCACAATAGTTCTAAAAGTCAGATTAATCCGTGCTGCATTGACTTTCTTGGTGGGCGGCAAGCGGTGTAACCAATAAGTTTGCGTGGTATCTTTCATGACCAATAAACTGCCATGCTCTAAATACAGTTCTACTTTTTCTTTGCTTTGTTTATGTTTGAATGCAAATTTCCGTTCTGCACCAAAGCTTAAAGAAGCAATTGCACCATCTTTTTTCAAATCTGTTTCAGCATCACTATGCCATGCCATCCCTTCATCACCACTATGATAAAGATTAAGCAAACAGGAATTAAAGGTCTCTCCTGTCAGTTGCTCGGTTAATTGTTTTAACTCCAGCAACTCCGTTGTCCACGGCAAGGCATATTTATTCATATTGGAATAGGTATATTCAAAGCGCCGATCGCCATACCATGCCACTTTACGTTTAGTGGTTAACAGCTTACCAAAGATTAAGGCCTGATCATTTTCCCAGGCAATCGTCTGCATCAACTGCTCAAAATAATGATCTGCGGCAGTGCCATGCACGATTTTGCCATAGTACTGCACCGTGCCGTCATAAGGCAAATGATTCTGTTCTGGATCAGCTTCAATATCAAATAGCTGCATCTTTCCACTTCTTATAGGCTGGCTTCATACAATGTCCACAAGGCCGATAACCTTGTGCAATTGCCTCCTGCTCATCAACAAAAAATACCCGATTACTTTTTAGCATGCGCTTACCAGAGCTACAGGTCAATCTGCCATAGATTTTAAGCTGAGTATTGCCTGCAAACAGAATCTCGTGCTGTTTCAATTTCTGATGTAATTCGCCAGATTCTAATTCACGATGTCGCCACATCAGCCTAACTCACAGCATCATGGAAAATAATACCGAGGCTATAACGCTCACCTTGCAGGATCGGACTGACGCCATGCTTGATATTGACCCGATAATAGCCCTGACTGCCTTTTTCTGGCTTAAACTGTGTGGTGAAAATCAGTAAATCACCTTGCTGTGGCTGTATAACGACCGCCTTAGATTGTGCCCGTGGATTTTGTTGGCTTAAGACAAATTCACCCCCACTAAAATCCCTGTTCGGCTGGCTCAGTACAATCACCAATTGCAGTGGAAAATAGACGTCTCCATATAAATCCTGATGCAAGGTATTAAATCCACCTTGCCCATATTTCAGGATCAATGGCGTTGCCAGCATTTGTCCATGCTGTTGGCATTGTTGTAAAAATTCGGGATGTGAAGGCGGAAATGTTCGCTCTATCTTCAGAACCCGAAACCATACATTCGCAATCGGCGCCAAACGTGAATAGATCTCATGGCGAATCCGCTCAATCAAATTCGGCAATGGATAATTAAAGTATTTATATTCGCCCAGACCAAAACGATAACGCTGCATTTCGACGGTTTTACGATAAAGTCTAGCTTGTGGATACAATTGCTGTAATTGTTCACACTGTTGTGGCGAAAGCACCTGCCTGATCAGGGCGAAACCCTGCTGATGCATCTGCTCTGTGATTCCGTCCCAATCGGCTGACTGGATCTGATCAATCACCGTCTGGAGTTGATCTTGTTCAGATAGCGGCATGGCTTTGCACACCTTCCCAACCAATGATCGCTGTTTTCCGTACGCTGCCCCATTCATAACCACCAAACAGGCCACTCGACTGAATCACCCGATGACAGGGAATCAAAAATGCCACAGGGTTACTACCAATCGCCGTGCCTACCGCACGCGCCGCTTTGGGGTGCTCAATGGCTCTGGCAAGTTCACCATAGGTCGCAAGTTGTCCCATCGGAATTTTCAGCAGACTTTGCCACACCTTGAGCTGAAATTCGGTGCCTTTCAAATGCAGTTTAATCTCAGCCAGTTGCTGCGGATCTTTCTGAAATAAAGCCAAGGCACTCTGTTGAAAATTATCTACTTGTTCAATAAACATGGCTTGAGGAAATTGCGCATTTAACTGGGCGAAAGCCTCCGCCCGATCATCGACAAAACTTAATGCACAAATTCCTTTGTGTGTAGATGCAATCAGCACCTCACCAAATAAGGTATCTGCAAACTGATAATGAATCGTCAGACTCTGCCCACCATTTTTATATTCAGCTGGGGTCATGCCTTCAATCTGAATAAATAAATCATGCAAACGGCTGGTGCTAGACAATCCTGTTGCAAAGGTGGCATCAAAAATACTGCCCTGCTCTTGCTTCAAAATCTGTTTGGCATATTCGACACTAATATACTGTAAAAACTTTTTAGGACTGGTGCCCACCCAATCGGTAAATAAACGCTGAAAATGGGCAGGACTTAAATGTATATGCGCTGCCACCTCATCCAGCTGGGGTTGCTGCTGAAAATTCTGCTGGATATAAGTAATTGCCTGTGCAATCCGGTCATAATTACGTTGCTGTGAGAACATATCCATCACCTCTCATCCTTCATGACTTCACTGTAGCAACTTTAAATTTTGATGAAAATCTGAATCATGCTCAGTTTATGTTGCGGGATGATTTTCTGAGATCCCAATAAAAAAGCTGCACTCTCTGGAGTACAGCTTCAGCTTTGCAATCCGATCATCCATCTCTTAATGGGTATAATATTTATGTCCCTGATCACGCAACTCAGCGATCTTTTTACCCTGCTTTTTCGCTTCATCCAGTTTACCAGCCTGTACCAGTAATTTGGCTTTATCAATTTCCCCAACAATCTGGTCAAATAGCGCTGGTGAAGCAGGTACTTTATCCTGTGTATTGGCAGCCAGATGATATTGTTTTGAGTGTACCGCAGCAGTACGCATATTATTTAATGCAGCAGTGGCAGCCTGCGAGTTATCAGCTTGGTTAAACGCTTTATAATTCTTGCCTAGCGTTTTCATATCATCTTCTAAACCTGCTGCACTCGCATTATGGCTCAATGCTAAAGCAGACAACATGACAACGGTGGCTAAAGTTTTTTTAATCATCAGGATATCCTATCAAAAACTGTGGCTATGCTTTATTTCCAACGGCAAGACACCTTGTATTCTGGAGCCAGCATACAAAGAAAATTGCTGATTTAGCATACATAAAAAATGCAACGAAATCGTTGCATTTTGATAAAAAAGATCGCGTTTATCATTTATAAACGACGGCGTAAAGCATCCGCAATCGATTCAACCAGTTGCTGTGAAATCTCTTGTTTCGATGCTTTTTCCAGTTCACGTTTTTTCATGTGATAAGACTGGGCAAAGAACACGGTCATGGCATTCTGATCTGAAGCGAAACCGATATCTGGACGTGATACATCATTACAAGCAATCATATCCAGTTTCTTCGCCACCAGTTTTCCTGCGGCGTATTCTTCAACATTTTGGGTTTCAGCGGCAAAGCCGACCATAAATGGACGCTCTTCCTGCTGCGCAATCGTTGCCACAATATCTGGGTTTTTCACTAATGCGACCGCAAGTTCATCACCTGCTTTTTTGATTTTATGCTCAGCCACCTGTGCCACGCGATAATCTGCCACTGCTGCCGTTGCAATAAAGATGTCACAGCCTTCTTTCAGCTGATTCATACTGACATCCAGCATTTGCATGGCAGAGCTGACATTAATACGTTGCACACCATTCGGTGTATCCAGACTGACAGGCCCAGCCACCAGCGTAACTTTCGCACCTGCGGCATAACATGCTGCTGCCAAAGCGAAGCCCATTTTGCCCGTACTGTGGTTAGAAATATAACGTACAGGATCAATCGCTTCACGCGTTGGACCAGCGGTAATGGTCACTCGCTTGCCCGCCAATAAACCAAACTTTTCAGCAAGCGCGCGTTGTGCCTTATGGAAATAGGCCGCAACTTGACGCGCCAGGTCCTCAGGTTCAGGCATCCGCCCTAGACCAACATCGCCACAAGCCTGCTCACCAGCATCAGGCATAATCACATGGACGCCATCTTCTACCAACGTTTGCAAATTACGTTGCGTCGCTTTCGCCGCCCACATTTGCTGATTCATGGCAGGTGCAACCCAGACAGGGGCTTTGGTTGCCAAATATAACGTACTGAGCAAATCATCTGCCAAACCATTGGCAAATTTTGCAATCGTGTCACAACTGGCAGGTGCAACTAAAACCAGATCGGCCCAACGCGCCAATTCGATATGCCCCATTCCAGCTTCCGCTTCAGGATCAAGTAATTCGGTATGTACGGGATTTCCAGACAATGCCTGAAAAGTTAAAGGGGTAATAAATGCTTGTGCGCCATGTGTCATGACCACGCGGACATCAAAACCAAAGTCTTTTAAACGGCGTACTAAGATGGCACTTTTATAGGCAGCAATACCACCTGTAACCGCTAATATAATGTTTTTATGGGGAATAACACTTAGATCGAAGCTCACAAACAGGATACCTTACTGTTGCAGTGGCGCTCACAATAGCATTAAATAAGTTCATACCCAAGTGGGACGATAAAGATTTCAATGGATCAAACGACAGAAAATATCATTGGGATCCTAAAGAGTTAAGAGAAAATGTGACGATTTATTTTTGCTTATAAAAATAATAAAGGCAATAAAATCAATGGGGAATAAACAGGTGAATCAATCCATCAAAACATGGCCCGAGCAAGAACGCCCTCGGGAACGCTTATTATCACAAGGTCCCCAAAGTCTATCTGATGCGGAATTGCTGGCAATTTTTCTCCGTTCCGGCTCAAAACAGCATTCTGCCGTCGAACTTGCCCGTATTTTGATTCAACATTTTGGCGGACTTAATTTGATCTTTGATGCCAATCTTGAGGACCTATCACAATTTAATGGTATTGCTTCAACCAAATATGCCCAGCTCATGGCAGTAAAAGAACTGGGACGGCGCTATCTCAACAATCATTTTCATCAGCAACGACTGTGTCTAGATACCTCTACCCTCGTACTCGACTATTTACGTTATGAGTTGCTAGGCGAAAAACAGGAAGTCTTTGCGGTGCTGTGTCTGGATGCAGAACTGCGGAAATTGCACTTTAAAAAACTGTTTTTTGGCTCGCATCATTCCTGTAGTGTTTCTCTCAACCAGACCTTACGTTATGCATTACAACAGCAAGCCTGCCAGATCGTGGTTGCACATAATCATCCCTATGGGATTGCCCAACCGTCAACAGAAGATATTTATCTGACTCAGCAACTAAAACAGGCCTGTAAACTACTGGAAATACAGCTGATCGATCACTTTATTATTTCACCCGAAGGACATTTTTCATTTTCTGAACAACAACTACTCAACCCTACTAAAATCAAGCAATCTGGTCTTGACAAAGCTTGAATCTGGCATGAACATCAACACATAAAATTAATGATTCATATAACATGATTGTCCGTGACCAGCCGAGTATTTTTAAAGTTTTATTCTCATGGCGTGGGACGATTTTACCCAAAATTTTACCTTCTCTCGGCTTCGTAATGCTCATCTCCGCCATTATTGGTGGTGTTGAATATGTAGGCCTTTATCGCTTCCCTGAAATCCCATTGGTTGGCTTCACCCTGATTGGTGTCGTACTGTCTATTTTCCTTGGATTCAAGAATACCGCCTGTTATGACCGCTGGTGGGAAGCCCGTAAACTCTGGGGCGTTTTGATCGCCACGGCTCGACATTTTGACCGCGACTGTCGTGTTCTCACACAAGCACGTCGAGAGCGTATCGTTCAGAATGTGATTATCTTTGCCAATGTCCTGCGTGACCGCTTACGTCATCAAACAGCGAATCCAACCGAACTTACTGAAACCAGTGGCTTAAGTCAGCAAGCTTTGACCCAGCTTTACCAACAGCACAATGCACCGCAATACACTCTAAGCCTGATTCAATGGGAACTGTTGCAAGCCATGAAAGAAGGTGAAATCTCGGATATTATTTATACCCAGATGAACCGTCACGTGGCAGCTTTAAGTGAAATGCAAACGGGTTGTGACCGTATTGCCAACACACCAATTCCATTTGCCTATTCGGTTTTGCTGAATCGTACCGTGTACTTCTTTTGCTTTATGCTACCTTTCAGCTTAGGTTCTTTATTGGGTCTGGCTACTCCATTACTGGTTGGGATTCTGGCCTATACCTTTCTCGGTTTAGATGCACTCAGTACTGAAATTGAAGAACCGTTTGGCACACAAAGTAACGATCTACCACTGGATGCCATGGTGCGTTCAATTGAAATCGAATTACTGGGAACTTTAGGTCGCCCAACACCGCCACCGATTCAGGCACAAGATCACAACTTGCTGTAATTGCCATTTCCCTCAGCAAATGTTGAGGGAAATGATTTATCTATCAAATAAACTGTGATGTCACCAGTGCTTTAAAGCGTTCTGTAAATTGTCCATTCCAATAAGGATAATAAGGATACGGCGGATAAACCGCACTGGCCTGATTCAACTGCGTGATCTGTTCAGCCGACAGCTGAATATCTTTTGCTTTTAAATTTTCTTGTAGTTGCGTTTGATTACGGGCACCAATCAAGACACTTGCAACCGTCGGACGTTGTAGCAACCAGTTCAGCGCAATTTGAGGAATGGAATAACCTGTTTCCTGTGCAATCTGTTTTAAGGCATCAATGACCCGATAAAGATGTTCCTCATTCACAGGAGGTGCAAACTGTGCTGTATCATGCAAACGGCTCTCGGCAGGAATTGGATTTTCGCGATCAAACTTACCGGTTAAGCGTCCCCACCCCAAAGGACTCCACACCACCGCACCCATCTGTTGATCATCATTTAAAGGCATCAACTCCCACTCATAATCACGCCCTATTAAAGAATAATAAACCTGATTGACCACAAATTTTTCATAACCATATTGTTCCGCAATAGCCTGTGCTTTCATCAATTGCCAGCCCGCAAAATTGGATACGCCGATATAACGGACTTTACCGCTTCGAACCAGTTCATCCAATGTTTTCATCAATTGATGCAAGGAGGTAAAGCTATCAAACAGATGCAATTGCAACACATCAATATAATCGGTTCCCAATCGTGTCAGGGATTGTTCCACCGCAGAGAGTAAATAGTCTCGACTAAATCCCGCAGCGTTCAAATGATCCGAGCTACGAATACCAACTTTGGTAGAAATAATCGCTTGCTGTCTTTTCGCAGCTAAAGCCTTGCCAAGCATCCGTTCAGACTCTCCATCCGAATAAACATCTGCGGTGTCAAAGTAATTAATCCCCGCCTCCAGACCCGCCTGAATCATTTGGTTGGCTTCCGTTTGGCTGGCCTGTCCCCAAGCAGAAAAAATTTGTCCCTGTCCGCCTAAAGTGCCAGCACCAAATCCCAATTCCGAGACTTTTAAACCCGAGTTTCCTAGAAAATGATATTTCATGATTTTCTCTCCAATACATGATTGCTTAGAGACAAAATAGCGCTATGGGTTTATTTAAAAAACCACGATAATCAGGAAATACTTTTCTGGTTTTATGGATAATGAATACAGAAGATTTTCAATTTTTTATTCGGGTGGCAGACTTAGGCTCAATCAGCAAAGCCGCGCAGGATGCCAATATTTCGGTTTCAGTCGCCAGCCAGAAGTTGCAACGTCTGGAACAACAGCTACAACTGCGTTTATTTCATCGCACTACCCGTAAGCTGACCTTAACCGAAGAAGGCCGCACGCTACTGACGCGTGGGCGCGGCTGGATGGCTGATTTTGTCAATTTACACGAGTCGTTAAAAGTCAAAGATCATAGGCTTTCGGGAACATTACGCATAACCGCGTCCGCTATCTTTGGTACCAAGGTTTTAATGCCGCTAATTGCCGAGTTCTCCAAATTGCATCCTGAGCTAAATATCCATCTCGATCTCAATGATCAAAACATCGATTTAATTCAACAAGGTATGGATCTTGCGATTCGTATTGGACAATTAAAAAGCTCTAGTCTGATTGCCAGAAAATTAGCTCCCAATCCACGGTTATTATGCGCCTCACCCACCTACCTGCAACAATATGGGATTCCAGAAAGCTTATCTGATCTCAAATCTCATCGCTGTATTTTGCAACAGCATGCCAATGGGCTCACCAACCAGTGGTCTTTTCTAAATAAAGCAGGTGAAACTGAACAGATTCGGGTAGAGGGTTACTTTAGTACCAATTCGGGTGAAGCCGTTCGACAAGCTGCTTTACACGGTTTAGGCATTTCCAATCATTCGTTCTGGCATGTTGCAGAAGATTTAGACACAGGCAAACTGGTACAGATCTTGCCAGATTATCCAGTCGAGGCCACTGCAATTTATGCGGTCTTTCCACATCGAGAATTACTACCGCCTAAAGTGCAATGCTTTTTAGATTATTTATCAGATTACTTCCTGCATCATGATCACTGGCGGTCTGAAAATTGAGTTTCTTCAAAGCCCCGCAAAACCATGAAACATCCATTGAATGCCCCATAACAGCAAAAGCATCAGGAAAAAGAAAATAATCAGGTAAAGTTCTAATTTTTCATAGATCCGTTTATCTAAAACGTTCCCAAATTCCGCTCTGACCTTCATTGACCCGTGGCGTTTGCCCCAGTTTGATCCATGGCATATTGTCCCCATGAAAATCGCTGCCAATTGAAACTGCCAGATCAAATTGTTGAATCATCCGATCGACCATTTGTCGGGTTGAAGCAGGTTCTATACTCGGCGGTAACTCAACGGCATCCCCCCCAGATTCAGCGAACAGTTCGATCAGGTAACGAATATTGGTCGCTGACAGATCATAGCGTGTAGGATGAGCCAGAACAGCCAAACCGCCACTGGCATGAATAATCTCGATGGTTTCTTTCAGTCCCACGCCTTCAAATTTGACAAAGGCTTTCTTGCCCTCTTTCAGGAAACGATCAAATGCCTGCTGCGGACGACTGACAATCGCTTTTTCAACTAAAGTCTTGGCAATATGGGTTCGGGTGACCCGATCTGCATAACCATCAACCTTGGCAACGACATCAGGGTAAATATCAAAATTGATACATTTTTCCAGTAACTGACAAATCACTTTTGCCCGTTCCGCACGGATCTTCTTCTGATTTTCCAGCATCGCCTTGATGGGTGCTTCATCTTGCATATTTAAAGCCACGATATGCACACCATAGCTTTTTTTTGTATTCGGTCTCGACCACTGGCTAGAAACTTCTACACCAGAAATAATTTGAATATCATGGTCTTGTGCATAATTCTGTGCCCGTTCCAGTCCATCCATAGTGTCATGATCAGTCACAGCCAGTATCTGTATTTTTAAATCAACAGCAGCCTGCACCAGTTGCTCAGGTGAGAACGTACCGTCGGAAATGAGAGTATGTGTATGTAAATCGACACCGAACATGGTTTGTATTATGCTATCTGACCTATTTCATCATCGTACTGTAACATGAAAGCGTTGCTCGACTATCTTCCGATTATTATCTTCTTTTATTTTTATAAAACCACCGATCCTAAAGATAGTCACCATCCTTTGTTGCAGTTGGTGGGCAGCGCAGGAAATACCGACCAAAACCATATCCTTGTTGCGACCTGTGCCCTGCTGATCTCGACACTTGTCGTCTATGGTTGCCTGTTCTTTTTCCAGAAATTTAAACTGGAAAAAATGCAGTGGTTTATCGTAGTCATGTCGGTTATTTTTGGTGGAATTACGCTAATTTTTAGCGATGTCACCTATATCAAAATGAAGGCCATTATTATCAATATCGGGATTGGTCTCGGCTTTTTGGTGACACCTTTATTTAATAAAGAACGCATGCCGATTATCCAGAAATTGTTAGGTTCACTGTTAGAACTCAGTCCAAGAGGCTGGATCAAATTGAACTGGGCTTGGTGTGGTCAATTCTTTTTGCTTGCTGCTTTGCATTTCTTCTTTGGTTTTGTCTATATGCAAGGAAAATATTGGGGCGAATTCACCGCTTTTGGCGATATTATCGTTTCTATCAGTTACCTTGCTGCTATACTATTTTTCTTACGAAAACATTTCAAAACCACTGAATAGATTTTAAATCATCGAGCTACTGCCATGCCATATTTTGTGCTGACCTGTACTGATCGCGAAGGTACTCTGGAAAAACGTTTAGCCACCCGTCCGCAACATATTGAACGACTACAAAAGTTAGATGATGAAGGCCGTTTAATTGCTGCAGGCGCGCATCCTAAAGATCCTAATGATTCACAAGCAGGCTTTTTTGGCAGTACCATGATTGTTGAATTTGATAGTCGCGAAGCACTGGATGCATGGATTCAGGAAGAGCCATTTTTAAAAGAAGGGATCTACTCAGATATTGAAGTTAGACCTTTCAACAAAGCTTTTCCAAAAGGGTAAATCATGCACATTGCAGTCAAAAGCTTTTTCGTTTTAAGTTTACTCAGTTCTACTGCATGGGCGGTAGAACCTGCAACACCAACTGCTGCCCCAACAGCAGTTGCTCCAGCGACACAAGCAAAAACCACCACAACGACGCCAACCAATACCGTCGCGACTGCGGCTAAACCGCTTACAGCAGAACAAATTGTTAAAGCCAAACAACAGCAAGATGCAAAAGTAAAAGCCATGATTCAGGATCAGGCTAGCCGTTTAAAGCAACTTGAACATGCCAATCTTGAAGCGCTCGCGCAGAATCAGGAATTACAGTTAAAAAATGATAATTTAACGGTTCAGGTTCAGGTGTTACAAAGCGAACGTAGTGCACAAATGTTTTTATATGGCGCAATGACAATTGCTGTCGGTGTTATTCTCGGTTTCTTTATTGCAAGTTATGTCTACACTAAACGTCGTCGTCAGTGGTAAAACATACACCTTTATTTATGTCTCTCTCATCAAAACTACAAACAGCTGATTTAGACTGGGAACTCGTCGATGGTATTGAAGTTCCCATTTCTAAACAATTCGGCGATGTCTATTTTTCCAAAGATAACGGTTTACTCGAAACACGCCATGTGTTTTTAAATGGCAATGATTTAACTGAACGTCTTTCCCAATTACATGATTATCAGTATTTCTGTGTGGGTGAAACAGGTTTTGGCACAGGGTTAAATATTTTGACCTTATGGCAACTCTGGCAACAGGTTCGTCCAGATAACCATAGCCATCTGCATGCCATCAGTGTAGAAAAGTTTCCGCTCAGCAAAGCCGATCTGATTCGTGCACTGAATGTCTGGCCTGAACTTCAGCCACTTGCAGAACAGCTCATTCAGCAATATCCCTTGCCAATCGCTGGCTGTCATCGTCTCAGTTTTCCAGAGCAACGCTTTAGCATTGATTTATGGCTTGGTGATGCTCAGGATATTTTTCCCGTTATTCCTAAAACACAAGCGGTCAATGCATGGTTTCTTGATGGCTTCGCTCCATCTTGTAACCCGGATATGTGGCAAGAGAATGTGCTGAATCACATTGTACGTTTGTCGGAGTTTGGAACCACCTTCGCATCCTTTAGCGTGGCGGGAGTACTGAAACGCGGGCTTAAACAACATGGCATTCAGATTAGCCGTCCACGTGGTTTTGGTCATAAACGGGAAATGCTCAAAGCGATCTGGCAGGACACTGTAGCACCTGAAACAGGCTCAATGGATTCAGAACAGAACGATGCAACCTCGCAACCTGAAACGAAAACAACGATAGAGCATACTGGACCACGCCAAATTGCGATTATTGGCGCTGGAATCGCGGGTTTAAGCTCAGCGTGGGCATTTGCTCAGCGTGGGCATCAAGTCACCGTATACGAGCAAAATGAGCCCCTTTCAGGCGCATCTGGTAATCCGCTGGCACTGCTCAATCCCAAACTATGCCCGATTGATCAGGCATCCGAACATCTGATGACCTTGAGTTGGCAACATGCGCTAAACTTTTATACACGCTTTAATGCATTCAGGCCGATTCAGGTCCAACAATTGGCATTGAAAAATGCGGATGAATTACTGGCTTTAGCAGCACAGTATCCTGAAGGTGTCTTATCAGCACAATCAGAACAGCAACAATCCCCGAAGACAGACTTGCCGAGTTTGACGCTACATCATGCAGGTGCAGTTTCTCCACACCAATTACGCGATGAAATTTTACAACATCCGAATATCACGATAAAAACAGCCAGAATTTCCCGCTTAAATTCGCTCGAAACACAAACTGAACTTTGGCAAGATCAACAACGAATTGCCACGGCAGATCATGTTATCGTCTGTTGCGCGAAACAAAGTGCTGAACTCTTTGAAAACTATCCTGTCTTAAAGCCAATTCGGGGACAAGTCAGCTGGGTTGAGAATAGCCAGCAGCCTTTGGCACTGGATCAAGCTTATAGTTATGGGGGCTATTGCATGCAACTGGATGCTTCACAGTTAGTTCTCGGCGCATCTTTTTATCCCAATCGGGATGATGCAGATGTACTAACTGAAGACCATGTGCATAACTACGAACTTATCCACAGTGTCTTTCCTGAATATGCACAACAGTTGCCTGCTGTAAAGAATTGGCAAGGTCGAGCCTCTGTCCGTGCGCAGAGTCTGGATTACTTTCCTTTGGTCGGCAAAGTCCACAACCATGAGCAAAACTATAGCTTTGCAGGTTTAGGGTCGAAAGGATTTTTGTTTGCGCCACTGTGTAGTGAAATCTTGGCAGCATTGATCTTAGGTGAGCTTTGTCCAGTGCCACAGCAGTTACTGGATAAATTGAATCCGCAGCGCTTCCAGAAGAAAGTGAAAGCTAAAAAACCGTATTATTCAGGTTAAGTGTTTGGACTTTTGAATCTTTATTATTTTTGAATTAGCCAAAATACCCGAGTATTTTGGCTAATTCTTTGAGTGTTTTAAGCGCCTTGTTCCAAAGCTAAGCCTGCATCACGCGCTGCGCGTGTGCCACCCATCAATACAACATACTCACGAGAACTATCAATACCGTCTAAAAGCTCTGCTGCACGCGGTGCTTTACTACCGCCACCACACAGAATGTAAATCGGTTGATCCGCTGCCACTTGAGTCAAACTATCCGCAGTTAATTCAGCAATTGGACGATTCACCGCCCCTTTGACATGAGCCTCTGTATACGCTTTGGTATCTCGGACATCCCAGATGACTGCGCCTTCTGGGAACTCAAATGTTGTAATTTCTTGTTTACGGATCATTGTGCACTCCTTTGATGTAAACAACACTTGGCAAATGAAGAAAACCCCCTTAGCATCTCAAATATTCTTTCCCTTTGTAAAGGTCTAACTATGCCTTCTTTTGATATTGTTTCTGAATTAGAGTTATTTGAAGTCAATCATGCGGTACAAAACACGCAAAAAGAAATTGCTACACGTTTTGACTTCCGTGGGCAAGATGTTTCAATTGAGCTAAATGAAAAAAATAAAGAAATCAAAATCTCAACTGAAAGTGATTTCCAATGTGAACAAGTCTATACCATGCTGGAAAACCATTTCTATAAACGCAAAGTCGACGTTCAAGCACTTGATCCACAAAAAGCAACTGCTTCAGGTAAAAATGTCGTGCAAGTGATCAAGCTCAAAGATGGACTTGACTCAGATACCGCAAAAAAAATTAATAAAGCCATTAAAGAAAGTGGCATCAAGGCGCAATCTTCTATCCAAGGAGACAAAATCCGTGTCACGGACAAAAAGCGCGATACTTTGCAACAAGTGATGAACTTTTTACGTGAACAACAATTTGGTCTGCCGCTCCAATTTAATAACTTCAAAGATTAATTAATAGGTTCACCATGGCAAAAGATAACCGTCTTTATAAGCTGGTTAAAACCACCTCTAAATTTCCGAAAGGCATTCGTAGCACGCTCTGGAGCAAAGCTTTTGGTCGTGTTGTTCCCATGGTTGGAACTGCGAATATCCGTTATTTAGAAGTGGATAAAGACCACGTGACTGTTCGTATTGAAAACCAGCGCAATATGCAAAACCATATTAAAGGAGTTCATGCCGCTGCGATGGCATTACTTGCGGAAACTGCGACTGGTTTTTTAACAGGTTTACATGTTCCAGATGATCGTATCTTGTTGATCAAATCACTCCATGTAGATTATTTAAAAGTTGCCCAAGGTGGTTTAACTGCGACAGCAAGCTTATCAACTGATCAGCAGAAGTTTATTGCTGAGAATGAAAAAGGCGAGTTATTGATTCCGGTGAATGTTATTGATGATTCAGGCAATGAACCGATCCAGTGCCAAATGCTGTGGGCCTGGTTGCCGAAACGCAAAAAATAGTTCTGAATCAAACAATAAAGCCCAAAATGATTTGGGCTTTATTTTTAGGTTTTGACTTAGATAAATTTTTCGATGACGCTCATCAACTGCTTGAGATATTCAGCGTCAATCTCATCAAACTGATTTAATTCATCACTATCAATATCTAGCACGCCAACACATTCACCATTTTTCATGATGGGTAACACAATTTCCGATTTAGAGTCAGAGCTACAGGCAATATGCCCTGGAAACTGATCCACATCAGGCACAACGATCACTTGCTGTTGTTGCCATGCTGAACCACACACACCACGACCTTTAGCAATACGGGTACAGGCAATTGGACCCTGAAATGGGCCTAATACCAGCTCATTCCCTTTCACCAGATAAAAGCCAATCCAGAACCAGCCGAATTGCTGTTTAAGTGCGGCACAGATATTGCCCAGATTGGCGATCACATCCGACTCATCCTCAACAATAGCCTGAATCTGTGGAAGGATACTTTGATATTGCTCAACTTTATGGCCTTGTTGTAAAACCAGTTCTTCAGCCATCTGTATATTCTCGATTTAAAAAGTAGTGTTAAAACAATAACCTGTTCTGATAAATGTAGACCTTAAAAGGCTTACTTAAGCTGACTGTGAGGCTAAAAAGGACTGTTTAATTTCATCTGTAATTAAACGTTTATTGCCATTTACATCCACCGCCACAAAAGTAAAGACCCCTTCCGTGATACGTACAGGTTCACGTGAATCGTCATGGCTATTCCATACTTCAATTTGAACCTGTACCGAGCTGCTACCCACTTTCAGAATTTTGGTATAACAACTAATCACATTCCCCACCTTTACAGGAACAAGGAAAGTCATTTGATTAATGGCTATCGTGGCACAACGACCTTTACTAAAACGTTCAACATGAATCGCTCCAGCTAAATCCATCTGAGAAACAATCCAACCTCCAAAAACATCACCGCTCCAGTTAGTATCGGCTGGCATGGCAATGTTCTGTAGAGATAAAATCCCCTCTGGATGCTTTGGGCGTTCGCTCATGTTAATTTCCTTGATGTTGCTGTAATTGCTGGTCTAACCACTGTTGTAATTCAGGCGCACGTAATGCACCGCTGATTCTCGCTACTTCTGTGGTTTTATTCATAAGAACCAAGGTTGGGATACTGCGGACATTAAATGCTGCACTTAAACGAGGATTTGCTTCAGTATCAATTTTTGCAAAAACCACATAAGGATTTTGCTTTGCGACCTGAGCAAAATGTGGTGCCATCATTTTACATGGACCACACCATTCCGCCCATAGGTCAATCAGTACAGGTAAATCACTATTGCTAATGAAATTGCTAAAGTTTTGTTCGTTTAACTCAATAGGTTCTAATGGCAATAAGGCTTTATGACATTGACCACAGTTAGGATGAACTGCCAATTTTTCTTCAGGTACACGGTTTTTTGCACCACATGATGCACAGACAATAATCATTTACATCACTCCGATATGTTGATGTAAAAATTCTAATTGGGTTGTGACTGCTTTTTCAAACCAAGAATCGTGATAAATATCGAAATGCTTCATTTCCCATTCATGATAGCTCACAAATGGTGCAATATTGGTGGCCGCTTCGCGACTGGATGCAATCGGAATCAAGCTGTCATATTTCGCAGCAATAAATAAAACGGGAATATTAATCTTACGTACAAACTGGATCGGCCGGTAACGCATTAAATTAAAAAATACCCGTGCAGGAACCTCACCACTCCAGTAATAATCAGGATTTACAATCGAATGATAACCGTAGTAACTATCTGAAGTAGGTAAGAAACAAAGCTTATATTGATCGACTACTGGTAAGGTTTTAGGTGCCATTCCCATCTTGGAGCCCATATAGTCCTGACTAGAACGTTTTAATGCTTCAGGATAACGTTGTAGTGGATACAGTTTTGCCGTCTCCGCTCCATCCACATATGGCACTTGCACCATCACTGCCTGAATATTTTTAAGATCGGTGGCCAAACTGAGGGCATAACCGCCACTGAGTGAAGTGCCCCATAAAATAATTCGGCGGCTATCAATCGACTTACAGTTTGAGGCATATTGAACAATGCTTTTCCAGTCATCCAATTGTGCACTCAAAGACACCAGCTCTCGTGGTTTTCCTGTACTTCCGCCCCAATAACGATAGTCGAATAAAATCACGGCATAGCCTGCATGGGCAAACCGCTGCGCATACTGAACCAGTTTAAACTGACGCAATCCAGCAAAACCATGTGCCATGACAATCACAGCAGGCTTGATATTGGTTTTGGGAAGATAGAAATCGGCAGCGATCGTTTCATCACCACTAGGAACATACAACGGTTCAACTGTATAAGTATGCATGCGCGCTCCATTGCGTATCTTATTCGTTATCATCGTTTATTTAATTTAGACATTTAAACTCAAGATCGAGCTTAATGCTATGATAGAGCATAAAATGTTTTGTTTGTTTTTGGAGTGACAAGATGTCAGAAAATATAGGTTTTGCAGGTCAAATCGGCCCAGAGCATGTAGGCCAAGTTGTCGAAAAAGGTTTCAAATCGATTATTAATAATCGTCCAGATATGGAAGGTGGACCTGATCAACCGACCAGTGCACAAATCGAAGAATCTGCACGCAGCGCAGGTTTAGATTACGTTTATCAACCTGTCGTGGCGGGTCAGATTACTGAGCTAGATGTCCGTACTTTTGCAAATCATTATAACGAATTGCCAAAACCTATTTTAATGTTCTGCCGTACAGGTAACCGTTCGAATAATTTATATCAGTTAGCAAAACAAATGGACTTGCTGGACGATTAAATTCATTACATTTAATTACCTGATCAAAATAGTTAAATACTGTTATTTATAAGAAGATGGTTCTTTTTCATCAGATGAAGAACCATGCCAAAACTAGCTATTATCCTGTTATGTGTTTTCGCCATCTCGGCTTGTAGTTCAATGCAAGTTCGTCCGACTGCCTCAGTCAGTGTAGGAACAGGGCTATAAAAAAAACAGCACCGAAGTGCTGTTTTTTTATAGGAAATATTTTCGTTTATTTATAAGTAGCAAAAACTGTTGAAACTTTACCATCAGGAGCCGCTACTGAGATTTTAAAGGTATCTCCTTTAGCACATTCTTTCAAACGATAGCCATAAAAAGCTTGTGTACTATTTTTAAAAGTTGTCGGTGTTAAAAGATTAAATACATTGGCTACAGGTGAGCTCCCTTGTACTAATTCAGCGGTACAAGATAAATTATTATCTTTGGTATTATCTTCTGGTGTAACACTTATCGTAGAACCTGTAGGCATAGGAACACCTTGCATACTATTTCCATATAAACTGAAAGATAATAGATCACCACTTGCATTAATATTGGTAAATGTTGCTGTATTTTCTGAAAATGCAAATATTAATTGCTGACGTAGAATGGCATCTAAATTATCATCACAAGTATCAGCAATATTCGGCTGACTGATGGTTGAAGATGCACATGCAGTCTTGTTGCCTACAATTTTTCGATTGTAAAGAAACTCTCCAATACCATAGTCATTATCGTATTGATTATTTTCATTATCATCGCGGAAGAAGCTACCAATATTGCTAAGAAGCTTATCTACACCTTTCGTGTAAAGATTATCACCATCTAAATCAGTAAAACTCTTATCCCCTTCAACATACGCCAAAACAGTAACACGATTATCTAAAGGTCGTGGGTCTTGAACAGATAAAGTAACTGCACAACGACCAGCGTTAGTCGAACAGTTAGGCGTCACCACACCGCCTTCACTAATAAAACTCACCACGGTTCCATTAGGTACAGGATTACCCGTACGGTCTCTTAACATGACATTAATCGTTGCGCTATCACCATCAACCCTATTTTGTAAGGCATTTTTACTTACAGATAAACTGAAGCCATCTTGAGTTGCGCGTCCAGTGGATACAGAAACATTTTTAGACAAAGCTGAAACAGCACTGTTAGAAACTAAGGTTGCTTTGATTTCAACAGGCCCCGGTTTGTCTCCTGGATATAAAGTTACGATAACCTTACCATTTGGGTCACTTTTCACAGTTTTAGGATTTTGATTACCTAACGAGATAAAACTTAAATCTTCTGGAGCACGAACCAATTCAATATTTACATCTTTATTTGCAGCAGGCGTACCATTCGCATATAAAGTAAATTCAATTTGGCCTGATGCAGCAGTACCGCTACTTCTAATACCCAAAGTTACTGGACTTGATGTTGTATATTTTAAAGAATTGGCTTCAATGGCAGCGATATTCACAGTAACTTTGGATTCAGGAATATTTGAACCAGATGCAAGAATCGTTTGCTCACCTTCACACAGCTTCCCATCAGCCCCAATTGCTTTATAAGAAGTTGTTACATCCCCTTGATTCGAAGACACAACACTTGCTGGTTCAAAGGTACCACAAGTAGCATTGAAGCTGACAGTAACGTTGTTTTGGTTGACCTTAGTACTTGAATCTTGTGTCTTTAAAGTAATATTGGTTGATGCACCTGACTCTAATTGAGTTGTGGCAGCAGTCATTCCAACTAAAACAATATTTGCAGCTTGAAGTACAAAACTATAAGGACTGGTTGTTGCAGATGTACCATTATAATTCGCCGTCGCAGAAATTTGATACGCACCTGTAGCATTTAAATCTTGCGGTTTTACAGAGATGCTAGCTTCACCTTCTGCATTCGTCAGAACAGCACCATTGGTCGTACCTAAAGTCACGCCTTCCCCACCAAACGTAACGATCGCGCCACTAATTCCCTTTCCTGAGGAATCAGTCACTTTGACTTTAGCGGTGACACCTGCTGCAGTAATTGAATTTGTAGCCGTATTATTTGCATCATATAACGTAATATTTGTAATATTTACTGCTGTAACTGGCGTTTGTCCATTTCCACCTGAAGAGTTATTATCATTTGAACCATAATAACCACCTCCGCCCCCACCACAACTTGCTAACAAAACAGAGACAGCAATCGCCGACAACTTTAAAGTAAGTTGTTTTTTATTCATGATCATTCCTTTTTATCCCCGATCAAATCCCCAAATGGAATTAGACTTTTCATTATAAAAATATGCCTAATGTAACCATAATACGGTTTTTATGTAAATATAGTTTATCTTCCAGTAAAGATTATTAAAGTGAAACGAATCAAACTATTCTTAAAAATCGAGATTTTTGTTGAAATTTTTAACAAATAAAATAACGAGAAAAATTTAATTGTTAGATCAAAAGTAATTTTTAAATTTATAGAGAATGATATCTAGAATACTTTTTTCTAGGCAATAAAAAACACCCCTAACCGTAAGGTTAGGGGTGTTTAGATTTAAAAGCTGGCGATGACTTACTCTCACATGGCAAGTGCCACACTACCATCAGCGCTAAGAG
>NZ_BMDR01000015.1 GCF_014635885.1 Acinetobacter vivianii
ATTAATTTTTGTTGCTGTTCTTCATTTAACGCAGGTTTACGACCCTTATATTTTTTGGCACGTTTTATAGGGTCATTTAATATATTGTCTATACCCTCTCTTTGAGTTTCCCTTATTACAGCTCTTTGAAATTGAGCTATTGCACCAAAGAAATGAAAGATTAATTCATCCATTGGGCTATTGCTCAGGGCATTAAATGTTAAATTTTCATGCAGAAATTTTACACTCACGCCTTTAGCCTTAAATTGATTGACCAGTTCAATCAGTAGGCCAATGTCACGCGCAAGCCGATCTAAAGAATGGATTACAACAGTATCGCCTTTCCGAGCATATCTAAACAGCTCTTGAAGCTGAGGGCGATTTTTCTTATTACCAGATACCTTATCTGTGAACACTACATCACATTTTACATCGGCTAATTGGCGTGAAGTATTCTGATCTTTACTGGAAACACGGATATAACCAATTGTTTGAGTAGGTGGTAAAGGTGATTGATCTATTGCGTCCTCTATATCAATCGTTCGTGTGTCGTGAACTTCTTTCACTTTTAAAACCTAACAAAATACATTAACCCTAATGTTATACCTGTAACAAAATTGATAATCAACCCTATTGTTATGGTTTATATAGGGGAGTAAAATTATAACAATAGGGTATACCCTATTGTTATATGGAGTGAGTTATGGGTTTAGTTTTGACAATTATCGTATTGCCATTTGCTATGAAGTGGTCACTTGATAGATACAAAACCGGAGAGAAATTTTTTCGGTATATTTTCTTTCTTTTTTCAATTCTTTTTGTCTGTGCATTATTTAAACTAATCACAAAGTTTTAAAGGATAAAGCAATGATTAATTTTGATGATTTAAGTGAATCTGAGCTATATAGATTGGCTCAGTCTGGCATTGGTAACAGAATAAGCCTTAGAACTTCAGGGGCTTTACCTGAAGATGATAGAGAAGCCCTTTCTCAAGAGCTTCAAAATTTATACGCGCTTGATAAAAGACAGCTTATACAATCTATAAAGCGTCATGCTGAAGCGTTTAAGCATGAAAAGTCGAAACAATAGGTGAGCTATGGATAATCAATACAGACTAAGTGATGAAGAACATCAACAAGTCTTTGAGAAAATAAAAAAGGACTTCCTTAATAATTCACTGTCTGTAGTAAATCCAAAAGTAGTTATTACAGGTGGGCAACCCGCTTCAGGTAAAGGCAAGTTGGCTAGGGATGCAATAGATGAATTTAAGGATAAAGGGGGGAGTGTAATCATCGACCCTGATCAATTGAGATCCTATCATCCTAAATATGACCACTTGCAGAACCTCGATGATAAGACCTCAGCAGGTTATACCCATCATGATGCTAAAAAGTGGAGTCTGGAGTTAATAGAAGAAGCCACAGCTCATAAGAAAAATATTGTACTCGATCAAACCAGTGCTGATTTTGACACATTAAAAAATACAGTACAGAACTTCAGGGATAAGGGCTATAAAAGTGTAGAGCTGAAGATAATGTCTGTTCCAGAAATGGCCTCTAGGCAGGGCATTTATCATCGTTATGAAATGGAAAAAAGCCTTTATGGTACTGGCCGTTTTGTTAACGTGGACGTACACAATGAAATCTACAACAAGCTTGAAAAAACTGTAGAGCGTTTAAAAGATGAACAGATCGTGGACAAGTTAACTGTTTATGATCGACATTACAAAACGATTGAACAGAAAGATTTTACACTGGAGAGAAACAGGGAGTTCACAGATCAAGAACGCCAACAACATGAGTATAAGTGGTTTAAAGTGATTGAAGCTATGGAGACACGCTTTGCACCATTAACCGAGTTGGAGATTGTGAGAGGACTTCAGGAAAATGATAGGCTGAAGTTGAATAATCAAAAGTTGGTCAATGAACTTCCCCCAGTTGATATAAAAACAGGTGAAAGAATGGATATTCAGGTAGTTACAAATCAGACCAGTAACTTATTAGTTGCTAAAGATGGTTTTGAAAAACACGATGGTTATGTGTCCAAGAATATTAAATCTGAGGGACAAGAAAATTTAATTCTCATGCGTCAAAACCGTGATCATATTGAGCTTATTAATGTAACCAAGAATGAGCTATTGCTTGATACCAAGATAGATAAGCACGACCCCAAAGAAGCCGAGAAGATTACATTAGACACATACCAGAAAATTAAAGATCAAATCATTGGTTTAGAAAATAAAGTTACTCTTGAGATACAGCCACAAGAGCCAACAAAAGACATAACGTTAAGTAGAGATCAAATCATCAATGATGTGCGTGTACACTTAAAGACTGAGGGCAAACTAGGCGCAGACTTTGCAAAGTCTGCAAATGGCGTAGCAGTAGCGCGTGGTGACTATATTAAGTTGACTGAAGCATACTCACAAAAAGATGGGTTGTTTAAATCAACTGAATTGCCAAAAGGTGCCGAGGTAAGAATTACCGGCCATACTTCAAAAAAAGGTGAAACCTACGCAACTGGAACATATAACAATCGAGAAGTAGAACTGAAGATTAGAAACGTACAAGCAAGTTATGGCGATCAGTACCAAAAACAGTATGAAACTAATCCTAAAGTTAAACAGGCCGTAGATCAGAAAGCTACAGCGCAGCAAAACAACTTAAAGGCACCAGTTACCCCAAAGGCTCAAGAGTTGAGCGCGTCAACTCCAAAGCAAGATAAGCCATCATCAAGAATGAAGTTTTAATAGTTTTTACGCCATTCATAAGGATTAATCGGATTAGGGCTTTTCCATAATCCGATTTTTTTTGTTCTAGCATTATTTTCAAGCTGTAAATATTCCTGATCTGCAAGTTTGTAACGGTATGCCCAAGCATACCCACTAGCGACCATTGCTTTATTTACGTTCAACTTATTCAAATAGACTTCACCGAGGAAACGGCCGTAATTATCAGTGCCGTGCTCTTTGATAAGAACATTTTGATTCATGACCATAGACATTAAATATTGTTTTGCTTGGGCACTGTAGGGCTGTGCTGGAGCTGCTTTTTCTTTGTGTGAAACTTCAGGGGCATCTATATTCACCAACCTAACTCGATACTTAGCATTGTTTGGCTTGGTGACACTTATAGTATCTCCATCATATACATAAGTGACTTTGGCGTAATAGTCGGCTTGGGTATGAGCACTTAAAAAAAGTAATGGAATTAAAAGTAGTTTTTTCATAACTCACCTTAGTTATTATCTTTGAAATTTGAGTACCGATGCTTGGTCATTTCAGCAAATTAGCTGAAAAGACCAGGCATCTAATTTAACGATCAATTTTAAGAAGTTATACAAGGCGGGGTTTTGTCAGAATGGTCAATTAAAGGTTAGGGTTTCTTTGACGCAAAACCTTTAGTTCCTCTTTTGTGATCGCTTCCTGATTGATAACTTTGCTTTCAATAGCATTGATCTGAGCGTTCGCATTGACAGCCTTAATATAATTCATATCCTCTTGGCTTAACTCAGGCATAACATCCTCAGCAGAATAGATTTGCTCAACTGGTTCTTTGGCCGGAGCTGCTTTTACCGTAGCAACTTGAGGTTCTGGTTCTGGTTTTACTGGACTTGGTTTAATTGCTTCAGGGGCTTTTTTAACTTCAGTACCGGCTTTGACTTCAGTTTTAGTAATCGTGGTTGCCAGTGGGCTATTAGGGCTTTGACTAACAGTAACGGTTTTTGCATCTGTTTTGACTTCTAAGGTGCCTTTCGCTGCTGTTAGGGATGGTTGGTCTACTTCAATTGCAACAGGCGTTTCTATCGCATTCTGTGCGGTTTCAGCGTGAGTATTTAAACCCACAAGTGCCAAACTTATTAAGAGAGTCTTTTTCATCGAGGAATCCTGAAAAAATAGGCAAAAAAAAGGCTAACAATAAAAATTGTTAGCCAGAATTTGAAGATTAGTTACCAAACCAAGTCTTAAAGCTTTGGGTACTGGTAACACCGCTAGATGCGCTGTTAGATGCAAGGTTAGTCTGTACAGCAGATAACTTAGCACCAATAGAATTAATGTAGCCTTGTTCAATTGCAATCGCATTTGCCAAGTCTTGGGCTTCTTTAATATTACGGGTTGAATTGATTTTATTCTTCAGTGAAGACAAGTTTGCAATATGCTCGTTTAACGCATTATACGAAGCATCACTAAATGCAAAACCTGTTTTCACAGTGTTGTAGTTACGCTTGTAAGAATCGTTTGATAACAATTCATTCATGCCTTGAGTGCCAATTGTAGTAAGCACTTTGTCATAAGTTTTTTGAGCTGTACCAAAGCTTCCGGTTTTTTGGTTCGCTACAACGTCTTGCCAAGAACCTGATACAACATCAACGTTTTTGGTAGATGAGCCAATACCATAACTTCCAGTAGTAGACTCATATTGCTTTTTCATGATTTCGTATTGTTGCTGCATTTGCACCAACTGCTTAACCATGTTTGCGACCGCTGTAGGGTCAAAAACCACATCCCAAGCATTAGCCTGATTAGTTGTAAAGGCTAACGCAAGAGCGATAGCCGATACTTTTATTTTGTTCATTTTCATGATTTCACCTTGTCATTAAAAGTATCAACCCACTGGTTATAGGTTAAATTTTCGCCTTTATCTAAAATTTCCGCAAGTATGTTGTGTCTTACTTCGTTACCAGAAAGAATCGGAATAATTTCTGACATATTGGATAGGTCTAGTTTACTGATAACAGAATCATGAGAGTTCTTGATCATAAATAAACGTTTGTGCGGAGGTGTATTAACAACCCATTCGTATTCAAACTCAGTACAACCTAAACCTGCTTTTTGTTCATCACCCATATAGGTTTTTCGGTTCGCTTTATCGTTTGGCAGTAAAATTGTAGTTTTAAACTGGCCGATCAAGTCATCATCACTGGTGATAACTTCAGGCGTTGGAGTAACGAAAATCATCATACCGTTACGTCTACGGTATGTTGTAAGCATGATCTTCAGCCATTCTTTGTTAATAGGGTTACTGATATAACGTTGACCTTCCTCAACTACCACAATAAACGGTTTACCTTGTGACATAGCTAAGTCAATGCGGTGGAAAATGTACATAGACATTGCACCTAGAACGACATCATTATTGATAACATTCTTCATTTCATAGCCAAAGATTCTAGCCCCCTCAATCGAGAAGTTATCATTTTCATTATCAAAAATGTTTGCCAAGTGACCAGAGCCAACCCACTTACTCATACGTTCAGCAAGGTTATTATCTGTAGGCATACCAAAATAGCTAATGAAGTTTCTAAGGCGACGACGAGATTTATCGTAGCGATAAATACTTTCAATAACGTCACTGATTTTCTTTTCTTCAGCAGTAGTTAATGGCTTTGGATTACCAAGCTCATTGTAATCTTGACCCATAAAAGCGAAAAGTTTTGACAGGAATAAGCGGTTCGCTTCTGTGTCATCTAGCTGCAAAGGATTCCAACCAGTAGGCACCAATTCACTTAATACAGTGTGATTACCGCCCATTGCTTTAACCCAAACACTAGCTGAATATTCAAAATCGAAATGGAATATATAAGGTTCGTGTTTATCAGCAGCCGTTAATAAAGCATTAATCAAAGTGGTTTTACCACCACCTGTACCAGTCGTAACACGGGTATGACCTACATCAAATTCATGGAAGTTAAAGAAATAAGGTGTATTGCTTATTGTCTTTAACTGGATGATGAAATCACCCCAATGGTTATTTTTTTTCTGACCAACAGGGCTATTATGTAGACTAGCAAAACCCGCAAAATTATTAGTATTAATCGTTGCAGGTCTTTGAAGCTTGTCATAATTTCCTACCAACATTGAATAGAAAGTAGGTTCCGCGATCAGATCCTCTTTTTTAGGAATCATGTGTTTTTGTTGGAAAGCCCCGCTAGTCTTTTGCATTGCATCCTTAAAGGCTTCTTGATTACTTGCAGTAACTAGGACGTTCAAAGAAAAAATACCATTCAATTGACGACCTGAAGCAAGATCATCAATAGCTTTTGTAATTGATTCAATTTGTGATGCTGATTTGTCTTTGGTACTAATTAACTGATTTTGTCGCTTCTCACTTAGATCAATAGATTTTTTTCTATCCATCATCATAAATGTTTCAGCGATAATTAAAGGATGATCAACTTCAAGAAACTTATCAATCATGGTGTGATCTGTTTCTTCAGGATAGTGAGCAGTCGGTAAACTATAAACGGCACCTGCTTTAATTTCACCTGTAGGAAGATGGAACGTAATAGTTCCATCAGTTTTAAAAACTCTACGTGAAAAGCCCAAGTAATTTCTAATTTCAGTAGCGTAAAGTGGGATTTCAGCTCTTTGCTGATTCAGTAGATAACTTAGAAAGTTTACAGTTTCCGAGTATAAAACTTCATCTTTAAAGTACGTTGTTAACCGTTTTGGTTGTGCATCTTGCAGATAGTTATTAAACATACTTACTGCATTTTCCAATTCAGCAACCATTTGTTCTTTAATATCTGAAGCAAAGAAAATATTCTTTAAGCGAAGTAAAGGCGGTTCGCTAGGGTTGTACTTACGAACGATTAAACTCACATAAATATCATTCTGGAACATACGTTCCTTGCCTAATTTTGAATAATATTTTTCATTAAAATGATTCGCAAATTCATTACCTGTTTCTTTAGGTTGATCTGCACTCACTTCATAACGATCATAATGAACCATAATAACGAAACGTGAACCGAGCTGTTTAAACATGTCAGCACGATATTTTTTTAAAGTACGCAATTGAGCATAACTTTTAGTTTCGTATGTATAACCAGAAATTTTAAGGGTAGTGAAAATATCACCATTATTAAGCACTAGATTATGTTCATTAATATGGGTTATGTACGGTAAATTGTCGATTTCCATTTTTTCTTTACCCGCTAATTCTTTATGGCTGTATTCAAAATTTTCGTTTGAAACTTTTGCATTAGAATCGTAACTATAGCCGCCAAAAACTTTGACTCCTGATAACTTACGTTTAACTGCAAACCACCAATATGAAATTCCTCTATCTTCTTCATAGGTTAAAGCTGCAAGAATCAAATAAGTGATAACAACAACGGCTATCCCAAATTTCATGAAACCTAGAAGCATTAAGATTACGAAAACAAGACCACCCACAATAAAGAAGATACCGAATATATTCGCAGGTATATTCAGGTGTCTTGCAGCACGGGCAAGTCCTGCAAACAGCAAGTCTTTTTCTTCATCTTTTTCGGTAGTCTTGTTCATAATTACCTCAGATTAGTTAAAGAAGAAGCTACTGATTTCAGGGGCAAAGAAACACACTAAGGCACCAACAACCATCCCGTAACCCCATTTTTTAACTCGTTCACTAGCACCGCCAAACATATTGAACGCTACCATGATACAGCCTGAAACGAAGGCAACCGCAGCAATGATTACCAACTCGTCATTAAACTCACTGAGTTTTTGTGCGACACGTTGCCCAAATGCAGCATTAGCGTATTGCGTATATAAAAGAATGAAAGCAAGGACTGAAAATTGTTTAAAGCGGTTTAATTGTTTCATGAGATTTTCCTCTTTAGAAAACTTGGACGTATTGACCATTGTTTAAAGTTTTAACAAATGAAGCTTGCTGCACCGATGCTTGTTGAGGCATTGATGCATTTTGATCAACTGGATAATTTGCCCGTAAGCGAACAGGCTCAGGCCGAGAAGCGTAAGTATCCGGTACACTCTCATTTGAGTTGCCTGAATAAGTCGGATACTGTTTTTGTTGCCAGTTAGAAAGAACAAGAATATCGCTTGTTCTTTTTGGCTCAGAATTGTTTTTATTGAAGTTCTGGAATGTTCCACCCCCGTTTAGTGCTAGGTATTTACTGGAAACAAAACGAACATAATTTTGCGTTTCGCGGTATGGAGGAATACCCCCAAACTTCTCAACTGCACCATGTCCGGCATTGTATCCAGCAATAACTTTGGTTAAGTCACCATTAAATCTTTTGGTCAGGAATGCAAGGTAACGTGTACCTGCAATAATGCTTTGCTCAGGCTCATATAATCGGCTTGGGTCTACACCCATCAAACGAGCTGTACTTGGTATAACTTGCATTAGGCCACGTGCATCTTTAGGAGAGCGAGCATTAGCTTTAAATGCACTTTCTCTAGCCATAATTGCTGTCACTAGGTTAGGGTCTAGCCCGTTTGCCATTGAGTGCTTGTAGATCAGCTCGTCATAAGGCGAAGCATAGACAAGCAAGGGAGCACTACAAAAAATTCCGATTATCATGTTTTTAAGCATTGTCATTATTCCTTATAGAGTTATAACAGTATAACTCTATTAGCCTAATCCTCAAATGGTGTATTTGAAAAATTATGTTTCTCTTTCAAATATTCATTTAGATAAATTAAGTAGACTAAATTTTTAGTTAATCTACGGCCTGCAAATTCTTCAGGTACTTTTAATTCCCCACGCTTATATCGCAAAAAGTGTTCATCCATTTCTGCAAAAAACGCATCACTTACATAGAGTTGTTCTCGTTTCATTTTCCTGTCCTTTTGGTTAAACCGCTAAAAATGAGTCAGTGACTTTATCATAAGAGCGATATTTCATTTTTATTAAAGTTGGCGGGTAATGGCCGGAGAACTTTAAATAAAAATGAAGTGGACGAAGATTGCTTATTTCTTCAGCTTTAACAACGTGTTCTTTATCTTTAACAAGCTCTACTTTTGCGTCTTTGTTTGCAGATTTCATACGTCTTAATACTTCTACTGAGCCGAAAGCTTTTTCATATTCTTGTGGGGTATAGGTGTCTTGAGAGTTAAGAGCACATACGCCAAAAGATGAAAAACAGCCACGTAAAGTCATGGCATCTTCACGGCCATAGATTCTGTTTAATTGAGCCAAACTTTGAATACCGGCCAGAGCAACAAGTCTGTGTTTACGACCTTTTGTTAATACAGCTTCTAAATAAGACAAACGGTTCAAAGAACCCAATTCATCTATACAAAAAATGAAGTCTGCATAGTTATCAAAGTCAGATAAAAGTGAGCTACAAATAACGTCAGTAGCACAACTAACTAAAGGTTGTAGTGCGGTGAGCTGATCTTCACGCCAAGTAATGAAAATATTGCCATCCCCATGTTTTAAGAAATCACGGAATGAAAAATTTCCCTTTTGACAATGGGTGTGAGGGGTTAAATAAGTGGTAACGATGCTTCTTAATGTTCCGACTAATTCTTCATTACCTAATGCGCTATATGCATTTGTACCTGCTAAAAAAGCCTTTAAGTCGTCATCACTAGAAACCAGTAAAATATTTTCAAGGTATTTAGCTTTTTCAGCTCTATTCAGATCATCCATTTCAAGAATTTTTTGCATGGCTGCTACAACGATCTGACGAGCCATGCGGTTAAAATTTTCATGTTGAGCATCTGATGATCTTGGAATGACCGTCATTGCATACGTTTCAATATCATAAGAATTACGGATTTCATTTAAGATCGACCAGTGCTTTGTTCGAGCATCAAAAGGGTTGAAAATTACATCCCCTTTTTTAAAAAAAAGACTTGCGTATGTCCCGTTAGGGTCAATCACAATAAGCCTTGTTTTATTGCGCTTATCTTCAACACAAGAGCTAAGAAAATCACTGATGGATACTGACTTACCTTGACCAGTACCACCAGTTAAAAGGAAGTGCTTAAACTTCAAATCTTGCGGAACAGGTAGGCTACAAAAGCGAACTTGATGCCCGCTTTCTTTAACCATTCTCTTTAATTTGAATGTGCTTACTAACTGTAAGCCACGCAGTACACGAACGTATCTCTCTCCACCGAAAGGGGTTTTATTATTCTGGAAATAAAACCAAGCAAAGGCACTACTAACCAATAAAACAGCTAAAAGTATCAATACATATAAAGGCGTTTTAAACGTCAACGGTATTGCGTAAAGCAATGCCTGAGCTTTATGTTCTTTCGGAAAAATAAAAAACTTTGGTAAAAATATTAACCATGTGAACAAGGTAATAAGTACAACAGACATTACAGCCTGACCAAAGATTTTTTGAGATTGATCATTCATTTAACTGTCCCCAAATATTTTTGTACCGCTTGATGTGAGGCAACTTTGTAGCTTTCCATGCTTGACTGCATCATGAGCATGTTTGAACGCAATTTAGCTTGGTTCGCTTGCAACATACTGTTTTCAATCGCTATGGCATTTGCTAAATCTTTAGATTGCTTCAATGTGTTTGTAGACACCTGAGCTAACGACTTTAGGTTTTCCATATTGCAGTTAACTTGTGTCCATGCCACTTCAGCATCAACGTATGCAGTGTTTACACGGCTTGCAGTAACATTCTGGATTTTAGAAAGCTCACTACTAGCATAAACGCCTGTATTGGTAGCGATCTGACGCTGCAATTCGTTATAAGCATTCTGTTCTTTTGGATTGTTAAATATATTGGTAGGTTGAGGGTCAAACCCGTTAGGTAATTCAAAGCCCGCAATTTGCGCTACATTTGTTAATAATCCAAGTCCGGCCAAGCCTTTTGTAACGCTGTCATATTGACCTTTTAAAACCTGAATTTGTCTTAAAAGGTCTTGTACTTGAAGTGCTGCATTTGCATTTTTCGTAGGGTCGAAAACGACTTTACCTGCACCGCCTGTTACTGGAGGAACTGGAGGTAATTCGATTGGGGATTCAATATCTACATTTTCAGCTTCAGGAAGTTTCACAGGTTTACAAGCATTTTGTACTTCAAGTTTGGCCTGAATCTTTTTCTGGTTCTCATTTTCAATTCCTTTGGTCGATGGAGTGTTGCCACTGAAACCACCAGTAACAACGTTGCTACCAAAGTAAGAACCTGTACCACCATAATTTTTATAATACTGAGCAATCTTAGGCACATAATCTTGTGTCTCTTTTGGCATAACTTTTTTCTTACCTTTTAGATAAGAACGTAAATTTCCCATACCCCAGTTATAGGCATATAGAGCATGAGGAATATTGCCAAATTGCTGATTGAGCTGTTTAAGATAGCGTGTGCCTGCATTCACATTTTGAGCAGGGTCATTAGGATTAGTCACACCTAAAGATCGAGCAGTTGCAGGCATTAACTGCATTAAACCCTGTGCGCCTACACCAGAGGCAGCCGAGGGATTGTGCGAAGATTCTTTTTTAATGACCGCATGAATTAATAAAGGGTCGTAACCATATTTAGAAGCAGCCGTAGTCACAATGGTGTTATAAGGCAAATTTACCGCATCAACACTGAAACTACTTAAACCGACTAATACGCAAAAGGCTATTCGTTTTAATTTCATAGTAATTCGTCCTTAACGCAACAGCTCAGTTAGACCAGGTATTTCATATCCTGGTCTAACTTGGCCGTTGCTTTATCATTTCGCCACGGCCAAACGGTTAGCCAGATCAACAAGAGTTTTAAAATGTGAACCTTGTTGTCCCATAGACAACTCATAACACCCGTTATTTGCGACTTGTACGCGCATAAAATCATGTGTTTGGCTTGAGTTATCAGAAATAACCGGAGAGATAAAAATAGCTCTAGCATTCGCAATATTTACGGGTAATTCACCAAAAAGCCCGACTGTTTGCGGTACGCAATTAGGGTCTACGTTGTAATAGATTTTTAGGTCTGCACACGCTTCAGATTTACAACTAGGATTGCTCGAAAACTTATAAGTGATGTAGTTGCCCTGATTAGGTGTTTCAGGCACATACGTTAAGCGGTTGCTTTGAGCATAGTTCTGGAGCACTTGCGTAAATGTTTGCGGGAGTTGAGCTTCAGCAGATAAACCAACGAGAGCACTAAGAGCAATTATTAATTTTTTCATGCTTTAATCCTTTTGAAATTTATAGGCTTGGCTTGGGTTATCTACGTCTGTCAAAATGACCAGATCATCCTTTTGTTCCATTAAATAAGCATCCTGATTGTTGTATTGAACAATCAGTTTTTTATCTTTCTCGACCGCAGAAAGTGGAACATCACCCCATGAATTTTTTAGGGTTACTTGAGTACCCTTGTTCGTAACAACAAGCGCACTGCTCATACCGTTTTCTTTTTCAAAAGCAGTCTGATCAATGCGGTTATATTCGCCATCTATTCCCTTAGAGGAACAGGCAACACTTGCTAAACTAAGCAACATTAGAAAGATTGTTTTTTTCATTTTTCATATCCTCATAAGCTTTGAAATAGATAGATGAACAGCCATAACCGCCCGATTCAGTTCTTCCAAGTTGAACAATAATGTCGATACTTTGGTTTACAAACATTTTGACCTGATCACTTGTAAGCGTAGTACCCGCCATTAAGACCATAAGGGTTAAACGTTCAATCGCGTTAACTGGATCATTGGCATGAAGTGTGGCGATAGAGCCACCGTGACCAGAAGAAATTAGATTTAGGTATGTGAATGCTTCAGAACCGCGAATCTCACCTAACAAAATACGTTTTGGATAAAGACGTAAGCAGGCTTCCATCAAAGACTGTGCAGTAACTTTAGCTAGACCTTGATCACCTCTTGAGTAATAGAGCTGTAACGAGTTGGGATGAGGTGGACGTAATTCTTTAGCATCTTCAATTGTGATTAGACGTTCACCTAAAGGGATACAGTCACTAATGAGTGAGTTGAAGAATGTAGTTTTACCTGAACCTGTACCCGCAGAAATAATGATATTTTTTTCATACAAAACAGCTTTGCGGATGAACTCATGAAAATTACGCGCTGCATATAAATCCATGAGTTCCTGATCTTTCGCAGAAATCTTTGCAAAAGGTTCAACCGAGTTAAGAATTGGCTCATATTGATCGTAAGACAAGCTCAAGATACTTGGCTTACGGATAGATAAAGCAATAGACCCTGTGCTTACAGCAGGGTCATGCACGATCTGGATACGGTAAAATAAACCCTCATGATCTGGTGACTCAATTTGAGCAGACAATAAGGGTTTTTTATTCGAAATTTCCTGATGTGAATTGGTTGCAATGTTTTGGGCTAAATCTTTTAAAAGAGCGTAGGTTAAGTTTGGATTTTCCCTTCTAACCATGTCTCTTGTACCTTTCAGAGCGATAAAATACTCTTTAGGCTTATTCACTGAAATTTCAGTAACATCTTCATTGGTTAAGTCCTCACCAAAGGCCATTTTTAAATCATCAAGTACAAGTATTGAAGACATGGTTAAATCCGTCCTATTTTATTGGTTTAAGATGGTTGAGAAATCTAAGTCTTTAGCTACTAAGACTTTGATACGGCTACCATGTTTCACCGTAATAGTTGGAGGAATAGACAAGTTGCGTTGTAAAACACGGTCAGCCTGATTGCCGAATGAGTTTGCAACTTCAGTACGATAAGTTTGACTAGCATTGTTCTGATCGCTACCGTTCACACCAACGTTGCTAACTCCGGCACCAATCAGACTAAGTAAAGTTGCTGTACCAAAAATACGGCCATAATGGTTGTTAACTTTCCCGCCTAAACCTGCAATACCAAGACCGTTAGTGCTTGGGCTATCAAGCATGATTTCAACACCATTCGGTGTAATAGCACGATTCCAAACGGCTGCAATTTCAGCTTGGCCGTCATTCACAATTGATGAATACTGACCAAATAAACGAGTTCCCGCAGGTAATAAACGGTTACGGCCTTGTTCGCTATAAATATCATTTGTTACACGGGCAATAATGTTGCTTGGTAAATCACTTTTAACAGCAGTTTCTAAAACAGCATCAATGATTTTACCTTGTTGAATCAACATTCTACGGTCAGCGTTATAGCTTGCACGAGCGATAGGAGCTTTTTGATTGCTTGTACTTGAATCAAAACGGCCACCCATTGAACCCGCAGAGTTATTTGCAATACGTGGATTTACATTATTGCCAGCAGCTCCACCCTGACCGCCTGCTTGTGAACCCTGCATACCCATTAGGAAAGGTGCTAATTCAGGCGGTACACCCGCCATTCCTGAAGCATCACCATTAGGGCTAACGCCATTACCTTTTGAACCTGAACCGCTACCATCAACCATAATGCCTGATTTATAACGGGCATTTAAAAGAGCCTGTTCTTTTGCAATCGCTTCCTGACGCGCTTGTTCTTGCTGTTCAGCTAACTTCGCTTGTTGTTCTGCAAGTTGACGTTCAAGCTCAAGTTCTTCAGGAGTTTTCGCAGTTGGTACAGCAGTTTCGGTTGCTGTCGGAATTGGTTGTGGAGTACCAAACCCAAATGGATTGTTAGGGTTAGCATTATTCGTTTCAGCTTCAACAGGTTTAGTTACGGCAGATTCGATACCAGTTGCAGCGCGTGTTTCCTTATTTTTTTGCAACTTGAAATAAACAGCAGCAATAACACCACCAATAACAATAATTAGGAAAAGTACAGCCTTAGCTAATTTTCCTTTGTCTATATCTTTGGCTGATAACTTCTGTTTTCTATTAAAATCATCTTGGATGCCAAAATCATCATGGGGTTTAGTATTGTCCTCACCATGAAATTGATGATCGTTATTTTTTAAATCATCTTTAGAGCTAAATTCATCTTTGGTGCCAAAATCATTTTGACCAAATTTGTTGTTCTCATTTGTCATCTTAATTTACTCCAACAATTTCAGGTTTACGGAGAATACAAACGTACTCATTGCCAAGACGTAAAGTGAAAGCATCCGCTACTTTCTCAATCACCATGACATTGCCCTCTTGTCTTGAATTTGTGAGTTCTTCATATCCCTCACCATTCACATAGTAGATAGCCGGACGCGGTGAGTTTTTATCAAGTCGAATAAATGTAAATTGACCATCATCACTTACACCGAGGACTTTAATTTCCTTGCTGTGCGTTGCATCCATTCCATATTTATCACTTGTCATAGGCAGTTCACCCAATGCAGGGCGTGGAGCATTTTGTTCGGCAAGTAGGCGATTCTTTCTGTTTGAGTCTGCATAGTTAAAACGCAATACATAAACAGGCTGTGATGAGTTAAATAGATTGAAATAGTAGTTACGCTTATCCGTAATCACAGTTAAGTTAGTGCGGTTCATACCGGCTTGCGGTTTTTCCGCAGGCTTGATAAATAAACGGTTGCCTTGAGGAATGATTTGCCATCCAATTGTGTCACCTGAAGCGACTGTTTGAATTGTTTCATTTCCAAATTCAACAGTGGTTGAAATCCCGAAAGTTGTTGAGAGTTCAACTACATGGCTTTCAGAATATGGAACAACCTTAATTCGTGAATCTGTCTTTAGACCTACTGGAATCTGACGGGCAAAAGTAGGCGCAGAAACAACACAGGTTGCAGTGAGTAGTATGCTTAAAAGTGTCTTGTTCATTTGTGATCTACCTTAATTTTGTGAATTAGTGACTGCTTGAGGTTCAGACGCAGCATTAACTGGAGCTTGTGGCAAAGGTTGTGCTACAGCACTTTGATTAACAGAAACTAAGGCATCATTAGACGCATTCTGAGTCAGATTCCAGTTGAAGAATTTCACGCCAAAAATGTTGGCATAACGATCTTTGACACTAAGATTCGTATAGTCACCAGTCTTATAGTCAGCAGTAATGGTGTAACTGTATTGTTTAACGTCAGTACCTTTGACAACCATTGTGCGGAATGTGGCTTGAACCTTGTTATTACCAAGTAGATTGATCGAAATGATTTTAGGCGTTACAGAGCCGTTCTCACCTAACAAGTTAAACGGTGAATTTAGGTTGAGTGCGCTAACCTCATTTTCAAAGTCAGTTCTATCTTTACCATCTAAGAAAATTGCGCCAGACATATACTGTTCGGCCAGTGAATCTCTACCAATACGGCCGTTATAGCCATAACGACTTTTAATGACCGTCCAGAAATAAGAAGTCACTAATCGCTCAATCATTTTCGGGTCAGTTTTACTATCAAATTTTTCAACAGAGGTCATAATTCCTGTTTCTGAATCAATGACAGCAATCATTGGTTCGATAGTTTTAAGGGGATAAAGCTTAGCGAGTGAATAACCTTGAACACCATTAAAGGCAAGAGAGACAGTCAGTGCAGCTAATGCCCACAGAGTAATTTTCCCATTGCGGTTTTCATTCGTCTTTTTGTCTTTCTGGATTTGCCCTACTGTGGCATCAAGGATTTTCTTTTCTTGTGGTGTCATTTTTTATACTCCCCTATTTGCGGAACATGCGTTTTACGAAATTGGTTGCAGATCCAGTAACACCCTGAGTCGCACTGGTAGATGCTTCAAAACCCGCACCCACTAATGAAATAGCGATTTTTGGTATTAATAGGAAAAGACCAATAACAACGAATAGGACGATGACCATGACAAAAGCCCCGACAAAAGATGAGCCGTTATCATTTAAATGTTGAATACCTGCTACAACAGACGTTAGAACAAGGTCGCAACTCACAATAAGTAAGAGGATTACCACATGTGGAGTTAATGCAGCATGTAGCCAGTTGGTTGCAAATCTACGAGTGGCAGGGAACATTGCAGCAGCAATAAAAATAGGAGCCACAGCAATTAAGATGCCGATAACGACTTTACAAATAATCCAGATCAGGAAGAACAAACCGCAGACCAGACATGCCAAACCGAAAATGAAGCTATAGATCAGGACAAAGAAGAAGCCAGATACAACGTTAGTAATACCCGTATCTACGTTTGAGAAAGCTAAAGTAATGGCATCAAAGATAATTCTTACAAATGATTGCAATGTCGTTTTTGAATCTGTTCCGGTCATTTCAGAGATCAGGTTAGGCAGATCATCTAAGAAAAATTCAGCAATGTATGGATAGAATGAATCCCAACTAAAGACAATTGACCAGATAATTAACATAATGATGAACGTTGCTATCACATCATCAAACGCAATAGCTCTACCGAGCATCATGTTAAAACCTTGCCATGCTAACCAAACCACAATAAATCCGGCAAAAACAGGCATGATCGGAGTAGTAATCTTCGTGTAGTAGTTCTGAAGATTATTTTTAATGTTTGAATCAACACCCTCCATCATAGAATCAACAACCTTATCGAGTTCTTTCATGCCATTTTCGGTGACTTGAGAGACTTCATCAGAAATTTGGTTGTTGCCACCTGAATTAGTAGTCGGAGGGACTTGTCCACCAGTACCTAAGTCTTGAGGTGGAGTAAAGTTGTCTACAGCATAAGCGGAGCTAATGCCTAGAAAACTAAAGAAGATCAGGAAAATATAGATGAACTTTTTCATAGTATCACCTATTGATTTACTGGAATTTCAGGCGGGTTTTTATTTGATTTAACGAATGTGCCTTGATTATAAAAATCTAGTTTTCCGTCCGTATAAACCACGCATTCCGTTTGTAATGAACCCTCTACACAGTAGGTATTATCTTTTACAAACTCTAATTTTTTGCCCTCAATCTTGCCAACGAGTTGAGGAAGCTTGATAGGGTTAATGTCTTGAATTGGGTTGCGGATTTGATAATTGAACTTGGTAATAGAATAGCGATCGTTAGAGTCCTTTTCGCCAATCGTGTAATACGCATAGAATCTTGCATTTTTGTCTACAGATTCAGGCACCCAAGTACCAGAAATATCAGGTTTAGTGAAGCAGGCTGTCAGTGCAATACCTAAAGCTAAAACCACTGAGCCTTTTTTTAGTGTAGTAAAAACTGATTTATTGATTTCCATTTTGTGGTTCTCTCTCGTAGGTTAAAACACCGTTGTCACCACCTAACTTCAATTTGCCATCCACCAGTTGAAAACACGCTTTGTTAGGCGCACATAGCAAGCCATTTTCAGGCTTAAACTCCATACTGGTGAAAACACCTCTAGCTAGAATAGAAACGGCATATACGTCTTTGGTTTCGGTTTTATCAATGATTACTCGATCATTAATAACTACGTCATTTGCACTTTGGGACTTTTGCCCCGTTGGGTTCATCCAAACCCCGATATAGTCATCCCCTTTTACGCCTGAATCTTTAGGTTCATCCGAGCAGCCACTAGACAGACCCGTCAGTACGAAAATTAGGGGTAAAAAAACTTTTTTCATGCTTTTGTGCCCTCCACCAAACTTGTTGTAGTTTTTGCGAATGGGTCAGAATGTTGGTAATCAGCACTTGGCAAAGGTTGATAAACACATGCACATGGAGATTTCTTTAATCCCTTTTGTGAAGCTGAGTTTGATGCACAACCAGAAATAGCTGTTACGCAAACGGTAGTTAAAATGATGAGTGTTTTTTTCATGAGGTCACCTTGTTACTTAGCTATAGAGTTATAACAGTATAACTCTATAAGTCTAAAAATAGTACAATTTTACCTAAAATATACGGTTCTGAGTGTTTCAAAAGGTAAACAAAAATAGAACAATAATAATGAAAGCTTTTATTTTCATGTACTTAAATTTACTGTATTTACCGAAAAGTATAACGGTAGCTCGAAATTTAACGCACGTATTGCTCAAGCTTTAGCTTGGGCAATGCTAAGTTCAATTTGAGCAATCAACCGACTGTACCCCGTTGCTATCGTAATGACAGGTACAGAGGGCGATAGTAAGACTGGAAACACAAGATATAGTGGAGATCCACAGCTCGACCGATACTAGATATTGTGTTTTGAGAAATTTTAGAAAGTCTGCAAAAGACAGAAATGTAATATTTTGCCAGTCGCATTTTATGTTCCAAAAAAGTCATATTTTTATAAAACAATAATTTATGAAAATTGAGAGCAGAGATCCTGGTCTAATTGCAGCTGAGTGGCCATGAGATATTTTGCCAATGGATATTAAAGCATCAACAATATGATTTAAAAAAACTGTGGAAAACTTTTAAAAAAATAAATTCGTTTAAGTATCTGATTAATCATTTTTTTGTTCTTTATTTGATCAAATATTAGCCAAGTTTTTGATACTAAACAAAAAAAGTAAAGCCCCGAAGGTCTTGCAACCTTCGGGGCTTTTGCTTATATTTGTTGGTACACAGTTATTTGATGCCGTTAACATCATCTAACGAAGATCGAAAGGTTTGGCGACCGTTCCGATTTCACCCGAAGGCTTAATTGTACCTAGATTCTATTGTTGCATAAATAGGTAATTTTGCAAGCCCTCTAGTAAAAAAACTTCGTTAATTTTATGTCTATTCGTGTATCAAATAAGTGCAAACTTATTTTGCCGAGTCTCGTCTACTTCTGTGATTTATAAAGCTTTATGTTTGTAAGAGCGTTGCCTTAAATGGACTAACAACGGCATACAGCTTTCATAGACGGTTCGTGTAGCAGGTGGACATAAGTGACGGCAGTATCACGAACGCATGAGTTTAAGCATTTAGCCAGTGCAAAAACGCCCGCATACTGATGAAAAGCACAATAATTGTGGGGTCGCAGGGAATACGCTTGGAACTGGTATAAGTTAGATGTTGGGGAAACCCTCCTAGAGATTACCGACCAAGTGAGTGAGCTAATGCGTGTGCTAGGGGAGCTGTAAGGCTCTAAATACTCACTTGCTGTTATGCCCTTACATTGGCATACAGTGTCGATTGAAAGCGACGTCGGCTCCGACAGCAAGCTTCAACGGCAATATTCGAGGTAGCCATTTTAAGCATTTTTTTGCTTAGGCTATCTAGGGTGAATATTGCCGAAATCTGCTCAATCTCACCAACTGCAAGGGCAGTTAAGCGAAGCGTACTGACCGCAGCAGTGGTGTGATTGATAGCAGATGAGTGCCTTATTGTAAGAGCGCCTTATCCCAATCTACTTATAAGTATTCCTTATATACAGTTTTACTGATAAAGAATTTAATATCAAAAACTTAGACAATAAAACTTTAATTACAAAACTATCTAAAATACACCTTGATTGTTTTGTGAGTACAAATTAATATATGTATAAATAGTTCAGAGATATTACTATGAGCAGATCAACAAAAGGTATGACCCGATCAACTATGATTGGTAATCAAAACAGTGTTAAAGAAGTCGTTAAAGAAGATAGATTTCAAGCTCGAATGAATTATGAAGATAAGCAAAAGCTGCTTAAATTTTGTAAGGATAATGGTTTAAATCTAACAGATTATTTACTCACAACAATGGTTGACAACGGCATTCTTCCAGAAGCAAGACGACCAGTTAAAACAAAGAATTAATATCAAGGAATTTATTATGAACGCTAAAACTAAATTATCTATCGTTATTACATTGGCTAATCAGAAAGGTGGAGTATCTAAAACGACTACTTCAATTAATCTTGCTGTAGGCTTAGCACTTCGCGGTTATGACGTATTGCTTGTTGACGGTGACCCGCAGGCATCTTCATTACACTGGGCAACTGTACGTGATGAATCTGAGATCGAATTAAATAATTTAACGGTAATTGGTGTACCTAAAACTAACTTGGCAAAAGAAGTAGCTAAGCTCAAAGTGAATTACGATTTTCTTATTATTGATGGCGCAGGTAGACAGTCAGAATTAACCAGACTTGCCTTAGTTGCGTGTGATATTGCAATTATACCTAATACGACTTCACCACTTGATGCATGGGCTACAGAAGCAACTATACAGTCTATTAATGAGATTCAAAGCTATCGAGACTTTAAATCGTATTTCCTTTTAAGTGGCGTAAGTAAAAGAACAAAAGTTTTTACTGAGGTTAAAGATTATTTAACTCAAACCTATCCAGATCAGAAAATTTTAGACACAGTTATTGAGTCAAGAACAGCATACGCACGTAGCTTGGGGGATGGCTTGACTATTTTTGAATACAAAAATGATCAAGGTAAAAAGGATGATAAAGGGATAGCTGAAGTTAACGCCTTGATTGATGAAATTCTTGATCGTGAGGGATTAACAAAATTGAGTGAGGAAGCCGTTTAATGAAAGCACCTAAAAGCATTGCTAGCATTACTAACAATGCTCATATTGCGAATGAAAAAAGCCATCTGGTCAATTCTTTGAATTTTGACAAGATGCAAAAAATTCCGATTAATCCTGATCTTTATAAGAAGATCGACAAGGTTGCCAGTAAGCGAAAAATTGTATTGGCCGATATAGCACGGGCAGCATTGGAGTTTTACTTGAATAATCCTGATGCACCGTATAGCACAGAGCTGAGCCAGAAGAACTCAAAAAAATTGATCTACACCATTAATCAGCTAATGGATGTAAAGATCGAAAAATTTAAGTCAGATCATGGAGTCAACCGCAGCGATCAGATCAGACGGGCTTTATCAGCGTGGTTGATCAATGAAAATTTAATGAAATGGGAAGATAAATAAATGGTAAAGGTCATCGAAGAACGTAGCTGTTATACAGTGGAAATCACCCCTAGAGCATTGGGCGGTGAAGCAACAATCATCGGCATGGGCTTTGCCATGAATATTCCAGAGGATACACCAGTAAAAATATCATCGGCAAAATTCTATCTGAAGCATGAGCCAATTTTTAACACGTATTTTCTGCATTGGAATTGGATGTTAAACCCAGCCAAGAAAGAGCAAGGCGATGGTAACGGTAATTGTTGTATTACAGAAGCAGACTTTTTAGAGCTTAAAAAGCACTTTCTGGTGTGTTAATAGGATGAACAATTATGAGTCCAGATACTATAAAAAATAAGCTGATTATTCTTAATGAAGCTGACCAGAAAAATTATGATTACTTAATTGCACAGGTAGATCGGGTTGCAATTGAGTACGCTATAAATGAGTTGGAGAGCCAGAATAAGCGACCCTATTTATCAAATATATTTAAGTTGCTAGACATACCGCCCCGACACTAAAGGGGCTTTGTTGTCTATGGAGGTGCCACATGCTGAAAATTATTTTAAGAGTGCTTGTCATCATGGGTTTTCTGATGCCTGCAATTATTATGTATTTTTTCCCAAGCCTAACGAGTACAAAATTCTTTTGGCTGAGTATGCTTGTATTCTGTATTTTGCTGCTTCGCATACGTGGAATTTTATTATTCTTAGGCATAACTTTTGCCAGTGTATCTTCAATGTTCCCCCGCAGGTAATTTGCAATTTATTCCAATCCGGAGAGCTGCACCGGCTTTAAAAAACTGACCTAAGTAATTGAGTTACCGTTCAACTAAAAATTACCAATTGGCATAATACATCATCTTCAGCTCTCCCCTTACACCACTAATGACTAAAAGACCTGTAAGGCTATTCAGTCATATAACGCAGACTCTAAAAGCTTAAAATCGCATGAAAGACGCGCTATGAAAGAATTTTTATTCTTATTAACTAAATTATAGAGTTGGAGGGCTTGGGCTTGGATTTCTTCTTGATAATGCAAGATAAACTCATATTGGTTCTGCAATAAACGACCATATTTATCAGTAACATCAATAGTGATCTCTATTAGCTGATCCTCTATTACAGGGAACATATTATTGATATGGATTACGCCTAACTTGTTATTTGGATTGCCCTTTTCATGTAATTTAAAGACAGTAATATTATTAATTTTGTCTTGCTTGGGCTTATATGAGGATAAAGGCGCGTAGTAGTTTAAGCCATTTATTACCATGAGAACGCCAACATAAGGACGTGTACCACCATAATTATTCTGTATTTTGAAGTCTAATGATTTCATTTTATTAATAAAATCATCTTTTATAGTGTAGAAACGAAGTGGTTTAGACATAACTTTTAAAAATAAAAAATGGCATCCGTAAGGATACCATTTTTTATACACCTACCATAAAGATAGAGTAAATTTTTCAATCCGCATTTAAGGGTAGTGGGACACCCATTTTTCAATCCGCATTTAAAGGTAGTGGGACACCTATTGAATTTACTATAGTAAATTTATGCCTATAAGTCAATCTAGGGTAAAGGCTGATCTATGATCATAAAGAAATATTTTCGATACCGATGCTTGGTCATTTCAGCAAATTAGCTGAAAAGACCAGGCATCTAATTTAACGATCAATTTTAAGAGGTTATGAAAGGAGGGGTTTTGTCAGAATGGTCAATTACTTTTTAGGGATACCGCCAACCATCGTAATAGGTAAAAGTTTAAAATCATATCTTTCATTACGGCCTTTCTTTCCGTACCAATACAAATGCCAGTGTGAACGTCTCAAGTGTGGCATTCTTTTACCTGCACCTTTTTGCTGAGTCTTGGCCGTTTCTAATTCATCATAAACTTTCTTAAACGCTTTGGCCGTCTCAGTGCCGACTAAATAGGTTTTATACTTGGTTGCTTCAAATAGGCGTTTATCATTCTTTACCGTTGTAAATTTTACAGGCTTGTTGTCACTATCTGGAGTTAAAGGGGTTACTTCAGGTTTTTCTTGGCTAAACCATAACACCAGATTGATTAATTTTTTCTGAATATCAAGTCTGATATTGAGTTCATCTTGCATGGTTGTAGGGTCATAATCTTGCTGAAATGTATCTACAAAATCGCCTAGACTCGATTCAATGTCCTGATCTTCAGTCAAAGTAATAACGATTGTTCTAGGCATCCCATTATCTAAATAGAGGGTAGACACTAAGACACGTTGATCATTTAATTCAGTAACGCAAAAAATGACACCTACGACCTTATCCGAATTAAAGTAAAGTTTTGCGTTGTCAGTTTGAATATAAACGCTCAGATCTGGAAGATTGATAATGTAGTTCGGAATGACACCATCAAAACTTGTCTTCAGCAGCTCATTAATAACTACATCATCAAAACGATAAATATTTTTAGTGAGCATCCAGTTCCCAAGCGTAACTAGCTCACCAGTTGTCACAGGCAGTTCATCTAATAATTCTTTTGGTATCTGTTCCCCTGCTCTCAGATTATCAGCCCAAGCGGGCTTTTTTACTGAAATCCCAAAGTGTGACATGGCACCTTTTAAAGCTGTCTCATAAACGGAGGTATCCCCTGCTTTAGAAGACTTACTTATACCTAGACCAACAGGCAAATGATTTTTTTGGTTTTGGAGCATTTTTTCAATAATGCTCATATTTCTAGCTTGCTCATTTTGTTGTTCAACAAGCTTTTGTTTCATTTCATGATGAACGTCTAAAGCTGAATAAATCCAATCATCCCAAGATAATAATAGGCTTATATCTTCGCTCTTATCTTTGCGCTGTTTGTGATTATAGATTGCTCTTTGCTCTACCCTTTTCATAATTCCAGTTAGATGAGTTTTCATGTGGTTTAAGCGTGTAGAAACCACCTTTAAAGGAATTACAAATTCATCTTTTAATGTTGCCATATTAAGCCCACAGTTTTTTCATAAAAACACAAGATATAGTGGAGATCCGCAGCTCGACCGATACTAGATATTGTGTTTTGGTTACTATCGCCCTCTGTACCTGTCATTACGATAGCAACGGGGTACAGTCGGTTGATTGCTCAAATTGAACTTAGCATTGCCCAAGCTAAAGCTTGAGCAATACGTGCGTTAAATTTCGAGCTAAAATTATACATTAAATGTTTTGTACTCACAAATCATTATGGGTATAATATCTTTGTTAGGTCGATTGGCGATCTAAATAAAAGAGGTCTTTATACCATGATTGAAAAAGAACAACTTACCTTAGAATTACCCGCAGTTGATATAGAGCCGAGCTACAACAACAGTAAGGGCAAATATACAGTAGATATATCGCATATCTATCGTTTTTATATTCTTATTAACTGGCTTGGTGTTCTTGAGAAAAGCAAGGTTTTAAAAAAAGGTACTGATGCCATTTTTGAATGTGACAATGAAACTATTGCCGATGAAATTTTAGATTGTATTGCAAGCTGTAAAAAGAGAAAGATTTATAAAGTACCTAACTTTAACCCTATTTGTATTACTGGGCTTGATAAGGTATCTGTAAACCATTGGAAATTTGCCGTTGAAAGAAAACTAGGCTATGAAAAATCTCAATACTTCCGATCAGTAACAAGCAAATGGGATTTTTAACACCTACCCTATTTAAAATAATTAGCCTAAGCAGTCGCAACCCTGCGGGATTGCTCGGCCAATCCCGATCAGGGGCGAATGGGAGTAGTTGCCGTTCTTCGGTCAGCTCGCCAAAATCACAGATTTTGTCGGCCTCACTCGAACGTTGCAACGGTAATCAAGGAGGGAAGATTTTTCCAGTACGTCAGTTCGCAAAGTAGACACTTTGCTCTATAACATTCCCTAGAGATCAGTTACACAAAATTACCTATATTGTTTTGTACTCACAAATCAATATAGGTATAATATTTTTATTAGGTCGATTGGCGATCTAATCATAAAATCAGGAACTTATACCATGAATCAATTACTTTCTTTAGACACTAAAGTATATGTTTTAACTTATGACGGGATGCCAAAGTGTGCCTTTAGCACAGAAGAAAAGTGTAATCAGGCTATTTATGAACATGATGATCAAGACTTGAATTTATTAGATTGGGAATGCATGACATTTAAAGAATGGCAAAAAGTCCATAGCAAAGCAGGTTTATTAGGCCAAGCTGATATTGATAGTTAAGAGAAGCCCCGTAAGGGGCTTTTTAGTGCCTAGCTGCTCGATACAGCGCGTTTAGATCGGCAGCCGTGCAAAACCATCGGCCAGAAAGTAAAACCCGCCTTATAGCAAAATAGAAACGTTACACAAATTAACATATATTGTTTTGTACTCACAAATCAATAAGGGTATAATATTTTTATTAGGTCGATTGGCGATCTAATTAAAAAATAGGAACTTATACCATGATTAACCAAGATGATGATTTAAAAGCAGCTCGTTTAAAAAATTTTGAGGAACGTCAAAGCAAACGTTTAGAACGTTATGAAGAATTAGCAGATAAGGCAACTTCAAAAAGTACAGCTTATTTTCAGCGTTCAAGTGAAATGGCTGATTGTATCCCTTTCGGACAGCCTATTTTAGTCGGCCATCATAGTGAAAAACGTGATCGTAATTTTAGAGCTAAGATTCACTCAACTATGGGCAAGTCTGTTGAGGAAATGAAAAAAGCTGAATACTACGAGAATAAAGCTGCAAGCGTTGGTACAGGTGGTATTTCAAGTGACGACCCAAATGCACCAGATAAATTACAGGCTAAGCTAGAGGGGCTGCAAAAGGCACAAGAGCGCATGAAAGCAGCTAACAAACTGATCAGAAAAGTTACTGACCGTGAAGAATGCTTAAAGGGGCTTATTGAGTTAGGACTATCTGAAAAAGTGGCTTTAGAAGTCCTTACACCTCTATATGGGCGTTGTGGCTTTCCTGCTTATGCATTACAGAATAATAATGCAGAAATTAAACGCTTAAAGTCACGTATTGCAGAATTGAATGCGATTGAAGAAAGACCAACTCAGGAAGTAGAAACAGACCTCTATAAATATTCTGAGTGCAAGATTGAAAATCGTTGCATGTTTATTTTTGAGGGTAAACCTAGTGACGAGATCCGCCAGATTTTAAAAGGTAATGGTTTTAAATGGTCACCAAGTCGCGGGGCTTGGGTACGTCAATTAAATGCAAATGGAATTGGTGCCTCTAAACGTGTCATGAATCAATTAAACGCAATGTAAATAATGCAGATAGAAAGGGGGTTCCCTTTCTATCTATAGCATAGCTTTAGTTACACAAATTAACCCATATTGTTTTGTACTCACAAATCAATATGGGTATAATGTATTTATTAGGTCGATTGGCGATCTAATCATAAAATCAGGAACTTATACCATGTCTAACCAAGTTAATAATACTGAAGAATTAACCATTGAAGAACGCTTGAATCAATTCAAGAGTGGTGACCTAGTAAGTGTATATTGTCGCGGGCGTTGGTTCATCCAGTGGGTTGAAACAGTGAGTGTGCCAACAAGTAAAAAGCCATTAATCTGGTGTGTCCAACTTATGCAATTACCTTACAAGTTGCCCTTAGAAGATGAGGGGAAAACGTGGATAAAAGGAATCCATGAGTCGATATTAAAAGCAGCAGGACTCTAAGACTACATAGGAATAGAAAGGGAAAACCCTTTCTATTTTTTTTACGCCTGCAACATTAATTAACATATATTGTTTTGTACTCACAAATCAATATATGTATAATAGGTTTATTAGGTCGATTGGCGATCTAATTAAAAAAAGGTGTTTCGTAATGAAAAAATTAGCATATTCAAATGGCCGTTTCTTTTATGAGGGTAGCCAAGTTATTACCAATAAATTAACTGGTACTGTTTACTATGTTTCATTAGAAGAAAAATGCGTTGTGGCCTACAAAGGACGGGCAAAGAAACCATTCTTATATAATGGCTTTTCAAATATTGAGAATATGAAAGAAGCCGTTAAAAAGTCGATAGAAAGTGATAACAGATCATATTCAAATAAAATTGCCGATAAAGAAGCAGAAAAGCAAAGTCTAGCGAAATTCAGAAAGGACTTAGAAATCGGAACGATTTTGTATAGCTCTTGGGGATGGGAACAAACCAACGTAGAGTTTTATCAAGTCATAGACAAATCAGGCGCGTTTTGCACGATACGCGAGATTGGTCAAATGCTTGACCCACAGACAGACATGCAAGGTTATGTTGTTCCCACACCAAATGAATTTGTAGGGGAACCAATGCAGAAAAAAATCATGAATGGCTATGTTGTCATTCACAAGTCTGCAAATGCTTCACCACTCAGCTATGAGACATTGCCAACAGGTACAAAAGTTTATAAACGCTGTTATACGTCATCCTACGCTTGATCAAAGCCCCGTAAGGGGCTTTTTAGTGCCTAGCTGCTCGATACAGCGCGTTTAGATCGGCAGCCGTGAAAACCATCGGCTAGAAAGTAAAACCCGCCTTATAGCAATATAAGAACGGCACACAACTTAACACATATTGTTTTGTGCTAACAAATCAATAAGGGTATAATATTTTTATTAGGTCGATTGGCGATCTAATTAAAAAATAGGAACTTATACCATGCTTAATAAGCAAGAAACATTACAGGCTATGTTGGATAATACAGTGACCCATCAAGAAATGATTGAATATGGCTATGATTGGGGCGGTATGATGCCAATAGGTAAAGATAGAGCCTTAGAGCTGCACAATAGCAGTGAGGTTTATAAACTTTATGAGGATGGAAGCGAAAGCCTGGTCTATGAAGAAATAGAAATCAAAGAGCATAACGGACTTTTTGGTCTGCATCGAGAAGATGCATATAGAGTTTTAAATAAGCAGAAAAACAATATCTAGCAGTTACATAAAATTACCCATATTGTTTTGTACTCACAAATCAATATGGGTATAATGTCTTTATTAGGTCGATTGGCGATCTAATTAAAAAACAGGAATTTATACCATGACTGAATTAGTTTTATTATCACCTGAAGAAATTCAAAAGATGCGTTATGACAGCTTTAATCAAGCTGATCTAAAAGCATTCCAGAGCTTACAAGCTGCTGACTATCCGACTTATTCAATTGCTATGGCTCATACACTCTACATGTGGGAAAACACGTTGTTTCATGAAGCTAGACGGCTTAGTGACAACTATCGAGGTGCAGGAATATGGGAAACAAAAAGCGGTTTTTTTGTTCTGCAATCTGATGATGTATTTACATGTGAAACTGGTTACGGTGAAACCTTTGAACTTAATGCCCTTGAATTTTCAATTGTGGCTAATCTCTTTGCATTATCAAAAGTATCTATCATGTCATTGAACAAAAACCGTGATGTAAACCGGAGAGCTGTATTTTTTAGTGATTACATAAAAGATGTAATCTCAAAAAATAGAGATATTCTAAATACTCGTGCAATTTACATACTCATAGATTAAAAGAAAGAAGCCCCGCAAGGGGCTTTTTAGTGGCCTAGCTGCTCGATACAGCGCGTTTAGATCGGTAGCCGTGCAAAACCATCGGCCAGACTGTAAAACAGCCTGAAAGGGATTTAAAAGCAGTTACATAAAATTACCCATATTGTTTTGTACTCACAAATCAATATGTGTATAATGGGCTTATTAGGTCGATTGGCGATCTAATCAAAAAGGATAAAATCATGTCTACTAAAATTTTACCAGTTCAACAAATCGCTTTAATGGCAAACTACATGCTTAATAAGAACAATCAAGGGCTATCGTTGGCAGATATATACTTTGAAGAAGCACTCAAAAAAGACAGGCTGATGTACTACAGTACAGGCCGTGAGATCGAAGCTGATAGCTTCCTTGTGGGTTGCTTATGTGTGTTAAAAGATCAGGACGATATACCTTTTGAATTGCTTGCAGGGGCAATGATATTTGTCAATGTATGGCAGGTTAAAAAAAACCAAGATTTAGGAATGAGTAAAAAGGAAATCCATGCAGAGGGGCAGGCACTACTAGATGAAATATTGCTACTGGAGGAATCAACCAAAGAGCAATCTAAAAATCTTTCTGCTATACAGTTTTTAAAAATGATTGAGGATTTAGAGATTAATTCAAAATCATTTAAAGATTATAAGCACACATTTTGCAGTTTATTGATAGACGTTTGCAAAATGAATGCGGTTCAAATTTCTAATGACTTTGCCCAATTAAATATTATGAACTAATGAAAAGGGGAGTACCCCTTTTCTTTATTTTGGAGAAATTAAGTGATGCAACAACCAGAACAGCAAGAAATGAAAAATAAACTCATGCAGGGCATAAAAGCTATAGAGCAACTTTTTGCTATAGCAGAGGGAAAGACAGAGCAAAGCTTTGTCGTCCGTAAATTTTTGCTAGGCTGCTTTGATAGCCAGAAATTTAAATTTGATCTTACAGAATTTAGAAAATTAGATTCAAGTGTATTCCAAGCTTGTGTATCGGTATTAGAGATCGAAAGACTAGAATCAAATCTAGTTGATGAGTATTTAGATAGCCCTGAATATCAGGCTCTAGCAAAAAAATGGGAATTGTTGGAATCATGGGCTGAGGTTCTGGAATTTAAAAAGGAAGCCAGAACAGTAAGATTTTCATAAGCCAAACTGTCTAACGTAGTGAATAATTCGCCCGCAATTTTTTTGCGGGTTTGACTCTAATGAAGCAAAAAAATTGCGGTTCATTGCGTCTCAGATTTATTGATTTAAAGAATGGAGAAGCTATGCAGAGTAAATCTCAGAATAGGGGCATTAGCCTAATAGGGGTAATGCTTATAACGCTAATAGGTATATTAGTAGCATTTAATAACTTAGATCGGGCAGATGAAATACTGAGAGTTCTAAAGATTAGTGTAAATACAGCTTTAGTATTTATCGCAGGTTTAATTTATCTATTCCATAAAAAAAAGGATAAATGGAAAAGAGCAAATAAAAATTTTAGCTTCAGTATTTGTACTTTTGTACTGGTGGCGATTCTAGCAATATTTTTTAATGCAATTGCATAAGGTAGAAAGCAATGAACAATGCACAGTTTAAGATTGAATGCTTCAGAAATGGCTTATACAGTCCTGAGCAAGTAATCGAATACTTTAAACAGGTAGTTGAGGAAACGAGCTTCGATAAACGTGATGCACAACAATGGATGAATGGAAGATCAGATAAAATATATCTAATTCCTAAATCAGCTATTGCAGTATTAGAGACATTGGCAAATACAAGAAATTCAATTATTGAAAGGGAAAAACAACAACAGGCTAATGGTGAAGAAACACGTTATAAATATTTATTCAAAAATGAAATAAATCTTTGGAATGAATATCCAGAGTTTTTTCATTTACCAATCAATGTATACAACTCAGTTATCGTAGAACTCAAAATTGAAATTTCGGGTTATTACGAGCATTTATAGAGCAAAGTGTCTACTTTGCGAACTGACGTACTGGAAAAATCTTCCCTCCTTGATTACCGTTGCAACGTTCGAGTGAAGCCGACAAAATCTGTGATTTTGGCGAGCTGACCGAAGAACGGCAACTACTCCCATTTGCCCCTGATCGGGATTGGCCGAGCAATCCCGCAGGGTTGCGACTTTAAGATTTTTTAGCAGTGAATATTTTAAATAATCCATATAAAATTGAGTAAATAAATAAAATAAAATAGAACCAAAAAAACCAAGTCGCTATCAAAGGCATCTTAAATAAAATTGCAATAATAGATGAGAAAAATAAGATGAAACTTCCATAAAAAACAAATTTAACCCATCCTTTACGATCAAATAGATTTATGGCATATACAACCGAAATTATGATCTGTGGGAGGATTAAAAGATAAAGATTATCTGAAGTAATCATACATTAGCTTTCCTCACTTTTTGAGTTATCTACCACAATGCTTTTTGCCTTTCTTGACTGTTCGCGTTCAGTGATAAATTTATCACCTGAAATTTTTAATTGTTGAAAAAGTCCATTATTTGATTTTGCTTTTTCCATTGCATCTAAAAGCAATCCAGTAATGATTCCTTTATCTTCAGTTGGAAAGTCTACCATTTCAAAAAGAGCACCAATTGAAATAAGCTTATGCTCACGTTTCTTACGATCTTTAGCTTGGGCAACTTGTGCTTCTTTTTTCAAACTTGCCAGTAATTTTTTTTCATCCTCTTTAATTTTATCAAGCTCTAAACGTGCTTTATATTTTTTGAACTCATTTTTCATCACACGTTCAAAAGAGCTAATTTGCTGTTTAGTTGGGCTACCTGATTCGATACTACTAACTAATGTAAGAATTATATCTTCAGTTTGTGTTTTGTTCTCAAGCTTCTTTAGTCGCTCTATTTCTTCTGCAACAAATGTCTTTTGATCATTTGTAAATTTGAAACTTTCGAGATTCATAATAATTACTCCAAATCATAAATACTGAGTACAAATAATATCACAGTAAAAACTTCAAATTCTCAAAAAATATACTACTAAACAAAAAACCTTATGAGTTCGCAAAGGCAGGAACCCTGTCAATATTTTTCAGATCGAACGGCAGCCATAGGCTCACGGCTCGTCTGAAAACATATTGATCAGCACACCATATAAAAACACACTCTAATAAAAGGGGGTGTTAACGAAGTGACAACCCCCGTTGACCCACTGGCGAAGTGCTAGGGATTCATAAGGGAATTATTCCCTTATGTGGGGTTTGGGGCGAAGCTCCATATCTATAAAAAAACTTTACAAAAAAATCCCAAAATTTGCCAAAAAAACCGCTTTTAAAATCAATGCTTTGCATTGCTTTAAAATCGGACAAATGCAAGCATTTGTATTGTCACTTGTAGCGAATATATTGAGAGGGTATCATGACTACAGCAGTAGGAATGCACGCTTACGCGTTTCTCTCCGAGAAACAAAAAAGCAAAAGCATCAAAAGGGCAAATATGGCGATCTATCACTTATCAGTAAAGAACGGGAAACAATACGGTTCTTCGGGAAGTCGAGGGGCAAGCCACTACGCCTATATAAACCGTGATGGAAAATATAAAAGAGATGATTTAGAGAATCTTGAATCTGGGAACCTGCCAAGTTGGGCTAGAGATGCTGCTCACTTTTGGAAGTCAGCAGATAAGAATGAACGTATTAATGGTCGTATCTATAAAGAATTAGAAATCTCATTACCTAGAGAATTGAGTGAAGAACAACGACTTGAATTAGTTAGATCATTTGTCAAAGATACTCTAGGTGATAACTTCACATATTCATTTGCCATTCATACCCCTATTGCCAGTGATGGTGAACAAAACCCTCATGTTCATTTAATGTTTTGTGAAAGAAAACTTGATGGTATTGAACGTACTGAAGAACAATTTTTTAAAAGATATAACTCTAAAAATCCAGAATTAGGTGGGGCAGGTAAAGATCGTTACTTTACTTCAAGAACCTTTGTTGTTGATACCCGTTTAGAGTGGGCTAACCATGTAAATGATTTTTGTGAAAAACTTGGGATTGATGCTCGTATTGATCATAGAAGTTTTAAAGAACAGGGCGTTGAACTATCAAGCCAGAACTTTAGGGCTGAATATGTTAGTAATCATAAGTATCTTATTAATGAAGATATTAAGAAAGTACGTCAACGTAATGGCGAAATTATTATTGAGCGTCCAAGTGAAGCAATTCGTGCTTTAACTTCTAATCAATCTTATTTTACTTTCCGAGAACTTGAACGCTTTTTAATGGGTCATACAGATGGTGAAGAACAATATTTAAAAGCATACGAATCAGTTTTATTGTCACCAGAAATGGCAATGTTGCGAGGTAAAGATCAGATTGTTCTTTCATCTAATGAGTTGGTTGGAATTGAAGAATCTATTTCTACTTTCATCTATAACGCAAATGAGCAAAGCCGTATCGAGAAGCCTTTCAATCTGGTAGAGAAATTACCTTTAAATTCTGTTCGTGTTGCAGAAACCAGAACATTTAATCCAGAACAAGAAAAAGCATTTTATACTTTAACTTCTACTGATCGAATCAGCTTACTTAATGGTTCAGCAGGGACAGGAAAGTCTTATGTACTAAGTGCAGTTTCAGAAGCCTATAAAGATTCAGATTATAAAGTTTATGGTATTGCACTTCAGGCAATTACTGCTAAAGCAATTTCTAAAGATTGTGATGTACCAAGTAGTACGATTGCTTCATTCTTATCTAAATATGAAAGTGGTAATTTAGAAATTAATAATAAGACTGTATTGATCTTGGATGAAGCCGGAATGGTAGGTTCAAGAGATATGCAGAAGCTTTTAATGATTGTAGAAAAGCATGATGCTCAAATTAAATTGGTAGGTGACAGTTATCAATTAAATGCAGTAAGTGCGGGTGCTGCATTTGCTCATATTCAAAAACACCTTGATAGCAAAAATATTGCTTCACTTGAAGATATTCAACGTCAAAAATATGCAGATGAAGCACCTAAAATGTTAGAAGCTTCTAAACTACTTTCTAAGCATGAAGTTGGTAAAGCAATTGATATTTATAAATCAATTAACATGGTTAATGAGTATGAATCACATGATTTAGCTATGGCTAAAACAATTAAGTCTTGGGGTGAAGATTCTACTGAAAGTAAATTGATACTTGCTCATTCTAATAGTGATGTAAACGAACTCAATCTAATGGCGAGAAGTTTGCTTATTAAGCAAGGTAAATTGAGTAAAGAACACGTTGTTGTTAAAAACTATCAAGGTGATATTAAACTTGCCATTGGTGAGAAAATTGTATTCAAGCAAAACAATTCATATATGAAAGTCAGCAATGGCGAAGTTGGTAAAGTTATTGGTTTTGAGAAAGATCAACATAACAATATTAAATCAATGATGGTTGAATCTGATTCAGATAAACGGGTCATTAAAGTTGATTTGAATGAATACAACCAATTCAAATATGGCTATGCAAATACAATTCACTCGTCACAGGGTATGACAGTTGATAGTGCTTATATTCTTGCAAGCGAAAACATGAATGCCAACCTTACCTATGTTGCTTTAACTCGTCATAAGAAAAACTTGCAAGTTAATTACAGTGCTCTAACGTTTGCCACTAATGAAAAGGAATTTGTTAAACGTCCAGATGGTAAGATTTCTTATGATCATAATTACCAACCAGTAGAAAAGCCAATTACTGCATTTGATAATTTCAAAAAGGTTCTCTCTCGATCTGAGACTAAAGCGTTCACTACTGACTTCTCAGTTGTAGAAGCTAAAGACAAATTGGTTAAGGCATATCTGCAAGATCATCGTCATCATATCGAGACTAAGCGTGAACTGTTTGGGTTGAATAGTCACCTTTACAACTTAACTTCAGAAAATAAAACATTCACTAAAGATGAAATTATTTCTGAAGTACGTGCAGAGTTGAAGTCAAACGCTATCTTGGGTGAGAACATTGTTAAGTTCCATGGAAAACTCGATATTGCTAAAGGTGAGTTATTGAAACTTGAAAGTGATGTAGAGATCAAAACTGGATTGTTTAAGAAAGTTACTTTTGAGAAAGGTACAGAATTTAAAGTTATTGATGCCTACAAAGTAAAAGATCAACCAGTTATGAAAGCAAGAATTAAAGGTAATGAGTTTGAGATTCCATTTAATAAACTGAATATCAGTTACTCAGATAAATACTTTAATGAGTTTAGAGATAAGTCTAAACATAGATTTGAAGCTCGTAATAAAACTGAGGTTTATAGTCAGTTTAGAGAACAGCTTTTAAAACAGAAAGCCAATGCACCTAAAGACAATTTGAATGCGCCGAATCACCGCATTAAACAAAGTCATAACGTGCAAAAGCGTAATACTCCAAAAATTTAAACGAGGATTGTTTTATGAATAATTTTATCCATAACGGCAAACTTGTAAATGTTGAGGATGATGTTTTAACTCAAGCAATTTTGCAAGATTGTTACCAAAAGGGCATACGTCCTACTTGTTCATGTTTACCAGATAAAAATATCGAAATGTATATTGCCAAAATTGGCGATAACTTTGTTCTCAAAAGAATGCCAAATAGTGCAGATCAACATCACTTTGATTGCTTGAGCTATGAGCCACCGAATGAAATTTCGGGTCTTGGTGAGGTCATGGGCGAAGCCATTAAGACTGATGAAACTGGTGCAAGCGTATTAAAATTTGAGTTCAGTTTATCTAAGAGTAATGTCACTAAACAGGCACCGACTCCAAGTGAAACGCCTAAAGATACAGTGAAAGCTGAAACGGCCAAACTTACTTTAAAGGGTACGCTTGATTATTTGCTTGATGAAGCGTTGTTGAACCGACATAGACCTAATATGAGACATAATTGGTTCCAGTTCCGTAAGGCTCTAAAAATTGCATTAAACGATAAAAAGAACAAAAAGGACGATCTTAGTTCCCTGGTCTACATTCCAGAATATTACGATCAAACCAAACACAATGAGATTGAAGCCCGCAGAAAAGCAGAGCTTGCAGATCTGAAAGTTAAAGGTACTAAACGGCCATTAAAGATATTCATTGGTGTAATTAAGTCTATTGATGATGCTCGTTTTGATGGTGGCCGGATTATTCTTAAACATGCCCCAACGTTGCATTTATTTATGGATGCAAAAATGTATACCCGTGTTAAAAAACGCTTTGAACCGGAGCTGGAGCAGGCACAGTATCATGAAGATGTAAGTCTACTTGCCATTGGTACTTTTGGTTTTGCTGAAAGTGGTATCGCCAAGATCGAAGAAATAGCGTTAGTGCCATTAAATAGTAGTTGGTTGCCGTTTGATAGTCTTGAAGAAAAAGAGCTGCTAGACACGCTTACAATGCAAAATAGATCATTCATTAAGTGCTTGCGATATAACCTTTCAAAGAACACACCAATTGCGAATATCCTTTTAACTGATACTGACCCACCAACGGCATTCTATTTAACCAATAATGAAACTGAAGAATCATATATTGCTGAAGCAAAAGAACTGATTGCCAACAGTGAGTTTGTTTCCGTTTTAGTGAATCTGGATAGAGAAGTGGTTGAGATACCACCACCGCAGCACAAGCCAATGATTGAGTACAACGGATAATTAGAGGAGAATTTATGCGTCTTTTAATAGCACTTATTTCACCGTGGTTGACCTTTTTTACGATTGGCCGTCCAATTGCAGGGGTAATATGCCTAGTGCTGCAAATTACAGTAATTGGGTGGCTTCCCGCTACGATCTGGGCTGTGTTTGCTCTATCTGAATATAAGACAGATAAGAAGATAAAAAAGGCACTGAGCCAGAACCAACAGTAAGATAAAAGAAAAGCCCCAATTATGGGGCTTTTTATTGATCTTCAGGACTAAACTAAAACTACGTTCGTTTAGTCCTAAAAAATAATTGAATGTATGGCTGCATAATATAAGTATATAATAATTAAAAATCCTGATAATAAATAACAATGAATTTTAATATAAAGATTATTATTCATATTATTTATGTTGTCGATAGTGTATTTAAAAGCTGCGAAGAAAAGCAGCATATATATAACGGAGGGATAAGTGCTTAAATATATATTGTACTTTGAAAATCCAGTAGCTCTAATGAAAAGGTCATTGTTCAGTGCGATTATATTTGTATATGGTTTTGCAAATGGCATCATATATAAGTTGCAATATATATAAAGTGGTAATAGCCAAAAAAGTAACAGCAAGACTTTTAGGTATTGAGTTTTTTGAATAGTTTTTTTCATTTCATCTTTCGCCATGAATAAATCCTGAAACAGCAGCATCATTTAAAACAATTTCCGTTCCATTGCTTGCTTTAAAGAGGTAGTTGCTTGTGAAAAAATCATTTCTTAGTTCACCTTTTATTAAGCATTTATCATTTTCTTGATCAACCAATTTAGCGATTGAGCAATAATCTTTGCTTAAAAGTACAGTAGTATTTTTTGCAGGAACTAAATAGAAATAAAGCTTAAAAATTAATATGATAACTATTACAACTGCAATTAAGATTGTATTGATATTCTTGATCATTAGGTTCTCTTGGCACTAAATCAGACAGGGAAAATATAGCATAATTTGTTTTGTGCTTACAAATCATTTAGTGTGTTAATGTGGCTATGGTAATTTTGGAATCTTTGGTTATATTTCTGATATTCATAGAACTTAATTAGCTCAATATTGAAGTCTGTAAATAAGGACTTCAATTGAGCATCTAATGAATCTGAAAGCTCACCATGTTTATAGATTAGAAGTATTGATTCAGCGGGAAGAAAGTTTGATGTATAGAAAAGAATCTTGTATTCAGAAAGATCAAATTTTTCATATAAGTAACTAAAGTCAGAACGAGGTATTAATATTGATGAGTATATTTTTAAAAAGTTATTTAGTCCTGTACGATCTAAAGAAATTAAATCTAAACGGCCTGTTATTGAAACCTGTGTATTTAATCTGGATGCAATATACTGTGCTGAAGCTAGATGATGTGACCCACCATCATTAATTAGAAATAGCTTATCTGACCACCCATGCATCCTGAAATGGTCACTTGTATGTTTTTGATTGATAATTTTTATTTCTTTCCAAGCTAAATTTTTTTCTAAATAATCTTCTGTAACTTCAAAGTATTTAAGGCACCTCTGTTCAACAAAATGGGTCATATTGATGAAATCATTTAGAGGGCTTTTAGATGCAGAAAAACCATTAATATCAGAAATATCTATTGTGTGTGCTTTTATAGTTTTTTTTATGAAGATTGATTTAAGGTAGTGTGATAATTCTTGAATATCTTCAATATTATAATTTCCCCATATATCTTTATAATAGCCATTTAAAATTTCATGTAGTCTATCTAATTGAGCTATGCTACTTGCCCTTATAGAGTTTTTATTTAACCAGTAAATCTTATTTTGTTCATAAGAATAAAGAGCTTGTTCAAGCTCTTTATTCTTATAAGCTGTCTGTTCTTCATCCTGTTTAAAAAATTGGATATTAAACATTAGTTACCTCAAGATTTTAAAATGGTATGTAAGACTGTCTTTAACTCATTAATACTCATTAGATATGGTGCCTGTAACATGCCATCTATAAGAGTGATTATGAAGTTTGTTTTTTGCTTGTAGTTAGATATATAGGCTTTGAAAAGCAGGTCACAAACTGTTTGATTCAGCCACATGTAATAGTCATCAATGATCAATATACATGAGCTATCAATGAGTTCTGCCTTAGCTTTCTGGTAAAGCATCCCGTTATAGCCCACACTGTTTGATCTGGTGTAGAACCAGTCAATCACTATCTCTATCTGGCCTAGATAGTTACTATCTGGTAAGGATTCTATAGCGTCAATTAAACCTGACTTGATTTCAAAAATCTCATGATTTAAACATGCTTCATAAATATCAACTTTAGCAGGGAAATACTTGTAATAAGTCATTTTCGCTACTTTTGACTCAATTATAATTCTATCTACACCAATAGAATTAAAGCCACGTTGATAATATAGGTTTACCGCAGTATTTAATATATCTGCCTGCTTGCTTTTATTTTTCTGCATCACTCTTGCCTTGCTGATTAATCTGGTCTTTAAACTTCTCCCTATAACGATTTAATGTCATGTATGTAATATTAAAGTCTTTCGCAATTTGAGCATAAGATAAGCTTTTATACTCTGCTAAATTGCTTATTTTGTTTTGCAGTATAGTTATTAATTTTTGTTGCTGTTCTTCATTTAACGCAGGTTTACGACCCTTATATTTTTTGGCACGTTTTATAGGGTCATTTAATATATTGTCTATACCCTCTCTTTGA
>NZ_BMDR01000016.1 GCF_014635885.1 Acinetobacter vivianii
AGCACAACGCAGCCCGACCAAATTCGACAATGCAGGCAAGCTGCCTGACACCAAGAAACTGGCAGGGATCAAGTCCAAAGAATACCAAGGCGAAGGCTTTAACCAACTGCGTTTTGATGACACCACGGGTCAGATCAGCGCCCAACTACAAAGCAGCCATGCTGCTAGCCAACTGAATTTAGGTAAACTGAGCCATCCGAAAGACAAGGCCGAAAGTGAAGATCGCGGTGAAGGTTTTGAACTACGTACCGATCAATGGGGGGCAGTCCGAGCTGGAGAAGGTCTACTGGTTTCCACGCATAAGCAGGATCAGGGTAAAGGCGAACATCTTGATGCCCAGCCAGCCAAGCAACAGCTGGAAGGCAACCAGAGCAATGCCAAAGCCTTAAGTGAAGTGGCGAAGAACCAGCAGACCGATGAAATTGAATCGCTTGATCAGCTCAAAGAATTTGCAGAGCAGATCCAAGAGAAAATCGCCCAATTTAAAAAATCACTGTTATTACTTAATTCACCCGCTGGCATTGGCTTAAGCACCAATGAAGATATTCATTTATCCGCAGATGGGCAGATCAATCAGCTTGCAGGCGACAGTATCAATCTAAGTACACAGAAAAATCTGATTACGCATGCACAAAACAGAATTAGCCTGTTTGCCGCGCAGAATGGGATTAAACAGGTGGCTGCTAAAGGTAAGTTTGAAGTTCAGGCTCAAGGCGATGGTTTAGAACTATTGGCGAAAGCAGGAATAAAAATTATTTCTACGGAAGACCGAATTGAGATTAGCAGTCCTAAAGAAATTGTGATTACTGCGGGCCCATCACAAATCAAGCTGAATGGCTCAGGTATTTTCCCTGTGACCAGTGGGAAATTTGAAGCGAAGGCGGGGCAGCATTTGTTGGCCTCTGGCGCAAGTGCAAGCAGCAATGCACCACAGTTACCTCAAGCTAAATCATTGAAAGGCGCATTACAGCTATTAAGAAGCTATGGCGGTAATAATTTCTTTAAACAGAATAGTTATAAAGTTATTGATTCATTAGGTAAGCAAATTACTGGCAAGCTCGATGGAAATGGCTTTGCTCAAGTCACAGGCATCGCGCCTGGTGCTGCTAAAGTTATTTTTGAGAAAGATGAAACCAGTGCATGGGCACAAAGTAGTGACTTTAAACGTGATTATAAGTGGGCTGAACCTGTGGAGAAAGTTGCAGCTTCATTAAGCAGTGCCTTGGGACAGAATTTGAAGCAGCAGTTGACCAGTGGTTTACTTTCAATGGATAAAAATAGTCTTAAAAATATTGGAAAAAATACTTTGAACGGCTTGGTTGATCAGACAGTTGGGCAAATTAAGGACCAAGTCAGCAATACTGCTTTAAGTGCTGTTTCAAAACAGTTAAATCTCAATATTTCGCCAGATCAAATGAAAAGTCTTGCGCAAATTGCCAAAAATCCGAGTCAGTCTGTTGATATGCTCAAGGCGCAGGGCATGGATTTTGTAAAAGATCAGGCTTCTAGCAAATTAATGCAAGCAACCAAAGTGGACGCCATACTTCAGCAAGGCATCGTTGACCGTTTTCATGGCAAGAACAATGGTTAGGATCAAATTTAATTAACGCGTAACGATTTAAAAAATAGACGTATTGAAATGAATTAAGGTTTAAGTTTAATGGCTACAGAAAATACACAACAGACAACAGATAAAAAAGCGTCGAAGGTTGAACTTGCTGTTTTTAATTTGGACAGCGTAAACACTGTGACTGACTTGCAGATGATTGCCCATCAGATCCAGCTTTATTTGCAGGTATGTGGTAATACCAGTTTAGAGCAGCTACAGGGTAATGCCAATGTTCCGACGGTAGCCAATATTTTTGCCTTAACAGGCAGTGTACTCGATCTAGTTCTTTACGCTACAGAGAGTAAAACCGAGGATGCAGGTGTACAACAGGGTGCTTTGCTAGCTGCAAATTTAATTGGATTATTTGCAGAGCCAAGTAGTGAAGCACATGCACGAATGGCTTTACGTCCGATGTTCGGTTTAATGTCTCAATGCTTATATCCTGAAAATGGAAAGATCCAAGAAGCCGATATTAAGCGCTTGGGTTTACATCTGAATGCAATGGTGGCAGGCGATTTAGAAAAATTCTTACAAGAAACACAAGCCAAATTAACGACTTTACTCTCACAGGCGACAACTTTAGGAAGCAGCATTTTAAAGAGCCTGTCCGTGCCTGCTACAGCGGTAAGTACGAGTATGACTGCCACATCTGTAGGTGCAACAGCAGAGAAAAGAGATCCAAAACTTAAATTCAGTAATTGGGCTGTGCCACTCATTGATTTAATGGGCAAACCAAGTCAGGCCGATTTAACGCCGAAGATTCAACCAACGATTAAAACGCGCTTACAACAAGAAGCAGCGCAAGCCATGATGACCTTAAGTGAGACTTTACAACAACAGGCAAATGCAGGGCAGAAATATAGTCTGGCTTGGTTATTACAAGAGACGTTGAAGGCAATTAAAGCGCTACAAAATAAAGGCAATGCTAGTGTGCCGATTAACCAGACGGGAGAATATGAGCGTCATACCAAAGGGGATACCTTAGAGTTTGTGAGCTTACAGGCCAATGCATTAAATGCACCCCCTTGTGAAGGTAAAGGCACAGAAACGGGTCAAAGTATTAGTTATTCGATTGGTGCAGAGCGGGTTCAGCACGCCGATTTCTATTTACCGAAAGTGGGTTTTGTATTTAGTCGCCAATATAACTCACAAATGGATGAGTTTGATCAGGGGATGATGGGGGCGCGCTGGATGATGCCATTTTCCAATGTGATCCTGCCAAAAGAACAAGGCTATATCTTTATTGATGCCAAAGGTCGTAAACATGCATTACCATCTACGATTTTGCAGCAAGCTTATACTGTGCCTTATGAAGGAATGACAGTTTACCCAATTGAAAATGGTGATTTTCTATTAAATTTTGGTGGTGACTGGAACTTTCATTTCCACCAATTTAGTCTTGGTCAGCCTTATCATTTAGTTCAACAATTTAATGAAAATAGCAATGAAAAAATTAGCCTAAGCTATCTTTTGTCTGATGGTATTGCATATTTACAAGCAATTGATTTTCAGTTTGAACAGGCACAGCATCAACTAAAATTTGCTTTTAATGAGCAAGTTAAGATTATAGCCGTATTTGTGGATGAGCAGATTGAGCCGTGGGCACGCTATGATTATGATGCTCAAGGTAATTTGATTACAGCTTTTGATCAAAATGGGCATGCACGTCAATACGAATATAATCAGGCGCACCAATTAACGCGTTATACCGATCGTACAGGTCGTGGACAAAATATTCGTTATGAATCGACGTTGCCAAATGCAAAAGCCATTGAAGAATGGGCAGATGATGGCAGCTTTCATACTAAACTAAAATGGCATCCGCGTTTACGCCAAGTTGCAGTTTACGATGCTTATGATGTGCCAACCTACTATTATTTCGATCTGGATGGCTTTACTTATCGTACCCGCTTAGCCGATGGCCGAGAGTCTTGGTATTCTCGTGACGGTGAAAAACGCATCACCCGACAAATTGATTTTGAAGGTCGAGAAACTCAACAAGAATATAATGATCAGGGCCAACTGGCGAAAATTGTACAGCCTAATGGTGGTGTGATTCGCTTTGCTTATGATGAACAAGGAAATTTAACCGAAACCAAAGATCCAGAAGGCAATATCTGGAAACGTGAATATGATGCACAGGGCAACGTCAGCAAAGAGATTAATCCTTTAGGTCATGTTACCCAATATAAATACAACACCAGTAATCAAGTTGTAGAAGTGATTGATGCTAAAGGTGGTATCAAAAAAATCCAATACAATGATCATGGACAAATGCTGTCTTATACTGATTGTTCAGGCAAAAGCAGTACATGGGAATATGATGAAGAAGGTGACCTAAGTGCCCAGCAAACAGCGAATGAGCAGAAAGTTCAATATCTGTATAGCATGCAAGGCAAAGATAAGGGCCAGCTTCAAGCAATTGTTTACCCAGATGGATTAAAAGAGCTGTTTGAGCATGATGAAGAAGGTCGCTTGCTTAAACACACGGATACCAATGGCCTAATTACTCTATATCAATACAACAATGTCGGTTTGCTCGAGCATCGGATTGATGCCAATCAGCACCGTGTTGGTTATGCATGGGATAAACAAGGGCGTATCCAAAAGCTCATTAACCAGAATCAGGCTGAATACCAGTTTGGCTATAACAAGTTTGGTCAGTTAGTTCGCGAACAAGCATTTGATGGAGAAGAAAAGCATTATAGCTACAGTGAAAATGGTTTGTTATTCCAGATTCGCCAACCTAATATCTTGACTGAATTTAGCTATCATGATGATGGACAGATAGCTTCAAAAACTTATACCAACCTGCATACCCACCAAAGCCAGACAGAGCATTTTGAATATAACTTAAATCAACAATTAAGCTCGGCCAGTAATGCTGAGAGCCAAGTTCAAATGTATCGTAACCAGCTTGGACAATTGGTGCGTGAACATCAGCATTATAAAATGTTAAATCTAACGGCTGTGCTACGTTATGAATATGATGAATTAGGTAATCTGGTTAAAACTATTCGTCCCGATGGACAGGAACAGACGAATCTAAGCTATGGTTCAGGGCACATCTACGGAATTGCGTTTAACCAACAGGATATTGTTTCTTTTCAGCGAGATGATTTACATCGTGAAACGGTACGTTTTCTGGCAAATGGTTTGATGCAAACCAAGCATTATAATGATGTCGGATTATTGATTTCTCAACAGATTGAGCCTGAGCAAGAAACCTCAGATCGTCTCCGTTATCAAGCGCATAGACATTATCAATATGATAAAAACTATTTGCTCACCCAAGTCGAAGATAGCCGTTTAGGACAACTCAATTATCAATATGATCCGATTGGACGTTTGATTTCCACCCAGAGTCAGCATAAAAACGAAAGTTTCAAGTTTGATCCAGCGGGGAATCTGGTTGATCCAATCAACCAGACAACACATGCCAAAAACAATTTAATCAAACAGTATCAAGGCAAGCATTATCAATATGATGTGCAAGGAAATGTGATTGAAACCACGCAAAATGGTAAAACCTTAAAGCTGACGTGGGACAATCATAACCGTTTGATCCAAAGTAACTTGAATGGGCAAGTGATTCAGTATGGTTATGATGTCTTTGGACGTCGTTTATATAAGAAATCATCAAACCAAGATCTCACCTTATTTGGTTGGGATGGTGATTTGATGATTTGGGAGTCAAGCCAAAATTCGAGCCATCCTGAGGATAGCTATACCAAACATTATGTTTATGAGCCTGATAGCTTTGTACCGTTAATGCAGGCGGGGTATCAAGGTTTTATTCAGCTGATTGAAACGCCTGATTATAGTGAATACCTCAACAAACCTTATTCAGTTTATAAAGATCCGATCTGGAGTACAGATACTCGTAAAAATCGTGTGGCTTTAGAGCAAACTGCTTTTTATCATTGTGATCAGGTGGGAACACCACAAACACTGAGTAATGCAGAAGGTGCGTGTGTATGGGAAATTACCCAAGATACATGGGGGACTGCACTAGAGATTCAAATGCTCAATAAGGACAATCCATTTGAGCATAGTAATCTGAGATTTCAAGGTCAGTATTACGATAATGAAACAGGGCTGCATTATAACCGTTATCGTTATTATGAGCCGTATAGTGCACGGTATATGAGTAAAGATCCGATAGGGTTAAATGGTGGATTAAATAGTACTAAATATATAAGTGATCCAAATCAGTGGGTTGATCCGATGGGGTTGGCTGGAAAAAGTGATCAGCAAAGAAATAGAGAAATTCTAGAGCGCCAAAATAAACAAAGAAAAGAAATTGCACAAGGTTATGAGAATTACAATAATTGGGCGAGAAAATACAATGAAGATAATCAAAGAAATTATCAAGAAAGAATTTCAAATATTGAAAAGCAAAAAAAGGAAGCTGAGTTAAAAAGAATTATGGATGGTGATCAATTTTATAGGGATGTAGTGTGTGACAATATTCCAAAATCAAGACAACCTGGTGGTTTGAGATCACAATCTGTATTGGGGAAAAATGCATATAGACATGTTTGTCCAGCAAGTAACTCACAGTTTATAGATTATTTGGTATGTAGTGCTAGTGTTGGGTCGGTCGGTAAAACTGAAGTAATTAACCTCCATAACGGACAAATTTGGTCATCAGTAACTTTAAACCCAATTGAAGCAGCTCGTAATATACACAAAACACAGTCTTATAAAAAACAACTATCTTTGGGTGATGTTGGTAAAAAATCAGTAAATAATCAATACAAGCTTGGAGGGGGGACGATATCTCAAGCGGCGAAGATTGCTAAAGAAATGGGAGGTGCAAGTTGTATGGCAGGGCATATTGTCAATAAAAATGAATTTGATCCGATTGCTGAACAAACGGATAACTTTTTAGCAGGTTTGGCTGTAAGTGCCTCAGCTGGTAAAATAATTAAAGCTGGAGTTACAGTTCCATTAAATGAAGCAACTTTAACCTCAAGTGGCACTTTTGCAATTGAGGGAGGCGTTGGTGTTGGTTCGAATGGAATTGATTTCTCCTATGGTGAAAAGTCTGATAATTTCAGTCTGTTTGACTTTTTTAATCAAGCCCGGAAATGATGTTGTTTAATGGAGAATACTGTGAAAATATTGTATATTTTATTAATTATTATTTTCCTACAAGCTTGTACTGGAATAAAAAAAGATAGAGTGGAAGGTAGTGAGATCAATGTTGAGAAAGAAGTCGATAGAATTTTTTCTGATTATAATTATGATTTTAAAAAAGGCATGAATAGAGGGTTTGCAAACTATTATAATGTATTTATTTTTAAATCAGATTTGTCTTTGTTAGAGTTTGATAATGTAAAAAAGAATATAGAAAAGAAATGGAGGCTGGTTTACACTTCAGAAGATCAGTATGTTTTTTGTTACGATAAATACAATCAAATGACTATTCTGTATCCAAGAAAAATGGATTATTTTGATAAGTTTGGACAGAAACTTTATGTTAAATCAAGTAGTCTTGATAAGTGGGGGGTTAGTTTGAAATATATTAAAGAAGGTACCTCTTATTGTAAGGATGAAAAATTCAATTAGTTGTATAAGTTGTATTGATTAATGCATCTGTTTTTTAGCTTATTTTTGTGATTAAAAAATGATGGAATTGTTAAAAATAAATTAATTTTTAATTTTTACTATATGCCTTTATTCTTGCACTAGCATTGAAGAAACTCAACAAGGTAAGTATTTTACACATGTCATTAATCAATACTTTTGGAAATATCAACCAAATGAAAAAATTTGGGTTGATAAGTCAGAAAGTAAATACTCAATTACTAAAATAAAAAAATCAAATCTTTCTTTAAATGATTTTTCTAATATTCGTAAGAAGTTGGAAGTTGATGGTTGGAAACTTGTTTCTGATCAAGATAGTTACTATGAGTATTGTTTGGGTAAGAAAATACATATAGGTATACTTTATCCAATACGACCGCATCATTACAACCCTGAAGGACGTGAAGTTAAATATACAGATATTAATGGCTGGTTGGTAGGGTTATCTTATGGAGAAAGTGGAGTGAATCAATGTAGAAAAGATGAGATACCTGTAATTACATTAGATTAATTTAAGAGTCTATTTTGAATAAGTTTTGAAATGCTGTCTTTAGATGTATTCTTAATATTTTTTGGAGATAATGTTAGTATCTATAAAACTATAGAAATAGATTTGGGTTGAGATATAGATGCTGGTGTTTTAATTAGTATTTCCTCCTTTAATTATAGTTAAATATTAAGGGGGAACTTATGAAATTTATTTTAATATTATTTTAATGTGGTTTTAAGTTGATGGTGATAAGATTTATAAAACTAATGCCTATCTTTACTTTTTGCATTGGTCTATTTGGATGTAGTGATAGTGAAGTACTGGATTTTAAGAGTTTCTCCAATGAATTGTTTGGAGAGTATGAGTACGAATATGATGTTGATAGAAAAAAGAGCTCGACTCAACTTTTAGTAGTGAAAATAAAAAAACAAGATTTTTCTAGCAAAGATTATAAGGGTGTAAAAAATGATCTACTAATGAGGAAGTGGGATTTGGTAGACTCTTATAATAGTTATTATAATTTTTGTAAAACTAGTTATTACTCGGTGGATATATTGAATCCGATTTATGATAAGCATTATACACGAGATGGTGAAGAAGTTAATTTTAAAAGCAAAGATTATTGGTATTTTGCACTTTATTACAATAAACTAGGCATTAATAATTGTATGGAGTATTATAGTAAGTGATTATTTTGTATGTTTTTTTACTTTGATTTGGTTTGTGTGAAAAAAACTATTTTAATCCTCTCATTTCTGTTAGTCGGATGTGATAATGAAACAGTAAAAAAGCCTTATTTAGATCAGGTTAATAAAAGATTTGTTGATGAGGCAGAAGCTTTATTTAATGGGGCTGTTGAAGACCTAAGTGCTTATTCTTCATATACTGATAACACTGTAGCATATAAAATTAAAGCAGATAAATTTGATATTAATGTTTTTATGAAAGAGGAGAGTAAAGATTTAAAAAAAATGGGATGGTTTTTTCTTTAAAAAGTATAATGAAAGTTATATTTTTTGTGATGGGAAAAGACAATTAGAGATAATATCACCTAGAATTGTTTCTAAAAATGAAGTTTTAGTTAAAGGTTCTGCTGGTATGCAGTTGGATGATTTTTGGCATGTTATATTTATGTCGCCAAATAATACTAAGCGATATGTTTGTTATGACTACAAGAAATAAATTCTATATTTTAAATTGTATTTTATTTTTTTGAGCAGGATTTGTATTTGTATATAATTAAAAAATATATAAATATTTTTTTAATTCTCATATTGTTAACTTCCTGTGCAGAAGATGAAAACTTAGAGATCGGAAGAAGTAATTATCCAATTAATATAGAGTTGAAAAGAGAGGCTAAAGATATTTTTGGAGATAAGCTAGAAAGCGAGAGAAGTTATCAATCATTTTCTTCAAATGATGTAGTTTATAAAATTAGTGCTAGAAATTTAAGTATGGAACAGTTTATCTCCTACAAAAATCAGATATTACCTGAAAAAGGTTGGTTTTTTAGATCAAAAGTTAATGAAGGCTATATATTTTGCCAAAGTTCTCGCCAATTAGAAATAATTCCTCCACAATTTCTTGTTAGTAATAATGAACTAGGTCAGGGAGATATTGGTAGACAGCTTAAAAAGGATTGGAATATTTTTCTTAGACATACTACTTTGGGTACTTTAAACGAATGTTATATGAGAAGCAAAATTTAAATATGATAATTTTTTTTGAATTTATTGGATAAGTTCTTTATGGCTATGAGGGAAATGACAAATAACTTTAACAAATCACTCATTTTTTTAATGGTAGTATTTCTTTCGAGTTGCTCTTTACTTGAGCAAAAATCATGTATCCATAATTTTAATAAGAGAGTGATTGAACTAAGCCATGATATAAAGGTACAGCAGGCGATCAATCGTATAGAGAATAAAACTTTTTGTGGAAACCTAACTTATACTGAGTTCTATAATCATGTAGATGTGTTACTAGAAGGTTTAAATGATAATCAAAAACAAGATTTTTATACAGTTTTGTTTTTTGCTGAGTTTCATCGCAATGAAAATGGTGGTGAGTATATTGAATTTTTAACGAAAAATAGTATCAATATTTACGAGCAATATAAGCTAAAAATGAGTGATAAAAAACTATTAGATAAGATGGAATATACTAATGAAGAATGGTTGAATATAAAAGCCTTGGGTGAGGTGCTTCATTAATGTATTTTATTATGATTCATTATATAATCCTAAATTACTGTTTAAGTAATTAAAGTATAGATGTTGATTTTTGATTAATTATAAAGGGTAAGTTTTGTCTTCTGTAAAATCTTCTTATATCGCTGGTTTCTGGCGTCGATCATTCGCTTTTCTTATTGATTTATTACTGGTAGGTGGTTTCTGTTGGAGTGTGACTCAGCTTCTCTCTAACGTTTTGTACCAATTTCCAATTATATCTATCTTGATTGGCTATTTTTTTGTTATTTTATATTTTGGCTTATTAAACAGTCATTTAAATTCTGGGCAAACTTTCGGAAAGCAGCTTTTAAAAATTAAAGTGGTAGACAAATATGGAGATGATCTTGCTGTTATTCCATCATTGCTGCGTTCAGCCATCTTATTTGCTCCATCATGCCTGATGTCATTAAGTGACTATTTCCCGATTTTACTTTTGTCCGAAGTATTTGACTTATTACTGGTCTGCTTACAAATCCTGATTGTTTATTTTTATATCTTTAACCGTCGTAATCGTCGTTCTGTCCATGATTTTATTGCGGGTTCAATGGTCGTTAATTTACAAAAAAATGATCAAGAACAGCCCGTTCCTGAGATGTGGCCTATGCATACAATTTTTGCATCGCTCATCACTCTGGTGTGTTTAGGAATTGGGGCATCTTCTTTCAATGTATTTGATCGGGAAGATTTTGTTGAAATTAAACAGTTTAAACACATTCAACCTGAAATTATTCATGTAAAACAGATTTCAGAAATTGAAGATGAATCAGAGACTCAATTCATTTTGTTTGATGTTCAGATCAATGATTTGTCAAAACTGAATAATTCATTTTTCGCACAAGAGTTCGTAGACAACCTGCAAAGATTTAAGCCGCAGTTGATAAATGAAGACAATAAAATTTCATTACTTTTAAGTACACGGTTTCAATTTGGTCTAGCTTCATCCATTAATTTGAACATGTATTCAGTTAAAAAAACGCAGCAAGGATTAAAGGTTGTAGAAGAGATTTCTACCGTAAATTTTTAAACCATGAAAAAGCTGAAGCTATGTGTTTCATTAATCAAACGATTTAATTGGGATGCAAGTCGCTTCAAAAGCTTTATGAATGATTCATCATTAAACACACTCCGTAAAGACCGACTTTATAGTTTAACCATTGTTTGTGAGCATGAATTTCTTCATTTTCATATAAGGTTAAACAAGGACGTACAACAATGAAAAAAGCACTGCTTCTCTTAGGCTCAATGGGTGTCTTGGCAAATATGCCTGTCTTGGCAGCCGATTTAAGTATCGGTGACCCGAAAACACAATCGGGTGAACTGAAACTTACAGGCGCAATCCGTACCCGTTATATTCATAAAGATTATGTTGTTGAGGCCAATGAAGGTTCCAAGAACGATGACTGGCGACTGGCGGATATCAAAGCGGTGTTGAGCTATGAAAATCCGAACTGGATTGCCTCAATGGATGTGCGTTGCTACCAGTATGATCGCTTATGTGATGCTTTATTTCTAAAAGATGCTTGGGCTGGCTATAAATTTTCAGATCAGCAACGCGTGACAGTCGGTTTGCAATCGGTTGATTTTGGCTTTGGACGACTGTGGGGCAATAGCTATTATGAAACTTTGCTCAATACCGTTGGACTGGAAGACATTCAAAACCTTGGAGTGAAGTACCAGTTTAAGGACAATCTGTACAACTTCATTCTCGGTTTTTATCCAACCGATGGTGGAAATTATAAAGGAACATCCAAAGATTCCAGTCGTTATAGCGGTAACTTTGTTCGAGCTGATGATTTGACTCAAGGCACCGATATTGATGAAAAGAATATGTGGGTGACGCGCTTATCCAGAAAGTTTGATATCGATCAATCGCAGAATTTCTCGACTGAAATTGGTGGCTCTTACTGGTATTCGGAACTGGAAAATAATCGCACCAATCGAGATGGACATCGTAGTACCTGGAGTGTCTTTAGCACCACCAATTATCAGGCATGGCAATGGTTGTTCTTGGCAGGCGAGCAGGACGTTAAAAATGCAGATGATCTTTTACCGAAAAGTTCGACGATAGGGGCTTTTGATTATCCCTATCAGGTGGCCAATAAGGGCAAATATATGGCCAATGAAATTAATTACACCTTTGCCAAGCCATTCCATCAGTTAGAAAATATTAAACCTTACGTATCTTATAGCCGTTTTTATAAAGATGAATCAGGCTATCAAGATTCGGATCGCTTAATCGCAGGTCTGTATTTTAACTATAAAAAAATTGGCATACAGGGCGAATATATCTGGAGTCGCAATGACCCGATGACGGGCAGTGGTGCAGATGGCCTTGCTCAAGGTGACAGCAATCAATGGAATAAATTGTTCTATTTATCGCTGGGTTATTATTTCTAAATTCGATATCGAAAATAAGCCAGTCTGTTCGTCATGGACTGGCTTTTTTATTTAGGCGATTCTGAGGATCAAAGCGCCAATTAAAATGAGACATGAGGACATAATTCGTACTGCATTGATGCGTTCTTTCAGAATAAAAATCGAGATTAGTGTGGCAAATAAAATTGAGGTTTCACGCAATGCGGCGACAACGGCAACGGGTGCAAAGGTCATTGCCCACAGTGCTAAGCCATAAGAAAAAAATGAACCAATGCCACCGATTAAGCCTAAATGCCAATTCAGGCGGAAATATGCACCCATCTGTCGATATTGCATTCTCAAGGCGAACATCAAAAAAATCAGGCCTGACAGAACAAAGCTCCATAAGATATAGGAAATCGGTGAGCCAGACAGGCGGATCCCATGACCATCCAGCAAAGTATAACCTGCGATCAGCACTGCATTCAGCAAGGCCAGCCCGATGCCTTTACGTCCCGTTTTAGGAGCAGCCAAGATCATGGATAAGATACCGATGGAGATGGTAATAATGCCAATCCACGCATTAAATTCCAGTTGCTCATGCAGCAAAAACGTACCGAAAATTGCCACAATGAGGGGTGCCGTACCGCGCATGAGGGGATAGGTCAGACCCATATCTGCGACACGATAGATTTTGGCAACCAGTCCAAAATACAGAATTTGTATTGCCGTTGAAGCCAGAATATAAGGCCAGCTATCACTGTGTGGTATTGGAAAAAAGGGTAACAGTATCGCGGCTAAAATTGCTGCTGATGCCGTAACCAGTACCGTGGTTAAAAACTTATTTGCCCCTGCTTTTACAATGGCATTCCAAGTGGCATGGCATGCTGCTGCAATTAAAATAAGGACAAATATTGCCGTGCTCATAGGCTGCCTGCTGATTCATGATCTCGCTAATGTGCATGATATTACTGAAAAAAGAAAGCAGGCAGCTTATCGCGATTATAGAAATACTTTTTCAGTATTTGGATTGATCGGTTCAACTGGCTGAATCAGCTTTCCACGCGTCAGATTCTGGATATGTTGTAAACGGTTAATCAGTTCATTTTGAATAAACAGAATACAGGTCTGTAATTTTGACGAGCTTTTTAAACGCGAAGGATAGACCGCCCAAACATCGGCATCTTGCCAGTATTCAGGCAAAATGTGCTGTAACTCACCACTAATCAATTCATCGGCGACGTCCCAGATCGAACGTAAGATAATGCCATGTCCTTCAATGGCTAACTGGTGAATAATCTCGCCATTATTGGAAATGAAGCGCGGTGTGACATGGACGGACATATCTTCCGAGGTATGGCGCAATTTCCATAAGACTGAGGACTGATCACGTTCACTAATCGTTAGGCAATCGTGGCTGCGTAAATCTTCCAGATTTTCAGGCATGCCATGTTTCAGCAAATAACTTGGTGCTGCACAAAAAATCCGAAAATTTGAAACCAGTTTTTTAGCAATCATATTCGGGGCAATATCATTGCCAATGCGAATGTCCAGATCAATACTGTGCTGAATCAGGTCTTTGGTGTTGTCGATGGTGTCGAACTGGATCTCAAGTTTTGGATACATGGTCAACAGTTTAGACAGAATCGGCGCAACATGTTTTCGGCCAAAACCAAAGCTGCTGACAATGTCGAGATGACCCGTTGGCGTGCTTAAGGGGTTATTGACCAGCTCACTGATTTCATCGAATTCATCCAGAATATTGGAGACCCGATCCAGAATCAGTTTGCCATCCTCGGTCAAACTGACATGACGGGTACTACGATGGAATAGTTTGCAGTTCAGGTTGGTTTCTAAAATATTGATGCGTTTACTGATAAATGCAGGTGAAACGCCCAGCTCCTCAGCTGAATCGACAAAACTCTTGCGTTTGGCGACTGTACAAAAAACCTTTAAATCCGATAGGTTAGGTAGATTATTCACGATCCGTGTCCATTGGGGTGATAGTTTTCTTATTGATCATTGTTGCCGAAAACAGCATGTTTACAGCTAAGGATATTAACCAAAGGTGTAAGGGAGCGTTATGGCAAAAAAGTATAAAGTTGCCACGATTGCGGGCGATGGAATTGGCTTAGAAGTTCTACCAGAAGGCATCAAGGTTGTAAAGGCAGCGGCAGACAAATATGGCATTCAACTTCAAATGGATAGCTTTGATTGGGCCAGCTGTGATTACTATCTTGAACACGGCAAAATGATGCCGGATAACTGGTTTGAAGTACTACAGGAATATGATGCAATTTTCTTTGGTGCGGTAGGTTGGCCTGACAAGGTGCCTGATCATATTTCACTGTGGGGATCATTGCTGCAGTTCCGCCGTCGTTTTGACCAGTATGTGAACTTACGTCCAGTTCGGTTAATGCCCGGAGTGAAATGTCCACTGGCGGGCAAGCAACCGGGTGATATCGATTTTTATGTGGTTCGTGAAAACAGTGAAGGTGAATACTCTGCGATTGGTGGTAAAGCCTTTGAAGGTACAGATCGTGAGTTTGTTTTGCAGGAAGCGGTATTTACCCGTCATGGTGTTGATCGCATTTTGAAATATGCATTTGAATTTGCAGATCAGCGTGAAGCTAAAAAAATCACGGCTGCAACCAAGTCTAACGGGATTGCGGTGAGCATGCCGTACTGGGACGAACGTGTCGATGAAATGGCAAAACGTTATCCGCAAATCAAGGCAGATAAACAGCATGTCGATATTTTAGCGGCACGGTTTGTATTGCAACCTGAGCGTTTTGATGTGGTGGTGGCATCGAATTTATTTGGTGACATTTTATCGGATTTGGGACCTGCATGTACGGGCACGATTGGTTTGGCGGCTTCGGCAAACTTAAACCCCGAACGTAAGTTTCCATCCTTGTTTGAACCTGTACATGGTTCAGCACCAGATATTTACGGACAACAAATTGCCAATCCGATTGCTGCAATTTGGTCGGGTGCGATGATGCTGGATTTCTTGGCAGACGGTGATGAACAGGTGATTCAGGCTGGACAGGAAATCATGCAGGCGATTGAGCATATTTTGGTGCATGGCCCTAAAACGCCAGATGTCGGTGGAACTGCAAAAACCTATGAAGTGGGTGATGCAATTGCATCCTGTGTGACTGAGCAAAAAATGGATTTATTCGCTATGGAGTAAGTACCCCTTAGGGAATAGTCACTATCCGAGATGGATTGAATAGATATGGATAATCAAATTACAAAACCTTATACAGATAAGACGCTTGCGATCACCAGTCTTGCCGTTGTGTTTACATCGGTGGCTGGTCTAGCAATTTACTCATCTGAATCAATACAACTGGCTGCAAAATGGATGCAGTGGACCACGTCAGTGTTTACCACGCCAGTACTTTTATTTGCTTTTTTATCAATTATTTTTACCTTTGGTTTGGCTTTTAGTAAATACGGCAAAATCAAGCTCGGTGAAGGCAAGCCCCAATACAGCACCATGTCATGGATTTTCATGTTCATTCTATCTGGGATTGGGTCTTCCACCTTGTACTGGGGCTTTTTGGACTGGGCTTATTATTACCAAACCCCAGGTTTAAATTTAGCACCTGAATCGGCAGCAGCGCTGAAATACAGCGTGGCTTATTCCTTCTTTCACTCTGGTTTGAGTGCATGGTCAATCTATGCTTTGGCATCGATTTCACTGTGCTACAGCTATCATGTCAGAAAGAATAAAGGCTTGAGCTTGGCATCCGTGATTGAAGCGGTGACAGGTTTTAAAGCAACGGGTCCAGTCGGTCGTGTGGTTGATCTGATGTTCTTGTTGTGTATGTTTGGTGCCTTGACCATTTCACTGGTTTTGACTGCCGTTACCTTTACCAACATTCTTTCGCAACTAACCGGTATTCCGAATACCTTCATGACCAAAGTCATCATTATTTTAGCGGTATCCATCTTATTTGCACTGAGCTCTTATGTCGGTATGGATAAAGGTATGCAACGCTTAAGTCATATGGTGTGTTTGGGTGTGGTGCTGTTTGCGATCTACGTGCTGTGCTTTGGCCCAACCCAATTCATTATGAATAATTCGTTGATGAGCTTTGGCCTCATGGCGACCAATTTTGTCGATATGAGTCTGTTTACTGACCCGATGGGCGATGGGAAATTCACTCGTGAATGGACTGTGTTCTATTGGTTATGGTGGATTTCTTATGCACCGGGCGTGGCATTATTTGTTACCCGCGTATCAAAAGGACGCACCATTAAAGAAGTGATTCTTGCCATGGTCATCGGTGGTAGCGTTGGTTTATGGTTCATCTTCGGTGTATTTGAGAACTACAGTGTCTATAGCTTTATTCACGGTATGGTCAATGTCCCGCAAGTCTTGACTCAGCAAGGCGGTGAAGTGGCGATCGGTCAACTGCTCGGTTTACTGCCAGCAGGCAAGCTGATGATGTGGTTGTTCCTTGGCATTATGGTGATTTTCCTTGCAGCACATATGGATGCGGTCGGTTATGCCGTTTCTGCAACCTGTACCCGCGGTTTGCGTGAAGGGCAGGATCCGTCTCCAAATGCGCGTTTATTCTGGTGTGTGATGTTAACACTGGTGCCGATTGCGATGATTTTCTCGAAGGCGCCGTTAGACACCATGAAAACTGCGACCATTGTGACTGCCTTGCCGTTTATTGTGATTATTCTGGTGCAGACCTATGGGTTGGTGAAGTGGCTGATTGAGGATTATTCCAAGGTGCCATCGCATTTGATTGAGCAGAATAGCTTTAATGACTTGGAAGCGCTTGAGCATACTGACTCAAATCAACAAATGCAGATTGATATCGCGGCAACAGCAGTTGCACATAAAAGCAGTCAAAAGGAATTGTCATGACACAGCAACCGAACACGCGCTATGAGTTAAGCGAAGAAATGCAAAGTCTGGTGTATTGGAGCAGCATTTATTCAGCAGCGGATAATGATATTGATTCAATTCGTGCAGCCTACGATGCCATGTGTATGCATTACACCTTGCCTCGCGATGGTGCGGTCAATATTGAAGATAAAACCGTTGCGCATGCCACTCATCCCGTCAATGTTCGGTTGTATTCACCACTGGGTGAGGCACCTGAAGCGGGTTGGCCTTGTATCCTGTTTATCCATGGTGGTGGCTGGATGCTGGGTAATCTGGATTCACATGAATTTATTACCCGATATTTATGTCGTGATCTGAATGTTGCGGTGCTAAGTGTCGATTATCGTTTGGTGCCAGAACATCATTTCCCAGCCGCTTATGAGGATTGTGAAACGGTTTATAAATGGCTCCGCGCGCATGGCGCAGACTGGAACATTAACCCGGCACAGATTGTGTTAGCAGGTGACAGTGCAGGCGGCAATTTAGCTGCGGCACTGGTGGTTCAGCTACAGCATACAGGTAATCAGGCCTGTGGTTTGGCCTTGATCTATCCTTGTTTGAGCAGCAGTTTTGATACAGCGTCTTGCCAGCAGCATGCACATGCGCCGTTACTCAAGTTAGAGGAAATGCATTATTACTTGAAGGAATATGCACCGAATAAAAGTGACTGGAAAGATACACGTTTAGCGCCATTAAATGCACAGGATTTTTCTGACATGCCGCGCAGTTTTGTTGCGGTTGCTGAATACGATCCACTGAGTGACGACGGGCGTATTTTTGTGGACAAGTTAAAACAAGCCAATATTGCCGCCGAGTTTTATCTCGGCAAAGGATTACTGCATGGCAGTTTACGTTTAGTACGTGATTGTCCTGTGGTGCAGGATTTATATCAGCACATGCTGAGTTCGTTAAAGCAAATGTTCAAGTGATTTGAACATCAGCCAATTTTGATAAAACGGTCGTTAGGACAAAAGAGTTTAATGGAGTAAAACCATGAATGCAGTTGAAAAATTACCAGAAGATTTCTGTTCAAACCCAAATGTGGCGTGGACATTTCCAAAAGTGTTCTATACCTCATCTCAGGTATTTGAGCGTGAAAAAGAAGAAATTTTTGCGAAAAGCTGGATTTGCGTGGCACATGGCAGTGAAGTTGCCCAAGCCAATGACTATATTACCCGTAAGGTGATTGGTGAAAATATTATCGTGATTCGCGGTAAAGATAGCGTATTACGTGCATTTTATAATGTCTGTCCGCATCGTGGTCATGAGTTGTTAAGTGGCAGCGGCAAAGCGAAAAATGTGATTACCTGTCCGTATCATGCATGGACATTTAAGCTGGATGGTAGTTTGGCATTGGCGCGTAACTGTGATCATGTCGAGTCTTTCGACAAGCAAAATTCGAGCATGGTGCCGTTAAAAGTTGAAGAATATGGTGGTTTTGTCTTTATTAATATGGATGAAAATGCCACTTGTGTTGAAGATCAATTGCCTGAATTTGCACAAAAACTGAATGAAGCTTGTGCCGTAATCAAAGACTTGAAATTGGCTGCGCGTTTCGTCACGGAAACGCCTGCGAACTGGAAAGTGATCGTGGATAACTATTTAGAATGTTATCACTGTGGTCCAGCACACCCAGGTTTTGCAGACTCGGTACAGGTCGATAAATACTGGCACACTACGCATCAAAACTGGACTTTGCAATATGGTTATGCACGTTCTTCAGAGAAGTCCTTCAAGCTTGACCCATCAGTCAAAGATCCGACTTTTAGCGGTTTCTGGACTTGGCCTTGCACCATGTTTAACGTGCCGCCTGGTGCAAACTTCATGACCGTGATCTATGAGTTCCCGATGGATGCGGAAACAACTTTGCAGCATTACGATATTTTCTTCACCAATGAAGAGTTGACTCAAGATCAGAAAGATTTGATCGAATGGTATCGCAATGTCTTCCGTCCTGAAGACCTTGAACTGGTTGAAAGTGTACAACGTGGCTTGAAATCACGTGGCTATCGCGGTCAGGGCCGTATCATGACTGATAAGCAACGTTCAGGCATCAGTGAGCATGGTATTGCTTATTTCCAGAATCTTGTTGCGCAGTACCACAAGTAATTTTGTATCAGGCTCATTAAGGGTACGGTGAAGATAAGGCCGTACCTTGCTTTCAATCGATAGGATCATGACATGTCAAGTTTGCAAGGAAGTCAATTATTTCAACAACGCGGATTGATTAATGGCCAGTGGGTCAATGCGCAAACCAATGCCACCATTCCTGTGACCAATCCAGCGACGGGTGAAGAAATTGGCTTGATTCCGAATATGGGTGCTGCGGAAGCCACTGAAGCGGTTGAAGTGGCATATCAGGCTTTAGCAGCATGGAAAGGATTAACGGCGCAAAAACGTGCAGATCTGTTATTGGCTTGGCATCAACTGGTTTTGAGTCATGCTGACGAACTGGCACGCATTATGACCATTGAGCAGGGGAAACCTTTAGCCGAAGCATTGGGTGAAGTGAAATACGCAGCTTCATTTATTCAATGGTTTGCGGAAGAAGGCAAACGCGTTTATGGCGATGTGATTCCCACCACCAATAGCCAGCAGCGTTTTATTGTGACCAAAGAACCTGTCGGAGTAGTGGCTGCGATTACGCCATGGAATTTCCCGATCGCGATGATTACCCGTAAAGCGGCACCTGCTTTGGCGGCGGGTTGTACCATTGTGATCAAACCTGCCAATGAAACCCCATATTGTGCGCTTGCAATTGCTAAACTGGCTGAAATGGCAGGCATTCCAGCAGGTGTCATTAATGTAGTTACAGGCAAATCGCAAGAAATTGGTTCGGTATTTACCAGCCATGAAAAAGTCAAAAAACTGACTTTTACAGGTTCTACGCCGGTCGGACGTTTATTGATGCAGCAATGTTCAGATACCATCAAAAAACTGGCACTTGAACTGGGTGGCAATGCACCACTCATCATCTTTGATGATGCTGATCTGGATAAAGCGGTTCAAGGCGCGATCTTTGCCAAGTTCCGTAATGCCGGGCAAACCTGTGTCTGTGCCAATCGGATTTATGTCCATAACAAGATTTATCAGGCATTTACCGAGAAGTTTGTGCAAGAAGTACAGAAATTCAAAATTGGTAATGGTTTGGAGCAGAATGTACAGATTGGACCGTTAATCAATGAAAAGGCCGTGCTTAAAGCCCAACAGTTAATTGATGATGCCTGTGGCAAAGGTGCGCAAGTGGCGTGCGGTGGTAAACAACATGCGCTTGGACAAACTTTCTTTGAACCGACCGTGCTAACCGACGTATCGCGAGATATGGAAATTGTTCAGGAAGAAATCTTTGGCCCAGTCGCGCCTTTGATTCGCTTTACAGATGAAGCCGATGTGGTCGCGCAAGCCAATGATACGATTTTTGGTTTAGCAGCGTATGTTTATAGCGAAAACATTTCACGGATCTGGCGTGTTGCTGAACAGCTGGAATATGGCATGGTTGGGATGAATTCAACCGCGATTTCCAATGAAGTCGTACCATTTGGTGGCGTTAAACAATCTGGTGTGGGGCGTGAAGGTTCTAAATACGGTTTAGAAGAGTTCATGACCATTAAATATATGTGTTTAGGATTATAGCAACAATGCCTGTTGGGACTCTCTTCATCGAGGGTCAACAGGCAATATGCAGTTAAAATTAGAAAATGCTTAGATGAGCAGCATGCGGTAAAGAGGATTTAGACATGGCTAGTCATTATGAAATGTTCCCATCAGTGGTCACTCGTGTAGAGCAACTGACCCCATTGATTAAACGGTTCACATTTAAACGTCAGGACGGACAAAATTTTCCTCAGTTTAATGGTGGTAGTCATATCATTGTCAAAATGAATGATCAACTGTCCAATGCCTATTCACTGATGAGTTGTGCTCAAGATCTTTCGACTTACCAAGTCTGTGTACGTAAGGATGTCGAAGGTAAAGGCGGCTCCGTTTATATGCATGATCAGTGCAATGAAGGCTGTGAAATTCTGATTTCTGAACCAAAGAATTTATTTCCGCTGGCGGAAGAAGGTGAGAAACATATTTTAATTGCGGGTGGTATCGGGATTACGCCGTTTGTACCGCAAATGGATGAGCTGGCAGCGCGTGGTGCAGACTTTGAATTGCATTATGCCTACCGTTCGCCAGAACATGCTGCATTATTAGAAGAACTTAAGCAAAAGCATGGCGAACATATTGTTAGCTATATTGATTCAGATGGAAAATATCTTGATCTCGATCAATTGATTGGGTCTCAACCTAAAGGTACGCACGTCTATGTGTGTGGTCCGAAACCGATGATTGATGCAGTGATTGATCGTTGTAATTACCATCGTTACCGCGATGAATATATTCACTGGGAGCAATTTGCATCTACCGTACCAGAGGAAGGTGAAGCATTTACGGTTGTTCTGGCGAAATCGAATCAGGAAGTGGAAGTTCAAGGGAACCAGACGATCTTGCAAGCGATTGAACTCCTCAACATTGATGTGGAGTGTTTATGTCGTGAAGGGGTGTGTGGGACTTGTGAAACCATGATTCTGGAAGGTGAGGCAGAGCATTTCGATCAGTACCTGAGTGATGATGAAAAAGCATCACAGCAGTCCATGATGATCTGTGTATCTCGTGCCAAAGGCAAGAAATTGGTACTTGATCTGTAAGCTGTCTGACTGATTGCCTCAGCGTGTTTTTTAGCCACTCAAATCAATGTAGATGTGAAAGGTTAAAAATTAATATTCATTTAAGCTGGGGCAATTAATTTAAAAGGACGGAAATAACCGTATACACAGTACACCTTTCGCCACATTCCAGATGTGGCATTTTTTTGCCTTAAGATTTTGAATTAAATCACTTGTCGTAAATCACGCGCCGTTTCCTGTAATAACGGCAGAATATGGGTAATTAAATAGTCTTTGGTGGTGCGCATGGTCGGGGACACAATATTCAGTGCCGCGACAACGCTGGCATTGGAATCATAAATGGGTACAGCGACTGCATGGACGCCCAACTCATGTTCTTCACAAGAATAACACCAATCTTGTTCCTTGATTTCGTGGAGTAAATCCAGAAACTCTTCACTATCGGTATGAGTGTATTTGGTCAAACGTTTTAATGGATATTTTTCTAACCAGCGTTTTTGTTGTTCGGGCGTTAAATGTGCCAGTAAAATCTTGCCAGCCGAAGTGGCGTGGGCAGGGAGACGATTACCCAAATGCAAGCCATAAGGATTGACCCGATCAGTTTGTTGATGGGCCGCACTACGGGCAATGGTAATTGCTTCATAGCTATCCAGTACCATGACTGAATAAATCAGTGAAGTCTGATTGGTTAAGAGATTCAGTAAAGGTTGACAGATTTTCGGGAGAGAAGAGCCGTCGAGATAAGCTCCTGAGAATTTTAAAATTTTTGGAGATAAATAATAATAATGCCCATCAAAATCTAAATAGCCTAAGTACTCTAGCGTCAGTAGGTGACGTCGAGCCGCAGCACGGGTCATTCCTGTTTTTTCAGCCGCCGTACTCATATTCAGGCGGTGGCGTTCAGGCCCAAAACATTCCAGAATGGACAGACCTTTGGCAATCCCCGCAATAAAATCCTCATGGCGAATGGTTTTTTTATTTTCACTATGGTGAATGAGTCGCGGACTTTTATCTTGATCATTTTCCATTGTTTAGATTATCCATTTCAAATCCTTTGATGAAAATTATTCTAATCCAATCACGACTAATTTACTTGGATAATGTTCGATGATCGAACATAAAAAATAATAATCGAACAAAAACCATTTTAAAACGTAGAAGTCAGCGCAGAATTTATCAAGAATAAATAGAAGAAATCCGAACAAAACACTCAACTTCATTTTATCGGCTTTTAGATGGATGAATGGGTGATGCACAGTACAGGAAGTAGTCAGATGATTGATAAGAGTACCGCCTCATTGACCGAGGCACTGTCACAGATCAAGGATGGAGCAACCATCATGATTGGTGGCTTCGGCACCGCAGGACAACCCGCTGAACTGATTGATGGACTTATCGA
>NZ_BMDR01000017.1 GCF_014635885.1 Acinetobacter vivianii
GGGATTGACCGTTGAACCACCACCCAAGGCATCCGATACGCTTTGTGCTGTACCTGCCAATTGACTACCGTTGATCGCATCGGTTGAATCAGGATTGACATCACCAGCTGTCACACCTGTGATTTTTCCTGTTGCACCATCGATGCTCACGTCACCCACTTTAACTGAATTGAACTCAACATCATCCGCTGTCGCAACGGTATAAATGGTTTGTCCATTTGCACCCGTTTCGCTTTCNCTCGGTTTTCGCTGCTGCCGTTTCACCTTCAATCGCTTCGGCAACGTTGGCGTAACCATTGTCATTCACAGTGAATGGGCCGTTTAGCTTGCCACCTTCATTGGTTACACCTCCACCAAGCATGTCACCGACAGAACCTACACTGTCATTAAGCTGACCACCATTCACTGCATCTTTAGAACCCGCAGTAACTTCACCATCAGCGACATTGGTAATTTTATTACCTGCGGCATCAATGCCATCTTTAGTCACGCTTGGACCGCCAGCAATGGTTAATCCTTCGTTGTTGATGACCGTATCACCCGCAGTCACGCTATCAACATCCAGATCACGGGCAAGCTCAATTGCAACTTTACCGTCCTGAACTTTGGTGCTGATATTACTGTCTGCACCCACAACCTCAACAGCCTCACCCAGTTTCTTCTGAACGGTACTGCCGTCTTGTGCTGTCAGGCCAAAGCCTTTATTGGTTAAGTCATCATTTACCTGATCAAGCTGGCCTTTATTGACTGCATCACTGGCTTCTGTCCCATCTCCGACATTGGTGATTTTGCTACCACCCGCGTCGATACCATCTTTAGTCACGCTTGGGCCGCCTGCGATAGTCATACCATCATTGTTAATCACGGTATCGCCAGCAGTCACGCTATCCACTTTCAGGTCACGGTTCAGGCTGTACTTGATGTCATTGCCTTCTTTGCTCACCTGTAGGTTTTCTTCGCCATCTGCGGTACCGATATCAACGGTGTCACCTGCTTTTATTGCATCGGCATTTTCACCATTGCTTTGTAATGTCCAGCCTTTGTCCAGTTCAGCTAATGCATCGCCAACATTGTTGACGTTATTTCCGTTCACATTGTAAGTCGGTGCGCTGACCGTACCATCAGGATTCACAGTTGAGCCACCACCCAACGCATCTGATACGCTTTGTGCTGTACCTGCCAATTGGCTACCGTTGATCGCATCGGTTGAGTCTGAATTGACATCGCCTGCAGCAACATTGGTAATCTTATTACCCGCTGCATCAATGCCATCTTTAGTGACACTTGGACCACCAGCAATGGTTAGTCCTTCATTGTTGATGACAGTATCGCCAGCAGTGACGCTATCAACATCCAGATCACGGGCAAGCTCAATTGCAACTTTGCCGTCCTGAACTTTGGTGCTGATATTACTGTCTGCACCAACAACCTCAACAGCCTCACCCAGTTTCTTCTGAACGGTGCTGCCATCTTGTGCCGTTAAGCCAAAGCCTTTATCAGTTAGATCATTGCCAACCTGATCAAGCTGGTCTTTGTTAACTGCATCTGTGCCTTCAGTTCCTTCTGCAACATTGGTGATTTTGCTACCACCCGCATCGATACCATCTTTAGTCACGCTTGGACCACCAGCAATGGTTAGCCCTTCGTTGTTGATGACCGTATCGCCTGCTGTCACGCTATCCACTTTCAGGTCACGGTTCAGGCTGTACTTGATGTCATTGCCTTCTTTGCTCACCTGTAAGTTTTCTTCGCCATCTGCGGTACCGATGTCAACGGTATCACCTGCTTTTATTGCATCGGCGTTTTCACCGTTGCTTTGTAAGGTCCAGCCTTTGTCCAGTTCAGCTAATGCATCGCCGACATTGTTGACGTTATTTCCGTTCACATTGTACGTCGGAGCACTAACCGTACCATCAGGATTCACGGTTGAGCCACCACCCAACGCATCTGATACGCTTTGTGCTGTACCTGCCAATTGGCTACCGTTGATTGCATCAGTTGAGTCTGGATTGACATCGCCCGCAGCGACATTGGTAATCTTATTACCTGCGGCATCGATACCATCTTTAGTCACGCTTGGACCGCCCGCAATGGTCATACCATCTGTGTTCATCACGGTATCACCAGCAGTTACGCTATCCACATCCAGATCACGGGCAAGTTCAATTGCAATTTTGCCATCTTCAACCTTAGTACTGATATTGCTGTCGGCACCAATGACATCAACTGCTTCACCCAGTTTCTTCTGAACGGTGCTGCCATCTTGAGCTGTGAGACCAAAGCCTTTATTGGTTAAATCATCGCCAACCTGATCAAGCTGACCTTTATTGACTGCATCACTGGCTTCTGTGCCATCTGCGACATTGGTGATTTTATTACCGCCTGCATCGATACCATCTTTGGTCACACTTGGGCCACCCGCAATGGTCATACCATCTGTGTTCATCACAGTATCGCCAGCAGTCACGCTATCCACTTTCAGATCACGGTTCAGGCTGTACTTAATGTTGTTGCCTTCTTTCTCAACCTGTAAGTTTTCTTCGCCATCTGCCGTACCAATATCAACGGTATCACCTGCTTTTATTGCATCGGCGTTTTCACCATTGGTCTGTAATGTCCAGCCTTTATCTAACTCAGCTAAAGCATCGCCGACATTATTCACGTCAGTGCCATTGATATTGTAATTTGGTGCAGTCACTGTACCGTCTGGGTTTACAGTTGAACCACCACCCAAGGCATCTGATACGCTTTGTGCTGTACCTGCCAATTGGCTACCGTTAATCGCATCAGTTGAATCTGGATTGACATCACCTGCTGTCACACCTGTGATTTTGCCTGTTGCACCATCAATGCTCACGTCACCGACTTTGACTGAATCGAACTCAACATCATCCGCTGTTGCAACGGTATAAATGGTTTGTCCATCTGCACCTGTTTCGCTTTCAACGGTCATGTTTTTGCCAGCTTCAACCTCGGTTTTCGCTGCTGCCGTTTCACGATCTAACTGGTCTTTGTTAACAGCATCTGTGCCTTCTGTTCCTTCTGCAACATTGGTAATTTTATTACCTGCGGCATCAATACCAGACTTAGTCACACTAGGGCCGCCAGCAATCGTCATCCCGTCATTATTCATTACGGTATCGCCAGCAGTCACGCTATCCACTTTCAGATCACGGTTCAGGCTGTACTTAATGTTGTTGCCTTCTTTCTCAACCTGTAAGTTTTCTTCTCCATCTGCAGTACCAATATCAACAGTATCGCCAGCTTTTATTGCATCGGCATTTTCACCATTGCTTTGTAATGTCCAGCCTTTATCCAACTCAGCTAATGCATCACCGACATTGTTAACGTTATTTCCATTCACATTGTAAGTTGGATTTGAGATTGCACCTGTTTCTGGGTCATAGGTTGAACCACCACCTAAAGCATTGGCAGTGCTTTCGCCCTGTTCATCCACCACGCCTTTCACATGTTTTAATTGACGAACGTTTACGGCATCAGTGTCTTCTGCACCATCAGAAAGATGTTGAATACGACGTTCATTGCCTGCCGATCCAACAGAAACCACAGAGCTTGGTGCTGCTGTACCAGTTAAATAGCCCGCACCTGTTGCTGTAGACGTTACGCTACCTGCACCTAAAGCAACATCATCAGCGTTGGTCGCAACAGCATTTGAACCTAAAGCAATGCCTCGTGCTGCTTGTGCATTGGCTGAGTCACCTAATGCGATCGAACCCGCTTCTGCTGCTGTAGATTGATTACCCAAAGCAACCGAACCCTGTCCAATCGCCTTGTTTTCATTACCAATTGCTACTGCACCATTTGCAGCTTCTGAGGCATCATCATTGCCCGCCGCGGTATTATTTCGGCCGAGTGCAACTGCACCATTACCATTGGCATTATTTGGGTCACCAATCGCAACTGCACCATCGCCACGTGCCACCTGATCACGACCAATCGCAACGGCACCACCTTCTGAAGAAGCAGCATTGGCACTGGTTGCGCCAGAACCCATCGCAACGTTCTGACCTGTGTCGCCTGTGGTAACACCATGACCGATTGCAATGTTGTCAGTTGTGCCACTTGACGTTGCAGCATCACGACCGATTGCAATGTCATTCTCGCCTTGTGCTTGAGCGCCATCACCGACTGCAACACTCGAATCACCGTTTGCCTTGGCCTCATTACCAAATGCAGAAGACCGCACACCTCTTGCTTCTACCAGTGAACCAAAAGCACTGGAGCGCTCTCCACTCGCAATCGCATACGCACCTGTCACTGTCGCACCATTCGCTGATGCTTCAGCAAGATAACCCACTGCGGTCGACGCTGTTCCTGTCGCTTTTGCACCATCACTTATTGCTGTCGCTGCAAGCCCAGAAGCCACACTGTCTTGACCGAGTGCAATGGTGTTTTTATTTTCGGCAAGTGCACCACTACCTATTGCAATTGCAGTATAAGCAGTACCATTTTCAGTTACACCTTGTGCATAGGCACCGCGACCGATTGCAATGTCACTATCACCTGCTGCCTGAGCATTATCACCGACGGCTATCGTAGACTCACCCGTCGCTTTAGCTTTTGCACCTGTCGCGATCGCATTCAGTCCACTCGCTTCTGCCTTATGGCCTAAAGCTAGCGCACCTACCGCTGAGGCTTTAGACTGAACACCAACAGCTGTCGTATTTGCTTCTGATGCATTGGCTAAGTCACCTAAAGCAACAGCACTTTCGCCTGCAGCATTTGCAAAATTACCGCTGGCCAATGCATATTTTCCTGTTGCTTCAGAATTATTTCCATACGCACTTGCAAACTCGCCAGTTGCTTTAGCACCGTTACCACTTGCAGTTGATTGTAATCCAGAAGCTTCTGAGAAGTTACCAAAGGCACTTGAAAACTCACCACTGGCTTTGGCTGAATTACCCACGGCCATTGCATTTCTGGCGGAAGCCTCTGCAAAGTTACCCACCGCACCAGCATAGTTGGCAGTCGCTTTAGCCGTATTACCTACAGCAAGGGCATCTTCTCCTTCTGCTCTTGCTCCTCGTCCTACAGCAGTGGCAGATAAATCGTTGCTTCCTTTCGCATACGCATCTGAGCCCATGGCCACATCACCATTACCCTCGGCTATTGCATTATGTCCAATTGCAACGGACTTCCCACCAGAAGCTCTTGCACGCCCCGCTATGGCTACCGATTGGTTTCCTGTCGCTTGAGCACCAGAGGCACGGTTATTCGACAATCCATCCGACCCCATCGCAACACTACCTGTTCCGCTGGCTTGCGACCATGGCCCAATTGCTGTTGACTGATTTCCAGTCGCTTTTGCCTGCATTCCATATCCTGCTGAACGCGCAGTTGCTTCAGCAGAAAAACCCACCGCTGTCCCGCCATCACCCGTAACTTTAGCAGAACTTCCAACAGCAGTTGCAGCAAGCACATTGCCTCCACTTGCATTACAACCAATCACATTACTCCATGTACCGCTCCCATCTATAGGACCAGCATCTTTCCCATATTGAAGTCCATCTGGCCCAGCTCCACCAGCACTATTGCAGGTATTCTTCCCACCATTACCAGTATAAGTTGCAGCAGAAGTTGGTTGAACTGTGCTCAAACCCAAAAATAATGCACTGGTTACGCCTAATACTTGAAGGGTTCGTTTGACGGTGGCGACATCATCACTGGTTAATAAAGCTATATTCTGAATATTCTGTTCGGATTGATCTTGTAATTTAACCGTCGTACCAACATTGCGCTTTTTCGATACGCCTCTGGCATGTTCTGAAACAACTGTCCATAGACATAGGCTCTTATTCCAAACTAAGCGATAGATCTTATTCATAATATGCACCTCTTGTCATAAAGCTTTTCTCATGAAAGCTCTTCTTTAATAATCATTTTAAGTTCAGCATACCTAAGCCATTAAAATAGAAAGGCAGCATTTATATAGATGTAATGTCTGATTAGCCTTTCAAAAATTGAAATATTTCACTTTTAAAAAACTAAATATAAAAATAAAAAATTTAGGATTATTTACAATTAAATTCAATAACTTAAAAATAAAACCCAATTTCCCATAGATATATCTCCGTATACCTAAAGGTTTATTTAACAAGCCACCTTAGATTTAAAATTGATGGCTATATTTAAAATAAAAAAAGGCGAACACGTATTTAAATACCTGTTCGCCTACTTATTACCAGCTTACATTTACTCTGCGATTTGGAGCTAAACACTCAATGAGTTGAGTATTTCGATTGGTTCCAGAACATTTTTGGTAAAGATCTGTTTTGCTATTGGCTTGTATGCGAATACGCTCAGATGCAACGCCACTTTGTACTAATAAATTAGCCACCGTTTGTGCTCGTTTCGAAGAAAGCATCTGGTTATAACCAAAATTACCCAAGGTATCGGTATAGCCAGAAACCGTAACAGGGCTATCCGTTCTATTGATTTGAGATGCCATACGGGCAATATCGGCAGAGCCAGGTTCAATCGATCTTGCATCCGAACGGTCAAAAGCAAAGAAGATGGCTCCTTCTTGTGGAATTGCAGCAGGTAACGGAACAGGTAAGGTCGATGGAACAACATTGTTTGCGCCCCATGCCATTAGCCCCTGACATTCTTCTCCTTTCCAAGATAAGCGTTCAGCAAAGCCTTTCTTGTCATAATCAATACGTAACTGGCAGCGTTTATAATCCTGTGTATTGGGTACACGAATATCCAGCACATAATTCCAGGTTTTTACGGCAAATACGCCCTCACTAAAATGGGGATGCCCAAGCAGATGGCGGAACTGGTCTTTATGCAGTCCCACATCCAAACGGGCAACGTCGTTATATTCATAACGTTTCACCTGTTTCAGGTAACTCTTGTTTATTTCCGGAAAGGTAATTTCCTGAGACTGTTCCAGCTCAACTTGTGCTTCTGTATTCGCCTGACTATTAAATGCAAAACCCGCAAGTGCAATCATCATTAAAATTTGAATCTTATTCATATCTGTTCTCACTTCTTTATTGTTGGGAAGAAAGGAGAGCCTGATGGCCCTCCTCAAAGGTTTAGTCAATGATTGTGCTTACGCCAACACGGACGAGTGGGCTATTGCCCTCACTTCCCATTGCTGCACCTGTAGTGAGTGACCAGCGACCATTGTCGGCTGTACGTCTGAACGTCACACCCACTGCACTTTGATCGTTGTAATAAGCAGCACCTGCAGCCATCGTTAACTTGCCTGGAATGTACGGTGCATTTTCAAGCGCGGCCGTTGCAGCAATACCTGCGGACATTCTGTCTTCCATTTTGTCCATACGTTTATTGGTGTCATAGAAGGCTCTTTGCATTTGATCACCCAAGTTCGTCACACGGTCATCAATCGCACCCAACGCATCACCAACATTGTTATAACTGCCACCTGCAACGTTGTAGCTCGGTCCTTTCCAGCCTTTCTCTGGGTCATAACCTGCTCCACCGCCTAATGCAGCACCAACATCTTCATAGGATTGATGTAACTGGCCACCGTTGATCGCTTCTTGTGAGCCTTTCTCAATCCGTCCGTCTGCAACACCTTTCACTTTCTTACCGCCAGCATTGATACCGTCAGTCGTCATGCTCGGGCCTTGTTCTCCGTTCGGACCTGTAACGCTCACACCTCCTCCTGTGATCGTGGTTGAACCGTTGTCTCCTTTGACATCGACTTGACCAGCATTGACTTGATCAGCTTCAACTTCTTTCACTTTGATCTTGTCTGCTAAGCCAACTTCGTAGTCTGTGCTGCCATCAGCGTTCTGTTTGGTTTTCACGTTGATGTTGCCATCTTCATTACTCACGCTTGATTTCGCTCCTTGCGCGTCTTTCTTCACAGAAGCGATTGCATCGTTGATGTTGTCATGACCTGTTCCACCGATGTCGCTGGCGTTGATCGTGCCGTCTTCATTGACGGTGGTATTGCCTCCGATTGCACCTGCAACACTATCCGAGATGTCTTTGACCTGACCGCCATTGATGGCATCTTTCGAGCCTTCTGCAATCGTTCCGTCTTCAACACCTGTGATTTTCTTGTCACCTGCATCGATGCCGTCTTTGGTCACACTTGGGCCACCTTCGATGTGTAAGCCATCTCCATCTACTCGGGTATCGCCAGCTGTCACACTGTCCACTTCCATATCTGGTGAGGTTGATACTTCGTAGTCCGTACTGCCATCCGCATTCTGGCTTTCTTTCACCACAATGTTTTTGCCTTCACTCACCGTCGATTTGGCTTTTTCTGCTGCATCACGAACTGAGTCAATCGCGTCATGAATGTTGTCTTTGCCTGTGTTACCCACATTGCTGGTGTTGATCGTGCCATCATCATTGACTGTGGTATTGCCACCAATTGAGTTTGCAACGCTATCTGACACGCCTTTTAACTGGCTTCCGTTAATCGCGTCTTGGGAATCCGCGGTAACTCGACCTGCTGCGACGCCACCAATCACGGTATTGCCTGCGTTAATGCCGCCTGCGGTGATGCTTGGTCCGATGTTGTTGCCCATTGGATCAACGAAGCTGAGGCCACCTTGGTTTAGAATCGTGCCATTGCCGTCTTTGTCTTGCAGGGTGATGCCTTTCGCTCCGTATTCTGCTTCATTACCTTCGCCATCTTTGACCTGGGTGCCTTTGGCAGTGAGTACGGTTTCGTTGCCTTCGTCATCGGTTGAGGTCACGCTGTCGAACTTCACGTCTTTGGCAGTAGCAACTTCATAGTTGGTGCTGCCATCGGCATTTTTGGTTTCGCTGACAACGATGTTGTCGCCTTCGGTCACTGTGGTTTTCGCGGCTTTCGCTGCATCACCCACTGCGCCAATGGCATCATTGATGTTGTCTTTGCCTGTACCACCAATATTCGGGTTGGTGTAGCGACCTGTGTTCGGATCATAGGTGGTGTTACCACCAATGATGTTTTTCACACCTTCGCCTTGGGCATGAAGCTGGCTGCCGTTGATCGCGTCAGTTGAATCTGCACTCACCGTACCTGGGGCAACATTGGTGAGTTTTTTACCGCCTGCATCAATGCCCTCTTTGGTCACGCTTGGACCACCTGCAATGGTCAGTCCATCTGTGTTGATGACGGTATCGCCCGCAGTCACGCTGTCCACTTTCAGGTCACGGTTCAGGCTGTACTTAATGTCATTGCCTTCTTTGCTAACCTGTAAGTTTTCTTCGCCGTCTGCTGTACCGATATCAACGGTATCGCCCGCTTTCACCGCAGCTGCATTTTCACCATTGCTTTGTAGTGTCCAGCCTTTGTCTAATGCGGTAATGGCATCGCCAACATTATTAACACTGTCACCATTCACGGTGTAGTTCGGTGCAGTCACGGTACCATCTGGGTTCACAGTTGAACCACCGCCCAACGCATCTGATACGCTTTGTGCTGTACCTGCCAATTGGCTACCATTAATGGCATCCGTTGAATCAGGATTTACATCACCTGCTGCAACACCACTGATTTTCTGATTACCCGCGTTGATACCTTCTTTAGTGACACTTGGGCCACCCGCAATGGTTAGACCATCTGTATTAACAACGGTATCACCCGCAGTCACACTATCCACAACCAAGTCTTTTGCAGTTGCAACTTCATAGTTGGTACTGCCATCGGCATTGGTTGATTCAGTCACAACAATGTTGTCACCTTCGGTCACTGTAGTTTTGGCCTTCGTTGCAGCAGCACCGACTGCACCAATCGCATCATTGATGTTGTCTTTACCTGTACCGCCGATGTCTGGATTGGTATAACGACCTGTGTTTGGATCATAAGCAGTGTCACCACCGATAATGTCTTTCACACCTTCGCCTTGGGCATGGAGCTGGCTACCGTTAATCGCGTCAGTTGAATCCGCACTCACCGTGCCCGCAGTCACACCACTGATTTTGCCTGTTGCGCCATCAATGTTTACGTCGCCAACTTTGACTGAATCGAACTCAACATCATCCGCTGTCGCAACGGTATAAATGGTTTGCCCATTTGCACCTGTTTCGCTTTCAACGGTCATGTTTTTACCAGCTTCAACCTCGGTTTTTGCTGCCGCAGTTTCACCTTCAATCGCATCTGCAACGTTGGCATAGCCATTGTCATTGACAGTGAATGGACCATTCAACTTGCCGCCTTCATTGGTCACACCACCACCAAGCATGTCACCAACTGAACCCACGCTGTCATTGAGCTGACCGCCATTGACTGCATCTTTAGAACCAGCTGCCACTTCACCATCTGCGACATTGGTAATTTTCTCGCCACCCGCATCGATACCTGTACGGCTCACGCTTGGTCCAACTGGTGCACCTGATGCATCTGTAAATGCTAGACCAGTACCATTCAGAATCGTACTATTACCTTGTGCATCTTTGATAGTCGTGCCAGCAGCTGTCGTTGCAGTGCTGTTGCCTTGTGCATCTTTAACAATGGTGCCACCAGCCACCATCGTGGTTGAGTTGCCCACAGCATCTTTCACTTCAACACCGCTGTTATCCAGACGGGTATTGCCTGCAGTTACGCTGTCTACTTTCAGATCACGGTTCAGACTGTACTTAATGTCATTGCCTTCTTTCGCAACTTGTAGGTTTTCTTCGCCGTCTGCTGTACCGATATCAACGGTATCACCCGCTTTTACTGCTCCTGCATTTGCACCATTACTTTGCAGTGTCCAGCCTTTGTCTAATGCGGTGATCGCGTCACCCACATTGTTGACATCACTACCATTCACCGTGTAATTCGGTGCAGTCACTGTGCCATCTGGGTTCACGGTTGAACCGCCACCCAAGGCATCCGATACGCTTTGGGCTGTACCTGCCAATTGGCTACCGTTAATGGCATCGGTTGAATCTGGGCTCACCGTACCTGCTGTCACGCCACTGATCTTGCCTGTCGCACCATCAATGTTCACGTCACCCACTTGCACCGAATCAAAGTTCACATCACGTGCTGTCGCAACTTCATAGTTGGTACTGCCATCAGCATTCTTTGATTCAGTGACAACAATGTTTTCACCTTCTGAAACCGTTGTTTTCGCTTCACGTGCTGCTTGTCCGATAGAACCAATCGCATCATTGATGTTGTCTTGACCTGTACCACCGATGTTCGGGTTGGTATAACGACCTGTCTCTGGATCATAAACTGTATCACCACCAATAATGTCTTTCACACCTTCGCCTTGCGCGTGTAATTGACTACCGTTGATCGCATCGGTTGAGTCTGGACTAACAGTACCAGGTGCTACGCCTGTGATCTTGTTACCACCTGCATCTATGCCATCTTTAGTGACGCTTGGACCACCAACAATGGTCATACCATCTGTGTTGATGACGGTATCGCCAGCAGTCACGCTATCCACTTTCAGGTCACGGTTCAGGCTGTACTTGATGTCATTGCCTTCTTTTGCAACCTGTAGATTTTCTTCGCCATCTGCTGTGCCAATGTCAACAGTATCGCCAGCTTTCACCGCAGCTGCATTTTCACCATTGCTTTGTAATGTCCAGCCTTTGTCTAATGCTGTGATCGCATCACCGACATTATTAACACTGTCACCATTTACGGTGTAGTTCGGTGCAGTCACTGTACCGTCTGGATTCACAGTTGAACCACCGCCCAACGCATCCGATACGCTTTGTGCTGTACCTGCCAATTGGCTACCGTTGATTGCATCGGTTGAATCAGGATTGACATCACCAGCTGTCACACCTGTGATTTTGCCTGTTGCACCATCAATGCTCACGTCACCAACTTTGACTGTATTGAACTCAACATCATCCGCTGTCGCAACGGTATAAATGGTTTGTCCATTTGCACCTGTTTCACTTTCAACAGTCATGTTTTTACCAGCTTCAACCTCGGTTTTTGCTGCCGCAGTTTCACCTTCAATCGCATCTGCAACGTTGGCATAGCCATTGTCATTCACAGTGAATGGACCGTTTAGCTTACCGCCTTCATTGGTTACACCTCCACCAAGCATGTCACCGACAGAACCCACGCTATCATTGAGCTGACCGCCATTGACGGCATCTTTAGAACCCGCAGCAACTTCGCCATCAGCCACATTGGTGATTTTGGTATCTGCTGCATCGATACCATCTTTAGTCACGCTTGGACCGCCAGCAATGGTCATACCATCTGTGTTCATCACAGTATCGCCAGCTGTTACGCTATCCACTTTCAGGTCACGGTTTAGGCTGTACTTGATGTCATTGCCTTCTTTTGCAACCTGTAGATTTTCTTCGCCATCTGCTGTGCCAATGTCAACAGTATCGCCAGCTTTCACCGCAGCTGCATTTTCACCATTGCTTTGTAATGTCCAGCCTTTATCTAATGCAGTGATTGCATCACCAACATTGTTCACGTCGGTGCCATTTACACTGTAGTTCGGAGCAGTCACTGTGCCATCTGGATTGACAGTTGAACCACCGCCCAATGCATCCGATACGCTTTGCGCTGTACCTGCCAATTGACTACCGTTGATGGCATCGGTTGAATCAGGATTCACATCACCAGCAGTCACGCCAGTAATTTTGCCTGTTGTACCATCAATGCTGACATCGCCAACTTTGACTGTATTGAACTCAACATCATCCGCTGTTGCAACGGTATAAATGGTTTGTCCATTTGCACCCGTTTCGCTTTCAACTGTCATGTTCTTGCCAGCTTCAACCTCGGTTTTCGCTGCCGCAGTTTCACCTTCAATTGCATCTGCAACGTTGGCATAGCCATTGTCATTGACAGTGAATGGACCGTTTAGCTTACCGCCTTCATTGGTTACGCCACCGCCAAGCATGTCACCGACAGAACCCACGCTATCATTGAGCTGACCGCCATTGACTGCATCTTTAGAACCCGCAGCAACTTCGCCATCAGCCACATTGGTAATTTTATTACCACCCGCATCAATACCAGACTTAGTGACACTAGGGCCGCCAGCAATGGTCATACCATCTGTGTTCATCACAGTATCGCCAGCGGTTACGCTGTCTACTTTCAGATCACGGTTCAGGCTGTACTTGATGTCATTGCCTTCTTTTGCAACCTGTAGATTTTCTTCGCCATCTGCTGTGCCAATGTCAACAGTATCGCCAGCTTTCACCGCAGCTGCATTTTCACCATTGCTTTGTAATGTCCAGCCTTTGTCTAATGCAGTGATTGCATCACCAACATTGTTCACGTCAGTGCCATTTACACTGTAGTTCGGAGCAGTCACTGTGCCATCTGGATTGACAGTTGAACCACCGCCCAATGCATCCGATACGCTTTGCGCTGTACCGGCCAATTGACTACCGTTAATCGCATCAGTTGAATCAGGATTGACATCACCCGCGGTCACACCTGTGATTTTGCCTGTTACACCATCAATGCTCACGTCACCGACTTTGACTGAATCGAACTCAACATCATCCGCTGTCGCAACGGTATAAATGGTTTGTCCATTTGCACCTGTTTCGCTTTCAACAGTCATGTTTTTGCCAGCTTCAACCTCGGTTTTTGCTGCTGCTGTTTCACCTTCAATCGCATCTGCAACGTTGGCATAGCCATTGTCATTGACAGTGAATGGACCGTTTAGCTTGCCACCTTCATTGGTTACACCTCCACCAAGCATGTCACCGACTGAACCCACACTGTCATTGAGTTGACCACCATTGACTGCATCTTTAGAACCCGCAGCGACTTCGCCATCAGCAACATTGGTAATCTTGTTACCTGCTGCATCGATACCAGACTTAGTGATACTTGGACCACCCGCAATGGTCATACCATCTGTGTTCATCACGGTATCGCCTGCAGTCACGCTATCCACTTTTAGGTCACGGTTCAGGCTGTACTTGATGTCATTGCCTTCTTTCGCAACCTGTAGATTTTCTTCGCCATCTGCTGTGCCAATGTCA
>NZ_BMDR01000018.1 GCF_014635885.1 Acinetobacter vivianii
AGCACAACGCAGCCCGACCAAATTCGACAATGCAGGCAAGCTGCCTGACACCAAGAAACTGGCAGGGATCAAGTCCAAAGAATACCAAGGCGAAGGCTTTAACCAGTTACGCTTTGATGACACCACGGGTCAGATCAGCGCCCAACTACAAAGCAGCCACGCTGCCAGCCAACTTAACTTAGGTAAACTGAGCCATCCTAAAGACAAGGCCGAAAGTGAAGACCGCGGTGAAGGGTTTGAGCTGCGTACCGATCAATGGGGTGCAGTCCGAGCTGGAGAAGGACTACTCGTTTCCACGCATAAACAGGATCAGGCGCAAGGCGAATACCTTGATGCCCAGCCAGCCAAACAACAATTGGAGGGCAACCAGAGCAATGCCAAAGCCTTAAGTGAGGTGGCCAAGAATCAGCAGACCGATGAAATTGAATCATTGGATCAGTTGAAAGCATTTGCTGATGAAATTGAAGCTGATATTGCTAAGTTTAATAAAGCGATGCTGTTATTGAGTTCCCCGGAAGGTATTGGCCTGAGCACCAATGAAGATATTCATTTATCTGCGGATGGGCAGATCAATCAGTTTGCAGGCGACAGTATTAATCTAAGTACGCAAAAGAATCTAGTAGCCCATGTTAGTGGTAAAGCGAGCCTGTTTGCCGCGCAAAATGGGATTAAACAGGTCGCTGCCAAAGGTAAGTTTGAAGTTCAGGCTCAGTCAGATGGAATGGATTTATTGGCTAAGCAAGGGATTCAGATTATTTCAACAGAAGATCGTATTGAAATTACCAGTCCGAAAGAGATTGTGATTACTGCGGGTGGTTCTCAGATCAAGCTGGATGGTTCAGGGATTTTCCCAACCACAGGTGGCAAGTTTGAAGTGAAGGCAGGGCAGCATTTGTTTATGGGTGGACAAAATATAAATGAAACAATTTTGGACTTACCTGAATTAAAAGATTGTGAATATAAGATGAAAGATGCTGCCTCAAGCGGTAAGTCAAGCGTGAGAATAAAATGATTAAGGGTAAGTTAAATTTTGAGGATTTTCAGAAATTTAATTACATATTATATGACCAGTACTTGTTTAGAAACTTACTGGACATTTATGAGAGTGAAAAAGTTAAGTATAAAATTTTAGCAATTAATGTCTTTAAGGAAAAACAGATTGCTCCAATTGTGATACGTATTGATTCAATGAGCTCAGCCTTATTGCATGATTACTATGAAAATATTTATTTATTAGAACAAACTGAATATATCAATAAATTTGATCAGATGGCTTTGGTGCAAAATCTGATCAAGACTGATCTAGAACTAGATGATCTGGCAGAACAGTTAACAAAGTTGATGCTCATCAATAAAAATACATTGTTTCGATTCTACGATCCTAGGGTACTCGTGCACCTGTATATGTCAAGAGATCACCAGATTTTAAATACTGATATTGATCGTTGGCTCAGACGATATCGTTCAATTTTTGATACATGGTCATTTGATTTAATGGGGCATTCTTTTGAAATAAATGCTTTAGATCTTAGCTCAGAACAATCTATTCAAAAGTCTAGAATACAGCTCAAAAATTTTGATCAAATCAATTCCAATATAAAAGAGTTCTGTAGAAAAAATACTGATTTCCAAGCTTTAATGGACTTTATGGAAAAACAATATTTAGCGTTTGAGGTGAAAAATGACAGATAATACTGTTGCAGAAAAATATAGATATGATCGTTGTGAAACTTGCGAGCGTTTAGGCTCATTCTATCCTGTTCGAATCGCTGTCGCCTTAGTGACTGAAAATTCTGATAATTTTAAAGTTAAAGACATTTTTGCGAAGAAATTGCCTGCTTTACCCAAAGGTTTAAAATATGTTTATAGACGATTAAATGAAGGGTACTTGTACGCCTATGCCAAAGAATGGCGTGTAGGGCAATATAATGATGAGAATGTACATGCCTACAATGTCAATGCCAATGGTTTTATTAGTGCCATGGATAAAGATAGCATGGGGGTTCAACCCAAGGCCAAAGATTATGTTTGTTTTATAAATCCTGTTACCAGTAAACAAAAATCAAGTTCTAATGCGATGTTACTTGATTTGTTTCCAAACAAAGACGTTTCACCCGTTGTAGATTTATTTTATTCAAGACATCAACTCAGTATCGAGAGTTGTAATCAATTTGAAACCGATGAAAATTTACGTAAGAAGATATGTAGTCAGATTAACGTTAGTAAGCCAACAGATTATCAACTCCCATATATTGACTATATGTCTTGTCTTGAAAATAGCACACAAGATCAAATTGAGGTGGTCAAAAAATTAGTTCCTTGGGAAGCGGATTTAATTAAAGATATTATTAAATACCCATTTCATGAAACAGATGAATTTAGTGATGAAACTGGGGAAAGTACCTTTAATTTTCAGGCGATCAAGACCGATAAAAATAATAAACCGGTATTAGATCCTAAAACCAAAGAGCCAGTTTTTGATGAATCAGCTCCTGCTGTTCCGTATGTAACATCGAAGGAGAGAGTGATTGTCTTTAATGATCCAGTGGGAATTTTAGAAGATACGCTGTCTATTATTAACTACTTGGCAGAAAAGATTAGAACGCCTGAGGAAGAACGGCTTTATCAAAGTGCGCTACAAATTATTAAACTCAAAGGTTTGATTAAAGCAAAAATTCACAGCGAAAAATATTCAGATCTCTGGAATCTATACGGTTTCCGCTATGGTGCTGAACACATGTTGGAAGGCATTCCTGAACAAGATAAAGCCAATATTCATGTGCCTATGTTTCCCACTCAGGATCAAGCTGAGAAAGCTCAGAAGAGTATTGAAAAAATCCATGACAATATGATGTTGAAAAGACAACATTACATGGAAAACTTCTTTGATTTTGAAGAAAAAGATATTATTAAACTCACCAAAGATGTAAATGAGGAATTTGCAAACGAATGGAATAAAAAAAGCTTTCTGGGAATGGTGGATAGTTTTTCCGATAAACTCAAACAAAAGGCCATGGAGGATTGGCTAGAGCAGCAAGCAGAAAAGATACTCAGCTATGGTAAAACAGAAATTGAGCCAATCATCAAATTTTATATTGAGTGGCTTAAGTCAGATACTTTATTGAACTACATGGAGAATGCTTTTGATCATAAAAGTCCATTTTCTGCGAGTAATTTTATAACGATTAACTCCCGAATTGTTGGTAATGCCGATACCCTGGAACTATGTTCGAAATATTTTGCAGAGTTGTTACAGGAGGCGAATTATAGCAATCGGAAGAATTATCTGCTGAGAACTTTTATCTTTGATTCTAAATCCTTGCAGGATACCGTGAACTCGGTGAATGATTTTTTAGGTAAAAATCAGATCACGACTTTAGCATTTGCCGGAACACAATTTTTTGATGAGAGTAGTATTACGCAGCATGACAATTATAAAGAACAAGTTAAAACGATTAAAGAAAGCATTAAAGTAAAAATTGATATCTTTTCCGAACAAATCGGTGGCACAGTGGCACGTGTATTTCATGGGCGTGCTAATCAAACCCCAGATGCCGCCAAAACAGTGGCAATGAAAAGCTTTGAGGTGTTTTCTGGGAAAACATTAACAACAAAAGCATATGCTGGAAAGTTAACCGATATTATTCAGCAAATTATGCGCGATTCGCCTATTAACTTTGATGAGGCTGAATCTCGGCAAGCCAAGAAAAACGCTAAAAATACCTTTAAAGTTAATTTAAAAAAAGCATTACTGGAAAATTTTAATACAGACATAGATTTTCACCGTTTAGGAAAAATGCGGACCAAGGTTTATATGGTCTTGCATCTGGATACTCAACAGTTAGCCAAGATTAATCCCAATATGACTCAGGCTCAAATCAGTGAAGCCATGCATGGAGCAGTGCGAGGTTCTGGACAAGTTGTAGCAGATAATAAAGTTGCTGGTGCTTTGGAGCAAAGTAGACAATTAAACCAACTAGAAGGCCAAAGCCAAAAAGTATTTGCTCGGCAAGGTACGGGTTTGGGTTTTGGTGTATTTGCGTTTGGTTTGCAGTCGTTGGCATTAATTAGTGCAACGCAAGGGGTAGCGACAGGTGTTAATTTACAAACAGGGATGAACTTTGTTGGGGTGATTGCAGCAACGTTTGGAAATGTCGCTGATGTGATGGACCGTCAACTTAAAATGAAAATTGCTCAAATAGGGGAAAGCCCTATTCTAAAATTAAGGCAATTGAGAATGGCAAGGATTGCCAGCTTAGGTTTATATGGTGGTGCGATACTCTTAGCTGCAGTTGAGGTATTAAAAGGAAATGAAGCTCTGAAGAAAGATCAATATTTCATTATGACATCCTATTATGTCAATGCTGTTGTGATATTTTTTACAACTCGTGCCTTCATTAATAGTACTACCATGCTTCTGGGTTTACGTGGTGGTTATTGGGGGTTAATTTTAATTGGTGTATCAATTGTTATTAGTTATGGTATTGACCTGTTAAAAGAAAGAGAAATACGTAATTTTCTGGAAGCATCGGCATGGGGTAAAAAGAGTGAAAATTGGACCCAAGCCGTCGAAAAAACTGAATTTGAAAAGATTTACGAGTAAGTATACATGTTAAGAGAAGACTACGAAACCAAGTTTACCACACTCAATCAACCCTTTGAGATTGGGATTCCAAATAAAAATGGGCGCTTACGTTTAAGGGAAATTGATATAAAGAGCCTGAAAACGGAACAACTTTATCCCCATCGCCAAGTGATTCGTTTTAACTCCACTTTTGTGGAGGTCATGGATAGTTGGGAGTTTATTCGTGGTCGTGCAACTGGGTTAGCACTTCCGATGTGGGCTGCATTATTTTTTGCTATTTTTATGTTCTTATTTGCTATATATAGTTTGTATTTTAAACAAGTTTATTGGAGTATAGCCATAATTTCATGCCTAACGGTTGCTCTATGTTATTTAGTCTACACAAACTACCGAATGGCGAAGTATGATCTATTTGGTTATACTCATTATCCGATCCGTTTTAACCGTAAAACCCAGAAAGTATATGCTTTTTCACCTCAACAACAAAAAATCATTGAGCTAAATTGGCGAGATTTACGTTTTTCTGCAGTACGAGAAGGACGATATGATATTGAATTGAGAGCAAGTTTAGTAAATGCGGATAATATTGTAGAAGAAGAAATAATTCTCCCATATATTTCATTTGATAATAATGATTTTATTGATCAAAATTTGGCATTCTTTAAAGCCTATATGCAAGGTGATGATCTAAAAAGTATAGATGCGGCTATTCCAGAATTTTTTGATGTTTATAACAGAAAAGAAACTTTTAAAGAAAGTTTTGAGCGTGTTTACATGTCAAACGATGTGCTTAATGAATTAGCTATGCAAACACGTCCAGCAAAAAAAGATATTTCTGGTGTCTCAATGATGGCAGTTATTTGGTCTTTAACTATATTAGTCCGACGTCTTGGAATATTTTTTTCAAAAATACCTCAATGGCCTACTCATATTGAACAAGAATGTCAGATTGATAGTAATGACCCTTATGACTCAACAGGAAAACAACGTCACCTTGCACCGTTAGTGTTTACTTCAGCTGAAAAATGTATTTTATTTATAGGTTGGTTATTAGGAACAAGTATCTTTATCGCATTTCTGGCAGGATTGGCTTATTTAAGTTGGAACTATAGATAAGAATAAGATCAGATGTTAAGAGAAGACTACGAAACCAAGTTTACGACACTTAATCAACCATTTGAAGTTGGAATTCCGAATAAAAACGGTCGTTTACGTTTAAGGGAGATTGATATAAAAAGCCTGAAAATGGATCAGCTTTATCCCCATCGTCAGGTTATTCGTTTTAATTCTACTTTTGTGGAGGTCATGGATAGCTGGGAGTTTATTCGTGGGCGTGCAACAGCATTAGCACTGCCTATGTGGGCCGCATTATTTTTTGCTATTTTTATGTTTCTATTCTTTATGTATAGCTTGTACTTTAAACAAGTTTACTGGAGTGTAGCTGTATTCTCATGTTTAACGATTGGTTTAGTTTATTTAGTCTATTCGAATTATAAAATGGCAAAGTATGATTTATTTGGCTATACCCATTATCCAATTCGTTTTAATCGGAAAACCCAGAAAGTATATGCTTTTTCTCCTCAACAACAAAAAATCATTGAGCTAAACTGGCAGGATTTACGTTTTTCTGCTGTACAAGAAGGGCGGTTTGATATTGAGTTAAGAGCAAGTTTGGTAAATGCTGATAATATTGTAGAAGAAGAAATCATTTTCCCTTTTATTACAAAAATATATGGAAAAGAATTGGTTGATCAGCATTTGGCATTCTTTAAAGCCTATATGCAAGGTGATGATCTAAAAAGTATAGATGCGGCTATTCCAGAGTTTTTTGATGTTTATAACAGGAAAGAAACTTTTAAAGAGAGCTTTGAACGAGTTTATATGCAGTTTGATGGTGAAGAAATCATCCAGCAAACCCGCCCTGCGGAACGAGATAATGGAATAGCAACAGTTGCTTTTCCTTTATTCTCACTCATTTTATTAAGACGCTTGGGAGTATATTTTTCAAAAATACCTCAATGGCCTACCCATATTGAAAAAAAATGTCAGATTGATAGTAATGACCCTTATGACTCAATAGGGAAACAACGTCACCTTGCACCATTAGTGTTTACTTCGGCTGAAAAACTTATTTTGTTTCTAGGCTGTTTAGTTGGGACAATTATCTTTATCGCATTTCTGGCAGGATTAGCTTACTTAAGTTGGAATTATGGGTAAGTTGCTGTGTTAAGGGCGTATAAAAAAGCCACTAAACATTTAGTGACTTTCTTCGAAAACTAAATCAGCTTACTTTATTTTCTTAAAAATAAAGTCATTAATCTTATGACCAGATTCCAGACCACGACGTTCAAATTTAGTCACTGGACGCCATTCTGGGCGAGGATAGCTATTGCCTTTACCTGCCAAATTTTCCATATCAGGACGATTGTCTAGGATATCAAGCATCCACTCTGCATACGGTTCCCAATCTGTCGCTGCATGGAAAGTCCCACCCAACTCAAGCTTTTGTTCAACCAGTTGCATACGCTCATGAATCACAAAACGGCGTTTAAAGTGACGCTTCTTCTGCCATGGATCTGGGAAGTAAAGCTGTACGCAGTTAATGCTGTTATCTGGCATTTCACGTAATACCTGAATTGCATCTGCATCCAGTACAAACAGGTTCTTTAAGCCCGCCATACCTGCTTCATACACACACTGTGCAATCCCAGGAACATGTACTTCGATTCCGACAAAGTTACGTTCAGGATTGGCTTTTGCCATTAATACCAAAGAACGACCCATACCAAAACCGATTTCAACGGTTAATGGGCGTTCAGGATGTTCAAAATGTTGACGTAAATCACCAACAGGGTATTCCAAAATTAAATCACGATAATCTTCTAAAGCAGTACGTTGTGAAGTATTGAGCGGAGCTGAACGACGCATAAACGTCACAATTTCACGGTGCTCAGGCAAATTGTCGAGTTCCGTAATTTGCGTTTCTAACTGATCGTTTGACATGATTCTGGAGATATAAATATAGAAATGCCGTATTTTAAGTGCTCAGGTGGACAAGTCAAACTTTTAAGTGATTTTATTTCGCTGATTATTTTTGAAAATGATGAAAATTTGTCAAAAAATCTTCATGGTGCTGTCACAGAACTTGCATAGCCTAATGGCAATTTAAACACTAAGTAAAAAATCATGAATAATTTTAAATATCATTCGATCGCCATTTGTCTAGGTTTATTAGGCGTATCTTCAATCTTTTCTGCTGCACATGCACAATTGATGTTTAGCCAATATGTCGATGGCAGTAGTAATAAAAAGGGACTGGAAATCTATAATCCAGATGCAACTACGGTGAATCTGGCGGATTATGAAATCCAGCAGTTTAATAATGGTGGCACCGTTAAAACCGCAGCATTTCCCTTACAGGGCAGTTTAGCTAGCAAACAAAAATTCCTGATCGGCCGTTCAGAATTACAAGCGCAATTAGGAAATAAGGTGAATCAGGTTGCTGGCTTATCCTTTAATGGCGATGATGCGGTTGTTTTGCTGTATCGCGGTACACCTATAGATCGTTTTGGCCGCATTGGTGAACGTCCTACAAATGGTTGGGGCACAACTGTTTTTAGTATGGGCAACAGCTTTAAACGCACACAGACCGAAAATCCTGTGGTGAGTATTGATCCAACCAGTCCATTTGATCTGGATCAATCTTGGCAGGCATGGACAGATCGCAATGATTTTTCCAATTTAACAGGGTCAACCACAACTCCACCTGTTACTGAAAATGTAAGCTGTAGTAGTAGCGATACGCCGATTGCAAAATTGGCAGACTCAACACAAGACCAAAGCTATACCATTCGAGGGGTGATTACAGGGGATTATCGTTATAACAATGGCTTCTCAGGTTTTTATGTACAAACGCCTGATAGCAAAGCCATGCCAAATGTTAGTAATGCCATCTTTGTCTATATTCCTGCGAGCAGTACAGTGAAAGGTGGACAGATCGGCGATGAAGTCATTCTACGTGGTCGTTTGACCAGTTATCAAAACCAGCTTCAGATCGATCAGTTACAACAGGATATTCTCACCTGTAACCAGAATATGGCAGATCAGATCCAGCCAATTGCGTTGAACTTGCCATTTAACAGTCTAACCGAGACGACGGGGAACTCACCAAAACGTTATCAAGGTATGCTGGTCAAGTTCCCGCAAACGCTTACCGTCAGTGAAAACTATAATTTTGGGCGCTATGGTGAATTATCTTTAAGCCTTGGTCGTTTGTTTATTCCAACCAATCTGTATCCAGCACTGTCGAATGAAGCAAAAGCCTTAGCGCAACAAAATCTGCTGTCCAAGATTATTTTTGATGATGGCTATAACAACCAGAATCGAGCACCATGGTTGCCACAAAACTTTAGTGCTTTAAATACGCTACGTTCAGGATATCAGTTAAAAAATACTCAAGGTATTTTGGAATATCGCTTTAATGCATGGCGCGTACAACCGATTGTGGGGGCGAACTTGCCAGAAGTGGTGAGTAGTTCTAATCCACGCACGAGCATCGCCGCTAAACAAAGCAAACATGTCCGTGTAGCTGCATTTAATGTACTCAACTATGACAATGGCAAGAATGGCTTTCCAACCGAACGTGGTGCCAATAGCAAAGCTGAATTTGACAAGCAACATGCGAAAATCGTCAATGCATTAAAATCAATTGATGCTGATGTATATGGCTTGATGGAGATTGCCAACAATGGTTATGGCAGTGACAGTGCCATTGCCAATTTAACCAAGGCGCTAGGCCCAGACTGGAAATATGTGATTCCTGAAGGATTGAATCAGCTTGGTACCGATGTGATTGCAGTTGCGATTATTTATAACGCTAAACGGGTGCAACCTGTCAATAAAGCAGCTGTACTGGATTTGGGGGATAAAAACCGTAGCACAATCGCACAGTCATTTAAACCAGTACAGGGCGGACAGATTTTTACGGTTATTCCAAATCATCTTAAGTCGAAAGGCTGTTCTGGTGTAGATGCCAATTCTTTAGATGCTGATCAAAAAGATGGACAAGGCTGCTGGAATCCAACGCGTGTGAAAGCGGTTGAACAATTAACGCAATGGATTGCCAAGAATCCAACTCAAGTCAAAAATTCGAATATTTTATTATTGGGTGATATGAACAGCTATGCCAAAGAAGATCCAATCCTGACGTTTGAAAAAGCCAATTATAAAGTGTTATTGAATGATCATAAGGTCGGTGAGGGTGTCAATGCCTATAGCTATGTCTTTGGTGTGTCAAGCAATGCTGAGGGTTATGGTGGTGCAGGTAATTTGGATCATGCCATTGCGGATGCCAACCTTTATAAGCGTGTGATCAAAACCTTTGCATGGCATATCAATGCGGACGAGCCAACGGTACTGGACTATAACGAAGAATATAAAACTGATGAGCAAAAGGACTTGTTCTTCTCAGCCGATGCATATCGTTCTTCAGACCATGATCCTGTGATTGTTGATCTGGATATGAAATCAGCTGATTCGCAACTTGAACCTGAGCATCCGAAAAGTGTCATTGCAGCGTTCTTAAATTCACTTTTTGAATGGTTAGGCAAACTTTTTGGCAGAGCGTAACGGTATATCTGTGACGAGATCGAGTGAGTTTTTTCATAAATTAATCAATCGTCACGGAATATAACTTGCAAGGCAGAAAAAAATTCATTAATAGTAGTGGTGTAGATGTTCTTAGCATGAAAGCTATTATAAGTTTGAGTTATTCTGTTCTCGAGTTTCGTAGGAACGTTCTAGAGCATAAGTTGTTAGATAACAAGGATCAATTATGAAGTTGTATTATTCACCTGGTGCATGCTCATTGGCAGCCCATATTATTTTAAATGAAATAAATGTCGATTTTGATTTAGAACGCGTTGATCTAAAAACACATAAAACCTCAAAAGGTGCAGATTATTACGAGATTAATCCAAAGGGATATGTCCCTGCTTTGGAAATTAATCCAGGTTTGATTTTAACCGAGAATGTTGCGATTTTACCGTTTTTGGCGCAACACGATCCAAAACAGGACTTGATTCCGCCATCAGGGATGGGAAGAGCAAAAGTACTGGAATGGTTGGGATATTTGAATTCGGAACTGCATGATGCTTATGCGGTTTTCTTCACCGGTAAACTGACTGACGATGAGAAGACCAAGGCATATGCTGAAGTGGATCGTTTATTGAAATATATCGATGACTATCTGGCGGGTTGGGATTGTGATTATCTGGTCGATGATAATTTTGGTCCAGCAGATGCCTATTTGTTTGTGTTAACCAACTGGTCAAACCATATCGAACATGATTTAACACCGTATATCCATATCGTAGCGCTACGTAATAAAATTGCTGAGCGTCAATCGGTTCAGATTGCGATGCGTGATGAAGGGCTGTTGAGCTAATACAACCCAATAAAAAAGCCTCTGTTTACAGAGGCTTTTTTATTTCAACAAAATTATTGTTGAGCTTTTTCTTTCACATCAGCAGCGCCTGATTCTACAGCACCAGCAACTTTAGTGGTTGCATCACGTGCAGCAGCTTCAGTTTTTGCAGCAGCTTCAGCAGTCGCCGTTGCAGTGTGATCAGCAGCAGCATCAATTTGATCACCCGCTGTATCTACAGCAGTTGCAACATCGTTAGTCGCATTTTGAGTTGCGTCTTTAATATCTGCGCCAGCTTGATCAGCAGCGTGTTCTAAATGTTCACCCGTGGTCGCGCCTGTTTCAGGTGCTTTATCTTTATTACAGCCTACAAGCGCAACAGTAGCAGCAAGACCTAATGCAACAAGTAATTTATTCATTGTCTATTTCCTTTTCTTTGTGGCATCCAATAGGAATGGATACCAAAAATATAACCATAAACTGCACAAAGAATAAAGTTGAAAATTTGTAAAAACACGCACTTACATCGGTCAATCTAAGTGCGTGTCTTATTTTTAAATCATTTTATACACCAGAACGGATCATATAATCAAAGGCAGAAAGTGATGCTTTGGCGCCTTCACCTGTGGCAATGATAATTTGCTTGTATGGCACGGTAGTACAGTCACCAGCAGCAAATACCCCCTTAACACTGGTTTCGTTACGATCATTAATCACGATCTCACCACGGTTGCTCAACTCGACAGCACTGTTCTTTAAGAAATCAGTGTTTGGCAATAACCCAATCTGTACAAAGATCCCTGCAAGCTCGACCGTATGTTCAACATCAGTCGCACGGTCTTTGTATTTTAATGCCGTTACTTGAGCGCCA
>NZ_BMDR01000019.1 GCF_014635885.1 Acinetobacter vivianii
CTCATTGACCGAGGCACTGTCACAGATCAAGGATGGAGCAACCATCATGATTGGTGGCTTCGGCACCGCAGGACAACCCGCTGAACTGATTGATGGACTTATCGAACTCGGGATCAAGGATCTGGTCATCGTCAATAACAATGCTGGTAACGGTGATTATGGTTTGGCCAAACTGCTTAAAACAGGCGCAGTACGTAAAATCATTTGTTCTTTCCCACGTCAGTCTGATTCATGGGTCTTTGATGAGCTGTATCGTGCAGGCAAGATTGAGCTGGAACTGGTGCCGCAAGGCAATCTGGCTTGTCGTATTCAGGCTGCTGGCATGGGCTTAGGTGCGGTATTTACCCCAACAGGTTTCGGTACGCTTTTGGCTGAAGGCAAGGAAACCCGTCATATCGATGGTAAAGACTACGTGCTTGAATACCCAATTAAAGCAGACTTCGCACTGATCAAGGCACACAAAGGCGATCGCTGGGGCAATCTGGTTTATAACAAATCAGCCCGTAACTTTGGCCCGATCATGGCGATGGCAGCGGATGTCACTATTGCGCAGGTCTCTGAACTGGCTGAACTCGGTCAGCTTGATCCTGAACACATTATTACCCCTGGGATTTTTGTACAGCATGTGGTCGCAGTTGATGCGACGACTGGCACAGGAGCATAAACATGAGCTATCAAAAACTAAGCCGTGACCAGATTGCTGAACGTGTCGCACAAGATATTCCAGATGGTGCTTATGTCAATCTCGGCATCGGCCTTCCAACCAAGATTTCAAACTATCTTCCAGCAGACAAAGATGTATTCCTGCATTCGGAAAATGGCCTACTTGCATTCGGGCCGCCACCTGCCAAAGGTGAAGAAGATCCTGAGCTGATTAATGCAGGTAAAGAATACGTCACCATGCTGACTGGCGGCAGCTTTTTCCATCATGGTGATTCCTTTGCCATGATGCGTGGCGGACATTTAGATATTGCAGTGCTTGGGGCTTTCCAAGTGGCAGCCAATGGTGATTTAGCCAACTGGCATACTGGTGCAGCGGATGCCATTCCTGCGGTGGGTGGAGCGATGGATCTGGCGGTAGGCGCCAAGAAAGTATTTATCACCACCGATCACACTACCAAGCAAGGTGAACCGAAGATTGTTGAAGCGCTTTCATATCCAGCAACAGGGTTGAAATGTGTCGATCGGATTTATACCGACCTGTGTGTGATTGATGTGACTCAAGATGGTTTAAAAGTGATTGAGAAAGTGGATGGTCTGAGCTTTGAGGAGTTACAGGCGTTGACGGGTGCTCAGTTGATTGATGCGACTCAAGGATAATGTTTACACAGCCACTCATTACGGGTTAAAGCAGAGACTTTTTGTATAGGCATTGCCTTACTTTTTAAGGATAAAAAGTAACAAAAATCCTTTGTTGGACTGATGGTATATCCCTATACCACAGTCCAACGGGCGGCATCCATGCCGCCGCCGCGAAACGAGGCATTGCCTACGCAAAGGAAGAAAGACTAAACCCGTAATTTGTGGCAGTGATCACAACAGATTTAGAAATGGAAATGTAAGAATATGAAAAACGCTTATATCATTGATGCCATCCGTACCCCATTCGGTCGTTATGCCGGTGGTCTTGCACCAGTCCGTGCCGATGACCTAGGAGCCATCCCACTTCAGGCCTTGATGCAACGCAATCCAAGTATCGATTGGCAACAAGTCGATGATGTGATCTATGGCTGTGCCAATCAGGCGGGTGAAGATAACCGTAATGTCGGACGTATGTCAGCATTATTAGCGGGCTTACCTTATCAAGTGCCTGCAACCACCGTTAACCGTTTATGTGGTTCATCACTGGATGCCATTGCCATGGCTGCCCGTGCCATTAAAGCCAACGAAGCTGACCTGATTATTGCGGGTGGTGTTGAAAGCATGAGCCGTGCGCCTTATGTGATGGGCAAATCAGAAAGTGCCTTTGGTCGCAGCCAAAAGATTGAAGACACCACCATGGGATGGCGTTTTATCAATCCAAAGCTCAAAGAAATGTATGGCGTGGACACCATGCCGCAAACTGCGGAAAACGTGGCAGAGCAATTCAATATCAACCGTGCTGATCAAGATCAGTTTGCTTTAAATAGCCAGCAACGTACTGCAACTGCGCAAGCCAAAGGCTTCTTTGCCCATGAAATCATCCCTGTAACGATTCCACAGCGTAAAGGTGATGCCATTGTGGTAGATACTGATGAGCATCCACGTGCATCAACAACTTTAGAAGCATTAACCAAACTTAAAGGTGTGGTGAAAGCCGAAGGTACAGTGACAGCAGGTAATGCTTCTGGAATTAATGATGGTGCTGCTGCGGTGTTGATTGCTTCAGATGAAGTGGTGGAAAAATATCAACTCAAACCACGTGCCAAAATCATTGCAGCCACCACAGTGGGTGTTGAACCTCGCATTATGGGGTTTGCACCTGCACCTGCCATCAAGAAACTACTTAAACAAGCCAATCTCTCCTTAGATCAGATGGATGTGATTGAGTTAAACGAAGCCTTTGCTGCACAAGCTTTGGCAGTCACCCGTGATTTAGGTTTGGCAGATGATGATGCACGC
>NZ_BMDR01000020.1 GCF_014635885.1 Acinetobacter vivianii
TGATGGTGTAAATGGTAAAGATGCAGTCAATGTTGATCAGTTAACCAATGTTAAAGATGGTTTAGACGGCAAGATCACCGATACCAACAACAAGTTAGATGATGCTAAAAAAGACTTGGGTAACCAGATCACCAATACTAAAGATCAGTTAACCAATCAGATTACTGATACCAAGACTGAGTTAAACAACACGATCACGAACACCAAGACCGAGTTGGAAAACAAAGGCTTGAACTTTGCTGGTAATGCAGGTGCAGACGTACATCGTAAGTTGGGTGACAAGTTAAACATCGTAGGTGGAGCTGATGCTGCAACAGCAGAAGACAAGACCAGTGGTGAGAACGTGATCACACGTACCACAGAAGATGGCATAAAGATTGAATTGTTGAAAGATGCGAAGTTCGACAGCATCACGACTGGCGACAGTGTATTGAACAACAATGGCTTAACTATTAAAGATGGCCCAAGCATCACTAAAGATGGCATCAATGCAGGTAATAAAACGATTACCAACGTTGCTGATGGCGTAAATGGTAAAGATGCAGTCAATGTTGACCAGTTAACCAATGTTAAAGATGGTTTAGATGGCAAGATCACAGATACCAACAACAAGTTAGATGATGCGAAGAAAGACTTGGGTAACCAGATCACCAATACTAAAGATCAGTTAACCAATCAGATCACAGATACCAAGACTGAGTTAAACAACACGATCAACAACACCAAGACCGAGTTGGAAAACAAAGGCTTGAACTTTGCTGGTAATGCAGGTGCAGATGTTCATCGTAAGTTGGGTGACAAGTTAAATATCATCGGTGGAGCTGATGCTGCAACAGCAGAAGACAAGACCAGCGGTGAGAATGTGATCACACGTACGACTGAAGATGGTATCAAGATTGAATTGTTGAAAGATGCGAAGTTCGACAGCATCACGACTGGCGACAGCGTATTGAACAACAATGGCTTAACCATTAAAGATGGCCCAAGCATCACTAAAGATGGCATCAACGCGGGTAACAAGGTTATTACTAACGTTGCTGATGGTTCAATTGCCAATGGATCTAAAGATGCAGTGAATGGCGGTCAGGTGAAGAATATCTCTGACAGCATCAAGAACAGCATCGGTGGTAACACGACTGTTAATCCAGACGGTAGTATTACAACCAACAACATTGGTGGTACAGGCAAAAACAACATCAATGATGCGATCAAGTCAGTCGATGACAAAGTGACTAATGGTGTGAATGACCTGACCAATAAA
>NZ_BMDR01000021.1 GCF_014635885.1 Acinetobacter vivianii
CAAGACTATGACGTCCGTCCATTTATCATGCAATCCAATGAAAGCGACTATGACTTTCTGACTCGTCTGATGCGCAGTGAAGGGATTAACTGGCTGGTTGATGAATCAAAGCTAAAAGTCGGTAGTGCCAGCGAACAGATTCAGGCCCAGAAACTCCGTTTAATTGATGACAATAGCCAGTACCAAGCTTTAGACCGTCGCCACATTCGCTACCACCGCAGTAGTGCCACCGAACAATACGACAGCATGACCAGTTTAGTGGGGCAACGCTCATTACAACCAAGTGCGGTGCATGTACAACGCTGGCAAGCCGATGCACTGGAACAGGAAGAAGGTGCAGGCAGTGTACAGAGCACCCACAAACATAGTGAACAACACGACAATGCCAGTCTTGGTTTAGAACAGGCATGGCACTTCTCACCAGCTTGGATGCAAGACCTCAATGGTGAAGATGGGGCGACCCAGTCAGGCAATGCACAGATCGAAAAATTGAATCAGAATCTCGGTCAATATTACGACCTGCAATCCAAACAGTTTATTGCCAAAAGCACCGTCCGAGATACCCATGTGGGTTACTGGTTTGAACTGGCAGAACACCCTGAGATTGACCAGCACAGTGGCGCAGACAAAGAATTCCTGATCACAGGCAAACAGTTCTATAACCAGAACAACTTACCCAAAGATCTGCAGCAGCAGATTAATCAGCTACTGGCACAAAGTCATTGGCAGCTCACCCAACAAAGCAACACAGAAGAACGCCAAGCCAATCAACTCACACTACAACGCCGCAACATCAAAACGGTTCCTGAATACAATCCATTACAACACCGACCAACAGCATCTCCACAACGTGCCAAAGTGGTTGGCCCAAGTGGCGAAGAAATCCATGTCGATGAATGGGGACGGATTAAAGTCCGCTTCCTGTTTACCCGTAATGAAGATCACAGTCATGATGGCGGTGCAGGTGCCAATGACAACGACACCGATTCAGCGTGGGTGGATGTGCTAACACCTTGGGCAGGCGAAGGCTATGGTGCACGCTTCCTGCCACGTATCAATGAAATCGTGGTGATCGACTTCTTTGATGGCAACATTGACCGTCCATTTGTGGTGGGCCGTATTCACGAAGCACAACGCAGCCCGACCAAATTCGACAATGCAGGCAAGCTGCCTGACACCAAGAAACTGGCAGGGATCAAGTCCAAAGAATACCAAGGCGAAGGCTTTAACCA
>NZ_BMDR01000022.1 GCF_014635885.1 Acinetobacter vivianii
ATTTAAAAGCTGGCGATGACTTACTCTCACATGGCAAGTGCCACACTACCATCAGCGCTAAGAGGTTTCACTTCTGAGTTCGGGAAGGGATCAGGTGGTTCACTCTTGCTATTGTCGCCAGCAAACTGTTGTGGTGCTTTCGGGTCTTAATCACGATGTATTCATCGTATGCCTTACTTACGGTCCAAAGAGTTATTAACGGATTAGTTAATTGAGTCGTATTGTAACTAGTTTCTACACTAAATCAAGTTATGTATTGAATTTATCTTGAATACAACAACTGTTTGGGTGTTGTATAGTCAAGCCTCACGAGCAATTAGTATTGGTCAGCTTCACACGTCACCGTGCTTCCACACCCAACCTATCAACGTCCTAGTCTCGAACGGCTCTTTAGAGGAATAAATTCCTAGGGAAATCTTATCTTGAGGTAGGCTTCCCGCTTAGATGCTTTCAGCGGTTATCCCTTCCGAACATAGCTACCCGGCGATGCGACTGGCGTCACAACCGGTACACCAGAGGTTCGTCCACTCTGGTCCTCTCGTACTAGGAGCAGATCCTCTCAAATTTCCAGCGCCCACGGTAGATAGGGACCGAACTGTCTCACGACGTTCTAAACCCAGCTCGCGTACCTCTTTAAATGGCGAACAGCCATACCCTTGGGACCTGCTTCAGCCCCAGGATGAGATGAGCCGACATCGAGGTGCCAAACACCGCCGTCGATATGAACTCTTGGGCGGTATCAGCCTGTTATCCCCAGAGTACCTTTTATCCGTTGAGCGATGGCCCTTCCATACAGAACCACCGGATCACTAAGACCTACTTTCGTACCTGCTCGACTTGTGGGTCTCGCAGTTAAGCGCGCTTTTGCCTTTATACTCTACGCGTGATTTCCGACCACGCTGAGCGCACCTTCGTACTCCTCCGTTACTCTTTAGGAGGAGACCGCCCCAGTCAAACTACCCACCAGACATGGTCCTCGTCCCGGATTACGGGACAGAGTTAGAACCTCAACATTACCAGGGTGGTATTTCAAGGACG
>NZ_BMDR01000023.1 GCF_014635885.1 Acinetobacter vivianii
TTTATTGGTCAGGTCATTCACACCATTAGTCACTTTGTCATCGACTGACTTGATCGCATCATTGATGTTGTTTTTGCCTGTACCACCAATGTTGTTGGTTGTAATGCTACCGTCTGGATTAACAGTCGTGTTACCACCAATGCTGTTCTTGATGCTGTCAGAGATATTCTTCACCTGACCGCCATTCACTGCATCTTTAGATCCATTGGCAATTGAACCATCAGCAACGTTAGTAATGACTTTATTACCTGCATTGATGCCATCTTTAGTAATGCTTGGGCCATCTTTGATGGTTAAGCCATTGTTGTTTAATACAGTATCGCCAGTAGTAATGCTGTCGAACTTCGCATCTCTCAACAATTCAATCTTGATACCATCTTCTGTGGTACGTGTGATCACGTTCTCACCGCTGGTCTTGTCTTCTGCTGTTGCAGCATCCGCTCCACCTACGATGTTTAACTTGTCANTCGGTCTTGGTGTTCGTGATCGTGTTGTTTAACTCAGTCTTGGTATCAGTGATCTGATTGGTTAACTGATCTTTAGTATTGGTGATCTGGTTACCCAAATCTTTCTTCGCATCATCTAACTTGTTGTTGGTATCCGTGATCTTGCCATCTAAACCATCTTTAACATTGGTTAACTGATCAACATTAACTGCATCTTTACCATTCACGCCATTAGCAACGTTAGTAATTGTTTTATTACCTGCATTGATGCCATCTTTAGTGATGCTTGGGCCATCTTTAATGGTTAAGCCGTTGTTGTTTAATACGCTGTCGCCAGTGGTAATGCTGTCGAACTTCGCATCTTTC
>NZ_BMDR01000024.1 GCF_014635885.1 Acinetobacter vivianii
CATCAAAGATGGCCCAAGCATCACTAAAGATGGCATCAACGCGGGTAATAAAACAATTACTAACGTTGCTGATGGTGTAAATGGTAAAGATGCAGTCAATGTTGACCAGTTAACCAATGTTAAAGATGGTTTAGACGGCAAGATCACCGATACCAACAACAAGTTAGATGACGCGAAGAAAGACTTGGGTAATCAGATTACTGATACCAACAACAAGTTAGACGACGCGAAGAAAGATTTGGGTAACCAGATCACCAATACTAAAGATCAGTTAACCAATCAGATCACAGATACCAAGACTGAGTTAGACAACACGATCACGAACACCAAGACCGAGTTGGAAAACAAAGGCTTGAACTTTGCTGGTAATACAGGTGCAGATGTTCATCGTAAGTTGGGTGACAAGTTAAACATCGTAGGTGGAGCTGATGCTGCAACAGCAGAAGACAAGACCAGCGGTGAGAATGTAATCACACGTACCACAGAAGATGGTATCAAGATTGAATTGTTGAAAGATGCGAAGTTCGACAGCATCACGACTGGCGACAGTGTATTAAACAACAATGGCTTAACCATCAAAGATGGCCCA
>NZ_BMDR01000025.1 GCF_014635885.1 Acinetobacter vivianii
AATTATTGTGCATAAAAATATATGCATGTGGAAAATAGTTATGCATAAGAAAATATATGCATGTGATGAATTGTTGTGCATAAAATATATGCATGTGATATTTGCCATAATTATTGTGCATAAAAATTTGCATATGGCATGTGGTGGTGATTTTATATCCTTGATAAAATTGTGGATATGAAATATATGTGGAAATGTATGCATAAATAGTCATACATGAATTGTGATATGAGATGTATGCCATATATAATGCATTGAATAATTGCATCTGGCATGAGACACGGTTACATANACTAATATATCACCCTTGCTAAAAACAGCAAGTCAATGTGTGACAGTCATGGTGGTGACTGGGTGGTATTCATTCCCTAGCAACTGGGGGCGAAGGAATGCTGTTGTGGTAGGATGATGTGTACCTGGTGAGGTAGTCATCCCGGATGGTTGTGACACCCTAAAATGAGGTGGCCATCTGTTGTGAATATTTGATGTTTTGATGGTTGTGAACCCTAAAATGAGGTGGCCATCTGTTGTGAATATTTGATGTTTTGCAGAAAAAACAGAACA
>NZ_BMDR01000026.1 GCF_014635885.1 Acinetobacter vivianii
AAATCCAGCAGGTGCGACCTTAACGATTGATGATGTGACTGCAGACAACGTGTTGAATGCCGCAGAATCAACCACAACCATCACGGTAACAGGTACCTTAACCGGAATCCCTGCAGATGCAGCAACCACGGTAGTGACACTGCTTATCAATGGTGTGACATACACAGCGACTGTTGATGCAGCGACAGGCAACTGGACCGCAGATGTGGCAGGTAGTGACTTACTTGCAGATACCGATGCGACCATCGATGCGACAGCCACCTTCACCGATGCAGCAGGCAACAGCAGCACAGTCACTGATACACAAACTTATAACGTGGATGTGACTGCCCCAGCAGCGCCAGAGATTGATCCGGTCAATGGTACCGATCCAATCACGGGTACCGCAGAACCAGGTTCAACCGTAACTGTGACCTTCCCGGATGGCACAACCGTTGATGTGGTGACTGATCCAACGACAGGCGAATGGACTGTACCAAACCCAGGTGGCTTGGTGGATGGTGATACCATCACGGCAATTGCCACCGATCCTGCAGGCAACCCGTCTGTACCAGGTACAGAA